>NZ_QEOL01000006.1 GCF_003096715.1 Paraburkholderia silvatlantica
GTGTCTTCGTTCTCGCTGCCCTGTCCAACTGCTGCACCGCCGACGTGCTGGCGTAACGCTGATGGCAAGCGCGCCGAATTGTTCAGGACGGACTACGTAGGCCGTGTAGCGCGAGCGCATCAGTTCGAGCGCCGTGGCGGGGATCGCTGCGCCGTCGATGAACCGGCCACAGCATTGCGCGTAGCGCGGCGCCCTCGCCGGCGCCTTCTGGCTGGGCGCGGCACCGCCGCAGGGACAATCGGCGGGCCGGGTGGCGGGCAGGACAACGCGCGCGGGTTCGGCGTTCATGGGTCAGGGCTCCGTTGCGAGAGGCCGCAAGCGTAGCGCAGACAGGCGGCGCTTTACCAGTCGAGCTCGGTGCCGTCGTACTGGAAGAAGCGGCCGTTGAACACGTCGCGCGCGGCAGCCGCCTCGGCCACCACCTCGCGCATGCCGGCGACGCTCGCCGCCGGGTCGATCGCCGCGTGCGCGCCGCCCATGTCGGTGCGCACCCAGCCCGGATGCAGCGCGACGCAGGTGGCGCGGCGCGTTTGCAGCGAGGTGATCTTCAGCACGTCGTTGAGCGCGGCCTTGCTCGCGCGGTAGAGCCAGCCCGTCGTGCCCGTGGTCTCCGCAATGCTGCCCATACGGCTCGACAGCACGCCAAGCACGCCGTGGGCGTCGTCGACGAGCGGCAACAGGATGGGGATCAGCTGCATCGGGCCGCGCACGTTGGTGTTCATCACGTATTCGAAGTCTTCGGCCGTGATGGTCTCCACGCCCTCGGTGCGCGGGCCGTAGACGCCGGAGACGACGAGCGCCACGTCGAGCCGCTCGCCGTCGAGCTTCCAGCCGAGCGCGGCGATTTCCTCCGGCCGCGCGATGTCGAGCTGGAAGGGTTGCGCGCCGATTGCGCGCAGGGCTTCGAGCGCTTCGGGCCCGCGCGCCGTGGCCAGCACGCGCCAGCCGGCCTTCGCATACTGCCGCGCGAACTCGAAACCCAGGCCCCGCGACGCGCCCACGATCAACGCTGTTTTCATCTCGTCACCTTGCTTGTCTGTGCATTGAAACCGCTGCGGCGCGCCGCCTGTCCGCCTTGCAAAGCGGCGCGCCTGTTCTGGCGCCAGCCTACAGCAGTTCGACGCCCATCGCCGTGGCTTCTCCGCCGCCGATGCACAGCGTCGCCACGCCGCGCTTGCCGCCGCGTGCTCGCAACGCACCGATCAGCGTCACGAGAATGCGCGCACCCGAAGCGCCGATCGGGTGACCGAGCGCACACGCGCCGCCGTTCACGTTGACCTTCTCGTGCGGCAGATCGTGCTCCTTCATCGCGGCCATCGTGACCACGGCAAAGGCCTCGTTGATCTCGTAGAGATCGACGTCGCTCGCTTTCCAGCCGGTCTTTTCGAACAGCTTCCGGATCGCGCCCACCGGCGCCGTCGTGAACTTCGCGGGCTGCTGCGCAAAGGTGGAATGGCCCGTCACGCGCGCGAGCGGCGTAAGGCCGAGCTGCTTCGCCGTCGATTCGCGCATCATCACGAGCGCCGCCGCGCCGTCCGAAATCGACGACGAATTTGCTGCCGTCACCGTGCCGGTTTTGCTGAACGCGGGCTTGAGCGTCGGGATCTTGTCGAGATTGGCCTTGAACGGCTGCTCGTCGCGCTCGATGGTCGCCTCACCTGCGCGCGAGGTCACCTTCACCGGCGCGATCTCCCATGCGAACGAGCCGTCCTCGTTGGCGCGTTTCGCGCGCTTGAGCGACTCGATCGCGAACGCGTCCTGACGCTCGCGCGAGAAGTCGTACTCGCCCGCGCATTCTTCCGCGAACGTGCCCATCAGGCGGCCCTTGTCATAGGCATCTTCGAGGCCGTCGAGGAACATGTGGTCGAGCACCTGGCCGTGGCCCATGCGCATGCCGGCGCGCGCCTTCGGCAACAGATAAGGCGCGTTCGACATGCTCTCCATGCCGCCCGCGACGATCACGCCGGCCGAGCCCGCCAGCAGCATGTCGTGCGCGAACATCGCCGCGCGCATGCCCGAGCCGCACATCTTGTTGACGGTCGTCGCGCCCGCTGCGAGCGGCAGCCCCGCGCCGAGCGCCGCCTGGCGCGCGGGCGCCTGGCCCTGCCCCGCGGGCAGCACGCAGCCCATCACGACCTCGTCGATCTGTTCGGGCTTCAACCCCGCGCGCTCGACGGCCGCCGCGATCGCGGCCGCGCCGAGCTGCGGCGCGGTGAGCGCCGCGAAATCGCCCTGAAAACCCGCCATCGGCGTGCGCGCCGCCGAAACGATCACGATGGCGTCCTGCTTTTGCGTCTCACTCATGTTTGTGCTCCTTGATAAATCCGTTTGAATTCGTTTGAATTCGCTTGAATCCGTTCAACCCCTGGCCGCGCGCTCAGGCAACGCGCACGGCCGGCGCCTCTTCGCGTACAAAACGTTCGGGGTAACACACGCTGAAACGAATCGATGCGTCGTAGGGAAAACAGTCCGGCACTTCGCCCGCGATGAGCCTCGCGCGGCTCTCCTGCCAGAGCCCGGGCTCGAAGAAGTCCGCGTGATGCGCGAGAAAGGCGCGCTTCACGCGCGGATCGCCGAGCAGGAAGGTGCCGTACGTTTCCGGGAAAATGTCGCGTGGGCCGACGGGGTACCACGGCTCGCCGGATAATTCGTCTTCCTCATTACGCGGCGGCGGCACGGCGCGCACGTTGCAATCGGTGAGATATTCGATCTCGTCGTAGTCGTAGAACACCACGCGGCCGTTGCGCGTCACGCCGAAATTCTTGTAGAGCATGTCGCCCGGAAAGATATTCGCGCGCAGCAGGTCCTTGATCGCGTTGCCGTATTCGCGTATGCCATGCTCGACTTCGGCGTCGCTGCCGTTCTGCAGATAGAGATTGAGCGGCACCATACGCCGCTCGATGTAGACGTGACGGATCACGAGGTTGTCTCCCTCGTACTCGAGCATCGAGGGCGCAAGCGTTTCCAGTTCGCGCACGAGTGCCTCGTCGAGCCGCGCGATGGGCAGCGCCACGCTCGAATATTCGAGCGTGTCGGCAAGGCGCCCTAGCCGGTCGTGGCGCTTCACGAGCTGATACTTCGCTTCGACCTGCTCGCGCGTGGTCTCCTTCGGCGCGGGAAAGCTGTCCTTGATGACCTTGAACACGTACGGATACGAAGGCAGCGTGAACACGATCATCACCATGCCGCGTATGCCTGGCGCGACGATGAACCGGTCGCTCGAATGCGAGAGGTGATGCAGCAAGTCGCGATAGAACAGGTTCTTGCCCTGCTTCTGCAAGCCGAGCGACGTGTAGATTTCGCCCTTGGCCTTGCGCGGCATGATGGTGCGCAGAAACTCCACATAGGCGGACGGCACTTCCATATCCACCAGAAAATACGAGTGCGAGAAGCTGAAGAGAACGAGCAGTTGCTCCGTGCGCAGCAGCACCGTGTCCAGTGCAAGCTTGCCCGACTCCACATGACGGATCGGCACGACGAACGGCGCGAGCAGATCGCCGTTGATGATGCGCCCGACGATATACGCGCCTTTATGCCGGAAAAACAGCGACGACAGCACGTGAATCTGGAAGTTCGGCTTGGGCTCGACCACGCCGAAGGTGCCGAGCATCGTCTGCATGATGCAGTCGACGTCGCGCCTGAGATCCTCGAACGGCGTCTCCAGCTGGAAGTTCGTGACGATGCGCTCGAGCGTCGCCGCGACGCCGTCCTTGCCCGGATAGTACGCGCGGTAGGTGGGCTTCGCGGCGGGCTCGTCGTTCTCGATGTATTCGGTCGAGATGGCGGGCCGCACGAAGATGAAATCGTTGTTGAAGTAGGAGCGGTGCAGGATCTTGCAGCACACGGAGTTGAAGAACGTCTCCGCGCATTCGGGCTGCCGGTGCGTCGTGAGCAGGCCGATGTAGTGCAGCTTGATCTGCTGCCAGACTTCGTCGTCGATGCTCTCGGCGCCGTATTCGTCCTCGAGCGCGGCCACGCACTCCTTCACGCGATCGTCATAGGAGGCGATGCGCTCGCGCGCGAGCTGCTGCAGAGCGCGCCAGTCGGCTGCCTCGAAGAACGTCCGCGCCCTCGCCGCCGCGTCGCAGAAGTTGTGGTAGTGACGGTTGAAGCCGTCGAGCATGGTCTGCGCGACATCGAAGCCGATCTGCGAAGAAAGCAGTTTCGGGAAGTGTTTCATGGCCGCCATGCCCGTTGCGCGAGCGTCAGGGTTTCGCGCGAGCGGCGGCGGGAGCGCCGCTTTCGTACGTCTCGCCCTCGTGCGCCGCATTCCTGTCGAGCAGGGCGCGCGCCTGGGCCTCGTACTGCGCAAGGTCTTCGAGCGTCGCGTCGAGGTCCGCGCGCTGGCGCTCGAGTATCTCGCGGTGATGCACCACGGTGTCGAGGAACGCCTGGAGCTGCGGGAGCGTGTCGGTCGGCGACTCGTAGAGGTCGAGCAGCGTGCGGATCTCCGAGAGCGTGAAGCCGAGGCGCTTGCCGCGCAGCGTCAGCTTCAGCCGCGTGCGATCGCGCCCCGAAAAGACGCGCTTCAGGCCGCCCGCGCCTTCGCGGCTCGGCGCGAGGAGGCCCTGGTCCTCGTAGAAGCGGATCGCGCGCGGCGTTACGTCGAATTCCCGGGCGAGTTCGGTAATCGTGTACTGGGTCGTCATGGTGTGCGAAAGGCGGCTGGCCCGGCTGTTGTCTGCACGACAACGCGAGGGACGATAGAATCGACGTTTACGTTATCGTCAAGTACGCGGTTACGCAACCGGCAGGAGCGACGCGCAAGACGCGCTTTGCATGGGGCCGGACGAGACGCTCAAGCGCCAACGCCGACCCGCACAGGAGAAGACACCCCCGATGAACGCCCTCGAACACCAGCTCGACTACCCCTACGCCGACACCCTGCCGGAGCCCGGCCTCGCCTTCGACGTCGCGCCCGGCGTGAAATGGCTGCGCATGCCGCTGCCGTTCGCGCTCGACCACATCAACCTCTGGCTGCTGCGCGACGAGATCGACGGCCAGCCAGGCTGGACCGTGGTGGACTGCGGCATCACCAACGACACCATCAAGGCCCGCTGGGAAGCCGTGTTCGAGAACCAGCTGGAAGGCCTGCCGGTGCTTCGCGTGCTCGTCACGCATTGCCACCCCGACCATATCGGCCTTGCGCACTGGATTTGCGCGGGCGGAGACAAGGCGCGCTGGGACGTGCGCCTGTGGGCCACGCTCGGCGAATACATGCAGGCCCGCGTGATGGCGGCCGGCGACGGCTCGAACGCGGGCGGCGCAGGCGCCGCGCGCCATTTCGCGCGTCACGGGCTCACCGACGAAGCTTCGCTCGACAAGCTGCGCAACCGCCACGGCTACTACGGCAGCCTCGTACCCGCGCTGCCCACGCAGTACCGCCGGCTGCGCGAAGCCGACACGGTGGCGATCGGCGGGCGCGACTGGCGCGTCATCACGGGCTACGGGCACTCGCCCGAGCATTGCGCGCTGTTCTGCGCCGCAACCGGCGTGCTGATCTCCGGCGACATGGTGTTGCCGCGCATCTCGACCAATGTCTCCGTGTTCGACATGGAGCCGGAAGGCAATCCGCTAGGCCTCTATCTCGAATCGCTCGGCCGCTACGAAACCTTGCCCGAGAACACGCTCGTGCTGCCCTCGCACGGCAAGCCGTTTCGCGGCGTGCGCACGCGCATCGCGCAGTTGCGCGCGCACCATGACGCGCGTCTTGCCGAAGTGATCGAAGCGTGCGAACGCGCGCCGCAAAGCGCCGCCGACATCGTGCCGATCATGTTCAGGCGCGAGCTCGACATCCACCAGATGACCTTCGCGATGGGCGAGGCGCTGGCGCACCTGAACCTGCTCTGGCTCGCGGGCAAGCTCACGCGCGCGACCGGCGCGGACGGCGTGATCCGCTTCACGGCCTGAGAATCGACGGCGCCGTATCAAGAAAAACGGGCGGTCCGCAAGGAGCCGCCCGTTTTTACGTGGAGCGCGAGTGAACCGCTTTAATTCGAGCCGCCCGTGATCAGATCGGCGCCCTGCGGCCGCACGAACTTGAAGGTCGAAGCCGGCAGCGACGGGTTCTTCTCGATGTTGGAGAACGTGAGCAGCGTCACGTTGCCGAACACGTCGTGCAGTTCCATGGCTTCGAGATTGCCGTCACGAAAGCCGATGCCCACGCTCTTGAACTGCGTGTCCTTCGATTTCGGAATCAGCTCCAGCCAGTCGATGCCGTTCTTCACGCCCGCGTCGGAGAGCGTGAAGTTCTTGTCGAGATCGTTGCTGCCGAACAGGATCGCCGCCGGGCTCGCGCCGAGCGCGCCGCCGAGCTTGCGCTCGGTCACCTGGTTAAGGTCCTTGTCGTAGACGTAGAGGTTGTCGCCGTCCGACTGCAGCACCTGCTGATATGGCTTCTCATACGTCCAGATGAACTTGCCGGGCCGCGCGAACACGAATGTGCCGCTCGACGTCCTGGCGTTCATCGTGGCCGTGGCGATGGCGTCGCTGGCGTTCTTCGCGCCCGAGGGCGCCTTGAGTTCCCGCTGGACGAAACTGCCGCGCGCGGCGTGCACCTGCGAGACGAACTGCTTCAGTTGATCGGTGCCGCTCGCATATGCCTGCGACACCATCAGGACCGACGCGCCGAGCGCAACGAAGAGGGCGCGGCGCGCGATGCGCGCAAAGCGGGTCGGAAGTCCAGCCGGATACTGCATCTATCATTCTCCAAGAGGTGTGTCTTTGGCCGCCGGGTTGCCGGGAGCCGTGGCCGGGCCGTTGCCGCAGCCGCTGCACGAAGCGGCGGCCAGCGTGGCTTATTCGGCGTCGCCGCGGTTGGGCACGAGGATCTCGCGGTTGCCGCTCGACGACATCGCCGAAACGAGCCCCGACTGCTCCATCTGTTCGAGCAGCCGCGCCGCGCGGTTGTAGCCGATGCGCAAGTGCCGCTGCACGAGCGAAATCGACGCGCGGCGGTTCTTGATGACCACTTCGACGGCCTGGTCGTACAGCGGATCGGACTCGTCGCCGGTGCCGCTGGTTCCCGCAGCCGTGCCCTCGTCGCCCTCGCCGCCCACCCCGCCTTCGAGAATGCCCTCGATATAGTTCGGCTCGCCCTGCTCCTTGAGCTTCTCGACGACGCGGTGCACCTCGTCGTCGGCCACGAACGCGCCGTGCACGCGCACGGGCAGACCCGTGCCCGGCGGCAGGTAGAGCATGTCGCCCATGCCGAGCAGCGACTCGGCGCCCATCTGGTCGAGAATCGTGCGCGAGTCGATCTTCGAGGAGACCTGGAACGCGATGCGCGTCGGCACGTTGGCCTTGATGAGGCCAGTGATGACGTCCACCGAAGGCCGCTGCGTCGCGAGAATCAGATGGATGCCGGCAGCGCGCGCCTTCTGTGCGATGCGCGCGATCAGCTCTTCGACCTTCTTGCCGACCACCATCATGAGGTCGGCGAGTTCGTCGATCACGACCACGATATGCGGCAGCTTCTGACACGGTTCCGGATCGTCCGGCGTGAGGCTGAACGGGTTCGGGATCTTCTCCTCGCGCTTGTTTGCCTCTTCGATCTTGTTGTTGTAGCCCGCGAGATTGCGCACGCCCAGCTTGCTCATGAGCTTGTAGCGGCGCTCCATCTCGGCCACGGTCCAGTTCAGCGCGTTGCCGGCCTGGCGCATGTCGGTCACGACCGGGCAGAGCAGATGCGGAATGCCTTCGTAGACGCTCATTTCGAGCATCTTCGGGTCGATCAGGATCATGCGGACCTGCTCGGCGCTCGCCTTGTAGAGCAGCGACAGGATCATCGCGTTGATCCCCACCGACTTGCCCGAGCCGGTCGTGCCGGCCACGAGCAGGTGGGGCATCTTCGCGAGATCGGCGCAAACCGGCTTGCCGCCGATGTCCTTGCCAAGGCCCATGGTGAGCGCCGAAGGCGCGTCGGCATAAACCGCCGAGCCGAGGATTTCCGAAAGACGCACGGTCTGGCGGCGCTGGTTCGGCAGCTCGAGCGCCATGAAATTCTTGCCCGGAATCGTTTCCACCACGCGGATCGAGACGAGCGAGAGCGAACGCGCAAGATCCTTCGCGAGGTTCACGATCTGGCTGCCCTTCACGCCCGTGGCCGGTTCGATCTCGTAACGCGTGACGACCGGGCCCGGGTACGCGGCCACCACGGCCACGTCCACGCCGAAGTCCTTGAGCTTCTTCTCGATCAGGCGCGAGGTGAATTCGAGCGTGTCGTCGGAGATGGTTTCCTGGGTGGCCGCCGCCGGGTCGAGCAGCGAGATCGCCGGCAGCGTGGAGTCGCCCGGCAGGTCCTTGAAGAGCGGCACCTGGCGCTCTTTCTCCACGCGCTCGGAGCGCTGCGGCGTGACCACCGGCGGCACGATCGTGACCGGCTCGTGTTCCTCGATCTTCACGCGGCCGCGCTCGACCTTGCCCTCGCGCTTCACGGCCGCCGCTTCGCCGAGCTTGCGGTCGCGGCCCGCCTCGCGGCGCAGCCTCGCCATGGTCACGGCGTTGATGATGGATTCGCCGACCCGTTCGGCGACCGAGAGCCACGAAAAGCGGAAATAAAGCGAAAGACCGATGGCGAGCGCGAGCAGGAGCGCGAGCGTGCCGCCCGTGAAGCCGAGCGCGTGCGAAACGCCGCGCGCAACCGCGCCGCCCACCACGCCGCCGGGCGCCTGGGGCAGCTGCACCTTGAGCGACCACATGCGCAGCGCTTCGATGCCGCAGCTCGACAGCATGACGAGCACGAACGACAAGGCTTCGGCAACCCAGCTGATGTCGCGCGGTTTGTCGTCGTCATCTTCGGCAATCGCTTCCTGGCGCGTGATGCGCTGGTAGTTCGCCGAGATGAGGCGCGCGAGCAGCACGATCCACCAGTAGGCGGAAAGGCCGAACAGCAGCAGCAGGATGTCCGAGACGCGCGCGCCGACGCGCCCCGCCCAGTTCGAGATGTGGTCGACCTGGGCCGCGTGCGTCCAGCTCGGGTCGTGGCGGCTATAGCTGATGAGCGCCATCAGCAGGAACACGCCTAGCGCGACCTGCAGGATCCAGCGAATTTCGGTGAAAAGGCGCGACATGCGGTGAGGCAATGCCTGCGCCTGCGCGGAATAGGGAGCTTTGGCCATTGAATCCTGGGCTGATTCTTGATGCGTTTGCGGTCCGCCAGTCCTGCCGTATGCCCGAAAACCCCGGGCAGACGGGCGCGGCCGCCGTCGTCCGATCCGGCCTATTGTAAACGCGTTGTTTCTGCCCCGGCGCCCCCTCGCTGTAAATGACGGTAACTGACAACGCTGCGCAAGCGCCGCAGGGCGACATCCGGCCGCAAGCCCAGGCTATCGCGCCGATGAGGAAGCTTCATCGCGCGGCGAACTCCCCCCGCCTTTATAATTGCGGGCTGATGCCCAACTTCATGCGTGAGCCCCGCCGCAACGCAGGGCGGCCCTTGCCGGGCGCCCTGCCTTACGCGCCACGCAGCGTCTTTCTACGGAATTCGATCATGTCTGCAACCAAACACGCGAAAGTCCTGATTCTCGGTTCCGGCCCCGCCGGATACACGGCTGCCGTCTATGCGGCGCGCGCGAACCTTGCGCCGCTGCTCGTCACGGGCCTCGCCCAGGGCGGCCAGCTCATGACGACGACCGACGTCGAAAACTGGCCCGCAGACCCGAACGGCGTGCAAGGCCCCGAACTGATGCAGCGTTTCCTCGAGCACGCCGAACGCTTCAACACGGAAATCGTGTTCGATCACATCCATACGGCCAGGCTGAACGAAAAGCCCATCCGCCTGATCGGCGACTCGGGCGAGTACACCTGCGACTCGCTCATCATCGCGACCGGCGCGTCGGCGCAATACCTCGGCCTGCCGAGCGAAGAGCTGTACATGGGCCGCGGCGTGTCGGCCTGCGCGACCTGCGACGGCTTCTTCTACCGCAACCAGCATGTCGCCGTGGTCGGCGGCGGCAACACTGCCGTCGAAGAAGCGCTCTACCTCTCGGGCATCGCGAAGAAGGTCACGGTCATTCACCGCCGCGACAAGTTCCGCGCCGAGCCGATCCTGATCGACCGCCTGCTGGAAAAGGAAAAGGAAGGCGTCGTCGAGATCAAGTGGGATCACGTGCTCGACGAAGTGAAGGGCAACGAAGGCGGCGTGAACGGCCTGCGCATCAAGAACGTGAAGACGGGCGAGACCACCGAGCTCGACTTGCAGGGTCTGTTCGTCGCGATCGGCCACAAGCCGAACACGGACATCTTCGAAGGCCAGCTCGAGATGAAGAACGGCTACATCATCACGAACGGCGGCCTGAGCGGCAACGCCACCGGCACGAGCGTGCCGGGTGTGTTCGCGGCCGGCGACGTGCAGGATCACGTCTATCGCCAGGCGATCACGAGCGCCGGTACGGGCTGCATGGCCGCGCTCGACGCGCAGCGCTACCTCGAAACCGTCAACGAGCTGGGCCAGGCGCACGTGATGAGCGCCGAAGCCGACCGCTAAGCCGGACGAGCGCAGATTCACCCAGCGTCCTTCGCCATGCCCAAGAACGTGCCCCACCCGGGCGAGCCCAGGCGCCCCGCCACGGCTCGCCCTGCTCCGGCGCCCACGCCTGTTCCGGCAGCGGACGAAGCCGCTGCCGGCAAGACGGCTTCTGGCTTCGCCGGCCTCGGCAGCCTGCGCGACGCGCTCAAGGTGCAAACCCGCCAGCGCGAGCGCGAACGCGCGGCCGCGCAGGCGGCGCGCGTCGAAGCCGCCGCCGACAGCGACCTGTTTCGCCGCGAGATCGGCCAGGTCGCGCCGCTCAGGCAGCCTGCGCGCGCGCAGCCGCGCCGCGCGGCACCGGTGCCGCTGCCGCTGCAAACGCAGCTCGACGAGCAGGCCGTGCTGCACGAAGCGATCTCCGACGAATTCGACCCGGAAGCCTTTCTCGACACCGACGACTCGCTCTACTACCACCGCCCCGGCGTGAGCGAGGAGGTCGTCAAGAAGCTGCGGCGCGGCACGTGGATCGTGCAGGCACAGCTCGACCTGCATGGCATGCGCCGCGAGGAAGCGCGCGAGGCGCTGCAGAACTTCATCCGTGAAGCGGGCAAGCGCGGGCTGCGCTGCGTGCGCGTGATCCACGGCAAGGGTCTCGGCTCCGTCGGCAAGGAACCGGTGCTCAAGGGCAAGGTGCGCGCGTGGCTCGTGCAGAAGGAAGAAGTCATCGCGTTCTGCCAGGCGCGGCCGCACGACGGCGGCGCGGGCGCTGTGCTCGTGCTGTTGCAGCCGCACCCGGTCGGGCACGGACAGCATCATTCACACTCGCCCTGACCGAACCGCGCATCGGCGTGTCGATATGAAAAAACCCCGTTGCTGCTTGCGCAGCAAAACGGGATTTTTCATTGCGCCGGGCAAACCGGCGCGCGACGATCAGGCGAGGCGCTCTTCCGTCTTCGGGTCGAACAACACGGCCTTCGAAACGTCGAACAGCAGTTCCATGTTGTTGAGCGGCTGCGGGTTCGCACCCGGGTGCACGCGGCTCACGATGCGCTTGCCGTTCACCTGCGCGAACACGAGCGTGTCCGGACCGGTCGGCTCGATCACGTCGACCTTCACCGAGTGGCGCTGCAGTTCGTGGCCGTGGCCGTCGTGCGAGCTGCGCGCGTCGGTGATGCGCTCCGGGCGCAGGCCCAGCACCACTTCCTGACCGATCTGGCCGCGCAGTTTGTTCGCTTCGAACGGCAGGTTCAGCACGCTGCGCGCCACGCCCGTGTCGAGTTCGATACCGATGCCCGAACCCTGCTCCACCAGCTTGCCGTTGATGAAGTTCATCGGCGGCGCGCCAATGAAGCCCGCCACGAAGAGGTTCGACGGCGAGTCGTAGATCTCCTGCGGCGCGCCGAACTGCTGCACGATGCCGTCCTTCATGACCGCGATGCGGTCGCCGAGCGTCATCGCCTCGATCTGGTCGTGCGTCACGTAGACGATGGTCGTGCCCACGCGCTGATGCAGCAGCTTGATTTCCGAGCGCATTTCGATACGCAGCTTCGCGTCGAGGTTCGAGAGCGGCTCGTCGAACAGGAACATGACGGGGTCGCGCGCGAGCGCACGGCCCATGGCCACGCGCTGGCGCTGGCCGCCCGAAAGCTGGCCCGGCTTGCGGTCGAGCAGGTGCTCGATCTGCAGCAGCTTCGACACGCGGCCGACGATCTCCGTCTGCTGGTTCTTCGGCACCTTGCGGATGTTCAGGCCGAACGAGATGTTCTCGCGCACCGTCATCGACGGGTAAAGCGCGTACGACTGGAACACCATTGCGATGTCGCGATCCTTCGGCGAGAGGTTGTTCACCACCTTGCCGTCGATGGCGATCTCGCCCTTGGTCACGGTTTCGAGACCCGCGATCATGTTGAGCAGCGTCGACTTGCCGCAACCCGAGCCGCCGACCAGAATCAGGAACTGGCCGTCTTCGATATCGATGTTCACGCCCTTGAGGACGGGAACCCCGTTCGGGTAGGTCTTGTAGACGTCGCGAATGGAAAGGCTTGCCATGATGCTATGAATCCTTTTAATCGAATGCGGGTTTAACCCTTCACCGCGCCCGCCGTGAGGCCGCGCACGAAGTAGCGGCCGGCGATCACGTAGACGAGCAGCGTGGGCAGCGCGGCGATGATCGCGCCGGCCATGTCGACGTTGTATTCCTTCACGCCCGTGGACGTGTTCACGAGATTGTTCAGCGCCACCGTGATCGGCATCGAATCGACGCCCGAAAACACGATACCGAACAGGAAGTCATTCCAGATCTGCGTGAATTGCCAGATCAGGCACACCATGAAGATGGGCAGCGAGATCGGCAGCATGATGCGCGTGAAGATCATGAAGAAACCGGCGCCGTCGATGCGCGCGGCCTTGACGAGTTCAGCGGGCACGCTCACGTAGAAGTTGCGGAAGAACATCGTGGTGAACGCAATGCCGTACACGACGTGCACCAGCACCAGACCGCCAATCGTGTTCGACAGGCCGAGGAAGCCTTCGAGACGCGCCATCGGCAGCAAGATGGCCTGGAACGGGATGAAGCAGCCCACCAGCAGCATCGTGAAGAGCGCGTCCGCGCCGCGAAAGCGCCAGTGCGTGAGCACGTAACCGTTGAACGCGCCGATGATCGACGAGATCAGCACGGCCGGAATCACCATCTTCACCGAGTTCATGAAGAACGGCTGCATGCCGTCACAGCGCACGCCGGTACAGGCTTCGCTCCACGCCTTGATCCACGGCGCGAAGGTCGGGCTCGTGGGCAGCGAGAGCATGGTGCCCGTGTGAATCTGGTCGAGCGACTTGAACGATGTCGACAGCATCACGTAGAGCGGGAACAGGAAGTACAACGCGAACAGGATCAGCGCCGCATAGATGACCACGCGGCTCACGTTCATCTTAGGCTGCATTGCGCGTGCTCCTCGATTCCAGATACATGAGCGGCACGAGCACGGCCACGACAGTGGCGAGCATCATCATCGACGAAGCTGCGCCGACGCCGAGCTGCCCGCGGTTGAACGAAAACGTGTACATGAAGATGGCGGGCAGCGACGACGACGTGCCCGGGCCACCGGCCGTCAAGGCAACGACGAGGTCGAACGTCTTGATCGTGATGTGGCACAGGATCAGCAGCACGGAGAAGAACACCGGACGCATGCTCGGAATCACGATCTTGCGGTAGATCGTGGGCAGCGTCGCGCCGTCCACCTGGGCCGCCTTGAAGATCTCGCTATCGACACCGCGCAGGCCGGCCAGGAACAGCGCCATGCAAAAGCCCGTGGACTGCCACACGGCGGCGACCACGATACAGAAAATGGCCTTGTCCGGGTCGTTGAGCCAGTCGATGTGGAAGCTCATCCAGCCGATGCTGTGCATCACCTGCTGAATGCCGAGGTCCGGATTGAAGATCCACTGCCATGCCGTGCCCGTCACGATGTACGAGAGCGCCATCGGATAGAGGAACACCGCGCGCAGCGCGCCTTCCTGGCGAATCTGCTGGTCGAGCAGGATCGCGAGGAGCAGCCCGAGCCCCACGCAGATCGCGATGAACGGGATGCCGAACCATCCGAGGTTCTGCGCGGACGTCCACCAGACGTCGTTGGAGAACAGCTCGCGATAGCGGTCGAGACCCGCGAATTCATAGCGCGGCATCAGCCGCGAGGTCGAGAGCGACAGATAGCCGGTAATGAGAATGAAGCCGTAGACGAATACGAGGCTGATCAGAATGCTGGGCGAAAGCACCAGCTTCGGGATCCAGCGGTCTGCGAGCGCCGCCATGGGCGACGCGCGGCGGGTAGCAGGCGTGGCCGCCTTGCCGTTGCCGCTAAGAGAAGCAGTCACTGCGCAACTCCTGGTACGGTGCGAAAACAGCCTTCGCACGATGATGGGGTTCAGAGGGCGAACCGTCATGCCCGGGGCGCGCCACGTATGGCGCCCCCGTCTTACAGCACTAACCTGCTACGCTCACTTCGTCTTCGCAGCCTTCGCGAGCGCTTCCACCGCGCTCTTCGAATCCTGGTTCGAGTTCATGAACTTCGTCACGACGTCGGTGATCGCACCGGCCGTTGCGTCCGGCTGAGCCATGCCGTGAGCGAGCGACGGCACATAGCCGCCGGCCTTGATCGCGGTCTGCTCATCCGCATACGACTTCTTCGCGCATGCGTCGAACTTGCTCATGTCCACGCCGAGACGAACCGGAATCGAACCCTTGTACAGGCTGAACTGCTCCTGGAAGCCCGGGCTCATGATCGTCTTCGCGAGCGCGAGCTGGCCCGGCGTTGCCTCCTTCTGGCCCTTCTGCTGGAAGAACACGAACGAGTCGACGTTAAAAGTGTAGGCCTTCGCCGTGCCGGGCACGGCTGCGCAAACGTAGTCCGTATCCGGCTGCTTGTTCGCGTTCGCGAACTCGCCCTTGGCCCAGTCGCCCATGAACTGCATGCCGGCCTTGCCGTTGATGACCATGGCCGTGGCGAGGTTCCAGTCGCGGCCCGTGCGGCCGTTATCCATGTACGACTCGATCTTGCGCACCGTGTCGAACACGCCGACCATCTGCTGCGACGTGAGGGTCTTCTGGTCGAGGTCGACGAGCGCCTTCTTGTAGAAGTCCGCACCCTGCGAGAGGACCACGTCTTCCCACAGCGTCAGGTCCTGCCACGGCTGGCCGCCAGCGGCGACCGGCTGGATGCCTGCGGCCTTCATCTTGTCGGCCAGCGCGAAGAATTCCGGCCACGTGGTCGGCACCTTGCCGCCCACCTTGTCGAGCGCCGCCTTGTTGATCCACACCCAGTTCACCCGGTGCACCGAGAACGGCGCGGCAACGTAGTGGCCTTCGGCGTGCATGATCTTGTCGATCTGCGGCGGCAGATTGGCCTTCCAGTCGCCGGCGACGGAGTCGACGTTCACCAGCACGCCCTGGTCGGCCCATTCCTGGATCAGCGGACCCTTGATCTGGGCGGCCGTCGGTGCGTTGCCCGAGATCACCTGGGTCTTCAGTGCGGTCATGGCCGCCGCACCCGCGCCACCGGCGACCGCGAAGTCCTTCCACACATAGCCCTGCTTCGTCATGTCGTCCTTGAGCACGCCAACGGCCTTCGACTCGCCGCCCGAAGTCCACCAGTGCAGCACTTCGAGGGACTCGGCTGCTTGCGCCGTGGCGACGCCGCCCAACAGACCTGCTGCGCACAGGGCGCCCATGATCGCGCGGAATTTCATTGCTTATCTCCTCCAGACACCTGAACAAAAAACGATTGGCCCCTGATCGCCAGGGTGCGGTGGTTGGTCAAACAGGCAAAACAGGCAAAACACTGGACGGACGGGCGCCGGAGTGCCGCGCGCGCGTGCTTTTCATTGGATGCGCGCGGGCCGCGTGCCGGTTACCGGCCGCAGGACGCTCAAGAGATGAGTGGTTCGGAATGCAACTTGACTGTCTCCTCTTTTGATTTTCACCGGCCACCCGGCCGGCCGAGGCGCCGCTTGCGTCACGCAGCCTTGAAGCCTCCGCACGCCGGGGAACCGGGCGCGCGGCTCACTGGCAAGCCGGGCTGAGTCCCGCGTTGTTCTCCGTTAACATGAGGGGCATTCCGTCCGCTCGCGAAACTGCGCAAACCGCCTTGCTGGCTGCGTTCCACGCTTTTTTCATCGAATGAACGTTACCTCTTGATTTGGATTGTAGTTAAACTACAATTCAGTGTCAAAAAAAATTTTATCGGACTACGGCCGCCCGATCGCCCACGCAGACGGACACCCGTTGTACCCTGCAGCGGCCCCCCAGGATTCTGACTGAGACTCATGCAAACCCAGATCGATTCAGGTTTCACGTTCGTGCTCTTCGGCGCCACCGGCGACTTGTCGATGCGCAAGATCCTCCCCGCCCTGTATGAAGCGCACCGTTCAGGCATGCTCGCGGAGTCCGGCAAGATCGTGGGCGTCGCGCGCCACGAAGAGGATCGCGCCGCGTACATCCAGTGGGTCGACGAGCACGTCAAGCCGCACGTGAAGAAGAACGGCGGCTTCGACGACAACGCCTGGGCCAGCTTCCTCGAGCGCATCGTCTACGTGAAGCTCGACCTCTCGCGCGCCGAAGACTTCACGCATCTGCGCGACGGCATCGCGTCGCTGCCCGGCATCCGCGTGTTCTATCTGGCGACGGGCCCGTCGCTGTTCGTGCCGATCTGCCGCGCGCTTGCCGCCGTGGGCCTGAACGAAAACTCGCGCATCGTGCTGGAAAAGCCGCTCGGCTACGACCTCAAGTCGTCCAACGCGATCAACGACGCGGTGGGCGAGATCTTCGCGGAAGGCCAGATCTACCGCATCGACCACTACCTCGGCAAGGAGCCGGTGCAGAACCTGCTCGCGCTGCGTTTCGGCAACGCGCTTTTCGAGCCGCTGTGGCGTCGCGAATGGGTCGAGAGCATCCAGATCACGATTGCCGAAGAACTGGGCGTCGAAGCGCGCGGCGACTTTTATGACAACACTGGCGCGCTGCGCGACATGGTGCAAAATCACCTGTTGCAGCTGCTTTCGATCGTCGCCATGGAGCCGCCGCATTCGATGGATTCGGATTCGGTGCGCGACGAAAAGCTGCGCGTGCTGCGCGCGCTCAAGCCGATCAATCCGCTCGACATCAGCAAGGTCGCCGTGCGCGGGCAGTACCATGCGGGCGTGATCCGCGGCCAGGCGGTGCCGGGCTATGCGACCGAGCATGGCGTGAAGCCCGAGAGCCACACGGAAACCTTCGTCGCGCTCAAGGTGGAGATCGAGAACTGGCGCTGGGCGGGCGTGCCCTTCTTCCTGCGCACCGGCAAGCGCCTTGCCGACCGCGTGGCCGAGATCGTCGTGAACTTCCGTCCGGTGCCGCATTCGGCGCTCGGTGCGCCGGCGCTGCGCCCGGGCGCGAACCGCCTCGTGATCCGTCTGCAGCCGAACGAGAACATCCGCCTCTACTGCCTCGCGAAGCAGCCCGGCGAAGGCATGAATCTCGCGAGCGTGCATCTGGACCTCGCGTTCGACCAGTTCTTCCGCGAAGGCCAGATGGAGGCCTACCAGCGCCTGCTGCTCGACGTGATCAACGGGCGCCTCGCCCTCTTCGTGCGCCGCGACGAGCAGGAGGCGGCATGGACGTGGGTCGAGCCGATCCTCAACGAGTGGGCGGCAACGCCGCGCGCGCCCAAGCCGTACGCGGCCGGCACATGGGGTCCGGCGGCTTCGAGCGCGATGCTCGCGCAGCATGGCACCTGCTGGCTCGAAGAAGAGAATTGATGGGATTGCATGGCGGTACGCTCAGCGAGCGCGACGCCGGACCGGACAGATGAACTACCCCGTAGATCTACAAAAAAGCAGCATGGAGGAGAAGTGATCGAGCTTCACGTATTCGACGACCCGCGCGTCCAATCCGACGCGCTGGCGCGAGCCGTGGGCGACGCGCTACATGCGTCGCTCGCCGCTCAGCAGGCGGCGCCCGGTACTGCCGCGCGCCGGGCCACGCTCGCCGTCTCCGGCGGCACGAGCCCCCGCCCGTTCCTCGAGGCCCTCTCGACGCACCGTTTCGACTGGGCGCACATCGACGTCACGCTCGTCGACGACCGCTGGGTGCCCGACACCGACTCCGCGAGCAACGCGCGTCTCGCGCGCGAGACGCTGCTCACGCACGAAGCGGCCGGCGCGCGCTTCCTGCCGCTCGTCGACGTGGCGCAGGACCTCGACGCGCATGTCGCCGCGCTCAACGCCGACCCGGCCCGCAAGCTGCCGAACGTCGCCGTGCTCGGCATGGGCGAGGACGGCCACACGGCCTCGATTTTCGCCGACGCCCCCGAATGGCACGAAGCCATCACCACGGCGCGCCCGTTCGTGGCCGTGCATCCGCAGGCAGCGCCCCATGCGCGCGTCTCGTGGTCGATGCAGGCGCTGCGCCAGGTCGACCGGCTGTTCCTGCTGATCGCGGGACAGCGCAAGCTCGAAGTGCTGCAACAGGCCGCCGCGGCCGAACAAAACAACGCCATCTCGAAGCTGGCGAACGACAAGGGAGTGAGACTCGATGTCTACTGGTGCGCCTAATAAAAACGCCCCTGGCGCAGGCCAGCACGCCGACGGTCCGAGGCTGCTCGCCGACATCGGCGGAACCAACGCGCGCTTCGCGCTGGAAACGGGTCCGGGCGAAATCGGCCAGGTGCGCGTGTATCCGTGCGCGCAGTATCCGGGCGTCGCGGAAGTGATCCAGCAGTACCTGAAGGACAACAAGATCGGCCGCGTGAATCATGCGGCCATCGCGATTGCGAATCCGGTCGACGGCGACCAGGTGCGCATGACCAATCACGACTGGACCTTCTCGATCGAAGCGACGCGCCGCTCGCTCGGCTTCGACACGCTGCTGGTCGTCAACGACTTCACCGCGCTCGCCATGGCGCTGCCCGGCCTGACCGACTCGCAGCGCGTGCAGGTTGGCGGCGGCCAGCGCCGCCAGAACAGCGTGATCGGCCTGCTCGGGCCGGGCACGGGTCTCGGCGTCTCGGGCCTGATTCCCGCCGACGACCGCTGGATCGCGCTCGGCAGCGAAGGCGGCCACGCGAGCTTCTCGCCGCAGGACGAGCGCGAAGACATCGTGCTGCAGTTCGCGCGCACGAAGTGGCCGCATGTGTCGTTCGAACGCGTGTGCGCGGGGCCTGGCCTCGAACTGATCTATCGCGCGCTCGCCGCTCGCGACAAGAAAAAGCTGCCCGCCGACCTCGGCACGGCCGAAGTCGTGAAACGCGCCCACGAGGGCGAGCCGCTCGCGGTCGAGACCGTCGAATGCTTCTGCGGCATTCTCGGCAGCTTCGCGGGCAACATCGCCATGACGCTCGGCTCGCTCGGCGGCATCTACATCGGCGGCGGCGTGGTGCCGCGCCTGGGCGAGCTCTTCACGCGCTCGTCGTTCCGCCGGCGCTTCGAGGCGAAGGGCCGTTTCGACACGTATCTCTCGAACGTGCCCACTTACGTGATCACGGCGGAGTATCCGGCGTTCCTCGGCGTGTCGGCCATTCTCGCGGAGCAGTTGTCGAATCGCGCGGGCGGCGGCTCGTCGGCCGTGTTCGAACGCATTCGCCAGATGCGCGATGCGCTCACGCCCGCCGAACGCCGCGTGGCCGACCTCGCGCTCAACCATCCGCGCTCGATCATCAACGATCCGATCGTCGATATCGCGCGCAAGGCCGACGTGAGCCAGCCCACGGTCATCCGCTTCTGCCGCTCGCTCGGCTGCCAGGGCCTCTCAGACTTCAAGCTCAAGCTCGCCACGGGCCTCACGGGCACGATTCCGGTGAGCCACAGCCAGGTGCACCTGGGCGACACCGCCACCGACTTCGGCGCGAAGGTGCTCGACAACACCGTGTCGGCCATCCTGCAACTGCGCGAGCACCTGAACTTCGAGCAGGTCGAGAATGCGATCACGCTGCTCAACGGCGCGCGCCGCATCGAGTTCTATGGCCTCGGCAATTCGCACATCGTCGCGCAGGACGCGCACTACAAGTTCTTCCGCTTCGGCATCCCGACCATCGCCTATGGCGACCTGTACATGCAGGCCGCTTCCGCCGCACTGCTCGGCAAGGGCGACGTGATCGTGGCCGTCTCGAAGTCGGGCCGCGCGCCGGAACTGCTGCGTGTGCTCGACGTCGCCATGCAGGCGGGCGCGAAGGTAATCGCGATCACGTCGAGCAACACGCCGCTCGCGAGACGCGCGACCGTTGCGCTCGAAACCGATCACATCGAAATGCGCGAATCGCAGCTTTCGATGATCTCGCGCATCCTGCATCTGCTGATGATCGACATCCTCGCGGTGGGCGTCGCGATTCGCCGTGCTTCGCCCGATGCGGATCTCGGCGACGCCGTCGAAAAGGCGCGCGAGCATGCCGACGACGACGCATCGGCCGTGCTGGACTGGTTGAGCCACGGCGCTTCGCCTACGGCGCGCGACTGAAGTCCGCTTACTCGATCGATGAAAAAAATGGGACGCCTCGGCGTCCCATTTTCGTTGCGCGCCACGTCGCGCTCACGGCGTGGCCGTTTGCACCGCCTCCGGTGCCGGCGTGCCGTGCCACTTCACGACGAGCGCGCGCCCCACCCACGTGAGCAGGCCGCACACGCCGATCGTCACGCCCATGCCGAACGGGGAGATACCCGGGAACCAGCCGACCACGGCGCTGGCGAGCGCGCCGAGGCCAAGCTGCGTCGCGCCGAACACCGCCGCTGCCGCGCCCGCGTTCTTCGGATAGCGGTACATGAGATCGGTTGCGCAGTTCGCGCCGAGCAGTCCCACCACGCTCACCACGAAGAAGAGGCCGAACACGATCGACCACAGGCCGCCCCAGCCGGTCACGCACATGAGCGCGACGAAGAGCGACGCGGCAACGCTCACGCCCGACGCAATCGACACCATGCGAAGCGTGCCGAGCCGCCCGATGAAGCGCGTGTTCAGAAAGTTGCCGAGCATGATGCCGAACACGTTCGCGCCGAAGAAGAACCCATAGTGCTGCGGCGAGACGTGGAAGTACTCGATATAGACGAACGGCGTGGCCGAAATGTAGGTGAACATCGCGGCGAACGCCATGCCGCCGCAGAGCATGTGCCCCCACACGAGCGGATCGCGCAGCAGGCGTCCGTAGGCCGCGAACGAGCGCAGCACGGCTGCGCTTTCGCGCTTTTCCGGCGGCCAGGTTTCGGGCACGCGCAGGTAGGCGGCCACGGCGCACGCGAGGCCGAAGAGCGTGAGCGCGACGAACACCACGCGCCAGCCGCCGATCAGCAGCAGCTGTCCGCCGATGAGCGGCGCGAGCAGCGGCCCGATCGCCGTGACGATCGCGACCATCGAGAGGACTTTGGCCGCGTCGGAAGGCTCGTGGGCGTCGCGCGCGATGGCCCGCGACAGCACCGAGGCCGCGCCCGCGCCGAGCGCCTGAAGAAAGCGCACGATCACGAGCTCGCCCACCGAGAACGAGAGCCAGCAGGCAATGCTGGCGAGCGTGAAGAGCGCGATGCCGCCGAGCAGCACGGGGCGGCGGCCATACGCGTCGGAAACCGGGCCGTACAGCAGCATGCCGATCGAGAAGCCGGCCATGAAGCTCGTGAGCGTCGAGGCCGCGGCGGCGGCGCTCACGCCGAACGACTGCGCGATGGCGGGCAGGCTCGGCAGATACATGTCGGTGGCGAGCGGGCCGCAGGCGGCGAGTGCGCCCAGCAACAGGATCAGCCGGCCATCGGGCCGGCGGCGCGGGGAATGGGACATGGTGTGTAGGGCGGCGGAGCGCGCGCGGCGCGCGCGGTCTCGATGTCATGGGCCGATTCATCCGTCGCTGCGGGAGCGGACGAAAGCGGACGAAACGGCAACGCGGTGCCGCCGAATTGTACCTGACGCCCCTCGCCCGCCATGCGCGGCCTCACATGCGGCGGCGTCGCGGCTTTGCGCTAAGCTGCCCGCTTTCGCTCAACTTGCCGCGTCGCCGATATGACCGCCTTCCTGCTCATCTGGAGCCCCAAGAAGTGGCCCTGGCCCGAACTGCCCGACTTCGCGCGCCGCGTGCGCGCAGGGGAAGCCGTCGCCGACACCTGGGGATGCGGCTTCGCACGCGGCATCCTGCCGGGCGACCGGGTGTTCCTGCACCGCGTCGCCAGCGAGCCGCGCGGGCTCTTCGGGTCCGGCTACGTCACGCGCGCGCCTTACGAGGTGCCGGACGCCGCGTACAAGCGCGGCTACCGGCTGTGCATCGACTTCGTCTACGACTGGCTCGTCGATGCGGGCGAAGAAGTGGTCGTCGCGCGGGACGATCTGCGGCCGCACCCGTTTTCGATCCAGACGTGGGACGCGCAGAGTTCAGGCACGGTCATCAAGCCGGTCGCCGAAGGCGCGCTGGAAAAGCGCTGGGCGGAGCTGACAGGGCGGCGGCCGATGCCGGCGCCGGCGCTCGCGGCCATGCAGGCGTGGCACGACGCGCGCATGGCATCGGCGGCGCAAGACGGATCCGCACCGGGCGTAACCCGGCCCGCGCGCAAACGAGCCGCCGTGAAAGTCGATCCGCGCGAGACGGCGGCGCCCCTCGCGCTGCCGCCAACACGCAAACGCAAGGAACCAGCGCGCTGAATCAGGCCGCCCGGGAACGCCCAAGCCAACCCGGGGCGCCGGCCCGATCCGCGCGACTCCGGTACAATTTCGGGAGCACAGCCCCATCGCCCGCGCCCTTGCGGCGCCGCCTGGGTCCGTACGCCGGCCCCTTTCGTCAGCGCCGCGCGCCACACCACTTTCGCAGGTCCAGCACTCATGTCCAGCACCCAGCCCAGCACCCAGAACCGTAACGAAGCCCTCTTCGAACGCGCCCAGCGCACCATCCCGGGCGGCGTGAATTCGCCCGTGCGCGCGTTCCGCTCGGTCGGCGGCACGCCGCGCTTCATCGAGCGCGCGCAGGGGCCGTACTTCTGGGACGCCGAGGGCAAGCGCTATATCGACTACATCGGCTCGTGGGGCCCGATGATCGTTGGCCACGTGCATCCGGAAGTGCTCGACGCCGTGCAGCGCGTGCTCGCGAACGGCTTCTCGTTCGGCGCGCCGACCGAGGCCGAGATCGAGATCGCCGAGGAAATCTGCAAGATCGTGCCGTCGATGGAGCAGGTGCGCATGGTGTCGAGCGGCACCGAGGCCACGATGAGCGCGCTGCGCCTCGCGCGCGGTTTCACGAAGCGCGACCGCATCGTGAAGTTCGAAGGCTGCTACCACGGCCACGCCGACAGCCTGCTCGTGAAGGCGGGCTCGGGCCTGCTCACGTTCGGCAACCCGACTTCGGCGGGCGTGCCGGTGGACATCGCGAAGCACACCACGGTGCTCGAATACAACAACGTCGCCGCACTCGAAGAAGCGTTCAAGGCGTTCGGCGACGAGATCGCCGCCGTGATCGTCGAGCCGGTCGCGGGCAACATGAACCTCGTGAAGGCCACGCCCGAATTCATCGGCGCGCTGCGCAGCCTCACGGCGAAGCACGGCAGCGTGCTGATCTTCGACGAAGTGATGTGCGGTTTCCGCGTCGGCCTGCGCGGCGCGCAGGCGCTCTACGGCGTCGAGGCCGACATGGTGTGCCTCGGCAAGGTGATCGGCGGCGGCATGCCGGCGGCGGCGTTCGGCGGCCGCCGCGAGATCATGGATCACCTCGCGCCCAACGGCTCGGTGTACCAGGCAGGTACGCTCTCGGGCAACCCGATCGCCGTCGCGGCGGGCTTGAAGACGCTGCAGCTCATTCAGGCGCCCGGCTTCTACGAGCAGCTCACCGCGAAGACCGCACGTCTCGCGAAGGGGCTAACGGCCGCCGCGCGCGAAACGAAGGTGCCGTTCGTGGCGGATTCGGTGGGCGGCATGTTCGGCCTCTATTTCGCGGACAAGGTGCCGGGCAGTTTCGCCGAGGTCACGAAGAGCGACATCGCGCGCTTCAACCGCTTCTTCCACCGCATGCTGGACGCGGGCGTCTACTTCGCGCCTTCGGCCTACGAGGCGGGTTTCGTGTCGAGCGCCCACGACGACACGATCCTCGACGAGACGATCGGCGCGGCGCGCAGCGCGTTCACAGCGGAAGCCGCGGCTGAAAACGTGACGCAATAAGGCATTACGCCATCGACCGCCGGCGCAGCGCGCGCCTCGCCGGCCCCCATCCGACCGCCGCCCGGGAGAAAGCCCGACGATGTTTTCGCAATCCGATTTCGTCCACATGGAGCGTGCGCTCGCGCTCGCGCAGCGCGGCCTGTACACGACCGACCCGAACCCGCGCGTGGGCTGCGTGCTGGTGAAGGACGGCGTGGTGATCGGCGAAGGCTACACGCAGCCGGCTGGCCAGGATCACGCCGAAATCCAGGCGATGAAGGACGCCCGCGCGCGCGGCCACGACCTGCGCGGCGCGACGGCCTATGTGACGCTCGAGCCGTGCAGCCACTTCGGCCGCACGCCGCCTTGTGCGAATGCGTTGATCGAAGCGAAGGTCGGGCGCGTAATCGCGGCGATGGAAGACCCGAATCCGCTCGTGTCCGGGCGCGGCCTGTCGATCCTGCGCGACGCCGGGATCGACGTGCGTTGCGGCCTCCTCGCCAACGAGGCGCGCGAGCTGAACATCGGCTTCGTTTCGCGCATGACGCGCAAGCGCCCATGGGTGCGCATGAAGGTGGCGGCATCGCTCGACGGCCGCACGGGCCTGCCCTCGGGCGAAAGCCAATGGATCACCGGTGAAGCCGCACGCGCCGACGGTCACGCCTGGCGCGCACGCGCCTCGGCCATCCTGACGGGTATCGGCACGGTGAAGGAAGACGATCCGCGCATGACCGTGCGCGCCGTCGACACGCCGCGCCAGCCGAGGCGCGTGCTGATCGACAGCCGGCTCGACGCCTCGCCGCTCGCGCAGATCTTCGTCGGCGCGCCGACGCTCGTGTTCTGCGCGGCACTCGACGCGAGCAACGAAGAACGCGCCGAAGCGCTGCGCGTGCGCGGCGCCGAAATCGTTGCGCTCGGCAACGAGCAAGGCAAGGTCGATCTGCCGGCCATGCTCGCGGAACTCGCTGCGCGCGGCGTCAACGAACTGCACGTGGAAGCCGGCTACAAGCTCAACGGGTCGCTCCTGCGCGAAGGCTGCGTGGACGAACTGCTCGTGTACGTGGCGCCGTCGCTGCTCGGCACGAACTCGCTCGGCATGATCGACATCGCGGCTCCCGCGACGCTCGACGAGCGCACGCGCCTCGCATTTCATTCCGTCGATCGTCTCGGCAACGACCTGCGCATCCTCGCGCGCGTCGTCACAACGCAAGACGCCTGACCTAACTGATGCACTGAACACAAGGAACAGCACGATGTTTACCGGAATCGTCGCGGCAGTGGGCCGCATCGAATCGATCAAACCGCTCGGCACGGGCGCCGACGCAGGCGTGCGCCTCGCCGTCAACGCAGGCAGCCTGGGCCTCGACGACGTGCAGCTCGGCGACAGCATCGCGATCCAGGGCGCGTGCATGACCGTCATCGAGAAGTCGGCAACGGGGTTCGACGTCGACGTGTCGCGCGAAAGCCTGAATCGCACCGTAGGCCTCGCGGCGACGGGCGAAGTGAACCTCGAAAAGGCACTGCGCGCGAACGACCGCCTCGGCGGCCACATCGTCTCGGGTCACGTGGACGGCCTCGGCACCGTCACGCGCTTCGCACCCGTGGGCGAATCGCACGAGTTGCGCATTCTCGCGCCGGCGGACATCGGCCGCTATCTCGCCTACAAGGGCTCGATCACCGTGAACGGCGTGAGCCTCACGGTCAACTCGGTCGACGATCGCGCGGACGGCTGTGAATTCTCGATCAACCTGATTCCCCACACCGTTGAAGTCACTACGCTCAAGCATCTTCAGGCCGGCACGAAGGTGAATCTCGAGATCGATCTGATTGCGCGGTATGTGGAGCGCATGCTCTCGGCCGAAAAGGCAGCGAATTCGGCCGCGCAGCATTAAAAGCCGCCGAACCGCCGCAATGCCTGCCCCGCACGCGCGCAAGCACGCGCGCCGGGGCGCTGATAGAATCTAGCCTTCCCTGCGCGCACGCCATACGGCGTGCCGCGCTCCCATCACCCGAATCGAACCAGGAGGCACAGTTGGCAACGATTGACACGAGCGCCGCCATGCCGATGGTCCGGGTGATGCTGCACGTTGCGTCGCGTCACGCAACCGTCCCGCTTCCAGCGCAGCCATAGCGCGTCCCGCGCGGCACGTTTCCAGGCGCCGCGCCGTATTCAGCGAATTCGAGGTCAGGCCGTCCGGCTTTGCACGCCAGGACGTGCGAAGCCCGTTTTCCGTCTTAACGCTTCATGCTTCCTTCAGGAGAGTCTTCGGGCGTCACGGCCGGAGCATGCTGTCCATGACAGAGCTAAATAACCAACCCGAATCGGGCGGACAAACGTTCCGCAAGGTCCTCGGCTTCACCTTCCGGCACTGGGCGCGCCAGCCGGCGCGCGTCACGGCCGTTGCGCTCGCCTCGCTGCTCGGCGCGCTCGCCGACGTGCTCACGCCGCACTATGCCGGCCAGCTCGTCGATGCCCTCACGCACGGCGGCGCAGCCGGCAGCGCCGCCTGGCATGCGGCGGTCGCCGCGTTCTGGGCCCTCACGGCGCTCGGGCTCGGCGGCACGCTCATGCGGCAGGCCGCGTACCGCAACATCATCACGCTGACGCTGCGCATGATGAGCGAGATCGCCACGCAGGCCTTTCACCGCGTGCAGCGCTTCTCGACGGACTGGCACGCGAACAGCTTCGCCGGCTCCACGGTGCGCAAGATCACGCGCGGCATGTGGGCGCTCGACCTGCTCAACGACACGCTGCTCGTCGCCCTCTTCCCGTCGCTCGTCATGCTGGTCGGCTCGACCATCCTGCTCGCCGTGCAGTGGCATGTGATGGGCCTCGTGGTCGGCCTCGGCTCGGCGGTGTATCTGGCGATCACGATCTCGCTGTCGCTTTTTTACGTCGCACCCTCGGCCCGGCTCGCGAACCAGTGGGATACGAAGATGGGCGGCGCGCTCGCCGATGCCATCTCGTGCAACGCCGTCGTCAAGGCGTTCGGCGCGGAAACGCGCGAAGAAGCGCGGCTCGCGCGCGTCGTCACGAAGTGGAGCAGCCGCACGCGGCGCACCTGGCAGCGCGGCACGCTCAACGGCGGCGTGCAGGGCGCGCTGCTCGTGGGCATGCAGGCGGCCATTCTCGGCGCGGCGCTGCTGCTTTGGGCACGCGGTCTCGCGAGCGTGGGCGACATCACGTTCGCGCTCACGCTGTTCTTCCTGCTCAAGGGTTATCTGCGCGACGTGGGCATGCACGTGCGCAACCTGCAGCGCTCGGTCAACGACATGGAAGAACTCGTCGCGCTCGACGCGGCGCCGCTCGGCATCGAGGACGAGCGCGATGCGCCGCCCATCGTGATCGATCAGGGCGATATCCGCTTCGAGAACATGACGTTCCGCTATGACGCGGACACGAGGCCGCTCTACGAGAACCTCACGCTGCGTATCGCGCCGGGCGAGCGCGTGGGCCTCGTCGGCCATTCGGGCTCCGGCAAAACCACGCTGATCAAGCTGATCCAGCGCCTGTACGACGTTTCCGGCGGGCGCATCACGATCGACGGCCAGGACATCGCGCGCGTGCAGCAGGCGTCGCTGCGCTCGCAGATCGCCATCGTGCAGCAGGAGCCGGTGCTGTTCCACCGCTCGCTTGCCGAGAACATCGCTTATGCCCGGCCCGGCGCCACGCACGCCGAAATCGAGCGCGCTGCGAAGCTTGCGAGCGCCCACGACTTCATCGCGGCGCTGCCGCACGGCTACGACACGCTCGTGGGCGAACGCGGCGTGAAGCTCTCGGGCGGCGAGCGCCAGCGCGTGGCGATCGCGCGCGCGTTTCTCGCGAATGCACCGATCCTGATTTTCGACGAAGCGACCTCGAGCCTCGACAGCGAAAGCGAAGTGCTGATCCAGCAGGCCATGGAGCGGCTCATGGAGGGCCGCACGACCGTGGTCGTCGCGCACCGGCTCTCGACCGTGCGCGCGCTCGACCGGCTGCTGGTGCTCGAGCGCGGACGCGTGGCGGAAGAAGGCACGCACGACGCGCTCGTGCGCCGCGAAAACGGCCTGTACCGGCGCCTGTTCGAGCGCCAGGCGCTGGAACTGACGAAGGGGCTCGCCGACGACGTGGTCCTGCGCTGAAGCGGCACGCCGCGAGCGCCATCGGCGCAAAAGGCGCTGCGTCCTCCCGCGTTCTGGGCGACGCGCCCGCCCGCGTGGCGTAAAATGTGGCCTTTCCAGCCAGAATCGCAGCCAGAATCCCAACATGACGCTCGCCTCCACCCCTGAGATCATCGCCGAGCTCAAAGCCGGCAAGATGGTCATCCTCGTCGACGAAGAAGACCGGGAAAACGAGGGCGACCTCGTCATCGCTGCGGAGTTCGTCACGCCTGAGGCCATCAATTTCATGGCGAAGTACGGCCGCGGGCTGATCTGCCTCACGCTCACCCAGGAGCGCTGCAAGCTGCTCAACCTGCCGCTCATGACCTACCGCAACGGCACGCAGTACGGCACGGCGTTCACGGTCAGCATCGAGGCCGCCGAAGGCGTCACGACCGGCATTTCCGCCGCCGACCGCGCCCGCACGATCCAGGCGGCCGTCGCGCACGACGCGCGCGCCGAGCACATCGTGCAGCCCGGCCACGTGTTCCCGATCATGGCGCAGCCAGGCGGCGTGCTCGTGCGTGCAGGCCACACCGAAGCAGGCTGCGACTTCACGGCGCTTGCCGGCCTCACGCCGGCCTCGGTGATCTGCGAAGTCATCAAGGACGACGGCACGATGGCACGCCTGCCCGACCTCATCGAGTTCGCGCAGGAGCACGGCCTGAAGGTCGGCACCATCGCGGACCTGATCCACTACCGCAGCCGCACCGAATCGATCGTCGAGCGCGTGGCCGAACGCACCATGCAAACCGCCCACGGCCCGTTCCGCGCGGTCATGTACGTCGATCACCCCACGCGCACGCCGCACATCGCCCTCGTGCGCGGCACGCCGAAGCCCGACGTCGATACGCCCGTGCGCGTGCACGAGCCGCTCTCGGTGCTGGATCTGCTCGAAACGGGTTCGTCCACGCACTCGTGGACGCTCGACGCCGCCATGCGCGAGATCGCCTCGCGCGACGTCGGCGTGATCGTCATGCTCAACTGCGGCGAACCCAAGGAACACCTGATCGACGTCTTCAAGGCGTTCGACCAGAAAGAACGCGCGGAAGCGCTCTCGCGCCGGCCGGTGGACTTCAAGACCTACGGCATCGGCGCGCAGATCCTGCGCGAACTCGGCGTGGGCCGCATGCAGGTGCTCTCGAAGCCGCGCCGCCTCGGCAGCATGTCGGGCTACGGTCTCGAGGTCACCGGCTTCGTGCCGATGCCCGGCGGCAGCGCGCAAGCGCCCTGCCCGCCGGATGCCGCCGACCCTGCCTCGTCGCGCGCCTGAAGTCGCATCGCGCTCTTTTCACGCGTCACCACGCTCAACCGAACTTACGGACACCACATGGAAATCGGACAATACCAACCGAACCTCGACGGCGACGGACTGCGCATCGGCATCGTCCAGTCGCGCTTTAACGAACCCGTCTGCAACGGCCTCGCCGACGCCTGCATCGAAGAACTCGAACGCCTCGGCGTGACGGGCGAAGACGTGCTGCTCGTCACCGTTCCGGGCGCACTCGAAATCCCGCTCGCGCTGCAAAAGCTCGCCGAAAGCGGCCAGTTCGACGCCCTGATCGCGCTCGGCGCGGTCGTGCGCGGCGAGACGTACCACTTCGAACTCGTCTCGAACGAAAGCGGCGCGGGCATCTCGCGCGTTTCGCTCGACTTCAACGTGCCCATCGCGAACGCCGTACTCACCACCGAGAACGACGAGCAGGCCGTGGCCCGCATGACCGAGAAGGGTCGTGACGCCGCGCGCGTCGCCGTGGAAATGGCGAACCTGACGGTGGCGCTGGAGCAGCTCGACGGCGGCGACGACGAAGAAGAAGACGAGGAAGACGAAGAGGAGCAGCAATGAAGAGCGCGCGCCGCCGCTCCCGCGAACTGGCCACGCAGGGGTTGTATCAGTGGCTGCTGTCGGGTGTGCCCGCCGGCGAGATCGACGCGCAACTGCGCGGTTCGCAGGGCTACGACAAGGCCGATCACGAGCATCTGGACGCGATCCTGCACGGCGTCATCCGCGAGTCGGACGAACTGTCCGCCGCCATCACGCCGTGCCTCGACCGTCCGATCGAGCAGCTTTCGCCCGTCGAACGCGCGGTGCTGCTCGTCGCGACCTACGAGTTCAAGCATCACGTCGACATTCCGTACCGCGTCGTGATCAACGAGGCGGTCGAGCTCACGAAGACCTTCGGCGGCTCGGACGGCTACAAGTACGTGAACGGCGTGCTCGACAAGCTCGCGGCGCAACTGCGCGCCGCCGAAGCGCAAAACGCCCGCAAGTCGTAAGAACGCGAGCCGCCGGGGCAAGCGGGTGCGTCTGAGCGCCCCGCCCCGCGCGCCGCGTGATCTGTCAGCACTGGAAAGACCCGCATGAACACCGTTGCCGAACCGCTGCTGCGGCTAGCCGCGCGCGTCGACGAGATCCAGCCTTTCTACGTCATGGAACTGGCGAAGGAAGCCGCGAAGCTCGAGCGTGCTGGACGCGACATCATCCACATGGGGATCGGCGAGCCGGACTTCACGGCACCCGAGCCCGTCGTCGAGGCCGCCGCCGCCGCGCTGCGCCGCGGCGTCACCCAATACACGAGCGCGCTCGGCATCCACGCGCTGCGCGAGGCGATCGCCGAGCACTATCAGCACGCGTACGGCCTCGCGGTCGACCCCGCGCGCATCGTCGTGACGGCCGGCGCCTCGGCGGCGCTCCTGCTCGCCTGCACCGCGCTCGTCGACCGCGACGACGAAGTGCTGATGCCCGACCCCTGCTATCCGTGCAACCGCCACTTCGTGGCCGCCGCGGAAGGCAAGCCGGTGCTCGTGCCGAGCGGCCCGCAAGCGCGCTTCCAGCTCACCGCCGCCGATGTCGAGCGCCTGTGGTCGCCGCGCACGCGCGGCGTGCTGCTCGCCTCGCCGTCGAACCCCACCGGCACCTCGATCGAACCCGACGAACTCAGGCGCATCGTGCAAAGCGTGCGCGCGCGCGGCGGCTTCACGATCGTCGACGAAATCTATCAGGGCCTGTCGTACGACACGCCGCCCGTCTCCGCGCTGTCGTTCGGCGACGACGTGGTGACCGTCAACAGCTTCTCGAAGTACTTCAACATGACCGGCTGGCGATTGGGCTGGCTCGTGGTGCCGCCCTCGCTGGTTGGCGCCTTTGAAAAGCTCGCGCAGAACCTGTTCATCTGCGCGTCGGCGCTCGCGCAGCATGCTGCGCTCGCCTGCTTCGAGCCGGACACGCTCGAGCTCTACGAAGGCCGGCGGCTCGAATTCAAGCGCCGCCGCGACTTCATCGCGCCGGCGCTCGAGTCGCTCGGCTTCACGGTGCCGGTGATGCCCGACGGCGCGTTCTACGTCTATGCCGACTGCTCGAACGTCGCGCACCCCTGCGCCGGCGACAGCGACGCGCTCACCCGCGCAATGCTGCACGACGCGGGCACGGTGATGGTGCCCGGCATGGACTTCGGCGTCGCCGCGCCGCACCAGTACGTGCGGCTCTCGTATGCCACGGCGTACGAGCGCCTGGAGGAAGCCGTCGACCGGCTGCATGGGCTCTTCGGACGCTGATCCGCAGTGGGCGGGAAATAGAAAAAGGCACCCGAGGGTGCCTTTTTCGTTTTGTCCGGTCTTTTAGCCCGATACTCAGGCGCCCAATTCGGACGAACCGTGCTTCTGGACCGTCGTGCTGGTGCTGGCGTCGTCCTGAGCGGAACCGCTGCTCGCGGACGACGACTTCTCGACGATCGCGTGGGCGTTGTCGAGCGTCACGTGCACGCGCTTCTCGCCGTTGATGCTCGCCACCTTCTGCGGCGCAGGCGTGCTGGCCGTGGTGGTGACGGGCGCCTGCGGTGCGTTGATCGGCACGTTGCGGCCGCGTGCGACGTCGCGCAAACGCCCGCGCTCGGCCATCACCTTGGCGCCGTAGCCACCGTCGTCGGGCGAACTCGATCCGACGTAGAGACGCAGGCCGCCCGGCAGCGAACCGCCGCGCGCGATGCAATCCTTGAGCACCAGCGCACCGACCTTGATGTTCGCGAGCGGATCGAGCGCCGCGCGCTGACCGCCGAAGTACTGGAACTTGTCCGAGTGCACCTTCGACATGACCTGCATCAGGCCTTGCGCGCCCACGCCGCTTTCGGCGTACGGGTTGAAGCCCGATTCGATCGCCATCACGGCGAGCAGCAGCAGCGGATCGAGCCCCACTTCACGGCCGGTGTCGAACGCCGCTTTCACGAGTTCGCCGACAGGCTCCTGCGCCACACGGTAGCGGCGCGCCAGATAGGTGGCGACGAGCGCCTGTTCGCGTGCCGAGACGAGCACACGGTCGTCGCGTGCGTCGGGCGTGACGCGCTGGGGCGGAATCATGCGCGCCAGCGAGCCGACGCTGGTCGGCAGGGCACGCGGATCGAGGCCGTTGAGCGTCACGGCGTCGAGCGTGGCGATGCCGCCGTTCGACACCGAGTTCGCAACCTTCGCGACCGTGCCGCCAGAGCCCGCGGGCGAAATGCCCGTGGCGCCGGCAGGGCCGGCCGCACCGGCATCCGGTGCGAGGGCCGTGGGCAGCATCGCGCCGTCGGCGTTGCCGTCGTTGTTCATTACACCGGGGGGCGCGAACGAGGGCAGCGGGTTGCCTTGCAGCAGACGTGCCGGGCCGGCCTGCACCGCCGCCGAGACGAACGGCATCACGCGGGCGGCAAGCGTGCCACGCAACGTGGGCATGAGCCAGACGGCAACAGCGAACAGAACGGCACAGCCGCCAACAATGCTGAACAGGTGATGGCTAAGGCGCGTGCCGCGACGCAGCAGCGCACGCAGGCCAAGCGCTACACGCTCGTCGGCGCGCCACCACGATAACCAGGTATTCATCTACAGATCTCCCATGTTGCATGATCCGGCTCAGGGGTCGGCACGAGGCAGACAGCCAATCGCAGGATCAAGACACCGCGCGCCCTGGCTGGTGCGACAGCGGTGTCGGGAAAACGGCAAGTTCGCCGTGGGTGGAACTCCTTTGGGGCAACAGGCACGCAATGTGCGCGCCGGGAGTTCTCACGCGAAAAGCCAGCGCGTAGGGGCGCTGACGAGGACAACCAATCTAGACCGTATGCAAGCCGTGCAGGGGTTCGGCAAAACGGCGACGCGTTGCGTCTGAAGGACCGGGAAGGTGGTTAAAAATTTCAAACCCTGCAACCAGTGTGGACGGATTCTAGCAGCCTGTTATAGATCGTCAATACTATAGATTGTCAAATCTATAACTAATTGTAATGATGAACACCGTTCAATCCGCCGAAAACCACGTGCCAAGTGCCTCTGCGGCTTGTTATGCGGATTGGCTGCCAGCGTGTGCCAACCAACACAGGTAAAATCGACAATCGTTACGCCGCGTTTCGTCCGGCTTCGGGCGCCGGCCGCGGACTACAACTGCCCTGCAACCGTCGCGCCGTCGTCCAACCCGGCCCCGAGCCGGCCGCGCGAGCCGGCCAGCGGGGCTGCTCACAGCGTTGCCAAAGACTGGCCCCCCAATGAAATACAAAGACCTGCGCGACTTCGTTGGTCGCCTGGAGACGCTCGGCGAATTGCGCCGCGTCCCGCAAGCTGTCTCTCCGGTGCTGGAAATGACCGAGCTGTGCGACCGCGTCCTGCGCGCCGGCGGCCCGGCCCTGCTCTTTGAGAACCGTTCGACGCACGCGTTCCCGGTGCTCGGCAATCTGTTCGGCACGCCCCGGCGCGTCGCACTCGGCATGGGCATCGACGCGCCGGAAAGCGGCGGCGACGGCGCCGCGCTCGGCTCGCTGCGCGACGTGGGGCGCCTGCTCTCGGCGCTCAAGGAGCCCGAGCCTCCACGCGGCCTGAAGGACGCGGGCAAGCTCCTCACGCTCGCCAAGGCCGTCTGGGACATGGCGCCGAGGACCGTGAGCGCGCCGCCCTGCCAGGAGATCGTCTGGGAAGACAACGACGTCGATCTCGCGAAGCTGCCGATCCAGACCTGCTGGCCCGGCGACGCCGGCCCGCTCGTCACCTGGGGCCTGACGGTCACGCGCGGCCCGAACAAGACGCGCCAGAATCTCGGCATCTACCGCCAGCAGCTGATCGGCCGCAACAAGCTCATCATGCGGTGGCTCGCGCATCGCGGCGGCGCGCTCGACTTCCGCGAGTTCGCGCTGAAGCACCCCGGCAAGCCGTACCCGGTGGCAGTCGTGCTCGGCGCCGACCCGGCGACGATCCTCGGCGCCGTCACGCCGGTGCCCGACACGCTCTCCGAATACCAGTTCGCGGGCCTGTTGCGCGGCGCCCGCACCGAGCTCGCGAAGTGCCTGACGCCCGGCGTCGACACGCTCCAGGTGCCCGCGCGCGCCGAGATCGTGCTCGAGGGCTTCATCTACCCGCAGGCGGGCGAGCCCGGCCCGGCGCCCGCCGGCGCACCGCCGCGCCCCGCCAGGGGCACAGGCGCCGCGTACGAACACGCGCTCGAAGGCCCCTACGGCGACCACACGGGCTACTACAACGAACAGGAGTGGTTCCCTGTCTTCACAGTCGAGCGCATCACCATGCGCCGCGATGCGATCTACCATTCGACATACACGGGCAAGCCGCCCGACGAGCCCGCGGTGCTCGGCGTAGCGCTCAACGAAGTGTTCGTGCCGCTGCTGCAGAAGCAGTTTCCCGAGATCACCGACTTCTATCTGCCGCCCGAGGGGTGCAGCTATCGCATGGCGATCGTGCAGATGAAGAAGAGCTACGCCGGGCACGCAAAACGCGTGATGTTCGGGGTGTGGAGCTTCCTGCGCCAGTTCATGTATACAAAGTTCATCGTCGTGGTCGACGATGACGTGGACATCCGCGACTGGAAGGAGGTGATCTGGGCGATCACCACGCGTATCGATCCGGCGCGCGACACCGTGCTCGTCGAGAACACGCCGATCGACTACCTCGACTTCGCTTCGCCGGTGGCCGGCCTCGGCTCGAAAATGGGGCTCGACGCCACCAACAAGTGGCCCGGCGAGACGGACCGCGAATGGGGCCGCGCAATCGAAATGGACGCAGCCGTGAAGACGCGCGTCGACCGTCTCTACGGGGAACTCGGCTTCAGCCGCAGCTGACGCGCCGCGCCCCGCGGACCCGGGGCAACCCGGCGTGAAGCCTCGGGCACCGCGCCGGCCGATTCATCCGCGACGCCTATCGCGACGCCGCGCTTACCGCGTCACGCCTCGTGCATGGCATGAGCCGCGGCGCCAGTGACCCTGAGGAGACTCGAAGATGAGCTTGTCCGCATCGGAGCGCCTGACACAACTGAACGATCCCGCCCTCTTCAAGACCCGTGCGTACATCGACGGCGAATGGAGCGGCGGCGCGGCCACGTTCGCCGTGCTCGACCCCACCGACAACGCCGAGATCGCGAGCGTGCCCGACTTTGGCGCCGACGAGGCGCATCGCGCCATCGGCGCCGCGAACGCCGCGCTGCCGGCGTGGCGCGCAAAGACAGGCAAGGAGCGCGCCGCCATCCTGCGGCGCTGGTTCGACCTCGTGATCGAGCACGCCGACGACCTCGCCGCGATCATGACCGCCGAGCAAGGCAAGCCGCTTGCCGAGGCGCGCGGCGAAGTGATCTATGGCGCGTCCTTCCTGGAATGGTTTGCCGAAGAGGCCAAGCGTGTGAACGGCGACGTGCTCGCAAGCCCCGCCAGCGACCGCAAGCTCGTCGTGCTCAAGCAGCCGATCGGCGTGTGCGCCTCGATCACCCCCTGGAATTTCCCGGTTGCGATGATCACGCGCAAAGTCGCGCCGGCCATCGCCGCGGGTTGCACGATCGTCGTGAAGCCCGCCGAGCAGACGCCGCTTTGCGCGCTCGCGCTCGCCGAACTGGCGCAGCGAGCGGGCGTGCCCAAGGGCGTGTTCAACGTGCTGACCGCCGACTCCGCGAACTCCATCGAAATCGGCAAGGCGCTGTGCGAGAGCGACATCGTGCGCCATCTCTCATTTACGGGATCGACGCCGGTGGGCCGCATCCTCATGCAGCAGTGCGCGCCGACGGTCAAGAAAATCGCCCTCGAACTCGGCGGCCACGCCCCCTTCATCGTGTTCGACGACGCCGACCTCGATGCCGCCGTGGAAGGCGCGATGATCTCGAAGTATCGCAACGCCGGCCAGACCTGCGTCTGCACGAACCGCTTCTATGTGCACGACAAGGTGTACGACGCTTTTGTCGAGAAGCTCGCCGCCGCCTCGCGCAAGATCAAGGTGGGCAACGGCTTCGAGGATGGCGTGAACCAGGGGCCGTTGATCGACGACGCGGCTGTCGCCAAGGTCGCGCAGCACATCAGCGATGCGACCGCCCAGGGCGCGAAGCTCGTGGCGGGCGGCAAGGTCAGCTCGGGGCGCTACGTCGAACCCACCGTGCTCGCCGATGTCACGCACGACATGCTGATTGCGCGGGAGGAAACGTTCGGCCCGGTCGCGGCGATATTGCGCTTCAGCAACGAAGCCGAAGTGATCGCTCTCGCCAACGACACCGAATTCGGCCTCGCCTCGTACTTTTACAGCCGCGACATCGGCCGCGTCTGGCGCGTGGCGGAAGCGCTCGAGTACGGTATGGTCGGGATCAACACCGGACTCATCTCGAACGAGGTGGCGCCGTTTGGCGGCGTGAAGCAGTCGGGTCTCGGGCGCGAAGGTTCGAAGTACGGCATCGACGAATATGTCGAACTGAAGTACCTGTGCATCGGCGTTTGAAGCACGTTTGAGCCGCGTGCGCCCGCTTCCTCAAAAGGCGGGCGTGCGCGGCATGCAATCCATACCAACAAGAAATCGTTTTCATGTCGCACGTTTCCCTGCTTTCCGACGGCTTTTTTCTGTCCCTTTCGCTTTGCCTCGACATCGGTCTCGTCAACGTCGCCATCATCTCGCTCACGCTCACGCACGGCTTCCGCCCGGGCTTCTGGCTAGGGCTCGGCTCGTGTTTCGGCGATCTCATCTATGCCGCACTCGCGCTTGCGGGCATGGCCGCGCTGCTGCAGTTTTCGGCCGTGCGCTGGATCGTGTGGATCGGCGGCTCCGCCCTGCTGCTCATGCTCACGTGGAAGATGGCGCGCGAAGCGCTCAATCCGGCATCGGCGCCGCCGGTGGAAGGCGAAGCCGATAACGCCGCACCGCTGCCCAACCCCTGGCGCAGCTTCGGGCGCGGCGTGCTGCTCGCGCTCTCGTCGCCGAGTGCGATTCTCTGGTTTGCGGCCGTCGGCGGCGCGCTCATCGCAAAGTCGGGGGCGACGAGCGCTGGCGCCGCATCGCTTTTTCTGCTGGGCTTTTTCGCGGGCGGGCTCGGCTGGACCCTGTTTATTTGCGGACTGGCCAGTCATGGCCGCAAACGCGCCGGCACCGGCCTGCTGCGCGCCTGCCACGTGCTTTCGGCATTGCTGTTCGCGTACTTTTCGTACAGCGTGATCGTGCATGGCTATCACGACCTGATCCTGCAAGGCGGGAGCGCGTCGTAACCCGTGTCGGGCGCGAAGCGCGCCTGCCTCCCGACCGGCTTGCGTGTCAAGCTAGCGCGCCGTACAGGCGGCGAAAGCGAACGCCAAAAACGAACGGCGCAACGCGGCGTGAGCCGGCGTTGCGCCGTTCGTGAAACCTGCGCAGGAGCGGCGTAGGCCGCCCCTCATGCTCAATGACGGTAGTAGCCGCGGCCGTAGTAACCGTGGCCATAGTAGCCGTGATGCCAGTACGGACGGCCGTAATAGCCGTAGCCGTAGCCGCCTACGACGACGGGCGGCGGCGCGTACACCACCGGCGGCGGCGCATAGACCACGGGCGGGGGCGGCGGTGCGTAGACCGGCGCAGCGTAGACGGGATAAGCCGGGGCAACCGGAATGCCAATGCCGATACCCACCGAGACGTGCGCCTGGGCCGCGCTGACGAACCCCACACCCAGCGCAGCGGCAACGATGAACGATACGGTCTTTTTCACTTCTCTTCTCCTGGCGGCCACCAGCGGCGACGCGCATATAACGGGCACTGCCCACACATTCAATGTATCGAAAACAGCGGCCCTCATTGGTAGCCATTTGTTTCGAATTGCAATCCTGTTTTGGGGGCGCTTAATAGCGCGTCAAGCCCGGTGGGCGCGGGTGCCGAGAAAAATCGCCGTATCCGCGCCCGGTCGCGACGCCATTCGTTACAAAAACCGGGGCGCCGTCATTATTACCGGCGCGAGGGTATCGCGAGGCAGGTCTCCCGGTAATGTTTGATTACAAATTGGTTGACCGGGACGACGTTCGGGTCGCTGACGCGACGCGCAGCGAAGTGTAAACGACGATGCCCGGTCGGGGGGACCGGGCATCTCATTCGACCAGCCGGCGGCGCACAAACCGTCGGCCACGTTGAACCGACTCTGCGCTATCCGACCTTCACGTAGGTGAACTCGCGCGTGACGTTCGGTGGCACATAGGCGCCGCTGATGCGCACACGTGGCGTCAGGCGCTTCTTCTGATCCCACCAGCGGCGGCGTTGAAAGGGCGTGAGAAACCGCAGATGCTTTCGGTAAGCGAAGATGCTCATGGTGAACTCCCCGAATCGGACTACCGACAGGAACAAACCCAATTGCACGACTGCAACAACGAAACCGAAACGATGAAAAGTATTGTGCTCAGATTCCGCGCCAAAAATCGCAGTGTTGCGAGATAGCCTCACGAGCGCCGTATATGCACAGCACACTGTTCGTTGCGGCTTCCCCATGCTGGATCTGAGTTGCAGCGCATCGATGCGCCGCCAGCCAGCAGCAGAAATTGTGCCGCGTCAGGCCATCGGTGCGACAACGCGCCCGACACAGTCATTTGTAGCCGCACCGCCGGCGGGTGATCGGTACGAAAGCGAACATTTCCTGCGCCGCGCGGCGGTGGCGCAACACTCGGGCCGTGCGGCGCCTGACTGGCGCGGTCTGTCTGAATCACTGTAGCCGTTCGCGGAGAAGCCTGCCGCGAGCGCAGCCATTTTGCGCGGCGCGCACGCCGGAAGCCGCGGCCGCCGACGCGCGCTGGGCGCCCGCAGCAGCATCGATCGCGGATACTGGCGAGGCGTAAGCCGTGGTAATGTGGCGACGGCGCGCGCATCGCAACGGCACGGAGCGCGCCCATGGGACTCACCGACGAGCACGCACAATGATCAAGGTCAGCATCCTTTATCCCTATCGCGAGAACGGGCGTTTCGACACCGGGTACTACTGCACGCACCACATGCCGCTCGCGGCGAAGCTCTTTGGCGACTCGCTCAAGGGCTGGTCGGTCGACATCGGCATCAATGCCGGGCCGCCGGGCACACCGCCGCCGTACGTCGCGGCCGGACACTTCCTGTTCGAGACGGTAGAGGCGTTCTACGCGGTGTTTCAGCCGCATGCCGACACACTCCTCGACGACATTCCCAACTATACCGACGGCGGAAATGGCACCATTCTGATCAGCGAGGTCAAGGTGTCCGTCTGACGTGCTCCGCGTGGTTGAACGGGGCGAGCGCAACCCCGGCATGACCTTTATCGGCCGCCACACGCCAGGCACGCCGCCACCCACACAAGAAGGAAACAACACCGATGTTCGGCGATATCGCCCGCTTTCTGCTCAATACGGTCTTCACGCTGTTCGGCGCCGCGCTGCTGCTGCGCGCCTGGCTCCAGTACGTGCGTGTGCCGCCGTACAACCCCGTGACCCACGCGATCCAGCAGGTCACCAACTGGCTGGTGCTGCCGCTGCGGCACGTGATTCCCGGCGTGCGCGGCATCGACTGGGCGAGCGTGGTCGCCGCGCTGGTCGCGGCCATTGCCTACGTGCTGCTGATGGTATGGATCGCGGGGGTGGACCCATTGGGTCTTTTGCCGACGCTGCTCATTGTCGCCGTGCTCACGCTCGTGAAATGGGCGCTCAACCTGCTGATCTGGCTGACGATCCTGATGGCGTTGCTCTCGTGGCTCAACCCGCGCTCGGCGGCGATGCCCGTGTTGTTCCAGCTGACGGCGCCGTTCCTCAACCCCCTGCGCCGCATCCTGCCGAACCTGGGCGGCCTCGACCTCTCGCCGATCCTGCTCTTCGTGATCGTGCAGGTGCTGCTGATGGTGGTCACCCGCGCGGCGGTTTCGCTCACGCTGTTTGGGATTTGAGGACGCATCGGTGCACGCGGCGGCGTGCCTGGCGCGCCGCGTCGCTCGAGCGCGTCATTGCGCAAGAAGGCCAAAAACGCGTAAAATAGCGCGCTCTGCGGGCGTCGTATAATGGCCATTACCTCAGCTTCCCAAGCTGATGACGTGGGTTCGATTCCCATCGCCCGCTCCACGTCGGTTTGCCGACCTCTCTTCGAGGCCTGGCTTTCGAACAACGCCCCTGCCAGGACATCCCCCGGGACGCCATGCCCGCCCGACCGGCACACGCCGGGCACGACCTGAATTCCTCTGTTGCACAATGCACTCTGGCGCTTCTCGGGTCCTCCCGCACGCGCCGCGAGCAGGTCCGCCGACATGTATTTCGCTCGACTGCCACATAACGACTCGCTGCGCGCCCTCTGGCGCACCCGTCTCCGATGGATCAATTTTTCATGTCCCGGCCGAGCGCGATCAGCCTGATCGTGCGCTCGCACAAAGCCCTTCTCGCCGACGCCGACGATCGCCCATCGACCGAAGCCGAGCGCCTGCGCGCCGCGGCCGCCGACCTCACGCGCCTGCTATTCGACGTCCGTGCCGGGCGTGTGAACGCGTTCGAATTGAACGAACCTGCGCGCATGCGAGTCGTCATTTCATCCGATTGAGGCGCGGATCGCTGCGCGGCCCGGGGCGCAGCGAGGCGCCGCGGCCATGCCTTGGCCGCCAGAGCCATGCGAGCGCGCTGATATAATGCGCGACGGCTTCGGAGCCGCCATGCTTCGAGCGCGCCGCGCCCGCCTGCCGGGCCAAGGGCCGGCACCAATTCCGGCGAACGCAAAAACGGCCGACAAGGCGTCCGGCCACACCGGCCCGCGTAGCCTGCGGCACCGCGTCGCCCCGAATAGCCGGCATGGCTCGCACCGAGCCGAAGGCGCAGCCCGCCTCCATTATCGACAGCCGCGACATCCGCCGCTCTCACACCCACTCGCGAAGATGAATCACGACCCCAACGACGACGCCCGTCCCGGCGCCACGCAGTCCGACGCACAAGACGCCGCCTCCGGCACGAACGCGCAATCCGGGACGGCCGCCGGCGACGCGCTGCACCACCGCCGCATCCGCAGCTTCGTGACGCGTGCCGGCCGCGTCTCGACCGGCCAGCGCCGCGCGATCGACGAACTCGGCCCGCGCTTCGTCGTGCCCTATGCGCCGCAAGTTGCCGACTGGGACGCCGTGTTTGAACGGCGCGCACCGCGCATTCTGGAGATCGGTTTCGGCATGGGCGCGAGCACGGCGGAAATCGCCGCATTGCGCCGCGAAGACGACTTCCTCGGCGTCGAGGTCCACGAACCTGGCGTTGGCGCGCTGCTCAAGCTGATCGGCGAGCAGCATCTGGAGAACATCCGCATCATCCAGCACGACGCCGTCGAAGTGCTCGAGCATATGATCGCGCCGGCGAGCCTCGACGGCGTGCACATCTTCTTCCCCGATCCGTGGCACAAGGCCCGCCATCACAAGCGCCGCCTGATCCAGCCGAAGTTCGTCGCCCATCTCGTCTCGCGCATGAAGCCGGGCGCGTACCTGCACTGCGCGACCGACTGGCAGAACTACGCCGAACAGATGCTCGAAGTGCTCAGCGCACAGCCCGCGCTCGAGAATACGGCCGCCGACTACGCGCCGCGCCCCGACTACCGCCCGGTGACGAAGTTCGAGCGCCGCGGCCTGCGCCTCGGTCACGGCGTGTGGGATCTGGTGTTCCGCCGCCGCGCAGACTGAAACCGGGAACCTTATTGAAGAACGGGCGCCGTGATGTCACACGGCGCCCGTTGCGTTTTCAGTCGTCCCAGCCTAGCCCACCGCCATAGCCGAGCAGCAGGATCACGAGCCCGAAAGCGATCCGGTACCAGGCGAAGGCCGTAAAATCGTGCGAAGCCACGAAGCGCAGCAGCCAGCGCACGCAGGCGAACGCGCTCACGAACGCGGCGACGAAGCCGATGCCGAAGAGCCCGAGCCCGTCCACGGAAAGCTCGTGCCAGCTCCTGTACAGCTCATAAACGGTCGCGCCGAAGATCACGGGAATCGCAAGGAAGAACGAGAACTCGGTCGCGACGCGACGCTCGAGGCCGAACAGCATCGCGCCGATGATAGTCGAGCCCGAACGCGACATGCCCGGAATCAGCGCGAAGCACTGCGCGCAGCCCACCTTGAAGGCGTCGAGCGGCGTGATCTCGTCAATCGAGTTCACGCGCGCGCTGCGCTGCTCGGCGACCGGCAGTCCCTTTGGGCCACGCAGGCGATTTTCGACCCACAGGATGACGAGGCCGCCGACGACGAGCGCGAACGCCACCGGCACCGGCGCGAAGAGCACCGACTTGATCGCCTTCTCGAACATCAGACCGAGCACGACGGCCGGAATGGTGGCGACGATCACGTTGAGCGTAAAACGCCGCGCATCGCGCCGCGAGGGCAACCCTACGACCACCTGGCCAATCTTGCGCCGGAACTCCCAGCACACGGCGAGAATCGCGCCGAACTGGATCACCACGTAGAAGGTCTTCGAATACTCGCCGTCGAAATTGAGCAGGCTGCCGGCGACGATCAGATGCCCCGTGCTCGAAACAGGCAGAAATTCCGTCAACCCTTCGACGATGCCGAGAATCAAGGCCTTGCAGGTCAAAATCCAGTCCATCCCTTTTTTCCCCTCTTCTTTGAGCGTCAGGACAGCGCATGCCGCGCCACGCGACCGGCGACGGCCGCGTGCGCCGGGTTTCGCCGGCTTACTTCTCGACGATCTGCACGCGTATGCCATTTGTAAGGATGGTGATTGTACCGGGTTCGTAGTTGACGCCGGCAAATTGGAGCTGGTCGGGCTTGAACGTATAGACGGGGTAATTGTTGAGCAGCTGGGTGGCGACGAGCGCGGCGACCGCGCTCACCTGCGGCGCGTAGGCGGCGGCGTTGCCCGCCATGTCGACGCCATCGACCGAAGGCGAGCGCAGCACCACGGAGCGGCTCCCGCTGTCGTAGGCGAGTTCGCTCGACACCGTGAACGCGCCGCTCACGGGCTGCTGCATCAACGGGCTTTCGAGGTGCGCGTCGAGCCGCACCGCCACGCGGTTGCGATCGGGCTGCAGCGTCACGACCGGGTTCGCGAGCGAGACGTCGAAAATCTGCTGCATCGAGCGGCGATAGGGAAACTTGCGCTGCACCGCATCCTGCACCTGCTGCTGCGAGAACGTGTAGTGATCGGGAATGAACGGGAAGATCCCCGTCGCACACGCGCCGAGCGACATCGCCGTACCCGCCGCAGCGCAGGCTGTGAACAGGAAGGCGCGCCGGGAAACGCGCGTTGCGGTGTGGGCCATGCGAAATCTCCTTGTTGGGCCGGGATTGTGTTGGGCCGATTGGCGCGCCGTCATTCTGGCGCATGGCGGCTCGCCGACGCAGTGTGCGCCGGGTTCAGCGCGCGGCTGGCACTCGTGGCCGGGTTTGCGGCCGAGTTTGCGCCTCGAGATGCGTGAGCCAGACAATGGCCTCGTCGCGCGACTCGCCGCACATCTCGGGCTGCGGCTGCAGCCCCGAGCAGCACGCCGGCCGCAATGGCGAGCCGAAGATCAGGCAGCGCAGGTCCTCGCCGAGCTGAACACAACGCACGCCGGCCGGCTTGCCTTGAGGCATGCCGGGAATCGGGCTCGTAATGGACGGCGCGATGCAGCACGCGCCGCAACCGGGACGGCAGGCATGCCCTGAGGCATCGGCGGGGAAAACGGTACTCACTTCGGCTTCCTGGAACGCTCACAAATCGTGTCCGCGCGGCGGCGGACCAGACGGCATTGTGCCATCGCTCGCGTGCGACCTTTTTACACAATCGCTTCTTCCTACGCGCTCGTACACTTTGTCCATCTGGCGCTGTAGGACAAGGGACAGGCCACCTGTGCGCGGCTTCCCGCGGCGCCGGACGCTGCCCACCCGTGCGCCGCCCTTCCCAGTGAGCTTTGCATGAGCGACGCCGACCTGCTCTTTCGCCCCGACCTGCTTGCCAAATACGGCGCCAACGGCCCGCGCTACACGTCCTACCCCACAGCCCTGCAGTTCCGCGACGACTTCGATCCCGCCGACTACCGCCGCGCGGCGGCCGATCCGGGCGCGAGCGAAACCGACCTCTCGCTGTACTTCCACATTCCGTTCTGCGACACCGTCTGCTTCTATTGCGGCTGCAACAAGGTCATCACGAAGAACCGCGGCCGCGCGAGACCCTATCTCGCGCAGATGATCCGCGAAGTGGAGCTGCAAGCCGCGCTCTTCGACACGAAGCGCCCCGTTTCGCAGCTGCATTGGGGCGGCGGCACGCCCACCTTTCTCTCGCTGGACGAAATGAGCGCGCTCATGGCCGCCACGCGCGAACACTTCGCGCTGCAGCCCGACGACACCGGCGAATACTCGATCGAGATCGACCCGCGCGAAGCCACGGCGCAGACCATTGCGCATCTGCGCTCGCTCGGCTTCAACCGGCTGAGCCTGGGCGTTCAGGACTTCGATCCGGTCGTGCAAAAGGCGGTCAACCGCATCCAGCCCCTCGAGCTGACCGTCGACGTCATGAACGCCGCGCGTGCGAACGGCTTCGAATCGATCAGTGTCGATCTGATCTACGGCTTGCCGCACCAGAACGTCAAAACATTCGGCCGCACGCTCGAGACGATGTTGCTGCTCGCGCCCGACCGCATCTCGGTGTTCGGCTACGCGCACATGCCGCATCTGTTCAAGATGCAGCGTCAGATGGACGAAACGACCTTGCCCTCGCCCGCGGAGCGCATGGCGCTGCTGAGGCTCGTGATCGAACAGCTCACCGAAGCGGGCTACGTCTACATCGGCATGGATCATTTCGCACTGCCCACCGACGAACTCGCACGCGCCCAGGCGCAACGCACGCTGCACCGCAATTTCCAGGGTTACAGCACGCGCGCCGACTGCGACCTGATCGGCTTTGGCGCCTCGGCAATCGGCAAGGTCGGCGACGTCTACGCGCAGAACGCGAAGGACCTGATCGGCTACGGCGCAGCGATCGGCGCGGACAAGCTCGCGACCGCGAAGGGCGTGCGCCTCACGGCCGATGATCGTCTGCGCCGCGACATCATCACGGAGCTCATGTGCAATCTCGAACTGCGCTACGACGAGTTCGAGGCTGCCTACGGCATTCGTTTTCCGGCGGCCTTTGCGGCCGAACTCGACCGGCTGCGCGAGTTCGAACGCGACGGGCTCGTGGCGCGCAGCGCCGAGCGCCTCGAGGTGCTGCCCGCCGGGCGCATGCTGGTGCGCAATATCGCGATGGTGTTCGACCGCTATCTCAGCGCACAGCAGGCCGAACGGTTCTCGCGGACGATTTGACGGCTTGCGGGCGCCGCGTAGTTGCCTGGGCGGCCGATTTGCGTCATAATCACCGGCTACTTCGAGCGCTTGCATGTCTGCGCTCGGGTGCGAAAAATGGGCAAAAGCACAAACATGGGCAAAAGCACAAACGCACCCAGATACACGCCTCGGTGGTGAAATTGGTAGACGCGCCGGACTCAAAAATAGGTACTTGTACCTATGGTTAGCTTGGGTTCATCGTCCGCAAAGCCATGTCACACAAGGGTTTTCAGGAAAAAGCGACTTCCGGTGGAAAAATCTGTTTTTCTCACTAGGGGCCAGCTAGGAGCCAGAGCGACGCAGGCTGGGTCGTAGTCAGTAGTTGAAGTATCATGCGCGTCACGCCCGAGTGGTGAAATTGGTAGACGCAGGGGACTCAGATCACATAATTTGAGCCCTCCGGGGGAAACCCCAGAGGTGAAGCCCGTCAAACTCGGTGAAGGCCCTGGACGCAAGTCCGAGCTAATGCCGAGCCAAGCCCTCGAATCGAAAGGTTCGAGGGAAGGTGTAGAGAGCAGACGGCGGGCACCTACGGCCGCAAGGCTATGGTGAAGGCGTGCTCCAGACCACGAACGTTCTGCCCTGTGCAGGACGGCGGCGAAAGCCGAAGTGGGAAGAAAATCCCCCGCCGCAAGGCGTGCCGGTTCGATTCCGGCCTCGGGCACCAATTCAAAAGCCGTCTCTGTTCATGCAGAGGCGGCTTTTTCACATCTACGCAGCAGGCATCTCCACCACGCTCGCCAGAACGAGTGTTTACTGGATACCGCTAAATGCAGTTTGTCCGTCACGGTCCTGATATTCCCGAACGTCTGTTGCAGGCGCACGAAGACGGGCGTGTAGTTTTCTTCTGCGGCGCGGGCATTTCCTACCCCGCGCGGTTGCCCGGCTTTTCCGGTCTGGTGGAGAGGCTCTATCAAGCCCTTTCGGTCACGCCCAATCCGGTACAACAGTCCGCGATCAAGGCCGGGCAGTTCGACACCGCCATTGGCCTGTTGGAAGCGGATGTCGTCGGTGGTCGAGGAAAAGTGCGCAGTGAACTGGCAACGATCCTGACGCCTAACCTCACGGCCCCGAACGCGACAGCCACACACGAAGCCCTGCTGACACTGGCGCAGAACCGCGAGGGCCGCACTCGGCTCATCACCACCAACTTCGATCGCCTGTTCGAGGAAGTCAGGATAGCGAGATCGTTTTTACTCCCAGACTTCAAAGCCCCACTACTCCCTGTACCGAAGACCCGATGGGACGGCTTGGTGTATCTGCATGGCCTGTTACCCGTTACACCAACGGCGGGCGATCTGGATCGGCTGGTCGTTTCTAGCGGTGACTTCGGGCTGGCTTACCTGACCGAACGCTGGGCCGCCCGTTTCGTCAGCGAGTTATTCCGCAACTTCACTGTCTGCTTCGTCGGCTATAGCATCAACGATCCAGTGTTGCGCTACATGATGGATGCGTTGGCCGCCGACCGTCTGCTGGGGGAGTCTCCGCCGGAAATGTTCGCCTTCGGCAGCTATTCCAAAGGTAAGGAGGTGGATCGAGCCAGCGAATGGAAGGCGAAGAACGTCACACCCATTCTCTATCGCGAGCACCAGCATCACGCCTATTTACACAAGACCCTGCGTGCTTGGGCCAACACTTACCGCGACGGCGTGCGCGGCAAGGAACGTATCGTCGTTGAATGCGCTATCGCCCGCCCGTTAGCGAGCACGAAGCAGGACGATTTCGTCGGGCGGATGCTGTGGGCGTTGAGCGATCCGGGCGGCTTGCCCGCAAAGCGGTTCGCGGAACTCGACCCCGTACCGTCACTGGACTGGCTGGAGCCGTTGAGTGAGGCACTCTATCGGCATGCCGACCTGGGACGATTTAGCGTGCCGCCCCAAACTGCCGTGGACGACAAACTCGCCTACAGCTTGATCAGCAGGCCCACCCCATATCCGCTCGCACCGTGGATGAGGATTGTCGACGCCGGGCATCGCAACAGCGGCTGGGATGCGGTGATGTTCCAACTGGCCCGTTGGCTGCTCCGTCACCTCGACGACCCAAAGCTGTTGATCTGGCTGATCAAGCGCGGTGGCCAACTGCACGACCAATTGATCTGGTTGATCGAACGTCGTCTCGACGAACTGGACAAGCTCGCAAACGGCGGTGACGCCACCGAATTGGGGCGCATTCGGGCAAATGCACCCAACGCTTTTCCTCGTCCCGCGATGCGAACGCTCTGGCGTTTGCTACTCAACGGCCATGCGAGATCTGGACCGCATGACCTAAGCCTCTACCGTTGGCGCGATCAATTCAAGCACGATGGGTTGACCGCCAGCGTGCGCCTGGCTCTTCGGAAAACATTGACACCTTGCCTGTCATTGCGCGAGCCCTTCCGCTGGTCTGACGCGGACGATGACAACGAAGCGCGAGATCGCATCAAGAACATTGTGGCATGGGAAGTCGTGCTGGCATCGGATCACGTCCATTCCGGCCTGCGCGACCTGCCCAAAGATGAATGGTGGACGGCAGCATTGCCGGAATTACTGGACGATTTCAGCGCCTTGCTGCGCGACGCGCTTGACTTGATGCGTGAGCTTGGCGGCGTGGACAGCGAGAGCGATCACTCGTATGTCCATCAACCTTCGATTTCAGATCACTCGCAGAACAAGGACTTCCACGATTGGACGGCGCTGATCGAACTGGCCCGCGATGCGTGGTTGGCCACCGTCACGAAGTCGCCGGAACGGGCGCGAGTCATTGCCGAGACCTGGGCGCACGGACCGTATCCGGTATTTCGACGGCTCGCGCTGTTTGCCGCCGCACAGGGGCGTGTCATTCCGCTTCGGCGGGCACTCGACTGGCTGTTGACGGATAGGCGGCGGTGGCTCTGGTCGGAGGAAACAAGACGCGAAACCTTGCGCCTGCTGGTTTCTTTGGCACCGCAACTGGACGCAGCGATGCGGGCTGAACTGGAGCAGGCCGTTCTTTCTGGGCCACCCCGCGACCTGTACCGCGCCGATATCGAGCCCGATGTTTGGAACAACATTGTGGATCACGGCGTATGGCTGCGGCTTGCGAAAATGGCCCAAACGGGCACAACGCTCAGCGAAGCGGGACAATCGCGGCTCGATGCGCTCTCCGCACAATACCGATGGCAGCTTGCAGCGGATGAGAGTGACGAATTTCCCATCTGGATGGGAGGCGGTTGGGTCGGCGATCGTGATCCGTGGAAGCCGTTCACTCCTATTCCGCGCACGAGGCGTGGCGTATTGGACTATCTGCTGGCGCATCCCGTTCTGGAAGATTCGCAGCAAGACGACTGGCGCAAGCTGTGCTCGGAGATGTTTCAGGCGACGGCCTACGCCTTGTGCAGGCTCGCGCAGCAGAACAAGTGGCCGGTCGAACGCTGGCGCGATGCGCTGCAAGCCTGGGCGGAAGAAAAGCTGCGCGACCGTTCGTGGCACTTCATGGCTCCAGTTGTCGTCGATGCCCCTGATGACGTGGCGCAAGCCTTGTCTCATGGCATCGGTTGGTGGCTGCAAGCCGTGGCGAAAACCTTGAAGGGTCACGAAGATCACTTCCTGACGCTGGCCAAGCGCATCTTGCGCTTGGATTTCGAGGACGCCGGCGACGCTAGCGATCCCGTCTCCCGCGCTATCAATCATCCCGTCGGTCATGTGACGCAGGCGTTGCTGGATTGGTGGTACCGCCAAGAACCAAACGATGGGCAAGGGCTTCCGGAATCTATCAAGTCCATCTTCACGGAGCTTTGTGATACGCAGATCGCCAAGTTCAGGCACGCTCGAGTATTGCTGGTAGCCCACACTCTCTCGTTATTCCGGGTGGATAAGGCTTGGTCTGAGCAGCACCTTCTGCCATTGCTCGACTGGAATCGTTCCGAAGCCGAAGCACAGGCGGTCTGGGAAGGTTTCCTTTGGTCACCTCGGCTGTATCGCCCGTTGATGGAGGCAATCAAGCCCGCCCTCCTCGACACGGTCAATCACTACGCACAGTTGGGCGAGCACAATAAACAGTTCGCGGCGTTCCTTACATTCGCGGCGCTCGACCCCGGCGACACTTTCACCATAACGCAACTGGCCACTGCCATCCGCGCACTTCCTGCGGATGGCCTGAGCGAATCAGCCCAGGCTTTGGTGCGGGCGCTGGAAGGCGCAGGTGATCAGCGAGAGGATTACTGGAAAAACCGGATCTTGCCGTTTTGGGAAAAGATCTGGCCGAAATCCAATGATCAGGCATCGAGCGCCAACGGCGAATCGCTGGCTCGCCTGTGCGTCGCGGCAGGCGGTGAGTTCCCATCGGCGATGGCAGTGCTCGGAAATTGGTTGCGCGAGGTCCAGCACCCCGACTACGTAATTCATCAGTTGCGGGAATCCGGTCTGTGCGCCCGTTTTCCTGAAGACGCACTGCAACTGCTATTCACCATCTTGGGCAATCAGCCGTCATGGCTGTCGCCAGAGCTGCGCCAATGCCTCGAAGCCATCGGTCAAGCTGCACCTAATCTGCGTCAGGATCATAGGTTTATGAGAGTAGATGAACTCGCACGGAGATTTGGTATTTGACAATGGTGCCCAGTCACCTCACGCAGGAGCGGCTTTCTCGTTCTTTCCACGGCGCTTGAACCCGCGATCTCCGGCCATGAACATTTCCAGCATGTGGGGGATCAGCACCGTGGCATCGACCGCCTCGCCGTAGGTCTGCGCGTACAGCGCTGCGTAGCGGTCGAGATCGGCTTTCAAGCCGGCCGGACATGCGAAGGTCAGCTTGATGCTCTCGGTTCGGGGCAGCGGCCCCAAGCGCAGCTTGCGCGTCGTGCTCATCGTGAACTCCCACGCTGGAAGAACAGCGGCTGGTACGGTCGCAGCACCATGTCCTTGTTCACCATCACCTCCACCGGCAGGCCCGGCCGAGCAGTAAGCGTCGGCTGGACGCTGAGGTTGCGGCGTGTGATTTCCTGGCCGACCTGATTGGCCGTGTCCTGCGCGCTATCGCGCAGCGCAAGGACGGTATTGCCGTTGTTGAGATTGCCCTGATTCGACATGGCCATCTCGGAGCTGACGCCGAGCATCGTGGACAAGGCCGCGCCAGCCAGGATGCGGCCCCAATGCCAGTCCACCCCGTCTTCCAGGCCCGCGTAGCCGGCCGGATCGATGCCAGGCAGCTTGTCGAGCGCGATCGACGAGGCATCGGGCAACACGAGACGCAGCCAGACCAGCAGCATGCGCCGCTGTCCGAACGCCACCTGGCTGTCGTAGCGCCCAATCAGTCGCGAGCCTTGCGGGATCAGCAGATACTTCCCTGTCGCCGTGTCGTAGACCGGCTGCGTGACCTCGGCAATGATCGACCCCGGCAAATCGGAATTGATGCCCGTCACCAGCGCCGCCGGAATGACGGTGCCGGCCATCACGGTGTACGGCGAGGCCGGCGTCTGCAAGGTGCCGCTGTTGCTCGTTGCGCTATCGCCACCCTTGGCCATGAACGCTTCTTTCTGGCTCTGCCGGTTCTGCACGGCTGTCGGATCATTCGGTTGCGCCGCCGTCGAGGCGGGGCCTGCTGCTTGCGGATCGAAGGCCGAGAGATTCCCCGCCGCTGGCGTTGCCGCCGATGCGGTCGATGCAACCGCTGCATGCTGGCCACCCGTCTGATTGCTGGTGCAGAAGAACACCGACGACCCCGCGGCGGCCTCAGCTTCTTGGCGCAGCGGCGCGCACGTCGGCCGCGCCTTTCACCTCCACCACGGCGCCGATCGGGTATGCGCCCGCACGACACACGCAACGACACGACGACGGCCAGCAGGACGACACGCCGGATGGCACGATGAAGCGCAGCGAATCGGCGGCCATCATCGACGTGTCTCCAGCCAGACCGGATGCGCGACGCCGAGCACATCGGATGTGCGCACCGGACCGAAATAGCGGCTGTCGAACGACGCCGGATTGGTCACGCTCAACAGGAACAGCTCGCCCGGCACGAGACGGCGGCATTGCTGCCAGGATGGCAGCGGTCGGCCCACGCGGTCGGCGGTCAGCAAGGCGGCCACCGGCATGCCGTCAACGCGCACGCTGCGACCGAGGATACATACCTCTTGCGGCGCAACCGCTCCAATGCGTTTGAGTAGCGGCACCCGCGTCGGCAGGTAGCCGCGCTGCGCAGCCAGCGCGGCAGCTTTAGCCGGCAGCGGCACCAGCACGATGCTGTCCACGGACAACGGACGTGGCGGCGAGGCGGTGTGCGGATCGAACGGGTCGATGCGATACCAGCCGACCGCCACGCTGTCTGATGGGTTGTATGTCAGGCGCGTCAGCGGCGACACGAAGGACGCCCAGGCCAGCGCAGCGCAGCCGCAGGCGGATAGACCGGCCAGCACGATGCGAGCGCGCACGCGCGAGCGAGGATGTGGCATGCTGCCGGTTGAGGAAATGGTCGTCATGGCAGCATCCTCCCGGCCAGCCAGGCAGCATGCCGCTCGGCGGTGTATGCCGGCAGCGCCAGGCGTGCAGCGAGACGATTGCCGAGCGTGCGCCAGTACGCCGAAGACACGTCGGCGGGCGCGATGCCCTGTGCGTCGATGGCGTCGAGCTGCGTCAGCACGGCACGCACGGCGGCTTCGCCCTCGGCGTGCAGCAGCAGGCGCGCGCCTGGCAACACGCCGGGGATGCGCTGCGCCGCATCCAGCGGCGTGCATGCCTGCATGACCATGAGCTGCCAGCGGATCGTCCCGTAATCGTTGGCGTGCCAGCGGATGCGGCAGAAAATCGCGCCCGGTTGGAACACCGCGACACGTCGCCAGCGGTCGAGCCGGACGATGCGCGACGGTTCGCCGAAGCGCAGATACAGGTCGATGCGTTGCTCGACGTAGGCAAGCGATACGCGGGTCAGCGGCGCGCCGCCGGCTTGGCCGTCGAGCGCCGCGAGCGACGGCGGCGGTAAAGCCGTGGCCGCCAGATCGGATGCGTTCATGAGGTCTTCTCCGGGAACTCGCGTTCCAGCAGCGCGCGCAGCAGTTCGGCTACGGTCACGCCTTGCGTGAACGCCGACACCTTGATGCGGGCACGCATGGCGGGCGTGATGTCGAGGGTCAGGCGCGCGGTGTAGAAGTCGCCTTTCTGGATGCCGTCGGCGTCGCCTTGGCGAACCCACGCCTCGGCGTGCGCGTTCGCTGGCGGACGCGCGCCGATGGCGATGCGTTTGCCGTTGCGCTGGCTCATGCCGGCCACCGCAGAAACTCGTCGGTGAGCGCCGCGATCTCGCGCGCAGCGGCGCTGTCAGGGGCTGTTTCGCGTGCGAGCCGGCCAGCGGCCACGCTGTCGGCGAACACAATGCGCTGATGCACTTCCGAGCGCATCGCCGGCAGCGGCTGTTCGGCCAGCGACTGCCGTGCTTCCCGGCCAATGATGGTGGTGCTGACGCGCCGGTTGACGACGAAGGCCGCGCGCAGCGCAGGCCGGAACACCTGCGCCTCGCGGATCAGTGCCACCATCTCCGCCGAGGCCCACAAGTCGTAGGGGCTGGGCTGCACGGGAATCAGCACACGCTCGGCCGCCAGCAGCGCAAAGCGCGCCAAGGCGGCGATGCGCGGCGGGCCGTCGATGACGACGTGATCGGCGCGGCGGGCCAGCTCCGGCGCTTCCTGATGCAGCGTCTCGCGGGCGAGGCCCACGGCGCTGAACAGGCGCGGCAAGCCCTGTTGGCTTCTGCGCTGCGTCCAGTCCAGTGCAGAGCCTTGCGGGTCGGCATCGAGCAGGATGAAGTGCGAGCCGCGCATTGCCAGTTCGCCGGCGATGTGGGTGGCGAGCGTGGTCTTGCCGACGCCGCCTTTCTGGTTGAGCAACGCGACGATCATGGCGTGGCCCTCCGTGTGGGGAAGCCACGCTTTCGCAGTTGCGCGCAGTGCCGTTTCGCGGTTGTCCACCGCAACGGCGCGCTCTTATCAAAAGTTAGAGTATTTGAGTTAGGGAAGTTAGAGCACGCCGAAACCCGCGTCGCTACTGGATTCTCGGCGATTTTGCACGCCTGATAGCACGATAGGGACACGCCTGATAGCACGATACCTGGCACGCCTAATAGCACGAGGCCGTTCACAAGTTTTCCCTGAGTTATCCCCGGGCCGTGGACGGCACGGGTCGAAAGGTCAGCAGTTCCTCGCCGGCATTCAGCGTCCGTTCGATGCCCAGCACATAGCCGGGCAACGACTGCCGCGCGACCAGCGCGCGCAGGTCGCAGGCGAAGTCGTAGGGCTTCGCCGTGCTGCCCGACTTCTTGTGCAGGTGCCGGAAGTCGAATTGCCAGCCACCGGGCTGCTTGCCGCCATGTTTGCGCACCAGGCGATACAGCCACCGCTCGATGCCGCCGGTCAGTCGGAAATACGCCGGGTCGATGGTCAGCACCAGGGCAGCGTCGAGCACGCCGGCATAGAACCAGTCCGGCAGGATCAGCTCGATGCCCAGCGGCGTGCCCCGGGCATTGGCCCGCTCCTTCCATTCGTTGATCCACGAGAAACGATGCAGTCGCCGCCCGGTCGTCTCGCGGATGGAAGTCGCTACGGTGGTCGATTGCAGCCGGTCGAGCGCGGCCTTGAGGCGCTGGTAGTCGCGCAGCGACACCCCGCGCCCGATGAAGCGCAGGATCTCGTAGGGCGTGGCGTGCATCAGTCGCGACGGCCGCAGGCCCGCGTCGCGCGCCTCCACGATCTGCGAGGCCGCCCAGATCAGCACGTCCGCGTCCCAAATCGTGGCGATGCCGTGCTCCTGCGTTCCCTCCACGCGCACGGTGACGCCACCGGCACGGAAGTCTATCGGCGCTGTGCGCCGTGACTTCGCCAGCGAGAAGAACGGAAAGGCCATCAAGTCCTGGCTGTCGCGCGGCGCTATCCCATCGCCCGGCAAGGCGCGGAACAGGTCGAGCTGTTCCCGCTCCCGCGATGGGCTGGATATGGTGGTGGCCACCGGCGAGTCGGCCGTCAGCGCGCACGATTGTCCGCCGAGTGGTGCTCGGCGTATTCAGGATCGGACGTGGTTTCGTAACTGCGCTGGTCGGCCCAGGCGTCGAGGTCGGCGGCTGCATACATGACACGGCGGCCGAATTTGCGGAACTTCGGCCCATTGCCGATCACGCGCTGCTTTTCGAGCGTGCGCGGTGACAGTCGTAGGTACTCGGCGGCTTCGTCGTTGGTGAGGTAGCGCTGGGGTTGTGCGGGCGTGGTTGCGAGCGGCTTTCGTGCGGGGCGTCCGCGAAGATGGACGGGGCCACGGCGCGGATTTGGTCGTCCGACAAGGGATGTTCGGAACGCAACACCGGGGAGCGCGAAGCGAAACGGGAAGCGAGTTGCATGGTCTTTCTCCTGACAAGGGTTGGCTGTTGAAAACCCCACCGGATTCCTAGATTCGGAGCCCGCTTTGGACTTCCGGTGGGGTTGGCGCAGAGACCTGGGCCGGCCTCGTTGCCACCGTCTTTCCTGAGTTCATCGCCCGCGACGGTCAGGAGCGCGCGGACGGGTGCCGTCAAGGAGAAAAGCGCCGGATGGGTGCGGCCCGCAGGCGCAGCCGAGGACACGGCCCGGCGCGCCTTGACGGCGCACGGCCGCGGGCTACAGTCGCGGACAAGGTGATGAAGTCAGGAAAGGCGGATCACGCGGCAACGGCCGCTGTCGGCGCCGAACCCACGCAAGCGAAGCGCGCAGGCCCGGATCGCAGAGCCGGGCCGAAGGCGCGAGCGATGGAAGCCCAGATGGGGCGAGACTCGCGCGGCGAGGCTCGATGCGCAGCACGACAGCGCGATCGGCCATCTGGCCGAGGATGCCACCGTGGTTCAATATGCGGTAAAGCGTCTAAGCTTCTCAGCGATTAGGCGATCAAATAAGGCAAGGAGCCTAGTTATGTCGTCAATGCAGGACCGGTTCTACGAGCAATCGGCTCATCTGAATACCTTGCTGAATAACGACCCTGCCGAGGCGGTAAAACAGGCACGGGAAATCAATCTTGATATCCCGGAACCTGAGCGCTTCAATCGGATGGGCCTGCGGGCGGCGGCCTTGGTGGATGGCGGCGTCTTGACTCGGCAGCAGGATGCGATTGAGGAAGGGCTCGCGCTATTTCGTGAGTTGCATCGTCAATTCCCAACGGCCGATATCACCTACAACCTGGCGAACGGGTTGGTCGCTTCGACGGGAAATCCACCTCGTGGTCCGAACTGGCTGGATCATCAGGAACGCACGAGAGAGCTTCGCATCGAAGCACGACAATGCTTCTGGAAAGTGGCGCAGGACCCGGATGCCGATCCAGCGCTGAGAACCCAAGCCTGGACGAACCTTGCCAACCAGTTCAGCAGCAGCTATCGGCTTGGCGAAGCTCATGATGCGTGGCTTGCCGCACTAGAGATTGATCCGGAGAACGGCGTTGCGGCAAGTTCCGCAGCCCGTAATTTGCTGTGGCTCTATCAACAAGGCGGCTGTTCAGACCTTACCCGTGTCGAGGCAGTCATGTTGGCCAAGATTGCACATCGGCATCAGGATCGCGTTATCCAATACGCTGGCGCGCAGGCCGCAGAGCAGATCGCCGCGTTCGCCAGCGAATTGGAAGATCCTCCACCGCGATCACCCCACCCGGATCCATTCATTGCGTGGGTCGAGCGCGAACGCCTGACGCTGGCACCAGCCGTCGAACTCGTCGACCCCACCCTGGGTAAGCTGGACTGGCTCGTGCTCCCCGGGATTCGGGAGCGTGAATCGGGCGCAATCGGGATGCCGCCACCTGTGTTCGCCATGTTCAATGTGCTCAAGAGCGACTTCATCCTCGCGCGTGATCTTGCATGGCGAGCGCTCGATGAGAGCGTCTGGCCAGCGACGGGGCGATTTGGCGACACCCTTGATTACGCCACCTATGGCCCGGATGCGTCGGCGCTTATCTTGGCGCACCGTACTGCCCTCGATCTGCTCGACAAGATCGCGGTAACGGCGAACCATTATTTCGAGCTTGGGCAATCGCCGGATAAAGTCTACTTTGGCAAACTATGGCGAGGAAGCCTCGACAAGGTGACCGGCGTGCGCCCCCTTGTCGAAAAGGTTGAAGCCGCAATTCGCGGGGGCGCCAATGCGCTCTATGGCCTCGTGGAGCTTGCCGAGGACTACGACAGCAGCGCGGGTATCCTGCGTTCTCAAAAGGACCTCCGCAATGCGGGCACACACCGATTTGTGGTGCTGCATGACTTTGGAGATCCAACACGGAGCAGGCAGGCACCTGAAATCGAACGTCATCAACGGGATCTGTTTGCGCAGGAAGCAGTGCGCGCTTTACGTGTTGCCAGGTCGTCGGTCCAAATGCTTGCCCTTTCGATTTCGCAGCACGAACAGGGTTTGGCGCGACGGGCAACCGGCATTGTTGGATCATTGGTCGTTCCCGACCACGACTGGATTCGTGGACGCAATAATGAATTTAAATAGGTCACAGCTCTCGGTCGCATTGACGAAAATGATAAAACTTTGGAGAGGGTCTTGAAGCTTCACCTGCTAATCGATACATGTGTCTGGCTGGATCTGGCTAAAGACTATCGGCAACTTCCGCTCCTTGATGCCGTACTCGCCATGAAGGAGTCTGGCGACCTCGAAATCATCCTCCCGAAAATTTTGGTAGAAGAGTTCGATCGAAACAAAGATCGGATCATTTCGGATAGCAAGCGCAGCCTATCGAGTCACTTCAAGCTGGTTCGAGAAGCCATGTTGAAGTTTTCCCCCGAAGAAGGTCGCGACGCCGCGTTGCAAAAATTGAATGAAGTCGATCATCGGATAGCGACGGGCGGCGAGGCCGTGAACGATGCAATCGGGATCGTCGAGAAGATATTCGCATCCACCGATCACATCACCCTTACGGATGCCGTCAAGGCCCGAGCGGCAGATCGGGCCATCGCAAAAATTGCCCCATTTCATCGGCAACGCAATGGCATAGACGACACGATTATCATCGAAACCTACATCGATGCACTTGCCGCCAGATCCAATACTGACGACGTGTACGGTTTTGTGACCCACAACATCCACGACTTCAGCGATCGAGGTGGTGACACGCGCTTGCCGCATCCAGATTTGGCTGGAATGTTCGACAGCAGTAGCTCCCGATATGCGACAAGTCTTGGACCGTTGTTAGGCGAGTTCGCCGAAGACCTGCTGGAAGAGATCAAGTTTGAACGGGAATTCAATCAAGAGCCGCGCAAACTATCCGAGCTGCTGGAGGCCGAACATAGGCTTACCACGCAAGTTTGGTACAACCGGCACTGGAACCGGCGCATTGCTATTGAGCGTGGCAAGCAAAAACTGGTCAGCCACGAGGAATGGGAAAAGTTACCACCCAAGAAAAGGCACAACACCATCGTTGATACCATCTGGGAAGGGGCTTTAGCATCGGCCAAGCGTGCAGAGGACGAACTCGGTCCGGGCGGCGTTGGTCCGTGGAGCGATTTCGAGTGGGGAATGATTAACGGTAAGCTGTCCGCGATCCGATGGATGCTGGGTGATGATTGGGACATGCTCGACACTTGATGCTGGGCCGAGGAGCGAGGGTGCGAAGATCAAACCGGGTAGCAACAATCCGGCTCAAAGCACGGTGCACAGCCTGCGCCTAACGGCAACACATTGAGACGCCGCATAAATATTTAGAAGAATCGATCTATGGGGAGTAAGCGGGGATGCCAGTGACCTCACAAGAAGAAAATATCCATTTCTACGACACGCACTACGACATCATTGGGCAATGGCTGCTACGGCCTGGCGATAAAGTAATGTTAGGCGACAAGTCCAACCGACGGTGTCGTTTCTGTGGGAAAACCCCTCCCGAAGTGACTTTCAAGAAAGTCGCTCATGCCATCCCGGAGTCGCTTGGAAACAAAAGCATCGAGAGCGCTTACGAGTGCGATACGTGTAACGAACTGTTTGGCAACGGCATTGAAAACGATCTCGGTAACTGGTCCAAGCCGACACGAACCCTAGTACGCATTCGCGGTAAAAGTGGTGTACCGACCTTGAAAAAAGGCGGTGATGGGCAAGGATGGCGAGTCGAGTTTGATCAAGGAATCCTCAACGTCACCGCTTACGAAAACGATCCGATCTTCGAAGTAAACGAAGAAGACAGGAAGATCACGTTCAGGCTGAGACGAGATGCCTACACCCCCGTCGCTGTGCTCAAAGCCTTCATGAAGATCGGCTTGACCTTGATGCCGGACAGTGAGGTAGCAAATTTCCAGCACCTCATGGCGTGGGTCCGATGTACCGATAACAGCAAACCGTTCGCCGATCAATGTCCGGTGATCTACACCTTCCAGCCTGGTCCGATGCCGAATGATCTCATTGCAGCTCTCGTGTTGCGCAGGAAGTCGCACGTTACGGATGTTCCATACGCCTTCCTGGTGCTTGGCTACGGCAACGAAGTTTTTCAGGTACCGTTGCCGTCCAAGCCGCATGACGAGGCATCAAACGGCAAATCACTCTCCATACTGCCGTTCCCTGTTCCTGGCTCCCCCGATCCAGCACGCTACGGCATACCCAAACATGGAGTCCTGAATCTGACCGGGAAGGAAGTCGTGAGGGGAGATATCGCAACAATGACGATGGGCTACGACACTGTGGCCCATCGAGGCCATACAGAATCATTGCAAAATGAGCAGAGCCCAAGCATGCCCGATCAAACGCCAGCACAACCTACAGCAGAAAACACTGTTCGAGCACTCCCGCCGAGTCATAACAAACCCGATCGTGGGAACGGCGCTTCCGAGCCCAAGAAGCAATGGATACGCTCCGATAGATTAGCGGCGTGGGCTATCGCGATCTCGGTATTCAGCCTCGTGGCCACATCGGTAGCGTCCTATATTGCCTATGTCGCGGATAAACGAGCCAAGCTATCCGACGTGGCGGGTGCTCAAGCCGTCGTGGCCGACTTGGGCGACAAGGTACAGCTTCTCGCACAAGACGCTGATCTTTCGGGCACGTTTATCGGAGCGTTCCTTGATGCAGAGAAGAAACAACCCGAAGCAAAGGACCGCATAAGAAGCCTAGAATTTGACTTCATACGAAGGACAAAGCTGCCCGATCTCAAGCTCTCCCCGGACAAATTAGCCATGCTGTCACATGGCGGTAGTGATGGCGCCGCCAGCACAGCGGCTACATGCGCAACTTACCGAGACGAACTCGAAGCAGATGTGGAGGGTCTTGCAGCAATGAACCCAAATGACTGGACATTGGAACAGACAACAACTCTACAAGTCTTCCCTTATCGCTTTCACAAACTGAGCGGCCTGTGCAATCAAGCAGAAAAAGGCCTCTCGTTATTGGCACCGGCAGGTCAATCCAGCGAACCTCTACGCGGAACCCTAGGTGAGCTTGATGCAGCCCGGGAAGAGGAAGCGCAAAGAAAGGGCGCTGGCTTCACCGCGACGCTTCAACTGGCGCCAACGCCCGATAATCCAAAGCTATCGATCTCACAGACAGTCAAGCAGGGTAATTAGTCAGGGCGGAGTGAACGCTGCTTTCTGCGCGTGATCGAGTTTTCGATGGATCAGCGATACTAGCGTGAGGATGTCGAGCGCATCCTGCTCGGACATGGACCAATTCGTCTTGGGTGCATGAGCCAGCGGATTGCGCACGGCGCCGAACAAGCCGATCAGGAGATTGGCGAATCCTTTCTGCTCGCTTTTCTCGGACTCCGTGGTCAGCGGCCCCAACACCAAGGCAGGCTGCTGACCGGCAAAAGCCTTATTCACCAAGTCAGCCCCATCGCCGCTCAAACCCGACAGACCTCGAATCCGCTCGGCAACCCCCTTGGTCGCCTCGAAAACCGCGTGGAAATAGTTTTCATCCAGCAATTCGACCCGGCAGTAGTTCAGCACTTCGGCATGCACCGCCCGGTTTTCCAAGGCGGCTTTAAGCCGCCCTGCGCGGGCGCGGGCGGCATCCAAAGTTGTTGCCTTGTCGGCATGACCAACCTTGCCATCCTCGCGCACGTAGAAACCCGAGAAGGCCAGCACGACATTGAGTTCATCGCGCCGCCAAGCAAACGTCCCAGTATCACGGGCATAGCTGACCGGATTCATCGCTCGATTGATGAACATGATGAGATGGTTGCCGACCTGGTGCTGGTTCTGCGCCATTGCTAGTGCATTGAACAACCGCTTCCATTTGGTGATGTCTGGAGAAACGTCGGCGACATTGATCTCCTGGAGCAATCGCTCGATCTGCGTGCCCGTCAGCCCATATGCCGTGTCGGCCAACACTCGGCAGGCTGCTTCGAGATGCTGGGAGTCGAAAGGGGCAATTTGTGCCGTCACCGCATGCCTCTAAGTTCCGCCAAAAATGCCGTGCCGATTTCCACGGCCTGCTCCGCGCTCATTGGGTCTACATCCACGCCATGCACGGCCGAATTCATGACGCGGAGGGATTCAAGAAATCGTTCCGTGCTGGCCGGCACGAGGCCACGTTGATGCAATTCGCGCAGCACATTGCCAATGCCGGCGGGCGCCTTCGACGCAAGACCGTTGTCGGATAGGATATCCCGTAAGATCCGCTCGATCTCAATTCGCAACTTGACGACGGACATCAGCGGAAACTCGCGCGCAAACTCCTCGGCGGTTGGCAGCGCCTGCTGCAACTGCGGTGGCAGCGCCGGTGAGAGCCGGTATTGGGCGACGCCCATCGGCTTGCTGGAGTCGCGCAAGGCATATTCGACGATCACCTCATTACGGCCCTTGCACAAAATAATACCGATGGTCGGCTGATCGTCCTTGTGCCGAAGCTGGTCATCGACGGCGGAGAGGTAGAAGTTCATCTTGCCCGCAAACTCGGGCTTGAAGTCTTCGATCTTCAACTCGATCACGACGAAGCAGCGCAGCCGCAGGTGATAGAAAAGAAGGTCGAGGTAGTAGTCCTGGCCACCGACTTCGAGATGGTACTGGCTGCCGACGAAAGCGAAGCCCTTGCCGAGTTCGAGAATGAGTGAGCGCAGATGCTCGATAAGGCCGCGCTCCAGGTCACGCTCCAGTATGTCGGGGCCGAGTGCGAGGAAATCGAAGGTATAGGGGTCTTTGAGGAGTTGCTGGGCAAGATCGGACTGTTCAGTGGGCAAGGTCCGCGAGAAATTAGTCAGCGCGCTGCCCTGACGAACGAACAACTGGCTCTCAATCTGGTGGACGAGGACAGGGCGACTCCAGCCATGCTCGATCGTCTGGCGGGCGTACCAGGCGCGCTCCTCGGCCACCTTGACTGTATCTAGCAGGCTGACATTATGCCCCCAGGGCAATTGTGCAACGACCCGTTGCACAAATTCGGCGTCGGGCCAGGCTTCGGCGAACGAACGCATATATTTCAGGTTTCGAGCTGAAAGCCCGGTCATTTCGGGGAAGGCTCGGCGGAGATCGTCCGCCAGCCGGTCAATGACCTTGGTCCCCCAACCCTCGCGCTCTTGCCGGGCCAGAATGTCGCGTCCGATGCTCCAATAGAGCAGGATCAGCTCGCGATTGACCGACAAGCTGGCACGGTGACGCGCCTCGGCGATCTTCCGCTTCAGGTCACCGACGAAAGCGGAATAGCTCTGCGCGTCAACCTCTGAGGCCGGGTTGGCGGCCTTGGAGCGCCGGGACGGTGGCTTGGACGACGGGGGGCTCATGCCGCTTCCTCCTCTGAAATTACGGCTCGCTTGCTTCCCGGCGGCACGGCACGGCTGTTTTCCTTGCGGTGCCGATAGGGGCGGTAATTCCCTCGGCTCGTGAGTGTCTTGTTGCTGTCCGTGTCGGCGGGATTCGCCGCCGGCGACGCAGCCGGCATCATTGGCGCACGGTTGTCGATTGTATCCCGTCGCAGATTGGCCACCTTCTCAGCGGCCGCCCGGATCGGATCGTCCTCGGCATGCACGTACCGCATGAACATGGATACGGTCTTGTGTGCCGTAAGTGCCATACCGACCTTGACCGGAATCCCGGAGTTGGCAATGTCGGTCGCAGCCCGATGACGGATGCCGTGCGTACCGACATGAACCACGTTCGCACGTTTCAGGACTCGCTTCCAGCCGTTGTAATAAGTGCTTTCGGGCAACGGAATCGAACTGTCAAAGATGGCCGGACACACATAAGGCGAATCGTCGATACGGCAGGCGTTGGACAACAATTGGTAGGCTACCTCGCTCATCGGCTTGGAAATATCGCCGGTCTTGCTATCAGGCCAGACGATGCGACGGTTTTCAAAGTCAATCCAAGACCATTCGAGCAATCGAATCTCCGACATGCGCGCCGAAAACTCGAATTGCAGGCGAACCGCAAGCGTCAACGTCGGATGTTCCAGCCCTTCCGCATCCGCACGGTCAAGATAGGCGTAGAGGCGCGCCAGCTCGTCGTTGACGATGTATCGCGTTTCACCGTTCTCGGGGTATTTCGGCACATGGCGACAAGGATTGGAGCCATCGGGCCGGTAGCCCCATACCTCGGCCATGTTGAGCATCTTGCGGATGCAGGACAGAACCCGGTTGGCCGTGACCGGGATTCTCGCCAGATCGCGCATCAGAGTCGTTATATGTTGTCGGGTTACGTCAGGCACTTTGAGCTTGCCCAACATCGGCACGATGAAACGGTCGATCTGGTCTTGGTAGGTATCAACGGTGCTCGGCTTGTTGCGAGGTCTGGAGTATTCCTCCATGAACTGGGTACACAATTCTTTGACGGTAGGCGACATACGCGCAGCCAGTTTCGCGGCACTCGGATCGTTGCCTTTCCGCACATCAGCCAGCCAGTCCTGCGCGATCGAGCGGGCCTGCTCGACGGTCAACTCGCCGAATTGGCCGATTTTCGGCTTGCGGCGCTCGCCCCAGTTCGTGCGGTACTGGAGCATGAAGACCTTGCGCCCGTGGGCGGTGACTTTGCAGAGAAATCCGGGGACAATGGTGTCCCGCAGTTCGTAATCTTTGCCGGTGACTTCAGCCGCATCAACAGCGGATTTTGTGAGCTTGATCTTGGCCATGACGCCTCCTAGTTCGAGATCGAACGCAGGAACCAGCCAGGAGCCACGGCATCGGAAAATGTGCCGCAATCGGTCTGGTCTAGGCGTAAGGTTAGACGGGACTAACCTCTTGGAAAACCAAGCCCAGCAAGGCTTAGCAGGTTCCAGCGTAGTCCGATGCTATAGGAGGCTGCCGGACTCAAAATCCGGTTCCGAAAGGAGTGCCGGTTCGATTCCGGCCCGAGGCACCAGAATGCTTTCCGGCAATTGCCGCCGGAAACCTGAAACCCGCGGAAGCTCAAGGCTTCGCGGGTTTTTTGTTGCCGGCCTCAATCCGGCACGCCCTTCCCTGGACGAAGATCAAGCGGCCTGCGGATGTCGCACGGCACGCCGCAGCCCCACTGCTATCGTTGTCGAAGTTATTGAGATAGCAAACCGGGAGCGCACAATGGACCGTATTTTCATGACGCGAGAGGAAGCCATACGCATCCTCATCGAAGCCCACGAGTCTGTCTCCGGACGCCCCGCCGCAACGTTGATCCGATCGAGCGCAGACAGGTCCGCCAGGCTCGAAGCGCTGGACCGGCTGCTGCTCGACGTGCGCGCGGGCCGGGTCGACGAATTTCGTACGTGGCCCGAGGACAACACCTGCGTCTCGATCACCGACTGACGCAGGTCCGCCACACGAGCCTCAACGCAAATTCGTCTGCGCCAGCTCCACCACCTCGTCGCCGCGTCCGCTCAGCACCGCACGCAGCATGTAGAGGCTGAACCCTTTCGCCTGGGCCCACTGCAGCTTCGGCGGCATGGCCAGTTCGTGCTTCGTCGTCACCACGTCGACGAGCGCCGGCCCTGCGTGCGAGAACGCCGCGCGCAACGCTTCATCGAGCGCTTCAGACGTCTCCACGCGCACGCTGAAGAGGCCCGCGCCTTTCGCGATATCCGCGAAGTTGGTGGCCGCCAGATCGGTGCCCGTCTCCACGTAGCCACCGGCCTTCATCTCCATCGCGACAAAACCGAGCGAGCTGTTATTCAGGACAACGATCTTGATCGGCAAATCGAGCTGACGCGCCGTGAGAATGTCGCCGAGCAGCATCGAAAGGCCGCCGTCGCCGGAGAGCGAGACCACCTGGCGCCCGGCGTGCGCCGCCTGCGCGCCGAGCGCCTGCGGCATGGCGTTCGCCATCGAGCCGTGATTGAACGAGCCGTGCAGGCGGCGCCGGCCGTTCATCGTCAGGTAGCGCGCGGCCCAGAGCGTGGGCGTGCCGACGTCGACCGCGAAAATCGCATCGTCCTCGGCGAGCGCGTCCACGCGCGACACCACATACTGCGGATGCAGCGGCTTGCCGGCAGCGGCCGGGCGAGCGAGTTCGTCGAGTCCCTTGCGCGCGTTCGCGTAGTGCTCGCGCGCATGCTCGATGAAGCGCCGGTCGGTCTTGCGCGTGAGCTTCGGCGTGAGCGCGCGCAACGTTTCGCGCACGTCGCCGATGAGCCCGAGCGTGAGCGGCGCGCGTTTGCCGAGCGCGGCTGCGTCGCGGTCGATCTGCACGATATTCGCGTGCTGCGGATAGAAGTTGCGATACGGGAAGTCGGTGCCGAGCATGACGAGCGTGTCACACGACATCATCGCGTGGTAGCCCGAACTGAAGCCGATCAGCCCGGTCATGCCCACGTCGTATGGGTTATCCCATTCGACGTACTGCTTGCCGCGCAACGCATGCACCGTCGGCGCGCCGAGCGCGTCCGCGAAGGCCACCACTTCGTCGTGCGAGCCCTTGCAGCCGCTGCCGCATAGCAGGGTCACGGCCTCGGAGCGATTGAGCAGCACGGCGAGCCGGTCGATATCCGCCGACGAAGGCAAGGTCGCCGGACGCGCCGCCTGGGCCCATGCCGGCTCCTCGTCGGACGCGTCCAGAAGCGCCACGTCGCCGGGCAGCACGATCACGGCGACGCCCTTCTGGTCGATCGCGGTCCGCAGCGCGGTGTCGAGCACGCGCGGGAACTGCGAGGCGTTCGTCACCAGTTCCACGTAATGGCTGCACTCGCGAAAGAGCTCGGTCGGGTGCGTCTCCTGGAAATAACCGAGACCGATTTCCGTCGATGGAATGTGCGCCGCGATCGCGAGCACCGGCGAGCGGTTGCGATGGCAGTCGTAGAGACCGTTGATCAGATGCAGGTTGCCAGGCCCGCAACTGCCCGCGCACACCGCGAGCCGGCCGGTTGCCGCTGCTTCGGCGCCCGCCGCAAAGGCGGCGACTTCCTCGTGCCGCGTGTGCATCCAGCGGATCGTGCCGAGCTTGCGCAGGCTCGCCGACAAACCGTTCAGGCTGTCGCCGGTCACGCCCCAGATGCGCTCGACGCCAACTGCTTCGAGCGTTTTCGCCAGATGATCCGCTATCGTCTTCGCCATAGTGTTCTCCACGTGAGCCATATGGCGCAGCGCGCGCACCGAAGCCGGGCGCTGCGCGAGAAGAAAATTGGGGGGTATTCAGGCGTCCAGGCCCTGTAACCGCGCCGGACCTGCCAGTACCTCGCGCTACGTTACGCCATCCGCCCGAAATGCGCAGTCAAGCCGCGCACGGCGCGCAGGCGGCGGGCACGGGGGAGCGAATCACGTCGCCGCGGATAAAATACCCCGCTCTACGCCGTTCGCCGTCCGTCATGAATCTCGAAAGCATTCTCTTCACCCAGGGTTTCGGCTCACGCCGCCAATGCCGCGCGCTCATCGCCGACGCGCGTGTCGCCGTCGCCGGCGAGCCGTGCAGCGACCCGCTCGCAACGTTCGACACGGCAGGCCTCGTCTTCAGCGTGGACGGCACGCCGTGGCCGTTCCACGAGCGCGCCTACATTGCGCTCAACAAGCCTGCGGGCTATGAGTGCTCGCGCGATCCGCAGCATCACTTGAGCGTGTTTCATCTGCTGCCGCCGCAGTTCGCGCAGCGCAACGTGCAGTGCGTGGGCCGCCTCGATCAGGATACGACCGGTCTCCTGCTGCTTTCCGACGATGGCCAGTTCGTCCACGCGTTCACGTCGCCCAAACGCAAGGTGCCGAAGGTCTATGTGGCGAGCATGCGCCATCCGCTCGACGCCACCCAGCTCAATGCCCTGCGTGCAGGCGTGCTGCTGCACGGCGAGCGCGAGCCGATTGCCGCCGTCGCAGCCAACGCGCGCGCCGGTCACGAGCTGGAACTGACCGTGCTCGAAGGCAAATATCATCAGGTCAAACGGATGGTGGCCGCGGCCGGCAACCGCGTCGAGGCGCTCCATCGCGAGCGCATCGGCGGCTTTTCCCTGCCCGCCGGTCTGGCACCGGGCGCGTGGCAATGGCTCGACGCCGCAGCGCTCGACGCGTTGCGCAGCAACGGGTAAACCACCACCGGCGGCACGAGCGGCCGCCGCTCAGTACGTTGACGCACCGATGCTTGCAAACAGGCATCGTTTTCGCCGCGCCGCAGCATGTCCTTGCCGGGCTTCCGCCCTATACTCGTCTAAAGAACGATTACAAGTTGCAAGGAGGGGCATCATGATCATCAACGGCTCATTCGAAATCTCATTCGTGTTGATGGCATTCATGGCGCTTGGGGCGGTTCTGATTGGGGGCCTGCTCGCGTCGATGCATATGCGACATCAGTATCATCCGAACCTCATCGGGGCGCTCATCGGAGCGCTATTGTGCTTCCTCCTGCTCGAAGCGCTGCCGGCCATCACGTGAACGGCACGCTTTGCGCCGCGTCGCCCGCCCGGAGTCACGGGTGCGGCGGCAGCGTGCGCAGGAACGCATCGACGTCGGGATAACGCAAACGCACGCGCAGTTCGCGCTTCAGGCGCGTATTGGCGAGCCGTCTCGACTCCCGCATGAACGACAGCAAGACGGGCTCGAGTTCGCGCTCGGCCTCGGCGCGGCTCACGCGCGGTGCGCGCGCGAGGCCGAAGGCATCGGCTACGCGGTCGAAATACTCGCCCATCTTCAGTTCGCTGTCGTCCGCCGCGTGGATCGTGCGCCCCGGGCGGCCGTGCGTGGCGAGGCGCAGGAGAATCGCCGCGAGGTCGTCCGCATGGATGTGGCTCGTGTAGACGTCGTCGCTCGCCAGGAGCGCCGGCGTGCGCTTCTCGAGCCGCGCGAGCGGGAGGCGGTTCGCGGCGTAAATACCGGGAATGCGCGCGATCGTGGCGCTGAGCGCGCCGCGCGCTGTGGCGCGGCGCAGTTGCCGTTCTGCCGACACCCGGCGTATGGCGCGGGCGTTGGCGGGCTGCACCGTGCGTGTTTCGTCGATGCGCGCGCCGCCGCAATCTCCGTACACCCCCGTCGTGCTCGCGTAGACGAGCCTCGGGCGTTCGAGGCGCTTGCGCCGGGCGCGGGAAAACCGCCGGATGCGCTCGGGTACAATAACGGAGGCGCCAAAGGCTGCGGCATCGCCGACAGCGCTGCGGCGCATGCGGTCCACGAGGCAATGCAATGGGGGCCGCAATGCGCGCGGCGCCACACCTGCCAGCGCAGGGCGCGACACCGCGCGACGCCGCGCCGCAAGCGCTGCGATCAGGCGGCGCGTGCGCAGGTCGTCATCGCCGGATTTTTGCGGCGGCGCGAGGTGCAGTACGGTGCCCGCCAGGCCCGCGATCCGCGCGAGACTCCTGCGGGAATCGAGGTCGCCGCGCACCGGCGTTGCGCCCGCGGCCCGCACCGCGTCTGCGCGCTCGGCACGGCGCGTGAGCGCGAATACGCGCGCGCGGTCGGGCCGCTCGCGCAACTGGGCGGCGCCGCGCAGGCCGACGTCGCCGCAACCGACGATCAGGATGCGCGCACGGCGCAAGGTTCGTGTGGCAATCATGGTGGAACCATTTTAGCGGCCCGGGCCTCGCGGCGAAGGCCGGCAAGCAAACGCGGCAACTTGCTCAAAGCGACCCGCGCCCCGCAATCAACCCTCGGATACAGACTTACGCTTCCCTGAACATGGCTTTCAACGTAACGCTCAAGCAAAGCGGTCGGCAATTCCAGGTCGAACCCGACGAACCCATTCTCAACGCGGCCCTGCGTCAGGGCATCGGCCTGCCGTATGGCTGCAAGAACGGCGCGTGCGGCTCGTGCAAGGGCACGGTCTGCAACGGCGAAATCGAGCAGCGCGCCCACGCGGCCTCGGCGCTGTCCAACGACGAAAGAACGCGCGGCATGGCCCTCTTCTGCTGTGCGACGGCGCAAACCGATCTCGAAATCGATATCCGCGAAGTGGCGGGCGTGGGCGACGTGCAGGTGCGCAAGCTGCCTACCCGCATCGCCGCCATCGAGCACAAGGCAGACGACGTCGTCGTCCTCAAGCTGCAACTGCCCGCCAACGAGCGCCTGCAGTACCTCGCTGGCCAGTACCTCGAATTCATCCTCAAGGACGGCACGCGCCGCAGCTATTCCATGGCGAGCGCGCCGCACGAGGAAGGCCCGATCGAGTTGCACATCCGCCATATGCCCGGCGGCAAGTTCACCGACCACGTCTTCTCGCAGATGAAGGAGCGCGACATCCTGCGCTTCGAGGCGCCGCTCGGCACCTTCTTCCTGCGCGAGGAATCGGACAAGCCCATCGTGCTGCTCGCCTCGGGCACCGGCTTCGCGCCGCTCAAGGCGATCGTCGAGCACGCGGTCCACAAGAACCTGAACCGCCCCATGACGCTCTACTGGGGCGCGCGCCAGAAGAAGGACCTGTACCTGATGGATCTCGCCGAACAATGGGCGAAGGACATTCCGAACTTCCGCTTCGTGCCGGTGCTCTCCGAACCCGCCGCCGCCGACAACTGGACCGGCCGCACGGGCTTCGTGCACCGCGCCGTGATCGAGGATCTGCCCGACCTTTCGGGCTACCAGGTCTATGCGTGCGGCGCGCCGGTGATGGTCGAGTCGGCGCAGCGCGACTTCACGCAGCACCACGGCCTGCCTGAAGACGAGTTCTACGCGGACTCGTTCACGAGCGCCGCGGACCTCGCGAACGCCGTCTGACGCTCGCCTGGAAGGGTCGTTGCGTGTGCAATGCCTCGACCCGCGTCGACCCATTCAGGCGGCCGTCACGAAAAATTCTTCGGCCGCCTGGAAAAATTCGGCACATTGACGGTTTACATCGCCATTCGGCTTGTCGTATTCTTGCGCCCATGAACTGCATCCTGTCCGCCCTCCGACGTCGCCGCTCGCCCCATCTTTAGGGCCTGGCTACTCGCGGACGCGCGTTGTACTTCTCAACGCACAGCAAGTTCGAATCACGAAAGCCACGGCCGGTCCGTGGCTTTTTGTTTTTCCGCCGTTTTTTTTACAACCTCGTTTCTCAACCCCCGTTTCTCAACCCCGTTTCTCAACCCTTTAGCAGCCCCAACGCGGAGCCCGTTGCCATGAATTATTCCGAGTACCCGATCGAGTCGCTGATGTACATCACCAACCGGCCCGAAATCGTTTTCACGCATGGCAAGGGGTCGTGGCTCTACGACAACGAAGGCAAGCGATACCTGGACTTCATCCAGGGCTGGGCCGTCAACAGCCTCGGGCACTGCAACGAAGGCATGATCGAGGCGCTCGAGAAGCAGTCGCGCCTGCTCATCAACCCGTCGCCGGCCTTCTACAACGAGCCGATGGCGAAGCTCGCGGGCCTGCTCACCGAGCACAGCTGCTTCGACAAGGTGTTCTTCGCCAACAGCGGCGCCGAAGCCAACGAAGGCGCGATCAAGCTCGCGCGCAAGTGGGGCAGGAAGCATCGCGACGGCGCCTACGAGATCATCACGTTCGACCACAGCTTCCACGGCCGCACGATCGCGACGATGTCGGCGAGCGGCAAGCCGGGCTGGGACACGATCTACGCACCGCAAGTGCCGGGCTTCCCGAAGGCCGACCTGAACGACATCGCCTCGGTTGAAAAGCTCATCAACGCGAAGACCGTCGCCGTGATGCTCGAGCCGATCCAGGGCGAAGGCGGCGTGATTCCCGCCACGCGCGAATTCATGCAGCAACTGCGCGCGCTCACAAAGCAACACGGCATCCTGCTGATCGTCGACGAAGTGCAGAGCGGCTGCGGCCGTGCGGGCACCCTCTTCGCCTACGAACTCTCGGGCATCGAGCCGGACATCATGACGCTCGGCAAGGGCATTGGCGGCGGCGTCCCGCTCGCGGCGCTGCTCGCGAAGAAGGAAATCTCCGTGTTCGAAGCGGGCGACCAGGGCGGCACGTACAACGGCAACCCGCTAATGACCGCCGTGGGCTATTCGGTGATCTCGCAACTGGTTGCGCCCGGCTTCCTCGAAGGCGTGCGCGCCCGCGGCGAGTATCTGCGCGAAAAGCTGCTCGAGCTTTCGGCCGAACGCGGCTTCCAGGGCGAGCGCGGCGAAGGCTTGCTGCGCGCGCTGCTGCTCGGCAAGGACATCGGGCCGGAGATCGTCGAGAAGGCGCGCCTCATGCAGCCGGACGGCCTGCTGCTCAACGCCGCGCGCCCGAACCTGCTGCGCTTCATGCCGGCGCTGAACGTGACGACGCAGGAAATCGACCAGATGATGGCGATGCTGCGCACGATCCTCGACTCGCTGTAATCGGGCGGACCGCGAGCGATGTCCGTCACGATCCGTGTGTTCAGCGAAGCCGATACCGAAGCGGTGATCGCGCTTTGGCTGCAGGCGTTTCCCGAGTACAACGATGCGAGCCGGCCGCATCGCAATCCGCGTCTGTCGATCGCGAACAAGCTCGGCACCCAGCCGGAGCTTTTCTTCGTCGCCACGCGCGAGGTCGACGGCGCGCTCGTCGGCACGGCGATGGCCGGTTACGACGGGCATCGCGGCTGGCTCTATTCGGTTGCCGTTGCGCCCGAAGCGAGGCGCCATGGCCTCGGCACGCGGCTCGTGCGCCATGCGGAGAACGCGCTCGCCGCGCTGGGCTGCATGAAGCTCAACCTTCAGGTGCTCACCGACAAGGCCGAGGTGCTCGCGTTCTACGAGCGGCTCGGCTATCGCGCCGATGCCGTGGTGAGTCTCGGCAAGCGGCTCGCCGCGCAGGAGTCCGAAGCGCTCGTCTGAGCCTGCCTGGCCGGCGCCATGAAAAAAGCCGCATGGGTTTCGCACCATGCGGCTTTTGTTTTGATGCGGCCGCAAGGACCGCAATGCGGTGCAGCTTACTCGCCCACTCATTCACCCAGGTAAGCCGCGCGCACCTTCGGATCGTCGAGCATCTGTTTGGCCTCGCCTTCCATCGTCACGAGGCCCGAGTCCATCACGTAGCCGCGATTGGCCGCCTGCAGCGCGAGACGTGCGTTCTGCTCCACGAGCAGCACCGTGATGCCTTCCGACGAGATCGTGCGCACCACTTCGAAGATCTTCTCCACCATGATCGGCGAGAGACCCATCGAAGGTTCATCGAGCAGCAGAAGCTTCGGCTTGCTGATGATCGCGCGCGCCATGGCCAGCATCTGCTGCTCGCCGCCCGAGAGCGTGCCCGCGAGCTGCGTGGCGCGTTCCTTCAGGCGCGGGAAAAAGCCGAACATGCGGTCGACGTCCTTCTGGATGCCGTCGTTGTCGCTGCGCAGGTACGCGCCCATCTGCATGTTTTCGAGGATCGACATGCGCGCGAAGATGCCGCGGCCCTCCGGCACCATGGCGAGACCGCGCTTGAGCAGTTCATACGCCGGCACGCCCTTGATCGACTGGCCCATGTACTCGATGTCGCCCGCCGAGTACGGCTTCAGGCCCGTGATGGCCTTCATCGTCGTGGTCTTGCCCGCGCCGTTCGCGCCGATCAGCGTGACGAGTTCGCCAGGGCGTACTTCCATGTCCACGCCCTTGACCGCCTGGATCCCGCCGTAGTTGACCTGCAGACCCTTGATTTTCAGAACCGATGTAGCCATCAGTGAACCCCCGCACCCAGATATGCCTCGATCACCTTCGGGTCCTTCTGCACGTCTTGCGGCAGCCCCTCGGAGATCACCTTGCCGTAGTCGAGCACTGTCATCCGGTTGCACAGGCCCATCACCAGTTTCACGTCGTGCTCGATCAGCAGGATGGTCTTGCCATCGGCGCGGATCTTGTCGAGCAGGCGCGTGAGTTCGACCTTCTCGGTCGCGTTCATGCCGGCCGCCGGCTCGTCGAGCGCGAGCAGCTTCGGATCGGTCGCGAGCGCGCGCGCGATTTCCAGACGGCGCTGGTGGCCGTACGAGAGATTGCGCGACGTGTAGTCCGCGTATTGCGCGATGCCCACGTATTCGAGCAGTTCGATCGCGCGTTCCTTGATCTCGCGCTCTTCCTGACGTTCCGAAGGCGTCTGGAACACGGCGCCGAGCAAGCCGTGCTTCGTGCGCACATGGCGGCCGACCATCACGTTTTCGAGCGCGGTCATGCCGCCGAACAGACGAATGTTCTGGAAGGTACGCGCAATGCCCGCCTTCGCCACCTGATAAACGGCGGTCGGCGTATAGGCCGTGCCGTCGAGCTTGAATTCGCCCGAATCAGGCGTGTAGAGACCGGTAATCACGTTGAAGAACGTGGTCTTGCCGGCGCCGTTCGGCCCGATCAGGCCGTAGATCGTGCCTTCCTCGATCTGCAGGCCGACGTCGGACAGCGCCTGCAGGCCGCCGAAGCGCTTGTTCACGCCCTTCACGGACAGACGGATGGGTTTGTTGCTCATGTGTAGTTCTCCCTGTCCTTATGCGCGAATCGGCTTCTTGCTGGCGCGCTTGGCGATCTTCGCGATCTTGTCTTCGTGCTTCGCCGCGGGCCACAGGCCCTCCGAGCGATAGAGCATGATGATGACCATGGCGAGGCCGTAGAGCAGCTGACGGATGACTTCCGTATCGACGACTTCGTGGCCGAACAGCATGTGCTGGAGCGGGCCCATGGTCGAGCGCAGGAACTCGGGGAAAATGGCGAGCAGCACGGCGCCGAGAATCACGCCGGGGATGTGGCCCATGCCGCCGAGCACCACGCAGGCGAGCACGACGACCGATTCCCAGAACGTGAACGACTCCGGCGACACGAAGCCCTGGAACGCACCGAACATCGCGCCCGACAGACCGCCGAACGACGCGCCCATCGCGAACGCGAGCAGCTTGACGTTGCGGGTGTTGATGCCCATGGCCTTGGCGGCGATTTCGTCTTCGCGGATCGCGGCCCATGCACGGCCGATGCGCGAGTGCTGCAAACGCGTACACACCCAGATCACGAGCAGCGCGCAGATCACGAACACGTAGTAGTACATGTAGACCGACGTGAACGTGAAGCCGAGGATCTCGTGCGGCTGCGCGAGATTGAAGCCGAACACCTGCAGCGGCGCGACGCCGGTAATGCCCTGCGGCCCGTTGGTGATGTTCACCGGACGGTCGAGGTTGTTCATGAAGATACGAACGATTTCCCCGAAACCCAGCGTCACGATGGCGAGGTAGTCGCCGCGCAGACGCAGCGTCGGCGCCCCGAGCAGGATACCCGCGATCGCCGCGAGCGCCATGGCGCACGGCACCACGATCCAGTACGGCGTATGCAGCCCGCCCGGGAACATGTTGGCGATCCACGTGAACTGGTTCGCAAGGTGCGGCGAAGTCAGCAGCGCGGCCGTGTAGGCGCCCACCGCGTAGAACGCGATATAGCCCAGGTCCAGCAGGCCGGCGAAGCCCACCACCACGTTCAGGCCCAGCGCGAGCATCACGTAGAGCATCGCGAAGTCGAGCACGCGCACCCAGTAGTTGCCGCCCGCGGCGCCCACCACGAAGGGCAGCGCAGCCACGACGATGGCCGTCACGATGCCGACCGTGAGGGTCTTCGTCATGTTCTTTTCGGGGATGAGCGTCGTCGACGGCTCGATCGGTTGAATTGAAGTCATGTTGTGTTACTCCCTCTTATGCGCGGTCCGCGACACGTTCGCCCAGCAGCCCCGACGGACGGAACACGAGCACGACGATCAGCACGATGAATGCGAAGACGTCCTGATAGTTACTGCCGAACACCCCGCCGGTCAGGTTGCCGATGTAGCCTGCGCCGAGCTGCTCGATCAGGCCGAGCACCACGCCGCCGACCATCGCGCCGCCGAGGTTGCCGATACCGCCCAGCACCGCGGCCGTGAAGGCCTTCATGCCGGGGATGAAACCCATGTAGAAGTGCGCGTTGCCGTATTCCGAGGCGATCATGACGCCGGCCAGCGCTGCGAGCGCCGAGCCGATCATGAACGTGGCCGAGATCACGAAGTTCGGGTTCACGCCCATCAGCGAGGCATTGTTCGGGTTCTCGGCGATGGCGCGCATGGCGCGGCCGAGCTTGGTCTTGTGCACGAGGAGCAGGAGACCCGCCATCACGAGGAACGCGACGACGATGATGACGATTTCCGTCATCGAGATCACGGCGCCCACGCCGGTTTCAGTCGGCTTGATGACGTTGATCGGATCGGTCGAGATGAGCTGGGGGAACGCGAGCGGGTTACGGCCCCAGATGATCATGGCGAGCGTCTGCAGCAGGATCGACACACCGATCGCGGTGATCAGCGGGGCGAGGCGCGGCGCGCGGCGCAGCGGCCGGTACGCGACCTTTTCGATCGTGTACCCGACGGCCGCACACACGACCGCGGCGACGGCAAGGGCGATGCACAGCGTGGGAATGTTCCCGAGGCCCGGGAAGTGGTTATGGAGAACGTTGATCGCGGAAAGCGCGACCATGGCGCCCACCATGAGCACATCGCCGTGCGCGAAATTGATGATGCCCAGAATCCCGTACACCATGGTGTAGCCCAGAGCGATGATGGCGTAAATGCTGCCAAGCACCAGCCCGTTCAGGATCTGCTGGATGAAAATATCCATTTAATGCTCCTTAGCCCGTGCAACCGGATTCGCGCTCGTCATCGGCCGGTGGGCGATGTTTTACGGAACCGCAACGACACTTTCGGGTATTGAAGTAAAAACCGGTAACGGTTGGCCGCCCTGGTTCGCGTTGCCGCTGTGTTGCAGCGGCAGGCTCGCCAAAAGCGGATGCAAAAACGGCACCGTCGGATGGTTCGGTGCCGTCGGGTTCAATCAACTACGCGTCATATTCACGTTGGCGTATTCGCGGCGAGCCTTGCGGCCGGCAAACGCGCATGCGTCAAACGCCATGACTTCCTTTCCCCGGCCACCTGTGCGCTGCGGGATCTCAGCTGCGAGATCCGTCGCACCCAGGCGGCAAACCGGCATGACAACGCCGATGCATGCAAAAGCAATCTGCATGCCAGGAATGATCAATGTTGCGCTCGTGCCCGTCCCGACATTACGGCTGTGCCACACGTGGCACGGCGCAACCGCATTTACCGATGACGCGGCAAAAGCCGGCTTGAATTGCATTAATCAGGTCTCCTGCGCCTTCCGAAATGCTTGCCTGATGGCCTTCTCATGGGGTGTCCAGCCTTCAGAACGCGCGCATTGTAACGCCAATTATGCGACGGGCAATATTGTTGAACCGGCAGGGTTTTCCTGCATTGCAACCATATTTTTAGATAACCGCACGAGATGGGTTGCACCGCGGGTTGCGCCGCATTTTTGTGCACCAGTTGCACCAAAAATCGACAGCTTTCGCATCATGTGTTGCAGATAATGGCCGCAATGCCTTGTCGGGCGGGCATTGGGTCAAATGAACGATATTTAAGGGAGAACATAATAACCTCGCCCCGGCGCGGTGCATTCGTGCCGGAAGCGTGTCAATCGCCCTCAAAATTCGGGGTCATACCACGTGATTCGATGCCGCACGCTAGCGAAAATACTGATAGGAGCACCCGGCCAATGAGAAGTTAACCTGCCCTTTCTCGTAATATGACCCTTTTTTATTGATACCTGCATGCGTCGCGGGCATAAAAAAACGCGCCGGATGGGCGCGTTTTTTGCGGGAGCGGGCAGCTTCAGACCGGCTGGCCGAGTCCTCGTGGCAAGGGGAACGCAATGTTCTCCTCGATGCCTTCGAGTGCACGCACGTTGCGCGCACCAAGTTCGTGCAGGCGGCGAATGATCTCCTGAGCGAGCGCTTCGGGAGCCGATGCGCCGGCCGTCAGGCCGATCCGGCGCTTGCCGGCGAGCCACTGGGGATCGATCTGCTCGGGCGCATCCACCATATAGGCGGGAATGCCGCGCTTCTCGGCCACTTCGCGCAAGCGGTTCGAATTCGAACTGTTCGGGCTGCCCACCACGATCACGACGTCGCACTGCGGCGCCATGAACTTGACGGCGTCCTGGCGATTCTGCGTGGCGTAGCAGATGTCCTGCTTCTTCGGCTCACGAATGGCCGGGAAGCGCGCCTTGAGCGCCGCGATGATTTCCGCGGCGTCGTCCACCGAGAGCGTGGTTTGCGTGACGAACGCCACGCGCTGCGGATCGCGCAGCTTGAGCGCCTCGACATCGGCGATGTCCTCGACGAGGTACATGCCCTCGGCCACCTGCCCCATGGTGCCCTCCACTTCCGGATGGCCCTTGTGCCCGATCATGACGATGTCGAGCCCTTCGTCACGCATCTTCGCGACTTCCACGTGAACCTTCGTGACGAGCGGGCAGGTCGCGTCGTAGACGCGCAGGCCGCGCGCCTCGGCGTCGGCGCGCACCGATTTGGAGACGCCGTGCGCGCTGAAGATCACCGTGTTGCCGGACGGGACCTCTTCGAGCTGCTCGATGAAGATCGCCCCCTTCTTGCGCAGGTCTTCGACGACATAAGCGTTGTGGACGATCTCGTGACGCACGTAGATCGGTGCGCCGTGAAGCTGGATGGCGCGCTCGACGATCTCGATGGCCCGATCGACACCGGCGCAGAAGCCGCGCGGCTGGGCGAGCAGGATTTCCGCGTCGGCCAGTTCTGCGATGAGGGACGTGTCCGTGTTGGTCATGGGCTTTAAAGGATTCCGATGATTTGCACTTCGAACGCAACCGCCTGGCCAGCGAGCGGGTGGTTGAAATCGAACAGCGCGGAGGTCTCGTTCACTTCCTTGAGCACACCCGCGTAACGCCCGCCGTTGGGGGCATTGAATTCGATCAGGTCGCCCGGGCTGAACTCCTCGCCGATCATGCCGTTCTCGCGCAGGGTCTTGAGCGACACGCGCTGGATCAGGTCGGGGTTGCGCTGGCCGAAAGCGACGCCGGGTTCTAGCTGAAAGGTCGAGTGGTGACCCACTTTCAGGCCCTGCAAAATCTCTTCCAGCGGCGGCGCAAGCTGGCCGGCGCCCATCAGCAGGGTAGCGGGACGGTCGACAAAGGTATTGACGATTTCGGTGCCATCGGCGAGTGAAAGCCGGTAATTCAGCGTCACGTGGGAACCGGATTTCACTTCGGAGATGTCGATGATGCTCATGCGTAACTCATTTCGTCGTAACGCGCGCTTCGCGCGTGCGCGCCGCGAGGCGCCGGTCCGGCCCGCCTCCGGCGGCCGGAAAACATCTATTGTAAGCCACTTGGCCGAGGCGGTCGCGGCACGATTGTGCACCGCCAACGCCCGCACTCGCGTGCGCCGCGCACGCCTTATTTGTCTGTGGAGATTGCCATGACGGAACTTGTCTGCCTGCCGGACACGGCACCCATTACCGTTGGCGGCGCGCTCGCCGTCCGCCTGCCCGCTCCAGGCTGCGCGGAGCGCGGCCCCCGCGGCGGCGGCACCCTCCCCGTGCCGGCTGCGCCTTCGGCCCCGACCCGCGACGGCGCGGCGCCTGCGGCACCACGCCGTGACATGGACATGCCCCGCGAACGATTGCGCACGGTCGGCGCGGCCGCGCTCTCGGACGTGGAACTGCTCGCGATCCTGCTCGGCTTTGGCTTGCCGGGGCACGATGTCTTCGAGGTGGCTCGCACGCTCCTGGCTCAATTCGGCTCGCTGCGCGCCATGCTCGACGCGCCGCACGAAGAATTCGAGGCCCTGCGCGGCATTGGGCCCGCAAAATCGTCGATGCTGCAAGCGGTCACGGAACTCGCGCGGCGGGCGCTTGCGCAAGCGCTCGACGACAAGCCGCTCATCGACTCCCCCGGTGCGGTCGAAGACTATTTGCGCCTCCTGATCGGCGGGCGGCCGCACGAGGTGTTCGTCTGCCTCTTTCTCGACGTGCGTCATCGGCTGATCCGCTCGGAGGAAAGCTCGCGCGGCTCGCTCACGCGCATGGCGGTGTATCCTCGCGAAATCGTGCGGCGCGCGCTGACGCTCAATGCCGCGAGCCTGATCGTCGCCCATAATCACCCTTCGGGCGCGGTGCAGCCGAGCGCGAGCGATCGGCGCCTCACGCGGGTGTTGCGCGAAACGCTGGCGCTCGTGGAGGTTCAACTCATCGACCACCTGGTCATCGGCACACGGGAAACGTTTTCGTTCGCGCGCCATGGCTGGAGCTGAGGCGGTACAGGCGCCCGGCGCAGCGGCAAACAACAGCATGCGCAAATCGGGTTTGATTTTCCTGGGTTTTTTCTGCTAGAATTATGGTTTGCCTATTTCCAACCCTGTTCCGAAGCCCGTCGCGGCATTCCAGGGGAAATATGCGCTGGGTTCGAGGTTGTCTCTCATCCATACGTGAGCGCTCCTTTCCGGCCATTTCTCGCCTGGGAAACTTAAGCGGCTCTCGAACTCAGAATTTCCGTAGGAGTGCACTCATGGCACGTGTATGCCAAGTCACTGGGAAAGCGCCGATGAGCGGCAACAACGTTTCCCACGCTAACAACAAAACCAAGCGCCGTTTCCTCCCGAATCTGCAAAACCGCCGTTTCTGGGTTGAAAGCGAAAACCGTTGGGTGCGTCTGCGCATCTCGAACGCAGGCCTGCGCCTGATCGACAAGAACGGCATCGATTCCGTGCTCGCAGACCTGCGCGCACGCGGCGAACTGTAAGGAGTAAATCATGGCCAAGGGCGTCCGCGACAAGATCAAGCTGGAATCGACCGCAGGTACGGGTCACTTCTACACGACCACGAAGAACAAGCGCAACATGCCGGAAAAAATGTCGATCAAGAAGTTCGACCCGGTTGTTCGCAAGCACGTCGAGTACAAGGAAACCAAGATCAAGTAATTGATCGGGTTTCGAGCCTGACGAAGACAGAAAAACCCCGCTTGTCCGCGGGGTTTTTCTTTTTGCGAGCCATAGATGGACCCACCGCGCCTCGGCTCGCCACCTGCAACAGTGTTTTAGCGGCAGCGCCCAAACTGGCGCTATCCGTTCGCTCCACTCTCGGAGTATGCTTCCCGCTTTATACCGGCTGCCACACGCGTGTCATATGCCATGACCGCGGCCATGACCGCGCAGGACCGCGGCGGCCAGCAAGCGTAGAACGAGAGAGACGGAGAAGCAGGATCATGAATTTCGATGTAGCGATCGTCGGCAGCGGCCTCGCAGGACTGAGCGTCGCGCTGAATCTCGCCGGTTCGCGCCGCGTCGTGATCATCGCCAAGCGCGCGATGACCGAAGGTGCGAGTGACCGCGCGCAAGGCGGCATTGCCGCCGTGCTCGATTCGGCCGACAGCGTGGAGAACCACGTGGACGATACGCTCGTCGCCGGCGGCGGCCTGTGCGACGAGGCAGCCACGCGCTACATCGTCGAGCATGGCCGCGAGGCCATCGAATGGCTGATCGGCCAGGACGTCCCGTTCACGAAGGACGCCGCCGCCGAACTCGGCTTTCACCTCACGCGCGAAGGCGGCCACAGCCATCGCCGCATCATCCACGCCGCCGACGCCACCGGCCACGCGGTCGTGCAAACGCTGCTCGAGCGCGCACGCACGCACCCGAACATCACGATCCTCGAAGACCATCAGGCGATCGACGTCATCACGTCCGACCGGCTCGGCCTGCCGGGCCGTCGCTGCCACGGCCTCTATGCGCTCGATCTGAAGAACGACCGCACGGTGACGATCCAGGCGCCGCACACGGTGCTCGCCACGGGCGGCGCGGGCAAGGTCTACCTGTACACGACGAACCCTGACACGGCCACCGGCGACGGCATCGCCATGGCGTGGCGCGCGGGCTGCCGTGTGGCCAACATGGAGTTCATCCAGTTCCACCCCACCTGCCTCTTCCACCCGCACGCCAAGTCGTTCCTGATTTCGGAGGCCGTGCGCGGCGAAGGCGGCGTGCTGCGCCTGCCCGACGGCACCCGCTTCATGCCCGCACACGACGCGCGCGCCGAACTGGCGCCGCGCGACATCGTCGCCCGCGCGATCGACTTCGAGATCAAGAGGCACGGCATCGACTGCGTGCATCTCGACATCAGCCATCAGCCGCCGGCGTTTCTCGAAGAGCATTTCCCGACCATCCTCGCGCGTTGCCGCGAATTCGGCATCGACATCACGAAGGAGCCGATTCCCGTGGTGCCCGCCGCGCACTACACCTGCGGCGGCGTCGTCACCGATCTCGCCGGGCGCACCGACCTCGCGGGCCTCTATGCCGTGGGCGAGACCTCGTACACGGGCCTGCACGGCGCGAACCGCCTCGCGAGCAATTCGCTGCTCGAGTGCCTCGTGATCGGCCGCTCGGCGGCCGAGGCGATCGAGGCGGAAGGCTTCAGCGCGGGCGCGCATGCGCCGCTGCCGGACTGGGACGAAAGCCGCGTCTCCGATTCTGACGAGGAAGTCGTCGTTGCCCACAACTGGGACGAGCTGCGCCGGCTGATGTGGAATTACGTCGGCATCGTGCGCACCGACAAGCGGCTCGAGCGCGCCCAACATCGGATCGCCCTGCTGCGCGATGAAATCCTCGAGTACTACGCGAATTTCCGCGTCACGCGCGACCTGCTGGAATTGCGCAACCTCGTCGACGTCGCTTCGCTGATCGTGGAAAGTGCTCGCTCGCGACGCGAGAGCCGTGGCCTGCACTACAGCCGCGACTGGCCGAACTCGCTGCCCAAGGCGCTGCCGACCGTGCTCGCGCCGGAGCGCGTACGCAATCGCACGGTTTCCTGAGCCCGGCGAACCAGGGACGTCGCAAAGTCGCAAAAAAACAAAGGCCGCCTCATCGCGAGGCGGCCTTTTTCGTTCTGGTTCAGCTCGGCGAACTTGCGGCTTCAGACGATGCGCATCGAGAAGTCTGTCGCGCGCACGTCCTTCGTCAGCGCGCCAATCGATACGCGGTCCACGCCCGTTTCCGCGATCGTGCGCACCGTGTCGAAATTCACGCCACCGGAGACTTCGAGCACCGCACGCCCCGCCGTGAGCTTCACCGCGTCGCGCATCATGTCGAACGAGAAGTTGTCGAGCAGTACCGACTTCGCGCCGTGCGCGAGCGCCGTTTCGAGCTGCTCGAGCGTCTCGACCTCGACCTGGATCGGCACGCCCGCATCGAGCGCGAGCGCAGCGTCCATCGCCGCGCCCACGCCGCCTGCCGCAGCAATGTGGTTTTCCTTGATCAGGATGCCGTCGTAAAGCGCAAGACGCTGGTTTGCACCGCCGCCCACGCGCACTGCGTACTTCTGCGCAAGGCGCAGGCCGGGCAGCGTCTTGCGCGTCTCCAGAATGCGCGCGCGGGTGTGCGCGATCATGTCGACGTAGCGGCGCGTGACGCTCGCCACGCCCGAAAGCAGCTGCAGGAAGTTCATCGCGTTGCGCTCGGCCGTGAGCAGCGAGCGCGCCGGACCGCGCAGCGAACAGACGGTCGTGCCGGCGGCCATGCGCTCGCCCTCGCGATAGTGCCAACGCACTTCGATGCGCGGATCGACCTGCTTCACCACGCCGTCGAACCAGAGCACGCCGCACAGCACCGCGTCTTCGCGCACGATGATGCGCGCGTCGCGCATTTCGTCGGCGGACACGAGACGGCCGGTCTGGTCGCCAGGGCCCACGTCTTCCGCGAGCGCGTCGGCCACGTTGCGTGCGATCGCGGCGTCGAACGCCGCGCCGTACTGCGAGCGCACTTCATCGAGCACCGGTGCAACGGCATCGACTGCGAGCAATTCGAGTGCGCCCATTTACGCCGCCCCCACTTGCGAGAACAGCGCGGTGTCGCGCGCGAGGTCGCCGCTCGCCTGCACGCGGCGCTTGTGCTCTGCCGCGAACGCCAGCATGCGATCGATCGGCAGACGCGCGCGCTCACCGATCGCGCTGTCGACGTGGATCTCGTTGTGACCGCGCTCCAGCACGTCGGCGAGATTCGCCAGACCGTTCATGGCCATCCACGGGCAATGTGCGCAGCTCTTGCAGGTGGCGCTGTTACCGGCCGTGGGCGCTTCGATGAAGGTCTTGCCCGGCGCCGCGAGGCGCATCTTGTGCAGAATGCCGAGATCGGTCGCGACGATGAAGCGTTGCGCGTCGAGCTTCACGGCGGCGTCGATCAGCTGTGTGGTCGAGCCCACCACGTCCGCGAGCGCGACCACGCTCTCGGGCGATTCGGGGTGAACGAGAATTTTGGCGTCCGGATATTCGGCGCGCAGCAGGTCGAGCTCGATGCCCTTGAACTCGTCGTGCACGAGGCAGGAGCCCTGCCACAGCAGCATGTCCGCGCCGGTCTTCTTCTGGATGTAGCTGCCCAGGTGCCGGTCCGGCGCCCACAGGATCTTTTCGCCCTTCGCGTGCAGGTCGGCGACGATCTCGAGACCGATGGACGACGTGACCATCCAGTCCGCGCGCGCCTTCACGGCCGCGCTCGTGTTCGCATAGACGACCACGGTGCGGTCCGGATGCTCGTCGCAAAACGCCGAGAATTCGTCGATGGGGCAACCGAGATCGAGCGAGCAGGTCGCGTCGAGGTCAGGCATGAGAATGCGCTTGTTCGGACTCAGAATCTTCGCGGTCTCACCCATGAAGCGCACGCCCGCCACGACGAGCGTCTGTGCCTCGTGGTCGCGGCCGAAGCGCGCCATCTCGAGGGAATCGGCCACGCAGCCGCCAGTTTCGTCGGCGAGCTCCTGCAATTCAGGATCCACATAATAGTGCGCGACAAGCACGGCCTTCTCGCGCTTGAGCAACGCACGAATCCGCTCCTTCAATGCCACGCGCTCTGCCGCGGACGGCGCATCGGGCACGCGCGCCCAAGCCTGTCCAACGCTGCAGACGGCGCCCTGCGGCCGATCATATTCGACCTTCCTGATCGCCTGACTCATCATCTCCTGCCCCTACCGATCGCCGCGCCATTGAAGCCATTGTGGGGACTCCGGCTTTTTTGCGGCCCAAAAAGAAAAACCCCGCCAGCGCGGGGTTTTGTGACGTCTCGTCATTCTAAAGGATTTTCCTGCGCCCCACCGAGGGGCCAAAATCGGCTCGAGCCGATCAGGCGTAACGGCGCAGGCGCGACGCAAACTCCTGCAGCGCCTTGATGCCGCTTTGTTCAGCGCGATGGCACCAATCCTGGAGCTGCGCCAGCAGTTGTTCGCGCGAGGCGCTCGAACGCTCCCAGATTGCAGCGAGCTCGTTGCGCAGTTCGATGTACGTGCGCAGCTTCTGGCTGTTCGCGAAGATTTGCGGAAGCTGGCGCTTCTGCGGCTCGTTCAGGCTGGCTTCTTCCTTGTCGAACCACTTGCGCGCGCCGCGCATGACCTTGTACTTCTCGCGCTCGCCCACTTCCTTGAGGTGCGCGAGCTCCTGACGGTAAGCCTGCTTCACGGCCTTGGCGTAACGCGCCATCACTTCGTAGCGGTTGGACAGCACGGCCTGCAGCGTCTCGTGGTCGGGCACCAGCTTGCCCTTGGTGAGGCGCGGCGTGGGCGCGACCTTCTTCACCTTGGCAAGGCCGACCGCCTGCATCATGCGGATGTACATCCAGCCGATGTCGAACTCGTACCACTTGTTCGAGAGCTTCGCGGAAGTCGCAAACGTGTGGTGGTTGTTGTGCAGTTCCTCGCCGCCGATGATGATGCCGATCGGCAGAAGGTTCGTGCTCGCGTCGGACGAATTGAAGTTGCGGTAGCCCCAGAAGTGGCCGAGGCCGTTCACGACACCGGCCGCCCAGAACGGAATCCACGCCATCTGCACGGCCCACACGGTGAGGCCGACTGCGCCGAACAGCGCGACGTCGATCACCATCATGATGCTCACGCCGAGAATGGGGTAGCGCGTGTAGACGTTGCGCTCCATCCAGTCGTTGGGCGTGCCGTGGCTGAAGCGGCGCAGCGTTTCTTCGTTCTTCGCTTCGGCGCGATAGAGCTCGGCGCCTTCGAGCAGCACCTTCCAGATGCCGCGCGTTTGCGGGCTGTGCGGATCTTCCTCCGTTTCGCACTTGGCGTGGTGCTTGCGGTGGATTGCGGCCCACTGGCCCGTGAGCATGCCCGTGGTCATCCACAGCCAGAAGCGGAAGAAGTGGCTCGCGATGGGATGCAGATCCAGCGCACGGTGCGCCTGGCAGCGGTGCAGGTACACCGTCACGCCGATGATCGTGATGTGGGTGACCACCGCCGCGAACAGCACGATCTGCCACCACGAGAAATGGAGCACCCCGTGGGCGAGGAAATCAAGCAAGGAGTTCAACAAGGCATTTACCTGTGAAGCGAAGCGCGTCGGCCTTTCAGCCAGGCGCCGGTGTCAAGAAAGTGAAAGCGACGAGATGCGGTTGGACGGCATTCTACTAGAACCGCTCCAAGTGTTTGTAACAAAGGGAGATTTTTTTCTTTAATGGTGACGGCGTCAACGTCTGAAGGGCATTTCGAGGCGCTTTGCCGCACCCCGACTGGCCCTTTCCATGATATCCGGCCCCATCTAGTCTTTCACCGCGACCATACCGGCCCGCAATTCCCGCACCCGCCGCGTGTCTTACTCCAGCGCGGCGTCCGGCTCGGCCGCTTCGCTTTCCTGCGCCTTCGCGATCGCCTCCGACGCCTCTTGCTCCGCTGCGGCCTCTTCAGGCGTGGTCTGCGCGCCCGCCGCCTTCGTCCTGGACCCGGCCTCGCCGCGGCGCTCCAGCACGGCAGCAAAGAAGCCGTCGGTGGCGTGGCGGTGCGGCCACAGCGAGAGGTAGTCGCCCGTGTCGAGGCCCACGCGCTGCTCGGCCAGCACGTCGCGCGCGCTCACCAGCACGAATTCGGGATGCGCCTCGAGGAACTGCTTCACGACCGCTTCGTTCTCGGCTTCGAGAATGCTGCAGGTCGCGTAGACGAGACGGCCGCCGCGCTTGAGCAGGCGCGCCGCGCTCGTGAGAATCGAAAGCTGCTTGGGCGCGAGCTCGGCCACCGACTCGGGCGTCTGGCGCCACTTGAGGTCGGGGTTGCGGCGCAGCGTGCCGAGGCCCGAGCACGGCGCATCCACCAGCACGCGGTCGATCTTGCCGATCAGCCGCTTGATCTTGGCGTCGTGCTCGCTGTCGATCAGCACGGGATTGACGTTCGAAAGACCGCTGCGCGCGAGGCGCGGCTTGAGCTTGGCGAGGCGCCGGTCGGACACGTCGAAGGCGTAGAGGCGGCCGGTCGAGCGCATCATCGCGCCGAGCGCCAGCGTCTTGCCGCCCGCGCCCGCGCAGAAGTCCACCACCATCTCGCCGCGGCGCGGCGCGAGCAGCGTGCACAGCAGCTGGCTGCCCTCGTCCTGCACCTCGAACCAGCCGTTCTTGAACGCGTCGAGTTTCGCGAGCGCGGGCTTGCCGGTCACGCGCACGCCGAACGGCGCGAACGGCGTTTCGCCGCCTTCGATGCCCGATTCGGACAGCGCGCGGATCAGCTCGTCGCGATTCGCCTTGACGGGATTGGCCCGTAAATCCAAAGGCGCCGGATAGTTGAGCGCGGCGGCCAGTTGCGCGAGTTCGGCGGGCTCAAAGCGCGTTTCCAGCGCCTTGACGATCCACTCCGGCAGATTCAGCTGCACGCGCTGCGGCAGGCTCGCCGGGTCGATCTTCGCGACGTGCTCGAGCCAGGTCGCCTCGGCGTCCGATACGAACGGACGGATCGCCGAGCGGCCCGCCGTCGCCATGAGGCCGAGCAGCGTGAGACGGCGCGTCGGGCTGCCCGTGCCGCTTTCGGCCAGGTGCGCGAACTCCATGCGCCGGCGCAGCACCGCGAACACGGCCTCGGCGATCACACCGCGCTCGGCGTGGCCGAGCTTCGGATGCTCGCGGAAGAAGCGGCTCGTCACGGCGTCGGCCGGGCCCGTGAATTTGAGGACGTCGGCGAGCAACGTTTCGGTCTGTCCAATCAGAAAACCATGCAGTCTCATGCGCCCTCCCCGGCGGCTTGCGAGTCGTCAAAGAAGAGCCACTGAGGCTCGGCCGGCGTGAGTGTCACGCGTTCGCCGTCGAGCGCGAGGCGCCCTTCGACGAACCAGCGCACCGCGCGCGGATACATCACATGTTCGGTCTTGAGCACGCGCGCGGCGAGCGCCGCGGCGTCGTCACCCGTGCGCACCGGCACCGCCGACTGCGCGACGATCGGACCATGATCGAGCGTAGGCGTGACGAAATGCACCGTCGCGCCGTGCACGCGGCAACCGGCGTCGAGCGCCTGCTGATGCGTTTTGAGGCCCGGAAACATCGGCAGCAGCGAGGGATGGATATTTAGCATCCGACCCGAATAATGGCCGACGAAGGATTCGGTCAGCACGCGCATGAAGCCCGCCAGCACGACGAGGTCCGGCGCGTAGCCGTCGATGACTTGAGCGAGCGCCGCGTCGAAGCTGGCGCGATCGGGAAACCGGCGGTGATCGACGACCGCCGTGGCAATGCCCCTCGAAGCCGCGAACGCGAGGCCCGCGGCGTCAGGACGGTTGGCAATCACGGCGGCGATACGCGCGCCCCAGGCTTCCTGCGCGCAAGCGCGCACGATGGCTTCCATGTTGCTGCCCCGCCCCGAAATCAGGATGACGAGATTTTTCATCCGCGGATTTTATCATCGGGGGACGTGCTCAACGCTCGTGCGGCGGCGATCGTCGCCTCGTGCGTTTATAATCTTCTGTTTCGTCGCGGTCCTTGGGCCGCGAGTGGCCAGGTCAGCCGGTCAGCAGTCGATCATTAGCACGCGTGCTGCGCCAGCGCGCTTTTCGAGGTTCCACCAGGTTCCGCTATCGTGAGAGTCTTCCGCGGTCTTCCCAATGCCGAAAGCCGCGCGCCCTGCGCGCTGACCATCGGCAATTTCGACGGTGTCCACCGCGGGCATCAGGCATTGCTCGCGCGCGTGCGCGCGGCAGCCGACGCGCGCGGCCTGCCCGTCTGCGTGATGACCTTCGAGCCGCATCCGCGCGAGTTCTTCAACCCGGCCAGCGCCCCGCCGCGTATCGCCATGCTGCGCGACAAGCTCGAAGCGCTGCGCGAGAACGGCGTGGACCGCGTCGTGGTCGAGCATTTCAACCACACGTTCGCGAGCCAGTCGCCCGAGGCGTTCGTCGAGCGCATCATCGTGGGCGGGCTGCACGCGCGCTGGATGATGATCGGCGACGACTTCCGCTACGGCGCAAAACGCGCAGGCGACTTCGCGTCGCTGCAGGCCGCGGGCGCGCAGCACGGCTTCGAAGTCGAGCAGATGGCGACCGTGGCCGACCCTTCGGGCGTGCGCATCTCCAGCTCCGCCGTGCGCGCTCAACTGCACGCGGGCGACCTCGACGCCGCGCGCGCCTCGCTTGGCCGCGGCTATCACATCAGCGCGCACGTGACGCACGGCCTGAAGCTCGGGCGCGATCTGGGCTTCCCCACGATGAACCTGCTGATCGGCCACAAGCGGCCGGCGCTCAAGGGGATCTTCGTCGTGATGGTGCATGGCATTGCCGATCATCCGTTGCCGGGCGTCGCGAGCCTCGGCCTGCGCCCGACCGTGGACGACTCGGGCCGCGTGCTGCTCGAAGTGCATCTGCTCGACTGGCACGGCGACGCCTACGGCAAGCTCGTGCGCGTCGAGTTTCTCAAGAAGCTGCGTGACGAGGAGAAGTTTCCCGACCTCGAAACGCTCACCGCCGCGATCGCTCGCGACGTGGCGAACACCCGCGCGTGGTTCGCCGCAGCGGGCGCAGACGTGGCCGGCGGCGCATCCACCGGCTTCGCCACCTCGGCCACCGACCGAATTAGGTGACCCGCGGCCCGCATGCGCGGGCTGCCCCGCCCCCAGGCGCCGCGTGCACAAGGCACGGCATGCAGCGCCCGAGGCGACGGTTGCGCGGCATCGGCCGCAACGCTGACGCCATGCATCCCCCGAATTCCACGTGATCTCACCATGAGCGACAAGAAAGCATCCTCCGGCAAGCCGCAGAAGTCCGAATCCCGATACCCCGTCAACCTGCTCGACACCCCGTTCCCGATGCGCGGCGACCTGCCGAAGCGCGAGCCGCAATGGGTCAAGGAATGGGAAGAGAAGCAGGTCTACGAGAAGATCCGCGCGGCTTCGAAGGGCCGCAAAAAGTTCATCCTGCACGACGGCCCGCCGTATGCGAACGGCGACATCCACCTCGGCCACGCGGTGAACAAGATCCTCAAGGACATGATCGTCAAGGCGCGCAATCTCGCGGGCTTCGACGCGGTCTACGTGCCGGGCTGGGACTGCCATGGCATGCCGATCGAAATCCAGATCGAAAAGCAGTTCGGCAAGTCGCTGCCCGCCCAGGAAGTGATGCAGAAGGCGCGCGAGTACGCGGCCGGCCAGATCGAGACGCAAAAGAAGGGCTTCAAGCGCCTCGGCGTGCTCGGCGACTGGAACAATCCGTACCGGACGATGAACTTCGCGAACGAGGCCGGCGAGATCCGCGCACTCGCGAAGATCATCGAGAAGGGTTATGTGTTCCGGGGCCTGAAGCCCGTGAACTGGTGCTTCGACTGCGGCTCGGCGCTCGCTGAAGCCGAAGTCGAGTACAAGGACAAGACCGACCCGACCATCGACGTGCTGTTCACGTTCGCGCAACCCGCCGAAACGGCGGCCGCGTTCGGCCTGCCCGCGCTGCCGCGCGAGGAAGGCGGCATCGTGATCTGGACCACCACGCCCTGGACGATTCCGTCGAACCAGGCGCTGAACGTGCACCCGGAGATCGACTACGCGCTCGTGGACACGCAGCGCGGCCTGCTGATCCTCGCCGTCGAGCGCGTGCAAGCGTGCATGCAGGAGTTCGGCCTCGAGGGCAAGATCGTCGCCACGACGAAGGGCGAAAAGCTCTCGCTGCTGCGTTTCAATCACCCGCTCGCTTCGGCGCACCCGGGCTACAAGCGCACCGCGCCGGTCTATCTCGGCGACTACGTCACGACCGACACCGGCACGGGCATCGTGCACTCTGCTCCCGCCTACGGCGTGGAAGACTTCGTGTCGTGCAAGGCGCACGGCATGGCGGACTCCGACATCATCAGCCCGGTGATGGGTGATGGCCGCTACATCGAATCGCTGCCGCTCTTCGGCGGCCTCTCGATCTGGGCGGCGAACCCGAAGATCGTCGACGCACTCGACGCCGCCGGCACGCTCCTGCGCAGCGAAAAGTACCTGCACAGCTACATGCACTGCTGGCGCCACAAGACGCCGATCATCTACCGCGCCACCTCGCAGTGGTTCGCGGGCATGGACGTCCAGCCTGCGGACGGCGGCAAGACGCTGCGCGAGACGGCGCTCGAAGGCATCGAGGCGACCGCGTTCTACCCCTCGTGGGGCAAGCAGCGCCTGTATTCGATGATCGCCAACCGCCCGGACTGGACGCTCTCGCGCCAGCGCCAATGGGGCGTGCCGATGGCGTTCTTCGTGCACAAGGAAACCGGCGCGCTGCATCCGCGCACGCTGGAGCTGCTCGAACAGGTGGCGCAGCGCGTGGAAAAGGCGGGCATCGAAGCGTGGCAAACGCTCGACCCGCGCGAGCTGATCGGCGACGACGCCAACCTGTACGAGAAGAACCGCGACACGCTCGACGTGTGGTTCGACTCGGGCACGACGCACTGGCACGTGCTGCGCGGCTCGCACAAAGATGAACTGCAGTTCCCGGCCGACCTGTACCTGGAGGGCTCGGACCAGCACCGCGGCTGGTTCCACTCGTCGCTGCTCACGGCTTCGATGCTCGACGGCCGCCCGCCCTACAACGCGCTGCTCACGCACGGCTTCACCGTCGACGGCGAAGGCCGCAAGATGTCGAAATCGCTCGGCAACGGCGTCGACCCACATGAAGTGGCGAACCGTCTGGGCGCGGAAATCATCCGCCTGTGGATCGCCTCGACCGACTACTCGGGCGAGCTGGCCATCTCTGAAGAGATCCTCAAGCGCGTGACGGAAGGCTATCGCCGTATCCGCAACACGCTGCGCTTCCTGCTCTCGAACCTCTCGGACTTCGACTTCGGGAAGCACGCGCTGCCCGCGAGCGAATGGCTCGAGATCGACCGCTATGCCGTCGCGCTCACGCATACGCTGCAAAACGACGTGCTCGCCCACTACGACCGCTACGAGTTCCACCCGGTCGTGGCCAAGCTCCAGACGTTCTGCTCGGAAGACCTGGGCGGCTTCTACCTCGACGTGCTGAAGGACCGCCTCTACACGAGCGCGGCAGACTCGAAGGCCCGTCGCGGCGCGCAAACGGCGCTGCATCACATCACGCATAGCCTGTTGCGCATCCTCGCACCGTTCCTCTCGTTCACGGCCGAAGAAGCGTGGAAGGTGTTCCAGCCGCAAAGCGAAACCATCTTCACCGAAACCTTCCACGCCTTCCCGGACATCGAAGGCGCGCCGGACCTGATCGCCAAGTGGACGCTGCTGCGCGAAGTGCGCGGCAACGTGACGAAGGCGCTCGAAGAGGCGCGTGTGGCGAACCAGATCGGCTCGTCGCTGCAGGCCGAAGTGCGCATTCTCGCGAGCGGCGCGCGCCATGCCGCCCTCGAAAGTCTGGGCGACGACCTGAAATTCGTGCTGATCACCTCGGCGGCGGAAATCGTGAAGGTCGATGGCGAAGCGGAGGAAGGCGTCGAAGTGGTCACCTCGAAGTACCTCAAGTGCGAGCGCTGCTGGCACTACCGCGAGGACGTGGGCGCGAACGCGGAGCATCCGGGCCTGTGCGGCCGCTGCGTTGCGAATCTGTTCGGCGACGGTGAACAGCGGAGCGCGGCATAATGGCAAAAACGCTGCCGAAGCAGTCCAGGACGAATGGCGCGGGCGGCACGCTCGCGCCGTGGCTGGGAGTCGCGGTGATCGTGATCCTCGCCGATCAGCTGACGAAAATCGCCGTCAACAAGGTGTTCAGCTACGGCGAAGGCCGCGTGATCACGCCGTTCTTCAACCTCGTACTGGTCTACAACAAGGGCGCGGCGTTCAGCTTCCTGTCGGCCGCAGGCGGCTGGCAGCGCTGGGCGTTCACGGCGCTCGGCGTGGCGGCGGCGCTCGTGATCTGCTATCTGCTCAAGCGCCACGCTACGCAGAAGCTCTTTTGCACGGCGCTCGCGCTCATCATGGGCGGCGCGCTCGGCAATGTGATCGACCGCCTGCTGTACGGCCACGTGATCGACTTTCTCGACTTCCACGTGGGCGGCTGGCACTGGCCGGCGTTCAACCTCGCCGACAGCGCGATCACCATCGGCGCGGTGCTGCTGGTGTTCGACGAATTGCGGCGCGTGCGCGGCGCGCGCTGAGCATGCGGGCTGCACGGTTATAGGAGCTGTGACTTGAACACGTCCGCTGCAAACCCAGGCGAACTGGCCGGCCGCCACCTCGTGCTCGGCATGACGGGCGGCATTGCCTGCTACAAGATCGCCGAGCTCACGCGCCTCTTGACCAAGGCCGGCGCGACCGTGCAAGTCGTGATGACCGAGGCGGCCACGCAGTTCATCACGCCGGTCACCATGCAGGCGCTCTCGGGCCGCCCCGTCTATACGAGCCAGTGGGACGGCCGCGTGCCCAACAACATGGCGCACATCGATCTCTCGCGCGAGGCCGACGCCATCGTCATCGCGCCCGCCTCGACCGACTTCCTCGCCAGACTCGCCCACGGTTTCGCCGACGACCTGCTCGCCACGCTGTGCGTGGCGCGCGACTGCCCGCTCCTCGTCGTGCCCGCGATGAACCGGCAAATGTGGCAAAACCCGGCCACGCAGCGCAACGTCGCGCAACTGCGCGCGGACGGCATCGAAACACTCGGTCCCGATTCCGGCCCGCAGGCGTGCGGCGAGATCGGCGACGGGCGCATGCTCGAACCGGAGGCCGTGTACGAGGCGATCGTCTCGTTCTTCGCGCCGAAGATACTGGCGGGCCGCAAGCTCCTGATCACCGCCGGCCCGACCTTCGAGCCGCTCGATCCCGTGCGCGGCATCACCAACCGCTCGAGCGGCAAGATGGGCTTCGCGCTCGCGCGCGCCGCGCAGCAGGCGGGCGCCGAGGTGCATCTGGTCGCGGGCCCGGTCGCGCTGCAAACGCCGTGGGGCGTGTATCGCGAAGACGTCCAGACCGCCCGGCAGATGTACGACGCGGTCATGCGCGCCGCGACCGACGCCGATGTCTTCATCGGCGTGGCGGCCGTGGCCGATTGGCGCGTCGATCATGTCGCCGAGCACAAGATCAAGAAAACCGCCGAGCATCGTATGCCGACGTTCACGTTCGTCGAGAACCCGGACATCCTCGCCTCGGTCGCGGCTTTGCCGAACCCGCCGTACTGCGTGGGCTTCGCCGCCGAAAGCGGCGACCTCGACGTGCACGGCGAAGAAAAGCGCGCGCGCAAGAAGGTGCCGCTGCTGATCGGCAATCTCGGCCCGCTCACCTTCGGTCAGGACGACAATGAAGTCGTGCTGTTCGAGGCGGGCGGCCGCACGCCGCTGCCGCGTGCGGCCAAGCAGGCGCTCGCGCAGACGCTCGTCGCCGAAATCGCGCGGCGTCTGCCGGACCCGAGCATCATCTCGTGACGCGCGCGCCGGCGCACCCGTGTGCCGGCGTTGCGTGCCGCGAACCCAGGCAAGGAGCAGTACTGCCATGACACTGCTTTCCGTACTCGACCAGTCGCCCGTCATCGCCGGGCACAGCGCGGCGGACGCCATCGCCGCCACCATCGAGCTTGCCCAGCTCGCCGACGACCTGGGCTACACGCGCTACTGGTGCGCCGAGCATCACGGCCTGCTGGGCGTGTGCAACCCCTGCCCCGAAGTCATGCTCGCGCGCCTCGGCAGCGTCACGAAACGCATCCGTATCGGCTCGGGCGGCATCATGCTGCCCTATTACAGCCCCTTCAAGATCGCCGAGCAGTTCATGATGCTCGAAGCGCTCTTTCCGGGGCGCGTCGACCTCGGTGTCGGGCGTGCGCCGGGCGGCGACATGCGCACCGCGCAGGCCGTGGCCGCCGGCACGTACAACCGCGGCGACCAGTTCTCGCAGCAGGTGCAGGATCTCGTCGGCATCATGGACGGCACGCTCTCCGCCGATCATCTCGCGAGCGGCGTGGTGCTGCAGCCGCAGATCCAGACGCGCCCGCAGCTCTGGGTGCTCGGCTCGAGCGACTTCGGCGGCATCCTCGCCGCACAGCTCGGGCTGCGCTTCTCGTTCGCGCACTTCATCAACGCGCATTTCGGACATCTCGTGGCCGAGGCGTATTTCGACCGCTTCAAGCCGGGCCACGAAGCGAAGCCGTATCTCGCGTGCGCCGTGTTCGCGATCTGCGCCGACACCGAAGCCGAGGCCGCCGACCTCGAAAAGGCCGTCGACCTGCGCCGCGTGCAGATGGCCTACGGCTTGAACGCGCCGATCCCGAACCTCGAGCAGGGGCGCGCGCAGGAGTACGGCGAGCGCGAGCAGATCGTGATCGACCGCGAGAAGCCGCGCAGCGTCATCGGCACGCCCGAGAGCGTCACCGAGCGCCTTCTCGCGATCAAGGACAACTTCCGCGCCGACGAACTGATCGTGCTGACCGTTGCGGGCAGCTACGCGGCTCGTCTGCGCTCTTACGAACTTCTCGCCGAGGCGTTCCAGCTGCCTCGCGCCTGAGCGATCCACCACCGCCCCATCACCCTGACTTCATGAAAATCGACATCAAGATCCTGAACGAGCGCATGCGCGACCAGCTGCCCCACTACGCCACGCCGGGCAGCGCCGGCCTCGACCTGCGCGCGTGCCTCGACGCGCCGATCACGCTCGAACCGGGCGAAACGAAGCTAGTGCCTACGGGCCTCGCCATCCACGTGGCCGACCCCGGCTACGCGGCGCTGATCCTGCCGCGCTCGGGCCTTGGCCACAAGCACGGCATCGTGCTCGGTAATCTGGTCGGCCTGATCGACTCGGACTATCAGGGCGAGCTGATGATTTCGACCTGGAACCGCGGCCACACCACCTTCACGCTCAACCCGCTGGAGCGCCTCGCGCAGCTCGTGATCGTGCCGGTCGTGCAGGCGCAGTTCAACATCGTCGACGACTTCGAGGCAAGCGAGCGTGGCGCGGGCGGTTTCGGCAGCACGGGCAAGCACTGAGCCTGGCGGTTGCGCGGTCAACAAAAAAGCACGCCTTGGCGTGCTTTTTGGCGTTTAGACGGAAGCTTCGGTTCGCCGCGCCGCGCCGGGACGCCGGCGATACCAGAGCGAATACACCGCCACGAGCACCGCGAGAAACGCGAGGCCGTAGGCCAGCGTCATGCGGAATTCGCGCGTGAACGCCGTACCGGCCAGAATGCCGAGCATCAGCAGCGCGCCCAGCACGCTCGTGAACGGGAAGCCCCACATGCGGAACGCGAGCCGCGCGCCGCCTTCGCGCGCCTGGCGCACGCGGAAAAAAATCTGCGTGACGAAGATCATGAGCCACGTGAACATCGCGCCGAACATGGCAATCGACATCATCAGCGTGAACGCGGCCTGCGGCCAGAGCGCGTTGAGCACGGCCGCCACCGCAATGCCGATGGTGGACAGCGAAAGCGCCGCCGTAGGCACAGCGTGACGCGTGAGACGCCCGAACGCCGCCGGCGCGTAACCCGCGCGCGAGAGGCTGAACATCATGCGCGTGGTGATGTAGAGCTGGCTGTTCATGGCCGAGAGCGCCGCCACGAGCACGATGAAGTTGATCGCGCCCGCCGCGTAGGGCACGCCGGTTGCGGCCATGACTTTCACGAACGGGCTCTCGTTGCCGCCCGCCTGGGTCCACGGCACGATGGCGAGCATGAGCGCGAGCGTAAGCAGGTAGAACAGCACGAGGCGCAGCACGGTGGCGCGAAACGCCCGCGTGACGGCACGCTGCGGGTCCTGCGCCTCGGCGGCAGCCACGGCGATCGTCTCCACGCCCAGGTAGCTGAAGAGCGAGACGATCGTCCCGACCCACACGCCCCACCAGCCTCTCGGCAGCAAGCCGCCGTGCGACGTGTAGTTCGCGAAGCCCACGCCGGAGGCGGCCGGCGCGCGCCACACGAACCATGCGCCCAGTACGATGAACGCGACGATGGCCGCGATCTTGAGGCTCGAAAACAGATATTCGATGGTGCCGTACGCGCGCACGCTCATTGCGTTCACAACGATCAGCGCTGCTGAAAATCCGATGATCCAGTAGAGTCCCGGCACGGAGGGAAACCAGAACTTCATGTAGACGGCGATGGCGGCGACCTCGGTGCCCACCGCCAGCACATACGCCGACCAGTATGCATAGCGCACGACGAAGCCGGCGAGCGGCCCGATGTAATGCTCGGCATAGGCGCCGAACGAACCCGATACAGGGTGCGCAACGGTCATCTCGGCGAGCGCGCCCATCAACAGCAAGGCGATCAGCGCGCCGATCGCGTAGGAAATGAGCACACCGGGCCCGGCAAAGGAGATCGCGAAACCGCTGCCGAGAAAGAGCCCGGTGCCGACTGCGCCGCCGATGGCGATCATCGTCATCTGCCCGGCGGACAAGCCCTGACGCAGCCCTTGCTCGCGCTCGACGATGGCTTCGAACGCGCCCGATTTACGTGGTACCACTGTTACACCCCTGCTTCGCGCGAGACGCGACTTAAGCGCTGCGCATCAAGAAAACGCCGACGGCGGACAAACGCGCATTTTACCGGCTGACGGCTGGCGCGGCTGCGCGTCACGGCGCAACACCTGGACTTGCCGTCCGCCCCAAAAGAAAGACGGCGCAGTCCTTTCGGACTGCGCCGTCTTGCCTGAAGGCTGTTTGCGCAGTAGCGCTACCGCGGCTTATTCCACTTCCACCGCTTCCGGATTGCGCGGCGCCGGCTGCTCGTCGAACGTGAGCTGCACCTTGTCTTCCGCATCGACGTCCACGGTCACGCGGCCGCCGTTCATGAGCTTGCCGAACAGCAGTTCGTCGGCGAGCGCACGGCGGATCGTGTCCTGGATCAGGCGCTGCATCGGCCGCGCGCCCATGAGCGGGTCGAAGCCGTGCTTGGCCAGATGCTTGCGCAGCGCGTCGGTGAAGACCGCGTCGACCTTCTTCTCGTGCAGCTGGTCTTCCAGTTGCATGAGGAACTTGTCGACCACGCGCATGATGATTTCCTCATCGAGCGCACGGAAGCTGATCGTCGCATCGAGCCGGTTGCGGAACTCGGGCGTGAACAGGCGCTTGATATCGGCCAGCTCGTCGCCCTGCTCGCGCCGGGTCGTGAAGCCGATCGTCGACTTGTTCATCGCCTCGGCGCCCGCGTTCGTCGTCATGATGATGATGACGTTGCGGAAATCCGCCTTGCGGCCGTTGTTGTCGGTCAGCGTGCCATGGTCCATCACCTGCAGCAGCACGTTGAAGATGTCCGGGTGCGCCTTCTCGATTTCGTCGAGCAGCAGCACGCAGTGCGGCTTCTTCGTGACGGCTTCGGTAAGCAGACCGCCCTGGTCGAACCCGACATAGCCCGGCGGCGCGCCGATCAGACGGCTCACCGCATGGCGCTCCATGTACTCGGACATGTCGAAGCGGATCAGCTCGATGCCGAGCGTGAAGGCGAGCTGGCGCGCCACTTCGGTCTTGCCGACGCCGGTCGGTCCCGAGAACAGGAACGAGCCGATCGGCTTGTCCGTCTTGCCGAGACCCGCGCGCGCCATCTTGATCGAAGCCGAGAGCGCATCGATGGCCGGATCCTGGCCGAACACCACGGCCTTGAGATCGCGGTCGAGCGTCTGCAGCTTGCTGCGATCGTCCTGCGACACGCTTTGCGCCGGTACGCGCGCGATCTTCGAAATGATCTCTTCGATCTCGCTCTTGCCGATGGTCTTCTTCTGCTTCGACTTCGGCAGGATGCGCTGGGCCGCGCCCGCTTCGTCGATCACGTCGATTGCCTTGTCGGGCAAGTGACGGTCGGTGATGAAGCGCGCCGACAGCTCGGCGGCCGCGTTCAGCGCACCCGACGAATACTTCACGCCGTGGTGCTCTTCGAAGCGCGACTTCAGACCGCGCAGGATCGCCACGGTTTGCTCGACGGTCGGCTCGACCACGTCGACCTTCTGGAAGCGCCGCGACAGCGCCGCGTCCTTCTCGAAGATGCCGCGGTATTCCGTGAACGTCGTCGCGCCAATGCACTTGAGCGTGCCCGACGAGAGCGCCGGCTTGAGCAGGTTCGACGCATCCAGCGTGCCGCCCGACGCGGCGCCCGCGCCGATCAGCGTATGAATTTCGTCGATGAACAGAATCGCGTGCGGACGCTCTTTCAGTTCTTTCAGCACCGTTTTGAGGCGTTGCTCGAAGTCGCCGCGGTATTTCGTGCCCGCAAGCAGTGCGCCCATGTCGAGCGAGTAGACCTGGGCGTCCGCGAGAATGTCCGGCACTTCGCCGCGCGTAATGCGCCAGGCGAGCCCTTCCGCGATCGCGGTCTTGCCCACACCGGCCTCGCCCACGAGCAGCGGATTGTTCTTGCGGCGGCGGCACAGCACCTGCACCACGCGCTCCACTTCCAGTTCGCGGCCGATGAGCGGATCGATCCGGCCGTCCTTCGCCATCTGGTTCAGGTTCTGCGTGAACTGGGCGAGCGGCGTTTCCTTCTGGCCGGCGGCGTCTTCGGCTTCGGCGTTCGCGTCGCTGGCCTTGGCGGCTTCGCTGCTGCCCGTCTTCGCGATACCGTGCGAAATGAAATTCACGACATCCAGACGCGTGACGCCCTGCTGCTGCAGGTAGTACACCGCGTGCGAGTCCTTCTCGCCGAAGATGGCGACCAGCACGTTCGCGCCCGTCACTTCCTTCTTGCCGTTGGAAGTGGACTGAACGTGCATGATCGCGCGCTGGATCACGCGCTGGAACCCGAGCGTCGGCTGCGTATCGACGTCATCCGTGCCGGGAACCGTAGGGGTATTGTCGTGAATGAAGTTGCGCAGGTTCTGTCGCAGGTCTTCGATATTGGCGGCACACGCGCGCAGCACTTCCGCCGCTGTTGGATTGTCCAACAGCGCCAGCAGCAGATGCTCGACCGTTATGAACTCGTGCCGCGCCTGACGTGCTTCCATGAACGCCATGTGCAGGCTGACTTCCAGTTCCTGGGCAATCATGCTTCCTCCATCACACACTGCAGCGGATGCCCGGCCTGCCGTGCATGGGTAACGACTTGCTCAACCTTGGTCGACGCGATGTCCCGCGTATAGACCCCACAAACACCCCTGCCCTCGCGATGGACCTTCAACATGATCTGCGTTGCGGTCTCGCGGTCCTTATTGAAATATTCCTGCACGACCATCACGACGAATTCCATCGGCGTGTAGTCGTCGTTCATTAGCACGACCTTGTACATGGAGGGCGGTTTGACCTTTTGCTCCTGCCGCTCCAGTACGGTTGAATCCTGCTTGTCCGGGATAATCGCCATACACCCATTCTAAACAACTCGGACAGGCCCGCAATCCTGCCGTAACCTGACCGGCCGGCCGGTGAACCCGGCGCTCCCGACCTGCGACCCGCTGCAAGCAATTCATGCGCCCTGGCCCGGCCCCGATCCCTTCGACCGGCTGCGGGGCCGGTACACAATCCTGCTCTGAGCAGCTTTCACGCCACCGTTGAATCGAGTATCGCACAACCTTGACGTTGCCGTGGGAAGCGACTGTAGGCGCCCGCACGCTCAGTGCCAGATTCCATGGTGCGGTGCATCGCATATGCGTCACCTGCGCGGCTTTTCAAGACGCCCTCCTGCAGTTGCTTTATGCACCGGCGCTCAGCGTCGGCGAAAAGCAGGAAAAACCCTGGAAATGCGCTCTTTACAACGTGTCAAGAAGCGTCTCAAAATATTCTTGACAGCAGATTAAAGACCCCCAACAATCAAGCTGGCACTTTTTTCAACCGCCTTAAATTCGAAAAAATGCCGTTGGTGAGCTTGTGAGGAGGGGGCGATCGCACCGCGATCGTTTAGCTTTTCGAACTGCTCGTGGTAGTGACATGAGTTACAGGGGAAGTTGGTATGGCAACCGGTACGGTCAAGTGGTTCAACGACGCGAAGGGTTTCGGGTTCATTACGCCGGATGAAGGCGGCGAGGACCTGTTCGCTCACTTTTCGGCTATTCAAATGAATGGCTTCAAGACCCTCAAAGAAGGGCAAAAGGTGAGCTTCGAGGTCGTGCAAGGCCCGAAGGGTAAACAGGCATCGAACATTCAGGCAGCAGCCTGATCCGTTCGGTACCCGTACCTTGGAAACCCGGCTTCGGCCGGGTTTCTTTTTGGCGTCATGGTTTTTTAACGTTCGCGCGCTAACTCACGCGCAACGTACCCATCATGCCGAGGTCCTCGTGCTCGAGGATGTGGCAATGAAACATGCGATCGCCCGCCTCGTGCTGAACGGTTGCGATGTGCACCGTTTCGCCGTGCTGCACGTTCACCGTATCGCGCCATGCCAGCAGCTCTTCCTCCTTGCGCACACCGCCGCGCTCGCGCGCCAGCACCTGAAATTGCGTGCCGTGCAGATGAAACGGATGATCCATGTCCGTGCCGTTTGCTATCGTCCAGTGCTCGACTTGCCCGCGCCGGCTCGCCAGCGTCACGCGCGCCGGATCGAATACCGCGCCGTTCACCATAAACCGCATACCGCGCGGCGTGGGCTGCGTGGACGCACCCGGTGCGTGCATCGCTTTCATGTCCATGGCTTCGCCGAACACCACGCTTTTTTCCGGAACCGTTAGAGAACCTGACGAAATGAGTGGCGCAATCGGCCGCAGGCGCGACGGCAGTGCCGATTGTTCCGCGCCTGCCGGTGCGAAGCCAACGTTCGCGAGGATCAGCGACGGCCCCGCGGGCAAGCTGCCGTGCGTCATCGCCATCTTGTGGCGGTCGTATTGCGCGGCGATCAGCGACGCACGCGAGGCGCCCTGCCCCACGTGCACGATCAGTTCCGCGCGTTCGCCCGGCGCGAGCAGGAGCGAAGTGACGCCCCCGCGCGGCGCGCCCAGCAGCCCGCCGTCGGTGCCCACCTGCGTGAAGGCGCGGCCGTCGTCGAAGGCGAGTTGCAGATAGCGCGCGTTACAGCCATTCCAGACGCGCCAGCGCTCGTCGCGCACGACCTCGATGTGCGGCTGGCGAGCGCCGTTGACGAGCACGTACTGGCCTTCGCGGCCGTTCATCCAGTCCATCATGCCGTTCGCGGGAATCGTGCCGTCTGCCGCGAGCTTCAGGTCGGACACGAACAGATGCCGCTCGGGCCACGCCGCGAGTGGATCGTCGGCGGCGCGCACGACGAAGGGCCCCGCCAGCCCGCGGAACACCTGCTCCGAACTCAGCATGTGGGGATGCGGGTGATACCAGTAGGTGCCCGCACTCCCCTGCGGCAGCGTGAAGCGATAAACGTGCCGCTCGCCTGGCGCGACGGGTTTCGACGGATTGCCGTCCTGATCGGGTGGCACGGGCAGGCCGTGCCAATGAATCGTCGAAGGCTGCCGCAGCCGGTTCACGAACGTGATTTCGACGGTGTCGCCCTCGCGCACATCGATCAAGGGGCCGATGACCGGGCCGTCGTTGGCGGTCGCCGCGAGCGCGTCGAGCGCATCGTATTGCCAGAAGACCGTTTGCGGCTTTCCGCGCAGCAGCGCACGCGCAGCAGGCTGCGCGACGAGCGTCGCGCGAAACTGGCCCGGCTCGCGGCTCTGGCTGGCGAGCGTGCGCAGCGCGGCAAGCGGCGCGCCGGCGGGCAACGCATCGGCAGCCGCGAGCGGACCTTGCGCCTGCATCATGCCGCCCGACATCGCCGGCATGTCCGTCATGCCGTGCATCGCATCGCCCGCATCCTGTGCGAATGCACGGCGCGCAAACAGGGTCGCGGTGGCGGCGCTCAGCGCGCCGGATAGAAATGCTCTTCGTTTCATCGATGAAGTCCTCATCCCTCATTCATGCCTGGGCACGCGGCGCGCGATAACACGCACACCGTGCGCGCGAGATTCGTTTCGCTCGCGCAAAGCGCGAACGCAGTACGCCGCCCGGAGCGAGCGGCCCGGCTCAGGCGATTGGAGGAGGCAAAGGAGGCGCGTGCGTAATGCCGGCGCGCATGGCTGCGGGAAGCACGACAGGCGTGGAACGTGCGCCGGCTTGCGCGTCGAATGCGCTCACGACGGAGGGCACGCTGCAATGCGCGCAGCAGCCAGCGACGCAGCCACTCGCGCCGCAACTGGAATGCGAGCCGTGACTGCCGGTGCGCGTCCCGGCGCAACGATCGCTGAGCGCAACGTGCGGCGTGGGTGCAGCGTGCGCAGTCAGTGCATCGTGCTGCGCATGCCCGCACGCCATCGCGCCGCGCATGGAAACGAGCGCGAGCAGGCAGACGAGAAGGAAGCGATAGACGACTGGCACGTTGAACGAAACCACGGATGAACCCGATTGACCGTTGTGATGATAGCGCATGGGCCGACCGAAGTCGGATAGCCGACCCATTTACGACGGTTCACGACGGACTGACGGCGAGCCGGATAAAAAAAACCGGCAGCGCTTTCGGTCTGCCGGTTTTTTCCACTGGGACAGCGATGCGTCGCGTTCCGCCTACATATTCTCGATCATCACCTGCCCGAAGGCAGAGCACGACACCTGCGTCGCCCCTTCCATCAAACGCGCGAAGTCATAAGTCACGCGCTTTTGCAGAATCGACTTCTCCATCGAAGCAATGATGAGGTTAGCCGCCTCGACCCAGCCGAGATGACGCAGCATCATTTCCGCCGAGAGAATTTCGGAGCCCGGATTGACATAGTCCTTCCCGGCATACTTGGGGGCCGTGCCGTGAGTCGCCTCGAACATCGCCACGGAGTCCGAAAGATTCGCACCCGGTGCGATGCCAATGCCGCCCACCTGCGCCGCCAGTGCGTCGGAAATATAGTCGCCGTTCAGGTTCAACGTGGCGATCACATCGTATTCGGCCGGGCGCAGCAGGATCTGCTGCAGGAAGGCATCGGCGATCACGTCCTTGATCACGATGTCGCCGCCCGTCTTCGGATTCTTGATCTTCATCCACGGGCCGCCGTCTATCAGTTCCGCTGCGAACTCCTTCTGCGCGAGCGCGTAACCGTAGTCGCGGAACGCGCCTTCGGTGAACTTCATGATGTTGCCCTTGTGCACGAGCGTGACCGAGCGGCGCTCGTTGTCGATCGCATACTGGATCGCCTTGCGCACGAGACGCTCGGTGCCCTCGCGCGACACCGGCTTGACGCCGACGCCAGAGCTGTCCGGAAAGCGGATCTTCGCCACGCCCATCTCTTCACGCAGGAACTTGATGAGCTTCTTCGCGCCTTCGGATTCCGCGGGCCATTCGATGCCCGCATAGATGTCCTCCGAATTCTCGCGGAAGATGACCATGTTGACCTTCTCCGGCGCGCGCACCGGCGAGGGCACGCCCTTGAAGTACTGCACGGGGCGCAGGCACACGTACAGGTCGAGTTGCTGGCGCAGCGCGACGTTCAGCGACCGGATGCCGCCGCCAACCGGCGTCGTGAGCGGCCCCTTGATCGACACCACGTATTCCTTCACGACATCGAGCGTTTCGTCGGGCAGCCACACGTCGGGACCGTACACCCGGGTCGCCTTCTCGCCCGCGTAGATTTCCATCCAGTGAATCTTGCGCTTGCCGCCGTAGGCCTTTTCGACTGCCGCATCGACCACCTTCAGCATGACCGGCGTAATGTCCACGCCCGTGCCGTCGCCTTCGATGTACGGGATGATCGGCTGGTCCGAGACGTTGAGCGAGAAGTCCGGATTGACGGTGATCTTTTCACCGCCGGTCGGAACCACGATGTGCTGATACGGCATGATCGACTCCAGTAAGGGCAAGGCTGTTGTAGCGGGTGTGACGCGGCGCTCGGCGCCTCGCGGCGGCGGCGAAGCCTGTTCGCCCGGCGAGAAAGGCATCTCGCCGTGGCGGCTTCCCGACCACCGGCGCGGTCGATATTCGCAGCAAGACTGTCCAGAGACACGCGACGCACGGCGCGCAACACAGCGCAGTAAGCAGCATACCGGGCGGCCCGCCTGGCAGCGCGGACGGTCCGTCGGCGTGAGGGTCTGGCGGCTATTCTAGCCCACGCCTCGCGCTCGCGTGCCGCGCACCGCCAAGGGATGATCCGGTCCGCTCGTGTCTTATGTCTTATATAAGATGCAGAACTCGGCGAAACGCAATATGCATTAAGATCTCGGCGCCAGCCAGCTATCCACTCGTACCCGCCGCCCTGTCATGCGTTTGATCGCCCTCAATAAACCGTTCGGCACGATCTGTCAGTTTTCGCCGCACGAAACACGTCAGTCCCTCGCGGACTGGGTGAAGGTGCCGGGCGTCTATCCCGCGGGCCGGCTCGACTCCGATAGCGAAGGGCTCCTGCTCCTCACCGACGACGGCGCATTGCAAGCGCGCATTGCCGAACCGAAACGCAAGCTCGTGAAGCGCTATTGGGCGCAGGTGGAAGGCGAACCCGATGCGGCAGCGCTTGCCGCACTCGAACGCGGCATCGATCTTGGTGACTTCGTGACGCAGCCGTGTCGAACAAGAATCATTGTCGAGCCCGAAAATTTGTGGCCGCGTAATCCGCCGATTCGCTATCGCGCGTCCATACCCACGACGTGGGTCGAGATTGCGATCAGCGAAGGCAAGAACCGGCAGGTGCGACGCATGACCGCGGCCGTGGGCTATCCAACGTTGCGGCTCGTACGCGTCGCGATCGGCGCGCTCGATATTTTTTCGCTTGGCCTCGCGCCCGGCGAAAGCATCGACGTACCCGCCAATGCCCCTTGGCAAAACACATCTCACAAACACAAGTGATTGTTGTGCAAGCATTTTTCGCGTGCCGATCGATTTTTTTCGAATGACGCGGCACGCCCCTCACCTTTCTGTTGCGTCTCGTTACGAAGCAAATGAAAAGTTTGCGTCAACCGTCTCGCGAGACGATGCGTTATCCGACGCAGATGCCGCCAGAAGCTATCCGGCATTCAGCCTTCTGGGTCCTCGCAGCAATGTACGGTCCCGACCGCTGGCAGACGCAGAAATCAAATTCAGGCGAATTTGTCGAAAGCGACTGTCAACCGAAAGGTGGATGGCACGTTTACCGACCTGACTCCAAAAACCGGGTCACTTGGTTAATCAACTCAAGCTTGAGGATTCACAACATGAACAAACTGATCGCTGCTCTGGTCGCTGGTCTCTTCGCATCGGCTGCATTCGCACAAGCTTCGGCTCCGGAAGCTGCTTCGGCTGCTCCGGCTGCTGCTGCTTCGGCTGCTCACAAGTCGTCGCACAAGAAGGCTCACAAGAAGTCGTCGCACAAGAAGGCAGCGAAGGCTGAAGCCGCTTCGGCAGCTTCGGAGTAAGCTTGCTGTAAGACGCATGAAGAAGCGGCATTCGTTGCCGCTCTTCAGCGCGACGAAAGGCAGAGCGCCGCAAGGCGTTCTGCCTTTTTGTTTGGCTGCCTGATAATTTGGCTGCCCGATTTTTAGCCATTCTTTTTGACACGCACGCTCGCCGCATCACGTCGATGACGTGAACCGCGCCGCGCATTTTGACCCGCTCTGACCTGGTCGCGTAACATGCGCGGATTACCCTACAGCAAGGAGTCTCTCGTGCGATTTTCCCTGCGCTCGTTGTTCGTGCGCTGCACGCTTGTCGTCGCATTGCCAATGGCCGCTTTCGCGGCGCTCATGTTCACCGCGACGGCCACGTCGAGCATCGCGCAGGCGCAGCAGATACCGCCGGGCGCGAAGCAGCCGGGCGAATTTCCGCGCGTGAAGCTCACGGCGGGCATGTTCGTGATCGACGCGGCGGTCGCCGCAAACGACGCGGACCGTGAACAAGGCCTCATGTACCGCTCGCGGCTTGGGCCCAATGAAGGCATGCTGTTCGTGTTCGGCGAAAACGCCGTGCACTGCTTCTGGATGAAGAACACGCTGATCCCGCTGTCGATCGCGTTCATTCGCGCCGACGGCACGATCACCGACATCGACGAGATGCAGGCCGAAACGACCAACAACCACTGCCCGCGCAATAACGGCGTCTTTGCACTCGAAATGCCCAAGGGCTGGTTCACGGCGAAGGGCATCAAGCCCGGCATGGTGATTCAGGGACTGCCGCCGCTGCAGTAAGCGCGCGGTGACCCGGCGCGCGCGATTCGCGCGCTGCGCGAAACGCGCAAGCCCACCTGCCCGCCAGCGCGCCGCCTGGCGCCGCTCCGCAGCGCTGCCGCCTCTTCCCGCGCCGCGGCATGCACCCTGCAAAACCGGCGCGCAAGCGCTATCCTATAAATCCCCCGCATGACGCGTGCCACCAAGGCGCGCGCCTGCGGCGCATCGGGCCGCGCGCTGGCCGCGCCGCGTGCCGCCCGGCAGCTTCCATGGCGCGTCATTCCAAGGAGATCACCGTGCCTCGCAAGACCCCCATCGAGCGCTATCGCAACATCGGGATCAGCGCTCACATCGACGCCGGCAAAACCACGACGACCGAGCGCATCCTTTTCTACACCGGCGTGAATCACAAGCTCGGCGAGGTTCACGACGGCGCGGCGACCATGGACTGGATGGAGCAGGAACAGGAACGCGGCATCACGATCACCTCGGCCGCGACCACTGCGTTCTGGAAGGGCATGGCCGGCAATTACCCCGAACACCGCATCAACATCATCGATACCCCCGGGCACGTGGACTTCACGATCGAAGTCGAGCGCTCCATGCGCGTGCTCGACGGCGCGTGCATGGTGTACGACTCCGTAGGCGGCGTGCAGCCGCAGTCGGAAACCGTGTGGCGTCAGGCGAACAAGTACAAGGTGCCGCGCATCGCGTTCGTCAACAAGATGGACCGCGTGGGCGCGGACTTCTTCCGCGTGCAGCGGCAGATCGGCGAGCGTCTGAAGGGCGTTGCCGTGCCTATCCAGATTCCGGTGGGCGCGGAAGATCACTTCCAGGGCGTGGTCGATCTCGTGAAGATGAAGGCGATCGTCTGGGACGACGAGAGCCAGGGCGTGAAGTTCGAGTACGAGGACATCCCCGCGAATCTCGTCGAGCTCGCGCACGAGTGGCGCGAGAAGATGGTCGAGGCCGCCGCCGAAGCCGACGAAACGCTGCTCGAGAAGTATCTTCACGACCACGAGAGCCTGACCGAAGAGGAAATCAAGGGCGGCCTGCGCAAGCGCACGATCGCCAACGAGATCGTGCCGATGCTCTGCGGCAGCGCGTTCAAGAACAAGGGCGTGCAGGCCATGCTCGACGCCGTCATCGACTACCTGCCCTCGCCGGTGGACGTGCCCGCGATTCTCGGCCACGACCTCCACGACAAGGAAATCGAACGCCACCCGAGCGACGACGAGCCGTTCTCCGCGCTCGCCTTCAAGATCATGACCGACCCGTTCGTCGGCCAGCTGATCTTCTTCCGCGTCTATTCGGGCGTGGTGAATTCGGGCGACACGGTGCTCAACGCGACCAAGGACAAGAAGGAGCGCCTCGGGCGCATCCTGCAGATGCACGCGAACGAGCGCAAGGAAATCAAGGAAGTGCGCGCGGGCGACATCGCGGCCGCGGTGGGCCTGAAGGAAGCGACGACCGGCGACACGCTCTGCGATCCGGCGCATGCCATCGTGCTCGAAAGGATGATCTTCCCGGAGCCGGTGATCTCGCAGGCCGTCGAGCCGAAGACCAAGGCCGATCAGGAAAAGATGGGCATCGCGCTCAATCGCCTCGCGCAGGAAGACCCGTCGTTCCGCGTGCAAACCGATGAAGAGTCCGGCCAGACCATCATCTCGGGCATGGGCGAGCTGCACCTCGAAATTCTCGTCGATCGCATGAAGCGCGAGTTCGGCGTGGAGGCGACCGTCGGCAAGCCGCAGGTCGCGTATCGCGAGACCGTGAAGAACAAGGTCGAAGATGTGGAAGGCAAGTTCGTCAAGCAGTCGGGCGGACGCGGCCAGTATGGCCACGCGGTCATCACGCTCGAGCCGCAGGCGCCCGGCAAGGGCTACGAGTTCGTCGACGCCATCAAGGGCGGCGTGATTCCGCGCGAGTTCATCCCGGCGGTCGACAAGGGCATCCAGGAAACGCTGAAGGCCGGCGTGCTCGCGGGCTACCCGGTGGTCGACACCAAGGTCACGCTCACGTTCGGCTCGTACCACGACGTGGACTCGAACGAAAACGCCTTCCGCATGGCCGGCTCGATGGCCTTCAAGGAAGCGATGCGCAAGGCCAGGCCAATCCTGCTCGAACCGATGATGGCCGTGGAAGTGGAGACGCCCGAAGACTTCATGGGTAACGTGATGGGCGATCTGTCGAGCCGTCGCGGCATCGTGCAGGGCATGGAGGACATCGCGGGCGGCGGCGGCAAGATCGTGCGCGCCGAAGTGCCGCTCTCGGAGATGTTCGGCTACTCCACGTCGCTGCGCTCGCTCACGCAAGGCCGCGCCACCTACACGATGGAGTTCAAGCACTACGCAGAAACCCCGCAGAACGTGGCCGAAGCGGTGATCAACGCGAAGAAGGCGTAGCGGAGGCAACACGCAGGCGACCTGCAGGCGACCTGCAGGCGTTGCTGTGCGCACGAAAGCCCGTCCCCCGCGGACGGGCTTTTTTGCAGGCGCGCGATGCAATTTTGACCATGCCACAATGCGGCGATAACGCTGCGAGGCCCACTGTCAAGGAGACACGACGATGAGTCACGACCACGACCATCCGCACGACGACGCGCCCGTCGACTGGCGCGAAAACGGCGTCAAGGTGATACGCGGCGATCAGCTCGACACGAACACGGCGCAAACGCCCGGCATGAACCGCGCGGCCGCGATCAACGCGGCGCGCGTGGGCGCGCAGAAAATCTGGGCCGGCACGGTGACGATCCATCCGAACGCGAAGACCGGCGCGCATCATCACGGCGCGCTGGAAAGCGTGATCTACGTCGTACGCGGTCACGCGCGCATGCGCTGGGGCGAGCATCTGGAGTTCACGGCCGAGGCCGGTCCGGGCGACTTCATCTTCGTGCCGCCCTACGTACCGCACCAGGAGATCAACGCGAGCACCGACGATCCGCTCGAATGCGTGCTCGTGCGCAGCGACAACGAGGCCGTCGTGGTGAACCTGAACATCGACGCCGTCGAAGCCCCGGAAACCGTGTACTGGGTCGACCCCATCCACCGTCATCCGCACGGCCATTGAGCGCCCGGCCGCCCATACCGCCTTCCACGACGCAATGACGACACGATGACGAGACCCGCAGCCCCGCTCCGCGCCCGCCTGATTGCGCTCTATGCCGCGCTCATCGCCGCCAATCTCGGCGCGTGGGCGTGGGCGCTGATCGCGTTTCGCCACTATCCGCTGCTGCTCGGGACGGCGGCGCTCGCTTACGGCTTCGGCCTGCGCCACGCGGTGGACGCCGACCACATCGCCGCCATCGACGCCGTCACGCGCAAGCTCATGCAGCAGGGGCAGCGCCCGCTCGGCGTGGGACTCGCGTTCTCGCTCGGCCATTCGACGGTCGTAATCGTCGCCACGCTCGGCATCGCGCTCACGGCGCTCTCGCTGCATGGCCGCTTCGAGCGGTTCCACGAAATCGGCGCGACCATCGGCACGCTCGTTTCGTCGACGTTCCTGCTCGTGCTCGCAGGCGTGAATCTCGTGATCCTGCGCGACGTGTGGCTGCGTTACCGCCGCGCGCAGCAAGGCGACGACGCAGCACTCGCCGCCGCAGCGCCCGCCGGCCTCTTCTCGCGCGCGCTAAGGCCGCTCTTCGCGCTCGTCACGAAGAGCTGGCACCTGTACCCCGTGGGCGTGCTGTTCGGCCTCGGCTTCGACACGGCCACTGAAATCGGCCTGCTCGCCATCGCCGCCGCCGAAGCGGGCAAGGGCCTGCCGCTCTATTCGATTCTCGTGTTCCCTGCGCTCTTCACAGCAGGCATGACCCTCGTCGATTCCACCGACAACGTGTTGATGGTCCACGCCTACGGCTGGGCCATGGACGACCCGAGGCGCAAGCTCTACTACAACGCGAGCATCACGTTCGTCTCGGCGCTCGTGGCGATCGTGATCGGCGGCGTGGAAGCGCTCGGACTCATCGCCGGCAAGCTCGGGGCGAGCGGCGGCGCATGGACGCTCATCGCCGGCCTGAACGAGCGCTTCGGCGAGCTGGGCTACGGCATCGTCGCGGCGTTCATTGCCTGCTGGATCGGCTCGGTGCTGTTCCATCGCTGGCGCCGGCCTGCCGCGGGCCGCTAGCACACTCGCGCCCCGCTGACGACTGCACGGCGCGCCACGCGCGCGCAACCCCGCGAAACCCTACCCTTCGCCTCGTTTGCCGAAAGCGCGTAAACTAGGCCCAGCTATTGCGCTCCTGATGCGCCCCGGGTGCGTCCGATAGCCCCGTCAATCGTTTCACCTTGCTGCACCCATTCGTCGTCTGCCGTACCGCATGCCGCCGTCGCGCGCCCCCCCGGGCCTCGCGCGTCCCCTGAACGGAATCGCACGGAAACCCGCACCGATGAAACGACCGCAGTCCCGCCGTCCGCTTGACGTCTCCGACCCGTCCCGCCTCGAAGCGCTGCGGCGCGAGGCCGGCGATCACGGCAACCACGCACTCGACGAATTCGCTGCCGGCCGCCTCACGCGCCGCGAGCTGCTGCGCTATGCAAGCGCGGTGGGCCTCACGGCACTGCCTGCGTTTGCAGGACTCGCCGTGCCGCGCGGCGCGCTCGCCCAGGGCGCGGCGAAACCCGGCGAGCAGACGATCCGTGTGGCGCATCTGATGCCCGCGGGCGCCGTCGATCCGCTCACCGTGACCGATGCGGGCGCGCTGTGTCTCCTGAACCAGACCGGCGAATTTCTCGCCAACGACGACGCGCAAGGCCATCTGCAACCCGCCCTCGCGCTCTCGTGGCAAGCCAACGCCAAAGCAGACGTCTGGACGTTCAAGCTGCGCCCCAACGTGAAATTCCACGACGGCCAGGCGTTCGGCGCGAAGGACGTGGTGGCGACCTTCGATCGCCTCGCCGACCCGGCAACCGGCTCGGCGGCGCTCTCGGTGCTCAAGGGCGTGCTCTCCAAAGGCGGCACGAAGGCGGTCGACGATCACACGGTCGAGTTCCACCTCGATGCGCCCAATGGCAACTTTGCCTACTACGTTTCTTCGGACAACTACAACGCCGTGATGCTGCCCGCGAACTATGCGGGCAATTACGAAAAGAGCTTCATCGGCACCGGGCCGTTCAAGCTCGACAAATTCGAGGCGCGGCGCGGCGTGAGCTTCGTGCGCAATCCCGACTATTGGGGCGGCAAGTCGCTGCCCGCGCGCGTGGAGTTCGCCTTCTACGCCGACGAGCAGGCGCAGTTGCTCGCGCTGCAAGGCCACCAGGCCGACGTGATGGGCACCTTCACCGTGCAGGGCGGCATCGGTGTCCTGAACAATCCCGACTTCAAGGTGCTCGGCGTGCGCTCGAGCGCGCACCGCCAGATCCACATGCGCAACGACTCGCCCACGTTCAGGGACAAGCGCGTGCGCCAGGCGCTCGCGCTTGCGCTCGATCGCGACGTGCTCGTGCGCGGCCTGTTCAAGGGCCGCGCCGTGGTGGGCAACGACAGTCCGTTCGCGCCCATCTTCCCCTCCACGGCAACCGACGTCCCCCAGCGCAAAATCGATGTCGCGAAGGCGCGCCAGTTGCTCGCGCAGGCAGGCATGCCCAACGGCTTCGACGTGACGCTCACGACCGAGAAGTACATGGAGATACCGGACCTCGCCGTGGTCGTGCAGAACGCGGCGAAGGCGGTCGGCATACGGATCACGCTCAAGGTGGAAAGCCAGTCGCAATACTACGGTGCGGGCACGTTCGGCAAATCGGACTGGCTCGACTCGCCACTCGGCATGACCGACTATGGGCACCGCGGCGTGCCGAACGTGTTTCTCAACGCGCCGCTCACTTCGGGCGGCACGTGGAATGCTGCGCACTTTCGCAACGCGCAGTACGACAAGCTGGTCGCGCAGTTCGCGGCGACGCTCGACGTGGCGGCCCAGAAGCAGGTGGCGAGGCAGATCCAGACGCTGCTGCTCGACGAGACGCCCGTGATCATCCCGTACTTCTACGACCAGTTGATCGCACAGCGCGCCGCGCTTTCGGGCGTGCGCTTCACGGCGCTCGCCCAGCTCTATTTCGACCGCGCGACGCTCGCCGCCTGAACCGGCACGCGAGGCTAGCGCTCCCGAAACGGAGGTCCGATGGCTACTGAGCACCCGCCCATATCGAATCTGACCGGCGCCGCACGCGCATTCGCCCCGCGCGCGGGCATCGCGCGCTTTCTCGGCCAGCGCGCCGCCTGGGCGATCTTCACGCTCTGGCTGCTTTCGGTGCTCGTGTTCGCGGGCGGCCAGCTGCTGCCCGGCGACATCGGCCGCGCCGTGCTGGGCCCGCTCGCCGACGCGCGCGCCGTGGCCGCGCTCAATCACGAGCTGGGCGCGGACCGGCCGGTGCTCGACCAGTACGTCTCGTGGATCACGCATGCGCTGCGCGGCGACTTCGGCATGTCGTGGAGCTACAAAGAGCCCGTGGCTCCGTTCGTGGGCGACGCGCTCCTGCAGTCAGCGAAGCTCGGCCTGCTGGCGTTCGTGGTGGTGGTGCCGCTCGGCATTGCGGCCGGGGTATGGGCGGCGCTGCACGAAGGCCGCCTGATCGACCGGGCGATCAGCACGGGCGGCCTGTGCGCGAGCGCCGTGCCGGAGTTCGTCTCGTCGATCGTGCTGATCCTCATCTTCGGCGTGTGGCTGCGCTGGCTGCCCATCGAGGCCACCGCGGAGGCCACCGCGCCCGGCGGCGCGGGCGTGCTCGAGCCATTGCGGCATCTCGTGCTGCCCGTGCTGCCGCTCGTGCTCGTGTTCTTCGGCTATCTCGCGCGCATCGCGCGCGCGGGCACCATCACGGCGCTCGACGCCGACTACACGCGCACGGCGATTCTCAAGGGGCTGCCGAGCCACGTCGTGATCGTGCGGCACGTGCTGCGCAATGCGCTGCTGCCCAGCGTGACGGTAGCGGCCACGCAGCTCGGTTATCTGATCGGCGGGCTCGTCGTGGTCGAGTCGCTGTTCCGCTATCCGGGCGTGGGCTCCCTCATCTTCAACGCCGCGAAGGCCAAGGACTTCCCGTTGCTCGAAGCGGGCGTGCTCGCGGTGGGCGCGGTCTACACACTCGCCAATCTCGCCGCCGACGCCCTGCACGCGTTCCTCGACCCGCGCCTGCGTTCGCCGGGAGGTGGATAAACGATATGGCTTCCGAAGCAATTTCCCCGGGCGGCGAACCGCCTGATGCGCGGCCGCCGGGCGAACCTGGCGCAGAAGCGCTCGCCGGCACGCATGTGCGCGACACGCTGCATCTGCTGCTGCGCTCGCCCTCGTTCGTCGCGGGAGCGCTGATCCTCCTGTGGTGGATCGTCTGCGCGCTCGCGGGCCAGTGGTTCGCGCCGCACGACGCCTACGCGTCCGATCCGCTCAGTTCGCTCCTGCCGCCGGACCCTACGCACTGGTGCGGCACCGATGCGCTCGGCCGCGACATCTGCTCGCGCGTGATCGTGGGCGCGCGCGACATTCTGACGATCGCGCCGCTCGCCACGCTCGTCGGCACGCTCGCAGGCGCGGCGCTCGGGCTCGTCACGGGCTACTTCGAAGGCGCATTCGGCACGCTCGTCGCGCGCACGCTCGACGCCGTGCTCGCGCTGCCGCTCGTGATCGTCGCGCTGCTCGTGCTCGCGGCCGTGGGGGCCTCGAATCTCGCCGTGGTGCTCGTAATCGGCATCACGTTCGCGCCGCTCATCGCGCGCACGGTGCGCGCGGCGGTGCTCGCCGAGCGCCATCTCGACTATGTGGCGGCGGCCCGCTTGCGCGGCGCGAATGCGTTCGCCGTGATGTTCACGGAGATTCTGCCGAACGTCTGGCCGCCTATCGCCGTCGAGGCGACGGTGCGTCTCGGCTATGCGATCTTCGCGGTGGCGACGCTCTCGTTCCTCGGCTTCGGCATCCAGCCGCCGTCCGCCGACTGGGGGCTCGCGCTCGCCGAGTCGTACACGCTGCTCGCGGGCGGCGCATGGTGGACCGTGGCATTCGACGCGCTCGCCATCGCCTCGCTCGTGGTGGCCGTGAACCTGATCGCCGACAGCCTGCGCGAGGTGCTCCAATCGTGAACCGCCCCGCTTCTTCGCGGCCCGCTCTCGCCACTTTCAGCGCACCGCGCGACGACGACGCGCTCGCGCTCGTCGGCCTCACCGTCGCTTACCGCGTGCGCGGGCGCGACCGCGACGTGCTCACCGACGTCTCGCTGCGCATCCGGGGCGGCGAAGCGTATGGGCTCGTAGGCGAGTCGGGCTGCGGCAAGTCGACGGTCGCGCTCGCCGCGCTGCGCTATCTGCCGCGCAACGGCCGCGTGAAGGCCGGGCGCATCGCGATCGCGGGCGACGATGTGCTCGCGCTCGACGCCGACGGCCTGCGCACGCTGCGTGCCAACGCCGTTTCGATGGTCTATCAGGACCCCGCCAGCGCGCTCAACCCCACGCTCACGATTGCCCGCCAGCTGAACGAAGCGTTCGAAGCCGCGGGCGCCGATGCGAGCGTGGCCCGCTCGCGCTCGCACGCGATGCTCGAACGCGTGCGCATTGCCGATCCGGGCCGCGTGCTGGCGAGCTACCCGCATCAGCTCTCGGGCGGCATGCAGCAGCGCGTGGTGATTGCGATGGCGCTCGCGTCGAACCCCGCGCTCCTGATTCTCGACGAACCGACCACGGGCCTCGACGCCACCGTCGAGGCCGAGGTGCTCGACCTCATCGCAAAGCTGCGTGCGGAACTGGGCATGGCGGTGCTGCTCATCAGCCACGACCTCGCGGTGATCGGGCGCATGTGCGAGCGCGTGGGCGTGCTCTACGCGGGAAGGCTCGTGGAGGAAGGCGCGACGCGCGACGTGTTCGAGCGCGCACGCCATCCCTACACGGTCGGCCTGCTGCGCTGCCTGCCGGCGCACGGGCGCAACAAGCATGCGGGCGCGCTCGACACGATACCGGGAGAGTTGCCTGCACCTGGCGCGAGTGCGCCCGGCTGTATCTACGCGCCGCGCTGTCGCCTCGCCGACGCGCGCTGCCGCGTGGAAGCGCCGCCGCCGCATCGCATGACGTCGCCGCACGGCGAGCAGATGTCGCGCTGCCACTATCACGAACGCGCGCTCGAATTGCCGTTCGGGAATCTGATCGGAGGCGGCGACGGTTCGCAGATCTCGAACGATGGCCCGTCGAATGGCGAGGCCGAAGCGCGCGTCGTGTTGCGGGCGCTCGATGTCTCGCGCACCTTCGGACACGGCGCGCAAGCCGTCCGCGCGCTCGACGGCGTATCGATCGAGCTGCATGCGGGCGAGACGCTCGGCGTCGTGGGCGAATCGGGCAGCGGCAAGACGACACTCGCGCGCATGCTGCTCGGCCTGTATGCGCCCGATGCGGGCGGCGCCGTCGAGCTCGACGGCAAGCGCCTGCACGCCCACGTCGCACGGCGCCGAGCCGACGAGCGTGCGGCGCTGCGCGTCGTGTTCCAGCATCCGGACGCCTCACTCAATCGCGCGCTGCCCGTGAAGCGGCTGATCGCGCGCGCGCTGTCCCGGCCGCACGACGACGCGTCGGCAGCCCGCCTGGCCTCGGACGAATCGCGCATCGCGGGACTGCTCGAGGCCGTGCGCGTGCCGGCGCGCTATCTCGTGGCGCGCGCGCGGCAGCTTTCGGGCGGGCTCAAGCAGCGCGTGGCGATTGCCCAGGCGTTCGCGGGCGAGCCGCGCATCGTGATCTGCGACGAGCCCACCTCGGCGCTCGACGTCTCCGTGCAGGCGGCGATTCTCAACCTGCTCGCGCGCCTGCAGCGCGAGCGCGGCGTGAGCTACCTGTTCATTTCGCACGACCTCGATGTCGTGCGCTATCTCGCCGATCGCATCGTCGTGCTCTACGCGGGCCGCGTGGTGGAAAGCGGCCCGGCTGGCGCGGTGTTCGACGGCCCCTGGCATCCATATACAGAAACGCTGCTGGCCGCGCGCGCGCTCGGCGCGGCAACGGCCAACGGCGCGCAAGCCACGGTGCGCGGCTGCATTTTCAGCGCGCACTGTCCGCGCAAGCTCGGCGCCATTTGCGACGAAGCGCCCCCGCCGCTCGCCGACGCAGGCGGCGGCCATCGCATTCTCTGCCACATTCCCGTAGACGAATTGCGCGCACAACAGAGCGCCACCAAAGACACACAAGCGGCGACCTGACGGTGCGATAGCGCGCATATCGCATCGGGCTTCGTTGCGTTGTCCGCGTTGTCCGCTTTCGCAACGAGAAGCGCGCCATTCAGCACGCGCGTTTCAACGCCGTAACGTTTTCCGCGCTTTTTCTGCCACGCGGGCGACGCATCGATTGTCAAGTCCACCCCGCACGCCCTTCCCCCGCCGATGGCACAAAACTGGCTACATCGGCATCAGGCATCCGGCCGCTGCAATCCAGTGCATTCAGTGCAATCGGCCCCGTCACGCGCGGGTCGCCGCACCGGGCGGACGAATGACCGGCCGCTCGACGCGCTTGTAATCTGCCGTCCCACGCGATGGGTTCCGACAATCCACAAGCAGTCCTGCACAAACCGGTCGTCTTGCGCGCGGCCTGACCGGGTGCCTTTTGTTTGGCGAGTACCGCTTCAGCTGGATCGAACCTGACATGCCGGCGCGAAGCGAGTGGAGAGCCTGACGGAGTCGGCGCATGCGCACAAGGCGTGCGGCCTGCGCGGGAGCACGGGAGACGACAGCGCATCACGCTGCCGCCCTGCGGGGAGAACAAGATGAAAAAGACCAGTATTTACCGGTACTGCTATTTGATCAGACGGGGAGCAGGCATGTGTGCCGTGGGCGCGGGCGTGTTGTTCCCCGCGATCGCGGCGCACGCCGCAGGCGATGTCATCAATCCGGTGATCCTGCTCGCCGATGCACCTTTGCCGGCGAGCGGGGCCGAGGGCTTCGGAGCCTTCAGCGCGCCGGCTGCTGCGCAATCGCCTGCCACAGGCACCCTGTCGACAACTGATTCGGAGTCCGATTCAGCGACGCTGGCGAGCGACATTTCTACGGTGTTCGCGCCGCACGATTGCATCAGCCGTGCGGGCGGCGCGTGTTTCCGGGGCAACGGCGGCGCCCATGGCGGCTCGGGTTCGTCGAGCGGCAGCAGCGGCAGCAGCAGCGGCGCGGGCGCCGCGACGGCCAGCACGGGAGGGCTCGGCCGCAGCGGCAGCTCTGGCGTGGGAGGGCTCGGCCGCAGCGGCAGCTCTGGCGTGGGAGGGACGGGACCGAGCGGTTCGGGAGGCGGTTCCAGCAACTCCGGCGGCGGGAAAGGCGGCAGTGGGAAAGGTGGCGGCGGTGGCAACAACGGTGGTAGTAACAGCGGCGGTAGTAACAGCGGTGGTAGCAACAGCGGTGGTGGTAACAGCGGTGGTGGCAACAGCGGCGGTGGCAACAGCGGTGGCGGAAGCAACAGCGGTGGCGGAAGCAACAGCGGCGGCGGCAATAACGGCGGTGGCAACAGCGGTGGCGGAAGCAACAGCGGCGGCAGTTCAGGCGGCTGTGGGTGCGGCAGCCACGGTGGATCGGCAAGCGGCCCTTCGGGCGGATTCGGAGGCGGATTCGGAGGCGGCTTCGGCGGAGGTTTCGGCGGATTCGGCGGCGGCTTCGGAGGAGGATTCGGCAAAGGTGGACCGTCGGGCGGCCCGGGCGGCGGGTACGGCGGCGGACACGGTGGCGGCCATGGCAGCGGCCATTGAACCTGTACGGCGGTGCAGGCAAACCGCTGCAGCCACTCCGATCTGGCGCGACGGCCAGGCGCGCCAGTCCTGGCGTCGGCGGCGGCGTCCCGGTCCCCCGGCCGGGCACCGCCGCCGTGGGCCGGTCGCCGGATGCGCGATGCGCGATGCGCGTGGCGTTCCCAGGCGGCCACCGCGGCTGTCCGCTCGCCATACGCCGGCGCGAACCATGACCGCGCGCGAGCAGCGTGCCCCACTCACGCCCTACAGCATCTCCAGCTCACGCTTGCTGCGCGGCGGCTTGAAATACGCGTCGAGCGCCGCATGCTCTTCGGCGCCAAGCACGAGATCGAGCGCCGCGCGGTTGTCGCGCACGTGCTCCACGCGAGCGGCCTTCGGAATCGCACAGACCCCGCTTTGACCCAGCACCCACGCCATCGCCACGCGATAGACCGACACCCCGTGTGCGTGAGCGATGTCGTCGAGCGGCGAACGCCTCGGCAAGCGCGCGTGATCGACGGGGCTATACGCCATCACCGGCATGCGATGCGCCGCGCTCCACGGCAGCAGGTCGAATTCCGCGCCGCGCCGCGCGATGTTGTAGAGAATCTGGTTGGTCGCGCACGCGTCGCCGCGAGGCGTGGCGAACAGCTCCTCCATGTCGTCGGTGTCGAAGTTGCTCACGCCCCAGTGACGGATCTTGCCTGCGCGCACGAGCACTTCGAACCCTTCGACCGTCTCTTCGAGCGGTACCCCGCCGCGCCAGTGCAGCAGATAGAGATCGAGCCGGTCGGTGCCCAGGCGTTTCAGGCTCGCCTCGCACGCACGCGCGACCCCGCTGCGGCTCGCGTTGTGCGGATACACCTTGCTCACGAGAAACACCTCGTCGCGCAGGCCCTGCAAGGCCTCGCCGACCAGGCGCTCGGTCGCGCCGTCGCCGTACATCTCGGCGGTGTCGATGAGCGTCATGCCGAGCGCCACGCCTTCGCGCAGCGCGGCGATTTCCGCCGCGCGGTGCGCGCTGCGCTCGCCCATTTCCCATGTGCCCTGCCCGAGCTTCGGAATGCGTTCGCCGTCCGGCAACGCCACGCTTGCGATATCGGTCGTCATGATCTCCCTCTGCGCGCTGCAACGGCGCTGACTGGCAAAGAACGGCCAGTGTATCGCCTCGCGCGCAATGCGGTCATACGCACTCTCGCAAGCCGTTCATTTCCGCGATCGCGCATCGATGACATAAAATTGCCGTTCGCCTTTCATGCCTGCCTCCCATGAACGCACCCACGGAAGACCGCTGGCGCGACCTGCGCCCGGACCCGGACAACGACACGCCGCTCTATTTGCAGCTCGCGCGCAAGCTGAGCCTTGCCATTCACGACAATCGCTGGAACGCGGGCGAAGCCCTGCCTTCGGAGCGCGTACTCGCGGAATCGCTCGGCGTTTCGCGCATCACGGCGCGCAAGGCGATCGCGCTGCTCGTCGAGCAGGGCCTGATTCGCCGCACGCAAGGCGCGGGCAGTTTCATCACGCCACGCATCGAAGACCCGCTCTCGCGCCTCACGAGCTTCAGCGAGATGCTGCGTCAGCGCGGCTTCACGCCGAGCTCGCGCTGGCTCTCGCGCGAAATCCAGCCCGCGAGCCGCGATGAGGTGATCCAGCTCGGGCTCTCGCCGGCAGCGGCCGTCACGCGCTTAAAGCGCCTGCGTCTGGCCGACGGCATCGTCATGGCCGTCGAGAACTCCACCTTCCCGGCGGCGCTGATTCCCGACCCGAATGCAATCGGCGACTCGCTCTACAGTTTTCTCGAACAGCGCGGGCTTTCGATCGTGCGCGCGCTGCAACACTTTCGCGCGGTGAACGCGAGCGAGGAAATCGCGCGGCAGATGAGCATCGCGCCCAACGACGCGCTGCTGCTCATCACGCGCGTGGGCTATACCGCCGATCAGCACGCCATCGAACTCACCGATACCTACTGCCGTAACGACTATTACGATTTCGTCGCGGAATTGCGCAAGTAGCGCGCGAAAACGCGGCAACGCCTAGTCGTTCCATACCGGCGCGTCGCGGCCGATCGGCACCGGCGGCCGCGCATGGAACGCAGGCGTGAGTTCGAGCCGCTCGGCGGGTGCCACCGCACGCACGCGCCCGAACGGCGAATCCATTTCCTCCAGACAATCGGCGAGATCGGCAGCGCGCACCTCGGGCGCCTGCTGGCCGTCTTCGAGCATGCCCATGGTCTGCAGCCAGCGGCCCGTTTGCGCGAGCGAAAGGCGCACGTGCCAGCTGCCGCCTTCGCGCATGCGCCGCGCGAGCGCGACCATCGCGCCGAACGCGGCGAGATAGCCCGTAGCGTGATCGAGCGCCTGGCACGGCAGCGGGCGGGCCGTGGCGAACGGCTGCCCACCTGCTGCGCCGTTGCCATGTCTTGCTGCGGCGGCGCTCTCGGCCCACACGATGCCGCTCGCCGACTGCACGAGGCTATCGAAGCCGCGCCGCTCGCGCCACGGCCCGCGATGCCCATACGCGCTGATCGACACGCACACGATGCCGGGCCGCACCTGTGCGAGCGCTGCGGGCGCGAAACCGCGCGCGGCGAGCGTGCCCGGCCGATAGCCTTGAACGAACACATCGGCGTCGCGCGCCAGTGCGCGTAACTGCTCGCACGCGGCTGCGTCACGCAGGTCGAGCGTGGCCGAGCGCTTGCTGCGGCCGTTGTCGATCACGAGCGGCGCGATGTTCGGCAAATGCGGGCCGTTGATGAGCAGCACGTCCGCGCCGTGCTGGCCGAGCGTGCGCCCCGCCACCGGCCCCGCGATGATGCGCGTGAGGTCGAGCACGCGCACGCCTTCCAGAGGGCGCGCGGTTGTGGCCACTGCCGGGCCCGCTCGCGGCGCCTCGGCGGGTGCGTCGCCGATACGCTCGATCTCGAACAGCGGCAGGCTCGCCACCGCCTTCGCCTGCTCGTGCGCGGCCCATTCGCGCGGCGCGCGCACGAGCGCGGCGCACAGGCCCGCTTGGGCGAGCGCGTCGTCGAGCGCCGCGCCTTCCCAGCCAAGGATCGCGCGTGCCACGGCGTCGCGGTCGTCCGCGCACTGGAGCACGCGCAGGATGCCCGCGAGGTGATGCGGGAAGTTCGCGTGCAGCTGAATCCAGCGGCCATCGCCGGTCGGGAAGTGGCCCGTCACCGGGTGACGCAGTTCCGTGGGCGGCTTGCCGTCCACGCTCAGATAGCGCTCGCTGCGAAACGCGGCGAGCGCGCGGCGCACGTCGATCGCCACGCGCTGCTGGCGGCCCGTGCGCAGCGCGTGCAGTTGCGCCGCCGCGAGCCCTGCCGCGCCAATGCTCGCCGCCGCGAGCGTGCCCACGCGAAAGATCGACGGCAGGCCCGGATCGGCGCCTGCCATGTCGAGCCAGTCGAGCGCCGACGGGTCGCAGCCCGCCAGCATCCAGAGGTGTTCGAGCGCGTCGCGTGGCGTCATGGCGTGCAGTCCTTGTGCGAACAAAGCGAGGAGAAAACGAGACAAAGCGATGTCACGCATCGTCGCGCCGCTCGAATCCCCGATCAATCTTGATTATCATGATCAACATAGATTGATTTCTCCGGTTTCAGGAGGCGGGCCACCATGTCCAGCTATATGACCGCGGAAGAAGCCGCTGCCGAACTCGGCATCAGCCGCGCCACGCTCTACGCCTATGTGAGCCGCGGACTCATCGCCTCGGCGCCCTCGCCCCATGGCCGCCACAACCGCTACGACGCCGCCGAGGTGCGCCGCCTCGCGCGCCGCAAGGCCGACGGCAAGCGCGCGGGCAAGATCGCGCAGAAGGTGCTCGACTGGGGCGTGCCGGTGCTCGAATCGTCGATCACGCTGATCGCCGACGGCAAGCTCTTTTATCGCGGCGAGGACGCCATCGCGCTCGCGCGTCAGGCCTCGCTCGAAGAGGTCGCGGCGCTGCTGTGGCAATGCGCGCCACGCCGCGTGCTGCAGGCGCCCGAGGCGCCCATCGCGGCCGCGCAATGGTCGGCATGGCTGAAGTTCTGGAGCGGGCACACCCCGCTCGAACGTGCGCTCGTGCTGCTGCCCGCCGCCGCGGCGCAGATGCCGCGCATCTGGGCGCAGGGCCGCGACGCGCAAATCGACACCGGTGCGATGCTCATGCGCCTGCTCGCGGCGGCGCTCGTTTCCGCCGCACCGTCGGGCGAGCCGCTGCACCGCCAGCTAGGCGAGGCGTGGGGCGTGCGCTCGCGCGCGCAAACCGACCTGCTTCGCGCCGCGCTCGTGCTGTGCGCGGACCACGAACTGAACGCGTCGACATTCACCGTGCGCTGCATCACTTCGACCGGCACGCATCTGTTCGGCGCGGCGACAGGTGGCCTCGCCGCCCTGGCCGGGCCGCGCCACGGCGGCGAAACCACGCGTGTGGCTGCGCTCTTCGACGAAGCCGCGCGCGCCGACGACCTGCATCGCTATCTCGCCGAGCGTCTCGCGCCCGACGAACTCGGCGCGGCCGTGCCGCTCCCCGGCTTCGGCCACCCGCTCTATCCCGCTGGCGACCCGCGCGCGCGCCTGTTGCTGGACCTGCTCGCACAACGCGCGCCGGCGCGCTCGCCCATGGACGAAGTCGACGCGCTCGCCCAGGCCGTGGCCGAGACGAGCGGCGCGCGGCCGACGCTCGACTACGCGCTTGCGGCCATCGAGCGCGTACTGGGGCTGCCTCGCGCAGCGGCGTTCACGCTGTTCGCCGCGGGCCGCGTAACGGGCTGGATCGCGCATGCGCTCGAACAGGCCGCCGACGGCCGGCTGATCCGTCCGCGCGCACGCTACGTGGGGGAAATGGCGAGCGATACGGCGCATGCCGCGCGGCACATCGCGTAGCACGAACGGCAGCGTCAACCCGGGTCGACCCGGCTCAACCCGCCGCCCGGACACCCCACTGCCCGCGCTGCACCCAGCCGCGCAACGCCTCGCCGATGCGCGCCGCGACACCGCTCGCACCCGCCGCGCGCACGCGTTCCACGTCGACCGGCGCCACCGTCCACGCTGGCGCAGCGGCGGTTGCGCCGCCCAGCGCCAGCACGAAACGCGCCCCTTCACGGCCCGCGCTCACATGCACGCGCACGCCCGCGGCGAGCCCGATCGACTCGCCGGCGCGCAGCCAGTAGTCGCCGGCGTCGCCCGCGATCGTGAGCCAGAGTTCGCCTTCGCTCACATGCAATTGCATGGGCTGCGCGAGCCGCCAGGTTTCGACGGGCTCGCCATGTTCCAGTTCGAAGATTCGGATTTCGCGCATTGCCGTGCTCCTTGCAGACCGGCCGCCGAGTCCCCTCGGACGGCCACAGGAAGGCTGGCTGACAAGGACTTGAAGCGCCTTCCCGGTAGGAGCATTATTGCGGTCAGTGACACCCGATCCCATGTACAGTTCCGAACAGTTCATCTGGAACTGTGCAGCCAAAAAACCGGACAGTCACTGCCGTTTCGAACCGCAGCCTCAACCGGCAAACCCAGGCGGCAAACCCAGGCGGCATACCCAGCGAGACCCAGATGAAACTCGAACTCGACCGCGCGAGCGATGTGCCGCTCACCGACCAGATCGTCACCGGCGTGCAGACGTGGATCCGCTCGCGCGCGGCGCACCCGGGCTCGCGCCTGCCGTCCATCCGGCAGTTCGCCGCCGACTACGCCATCAGCCGCTTTCCCGTGATCGAGGCCTATGACCGGCTCGTCTCGCTCGGCTATCTCGACTCGCGCCACGGCTCGGGCTTTTACGTGAGCGAGCACGCGCGCGCGGGACTCTCCGGCATGGGCACCTGCGACCTCTCGAACGCCGCCGACGAATCGGGCCATCTGCTCAGCCAGCTCGAACGCGAGGGCGAGCTGCTGCAGCTCGACAGCGGCTCGATCCCGCAGGCGTGGCGCGACATCGACGCGCTCGGCCAGGCGATCCGTCATGTGTCGCGCAGCGACCCCGCGAGCCTCGTCGACTACGGCACGCCAACAGGCGACGCCACGCTGCGCGAGCATCTGCGCAACCGGCTCGCGCCGCTTGGCATCGCCGCCGAGACACAGCAGATCCTCATTACCGAAGGCGCGAGCGAAGGCCTCGACCTGCTCATGCGCTACATGCTCAAGCCCGGCGACACGGCATTCGTTGAGGACCCCGGCTACTACAACCTGTACGGCCTGCTCAAACTGCACGGCGTGCGCCTCGTGGGCATCCGCCGCACGGCAAGCGGTCCCGATCTCGACCATTTGCACGCGATGCTCGCCGAGCACCATCCGCGCGCGTTCTTCGTCAACACCGTGTTCCACAACCCGACCGGCTCGACGATCTCGCCGCCTGTCGCGTTCCGCTTGCTGCAGCTCGCGCGCGAGCACCGTTTCACGATCGTCGAGGACGACATCTACGCCGACTTCCAGGCCGACCCCACCGACCGCCTCGCGGCGCTCGACCAGTTCGAGCACGTCGTGTACGTGGGCGGCCTCTCGAAGACGCTCTCCTCGGCGCTGCGCGTGGGCTACGTGGTGGCCAGCCCGGCGATCGTGCGCGATCTCGCGGCCATCAAGGCGCTCACCACCATCAGCGGCTCGCGCTTCACGCAGGCCGTGGCCGCCACGCTGCTCGAGCGCGGCGCGTATCGCAAATATCTCGAACGGCTGCGCCGGCGCATCGCCGAAGCGCAAGGGTCCGCCACGCGCACACTCGAAGCGCATGGGTGGGAGCTGTTCGGCAGCGTTGCTTCGGCGTCGTCGTCGACCGCGGCGAGCGCGGCGCGCGGCTATGCGCAAACGGGCGGCAAGTTCGTCTGGGCACGCGTGCCGCACGTGGAGGATTCCACACGCCTCGCAGCCTGCGGCGAGCCGCTCGGCGTGGCGGTCTCGCCGGGCAGCCACTTCCGCCCGCAAGGCGAGACGAGCCCGTGGATCCGCATCAACGTGGCGCTCACGCTCGACCCGCGCGCCCAGGCATTCTTCGCGGCGGCGGCGCGTCTGCCCGGATGAACGCGCAGGCGCCGCCCGCCCCGGCGCACGCGCCACGTACGCCACCTGCGCCACCTGCGCCACATGCGCGGCGGCGGGCCCGGCTGTCTGCATGGGCACGCCGTTTTCCCTACAATGGCGCTTGCCTGCGCGCCCCTCTCTTCGCCCATGTCCGAATCCATCGCTGCGTCCAGCACCACGCCTTCGCCCCGCTCGTTGTCCGTGATGCTGTGGCTCGTCGCCACGGGCTTCTTCATGCAGACCCTCGATTCGACCATCGTCAACACGGCATTGCCGGCGATGGCGAGAAGCCTTGGCGAACTACCGTTGCGCATGCAATCAGTCGTCATCGCGTATTCGCTCACGATGGCGGTGATGATCCCCGTATCGGGCTGGCTCGCGGACAAGCTCGGCACACGTCGCGTATTCCTCGGCGCGATCTTCGTGTTCACGGTCGGTTCGCTCCTGTGCGCGAGCGCGCATACGCTGAACCAGCTCGTAGTCTCGCGCGTCGCGCAGGGCGTGGGCGGCGCGATGCTGCTGCCGGTCGGCCGTCTTGCCGTGCTGCGCACGTTTCCCGCCGATCGCTATCTGCCCGCGCTCTCGTTCGTGGCGATTCCGGGGCTGATAGGCCCGCTCATCGGCCCGACCCTCGGCGGCTGGCTCGTGCAGATCGCCTCGTGGCACTGGATCTTTCTCATCAACGTGCCGGTGGGCGTGGTGGGCTGCGTCGCCACCTTCATCTTCATGCCCGACAGCCGCAACCCCGACACGCCGCGCTTCGACCTGCCGGGTTACCTGCTGCTCGTCATCGGCATGCTCGCGATTTCATTCGCGCTCGACGGCCGCAGCGAGTTCGGCATCCAGCACGCCACGGTGCTCGTGCTCTTCATCCTTTCGCTTGCCGCGTTCGTGGCCTATGGGCTGCACGCGGTGCGCACGCCACGGCCGATCTTTTCGCTCGATCTGTTCAAGATCCACACGTTCAGCGTGGGCCTGCTCGGCAACCTGTTCGCGCGTATCGGCAGCGGCGCGATGCCGTATCTGATTCCGCTGCTGCTTCAGGTCGCGCTCGGCTACACGGCCTTCGAGGCCGGGCTCATGATGCTGCCCACGGCCGCCGCGGGCATGTTCTCCAAGCGCCTCGTGACGTATCTCATCATGCGCTACGGCTACCGCAGCGTGCTGGTCTCGAACACGGTGCTCGTGGGCCTCATGATGGCGAGCTTCGCGCTTTCCACGCCCAATGAGCCGCTGTGGATGCGCATCGCGCAACTGGCGGTATTCGGCGCCGTGAACTCGATGCAGTTCACGGCGATGAACACACTCACGCTCAAGGATCTCGGCACGGGCGGCGCGAGCAGCGGCAACAGCCTCTTTTCGCTCGTGCAAATGCTCTCGATGAGCCTCGGCGTGACCGTCGCGGGCGCGCTGCTCACCACCTTCACGGGCATCATCGGCCACAAGACTGGCGAGAACGTGATTCCGGCATTCCACGCGACCTTCATTTGCGTGGGCATCATCACGGCGGGGTCGTCGTGGATCTTCGCGCAGCTCTCCCCGGACCTGCGCCGCACCGCGAAGAAGACCGATCCGTCCGAGCGGACCTGACAGCGGACCTGACAAGCCGGGGGCCGCAGCCCTTGCGGCGGTCGTTGCGGCTGCATCTTCGCCGCCGGCGCGCGCACCGCAAAGGTGCGGCGCGCCTCGCGGCCGTGCGTCGCCCGGGTTCGCGCCGGGTTCGCGCACCAATCCGCACGCCATCCCGAAACAGCGTGCGCCCTCGCACAGGCAAATGGCCACGGGACTTGGGACTCGCATACTTTTTGCTGTCCTATCCTGTAAACTTGACGCTCACGCGTCCCGTCCGTCACGTCCGTCCCGCGCGACATCGAAACGAAAATGACCAGCATGATCGACCTCGATCCCCCCGGCTTCCAGTCTCGCCCCATCGCCGGCGAAGAAGGTGCCCGCCGCACCGTGCTGTACGGCGGCTACACCGTCTTCAGCGTGTTCCAGCCCGTGTTTTCGGTCGCGCACCGGCGCGCGATCGGCTATCACGCGTCGCTGCGCGCGCATGACGAGCACGGGCAGCAGGCGCCCTCGCAGGAGGTGTTCACGCAGGCGGCGCGCCGCGGCGACCTGCTCGAACTGGGGCGCCTCGCGGAATCGCTGCATCTGGGCAACTTCAACGCGTTCGATTCGCATGACGAATGGCTCTTTCTGAGCCTGCACCCCGCCGCGCTCATGGACACGAGCTACGGCGACGCCCTGCTCGCCGGCCTCAAGGCGCTCGGCCTGCAGCCGCAGCGCGTGGTGCTGGAAGTGTCGGAACAGGCGGGCGGCGAAAATTCGCGCTTCGCGGAAATCATCGACGGATTGCGCAAGGCAGGCTTCGTGATCGCGCTGGATGGCTTCGGCGCCAAGCATTCGAACATCGACCGCGTGTGGCAGCTGCGGCCCGACATCGTCACGCTCGATCGCAGCCTGCTTGCCCAGGCGAGCCGCCATGCGCATATCGAGCGCGTGCTGCCGGGGCTCGTCTCGATGCTGCACGAGTCGGGACAGCTCGTGCTCGTGGGCGGCCTTTCGACCGAGCGCGACGCGCTGATCGCGCTGGAGAGCAACGCCGATTTCGTGCAGGGCGCGTATTTCGCGCGGCCCGACGTCGAGCCGGTGCCGCCCGCCAGGGCCGCGCAGCTCATGGACGATCTTTCGGCTCGCCTGCGCGAGCGCGTGGCCGCGCGCGAGCGTGCGCAGTCGGCGCGTCTCGCGCCGTACGTGAGCGCCATCGAAGCGGCGGCGAAGCAGCTGGCCGAAGGCGCGAACATGAGCGACGCCACGCTGCCGCTGCTCGGCCTCGACGACACGGCGCGCTGCTTCCTGCTCGACGGCTCGGGCCGCCAGATCGGCGACAACGTGCTGCCCGACGGCCGCACGTCGCAGCGCGCCAAGCGCTTCCGGCCGCTGCTGCATTCGGAAGGCGCGAGCTGGGAGCGGCGCCCGTACTTCATCGGTGCGATGAGGGCGCCGGGCCGCGTGCAGTTCACGCCCCCCTATCTGTCGATCAACGAGGCGCACCTGTGCGTCACGGCGTCGGTCGCATTGCAGACGGAACACGGCGTACAGGTGCTGTGCGTCGATATCAACTGGGACGCCGCCCTGCGCGGCTAGCGTGCGTTCAGGCTGAGGCTCACGCGAGGACGAGCGGCTGTGCGAACAGCGTCGCGCAGCCGTGAGCGGTGGACGCGCGAACGGTGACGCCGAGGGTGGACACGCACGCCGCGCCATCGCTCGAGGCGAGCCGGGCCAGCATCTTGCGCACCGCGTCGCCGCCGAAAGCCCGGTTGACCGCCTGGAGCCGGTTGGCCGGCCCCGCGCTCCCCTCTTCCATCGCCGCAATACAAACGACCGGCTCGGGCAGCCCGCAGCGGTCGTCGCGCACATGCAGCCAGGCCGCGAGCGCGCCGTCCTGCGCGACGAGCGCCACGCCGGGCTCGCCGTCCAGCGCAAGCGCTTCGGCGCGCAGAACGCGCGCGGCGGGTGCTTCTTGCGGGGCCTGATTTTGAGCCGCTTCGCCCACGCTCGCCGCAACCAGCGCGTTTGCCGTCACGCCGAGCAAGTCCATCAATCCCGCGCGATCCTGTGCGTGCAGCACATCGCGCAAACGCTCGACCGTGCGCGCGTGCTGCACTTTGTCGGGTGGCATCGCCTGCGGCGCAGCCTCGCGGGCGAGCCGAAGCCGGGCACGCCGCACGATCTGCCGGCAGTGCTCGTTCGTGCAGCCGGTGAGCGCGCCGATCTGCGCGTAGTCGCAGTCGAAGGCCTCGCGCAGCACGAACACCGCCTGCTCGAGCGGTCCCAGCCTTTCGAGCAGAAGCAGCAGCGCGTCCGAGAAGCGCCGCGCGCGCAAGCCCGCCTCTTCCGCCGACGGAGACGCGTCGTCGAGCCATGCGGCCTCGTGTTCGCCCGCATGCTCGCGACGCAAGCGCCGCAGCCGGTCGATCGCGAGGCGCACGGTGACGGTGGCAAGCCATGCCTGCGGTGCGCGCAACGCTTGTGCATCGGCGTCGCGCCAGCGAAACCACGCGTCCTGCACGACGTCCTCGGCCTCCGCGCGGCTGCCCAGCACGCGTGCGGCCAGCGCAATGAGCCGCCCGCGCGCCTCGCCGAAGGCGGCGGCGCGGCGCGCGTCGGTCCAGGCTGCTGCGCCGGGCCCGGCCTCGCCGCTCACTGGGGTCGCAGCCTCATTGCGCCCGGCGCCCGCCAGACTCGTTCCTTCGATTGTGTCGATCGCCCGCGTCATTCGCTTCGCTCCTTCGCCATGCGTTCGCTTTCGCCCGTTTCCCTCATGACGTTCGGCACGCGGCCGGCGTGACAGTCGCACGCAAAAATATTTGCGTCACGCGCGGGCTGCGCCGGACGTCATGGCAGCAGCGGTGCAATCGCGCCGTCAACGGAAAAAACACGAGGCCAGTCATGCCATCCTTCGCACTGAATCATGCAGCATTACCGCCGAGCGCGCTCAATCTCGTCCCGACCGTGATCGAAACCTCGGGGCGCGGCGAGCGCGCCTACGACATCTACTCGCGCCTCTTGCGCGAGCGCATCGTGTTCCTCGTCGGCCCGGTGACCGAACAAAGCGCCAGTCTCGTGGTCGCGCAACTGCTCTTTCTCGAAGCGGAAAACGCGGACAAGGACATCAGCCTCTATATCAACTCGCCGGGCGGCTCGGTCTACGACGGACTCGCCATTTACGACACGATGCAGTTCATCAAGCCCGATGTCTCGACGCTGTGCACGGGTTTCGCCGCGAGCATGGGGTCGTTTTTGCTCGCCGCGGGAGCGCAGGGAAAACGCTTCGCACTGCCTAACGCACGCATCATGATCCATCAGCCTTCGGGGGGCGGTCAGGGCACCGCGGCCGATGTCGAGCTGCAGGCGCGCGAGATCCTGTACCTGCGCGGGCGCCTGAACGCGATGCTCGCCGCGCGTACCGGACGCGGCATCGAGCAGATCGCGCACGACAGCGACCGCGACAACTTCATGTCGGCCGAGGCGGCCGCCGAGTACGGCTTGATCGACCGCGTGCTCGAGTCGCGCGACGACCCGTTGCTGCGCTAAGGCGCGGTGTCGGCGGCTCGCGGCTTCACGCGAGCCGCACGGCGAGCCACGCCGCCAGCACGCCCTTGTACTCGGCGACCAGCAGCTTGCGCTCCTTCGGCTTCGCCGCGGCGTATAGCGGGTTGAGGCTCTTGATGACCTGCAGCATGACTTCGGCCACGCGATAGGCCTCGTCGGACGCAAGCGCCGGCTGATAGCGCAGGAAGAGCGCCGTGAAGCGCTGGCGCAGCAGATTGCGCACGGCCGCGTCGCGCCTGAAGCCGAGCGGCACGGAAAGCAGGGGCAAGTACGCGGGATAGTCGTGCATCAGATCGACCATCAGGTCGAACAGACGCTCGACCAGCTGCGCGAGCGGCAGCTTGCCTGCATCGTCGTGCGCGGCGATGAGCGCGCTCCAGCGTGCGTCCATCTCGTCGCCGTAGCGCTTGCGCAGCGCAAGGGCCAGTGCCTCCTTGTTCGGAAAGTACTGATACGCGGCGCCGACCGAAACGCCCGCCTGCTGCGCGATCTGGGTCATCGTCGCCGCTTCGAAGCCGCGCCCGGCGAAGGCATCGCCCGCGGCTTCGAGCAGTGCGCCGACCGTGCGCGCCGCGCGCTCCTGGCGCGGCACGCGCCGGGCGTTTTCGCGTGCCGGTTCCTTTTGCGCCTCCTTGCGCGCGAGCGGGTCCGCCGCCATATCTGAATCCTCCTTCACATTCATGTATGATGATGTGAAGCCATCCTCACATATAGGTGAACCATGACGCAAGCACTTTCACTGAACGCGCGCACCACGGCGCTCGTGATGATCGACCTTCAGCACGGCATCGTAGGCCGCCAGATCGCGCCCTATAGCGGCGCGCAGGTCGTGGCCAACGCCAAACCGCTCGCCGACGCCCTGCGTGCCAGGGGCGGCACCGTCGTCTGGGTGCACGTGCTCCTGAACGAACTGCTCGCGCTGCCCGCCGACGCGCCCGGCCGCACGCCCGATACGCCGCCCGCGCCGGCCGAAGCCTCCGAACTCGTGCCCGAAATCGGCGCGCAACCCGAGGACGTGATCGTCGCGAAGCGCCAATGGGGCGCGTTCTACGGCACCAACCTCGAGCAGCAGTTGCGCCGCCGCGGCATCGACACCATCGTGATCGGCGGCATCGCGACGAACTTCGGCGTCGAATCCACCGCGCGCGCGGCGTTCGATCTCGGCTTCAAACTGGTGTTCGTCGAGGACGCCACGTCGGGTCTCAGTGAAGAGATGCATCGCTTCGCGTTCGAGAAAATGTTCCGCCATATGGGCCACGTGCGCTCGACGCAGGAAGCCATCGCCGCGTTTGCGTAAGTCCGTTTGTGTAAAACGCTTCGCGCAAAACAAAAAGCCCTCGATTCACATCGAGGGCTTTTTGCATGTGCCGCAGCCAGTGCGGCGCAGCGAACAGGGCTTCGTATTATGCGAAACCCACGCGAAACTCACGCGAAACTCACGCGAAGTTCTGCGCTGCGAAGTTCCAGTTCACGATGTTCCAGAACGCTTCGACGAACTTCGGACGCGCGTTGCGGTAGTCGATGTAGTAAGCGTGTTCCCACACGTCGATCGTGAGGAGCGCCTTCGCGTCGGTCGTGAGCGGCGTGGCGGCGTTGCTGGTCGAGACGATGTCGAGCGAGCCGTCAGCCTTCTTCACGAGCCACGTCCAGCCCGAACCGAAGTTGCCCACGGCAGCCTTCGTGAAGGCTTCCTTGAACGCGTCGTAGGAGCCCCACTTCGCGTTGATCGCGTCGCCGAGCGCACCCGACGGTGCGCCGCCGCCCTGCGGCGAGAGGCTGTTCCAGAAGAACGTGTGATTCCAGATCTGCGCCGAGTTGTTGAACACGCCACCCGACGACTTCTTGACGATCTCTTCGAGCGAGAGCTTTTCGAACTCGGTGCCCGGAATCAGGTTGTTCAGATTCGTGACGTAAGCCTGGTGGTGCTTGCCGTAGTGGAACTCGAGCGTCTCTTCCGACATGTGCGGAGCGAGGGCGTTCTTCGCGAACGGCAGCGGCGGGAGCGTAAATGACATGATGCGGTTCCTTCGTCGTGTTATGGGGAGTTCTGCGTGAAGTTCTACAAATTCGCCGGCATGGAGCACTCGATTGTAGGCGAGTTGGAATAACCCCGCAAACGAGCGGCCTTTATGCCGGAGATCGCTTGCGCGGGGCTTTTCCGAACGAACCGACGTGCGGTTTTTCGCCGATCCGGCGCCCGAACAACGCTTTCCATGCCGCGCTTTCCATGCCCGCTTCGCGCGCAGGCAAGACGGCTGCAATCGCGTTGCAATCTCCGTGAAATCGGCATGCAAACGTCCTGCAACGGGACTGCAACAATCGTTCGCCGCCACGACTCATTGTCGAGGCGAAGCAATCGGACGATTGCGCCGGTGCCTGACTGAGCAGCAAACGACGGGCCCGACAGGCCGGCTGCGAGCCCAGGTCAGAAACCGTCGGCGAGGCGCGGCTGGACATCGGCAAGCGCGACGTCGGCGCTGCCCTGGGCGAGATGCACGGTGAGGCGCTTGCCCGGCTTGAGCGTGGCGGGCGAGCGCACGGCTGCGCCGCTTTGCGCGTCGAGCAGCGCCGCATAGCCGCGCTCGAACGTGCGCCGCGGGCTCAACACCTCGAGGCGCGCCGAGAGTTCCGAAAGGCGCGCCGCTTCGCGCTCGCGCGCTCGCGCGAAGGCGCCGTCCAGACGCCGTCCGAGCGACTCCAGCTGGGCGCGCTGCGCGGCGGGGTCGGGCCGCGCGCGCTGCCAGCGCATCTGCATGACGTTCAGGCGTGCTCGTGCCTCGGCGCTGGCACGCGAGCCCGCCGAGGCGAGCCGTAGCGTCAGCTGGCGCAAGTGCGTGCGCTGCTGCGCAAGCCGTTCGACGGGCGAAACGAGCCGGCGCGCCAGCCAGTCGAGCTGCTGCGCGCGCCGCTCGAGCAGACGGCCGAAATCGCGTGCGAGCGCGGCATGGCGCTGGTCGAGGTCGCGCAGCAGCAGCGTGCGCTGCGGACTGACGAGTTCAGCCGCGCCAGTTGGCGTCGGCGCGCGCACGTCGGCGGCGAAATCGGCGATCGTGAAATCGGTTTCGTGCCCCACGCCGCTCACCACGGGAATGGCGCTGACCGCAATCGCGCGTGCAAGCGCTTCGTCGTTGAACGACCACAGGTCCTCGATCGAGCCGCCGCCGCGGCACAGCACGAGCACGTCCACCTCGTTGCGCGCGTTCGCGGTTTCCAGCATCGCGGTGAGTTTTTCCGCCGAGCCCGCGCCCTGCACCGGCGCGGGATAGACGATCACCGGCACGTGCGGCGCGCGGCGGCACAGCGTGGTCAGCACGTCGCGCAGCGCGGCGGCCTGCATCGACGTAATCACGCCGATGGCGCGCGGATGCGAGGGCAGCGCGCGTTTGCGCCCGGGGTCGAAGAGCCCTTCGGCCTCGAGTTGCGCCTTCAGCCGCAGGAAGGCTTCGTAGAGCCGGCCCTGGCCGGTGCGCCGCACGGCCTCGACGTTCAGCTGGAGTTCGCCGCGCGGCTCGTACATCGTGACGAGCGCGCGCACTTCGATGCGGTCGCCTTCGCGCGGCGTGAATTCGGCGTACTGGGCCCGGCCGCGGAACATCACACAGCGAATCTGCGCCTGGGCGTCCTTGATCGAGAAATACCAGTGGCCACTCGCGGCACGCGTAAAGTTGGAAACTTCGCCGGAAATCCATGCAAGTGGGAACGTGCGCTCGAGCATCGAGGCGATCGCCCGGTTGAGCGCCGAGACCGGCACGACGACGTCGCCCGAAGGCGCGGAGGAAGCGGAGAAGCGGTCGGATAGCATGCGAAAGGGTGTGGAGGAACCTTGGCCGGACAGACGATAGACCGTTCGGGGGGCGGTAGTCCAGCACGAATGGGACCCAGACCGCAAGCCCCGCGAAGTGTCCACATCGGCGCTGTCATGCGGCATGATGACCGCAGCCGGCCCGCAAACGCTGAAAAAACAGCTCATCCCGTTGATTTTTATATGTTTTTTATCGATATAACATCCTTACAGGCCGATGGAGAGGCCGAAGAATGGGCCTTTGCGCCTTCCCGGGACCGACTTCTCCACAAAGTTATCCACAGGCGTCGATTTTTCTGGCATTCGGGCATTTCGCGCGCCTTGCAGGCAACCGACAGTTGCGTGCGGCCCGGCAACTTGCCGCTTAACGCCTACCCGCGCTAGAGTGCCGGGTTCACGAGCGCCTGTGCCGTATCACGCGAAGCGCCGGGCGCTCGCATGCGCAGGTCATTCGTCTGCCGTCTTGCTTGTCGCTCACCTCGAACCGGAGAACCGACCCGATGCCCGCCCTGCCTGTCTGCTTGCCGCATGCCGCGTGCGGCGCTTCGCGCGCAAATTGCCGATGAGCGGCCCCGTCTCCAGTCTCAAGGAACGCCTCGAAGCGCAGTTTGCGCACGCCTGGCAACGCCGCGGCGCGCTCGCGTGGGCGCTCACGCCGCTCGCCGCCGTGTTCGCCGCCGTGAGCGGTGCGCGCCGCGCCGCCTTTGCGGCGGGCTGGCTCAAGCGCGTGCGCGTGGGCGTGCCCGTGGTGGTGGTCGGCAACGTGACCGTGGGCGGCACCGGCAAGACGCCCACGGTGATCGCGCTCGTCGAGGCGCTGCGCGCCGCGGGCTTCTCGCCGGGCGTGGTCTCGCGCGGGTACGGCGCGAAAATCGGCCGCCCCACGCCCGTCACCGCGGATACGCCCGCTCGCCTTTGCGGCGACGAACCCCTGCTGATCGCCCGCCGCACGGGCGTGCCCGTCTGGGTCTCGCCCGACCGGGTAGCGGCGGCCACGGCACTGTGCGGCGCCCATACCGACGTCGACGTGATCGTGAGCGACGACGGCCTGCAGCACTACCGCCTCGTGCGCGACGTCGAGATCGTGGTGTTCGACCATCGTCTGGGCGGCAATGGCTTTCTGCTGCCTGCGGGCCCGCTGCGCGAGCCGCTCTCGCGCCGGCGCGACGCCACGCTGGTGAACAATCCGTTCGAGCGGGCGCTGCCGGCCTGGCCCAATACGTTCGCGCTAAAACTCGAACCCGGCGACGCCTGGCATCTCGCCAATCCGGCGCTGCGCCGTCCGCTCGCGCAGTTTGCCGCAAGCGCGGGCGCGGCCGCACCGGGACAAGGCGCACTCACGCAAGAATCGCAGGGCGCGCTGCGCGTCGTAGCGGCGGCCGGCATCGGTTCGCCGGAGCGTTTTTTCGCGACGCTGCGCGCGGCCGGCCTCGCGCCGCAAACCCTGCCGCTGCCCGACCACTACGCCTACGCAACCAACCCGTTCGCCGACGTCAGCGCCGACGCGATCCTGGTCACCGAAAAGGATGCAGTAAAATTGGGGGCCTGGAACGACGCGCGCATCTGGGCCGTCCCCGTCGAAGCCGCGCTCGATCATCGCCTTATTACCCTGGTTGTGGAGAAACTCCGTGGACGCTCGTCTGCTTGAAATCCTGGTCTGCCCGATCTGCAAGGGCCCGCTCAGCTATGACCGCGCCGCGCAGGAGCTGATCTGCAACGCCGACAAGCTCGCCTACCCGATCCGCGACGGCATTCCGGTCATGCTGGTCGACGAAGCGCGTCAAACCGTGGAAGGCACGCCGGTCGATCCGCACGGACCCAGCGCCGCGTAAGGCGCGCGGGCGGTGCCGGGTGGCCGCGATCGCGCTCACTCGCCCCCGCTTATGCCGCTTATGCCGCTCGCGCCGCTTACGCCACTCACCTCGCCCTCCCGGCTCGAATCCGGGTCACTCGCGCCGCCCCCGGTGCGTCCCCCAAGGCGGGGTCTCCTGAAACGGCTTCCCCCATCCCCTTTCCTGCCCTAGCTCCAACTGGCCATGACCGCTCCCGTGCAACCCTTCATCGCCGTCGTCCCGGCGCGTCTCGCGTCCACGCGGCTGCCCAACAAACCGCTTGCCGACATCGGCGGCAAGCCCATGGTGGTGCGCGTGGCCGAGCGCGCGCGCGATTCGGGCGCGCAGCAGGTGCTGATCGCCTCGGACGCCCAGAGCGTGCTCGACGCGGCCCGCGCCCACGGTTTCGAGGCCGTGCTCACGCGAGCCGATCACCCGTCGGGCACCGACCGCCTCGCCGAGGTCGCCGAGCACTACGGCTGGAGCGACGAGACGATCGTGGTCAACGTCCAGGGCGACGAGCCGCTGATCGACCCCGCGCTCGTGTGCGACGTTGCGTCGCACCTCGCCGCGCATCCCGAATGCGCGATCGCCACCGCCGCACATCCCATCACGGCGCCCGACGAAATCTTCAGCCCGAACGTCGTGAAGGTCGTGCTCGACGCACGCGGCGTTGCGCTCTACTTCTCGCGCGCGCCCATTCCCTGGGCCCGCGACGCATGGCAGCCGCACTGGTCGCCGGCGCGCCTCGATCTCGGCGCAATGCCCGCCCCGCCGGCTCCCGCGACCGTTTATCGCCACATCGGCCTGTACGCGTACCGCGCGAAATTCCTGCGCAGTTACCCCTCGCTCGCGCATTCGCCCATCGAGCAGGTCGAGGCGCTGGAACAGCTTCGCGCGATGTGGCACGGCGAGCGCATCGCGGTGCTCGTGACGGCGCAGGCACCTGCGCCGGGCGTCGACACGCCCGCCGACCTCGCCCGAGTGCAGGCGTTATACCGGCCTTAATTCCGTCCGTGGGGCAAAAATCCCATGGCATAATCAATTGTTTGCGCGAGCCGTCTAAAGCCTTTGTGCGTCGGGGTTTCCCCGCTTTTCGGCACCGTCTTGCAGCGCCACCCCGTGTCCAGTGCGAGTCATGAACACCGGGCGAAAGCTGCGCGGGACACGCCGTCGCCTCCGCCAGCACTGCCTCGATGGCCGTGAGCGAACGGGCGAGGAGACGCACGACGATGCCGCCCCACCGCGCGTGCGGGGCAGCCGCCGCGCCGCAAGAATTCACACAGATCGGAGATTGTTCACATGCGTTTGATCCTGTTGGGCGCCCCGGGCGCGGGCAAGGGAACCCAGGCAACCTTCATCAAGGAAAAGTTCGGCATTCCGCAAATCTCGACGGGCGACATGCTGCGCGCGGCCGTCAAGGCCGGTACGCCGCTTGGCCTCGAAGCGAAGCGATTCATGGACGCCGGCGAACTCGTGACCGACGAGCTCATCATCAATCTCGTGAAGGAGCGCCTCCAGGAGCCCGACTGCAAGAACGGCTACCTGTTCGACGGCTTCCCGCGCACGCTGCCGCAAGCCGAAGCGATGAAGCAGGCGGGCGTCGCGATCGATTACGTGCTCGAGATCGACGTGCCGTTCGACGAGATCATCACGCGCATGAGCGGCCGCCGCATGCACCCGGCTTCGGGCCGCACGTATCACGTCAAGTTCAATCCGCCGAAAGTGGACATGACGGACGACGTGACGGGCGAACCGCTCGTCCAGCGCGACGACGACAAGGAAGAAACGGTGCGCAAGCGTCTGGACGTGTACGTCGCCCAGACCAAGCCGCTCATCGCCTACTACAGCGACTGGGCGAAGCGCGGCGAGGAAAACGGCCTGAAGGCGCCGCAGTATCGCGCCATCTCGGGCCTCGGCAGCGTCGACGAAATTCGCGAGCGCGCATTCGAAGCGCTCAAGTAAGCGGGTCGAAATCCGACCCGAAGCCGGTTTCGGCACACTTGCCGGTTTGCCTGCGGGCCGGCTGGCGCCGCACTCCCGAGCGGTTTCGGGACGCGGCGCCAGCCGGCCCGTTCTGTTTTTGCCGAGCCTCGCGCCGATTTCCCCTGCGCGCGAGACGGCACGGCCACAACACAGGAGACGAAAGATGCAGATCCGCGGCAACGTATTTCTCATCACCGGCGGTGCGTCGGGGCTTGGCGCGGCCAGCGCGCGTCTGATCGAGGCCGAAGGCGGCAAGGTCGTCATCGCCGACCTCAACGAGGACGCTGGCCACGCGCTTGCGAATGAACTGGGCGGCGCGTTCGTGAAGTGCAACGTGGCGAACGAGGACGACGGCGCGCGCGCCGTGGCCGCGGCAACCGCGCTCGGGACGCTGCGCGGCCTCGTCAACTGCGCGGGCATCGCACCCGCCGTGAAGACCGTAGGCAAGGACGGCCCGCATCCGCTCGACACGTTCTCGAAGACCGTTTCGGTCAATCTGATCGGCACCTTCAACATGATCCGCCTCGCGGCGGCCGCCATCGCCCAGAGCGCGCCGAGCGAGGGCGGCGAGCGCGGCGTGATCGTCAACACGGCTTCGGTGGCCGCTTACGACGGCCAGATCGGCCAGGCGGCCTACGCCGCGTCGAAGGGCGGCGTCGTCGCAATGACGCTGCCGATCGCGCGCGACCTTTCGCGCAGCGGCATCCGTGTGATGACGATCGCGCCCGGCATCTTCGAAACGCCGATGCTGCTCGGCATGCCCAAAGAGGTCCAGGATGCGCTCGGCGCGATGGTCCCGTTCCCGCCGCGCCTCGGCAAGCCGGATGAGTACGCGATGCTCGTCAAGCAGATCGTCGAGAATCCGATGCTCAACGGCGAGGTGATCCGCCTGGACGGCGCGATCCGCATGCAGCCGAAGTAACGGCGCGCCCGCCCCGCGCGCAAGAAAAGAAGCCCGCGATTTTCGTCACGGGCTTCTTTTTGTTTGCGGCACGGCCGCAGGCTTCAGTCGTTATCGAGCGTGCGCTGGCGCAACTCATGCAGCTGCGACTCGACGACGGTCGCGTCTTCCGCGTCCGGACGCTCGTCGAGATAGTGTTCGAGGTCTTCGAGCGCCGGGCGCAGATAGTCGAGCCGCGCATAAGCGAAGCCGCGATCGCGCACTTCCTCGACGTTCTGCGGCAGCAGGATCACGAGCCGCTGCTGGATGGCCAGCAGGCGCTGCCAGCGTTCCGTCTGCAGATAGACCGACTTCAGGTTGCGCAGCATGCGCGCGACGATCTCGCGGCGCGTGGCCGGCTCGAGCAGCATGCGCAGCGCGCGCGCCACGGAATCGCCGGCGTTGGCCACGAACGGTTCGAGCATCTCCACCATGTCGGACTCGGTGAGCGTGCGGCCCGTGGTGGGATCGAGCATCTCGTCGCCTTCGGGCAACGCCACGCGCAACAGAAAATGCCCCGGAAACGACACGCCTTTCACCGGCAGACCGAGCTGGGCCGCCATTTCCAGATACAGCACCGCGAGCGAAATGGGGATGCCGCGCCGGCGCTTGAGCACGGCGTTCAGGTGGCTGTTTTCGGGGTCGAGAAAGTCGTTGAGATTGGCCGCGAACCCCATCTCGCGAAAGAAGCAGCGGTTGAGCACGGCAACCTGCTGGCGCACGTCCGCGCCTTCGGGCATGCGGCGGCGCACGCGCAGCGCGAGTTCGTCGATCTCGGCAAGCGTGCCTTGCAGATCGAGATCGGGATAAGCGTCCTGCGCGATCGCCAGCGCCGCCTCGGTGAGCGGCAGGCTCTCGTCGTCGGCAACGAGCGCGCTGAAATAATCCAGAACCCGCGTAGTCATCGTGGTCACTTCGCCCGCCTCTTGAAGTACGCGTATTTGAAGCCCATCAGCCAAAGCATACCGAAATATAGCGCCGCGAACAGCACGAGGCACGCACCGAGCAAGGCGATGCGCGCGAGCGGTTCGTGACGCAGCGCGATCCAGTCGTAGCTGGTGGCGCACCAGTGCATCGCCCCGGCCAGCACGAGGCATGCCCCGAGCAGCTGCACGAAGAACGTGGTCCAGCCGGACGACGGCATATAGATGCCGCGGCGGCGCAGCCCGATGAACAACAGCAGCGCGTTCATGCAGGCGCCGAGGCCGACCGAGAGCGTCAAGCCCGCGTGGGAGAAGATCGGCACGAAGATGTAGTTGCTGATCTGCGTGGCGATGAGCACGCCCACACCGATCTTGACTGGCGTCTTGATGTCCTGGCGCGCATAGAAGCCGGGCGCGAGGATCTTGATGAGGATGAGGCCGACGAGCCCCACTCCGTACGCCGCGAGCGCGCGGCCCGTCATGACGACGGACGTGGCGTCGAACTTGCCGTAGTGAAAGAGCGTGGCCGTGAGCGGCTCGGCGAAGAAAAAGAGCGCGACGGCCGAAGGCGCGGCGAGCAGGAACGTCACGCGCAGGCCCCAGTCGAGCAGCGCCGAGTACTCGTGCGGATCGGCATCGACGTGCGCCTTCGAGAGGCTCGGCAGCAGGATCGTGCCGAGCGCCACGCCGAGCAGCGCCGTCGGGAACTCCATCAGGCGGTCGGCGTAGTTGATCCACGACACCGCGCCGGGCCCCAGACGCGAGGCGATGTTGGTGTTGATGATGAGACTGATCTGCGCGACCGAGACGGCGAACATGGCAGGCACCATCTTCGCGAGCACGCGCTTCACGCCTTTGTGCGCAAGCGCCTTGAGCGGGTTCAGGCCGATGCGCGGCATCATGTCGATGCGCTTCAAGCCCGGCAACTGCACGATGAACTGCAGCACGCCGCCCACGATCACGGCCCACGCGAGCGCGTAGACGGGCTGCTTCATATGCGGCGCGAAGGCCACGGCCGCCGTGATGAACGACACGTTGAGCAGCACCGGCGCGAACGCGGGCAGCGAGAACTGCTTGTACGTGTTGAGCACGCCCGACGCGAGCGACGTCAGCGAGATGAACACGATATAGGGGAACATGATGCGCGTCATCGTGACGGCGAGCGGAAACGCTTGCCCGTCGCTCTTCAAGCCCGAAGCGACCACGATCACGACGAACGACGCGCCGAAAATGCCGATCAGCGAGAGGACCGCGAGCGCCCAGGCGAGCACGGTCGAAGTGGCGTCGACGAGCGCGCGCGTGGCGTCGTGGCCCTTCTGGTTCTTGAACTCCGCCAGAATCGGCACGAACGCCTGCGAAAAGGCGCCTTCCGCCGAGATGCGGCGCAGCAGGTTGGGAATACGAAACGCGACGTAGAAAGCGTCGGTGTACTGGCTCGCACCGAAGGCGCGTGCAATCAGCGTTTCTCGGGCCAGACCGGTCACGCGCGACAGCAGCGTGAAGCCGCTGACTGTCAGCAGGGCTCGGAATAGATTCATGGGGCGGTCATTATACGGGCGTCGTCCGCTCCATCGCGGATGCGCAGCGCAAAGGTCGGCGCACAACCCCGCGCGACGGCGCAGGCGAGCGGGAGGCAAGAGAAGGCGCGCTGATTGTGACCGTGTTATGTGAAAGGCGTTCACGTACGGCAGCGCTTGTCTTCGCTATCGCACTGTGATTGCCAGCCGCATGACTCTGTTGCTATACTTATAGATTCGAGTTCTCTCAGGGGCTCGAAACGCGTCTTGGAAAGGGGGCAAAAAGGGGCAGAAACCCGCTCCGGCACAAAAGGCGCGGCTGGTTGGGTAAAACTCAGAGCAAGACTCAGGAGCAAAACTCAGCCGGCAAATACCGTTTTGAACGTCTCAGGCATCGCTGCCGGTCGTTCGAATCCAGGCAAAGAGCGTCGGTAGGACCGCGCTCCGCAATCACAAGGAATCGCAATGGCAAACTCCGCACAAGCACGCAAGCGCGCCCGTCAGGCCGCGAAGGCAAACTCGCACAACTCGGCACTGCGTTCGAAGTTCCGCACCGCCATCAAGGCTGTTCGCAAGGCAATCGATGCTGGCGACCAGGCAAAGGCTGCCGAAGTTCTGAAGGCATCGGGCAAGACGCTCGACATCATCGCCGACAAGAAGATCGTTCACAAGAACAAGGCCGCTCGCCATAAGAGCCGCCTGGCTGCTGCCGTCAAGGCAATGCAAGCCGCGCAGTAAAGATTCGGACGCCGGCCACGGCTGGCAGTCGACTCTTTGAGCTGCACCACAAAAAACCCGCTTCGGCGGGTTTTTTTGTTCCTGCCGGATATAAAAAGACCCGCCGAAGCGGGTCCGCCCGTTGCCGTGCCGTTAGCGCACGTTGGCTTGCTGCGTGGCGTGGTCGTGAGGCAGTTCGCACGCCTCGGTCACAACGAGGTCGTTGTCCTTCGCGAAGTTCATCACGAAATTGAAGGCCATCGGCTCGACGTCCTTCAGGCGCGAATCCAGCACGACGACCTTGAGGTCGCCGATCATCGTCGGACGCACATAGAGCGAGTAGCGCAGATAGGCGTTCGGGCCGCGAGCATTGGCCGACGCTTTCGGACCAAAGCTCGACATCACCCCGGCGAGGCGCTCCGACCAGTCACTCGGACGAAACTTCTTCCCCGTGCTGGTGATGCCTTGAATGAAGTATTCGGTTGGAGCTTCGTCGGCCATGCAGGAGTACCTGTGTGTGTAGCTGCTGGGTGCGTTTGCAGCGTGTAACGGCGGCACGAGCGCTGCGCCCGCGCGGGTACCGCGGAACACCGGCCGCGGGGGTCGCCCGCCGCCACACGCATGGACAGTCCGATGGCCAGGAAACGGCTGCCGCGCACCCCGCCTGGCGTGAAGTCTCGAAAATCGCCGCCGACGCGTGTCACAAGCAGGCCTCGCAACGGGATCGACAGGACGACTTCGCGGCGCACTGCCAGTCAGCGCACAGGCCGCGCCCGCGGGCTTGCCTGCCGCGGCCGCGAGGTGTTGCCCACCTTGCCATCGCGCACGTTCAGGGCCCGTTTGTCGTGCCTAAGAAATCGCTGAGATTATAGCGCACTGACCGTTTTGACGCAGTGCACACAAGGCACTTGAAAGGCTGGATCCGGGCCCTTGCGATGCCCGCGAACCCGTCACAAAAGCCGTCGCAAATGCGCCGCCCGCCATGCGCCAAAGCACCCTGCCTAAATTTTGGGCAACTCGTCAAAATGCGCAAAATCCTTTATGCTGCTTTGACTTACCACCAACCGCAGCGGCGTCGCCGGCCCAATCCTGCAGTTCGAGGCCGTGTCGGGCGCCGTTTTTGTTTCATGACCTCCCGGACCATACGCCATTACCTGCAGTTCAAGGATTTCTCCCTTGACGAATATGAATATGTGCTGGAGCGCGCGCGCATCCTGAAGCGCAAGTTCAAGAACTACGAAACCTATCACCCGCTGCACGACCGCACGCTGGCGATGATCTTCGAGAAGAGCTCCACGCGCACGCGCCTGTCGTTCGAAGCGGGTATCTTCCAGCTGGGCGGCCACGCCGTGTTCATGAACACGCGCGACACGCAGCTCGGCCGCGGCGAGCCGATCGAAGATTCGGCGCAGGTCATCTCGCGCATGGTCGACATCATCATGATCCGCACGTTCGGCCAGGACATCCTGCAGCGCTTCGCCGAAAGCTCGCGCGTGCCGGTCATCAACGGTCTGACGAACGAGTACCACCCCTGCCAGGTGCTGGCCGACATCTTCACGTACTACGAGCACCGCGGCCCGATCCGCGGCAAGACCGTGGCGTGGGTCGGCGACGCCAACAACATGCTCTACACGTGGATCGAAGCCGCGCAGATCCTCGGCTTCAGGCTGCGCATCTCCACGCCGCCGGGCTATCCGCTCGATCCGGCGCTGGTCGCGCCGGAAAGCAAGCCGTTCTACGAAGTGTTCGAGGACCCGCACGACGCCTGCGACGGCGCCGACCTCGTCACGACCGACGTCTGGACCAGCATGGGCTTCGAGGCCGAAAACGAAGCGCGCAAGCAGGCCTTCGCAGACTGGTGCGTGGACGCGCCGATGATGGCCCGCGCCAACGCCGATGCGCTTTTCATGCACTGCCTGCCCGCGCACCGCGGCGAGGAAGTGAGCGCCGAGGTCATCGACGGCCCGCAGAGCGTGGTCTGGGATGAGGCGGAAAACCGCCTGCACGTGCAGAAGGCGCTCATGGAGTTCCTGCTGCTCGGCCGCTTGAACCACTGAGCCTCGCCTACGCCATCATGAAGAAGCCGACCCGAAGGTCGGCTTTTTTGTGCCTGCCGCGGCTCGCGGCCCGCGCATTACACCGTTTCGCCAAGACGACGCGCCAGCGACTTCAAAAGCGGCGCCACGCGCTCGCGAAACACCTCGGGCCCCATCGACGAAGCCGGGCCGCTGCAACTGAGCACGAGCCAGCGACGCTCGCGCGGCTCGCGAAACGGCACCGCCACGGCGTTGACATCTTCGTGCCAGTCGCGAAACGAATAGCAGCACCCCTCCTTGCCGAACACCTCGATCTCGCGTTTCGCGGCCTCCACCAACGCCGGCCCTTCGGTGCCCGCTGCCTTCTCCAGTTCCGCGAACAACGCCGTACGCACATCGACGGGCTGCACGGCCAGATACGCGCGGCCCATCGAGCTCGTGAGCATGGACAGCCGTGAACCCGACGCGAGGCCGAGCGTGAGCGCGGTCTCGCTGCGGATCGTCTCGAGATAGATCACGTCGAGGCCGTCGCGGCACCCCAGCGACACCGCGGCGCCCACCTCGCGCGCGAACGCGCGCATATGCGGGCGTGCGAGTTCGAGCGTGTCCGTGCCCGATAGCAGCGCGAAGCCGAGTGACAGCACCCCGGCGTCGAGCGCATATTTGCCGAGCGATTCGTCAAAGCGCAGGTAGCCGAGCACGGTGAGCGTGTACGCGAGCCGGTTCACGGTCGCCTTGGGCAGGCCCGTGCGCTCCACGAAGTCGCGGTTGCCGAGCAGCGTTTCGCCGGGACGGAACGCCCGCAGCAGGTCGAGCCCGCGGGCGAGCGCCACGACGAACTTGCGCTCGTCGATCGGCCCCTCGGCCAGCGAAGAAGAAAAAAATGAAGTCATAGTCATTCCGGATGCGGACATGGACGCCTTGGTGCTACACTCAAGTCAATTTGCAAAACATTGTTCCGCTTAGCGGAACTCGCGTCAAGCGCAAATTCGCCCATTTCAAGGATTTGAGGAAAGGAGAGACACCATGGCCGCACATGCCCAGTTCCATTGGGAAGACCCGCTTCTGCTCGACCAGCAGCTCACCGAAGAGGAGCGCATGGTGCGCGACGCCGCCGCCGCGTACGCTCAGGACAAACTCGCTCCGCGCGTGCTGGAAGCGTTCCGCCACGAAAAGACGGACGCCTCGATCTTTCGCGAGATGGGCGAAGTCGGCCTGCTCGGCCCGACGATCCCCGAGCAATATAGCGGCCCCGGCCTCAATTACGTGGCTTATGGCCTGATCGCGCGCGAAGTGGAGCGCATCGACTCGGGCTATCGCTCGATGATGTCGGTGCAGTCGTCGCTCGTGATGGTGCCGATCTTCGAATTCGGCTCGCAAGCGCAAAAGCAGAAGTACCTGCCCAAGCTCGCCAGCGGCGAATGGATCGGCTGCTTCGGGCTTACGGAGCCGAACCACGGCTCTGACCCGGGCAGCATGGTCACGCGTGCGAAGAAGGTGAACGGCGGCTACTCGCTCTCGGGCGCGAAGATGTGGATTACGAACTCGCCGATCGCCGACGTGTTCGTCGTCTGGGCGAAGCTCGAGGAAGACGGCAGGGACGACATCCGCGGCTTTATCCTCGAGAAGGGCTGGAAGGGTCTCTCGGCGCCGGCCATCCATGGCAAGGTGGGTTTGCGCGCCTCGATCACCGGCGAAATCGTCCTCGACGAAGTGTTCGTGCCGGAAGAAAACATCATGCCGGGCGTGAAGGGCCTGCGCGGTCCGTTCACCTGCCTGAACTCGGCGCGCTATGGCATTGCTTGGGGTGCGCTCGGCGCCGCGGAATCGTGCTGGCACACCGCGCGCCAGTACGTGCTCGACCGCAAGCAGTTCGGCCGCCCGCTTGCCGCGAACCAGCTGATTCAGAAGAAGCTCGCCGACATGCAAACGGAGATCGCGCTCGGCTTGCAGGGTTGCCTGCGTCTTGGCCGCATGAAGGACGAAGGCACGGCGGCCGTCGAGATCACCTCGATCATGAAGCGCAACTCGTGTGGCAAGTCGCTCGACATCGCACGTCTCGCCCGCGACATGCTGGGCGGCAACGGTATTTCCGACGAGTTCGGCGTGGCGCGTCACCTCGTGAACCTCGAAGTGGTGAACACCTACGAGGGCACGCACGACATCCACGCGCTGATCCTCGGCCGCGCGCAAACGGGCATTCAGGCGTTCTTCTGATCGCCGCCCTGCCCGGCGTCGCCGGCGCACAAAAAACGCCGCACGATTCGTTTCGTGCGGCGTTTCTGTTTTGGCGCCCGTCTCGCGTGGACGTTAGCCGAACGGCTTACTTGTTCGGCTGCGGCGTCATGCGCAGATACGGACGCAGGGCCTTGTAGCCCTTCGGGAACTTCTGCTTGAGGACTTCTTCGTCCTTCAGCGACGGCACGATCACGACGTCGTCGCCCTGCTTCCAGTTGCCGGGCGTCGCGACCTGGTAGTTGTCGGTGAGCTGCAGCGAGTCGATCACGCGCAGCACTTCGTCGAAGTTGCGCCCCGTACTCGCCGGATAGGTGATGATGAGGCGCACCTTCTTGTTCGGATCGATCACGAAGAGCGAGCGCACGGTGAGCGTCTCGTTCGCATTCGGATGGATCATGTCGTACAGCGTGGACACCTTGCGGTCGCCGTCCGCGAGAATCGGGAAGCCGACGTTCGCGGCCTGCGTCTCGTTGATGTCCTTGATCCACTCGTTGTGCGACTGGGCGCTGTCCACCGAAAGCGCGATCGTCTTCACGTTGCGCTTCTCGAACTCGTCCTTGAGCTTCGCGGTCAGGCCAAGCTCGGTCGTGCAGACCGGCGTGAAGTCGGCCGGGTGTGAAAACAGCACGCCCCAGCTATTGCCGAGCCACTCGTGAAACTTGATGCGGCCAATGCTCGAATCCTGCTCGAAGTCGGGTGCGATATCGCCAAGACGTAGACTCATGGTGCGGTTCCTTTGGACGAGGTGAATGAGGTTTGATCGAAACGGTGCGCGCGGCCCGTTGATCCAGTGGGCGTTTACAACACTCAAGCATACAGGCCCTGGTCGCGCCCCGCGAACAAACATTGCCTCACACCGGTATGAGTTTTTGTAATTTTGAACCGATTGGAGGAAACTTTAGGTGCCGGATCAAATCAATGACTCTCAACCCGCGATTTTTTTGTGAACAGGATGCAGAACCCCGTTCATGCACGCTTGCAGGAACGGATCGTGCGGATTTACAGGTCGTGGCGGCGCGTCACGCTTGCCAGCGCCCGTATCTTTGTTACGATTCACGCGTGATGTGACACGATGGGAGCCAGTCAATGTCAGAGGTCAACAAGGAGAGGCTGATGTCCGATATCAAAACCGTCCTCGCGGATGCAGAGGATCTGCTCAAGCAGGCAGCGAGCGCTACGGGCGAGCGCGCTTCGGAGTTGCGCGAAACGGCACTCTCGCGTCTGAAGCAGGCAAAGGAGAAGGCCGCCGACGTCCAGGTGGTCGTGGTCGAGAAAGGCAAGAAAGCCGCGCGTGCCACCGACGACTATGTCCACGAGCACCCGTGGGCGTCGATCGGGATCGCCGCCGGCGTGGGCGTGCTGGTCGGTTTGCTGATCAACCGCAAATAAGTCCGCGCTCGCCGCGCCACGCGGGTGGGCTGGGCGTCCCCGCGCGGCGCGCACGAGCAGCCGCTGGCAGCGGGTGGCTGAAAGCTTTTTGCTGACGCGGCCCGCCGCACTGAGTGGTCTCGCCGGGCGCTCCAGCCCGCCGTTTTTTCTTGCGCATTGCTCGGGCATCCGCCTGCGCTACCTGCCATCGCCATGACGACTGACACCCACTCGCAGCGACACGAACACGGGCCGTTGCGCCGACTGCTCGGCTCCGCGTCCGCGATGCTACAGACGCGGCTAGAACTGATCGGCATCGAACTCGCGGAGGAGAAGGACCGCCTCATCGGCGTGCTCTTCCTCGGCCTCGCGGGGATGATGTTCGCGATGCTCGCCCTGATCGCGCTCACGGCGCTCGTTGCCATCGCCTTTTGGGACACGTACCGCTGGGAGGCGCTCGCCGGTCTCACGATCGTCTATGCGATCGCGGCGATTTTCTGCGGTCTGAAGGCGCGTCGCGGGCTACACACCGCGCCGCTCGTCTTCCAGGCGACGCTCGAGGAATTCGAGAAAGACCGAGACGCCCTGCGCCACCCCTAGCCGCGAGCCGACGCCATGAACCAACCCCGACCGGACACCGCCTTTCGCCCCCCCCGTGGCCGCTCGCACGACCTCTCGACGCCGCAGTTGCGCGCGCTGCGCAAGGAACTGCTGCTCGTGCGAGCGAGCGTGGAGCGCGCCGAAATGGCCGAAGCGCTCGTGGACATCCGCGCGACGGTCACGAACTTCAGCTGGCTGCGCTTCGTGGTACCCGGATTCGGCCGCTCTGGTGCGCGCGGCGGTGTGGCTTCCGGTCTCGGCAGCCTGCTCAAGGAATATCCGCTGGTCAGTTCGCTCATCTCGCTCATCGTGGCGAAGCCGCTGCGTACGAGCATCGTTTCGGCTGCGCGCCCCGTCATCAAGTGGGGCGGCCTCGCCTTTACGGCGTGGGAAGCGTATCGCGTATGGCAGCAGGTGCGACGCCAGCGCGGCGCCTCGGCGACCCCGCCTGCCCGCGACAGGTCCGACGAAGACGACCTCACGGGCTGACCGCCGACCGTTTCGCGCGCCTGGGCGTTCACCTGTCCCTCCAGCACATTTGGATAGCCGCCGCGACAGCGCCGCCGTCCCCAGCGTGGTTGCTACGCGCGCCGGTTGCGTCGAGTACGAAAGCGCCGCAAGCGTCGCCACGCATTGGTCCGGTTTCCACCGGATCGGCTATGAGGGCGTAGCCGCCGTTGGAATCGCTGGCGGGCATGAGGCGCAAGCGGTAGACGGGTGTTCCCGTCGGCGGAGCCTGATCGAATCCCGTAGGCAAAGACGCCATCGACGCGCTCTGCGCATCGACGAGTTGCGCTGCGCGATAGAGCGCGGCGACAGCGTCGATGCGATGTCCCCGCGCGATCTGCGCGCTCCACCCCGGCAACGCGAAGGCCGCGACGACAGCGGCCACCGCCAGCGCGATGACCAGTTCGAGCAGTGTGAACGCGTTGTCCCGGTTGCTCTTCACCTTTCCTCCCGTTTGCTTCGTCAAAAGGGCCTCGCGACGACGCGACGCCAGTGATGCTCGGCGCGTGTCGCGTCATCCGCGGCGTCGAAAACCAACAGGTCCTGCAGCCAGCTTTGCGTGTCTTCCGATGCGCCGAACCCTCGCGCCGTGACGAGATACGCGCGAATCAGCGGACGGCTCTCGATGCGCCAGGCCTCGACGATGCACTGCGGCGAGCGCACGTACCCCGGCCACGCGGCAACGGGCGCGATCGCCTGCCGCTCGAAGCTGTCCTGCCGCCGCCAGACTTGCGGCTCGCCGAATTGCGCGGCCTCTGCAGGCACGGCCAGCGCGCCATTCGTCAGCGCACGCGAGCACAAGACGAGAGCCGCGTCGGCGGCATGGAAGGACTGCAGATGATCGGCGACGACATCTGCGTTGCGCCGCGCCAGCAGCGCGGCCTCGAACCACGCCGCCGAGGTCACGAGCATCATCGCGACGACAAGCAGCACGACGGGGAGCGCCACGCCGCGACGTGCGACACGCGTGCAACGCCTCCCGCACAGGCTCGTTCTCATGGCGCTGCCGGCCAAACATTACGCAGCACGATGTGCCGCCAGAACGCCTGTCGCGCTCGCCCATCCGTGCCGACCACCTGCACCCCGTCGCAATCGACATAGCGCGTGCGCCGCGCAAAAGCCGCCCCGCGCACCTGCACGCACAGATCGACCGCCACGACCGACGCCCACTGATCGCGCGCGAGCGCCGAAGCCTCGGCCGCCTGCGCCGCGCCCGCCGTCCAGTAGCGCAGCCGTAAACGCTCGACGCCCTCGACGAGCGGCTGCGCCGTGCCGACCTTGCCGGAGCCCTCGCAGTAAAGCTCGCTCTCGCCGGTCGACCCGCTCACTCTGGCGTGATAGCGGTTCACGATTTCCACGCCTGCCACGCCAACCGCCTGCCCAAGGCAGTCGGTAACCTGGCCGTTTGCGGCGGGCCACGTCGAGACGCTGTCGCCTTGATAGCGCACGGCTAACCCGTCGGAGCGGCTCGACAGCGGCTCGCAGCCAAGCGCCGCGTCGGTGCCGGTCGGGCGCCCCGCAGCGCAGCCGAAGATCGCTGGGCCGCCCAACGGCGAGCGCGCGTCCGCGGCAACGAAGCCGCCCATCTGGATCTGCTCGCCGATCAGCATCAACGCATTCATGCCGGCCTCGTGGATGCGCGCGGCGTCGCTCGCCTGCGCGTAGGCCTGACGCTGCGTGCGATAAACCGAGAGCGCGCCAAGCGTCACCACAAGGCCCAGCGCCACGGCGATCGTCAGTTCGAGCAGCGTGTGGCCGCCCTGCTGGCACACGTGGGCGAAACGCTTGTTCATCGCAGAAACGCCAGGGCGACGCAGGCGCGCCCGGCGGCCGCCGCGACATCGAGACACGGCGCAACCCGCGAAACCGCGGTCGATCCCGACGCTGCGCCGAGCGGTGTCGCCGCCCAACTCACAGATGCGATCGATGCGTCGCCACCCGCGCTCGACGTAGTTAGCCGTCCATCGGGCACGACGCTCGCCGTCAGCGCCTTCCATCGATCAATCGCGACGGGCGTTGCCCCTGCCGCGCGTGCAGCTTCGGCCATGGCGTCGGCGGCAAACACCGCGCGCTCGCGCGCCGCCGCCAGTTGCGCGTGGCGGACCAGCCCGAGCTGCGTGCTCATCAGGCCGAGCCCGCACACCGCCATGACTCCGAGCGCAATGGCGACTTCCAGCAGCGTCGACCCGCACGCGCTGCGCTCGCTGGCGCAGCTCATGACGCCCCCGAGCATGCGCCGTCGCTGATGCGTGCCCGGCCCCCCTGCGCGATGCGTATGCAGCGACGCCAGCCCGCGCCGCGCTGTGCCGCCGATGGCGCCCGCGGGGCAATCTCGAAGTTGCGCAAGCTGCCGATGGTCTGCCCTGCCGGCGGCGAAAACGTGATGGCAGTGAGCCCCGACGCCACGGAAATCGCCTCGAGCGCCGGCTGGATGCGCAACGGGATAGCGGCTCCGGCGCGCTCGATCATTACGGCCCAGCCGCAGGACCAGTCGGCAATGCCGGACGGACACGCTTTGGCCGCCTCGAGGCAATTGCGCGCGGCGTCGACGCGGCAAACGGTAACGCGCGACCTGCGCCGTATCGCCTCGTTGCGTGCATAGGCGAGCGTGCCGAGCATGGCGTTGGCGCGCGCGTCGACCTGATCGCGCACACGCCACGCGGTGAAAACGGGCGTGGAAACCGTTGCGCAGATCGCCAGCAGGACGATGACGACCATCGTCTCAATGAGCGTGAATCCTCCGTACTTCATGAGCAATCCTTAGTTCGAGCGGATTGTCATCAATCTACGGACGAAAGCGAAACGAAACAATTAGCCGAACGGCTAGCTGGTGCGCGCAGCGTCGGCTCGCGAGAATGCAAGCGTAACGACAGCGGCCTGGCAGGGGGGAAGAAAAATGCGAATGCGCTCAGCGCTTTTTCGCGTGGTTGTTGGCAGCACCCGCGCGGCGGAATTCCTCGATCACGTCTTCGAATTCGGAGACGTCCTCGAAGCGTCGGTACACCGAAGCAAACCGTACGAACGCGACCTTGTCGAGTTCGCGCAACTCGCCCATGACGAGCTCGCCAAGGCGCTCGCTGCGCACTTCGCGCTCGCCGCTGCCGAGCAATTGATACTCGATACGGGCAACCGCCGCGTCGATCGCATCGGCCGCAACCGGGCGCTTGCGCAGCGCCAGTTGCATGCTCGCCACGATCTTGCGGCGGTCGAATTCCGTGCGGCTGCCGTCCTTCTTGACGACCGCCGGCATCGCCAGTTCGACCCGCTCATACGTCGTGAAACGCTTGTCGCAGGCCGGACAGCGGCGGCGGCGGCGGATCGCGGCTCCGTCTTCGGACACGCGCGAGTCGACGACCTGCGTGTCTTCATGCCGGCAAAAGGGGCAGCGCATGGGTTATCGCGTGGCTTAGCGGTAAACCGGGAAACGCTTCGTCAGCTCGGCGACCTGCGCCTTCACGCGCTCGATCGTCGCGGCGTCCTCCGGATTGTCGAGCACGTCGGCGATCAGGTTGCCCACCTGCTCGGCCTCCTTCACGCCAAAGCCGCGCGTCGTCATGGCCGGCGAACCGAGACGGATGCCGCTCGTCACGAACGGCTTCTCCGGATCGTTCGGGATCGCGTTCTTGTTCACCGTGATGTGCGCGGCGCCGAGCACGGCTTCCGCTGCCTTGCCGGTGATGTGCTTGGCGCGCAAGTCCACCAGCATCACGTGGCTTTCCGTGCGGCCCGAAACGATGCGCAGACCGCGCTTGACCAGCGTTTCCGCCAGTACGCGCGCGTTCTCGACCACTTGCTGCTGGTAGGTCTTGAATTCCGGCGAGAGCGCTTCCTTGAACGCCACGGCCTTGCCGGCAATGACGTGCATGAGCGGACCGCCCTGAATGCCCGGGAAGATGGCCGAGTTGATCTGCTTCTCGAATTCCGCCTTCATCAGGATCACGCCGCCGCGCGGGCCGCGCAGGCTCTTGTGCGTGGTCGTGGTGACGAAGTCGGCGTGCGGCACCGGGTTCGGGTAGACGCCCGCGGCGATCAGGCCGGCGTAGTGCGCCATGTCGACCATGAAGTACGCGCCTACCGCCTTGGCAACCTTGGCGATGCGCTCGAAGTCGATACGCAGCGCGAATGCCGACGCACCCGCGATGATCAGCTTCGGCTTCGTTTCGTGCGCGCGCTTTTCGAGCGCGTCGTAGTCGATGTCTTCCTTGGCGTCGAGGCCGTAGCTCACGACGTTGAACCACTTGCCGCTCATGTTCAGCGCCATGCCGTGCGTGAGGTGGCCGCCTTCGGCGAGGCTCATGCCCATGATGGTGTCGCCCGGCTTGAGCACGGCGAAGAACACGCCCTGGTTGGCCTGCGAGCCCGAGTTCGGCTGGACATTCGCGGCTTCGGCGCCGAACAGCTGCTTCACGCGGTCGATCGCGAGCTGCTCGACGATATCCACGTTTTCGCAGCCGCCGTAATAGCGCTTACCGGGGTAGCCTTCGGCGTACTTGTTGGTGAGCTGCGAACCCTGCGCGGCCATGACCGCGGGCGAAGTGTAGTTTTCCGACGCGATGAGCTCGATGTGCTCTTCCTGGCGGCGGTTCTCGAGTTCGATCGCCTTGAAGAGTTCGGGATCGACGTTGGCGATGGTGCTTTCGGCTCTGTCAAACATACGGATTCCGTTAAGTGTGTTCAGGTTGACCGGGTCTCGCGCGGAACGCGTAGCGGGTACGCGGCGCTGCTGGCGAAGAGGCCAGCCTTGACGTGGCGAAAGGAGGTGCCGCACACGCGAGGCAGGACAGCCCCGGCAGCGCTAACGAAAGCGCGCGAAATCAGGCTGCCCAGGCGAACGGCAAAACGGCACCCTGCGCTTCACGGTGGGTTGTTCCACCTTGGATCCCCAATAACGAACGCATTGCTACCGCTAATGCCGCCATTCCGGGACCCTATCGCCAGTCACGCAGGGATTGAGCGCGTTAGTGTATTGGAACGGCAGGGAATAGGCAACCGCCCGCCCCCAGCGCACTCGGGCGCCCTGCGGCCTGTGGCGCGACGGGCAGTGACCCCGGTCACGCGGGCCGCGCGCGTACTGTCCCTTTCTTGCCGCAATGCGGCATTGCAAGTAGGCTCTTCCCTTTCCTCGCCTTCTACCAACCAGAGAGCCACCATGATCGTTTTCGTCACCGGCGCGTCCGCGGGATTCGGCGCCGCCATCGCCCGGGCCTTCGTGAAGGGCGGACATCGCGTCGTCGCCACCGCCCGCCGCAAGGACCGCCTCGACGCCCTCGCCGCCGAACTGGGCGACGCCCTCCTGCCCGTCGAACTCGACGTGCGCGACCGCGCCGCGGTCGAAGCCGCGCCCGGCGCGCTGCCGCCCGCGTTCGCCGGCGTCGACGTGCTGGTCAACAACGCCGGCCTCGCGCTCGGCGTCGAGCCGGCACAGAAGGCCGACCTCGACGAGTGGGAAACCATGATCGACACCAACTGCACGGGCCTCGTGCAGGTAACTCACGCGTTTTTACCCGGCATGGTCGAGCGCAACCGCGGCCACATTTTCAATCTCGGCTCGGTGGCGGGCCGCTGGCCCTACGCTGGCGGCAATGTCTACGGCGCGACCAAGGCCTTCGTGCGTCAGTTCAGCCTGAACCTGCGCGCAGACCTCGCGGGCACTGCACTGCGCGTGACCGACATCGAGCCGGGCCTGTGCGGCGGCACCGAGTTCTCGAACGTGCGCTTTCGCGGCGACGACACCAGGGCGGCCAGCGTCTACAAGGACGTGCAGCCGCTCACGGCCGAGGACATCGCCGATTCGATCTACTGGATCGCCACGCGCCCCGCGCACGTCAACATCAACACGATCGAACTGATGCCCGTTGCCCAGACGTTTGCCGGCACCAGTATCCACCGCGGCTAAAATTACCTTACAAATTTAATACTTGCGTCAGTCGTACGAAAGACGTAGGGGCCTCGCGTTCCGGTAGAATGCGCGGCATGGAAAATTCCACCAGCAAGCCGGGTGCGGCGTCGTCACCGGCCGGGCGCGGCTTTACGTGGCCGGTGCGCGTCTACTACGAGGACACCGACGCCGGTGGCATCGTGTTTTACGCGAATTACCTGAAGTTCTTCGAACGCGCGCGCACCGAATGGCTGCGCGCGTGCGGCGTCGATCAGCGTCGGCTCGCCGGGGAAACGGGCGTGCTCTTCGTCGTGCGCAGCACCGCGCTCGACTACCGGGCGCCCGCGCGCCTCGACGACGTCGTCACCACCGTGAGCCGCGTCGAGAAGCTGGGCCGCGCCTCGGTCGACTTCATGCAGGAAGCGTGGCGCGAAAATACGCTGCTCGCCATGGGCACCATTCGTGTCGCCTGCGTCGACAGCACGGCCATGCGGCCCGCACCCATTCCGGCCCCCGTTCATGAAGCCTTGCAGCGTGGACCCCAGAAAGATCTGTACGCCGTGTCAACGGCAGTGCAGTAATTACCGTTGATACGACGCCAGTGAACTCGCGCCGGTCAATGCAGGACCAAGCAGGGTTCGGCCGCGACGGCGCGGGAGCTTCCCAACCGCCTACGGGAAGCTTTGCGTTGTCTTGCAGCCGCTCGCCCCTTTCGGGACGTCACAACGAACCTATATGAACACTACACAAGATCTGTCGATCATTTCTCTCGTTCTTAATGCGAGCATACTGGCACAGGCGGTGATGGGGCTTCTTCTGCTCATGTCGCTGATTTCCTGGACTTTCATCTTCCGCAAGTGGTTTGCGATCCGCCGGGCGCGGTCCCAGACAGAGCGCTTCGAGCGCGACTTCTGGTCAGGCGGCGACCTGCAGGCGCTCTACCAGAGCGCAGCCAACAACCGTCACACGATCGGCGCGCTCGAGCGTATCTTTGAGTCGGGCATGCGCGAATTCCTGAAGGCGAAAGAGAAGCGCCTGAACGATCCGAGCCTCGTGCTCGACGGCGCCCGCCGCGCGATGCGCGCCGCCTTCCAGCGCGAAATGGACGCGCTCGAGGCAAACCTCTCGTTCCTCGCTTCGGTCGGCTCGGTGAGCCCGTACATTGGTCTTTTCGGCACGGTCTGGGGGATCATGAACGCGTTCCGCGGTCTCGCGAACGTACAACAGGCCACGCTCGCGAACGTCGCGCCCGGCATCGCCGAAGCGCTGACGGCGACCGCTATCGGTCTGTTCGCCGCCATTCCGGCGGTCGTCGCGTACAACAGCTACGCGCACGACATCGACCGTCTGGCGATCCGCTTCGAAACCTTCATCGAAGAGTTTTCGAATATCCTGCAGCGTCAGGCCCACTAATCTTCAGGAAGCCAGGAGTCGAAGATGGGAGGCTCAGTCCGTTCGAGCATGCGAGGCAGCCGCTCGCGCCGTGCGATGGCCGACATCAACGTCGTGCCGTACATCGACGTGATGCTGGTGCTGCTCGTGATCTTCATGGTGACCGCGCCGCTCGTGGCGCCGTCCATCGTCAATCTGCCGACCGTCGGCGGCGCGTCGCAGCAGCAGCAGGTTCCGCCCGTCGTCGTCAATATTCGCCCCGACGGCAATCTGAGCGTACGCTATAAGGATGACTCCGGCGCCACGCAGCAGCAAACCATGACGCGCGCCGATCTCAACGGCTTCGTCGCCGATCGCGAGCAAAGCCATCCCGACCAGCCCGTCGTGATCGCCGCCGACAAGTCCGTCAAATACGAGACGGTGATGAACGTGATGTCCGACCTGAAGTCGCATGGCGTCAAGCGTGTCGGACTGCTCGTCAAATCGCAATGATCCGCAAGAACGATTCGTATCCGCTGCAGCCTCCGCGAGAGCGTGGCACGGGACGTGCTATCGCCCTCGCGGTGCTCATGCACGTGCTGCTCGGCCTGTTCCTCTATCACGGCATCCACTGGCAGAACAGCACGCCGGCGGGCGAAGAGGCGGAACTGTGGACCGAGGTGCCGGACCTGTCGACACCCAAGCCGCTGCCGCCGCCCGCGCCGGTCGCCCCTGCCCCGCCGCCGCCGCAAACCGAGGAAGCCGACATCGCGCTGCAACAGCAAAAGCGTAAGCAGCAGGAAGCGCAGCGCGAGGCGCAACTGGCCGAGCAGCAGCGTCTGAAAGCCCAGCAGGAAGCCGAAACGAAGCGTCAGCAGCAGCTCGCGGCCCAGCAGGCTGCGCAGCTCGCGGCTCAGCAGAAGGCGGAAAAGCTCAAGCAGCAGCAGGAACAGCAGCAAGCCGCGGCAGAGAAGCAAAAGCAGCAACAGCAGCAAGACGCGCTCAGGAAGCAGCAGCAGGAAGAAGAGCAGCAGAAACAGGCGAAGCTCGACGCGCAGAAGAAAGCCGACGCCGAGAAGGCCGCCAAGGCGAAGGCCCAGGCTGAGGCCCAGGCGAAGAAGCTCGACGCGGAACGCCGCGCCCGCATTGCGCAGATGCAAGGCGCGATGGGCGGCGGCGAAGGCACGAGCGGCAACGGTCTTGCGAAGAGCGGCACGGGCAGCGGCTCGGGCGGCAACGCAACGTCGCCGGGATATGCGGACAAGGTGCGCCGCCGCGTGCGCCCGAACATCGTGTGGTCGGGCGAAACGTCGGGGCTCGAGACGGAGATCGCGGTGCGTTGCTCGCCGACCGGCACACTGCTTTCGGCGACGATTACGCGCAGCAGCGGCAACTCGTCGTGGGACGACGCCGCGTTGCGGGCGGTCCAGCGCTCGGATCCGATGCCGGTCGATACCGATGGCAAAACGCCTTCGAGCTTCAAGATCACCTTGCGCCCGGCAGGCTAATGGAGAGCGCAAGGCGCGGAAAGGTTGAGGAAAGCCGGCGCGCAACAGTGGCTAAAAAAAGGAACGATTCGAACGTTTTCGGGTCAGTCTGCTGTTGCGCGTTATGACAAAATTGCTTTTTTCAGGAAATATCACAGCATGACATTGATGACGAAGCTTGGCCTGCGAACCCTCGTCGCGTCCTGCCTGATCACGGCGGGCGGCGCGGCGAACGCACAACTCAACGTCCTCGTCACCGGCGTGGGCTCCACCCAGTTCCCCATCGCCACGGCTAACTTTGCCGGTGAAGCGAATTCGCCCGAGCAGGTCGCGGCTATCGTGCGCGCTGACCTGCAACGCAGCGGAAAATTCACCAATATCGACGCCGGCAGCGCACCGATCTCGGAGAACGACTCCGTCGACCTCGGCAGCTGGAAAGCCAAGGGCGCCAATGCGTTCGTTGCGGGCAGCGTGAACAAGCTCGCCAACGGCCAGTACGAAGTGCGCTTCAAGCTCTACGACACCGTGAAGGGCGAAAGCCTCGGCGGGCTCGTGCTCACGAGCCCGGCAAGCGGTCTGCGCATGAGCGCGCACAAGGTTGCGGACTACATCTATCAGAAGCTGCTCGGCGATCGCGGCGTGTTCGCCACCCGTCTTTCGTACGTGATCAAGACGGGCGGCCGCTTCCAGTTGCAGGTTTCGGACTCCGATGGACAAGACGCGCACATCGCGCTGTCAAGTCCCGAGCCGATCATCTCGCCGGCCTGGTCGCCGGACGGCACCAAGGTCGCTTACGTATCTTTCGAAAAGAAGAAGCCGATCGTCTACGTGCATGACCTGCCGACGGGTCGCCGCGTGATCATTTCGGACCAGAAGGGCAACAATTCGGCGCCGGCCTGGTCTCCCGACGGCCGCACGCTCGCGGTGGCACTGTCGCGCACGGGCAACACGCAGATCTTCGCCGTCAATGCCGACGGCTCCGGCCTGCACCGCCTCACGCAAGGCACGACGATCGACACCGAACCCAACTACTCTCCTGACGGACGCTGGATTTATTTCACGAGCGATCGCGGCGGCCAGCCGCAGATCTACAAGATGCCGGCCCAGGGCGAAAGCGCCGGCGCGGCACAGCGTGTGACGTTCACCGGCAACTACAATACGAGCCCGAAGGTCAGCCCGGACGGCAAGCAACTGGCGTACATCTCACGCACGGGCGGCGGATTTAAGCTGTACATTCAGGATCTGCAGTCCGGTGTCGCCACGGCGCTCACTGACACGACACATGACGAATCGCCCAGCTTCGCGGCGAACGGTCAGTACATTCTTTACGCCACACAGGTGAACGGCCGTGGCGTGCTGGCCGCTGTATCGACCGACGGTCGTACGCGGCAAATCCTGTCCGTTCAGGGCGGCAGCGTACGCGAGCCGTCCTGGGGTCCTTTCATGCAATAACACTTCAGGAGAGCAAAAATGATGTCGAAGAAAGTACGCCTGGCCTTGGCCGTTTTGATGATCGGTGCACTGGCAGCGTGCAAGTCGGGGGTCAAGGAAACGAACCCGAACGCCGGTGCGATGAACACCCAGCCGAACCCGAACGCGGTCGCCCAGGTGAACGTCGATGAGCTGAACAACCCGAACAGCCCGCTCGCCAAGCGCAGCGTGTACTTCGATTTCGACAGCTACGCCGTCAAGGACGACTACCAGTCGCTGCTGCAAGCTCACGCACAGTACCTCAAGACGCACCCGGAACGTCACGTCCTGATCCAGGGCAACACCGACGAGCGCGGCACGAGCGAATACAACCTGGCGCTGGGTCAAAAGCGTGCTGAAGCGGTCCGTCGCGCCCTCTCGCTGATGGGTGTGCCCGATTCGCAAATGGAAGCTGTGAGCCTCGGTAAGGAAAAGCCGGTCGCAACGGGCCACGACGAAGCATCGTGGGCACAGAACCGCCGTGCTGACCTCGTGTATCAACAGTAATTGAGCATTGGATGAAGGGGCGTATGTCGCACCGTTTCTCCCCGCTGCGCGCAGCCGCAGCCGCCTGCGTGGCTGGCGTCGCCTTCGCGGCGCTGCCGGCCCACGCCGGTATCTTCGATGACGATCAGGCGCGCCAGGCGATTCTCGACCTGCGCGCGAAAACGGACAGCCTGTCCAGCCAGCTGTCCGCCGCTCAACGCACGATCCTCGATCAGTCCAACCATCTCGACCAGCTCAACCAGCAGGTCGCGACGCTGCGCGGACAGAACGAGGACATGGCAAACCAGTTGGCGACCCTGCAGAAGCAACAGAAGGACTACTACACGGATCTCGACACGCGACTCAAGAAGTTCGAGCCGCAGCAGGAGACCGTAGACGGCGTGCAAGGCACGGTTCAGCCGGGTGAGATGGACGCGTTCAACGCCGCTTCGCAGCAGTTCCGCAACGGCGACTTCAAGAACGCGGCTGCATCGTTCCGCAGCTTCATCGCGAAGTTCCCGCAGAGTCCTTACCAGCCGACCGCGCAGTACTGGCTCGGCAACGCGCTCTATGCGCTTAAGGACTACAAGGGGTCGACCGCGACGTGGCAGAACGTCGTCAACAAATATCCGCAGCATCCGCGCGCCCCCGAGGCGCTGCTGGCCATTGCGAACAATCAGATCGAGCAGGGGCAAAAGGCTGCGGCCAAACGCACGCTCGAGCAGGTCGTTTCGCAGTACGGCAACTCGGATGTTGCCCAGACGGCGCAGAGCAAGCTTTCACAGCTCAAATAAGCGCTGCTGGCTGGTTTTGGCGTGACGGGCGCCGGCGTGTCGCCAGCGCCGCAAAATGCGCCTCTCGCGTACAGGGAAGGCCCGGGGCACGGCGTGCTCCGGGCGCTTCCATCGGTTTTATGACGGCAAAGGTTGACGTATTGACCGCTCGCCGCTATAATCCCGCTTCTCTTTTGGGTCGTTAGCTCAGCTGGTAGAGCAGCGGACTTTTAATCCGTTGGTCACAGGTTCGAATCCCGTACGGCCTACCAAAGAATCAGAAAAGCCCAGTCTTCGGACTGGGCTTTTTGCTTTGCAGCGTACGACACGCGAGCCTGCGCCCAGCATGTATACTGCGTCCTCCCCCGCCGTCCTATCCCCCGCTGCACAGGCCACGTCATCATGAAGTTCACGACCCTTGCCTGCGCCCTGCTCGCGCTTTTCTGGCTCAGTCTGCGCGTTCAGGCGCAAATCCAGCCGCCACCCGAGGACTACGCATACCTGCGCCGCATTCGCGTGCCGGACGCCGTCGTCAATTGCGTTGCCGCGCTCGACCAGTGGGTGCACAAGGCGCAGCGCTACGACTCGCTGCTCGTGCCCGACCGGCGCGCGCTCTCGGCGAAGATCGAGCAGCCCGCGCCCGTCGATGCCACGCCCGCACCCGCCGCAAGCGACTCGCTCACACCGGTCCCGTCCATCGACACGCTAATCCACCTGCGCGCCTTCGCCAAAGTCCGCGGCAAGTACGCCTGGGTTCCCGTGAAGGCCACCTGCGGCATCTGGCATTCGCATGTCGTCGATGTCGCGCTGTCGCCGCGCGGCACGCACGCAACGTCGCCGATTCACTGACGACACTTCGTCATCCTTATCGCTGCCAGAAGCAAAAAAAGCCCGTGTGCCTGACAGCGCACGGGCTTCGCATCGAGCGACGCGCGGCCCATGCCGCGCGCAAACTCAGTCCGCCTTGATGCCTTCCACCTGGATCTGCAGCGTCGTAGCCGTCTTGAAGCCATACGACTGGCCCCAGTTCACGCCGTAGTCCGCGCGGTCGAATTGCGCCGATGCGTCCGCGCCGCACACTTCACGCTTGAGCATCGGGTTCTGGAAGCACTTGAACGAGTCGATCTTCAGGTTCAGCGGCTTCGTCACGCCATGCAGCGTGAACGTGCCGATCACTTCCACGGGCTTGTCGCCGTCGAAGCGGATCGACGTGCCCTTGTAGGTGGCCGTCGGGTACTTTGCGGTGTCGAGGAACTCAGCCGAGCTCACGTGCTTGTCGAGCTTCGCATTGCCGGTATCGATCGACGATGCGTCGATCGTCACGTCCACCGTGCCCGTCTTCGCCGCGCGATCGAGCGTGACCGTGCCCGAGCTCTTCGTGAACTTGCCGCGCCACACCGATACGCCGCCGAAGTGATCGGCTTCGAAGCTCGGATACGTGTGCATCGGGTCGAGGTTATAGGTCGTGGCGGCTGCGAGCGCGGGCGTAGCGACGAAAGCGGCGAGCGAGGCGGCAACGGCCGCGGCGAAAATCGTGGTCTTCATGAATCGATTCCTGGTGCGAAAGAAACGGGGTGAAAAAGCGATGCCGTTCGCGCGTCAGTGCGCGGCGGACACGATGTGAAACTTGATCTGCACGTCGTCGGCGACGATGGAGGTGTCCTTCCACTCGCCCGAGCCGATGCCGTACGCGAGGCGCTTGATGGGCAGCGTGCCGTCGAACACCTGGTTGGCGCCATCCTTGCGGTACTGCACCGGCACGACGACGTCCGTCGTCTTGCCCCTGATAGTCAGCTTGCCGGCCACCGTGAACGCGCCGTTCGCGCCGGGCTTGATCTGCGTGGAGACGAAGGTCGCGTGCGGGAAATGCGAGGCGTCGAACCACTCGTCGCCGGCGACTTCCTTGTTGTATTCCGGCGCGCCGAGGTCGAAGCTCGCCACCTCGACGTCGAGCTTCGCGCTCGATGCCGCAACGTTCGCCGGATCGAAGCGAACGTCGGCGGTGAAGTGGTTGAAGCGGCCTTCAACCGGCACGTTCATCTGCTTGAACACGGCGCTCACGGAGTTCTTCGCGGCTTCGGCCGCGGCGTTGGCGCTCGTGGCGAAGGTCGTGGCAAAAGCCGCGCCGGCGGCAAGCGACGCGCCGAGCGCGACGACGGAAGCGGTATGGGCAAGACGCTGGATCATGGGCAGTCGGTCCAAGGTGGAAGGCATCGGGAAATGGATACGGTGCATGCGCGCCGCAAAGTCAGTCGCGCGGCGTGCCGAACGGCAGCATGCGCGCGAGGATGTTCTGGCGGTCGATCAACTGGTGCTTGATGACGGCGAGCACGTGCAGCACGACCACGGCGAGCAAGGTGTAGTTCAGCGAGATATGCACGAGGCGCAGCACGCCCTTGAGCGCGGTGTCGGGGCCGATCAGCACGGGCAGCGGCCAGATGCCGAGGTACACGACCTGAATGCCGGCCGCCGAGCTATAGAGGTAGCCCGTCACCGGAATCGCGACCATCAGCACGTAAAGCGCGGTGTGGCCCAGGTGCGCGGCAAGCCGTTCCCAGCCATGCATGGAGGCAGGCAGCGCGGGCGCGGTGTGCGTGACGCGCCACAGAATGCGCACGAGCACAAGCGCGAGCACGGTCACGCCAATCCACTTGTGCCACGAGAAGTAGCGCAGTTTGGTGGGCGTGATGCCGGGAATGTCGGTCATGACCCAGCCGAGCGCAAAGCCCCAGACGATCAGCGCGGCGATCAGCCAGTGCAGCAGCATGGCAACGCCGTTATAGCGGCCGGCGGGCTTGACGGTAGGGTTCATCGGCATACGACTCCAATATTCGAGGTGTGCACTTTACCCGGCCAAACCTATTCAAACAATCGTCTAGAATGGATGGTTATCATCCACTTTTTCGATAGATCGAAAAGGACCGTTTCTCGTGGACCGCACCTCGGACCGCTCCCCTAGCCTCGAGCAGCTGCGCGCGCTGATCGCCGTCGCCGAAACCGGCAGCTTCTCGGCGGCGGCGCGCCAGCTCGACCGCGCACAGTCGGTGGTCAGCTATACGATCGCCAATCTCGAGGCGCTGCTGGGCGTCGCGCTGTTCGAGCGCGGCAAGCGCAAGCCGGAACTCACGGCCGCAGGCCGCGCGATCCTCGCCGACGCGCGCCGCCTCGATCTGCTCATGGGTCAGCTTAACGCCAAGGCGGCCGGCCTGCAGAGGGGGCTCGAGGGCGAGGTTTCGCTGGCCGTGGACGTAATGTTTCCGTCGCAGCGCCTCGTCGAGGCCCTGCAGGCGTTCGCGTTCACGTTTCCCACCGTCGCCCTGAATCTCACCATGGAAGCGCTTGGCGGCGTGCTCAAGCTCGTGCTCGACGGCGACTGCGCGGTGGGTATCAGCGGACCGAACCACAACTGGCCGCACGTGATCGAGGCCCAGTCGATCGGCACCGTGGAACTCGTACTCGTGGCCGCCCCCTGCCATCCGCTCGCCAAGGCGCAGCATCCCGTGCGCATTTCGGATGCACGCGAGCACACGCAACTCGTACTCACCGACCGCAGCCGCCTCACGGAAGGCCAGAACTTCGGCGTGTACAGCAATCGCGCGTGGAAGCTCGGCGACCTCGGCGCCAAGCACCGGCTGCTGCTCGCCGGCCTCGGTTGGGGATCGATGCCCAGGCACCTCGTGGAAGCCGATCTCGAAGCCGGGCGGCTCGTGCGCGTCGCGCTCGCGGACCGGCGCTCGGTCAGCTACAACATCTCGCTGATCCATCGCACCGACGCGGCGCGCGGCCCCGCCAGCGAGTGGCTCTGCCACTACCTCACGCAAGGCACGCCGCCGCAGGCGCTGCTGCCCGACGCCCGCTGATTTGGCGCGTGAGCGATGCGCGTGCGCGTTGTACGCACGCAATCCGCGCACGCCTGAATCGCTTCAGCCCTTCCTGACCTTGGCAGGCTTGTCCGCCTTGTCCGCCTTGTCCGCCTTGTCCGCCTTGTCCGCCTTGTCCGCCTTGTCCGCCTTGTCCGCCTTGTCCGCCTTGTCCGCCTTGTCCGCCTTGGCCGCCTTGGCCGCCTTGGCCGGCGCCGCCATCGGCGCTCCTGCCGGCGTGGCAGGCACCACGCCCGACCAGCCCGGCAGATAACGCGCATCGGGATCGTGCGCGTGCGCAAGCGCATCGGCGAGCGCCGCGTCGAAGTCCTTGCGCAGGCGCGTTTCGGATACCTTACGACGCAGATAGTCGGCCCACAGGAATTCGCTGAACGGCGTCGTGTCCTTCGCGTAACCTCCCGACGTGCGCAGCTCGCCCGCGAGGCTGCGATACGGGTCGTCGGCAAGACCGAGAAGCTGCCTCGGCAACCGCTCGAATTCGCAGCGCTCGCCTGCCGCATCGAACGGATGCACCCACTGGTTGTGCTCCATCATGCGCCAGAAGATGGTGGGCTCGAGCCACGAGAGATCCTTGAGTACAGTCACCCGCACGCTCTCCACCGATTCTTCGAGCCACGCGCGGCCGAGGTGGTGATGATCGACCACGTAGTAGCGCGACTTCGGCCCGAGCACGGCGGGAAACCAGTGCGAGTCGATCGCCGCCGCGCGCCCTTTCTTGTCGAGCGCCTGCCAGTGCGCGCGCTTGGCGTTCACCTCCCGAAAGCCCACCGTGATCTGCGTGGGGCGCAGTTCGTCGAGCTTCACGGTGATGAGATGGAGATCGGTGTTCGGAAGGTTCATGGCGGGCCTGTTTAGTGTCGGTTCGTGTCGGGATCGATCGCGCAACGATACAGCCGATCGGCCATGCATGCCGCATCAAGCGAACGAGGACCGCACGCACCGTGCGCAGGGCCAACCCTGAGACCGCCGGGCACGCTGGATGCACGCTTTCGCCGCTTCGCCTATAAATGCGCCAAGGGACAGACGGCGCGAACCACGGCGCCCGTCATGCTCCCGCCGACGTCAGTTGCACGTCTTCCAGGCTCAATCAACGACACAAGCGAGGGCATTTTGGATCTCGAAACCATCCGCGTATTCATCATGACCCGGGGCATCGACTTCGGGACCAAGGTCGTGGCGGCGATCGTCCTGTGGATCATCGGGCGCTGGGCCATCAACCTCGTCGCCGGGGTGCTGCGCAAGGTGCTCGCGCGCAACGAGCGCGTCGACCCCACGCTCGCGCACTACCTCAGTTCGATCCTCGCCGCCGTGTTGAACCTGCTGCTGGTCCTCGCGATCCTGCAGGTGTTCGGCGTGCAGACCACCTCGTTCGCGGCGCTCCTCGCCGGTCTCGGCCTCGCCATCGGTACGGCGTGGGGCGGCCTGCTCGCGCATTTCGCGGCGGGCGTGTTCATGCAGGTGCTGCGCCCGTTCAAGGTGGGAGACTTCGTGACGGCCGGGGGCGTGACGGGCACCGTGAAGGAGCTCGGCATCTTCGGCACGACCATCATCTCGCCGGACAACGTGGTCAACATCGTCGGCAACAACAAGATCTTCTCGGACACCATCTCGAACTACAGCGCGACGCCCGTGCGCCGCGTGGAGCTGACCGCGAAGATCGCCAACGGCGTCGATCCCGTCGATGCCGCCAGCCGCCTGCGCGCCGCCATCGCGAGAATTCCGAACGTTTCGCAGGAACCGCCGCCCGACGTCGAGATTCTCTCGTTCACGCCCGAAGGCCCGCTGCTGGCCGTGCGGCCCTACACGAACAACGACACCTACTGGCAGGTGTACTTCGACACCAACCGCGCGATCGTCGAAACCTTCAAGGAGGCGGGCTACCCGACACCCGAAACGCCCTCGATCATTCGCCGCGTGGGCACCTAGCGCGCCGCGTTCGACGCGCACCCAAAACAAAACGGCATCGCCTTCGCAGGCGATGCCGTTTTTCATTGCGTTGCGGCCTGAAAGCGCCGGTCGCTCAACCGCCGTTGGGCTTGCGCACGGCGCCGCCGCGCGAGTTCTTGCGCAGCATCTTCCACACGCCGCCAATCAGGATCGGCACGATCGCCGCGCCGATGCCGACGAGCACGATCACGTTGAGGTACTGGCGAATGAACGGAATGTTGCCGAAGAAGTAGCCGAGCAGCACGAGCAGCAACACCCAGAACAGCGCACCCGTGACCGTGAAAAACTGAAAGCGCCGCATAGGCATTTGCGAGACGCCCGCCACGAACGGCGCAAACGTACGCACGACAGGAATGAAGCGCGCGAGCACGATGGTCTTGCCGCCGTGGCGCTCGTAGAATTCGTGCGTTTTCTGCAGCGCTGCGCGATCGAGAAAACGTTCGAGCACGGGAATGTGCGTATTGAACACCTTCGGCCCGATGGCGCGCCCAATCAGAAAGTTCACCGTATTGCCGAGCACCGCCGCAACGAGCAGCAGGACGATCAGCAGGCCGAGATTCATTTCATGCGTGGCGGCAAACGCGCCGCCGATGAAGAGCAGCGAGTCGCCGGGCAGGAACGGCAGCACCACGAGGCCGGTTTCGCAGAACACGATCAGGAACAGCACCGCGTAGACCCAGCCGCCGTATTGCTGGATGAAGACACCGAGAAACTTGTCGATGTGCAAGACAAGATTGACGAACTGCAGAAGCGTATCCAAAAGTGTCCCTTATTGGTCGTGGGCCGCGCGCCTGAAAAAGCGCGTTCGCCCAGCGTTGCGCGAGAAGCCGGATTGACCGCGCCATGATACCGAAAGTGCCACACCGCCACGAAAAAATCCCGCCAATTTCGGTGAATTGGCGCACAAAGCGCCGCCGGGGCCTGTTCACGCCAATAACAGGCCCTGGATGGCGGTTTTAGGGGCGCAGTTGCGCATCGGGTCGCGCCGCGCCGACTCGCTATAATTGCGCGCATGTCTTCGAATTCCGAACCCATCGGCGCCGTGCCGGATTCCGCCAACGCCGCGGACATTGCAAGGACGACAGGCGCCGCAGCCGCGTCGCGCGCCGCGCAGCCCGCGCGCGCGATTCAGGCGCTGCCCGACCAGCTCATCAGCCAGATCGCCGCGGGTGAAGTGGTCGAGCGGCCCGCCTCGGTCGTCAAGGAACTGCTCGAAAACGCACTCGATGCAGGCGCAAGCACGCTGCGCATCGTGCTCGACGAGGGCGGCGTCAAGCGCATCTCCATCGCCGACGACGGCTGCGGCATTCCCGAAGCCGAACTCCCGCTCGCGCTCATGCGCCACGCCACGAGCAAGATCCGCTCGCTCGCCGAACTGGAGAGCGTCGCGACGCTCGGGTTCCGGGGCGAAGCGCTGGCGTCGATCGCCTCGGTAGCCGAGATGTCGATCACGAGCCGCAGCGCCGATGCGCCGCACGCCGTGAAGATCGAGGGGCACACCGGCGCGATCTCGCCGGCTGCGGGCGGCCAGGGCACGACCATCGAAGTGCGCGAGCTGTACTTCAACACGCCCGCGCGCCGCAAGTTCCTGAAGAGCGAGCAGACCGAACTGGGCCACTGCCTCGAGATGATCCGCCGCAGCGCGCTCGCGCGCCCGGACGTCGCAATCTCGGTGCTGCACAACGGCCGCGCGGTCGAGCACTGGAACGCGAGCGATCCGGCCACGCGCGTCTCGAAGATCCTCGGCGAAGTGTTCGCCACGGCGCATCTGCCGCTCGACGAGCGCGCCGGGCCGCTCGCCGTGTACGGTTGTGCGGGTCTGCCCACGGCGAGCCGCAACCGTGCCGACCAGCAGTACTTCTTCGTGAACGGCCGTTTCGTGCGCGACAAGCTGCTCACGCATGCGGTGCGCTCGGCTTATGAGGACGTGCTGCACGGCGACCGCTATCCGTCGTACGTGCTGTTCCTCGACCTGCCGCCCGAAGCCGTCGACGTGAACGTGCACCCTTCGAAGATCGAAGTGCGTTTCCGCGATTCGCGCTCGATTCACCAGTTCGTATTTCATGCCGTGCAGCGCGCGCTCGCGCGCCACGCGGGCGCCTCGCCCGAGACCACCTCGGGTGGCCATGCCGCCGCGCTCATCGAGCCGCGGGCGCTGCCTGGCGCCGGGGTGCTGGGCGCCTCGGTCGGGCTGGCTTCGGGCGCAACCGACTCCGCACGCGCAGGCGCGGCGCCCGGCTTCGGCGCCGACGGCAAGTTCGGCACCGCGAGCGTGGCGAGCAGCTTCGGCGGCGGCGCGGGTGGCGCGCTCTCGCGTGCTTCTGGTTTTGGCTCTGCAAACCCAGGCGGTGCCGGCGCGGGCAGCGGCAACACCTGGCTGCGCCAGTCGCGCATGACGCAGGGCAGCCTGCCTGTCGCGCAGCCGCTCGCGCTTTATGACGCCTTGTTCGGCCGCAAAGATGTCGGCGCCGGCACGGCGCAGGGTTCGACCGTGCCGCAGGCGCAAGACGGCGCAGCCGGCGCATTCGCCGCCGGTGCCCCGCACGCCGCCTTCGAAGCCGGCGAGGACCATCCGCTCGGCTTCGCGCTCGGCCAGGTCCACGGCATCTACGTGCTTGCGCAGAACGCGCGCGGCCTCGTGATCGTCGACATGCACGCCGCGCACGAGCGCATCCTGTACGAGCAGTTCAAGCAGGCCCTCGCCGAACGCTCGCTCGCCGTGCAGCCCTTGCTGATCCCGATCTCGATGACGGCCGATCCCGTCGAAACCGGCACTGTCGAGGAAGAAAAGGCCACGCTCGAAGCGCTGGGCTTCGATCTCGCCGTGCTCTCGCCCACCTCGATCGCGATCCGTGCGGTGCCCGCGCTTCTCAAGGATGCCGATCTCCAGGCCCTCGCGCGCGCCGTGCTCGCCGACCTGCACGAATACGGCGGCTCGCGCGTGCTCACCGAGCGCCAGCACGAGATGCTCGGCACGCTCGCGTGCCATCACGCGGTGCGCGCGAACCGGCGTCTCACGCTCGACGAAATGAACGCGCTCCTGCGCCAGATGGAAGCCACCGAGCGCGCCGACCAGTGCAACCACGGCCGGCCGACCTGGTACCAGCTCACGCTCGCCGATCTCGATCGGCTCTTCATGCGCGGTCAATGACGCAGTCCGCGAAACCAGCAGATGCAGCACTGCCCGTCGCGTGTCTGCTCGGCCCAACGGCCTCCGGCAAGACGGCCGCGGCACTGGCCTATGCCGCGCAGTCGGCGGCGCGCGGGCACACAGTAGAGATCGTGAGCGTCGATTCGGCGCTCGTGTATCGCGAGATGGATATCGGCACAGCGAAGCCGACCGCCGAGGAACGCGCGGCGGCCGCGCATCATCTGATCGACATCGTCGATCCGCTGGATGCCTATTCCGCCGCCGACTTTCGCGCCGACGCACTGCGCGTGACGGGCGAGATCGTCGCGCGCGGGAACGTGCCGCTGCTCGTGGGCGGGACGATGCTCTACTACAAGGCGCTCACGCAAGGCCTGAATGACCTGCCCTCGGCCGATCCGGCCGTGCGCGCACAACTCGACGCCGAAGCCGCGCGCGACGGCTGGCCCGCCATGCATGCCCGCCTCGCGCAAGTCGACCCGGCCACGGCCGCACGCCTCGCCCCGAACGACTCCCAGCGCATCCAGCGGGCGCTCGAAATCTTCATGCTGAGCGGGCAGCCGATGTCGGTGCTGCTCGCCACGCCCTCCACGCGCGAGGATGAAGCGGCGCGCTACCGCTTCGTGCCCGTCGCGCTCGAGCCGTCCGATCGCGGTGTGCTGCACGCGCGCATCGAAGCGCGCTTCGACGCGATGCTCGCAGGCGGTCTCATCGACGAGGTGAAGGCGCTGCGCGCGCGCGGCGACCTGAACCCCAACCTGCCCTCCATGCGCTGCGTGGGTTATCGCCAGGTTTGGGAGTACCTCGACGGCGAGGTCGATTACGACACCATGCGCGACAAAGGCGTGTTCGCCACGCGCCAGCTCTGCAAGCGTCAGCTCACGTGGCTGCGCGCGATGCCGGAGCGCATCGTCGTGGATTGCTGCGCGCAGGATGCGGGCGCACAGGCCGTCGCGGCGGTTGCGCAGATCGGCGGCTGAGGCCGCTGCCCCCCTGCCCCTTTTTCCCGCTTTCTCCCCCGGGGCGCCTTTGTGCGCCACAGCATCCCCGCTCAGCCCGCAGGCGGCGCACGTCCGTGCGCTGCGCACGCGCAATCGCCCGCCGCAGCGCGCCACCGAAATCCGCCCTCGCCCGCTTGACTTTCGTTCGACCGGATACGATCATTCGTTCATCATTAGAGCAATTGCTCAGGCTTGAGCCGATCGGCCGCTTTGAGTAAGGAGACACCGAATGAACACCGAACGCAGCAATGCGAACGTGATCCTGCACATCGGCGCCGGGTCGTTTCACCGGGCGCATCAGGCGTGGTACCTGCATCGCGTGAACCTCACGCGCAAGCCCGACGAGGCCGCATGGTCGCTCACTGTCGGCAACATCCGCTCCGACATGAACGCCGTGATGGACGCGCTGGCCGCGCAGAACGGCGCCTACACGCTCGAAACGGTCACGCCGCAGGGCGAGCGCGCGTACGAGACGATCCGTTCGATCACGCGCGTGCTGCCGTGGTCCGCCGATCTCGCGAGCCTGATCGACGCCGGCGCCGACTCGAACTGCAAGATCATCGCGTTCACGGTGACCGAAGGCGGCTACTACCTCGACGAGCACGACCGCCTCGACACCGCGAACCCCGACCTCGCCGCCGACCTCAAGGGCGGCCGCACGACGATCTACGGCGCGCTCGCCGCGATCCTCGAAGCGCGCATGGCACAGAACCCCGGCGAAGGCAGGGCCGCCGTCACGCTGCAGACCTGCGACAACCTGCGCAGCAACGGCAAGCGTTTTCACGCGGGCATGCGCGAGTTCCTCGCGCTGCGCGGCGCAACGGATCTGCGCGACTGGTTCGACGCGAACACGGCTTGCCCCGACTCCATGGTCGACCGCATCACGCCGCGCCCCACGCCCGACGTGCGCGAGCGCGTGAAGGCCGCAACCGGCGTGGACGACGCCTGCCCGGTGATGGGCGAGGCGTTCATCCAGTGGGTGATCGAGGATCACTTCTGCGCGGGGCGGCCCGCCTGGGAGCGCGCAGGCGCCGAGATGGTCGAATCGGTGATGCCCTACGAGGAGGCGAAGATCCGCATCCTCAACGCCACGCACAGCTGCATTGCGTGGGCGGGCACGCTCGTGGGGCTCGACTTCATCCACGAAGGCACCCACGATGCCGACATCCGCACCTTCGCGCGCGAATACGTGAGCGAAGATGTGATTGCCTGCCTCACGCCCAGCCCGCTCGATCTCGCGAAGTATCGCGACGTCGTGCTCGAACGCTTCAGCAATCCGTACATCCAGGACACGAACCAGCGCGTGGCCGCCGACGGTTACTCGAAGATCCCCGGCTTCATCGCGCCCACGCTCGCGCAACGCATTGCCGGGGGCGCGACGCCCGCCGCCACGGCCATGCTGCCCGCGCTCTTCCTGCGCTTTCTGGAACGCTGGCACAAGGGCACGCTGCCCTACCGCTACCAGGACGGCGTGATGGACGAAGCCGCGGTGCACCGCATGTTCGACAGCGGCGACCCCGTTTCGGCCTTTCTCGGCGACAAGCTGCTGTGGGGCGGCCTCGCCGGCAATCCGACCCTGGGCGGCGCGGTGCGCGGCGCGCTCACGCGCGTCGACCAGTGGCTCGCCTCGCGCGGCTGCAGCGTTTGAAGCCATCCCGCGGCGTCATCCATCACACCCGCGCCACGCGCGCCCTCCGGGTCGGCGCGCATGGCGCCGCGCCCGGCGCGCGGCTAAAGTAGCGCAACTCTCTTCACGACTTCAGCGCGCCTATGTATCTCGGCATCGACCTCGGCACCTCCGAAGTGAAAGTCCTGCTGCTCGCGCCCGACGGCCGCGTGGTCGGCACTGCCGGCACGCCCTTCGCCGTCTCGCGCCCCCACCCGCGCTGGTCCGAGCAGAATCCGGCCGACTGGTGGGACGGCACGCGCCGCGCGCTCGCCGCGCTGCGCGAGGCGCATCCGCACGAATTCGCGCAGGTGCGCGGCATCGGCCTTTCGGGGCAGATGCATGGCGCCGTGCTGCTCGACGCGCACGACAACGTATTGCGCCCCGCGATCCTCTGGAACGACATGCGCGCGGTGGACGAGTGCGCCGAGCTGACAGCACGCGCTCCGCAGCTGCATCGCATTGCGGGCAATCTCGCCATGCCGGGCTTCACCGCGCCCAAGCTGCTGTGGGTCGCGCGCCACGAGCCGCAGATCTTTCGCGCAACGGCCTGTGTGCTGCTGCCGAAGGACTATCTGCGCCTGCAACTCACCGGCGGCAAGGTCTCCGATCCGTCGGATGCCGCGGGCACGCTCTGGCTCGACGTGGCCAAACGCGACTGGTCCGACGCGCTGCTCGACGCCTGCAACATGACGCGCGCGCAAATGCCCGCGCTCGCCGAAGGCAGCGCGCCGTCCGGCACGCTCCTGCCCGCGCTCGCGCGCGAGTTCGGTCTGCGCGAGGACGTGGTCGTGGCAGCGGGCGGCGGCGACAACGCAACGAGCGCCATCGGCATCGGCGCCACCCAGCCCGGCGACGGCTTCGTCTCGCTCGGCACCTCGGGCGTGCTGTGCGTGGTGGGCGACCGCTTCCGGCCCAATCCCGCTTCGGCCGTGCATGCGTTCTGCCACGCGATTCCCGACCGCTGGCACCAGATGAGCGTCGTGCTTTCGGCGGCGAGCTGCCTGCGCTGGGTCTGCAAGCTCACGGGCACCAACGAGCCCACGCTGCTCGCCGAAGTCGAACAGCTCGAAGCGCAAACCGTCGCCGAAGCCCCGCTCTTCCTGCCGTATCTCTCGGGCGAGCGCACGCCGCACAACGACCCGTATGCGCAGGGCGTGTTCTTCGGCATGACGCACGCGACCGATCGCGCGCTGCTCGGCTACGCCGTGCTCGAAGGCGTGACGCTCGCGCTCACCGACGGTCTCGACGCGCTCGCGGCGGCCGGCACCGAAGTCGGCGCGCTGTCGATGCTGGGCGGCGGCGCGCGCAGCGGCTACTGGGCGCAACTGGTTGCGGACGCATTCAACACGCCCACGCGCCAGCACGGCGGCGGCGAGACCGGTGCGGCGCTCGGCGCGGCGCGCCTCGGCTGGCTCGCGGCGGGCGGCAATGCGCGCGACGTGCTGACCAAGCCGCCCGTGGTGGCCGAATACGCGCCGAATGCCGCGCGCCACGCGGCGCTGCGCGAGCGGCTCACCGCCTACCGCGCGCTGTACCGCCACGTGCGCCCGCTCTTCGAACCCTCGCGCGAGCGCCTCGCGTAGGTCGTGCGATAGCGTCCGTCAAGTCAACTTCGGCCTCGATTCCCGCTCCGACCCCCACCGTGCCCAAGTCCACCGAAAAACTCGATCTCGCGACCCGCGCAGCCTGGCTCTACTACGTGGCCGGCAACACCCAGAACGAAATCGCCGAGAAGCTGCAGGTGTCGCGCCCGGTCGCGCAGCGCCTCGTCGCGTTCGCGGTCGAGAAGAACCTCATTCGCGTGCGCGTCGATCATCGTCTCGCCGACTGCCTCGCGCTCGCCGACGCGCTTTCGAAGCGCTACGGCCTTTCGGTTTGCGAAGTGGTGCCCGTGGACAACGACACGCCCGAGGAAATCGACCGCAAGCTCGCGGTCGCGGGCGCGCAGGTGATGGAGCGCTACCTCACTGAAGAGCGGCCGATGGTGGTGGCCGTGAGCAGCGGGCGCACGCTCAAGGCCGCGGTCGATCAGATCGCGCAACTGGAGCGGCCCCAGCACCGGCTCGTTTCGATGGTGGGCGCGATCGCCCAGGACGGCTCGTCGAACCGCTACGACGTCGCACTGCATATCTCCGAGAAGACGGGTGGCAAGCACTTTCTGCTGCCTGCACCGCTCATCGCGGATAGCGAGGCCGAGCGCGCGCAGTGGTGCAATCACCGGCTCTATCGCATCGTCGAATCGCTTTCGGGCGAGGCCGATGTCGCGTTCGTCGGCATCGGCAACATCGGCGAGCATTGCCCGCTGCATGAGGACGGCTTCATCACCTCCGACGAAGTGCGCGAACTGATGGGCCGGGGCGCCGTGGCCGAAATGCTCGGCCTGCCGATCGACGCGGCCGGCAAGCGCGTCGATTCGACCACGGGCCGCCGCGTCACGAGCGTGTACCTCGATTCGCCGCCACGCCGCCCGACCATCGGCTTCGCCGGCGGCGCGCGCAAGCGCGAAGCGGTGATCGCGGCGCTCAACGGCGGCTGGCTCTCCGGGCTCGTCACCGACGAGCTGTGCGCGCGCGCTGCGATCGAACGCCAAGACCTGCGCAAGGCGAAAAAAAGCCCGCACGAAGCGGGCTAACAAAGGCAACCTCAGGTACCTCGCCACACAAGACACCGCCTCACCCTCCTTCGAGGCGGTGCGTCCGGCAAGCCAGTGAATTCACGCAGCGAGTTGCTGCGCGAAGCGACGCTCGAACGCCTGGCCGTTCGCGTCGAAGAGATGGCAATGGTCGGGCGTCGAGCCCACCTTGAACGCCTCGCCGCGCTCGTGCTGCTCCAGCGGCGGAATGCGCGCGATCAGGCCATCGGGCGCAACCGCGCATTCGGCGTAAAGGTAAGCGGCGTCGCCGAGCGACTCGACCGTCATCGCCTTCGCGCTCACGCCTTCCGCGCCCGTCATGATGTGCAGATGCTCGGGGCGGATGCCCACCGTCACCTTGTCGCCCTCGCGAGCCTTGCCCGGCTCGACGGCCACCTTCTGCGTCTCGCCCGTCTCGTAGCGCACGACGACGCCGTCGCTGCCGGCCTGCTGCACCGTGCCGTCGAGGAAATTCATCTTCGGCGAGCCGATGAAGCCCGCCACGAAGCGATTGGCCGGCGCGTGATACAGGCGGTTCGGACTGCCGACCTGTTCGACGTTCCCCGCCGAGAGTACGACGATCTTGTCGGCGAGCGTCATCGCTTCGACCTGATCGTGCGTCACGTAGATCATCGTCGTCTTGAGCTCGTCGTGCAGGCGCGCAAATTCGAGGCGCATCTTCACGCGCAGCGCGGCATCGAGGTTCGAGAGCGGTTCGTCGAACAGGAACACCTTCGGCTTGCGCGTGATCGCGCGCCCGATCGCCACGCGCTGGCGCTGGCCGCCCGAGAGCTGCTTGGGCTTGCGGTCGAGCAGATGGTCGATATGCAGGATCTTTGCGGCGTTCTTCACGGCCACGTCGATTTCGGGCTTCTTCGCGCCCGCGAGCTTCAGGCCGAACGCCATGTTGTCGTAGAGCGTCATGTGCGGATACAGCGCGTATGACTGGAACACCATCGCAATGCCGCGCTTGGCCGGCGGCACGTCGTTCATGCGCGTGCCGTCGATCGTCAAGTCGCCGCCGCTGATGTCCTCCAGCCCCGCGATCATGCGCATGAGCGTGGTCTTGCCGCAGCCGCTCGGGCCCACGAACACGACGAATTCGCCGTCGCCGATGTCGAGGTTCACGTCGCGCAGCACTTCGTTGTCGTCGTAGCGCTTCAGTACGTCTCTAAGAATCACGCTTGCCATGATGTGTCTCCGTTTCTGTCTAAATCTGCCTAAGCCGGTTCAGTTCGAACGCGTTTGCGCCTGGTTCATCCAGTGCGCCACCCGAGCGGGCAGCGTCGTCATGTCGTCGAAGATTTCAATTGCACCCGCTTCGCGCAACTCGTGCGCGTGCGCGTCGCCGCCCACGTGCGTGCCGCCCACGAAGCCGAGCACCGTCATGCCGGCCGCGCACGCCGCACTCACACCCGTCACGCTGTCCTCGACCACGAGGCACGCGGCGGGCGCGACGTCCATGCCCTGCGCCGCCGCGAGATACACGTCGGGCGCGGGCTTCGGCCGGGCGACGAGATCCGCGCAGTACACGCGCGCGCCAAAGAAGCGATCGAGTCCGTTGCGCGCCAGCACCTCGCGCACCACCTGCGTGTAGCTGTTGCTCGCGCAGGCCTTGGTGAGCGCCACCGCTTCCAGCGCCGCCACGACGCCCGGGAAAAGCGGCGCCTCACGCGCTTGCGCCTCCGCGGCCACGCGGATCGCATCGACGTCGGCGGCGGTGAGGCTGCGCCCGAGCGCTGCGCCTGCGCCGCCCAGCACGCGCTCGATACGCTGGCCGAGCAGCGGCATGACGACGGGCGCCGCGTCGACGCCGGGCCAGCGCGCTTCGAGTTCGCGCACCAGCACGCGGGCCGCCACGGCTTCGCTGTCGATCAGCACGCCGTCGCAATCGCAGATCAGGGCTTGAATGGCCATCGCATTCGCCATTACTTGACTGCCCCGAAGGTAAGGCCGCGCACCAGTTGCTTCTGCGAAAGCCAGCCGACGATCAGCACCGGCGCGACCGCGAGCAAGGATGCCGCGGAGAGCTTCGCCCAGAACAGCCCCTCGGGACTCGAGTACGACGCGATGAACACCGTCAGCGGCGCGGCGTTCGAACTGGAGAGGTTGATGCTCCAGAACGCTTCGTTCCACGAAAGAATGATCAACAGCAGCGCGGTGGAAGCGAGCCCCGGCACGGCCATCGGCATGAGCAGATAGACGATTTCCTGCCAGGTGGCCGCGCCGTCCATGCGCCCGGCTTCGAGAATGTCCTTGGGAATCTCGTTGAAGTACGTGTACGCCATCCAGACGGCAATCGGCAGATTGATGAGCGTGTAGACAATCACCAGTCCGCTCACGGTATCGAGCAGCCCCGAGTTCTTCCACAGCAGATAGATCGGCACGAGCACGCCCACCGAAGGCATCATCTTCGTGGAGAGCATCCACAGCAGAATTCCCTGCGTGCGCTTGTTCGGGAAGAACGCCATCGCGTAGGCTGCGGGCACGGCGAGAATGAGGCAGACGATCGTCACGCCGGCCGAGATCAGCACTGAATTCCACGCGAACGCGAAGTAGTTGCTGCGCGCGAACACCTCTCTGAAGCTCTCGAGTGTCGGCACGAAAAAGATCGTCGGGATATAGGCCTGCTGCTCGGTCTTGAACGCCGTAATCGCCATCCAGAAGATCGGGAAGAACAGCGCGATCGCGATCAGCCAGGCAAGGAGCCCCGGCAGCACGCGCCCGACGAACTGCAGCGGCGACGAATGGTTGACCGCGTCGGGCGATTGCGCGGGCGTAGCGGTAATCTGGCTCATTTTTCGTACTCCCCTTTGAGGTTGCGCGCGAGCATGCGCACGAGGAAGAACGACACGATGTTCGCCAGCACGACGGCGAGAATGCCGCCAGCCGAAGCGATGCCCACGTCGAACTGCTGCAGGCCCATCGAGTAGATCAGGTAAGTGAGGTTGGTGGTCGCGTTGCCGGGACCGCCGCCCGTGGTCGTGTAGATCTCGGCGAAGATCGAGAGCAGGAAGATGGTTTCCATCATCACGACAACGGCAATCGCGCGCCGCAGGTGCGGCAGCGTGATATAGAAGAACAAGGCGATCGGGCCGGCGCCGTCGATCTTCGCGGCCTCCTTCTGCTCCTGGTCGAGCGACTGGATCGCCGTGAAGAGAATCAGGAACGCGAACGGCAGCCACTGCCACGCCACGATCATGATGACCGCAGTAAGGGGATAAACGGCGAACCAGTCGATCGGCGTCATGCCGATCGAGCGCATCGCGATGGCCACGAGGCCGTACACCGGATGCAGGATCATGTTCTTCCAGATCAGCGCGCTCACCGTGGGCATCACGAAGAACGGCGCAATCGCGAACAGGCGTGCCACGCCCTGACCGATGAACTTGCGGTCGAACAGCACCGCCATCAGCACGCCGCCGACCACGGTGATAACGAGCACCGCCACGATCAACTCGATGGTGTGCACGATCGACGGCACGAACGAGGGGTCGGTAGCGAGGAACCTGTAGTTGTCGAAGCCCGCAAACCCTTTGAGATCGGGGTTGAGCAGGTTGTATCGCGTGAACGAATACCAGATCGTCATCGCGAGCGGGATCGTCATCCACAGCAGCAGCACCGCTACGGACGGCGTCACGAGCCAGCGTGAGGCCGAGCGGCGCGATTCGACCTGCTGCGGTTTCTGTGGCGTGCGCGCTCGATTGAATATAGGCATGGGGAGATGGAGATGACGCATGAGGACCACCCTTCTCGGTTGCGCGCCTGTGCGGGGGCACGGCGCGGCATCGGCTGTCGCGAGGGTGCGCGCCACGCCGGGTGGCACGGCGCGCGCTCGCGCTACGACATCGACTGCCTGAACGGCGCAGTCTGACTTCTCGCAGTGACTTCTCGCAGTTACTTCTGATACCCGGCTTGCGCCACGGCGCGGTTGGCAGCGGCGTTACCGGCGGCAAGCGCCTGATCGACGCTCATCTGCCCCGCCACGGCGCCCGCAACGCTCTGGCCCACGACCGTACCGAACGACTGGAACTCAGGAATCCCGACAAACTGGATACCCGTGTACGGCACCGGCTTCGCGGTCGGATGATTCGGATCGGCGGTCTGGATCGCCTTCAGCACGAAGTCGGAGAACGGCGCGGCCTTCTTGTACTCGGGATTCTGATAGGTCGAAATCCGCGTACCCGAGGGCACCGAGGCCCAGCCTTCGTCCTGCGCGACCATCTGGACGTACTCCTTCGACGTGGCCCATTCGATGAACTTCTTCGCGGCGTCCTGCGACTTCGACGACTTCGGCACCGCGAGCGCCCACGACCACAGCCAGTGCGCGCCGTTGGGCGTGACCTCGGTCGGCGCGGCCGCGAAGCCGATCTTGTCGGCCACCTGCGACTGCTGCTTGTTATAGAGAATGCCCGCGGCCACCGTCGCGTCGATCCACATCGCGCACTTGCCCGAGGACATCAGCGTGAGGTTTTCGTTGAAGCCGTTCGAGCTGGCTCCCGGAGGGCCGTCCTTCTTCAGCATGTCGACGTAGAAGTTCACCGCCTTCTTCCACTCGGGCGAGGTGAGCTGCGCCTGCCACTTCTCGTCGAACCAGCGGCCGCCGAAGGTGTTCGCGACCGTCGTCACGTACGCCATGTTCTCGCCCCAGCCGGCCTTGCCGCGCAGGCAGATGCCGTAGGTGCCGGCGGACTTGTCGGTGAGCTTGTCGGCGAAGTCCCTGATCTGGTCATAGGTCGGCTGCTCAGGCATCTTGAGGCCCTTCTTGTCGAACAGGTCCTTGCGGTAATACGTCATCGAGCTTTCGACGTAGAACGGCAGCGCATAGAGCGTGCCGTTGTATGACAGGCCGTCGCGCGCAGTCTTCACCACGTCGTCGAGGTCGTAGCTTGCAGGCAGGTTCGTCATCGGCACGATCCAGCCGCGCTTGCCCCATTGCGGCGCCTCGTAGGTGCCGATCATCATCACGTCGAACTGGCCGCTGTTGGTCGTGATGTCGGTCGTCGCGCGCTGGCGCAGCACGTTTTCTTCGAGAATCACCCAGTTCAGCTTGATGCCCGGATTGGCCTTTTCGAAGGCCGGCGAGAGCTTCTTCAGCTCGATCATGTCCGGGTTGTTCAACATGGCGATCGTGACGGTCTGCGCGTGCGCGGCGCTCGCCGCGGCGACGAGCGCACCCGCACTCAGCGCTCGACTTATGCACTTTGCGGCGGTCTTCATTGCTGGCTTCATGACGTTGTCTCCTTGTTCGTTGCGTTATGTCTTGCTGCAGCCGTGCTGCTGTCGTGATGCGTTGCGCAAGGGTTGCGGCGAGGGTTGCGGGAAAAATCAGCTCATCCAGTTGCCGCCGTCGACGTTGAGGGTCTGCGCGGTAATGTAGTCGGCGTCGGCGGAGGCGAGAAAGAGCGCGGCGCCCGTGAGATCTTCGGGCAGGCCCATGCGCCCGAGCGGCACCGCCTCGCCCACGAGGCGCTTCTTCTCGCCGGGCGGGCGATGCTCGTAGCGTGCGAAGAGCGCGTCGACCTGCTCCCACATGGGCGTGTCGACCACGCCCGGTGCAATGCCGTTCACGTTGATGCGATGGGGCGCCAGCGCGAGCGCCGCCGACTGCGTGTAGCTCAGCACGGCGGCCTTGGTTGCGCAGTAGTGGGAGACGAGCGCTTCGCCGCGGCGGCCCGCCTGCGACGACATGTTGATGATCTTGCCGCCCTGGCCCTGCTCGACCATGCGGCGCGCCACGGCCTGCATCAGGAAGAACATCCCCTTCACGTTCACCGCGAAGAGGCGGTCGTACACGTCCCAGGATTCGTCGAGGAGCGGGCGCATGTCGAAGAGCGCCGCGTTGTTGAAGAGGATGTCGATGCGGCCGAAGCGTTCGACCGCGCTCTGCACGATGCGATCGATGTCCTCGCGGCGCGTGACGTCGGCGCAGATCGCGAGCACGCGCTCGGGGTATGCGGCGGCGAGCGTTGGGGCGACGGACCCGGCGGGCTTCACGTCGACGAGCACGCAGCGCGCGCCTTCGTCCAGATAGCGCTGGGCGACCGCCTCGCCAATGCCGCTCGCCGCGCCGGTCAGCACGGCTACCTTGTCCTGCAAACGTCCGGCCGCTGGGGTCGCGGTGTGTGCCACAGGTTGTCTCCAATTTCGTTCGTGTGGGGCGGGCCCGGCAGACACTCCAGAGGAGCCGCTGAGCGATCGCCCGACATGTGAGCATTTGCTCTGTTGTTGATCGAATGATCGGATACGAGTCGGAGACTGTCAAGGCGAACAAACGCGATTGGGCGAGATTTCGATGGTGCGACGCGCAAGCCTCGACTGGCTGCGCCCTGGAGATCCAGCCCCTTGACCGGATGTCGAGCTGACTCGCCAACCGGAGTGATACGTTATATCATCTCGCCTTCGCGACGCCGACGCGCCCGCGCCCGCGTCCGCCTTCAGGCTCCCTATATCCCCATAGACAAGGATAGAACCATGATCACGTTCAGCCGCGCCAACTGCTCGCCCCGGGCTGCCGCAACGCTCGCGCGCCGTCGCTTCACGCTCGCGCGCCTCGCGGCCGGGCTGGCTCTCGCGCTGGGCACCACTTTCGGCGGCGCGAGCGCGGCCCTGGCGGCGCAGGCGGGCAGCGCCACGATTGCCGTCGTTGCGGCGGAGAACTTCTACGGCGACGTCGCCAGGCAGATCGGCGGAAATTACGTGGACGTGACGAGCATCCTGAGCAACCCCGACCAGGATCCGCACCTCTTCGAGGCCAGCCCGAAGACCGCCCGCGCGCTCCAGAATGCGCGCGTCGTGGTGTACAACGGCGCCGATTACGACCCGTGGATGACGAAGCTGCTCGGCGCCACCGGGGCCAGCAAAAGCGGCACCAGCGGCACCAGCCGCACGACGATCGTCGCGGCGGACCTCGTCGGCAAGAAAGCGGGCGACAATCCGCACCTCTGGTACGACCCGAAGACCATGCCCGCCGTGGCGCGCGCCGTGAGCGCCGCGCTCGGCGCAGCGGACCCCGCGCACAAGAGCGTGTACGATGCCAACCTGGCAACGTTCCTCGCCTCGCTGCAGCCGGTCGACGCCAAGGTCGCGGCACTGCGTGCGCGCTACCAGGGGCAGCCCGTCACGGCCACCGAGCCGGTGTTCGGCTATATGTCGGATGCGATCGGCCTCGACATGCGCAACCTGCGCTTCCAGCTCGCGACGATGAACGACACCGAGGCGAGCGCCTCGGACATCGCCGCGTTCGAGCGCGACCTGCGCGAGCGTCGCGTGCGCGTGCTGATCTATAACAGCCAGGCGACCGAGGCGCTCACGCGGCGCATGCTGGCGCTGGCGAAGCAGTCGAAAGTGCCGTCCGTGAGCGTGACCGAGACGCAGCCGGCCGGCGTGAACTTCCAGCAGTGGATGCTCGCGCAGCTCGACTCGCTCGACAAGGCGCTGGCAATGGGAACACCAGGGCAACACTAACCGTATTCAGCAAGGACAGACGTCATGACCGGGGCCGGGCCTTCGCCCACCGATATCGCTTCATCGCACAACGCACAGCACAACGGCGCGCACCGCGCGCCCACGCCTGTGCTCACGCTGGCGGGCGTGACGCTGGCGCTCGGCGAACGCACGATCCTGCGCGACGCGAACTTCGCGGTGAACCAGGGCGAATTCATCGGCGTGCTCGGACCGAACGGCGCGGGCAAAACCACGCTCATGCGTGCGATTCTCGGCCTCGTGCCGGCCTCGCACGGCGCGATCCGCGTGCTGGGCGAGCCGGTCGCGCGCGGTAACGCGAAAATCGGCTATATGCCGCAAACGCGCACGGCGCTCGCGAGCCGCCGCGTGCGCGGCCGCGACTTCGTGGCGATGGCCGCCGACGGCCACCGCTGGGGTCTGCCGCGCGCCGACGCCGCCACGCGCGCCGACGTTGCGCGCGTGCTGGATCTCGTGGGTGCGAGCGCGCTTGCGGATCGCCCGCTTTCGGAGCTTTCGGGCGGCGAGCGCCAGCGCCTGCTGCTCGCGCAATGCCTGCTCGGCGACCCGAAGCTGCTGCTGCTCGACGAGCCGCTCATCAGCCTCGACCCCAACCACCAGCGCGGCGTGGTCGAACTCGTGCGCCGCGTGCAGCGCGAACTCGGCATCGCGGTGCTGTTCTCCGCGCACGAGCTGAATCCGCTCCTGAACGCGCTCGACCGCGTGCTCTATCTCGGCAACGGCGTGGCCGCGCTCGGCAGCGTGGATGAAGTCATTACCGCGCCCGTGCTCTCGCGCCTCTACGGCTCGCCGATCGACGTGATGCGCATGAAGGGCCGCATCTTCGTGATGTCGGGCGACGTGGAAGTCGAAAAGCACGACCACGAGCATGAGCACGACCATGCCCATGACCACGGCGATCACGGCCACAGTCATGGCGAGGCCCACGGCAACAACAACGACAACACACACGGCCACACGCACGATGCTTGAATACGATTTCATGGTGAACGCCTTCGCGGCGTCGGGCATCGTCGCGGTGCTCGCGGGCGTGGTGGGCTATTTCCTCGTGATGCGCGGTCAGACCTTCGCGGGCCACGCGCTCTCGCACGTGGGTTTCACGGGTGCGACGGGCGCCGTGCTGCTTGGCGTTTCGCCGATGTGGGGCATGGTGGGCTTCACGCTCGCCGCCGGCCTTTCGATGGGCGCGCTCGGCGAAAAGCTCGCGGGCCGCGATGTCGCGATCGGCGTGATTCTTTCGCTCGCGCTCGGCTTCGGCCTGCTGTTTCTGCACTTCTTCACGTCGTATGCCACGCAGGTCACGGCGCTGCTGTTCGGCAACGTGCTGGGCGTGAACCGCGAGACGCTCGGGGTGCTGGCCGCCCTCGCCGTGGCGAGCCTGGCTGCGCTGGCCGCCATCATGCGGCCGCTCCTGTTCGCCTCGCTGCAACCCGAACTCGCCGAAGCGAAGGGCGTGTCGCTGCGCGCGGTCTCGATGCTGTTCCTCGCCATCGCCGCGCTCGCGGTGGCCGCGTGCACGCAGATCGTCGGCGTGCTGCTCGTCTTTACGCTGATGGTCGGTCCCGCCGCCGCCGCGCAGAATCTCACCACGCGCCTCTCGACCGGCCTCGTGCTCGCCGCGCTGCTTGCGCTCGTGCAGGCATGGCTCGGCGTGACGCTCGCGTTCTACACCGACTGGCCCACCAGCTTCTGGATCACCGCGCTCGCCGCGCTCGTCTACGGCGCGAGTCTGATCGGGCGTCGCTAGGGCCTGTTCACTTTCATAACGGGCTTGCGCTGGCACGCTGTACGCGCCATGAAAAAGGCGTTGCCCCGCGCGGTGGCGACGCCTTTTTGCTGATACACCGCATCACGACGCCGGTGGGAACCAGGTTCGCACGCGGCCGTACAGATCGATGAAGCGCGCATAGCGCTGCGCGAGCGCGGCGTCCTCGCGCGGCGTCGCCACCCGCGTCGCGGCCGGCGCAAGCGCCGCGAGGTCGCTCATGCGCCAGTGCCCGCAGGCGAGGCCGCCCAGCATCGCGGCGCCGCGCGCCGCTGCGTTCGGGCAGTCGATCGCGTAAAGATCCGCGTCGAGCGTGTCGGCGAGCAACTGCTGCCAGCGCGCGTCCACGGAGCCGCCGCCAGCGAGCTTGAGCGTCGGCACACTGCGCGCATCCCGCGTGCCCCCAGCGGCGGCTTCATGGGTGCTGCGCACGGCGTCGAGGCCCGCACGCAATGCGAACGCGACGCCCTCGAACGCCGCGCGCATAAGCGAGCCGCGCGAGTCGCCAAGCGAAGCGCCGAGCCAGCCGCCGCGCGCCGCCGGGTCGAGCCACGGCGAGCGCTCGCCGCTCAGGTAAGGCAGGAACGCGAGCGTCGCCGATGGCGGCACGGCGAACGCATCCGCGTAAGCAGAAGCCCAGTCGTAGGCCAGCCAGCCGCGTGCCGCTTCCAGCGCCACGCCCACATTCTGCATGGCGGCCATGGTGTACCAGCCGCCCGTCGCCGAGCGGTAGCGATGCAGCCCGCGCCGCGCGGGCGGCTCGCTGCGCGCGGTGACGACGATCTGGCCGCCCGTGCCCGTCGTGAGGAGCGCGTCGCCGTCGTCGGCCAGGCCGCTGCCGAAGGCGGCGCAAGGCGTGTCGCCCGCGCCCGTCGCGAGCACGATGCCGGCCGGCAGCCCGAGCGCCTGTGCGGCTTGCGCGCCAAGCGTGCCGCTCGCTTCGTGCGACGCGGCCGGCGGCGCGAACCACCGCGCCGGCAATCCCAGCCGCCCGATCAGCGCGAAATCCCACGCGCCGTCGGGTGCGGCGAGCGCTGTCGCGCACGCGTCCGACGGATCGGCCTTGACTGCGCCACCCAGCGCCACGCGCAGCCAGTCTTTCGGCTGCAGTGCCCAGCGCGCGGCTTGTCCGACTTGCGGCTCGTGCTGCAGGACCCAGCGCAGCAACGGCCCCGCCATGCCAGGCGCAACGGGGTTGGGCTGCGCATGCCCGGCGTCGTCGGGCCAGGCAACGAGCAGCGCATGCGCGCGCGTGTCGGGCCAGAGCATCGCGGGGCGCAACGCGCGGCCCGCTTCGTCGGTGAGCACGACACCGTGCATCTGTCCGGAAAAGCCGATGCCGCGCACCGCCGCGCGCTCGCTCTCGGGCAGCCGCGCGCAGGCCGCGACGAGCGCGTCCCACCAGCGGTCCACGGCGATCTCGGCCCAGCCGGGCTGCGGTGTTTCGAGCGCGTAGGCCACACTCGCGGCGGCGCGCTCGACGCCGTCGCCATCGATGACGCCAAGCTTGAGTGAACCGGTGCCGAGGTCGATACCGAGGAAACGCGTCTGCGATGGGCTCATGGGAAACGGTGTACGAGGTGGGTGAGGACGGAAAAAGCCATCATAAGGGCGAGATGCGCGGTACCGAATACGCGTTAAGCGGGCTTGGCGCACCTGCCGCAAATCCGCGCGCAACATAGCCGATTTCGACGCGAAAACCGCCTGTTCGCGGGTTAACCCGGTGCGTGTGCGCGCGATGCAAAACGGCTCACATTCCGCATTCGAAATAGAAATCATAACGGCGCTGCCATATGCGGCATGGCCCGCTGGGCATCGCCAGCCTGGGCTCGACCTGCCCGCACACGTTCCGTCGCGGCGCCGCACCGCCACGCCCGCGCCGCGGCGCTCACCGCGCGCAGGCGCTCAGCCACCGCAAACAGGGGGCTAGCCGCGTTGCACCGCGGCGCGCGCGGTCCGAACCGGCGCCTGGCGTGGCCATCATGATGGCGCCACGCGCGCCGATCCTACCCTTATGTGGCCCGGCCATCCCGAAGGGTGCATATCGTCGCCGGAAAGCACGGAATAGTCTCCAGCGGTCTTGTTGCCTGTTTTCTTACCGCATACCTTGGAGGCCATATCCTTAAACAGAGAGACGGAGACAGACGACATGCAAGCCAAGGGCATTGAGGACCAGGCCGCCCAGCGATCTGGGCACAAGCAGGTCCACCCCTGCGACGAGCGCCTGCCGTTTAGCCAGTTGCTGACACTCGGCATCCAGCACGTGCTCGTGATGTACGCAGGCGCGGTGGCCGTGCCGCTCATCGTCGGCGGCGCGATCGGGCTGCCGAAGGACCAGGTCGCCTTCCTCATCAGCGCCGACCTGTTCGCCTGCGGCATCGCCACGCTGATCCAGACGCTCGGCCTGTGGATCTTCGGCATCCGCCTGCCCGTGATCATGGGCTGCACGTTCGCCTCGGTGGGTCCCATGATCGCCATCGGCACCCATCCCTCGCTCGGCCTTCTCGACATCTTCGGCTCGACCATCGCGGCGGGCGCGATCGGCATCGTGATCGCGCCGATGATCGGCAAGCTGCTGCGCTTCTTCCCGCCTGTCGTGGTGGGCACCGTGATCGCGGTGATCGGCCTCTCGCTGATGGAAGTGGGCATCAACTGGGCCGCGGGCGGCGTGGGCAACCCCGACTACGGCAACCCCATCTACCTCGGCCTCTCGCTGCTCGTGCTGATGCTGATCCTGCTCATCAACAAGTTCGGGCGCGGCTTCATCGCCAATATCTCGGTGCTGCTCGGCATCGTCGCGGGCTTTGCCATCGCGCTTGCGCTCGGCCGCGTGAACCTCGAAGGCATGGCGAGCGCGCCGTGGGTCGGCATCGTCATGCCGTTTCACTTCGGCATGCCGAAGTTCCACATCCTGCCGATCGCGACGATGGTGATCGTGATGTTCGTGACCTTCATCGAATCGACGGGCATGTTCCTCGCCGTGGGCGATATGGTCGGGCGCCCCGTCGATCAGGCCACGCTCGTGCGCGGCCTGCGTGTCGACGGTCTCGGCACGATGATCGGCGGCATTTTCAATTCGTTTCCGCATACGTCGTTCTCGCAGAACGTGGGCCTCATCGGCGTGACGGGCGTGAAGAGCCGCTATGTGTGCGCAATGGGCGGCGTGATCCTCGTGCTGCTCGGCCTCTTTCCGAAGATGGCGCAGATGGTCGCCTCCGTGCCCGCCTTCGTGCTGGGCGGCGCGGGCATCGTGATGTTCGGCATGGTGGCGGCGAACGGCATCAAGGTACTCTCGCGCGTGGACTTCGTGAGGAACCAGCACAACCTCTTCATCGTGGCCGTGAGCGTGGGTTTCGGCCTCGTGCCGGTCGTGTCGCCGCACTTCTTCGCCAGGCTGCCGCCCGCGCTTTCGCCGCTGCTCCACAGCGGCATCCTGCTCGCTTCGGTTTCGGCGGTGGTGCTGAACCTGATCTTCAACGGTGCGAAGAGCGAGAAAGCCGCCGAGCGCGCCATCCGCCGCGCCGGGCACGATCTCGAAGGCCGTCCGGATGCAGGCGAGGCGCCGCAGGCGGGCCACGAAATGCCGCGCTCGGCCGCGCACTGAGTCGATCTCACTGAGGTAATCGAACCGGGTTTGAACGTATTGAGTTGACGCGAGAGGTGTCCCGCTCGCAGGTGTTCATCTGCACACATGCGGGAGGGGTCTTTTGCTGGTTCGGCGCCATGGGAAACCATGGCGCTTTTTTTGCCCGCTTTTCGCCCTTCTTCTGACTCGCGAAATAAAACGCCACGGTCTCCCGTGGCGTTCCTGTTTCCTGCTGCGCAAGCCGTGACGCCGCTTGCTTACCCCGCCGTTGCAGCCGAAGCCGCCGCCGGCGCGCTGGCCGCGCCGTAATCGACCGGCGCGTCAGGCGCGCGCGGCGTCTCGCCCGCGTGCTCGATCCAGCCGCCACCCAGCGCGCGATACAGATCGACGAGGTTGGTCAGCCGCGCGAGGCGCGCCGTGATGAGCGACTGCTGCGCCGTGTAGAGGCTCGTCTGCGCGGTGAGCACCGGCAGATAGCTGTCCACGCCGTTCTTGTAGCGCAACTCCGAAAGCGTGAGCGAGCGCTGGCTCGCGAAGGTGCTGCGCTCGAGCGCCGCGATCTGCTCGTCGTAGGTGCCGCGCGCGGCCAACCCATCGGCCACTTCCCGGAAGGCCGACTGGATCGACTTCTCGTAGCTGGCGATCTCGATGCGCTTCTCGACATTCGCGAGTTGCAGATTCGCGATGTTCGACCCGCCTTCGAAGATCGGCAGCGTGATCTGCGGCACGAAACTCCACGCCGCCGTGCCGGCCTTGAAGAGCCCGCCGAGCGACAGGCTTTCGGTGCCGAACGCCGCCGTGAGCGAGATCTTCGGGAAGAACGCCGCACGCGCCGCGCCGATATTGGCGTTTGCCGCGAGCAGCGCTTCTTCGGCCTGCATGATGTCCGGACGACGCGTGAGCAGATCCGAAGGCAGCCCTGCCGGGATGTCGTTGAGCAGGGCCTGGCCGTCGAGCGGCAGACCTTGCGGCAGATCCGCCGGCAGCGGCTCGCCGATCAGCAGCACGAGCGCGTTCTCGGCCTGGGCGCGCGCCCGCAGTTGCGCCTGCAGGTTGGCCTGCGCGTTCTCGACCACCGTTTGCGCCTGACGCAGATCGAGCTCGGTGCCGGTGCCCGTCTCGAACTGCGCCTTCGTGATGTTGTACGAGTCCTGCGCTGTCCTGAGCGTTTCCTGCGTGACCTTGAGCAGGTCGTCGTCGGAGAGCATGGTCAGGTACTGGTCCGCGACTTCCGAAACCAGCGTGATCTCCGCCGCCTTGCGCGCATACGCCGTCGAGAGGTATTGCGCCAACGCCTGGTCCTTCAGGCTGCGGATGCGCCCCCAGAAGTCCAGTTCCCAGGACGCCTGCACGCCCACGTTGTAGACGCTGTACGGATTGTTCGGCGCGGTCTGCAGGTCGCGAGGCACGCGCGTACGCGTGTCCGTGCCCACGCCGTTGATCGCCGGGAACAGCTCGGCGCGCACGATCTGATACTGCGCGCGCGCCGCCTCGACGTTGAGCACCGAGACGCGCAGGTCGCGGTTGTTCTTCAGCGCGATGTCCACGAGCTGTTGCAGGCGCGGATCGACGAAGAACTCGCGCCAGCCGATGTCGGTCGCCGGGGCGCCGTTGGCGCTGGGGGCAGGCTGGCCGTTCTGACCATTCGCCCCCGCAGCGACTGGCTGAGTCGCGTATACGCCGCCTTGCGGGAAGCTCTGCGACACCGGCGCTTCGGGCCGGTGGTACCACGGCTCCATCGTGCAGCCCGCGAGAAGCGCGGCGGCCAACGCAGCGGCGCCCGCTGCAATTACGGATAGTTTATGCATCTCAATGTCCTTCCTTGCCCGGGCCGTCGCCGTTGCTGCCGCCGCCGTTGCCACCTTCGCGACCACGGTCGTTGCCACCCGTGCCGCCCTGGCCACCGGCGCCGCCACCATTCGCGCCGTTGTCTTCGTCGTGGTCGTGCGCGTGGTGCTCTTCGTAGTGTGCAAGCGCCGTGTCCGCGTCTTCCTTCTCGCCGGCGAACTTCGCGCGAATCACCACGAAGAACATCGGGATCATGAAGATCGCGAGGAACGTGGCCGTGATCATCCCGCCGATCACGCCCGTGCCGATGGCGTGCTGCGAAGCCGAACCCGCGCCGTTACTGATCGCGAGCGGCAGCACGCCGAGAATGAACGCCATCGACGTCATGAGAATCGGCCGCAGACGCAGTCGCGATGCTTCGAGCGCCGCCTCGATCGGTCCCATCTTCCCTTCGGCCTGCAGGTCGCGCGCGAACTCCACGATCAGAATCGCGTTCTTCGCCGAGAGACCCACGGTGGTCAACAGACCCACCTGGAAGAACACGTCGTTCTCGAGGCCGCGCAAGGTCACCGCCAGCAGCGCGCCGAGCACGCCGAGCGGCACCACCATGATGACCGCGAACGGAATCGACCAGCTTTCATACAGCGCCGCGAGACACAGGAACACGACGAGGATCGAGATGCCGTACAGGATCGGCGCCTGCGAGCCCGACTGGCGTTCCTGGTACGACAGGCCCGTCCATTCGTAGCCGATACCCGCGGGCAGCTTCGCCGCGATCTGCTCCATCGCCGTCATGGCCTGGCCGGTCGACTTGCCCTGGCCCGCCTGACCCTGGATTTCCACGGCCGAGATACCGTTGTAGCGCTCGAGCTTCGGCGAACCGAAGGTCCAGCGGCCGCTCGCGACCGAGCCGAGCGGCGCCATCCCGCCCGCACTGTTGCGCACATACCAGTTGTTCAAGTCTTCCGGCGTCATGCGGAACGGTGCGTCGCTCATCACGTACACCTTCTTGATACGGCCGTCCGTATCGAGGAAGTTGTTCACGTAGGCCGACGCCCAGGCGATCGAGAAGGTCTGGTCGACCGCGGCCGCCGTCACACCGAGCGCCTCGGCCTTTTCACGGTCGATGTCGATCGTGAACTGCGGCGTGTCGTTCAGGCCGTTCGGGCGCACGAGTGCGAGCGTCGGATCCTTCGCAGCCATGCCGAGCAGCATGTTGCGCGCTTCCATCAGCTTCTCGTGACCGAGACCCGCGCGATCCTGCAGTTCGAAGTCGAAGCCCGACGCGGTACCGAGTTCAGGAATCGAAGGCGGATTCACCGGGAACACCATCGCGTCCTTGTAGCCCGCGTAGTGCATGAACATGCGCCGCACCAGCGCCTGGACCTTCTGGTCCGCGTGCTGACGCTGCTTGTAGTCCTTCATCCGCACGAACACGAGACCCGAGTTCTGGCCGCGGCCCGCAAAGCTGAAGCCGTTCACCGTGAACACCGAATCGACGATGCTGGCTTCGTCCTTGAGCAGCCAGTTCTGGATGTTGGCGAGCGTGCGTGCCGTCGTTTCCTGGGTCGAGCCCACGGGCGTCTGCACGATCACGAACATCGTGCCCTGGTCTTCATCGGGCAGGAACGACTTCGGCAGGCGCACGAACAGCATGCCCACCGCGACGATCACCACGAGATAGATGATGAGCCAGCGGCCCGAGCGCTTGATCACGTGGTACACGCCGTTGTGGTACTTGTCGCGGCTCGTCTCGAACGTGCGGTTGAACCAGCCGAAGAAGCCCTTCTTCTGCTCGTGATGGCCCTTCGGGATCGGCTTGAGGATGGTCGCGCACAACGCCGGCGTGAGAATCAGCGCGACGAGCACGGACAGCACCATCGCCGCCACGATCGTAAGCGAGAACTGCCGGTAGATCGCGCCGACCGAGCCGCCCGAGAACGCCACCGGCACGAACACCGCGGAGAGCACGAGCGCCACGCCCACCAGTGCGCCGGTGATCTGGCCCATGGCCTTGCGGGTGGCCTCCTTCGGCCCCAGGCCGTCTTCCACCATCACCCGCTCGACGTTCTCCACGACCACGATCGCGTCGTCCACCAGCAGGCCGATGGCGAGCACGAGGCCGAACATCGACAGCGTATTGATGGAGAAGCCCACCGCCGCCATGATCGCGAACGTACCGAGCAGCACCACCGGCACCGCGATCGTCGGAATCAACGTCGCGCGCAGGTTCTGCAGGAACAGGTACATCACGAGGAACACCAGCACGATGCCTTCCAGCAGCGTCTTGATCACTTCCTCGATCGACAGGCGCACGAACGGCGTCGTGTCGTACGGGTACTTCACGACGAGGCCGTGCGGGAAGTACTTCGAGAGGTCGTCGATCTTCTGGCGCACGAGCTTCGCCGTTTGCAGCGCGTTGGCGCCCGTCGCGAGCTGAATGCCGAGACCGGCCGTCGGCGCACCGTTGTACTTCGTGTCGAAGTTGTAGTTTTCGCCGCCCAGACCGATACGCGCCACGTCCTTCAGGCGCACCTGCGAGCCGTCCTGGTTCACCTTCAGCAGGATGTTGCCGAACTGCTCAGGCGTTTGCAGCAGCGTCGACTCGGTGATGGTCGCCTGGAACGCCTGCCCCGCCACCGCCGGCGTGCCGCCCAGCTGGCCGCCCGCGATCTGCACGTTCTGCGCGGTGATCGCGGCTGTGACGTCGGTTGGCGTGAGCTGGAAGTTCGTGAGCTTGTGTGGATCGAGCCACACGCGCATCGCGTACTGCGAGCCGAACAGCGTGACCGTACCCACGCCGTCGATCCGGCTGATCGGGTCCTTCACGTTCGACGCCACGTAGTTCGCGAGGTCGTACTTGGTCATGCTGCCGTCTTCGGACACGAACGCGAGCACCAGCAGGAAGCTGCTGCTCGACTTCGTCACGCTGATACCGAGCTGCTGCACCACCTGCGGCAGGATCGGCGTGGCGAGCTGCAGCTTGTTCTGCACCTGCACCTGCGCGATGTCCGGGTTGGTGCCCGCCGCGAAGGTCAGCGTGATGGTAGCCGTGCCCGAGTCGTCGGAAGTCGACGAGATGTACAGCAGGTGGTCGAGACCGCTCATCTGCTGCTCGATCACCTGCGTGACCGTGTTTTCCACCGTCTTGGCCGACGCGCCCGGATAGTTCGCGCTGATCTGGATGGAAGGCGGCGCGATGGTCGGATACTGCGCGACCGGCAGCGTGAACACCGATGCCACGCCCGCCAGCATCAGGATGATGGCGATCACCCATGCAAAGATCGGGCGATCAATAAAGAACTTTGCCATGAAGCAGGCTCCCGGTTATTGCGCGGCAGAGGCGGCAGGCGCAGCCGAGGCACCGCCTTTGCCCGCAGCGGGACCCGACGCGGCGCTGGCAGCGTTCGCATAGCCCGAAGCGGTCGCCATGTCGGCCGAAGGCGCGCCCGGCGGCGGCGGCGGCGGCAGTTGCGCCGCGACAGGCTTGACCTGCACACCCGGCTTGACCTTGTCGGCGCCTTGCACGATCACGCGGTCGCCGGCCTGCAGGCCGCTCTCCACGACCCAGTCCTGGCCCTGCGTGCCCGACGTGACGATCGGCGTCGGCACGACCTTGTCGTCCTTGCCGACGACGTACACCGAAGCCTGGCCCTTCTGGTCGTGCAGCACGCCCACCTGCGGCACGAGGAACGCGTTGTTGTTGATGCCTTCTTCGATGCGCGCGCGCACGAACATGCCCGGCAGCAGCACGCGGTCGGCGTTCGGGAAGAGCGCGCGAACCGTCACCGAGCCGGTAGTCTGGTCGACCGTGATGTCGCTGAACTGGAGCTTGCCCTTCTGCGCGTACACGCGGCCGTCTTCGAGCACGAGCGAGACCTTCGCGGCATTCGGGCCGTTGGTCGACAGGCGGCCCTCCTGGATCGCGCGGCGCAGCTTCAGGCCCTCGAGGCTCGACTGCGTGACGTCGACATACATCGGGTCGAGCTGCTGAACCGTCGACATGAGCGTCGCGGCGCTCGCCTGCACGTAGGCGCCCGGCGTGACCTGCGAGATGCCGACCTGGCCCGTGACCGGCGAAACGACGTCGGTATAGCCGAGGTTGATCTGCGCCGTATCGACGGCGGCCTTGCCGGAGGCGACGTCCGCTACCGCCTGGCCTTGCGCGGAAACGGCGTTGTCGTAGTCCTGCTTGCTCACGGCGTTGGCCTGCACCAGAACCTTGTAGCGCGAAACCAGCGCGTTCTGCGTGACGAGGTTGGCCTGCGCCTTGGCGAGCGTGGCCTTGGCGGTATTGAGCGCGGCGATATACGGCGCGGGGTCGATCTTGTAGAGCCGCTGACCGGCCTTCACGATCGCGCCTTCGGTGAACTCGCGGCGCAGGACGATGCCGTCCACCCGGGCGCGCACTTGCGCGACGAGATAGGCACTGGTACGGCCCGGAAGCTCGGAGACGACCGGCACGGCGGTCGGCTGGACGGTAACGATACCCACTTCGGGAGTTTGCGGCGGCGGCGCCGACTGCTTTTGCCCGCAGGCTGCGAGCACGATGGCAGCCGTCGCGACACTGATTAGGCGGAATGGAACCCGTTCGACGCGCATGGAGCGACCTCTGTCTATAACTGACAATAAAAGCGTGCGGCGTCCTGCAACGAGGAGGACGACCACGCACGCCAGCATCTGGCCAATACCTGACGGATAAACCCGGTACTTCTTCTAGAAAGGCGCGTTCCGGTCTGCACATCCGTCCGGGCGATACTGCCGCGCGCCGCCGCGAGGGGCGTCGCGCATTGGGGTTTCTACGACCACTTGGCCAAGGACGGATATTAACCGGACATCACCACTTGAGGCACCCAAGTGGTGGGGTGCTATTATAGATACATTCGCGAACGAATGTAAAAGGACGTTACGTAACCGTTGGTGGGTACTTCAGGAGCGATCCACGCATCGTCTCTATATTACAAATCAATACATTACGGTTCGCACCCCAAATACATTGATTCCCCCTAACCCGCTGCAACGCATTCATATTACAAAATGGTCCGCCGAACGAAAGAGGAAGCGCTGGAGACGCGCAACCGGATCCTCGACGCCGCCGAACACGTCTTCTATGAGAAGGGCGTGTCGCGCACTTCGCTGGCCCATATCGCCCAGGCCGCGGGCGTGACGCGCGGCGCGATTTACTGGCATTTCGAGAACAAGGGCGACCTGTTCACGGCCATGTTCGACCGCGTGGTGCTGCCGCTCGACGAGCTGAAGGTGGCGTCGACGGATCCCGGCGAGCCCGACCCGCTCGGGCGCATGCGCGATCTTTGCATTCTGTGTCTGCGCAATACGGCAACCGACGTGCGCCGCCGCCGCGTGTTCGAGATCCTGTTCCTGAAGTGCGAGTTCGTCGAGGAGATGGGCCCCGTGATGGCGCGCCATCAGACCGATATGCGCGAGGGTCTCGCGAGCATCGAGCAGGGTTTGCGCAATGCGATATCGAAGGGCCAGTTGCCTGTCGACCTCGACCCCAAGCGCGCTTCGCGCGTGCTCCATTCGTTCATAGGCGGCGCGCTGCGCGATATGGCGATCCTGCCGGACGTGTTCGACGTGGCGAGCAACGCCGAACGGCACGTCGACGCGATGCTCGACGCGCTGCGCTTCAGCCCGTCGCTGCGCGTCGGCGCGAGCGAGCCGGACGCCTGACTACTGCGCGCGCATCCCGGATCGATCGAGGCGGCCCGCTGACGAGGCCGCCTTTTTCCTGACCGCTCAGGCCGGCACGCGGTTCGCGCGGGCCCGTCGATTCGACGCGTAGATGTTGTCGCGCGCGAGCGGCACGCCTTTTTCGACGGCGGCAAGCCAGGCATCCGTGCTCACGACCGCGGCGAAGCGCGTGTGCATCACCGCGCCGAACACGCGGTGGATCTCCTCGGCGCTAGCCGTTCCCGCCTCGTTCGCATACGGCACCGAACCGGTCGCATCGGCCAGAAACTCCACGGCAAGACCCGCGTGAGTCGCCTCGAACACCGTCGAGGCGTCGCAGTTGTGCGTCATGTAGCCGACCACCGTGAGCGTGTCGATGCCGCGACCGGCCAGCCAGGCTTTGAGATCGGTGCCGGCGAAGGCGCTCGGCAGCGCTTTTTCGACGTAGTGATCGCGCTCGCGCGTGGCCACGACCGGATGCAGTTCGGCGCCCGCGCTGCCGCGCGCGAAGAGCGGCGAGTCCGCCGGGGCGAAGTTCTGCACCACCACGACCGGCACGCCGGCCGCGCGCGCGGCGTCCATCGCGCGGCCGATATTGGCGAGCGACGTCTCGATGGGGGGATATTCGATCGGCAGATCGCCGCTGACATATTCGTTCTGCACGTCGATCACGACGAGCGCCCGGCGCGGATTCGCGGACATGGCATGCCTCCAGGGGTTGAAAGGAACCGACCGGTCCGAAGACGCGAAGTCGATGGCGGGATTGTGGCGCCGCAGGCGCCCACGCAACAGTGGCCCGAATGACAACTTTCGCTAGAATCGGGCCATTCATCTTCGGGACTCGTCATGGCCGCCGTTCCCCGTCAGACTCCTTCACCGGCCCCGTTGCGCATCGCCGTGATCGCCTTCGACCGCATCAGCCCGTTCCATCTCTCGGTGCCTTGCGTCGTGTTCGGCGAAGACCGCAGCGAAGGCGGCGTGCCGCCGTTCGAACTCGCCGTCTGCGCGGCGGAGCCCGGCACGCTCACGACCACGGCAGGCTTTACGATCGGCGCGCCGCAGGGCCTCGAGGGGCTGCGCGGCGCGGACGTGATCGTGGTGCCGAGCTGGCGCGACACCCACGAAGCGCCGCCCGCCGCGCTTTGCGACGCGCTGCGCGAAGCGCACGCGGGCGGCGCGATCCTCGTCGGGTTATGCCTCGGCGCCTATGTGCTCGCGCATGCGGGCCTGCTCGACGGCCGCCCGGGCACCACGCACTGGGCCGCCGCGGACGACTTCGCGCAGCGCTTTCCGGCCGTGCGCTTCGATCCCGGCGTGCTCTACATCGACGACGGCGACCTGCTCACCTCGGCGGGCACGGCGGCGGGACTCGACTGCTGCCTGCATCTCATGCGGCGCCTGTGCGGCTCCGGCGCCGCGAACTACGTGGCGCGGCGGCTCGTCGTGCCGCCTCATCGCCAGGGTAATCAGGCCCAGTACGTGCAACAGCCGCTCGCGGCGGCGGGGAGCGGCGAGCGGCTGCCGGGTCTGCTCGACTGGATTCGCGCCCATCTCGACGCGCCCCACACACTCGACTCGCTCGCGCAGCGCGCTCTGATGAGCCGGCGTACCTTCACGCGCCAGTTCCGCTCGACGACGGGAACGACGGTGGGCGCGTGGCTGCTCGGCGAACGCCTCGCCCGCGCGCAGCAGTTGCTCGAAAGCACCGATCAGCCGATCGACGCGATCGCCCAGCGTGCGGGCTTCGGCTCGGCCGCGTCGCTGCGTCAGCATTTCGTGGAGGCGTTCAGGATTTCGCCGTCGGCGTGGCGGCGGGAGTTTCGAGGGGCGTGAGCGGTTTCGACGGGCGGTTCGGCGGGCGGCACGCCACCCGCCGCCGAATTCAGGTCGCGGTAATCAGGCCGCAGTAAACCAGCGCGCCGCATACAGAAGCAGCGCGACGAAAAAGATCATCGCGGCCCACGCCCAATACGGCATGGCGTGCGGCGGCGGCTCGTGATTCAGCATGCTTGCGGCGCGGCCCGAGAGTGTTCCGCCCGCATGGTGCTGCGGCAGGATATGCGCGCGCCGGGCAAGACCGGCGAGGTTGATCGGCCGCAGGAAGACATGCTGCCGGCGCGGCGGCTCGCCCGCCACGCGGTTCGGCGCCTGGCCATGCTTGACCGCAACCACGGCGCAGAACTCCGTAAAAAAGTCGTCGGCGAGTTCGTGCAGCGCATTCTCGATCTGGCGCGCAGGCAACTCGGAAAGCGGTCCCGTGAGCGTGGCCCACACCGAGTAGTCGATCCGCGTGTCCACGTCCTTGCCCGTACCCGGCTCCCTCGTCGCAGCGCGCTCTTCGGGGCGCAGCGCGACGTCGATCTGGCCGCGCAGCGAGCCGATGCCGTCCGCGCGGGCGCGAAAGCTCAGCACACGCCGGGGCGTGAGCGGCACCTGCGCCGTATCATTGGCAATGTGGGCGCGCACCTCGTAGCGTGCGCGCAGCGGCCCGAGCGGCACCGTGAGCGTGATCGCGTATTCGCCGGGGCCGAGCCGCCTGAACGACTCGCAATGCTCCATGCTCGCGCGCACGAGCGCCACGTCCTGCAGCGCCGCCCAGACGGCGGCCGGTTCGAGCGGAATTCTCAGCGCATCGTTCAGTTCCATGGCGGCTCCCCTTTGCAAGCTACCGGCCTTTTCAGGAGGTCTGGTCGATCCGGTCCACGCGAGTTGCGTGGAAAGCCAGATACCCCTTGATGCCGCGTGCGTCATCGAGCGGCGCTTCGTAGCTCCAGGCCGCGTCGTCGACGCGCCCGTCTTCGGTACGCAAATGGAAATACGTCGCCTCCCCCTTGAACGGGCAATGCGAGGTCTGTCCGGAGCGTTCGAGCCGCGCCATGTTCACGTCGGCGCGCGGAAAGTAGAAGACGTCGGGGTAGCCGGTTTCGCAAAGGGTGACGGCGCGCAGCGTATCGGCAATAGTGATGCCGCCATGAATCACGCGCACGCGGTGACGGTTCGCGACGAGTTCGATGCGATGGTCCGCATCCGGTTCGACCGCCATGTTCGGCTCCCCTGTTGGTCGGCGGCGCCTGCGGCGCCTTGCCTCGGCTTTATTATCGGCCAAACTTGGCCAGGCTGCGTGAATCTTCTGCGCGGCGCGCGTGGGGCAGCGCCCAAAGGCGGCCTGGCCCGGCAAGGCGCCTTACCAGATGAACGCCGCCCGCGCGCCGCCGTTCGAGCCCACCGTCACGGTGCTCGTCTTGTCGACGCCCGCATGGCTCACGTGCACGCTATAGCGGCCCGGACGCACCCTGACGAGCATATAGGGCCCGCGCGAAGTCGTATCGAGCACGCTTGCGCCGTGCGAATCGGTGATCTGCACGCGCACGTCCGCGACGTACTCGCCGCCGCGCTGGGTAAAGCGCAGCGCAAGCGGCCACTCCCGCTGCGCGCTGAGCAGCGCCCTGGATTCGTCGAGGCCCACGCCGCCGGAGACGAACGACACGTCGCCCTGCTGCTGGACTTGCGGCATGCCGCCGCCATTGGTGTTGCCGGCGCTCGTAGTGTCGGTGGTCGTGCCGCCGACGGTGCCGGAGGCATCGGCCTCCTGCGCCGCCGCGCCGCCCGCATGGCCGAGAGCGAGCGTAGCCGCGAGGATCGTCGCGTAAGCCGTCGTATGGATGGGGCGCGAGTTGTGCAAACGCTTCATCGATCGCTCCTTTCAGTGAGTCCGATCCCCTCCTTCAGCAAGGGACATGCCCGATCAACGCGCGCCGAAGGCTTGTGCGCCCCAAAAACCGCTGCCGCCGGGGCCCAGGGCCAACGGCGGCAGCACAGGTACAACGTGATGAAACCTGCTCTCGCCGCGAATCCGGCGCACGGAGCCGGATTCGCGACAGCAGGGATCAGCCGAGATCGACGGGCACAAAAATTTGTGCGTCGTCTCGCTGGATCAGGAGCGCAATGCTGTTGCCAGCCTTCGAAACCATTTGCTTGAGCTGATCGGCGCTCGTCACCGGGCGGCCGTTCACGGCGAGAATCACGTCGCCGGGCTGGACACCCGCATTCTCGGCCGCCCCACCCGACTGCTCGACGAGCAGACCGTGGTCGAGCGAGCCGTTGCTCTTCTCTTCCGGCGTGAGCGGGCGCACCGCGACACCGAGGCGCCCTTGCATCTGCGCCTGCGGTGCGTCGTTCGAAGCCACCTTCGCGTCGCCCAGCGTGCCGATGGTCGCAGTAAGGTCCTTCGTGCTCTTGTCGCGCCACACCTGAACATCGGCCTTCGTGCCCGGCTTCATGCCCGCGATGAGCGAAGGCAGATCGGACGAATCGTCCACGGCCTGGCCGTTCACGGACAGGATCACGTCGCCGGGCTTCAGACCCGCCTTCGCCGCCGGACCGCTCGCGTCCACCGAACTCACCAGCGCGCCGCGCGGCTTGTCCATGCCGAACGAGTTGGCGAGCGTCTGGTTCATCGATTGCACCGCGACGCCGAGACGCCCACGGCTCACATGGCCGGTCTTGACGAGTTCGTCCTTGACCTTGATTGCCTCATTGATCGGGATGGCGAACGAAAGGCCCTGGAAGCCGCCCGTTTGCGAGTAGATCATCGAGTTGATGCCGATTACTTCGCCCTGCAGATTAAAGAGCGGGCCGCCCGAATTGCCGGGATTGACCGGCACGTCGGTCTGGATGAACGGCGTGTAGTTTTCGTCCGGCAGCGAACGCGACTTCGCGCTGATGATGCCCGAGGTCACCGTGTTGTCGAAACCGTACGGCGAGCCGATTGCCACCACCCACTGGCCGACCTTGCTTTGACGCGGGTCGCCGATCCTCACGGTCGGCAGATCCTTCGCGTCGATCTTGAGCACGGCGACGTCCGACTGCTTGTCCGCCCCGACGACCTTCGCCTTGTATTCGCGCTTGTCGGTCAGCTTCACCGTCACGACGTTGGCGCCGTCCACGACGTGCGCGTTCGTGAGAATGTAGCCGTCCGGGCTGATGATGAAGCCCGAGCCGAGGCTCGCGCTCGGCTGGTCCGCCTGCGGACCATTGTCGCCGCCGCCCATGCCGGGCGCGCCGCCATAGAAGTGCTTGAAGAACTGGTAGAACGGATCGCTCGGATCGATCGGCAGCTGTTGCGGGCCGCTGCCGCCGCTGCGCAGCGCCGTCTGCTTCACGACGTGCTTGGCGCTGATGTTGACCACCGCGGGCCCGTAGGTTTCCACGAGACCCGAGAAGTCGGGAATGCCGGTCTTGGCTGCGGCTTCGGCGGGCATCATCGCTGCGGCCTGTGCCTGCGAAATGACCTGCGGAGCAGGCAGATCGCGGTGCCCTGCTACGTAGCCCGCCGACAATGCGACGACCACGGCGGCTGCCACGGCACTGCGGGAAAGAACTTTGGTATTCATTGCGGACTCCTTGCGCGGGGTACTCATCACGACGTACCGAAGAGTAAGCCGTGTCGCTTAAAGGAGTCTTAAGCAGGCGGAAATCGCAATAATCGCGCGAACGCCCGCGCGGCGGGCATTTGCGGGCGATGCAAGGTCACAACCGCACGTCCACGAGCAGGCCGCCGGCGGGCGAATCGCCGAGTGTGATGGTCGCGTCGTGCTGATCCGCGATTCGTCGCACGATAGCGAGCCCGAGGCCCGTGCCGGCGATATCGGTGCGCGCGCGATCCGCGCCCGCGCCTACGCGATAAAAGCGATCGAACACGCGCGCGCGCTCGTCCTCCGGGATGCCCGGCCCGCTGTCCGCGATGCGCACGCGCGGACGCCCGTCGACGACGGCGAGGCTCACGTCCACGCGCCCGCCCGCGGGCGTGTATTTGGTCGCGTTGTCGAGCAGGTTGTTGAACATCACGCGCAATGCATCGGCGTCGCCGAACACGCTCGCCGCCGTGCTTTCCTCGATGCCGAGATCCACGCCGCGCTGCTGCGCGAGCGGCGCATAGTTGAGCACGCAATCATCGAGCAGTGCATGCAGATCGATGTTCTGCGCGCGCGCATGACCGTCGGGCTCGGAACGCGCGAGTGCGAGCAGCTGCTCGGCAAGCCGCGTGGCGCGCGTCACGCCCGCCTGCAGATCGCCGAGTGCTTCGCGGCGCGTTTCGTCATCCTTTGCGCGCGCAACGAGTTGCGCCTGGATCTGCACGGCCGCCAGCGGCGTGCGCAACTCATGCGCGGCATCGGCGACGAAGGCCTTTTGCGTGTCGATGGCCTGCGCGAGGCGTTCGAGCAGCGCGTTCAACGCATGCACGAGCGGCGTGACCTCGCGCGGCAGACGCTCTTCAGGCATCGGGTCGAGCGCTTCGGGATGACGCGTATCGAGCGCGCGCGCGACGCGCGAGAGCGGCCTGAGCCCGCGCCCCACGATGATCCAGACCGCGATGCCGAGAAACGGCAGCACTACGATGAGCGGCCAGAGCGTGCGCAACGCGACGTTCGCGGCGAGCCGGTTGCGCACGGAAACGGGCTGCGCGAGCTGCACGACATTGTCGCCGACGATCGCGCCATACACGCGCCAGTCGCCGCGATCGGTGCGCTCTGTCGAAAAGCCGAGTTCCGCGCGCGGCGCGAGCGGCGCACGCGGATGCGAGTAGTACATGAGCACGCCGTTGCGATTCCAGATCTGCAGCACGATGCCTTCGTCGCCCGTGTCGCGCGAACTGAGGATCTCGTTGAATGGCTCGGAGGGCAGCGCCTCGGCGATTTCCTGCAGCTGGTAGTCGAACAGCTCGTTGGCTTCGGCGAGCGCCTGGCGATAGATCAGCCAGCCCGCGAGCCCCACGCCCGCGACCATGATCGCGAGCAGCCAGAACAGCAGTTGTCGTCGGATGGAACTCATCGGCTAAAGGGGTCTCCCTGTCGATCCGGAGTTAGCGCTGTGGCACGTAGTCCGCTCCCATGCAGGGCCGCGCCTGATTTCCTGCTTCATGCGTCTTTGGCAATCATGTAGCCGAGGCCGCGCACGTTGCGGATCAGATCGGCCCCGAGCTTCTTGCGCAACGCGTGAATATAGACCTCGACGGTATTGCTGCCGATCTCTTCGCCCCAGCCGTACATCTTCTCTTCGAGCTGGGTTTTCGAGAGCACGGCGCCCGGACGCGCGAGCAACGCCTCGAGCAGCGCGAATTCGCGCGCCGAGAGCGCAACGGGCGAACCGTCCTGGGTGACCTGGTGCGAAGCCGGATCGAGCGTGATCGAGCCGTGGCGGATGGTCGAATCGCTGCGGCCCGCCTGGCGGCGGATCAGCGCGCGCATGCGGGCGCCCAGTTCGTCGAGATCGAAGGGCTTGATGAGGTAGTCGTCCGCGCCGGCGTCGAGCCCCTTCACGCGGTCGGCCACGGCGTCGCGCGCGGTGAGGATCAGCACGGGCAGCGCCGCGCCGCGCGCGCGCAGTGTGCGCAGCACGTCGAGACCGTCGCGTCGCGGCAATCCGAGATCGAGCAGCATGAGATCGTAAGAATCCGCGCTCGCGGCCGAGAGGGCGGCGTCGCCGTCTTCGACCCAGTCGACCGCAAAGCCCTCGCCGCGCAGCGCCTTGCGCACGCCTTCGGCGATCATGCGGTCATCTTCGACTAGCAGTATGCGCATCGTAATGTTGGCCGGGCGGCGGTGCTGCGCCGCGCTGCGTAAGTGGATGACGATGCGAGCATTCTAGCGCCTGAACAGGGGCGCCGCGGCGCTGCGGCGCGCAGCCGGCCGCGATGCAGTGGCGGGCGTTGAGGGCGGTGTTTAAATGACGCCACGCAATGTGCAACGTTTTCTTGCTGCAATGCGCGCATGCGGCGCGAGGTCTTTACAATGTGCGCTTTTGCGGCGCAAGACTCGTGATTCGGCCGCGATGCGCACGTGCAGGCTGGTACGGTACGTTCAAGCGAGCGCATCGTGAGCGCGCCACGAATCACACGCCGCCCTGATTTTCGCGCCCGCGCGCAGCACCGGCGAGTCCCCGCTTGCCGAGCGCCGCGCCCGGCCCAAGCACCGCCCCTGCACTCGCCCGAACGCTTTTCATGCCGCCCGCTTCGCTGTCCCGCCTACGCTCCTTGTTCAGACTGCCTGCCTCGCGCACCGACCGCACGCACCTCGCCGCCACACCGCGCCTGCCTCGACCGCTCGCCCTCGCACTGGCCTGCGCCACGCTCGCCGCGAGCTTCGCCGCCGCGCCCGCCGCGTACGCGCAGCCCGCAGGCGCGCGCATTCCCACGGTCAACGTGACGACCGTGCTGCCGCCCACTGTGATGGCGGGCCTCGAGCGCGCGCACGTGCCGCTCTCGTCGGTCAGCGTGGTGATCGAAAAGGTCGGCGACCGCCAGCCCAGCGTCGCGGTGAATGCCGGCCAGCCGATGATGCCCGCCTCGACGATGAAACTCGTCACGACGTGGAGCGGCCTCGCGATGCTCGGTCCCGACTATCGCTGGAAAACGAGCGCTTATACCGACGGCGAAGTCGATGCGAGCGGCACGCTGCACGGCAATCTCTATATCAAGGGCACGGGCGACCCGAAGCTCGTGCCCGAACAGCTGATCGACCTCGTGCAGAAGATTCGCGCAGCGGGCGTCGCGCGCATCGACGGCTCGCTCGTGCTCGACAAGAGCGAGTTCGATCCGTCCACGCGCGACCTGCCCTCGTTCGACGGCGACGACAGCGCGCCCTACAACGTCGGGCCCGATCCGCTGATGTACGCGTTCAAGTCGGTCTCGTTCACGTTCTCGCCCTCCCGCGAGGGGGTGTCGATCGACGTGGTGCCGCCCGTTGCGCAGTGGCAGATCGACAACCAGATCCGCGAGCGCGCCGGCGCGTGCGGCGGCCTGCTGCCGAGCCCGCAGGTTTCGCCCGGCGGCAACGGCGTCGTCACGGCGAGCTTCGCGGGCAGCTACGCCATGCGCTGCGGCGAGCGCACGCTCAACATGGCCGCGCCCGTGGACCACAGCACGTTCTTCGCTGACGGCTTCCTCGCGCTTTGGCAACAAACCGGGCAACAAACCGGGCAGCAAACGGGCGGCAGCCTCTTCGCCACGCCGGCCGGCGCGGTGCGCGAAGGGGTCGTGCCGCCGCGCGCGCGTCTTCTCGCCGTGCACCAGAGCCCACCGCTCGCGGACGTCGTGCACGACATCAACAAGTTCAGCAACAACGTGATGGCGCGCAATCTGTTCCTCACGCTCGGCGCCGTCGAGGGCAAACCGCCTGCGACGACGGCCAAGGCCGCCACGGCCGTCAATGCGTTCCTGCGGCGCAGCGGCCTGAACATGCCCGAGCTCGTGCTCGACAACGGTTGCGGCCTCTCGCGCGAAGAGCACATCAGCGCGCTCTCGCTCGCCAACCTGCTGCAGAACGCGAACGCGAGCCCGGTCGCGCAGGTGTTCATCGACTCGCTGCCGATCGTCGGCGTGGACGGCACGATGCGCAACCGCCTCACCAACGCGGGCGTGGAAGGCAACGCGCATATCAAGACGGGCACGCTGCGCGACGTGCGTGCCATCGCCGGTTACGTGGCGGCAGAGAACGGCGAGAGCTGGATCGTGGCGAGCCTCATCAACGACCCGCACGCCGAAGCCGCACGCGCCGCGCACGACGCGCTGCTCGAGTGGGTCTACAAGGGCATGCCCGAAGAAAAGCCCGTGTACGTCGAGCCGCATCCGAGGCGCGCGGCAAAGGCGTCGAAGTTCGCGAAGGCCACGCACAAGGCGCCGCCCCGGCAACGCGGCGCGCATTGACCACACGTTGACCATGCGCTGAGCGCACGCCGATTGCACGCGGCGAACACGCTCTGTGCACGTCGGGCGGGCGCCGCGGACCTGCCCCCGTGCGGCTCGCCCGAGCCCGCCGCCGCGCGCGGGGCTCGAAGTTTTCCTCTAGCAAAGCGCCGCCCGTCCTGGGCGCGAGGCGTGTACGCTGACGGGCAAAGGCCGAAGGCGCGTCATAAAAATCTGTCATACGCGCACGGCAATCGAGCCGCGCGCGCGTACGAACACATACGATTGCGCACCAACGCGGCCGACGAGACATGAGACGACAACCGCCGCGCTGCCCGCCAGCGCCGCCCACGGGACAAGGAGGACGACGTTCGTGCAGTTCGATGCGCAATGGCTGCTGCTCGCCCTCGCTCCCGTGTTTCTCGCCTGCATCGGCTGGGAGGCGTGGCATCTCTCCCGCACGCGGCCGCGCGCTGCATCGAACGACACCCCCGACAGCGCCCGCTATGCCTGGTCCGACACGCTGTGCAACGCCGCGCTCGCGCTCATGCACCAGGGCGCCGACAAGCTTGCGTGGCTCTTGGCGGTGCCCGTCTATGCCTATGTCCACCGGCACTTCCGGCTCGTTTCGTGGCAGCCGGGGCTCGTCGCGTGGTTCGCACTCTTTATCGCGCAGGACCTGCTCTACTACGTCTTTCACCGCGCGAGCCATCGCGTGCGCTGGCTCTGGGCCGCGCACGTCGTCCACCATTCGTCGGAGCGCCTGAACCTTTCCACGGCGTTTCGCCAGAGCCTCATGTATCCCGTGGCGGGCATGTGGGTATTCTGGATTCCGCTCGCCATGCTCGGCTTCGCGCCGGAGCAGATCGTCGCGATCGTGCTCGTCAATCTCGCGTTCCAGTTCTTCGTGCACACCCAGGCAGTAGGCAAGCTGGGCTGGCTCGAATACGTGTTCAACACGCCGTCGATGCATCGCGTCCATCACGCGCGCAACGCGCGCTATGTCGATCGCAATTACGCCGGTGTGCTCGCGATCTGGGACCGCCTGTTCGGCAGCTATGTCGACGAAGACGCGCAGGACGCGCCCGATTACGGCATCGTCAAGCCGCTTGCATCATGCAATCCGCTCAAGGCGACATTTCATGAATGGCTCGCGATGGCGCGGGATTTTGCGCGCATGCCCGACTCCCGCTCGCGTCTCGCCGCGCTGTTCGCGCCGCCCGATTGGTGCGAGCGCCACTGCGTGCCGGAAAACAACACTGAGGGTGAGTTCGGGTCGCGCAGTCGCTGAGAGATTGCGTAGTCTGTCGGCCTTGGCGCTTACCCTGGAGCAACCGCATGCAGGGGGGTGCATGCAAGGCCGGCGATAGAGAACAACATCGACAACGGCTGCTCGTGCCGCGAGCAGCCGTTGCATGAGTAGGCAAGCATGGCATCAAAGGCCACACACAGAGGAGATGAAGTGAATATGAAGCATCAAGGACCGAGACACCGTACGCTGTTGCGCGCCACCCAGATCGCTGCCGCGAGCGCCGCCTTTGCGCTGCTCGCCGCTTGCGGTGGCGGCAGTGGGGGCAACAACAACGCGAGCACGCCGCCGCCGTCGGGCGTCAACATGCAGGTGGTGGCGTTCGGCACGAGCCTGACCGACGCGGGCACGTATTCGGAGCAGATTCTGCCGGGCTTCGGCGGCGGACGCTTCACGACCAACCCGGGCGAAGTCTGGGCGCAGCATGTGTCCGAGTACTTCGGCAACACGCTGTCGCCGGCCTTCGAAGGCGGCTTCGGTCTGCCGCTCACGGCAACGGGCGGGCTCGACTATGCGCAGGGCGGCGCGCTGGTGACGGGCGGCGGCGTTGCGAATACCAGCGCCGTGATTGCCGCCGCGAGCGAGCAGCCGGTTACGTGGCAGCTCCAGCAGTATCTGGCGCAGCACGGCAGCTTCAACTCGAATCAGCTCGTGCTCGTGGAAGGCGGCTCGAATGAAATCCTGAACCTGCTGGACGTGCCTGCCGACGGCAGCCCGACGAAACTGGCGTTGTTCGGCGCGGCACTCGTTGCGAACAATTTCTCGGCCGCTGTCGCCGCGAACGGCCCCACTGCCGTTGCGACCCTGATGGCGGAAGGTTTCACCCAGGCCCAGGCCACGGCACTCGCGCCGGCGGCCGTTGCGCTTGGCCTCTATAAGGCGAATCCGGCCGCCTTCTCGTCGATCGCCTCGGTCATCACGGCAGCGGGCACGCTGGGCGCGCTCGTCCATGCGGACATCGTCCCCGGCAATCCGAAGATCGCCCTCGTCACGGTGCCCGACATCGGCAAGACGCCGGCAGCCCTGAAGGCCGATGCTGCCGTCGGCGCGACGCCCGGCTCCGCGGCCTCGGCCGACCAGGCGCTCTCGCTCATTTCGGCCATGTACAACCTGACGCTGATCCAGGCGAGCGCAGCCGACGTGCAGGCGAAGAAGGTCGTGCTGGTCGATACGTTCTCGTGGCTCGACCAGTCGATCGCGAACGCGGCAAGCCTCGGCTTCACCGTGACGAACACGGATACGGCCTGCAACCTCACGGCCATGACGAACAGCGCGACCAACTACGCGCTCGCCAACCCGCAGGCAACGCTCGGCTTGAACCCGGCCACGACGCCGCAAGCCACCATCAACGCGTATGCCGCGGCCTACGGCCAAAGCTTCGGCATGTCGCTGTTCTGCTCGCCGCAAACGCTGACGACGGCCAACGCGCCCACGACCTACATGTTCGCGGATCTCGTGCACCCGACCACGGCACTGCACTCGCAATTCGCGACGTACGTCGAAACGCAGCTCGCTGCTGCGGGCATCGGCAAGGCGCCCTGATCCCTGGTACGCGTCGCTTGCACCGGATCTTCCAGTGCACGAAACAACACCCCGCGCGCCGTCAGGCTCGCGGGGTGTTTTTCATTGAACGCGGGAAACCGTGCCGGCCCTACCGCTGCGCCTCGAACGCCGCCGCGGCCCGGCCCAGCCGGTCGTTGACCGCGATCCACTCGATCGTCTCCGGCAGCTTCTCGATGAGAATGCGCGAGACATTCGCGCGATCGAGCGCGCGCAGCAAGCCATACAGCTCACGCGCGTAGTCCTGCGGCTCTTCCGGCGCGGCGACGAAATGCACGCCCTGGGCCTGCGCCCAAACGCCCGCGCGCGAGGCGCGCGCCACGAGCGCGACCGTTTCGCCCGCATCGCGGGCTGCCGCGAGCAGCGGCTCCAGCGCCTCGAACGGCAGCAGCGCGAGCGGCGTGCGCGGCGCGTAGTGCGCCTTGAGCGTGCCCGAGGCGCGCGGCGCCGTGGCGTCCGAGCCGTCTGGCAAGCGCGGCGCCTCTCCCAGCACGCGTGCGATGTCGTGCGGCGTCACGTGGCCGGGCCGCAGCAACGCGGGAAATCCGCGCGAGAGGTCGAGAATCGTCGATTCGATGCCCACGTCGCATGCGCCGCCGTCGAGCACATGCACGGCCGCGCCGAATTCGTCGCGCACGTGCTGCGCCGTGGTCGGGCTCACATGGCCGAAGCGGTTCGCCGACGGCGCCGCCACGCCGCCGTGGCCGCCGCGACGCGCGGAAAACGCTGCCAGCAGCTTTTGCGCGACCGGATGCGACGGGCAGCGCAGCCCCACCGAATCCTGCCCGCCGCTCACGGCGTCGGGAATGCGTTCGTGGCGTTTCACGATCAGCGTGAGCGGGCCTGGCCAAAACGCGTCGACGAGCTTTTGCGCCGCTTCCGGCCACGCTGCGGCCCAGTACTGCGGATCGCCGCCGGGCGGCAAGTGCACGATCACCGGATGGTTCGCCGGCCGTCCTTTGGCCGCATAGATGCGCGCGACCGCCGCGGGGCTCGCCGCATCGCAGCCCAGACCGTAGACGGTCTCGGTCGGGAAGGCGACCAGTTCGCCCGCGTCGAGCAGCGCGGCGGCGTGCTCGATGTCGGCTGCGCTCAGAGACGGCGTGCCGTCGTGCGGCGCGTTCTGCTGATCGGACATGGCATGACTCAACTTCGGGCCCAACCTCAGCTCGTGACGATGTGCAGCAGGCGCGCGCAGTCGCGGGCGGCCGTGCGCGCTTCGTCGAGCGTCGGCGCGGTGAAGTTCACGTGGCCCATCTTGCGGCCCGGACGCGCCTCCTCCTTGCCGTACAGATGCAGGCGCGCAGCCGGCATCGCGGCGACCTGGTCCCACGGCGGCGTGACGGGCGCGGCGCCCTTCTGGGGCTTGGCCTCGCCGACGGCACAGGGGAACCACACGTCGCCGAGAATGTTCAGCATCACGGCCGGCGAGTGCTGGCGCGTGTCGCCGAGCGGCATGGCCGTCATGGCGCGCACCTGCTGCTCGAACTGGCTCGTCGCGCACGCGTCGGTCGTGTAGTGGCCCGAGTTGTGCGGACGCGGCGCCATTTCGTTGGCGACGAGCGAGCCGTCTTCGAGGATGAAGAATTCCACGCACAGCACACCCACATAGCCGAGCTTGGCCGCGATCTGGATCGCCGCCTGCTGGGCCTGCTGCACGAGCGCGGGGCTTGCGTCCGGCGCGGGCACGATGGTGTGCGAAAGCACGCCGTTGCGGTGCGTGTTCTGCGCGAGCGGATAGACCGCGGCCGCGCCGTTCGCGCCGCGCGCGATCAGCGCGCTCACCTCGAACTTCAGCGGCAGCCGCTTTTCCAGCACGCACGGCACGCCGCCGAGCGACGCGTGCGCCTCGCGCACTGCATCCGCGTTGGAAACACGAATCTGGCCTTTGCCGTCGTAGCCCATGCGCGCGGTCTTGAGAATGCCCGGCAGCACGGCGGCGAGCGCCTTGTCGTCGATGCCGGCGAGCGCCTGCGACGACTCGATCACCACGTGCGGCGCAACCGGCACGCCGGCCGCCGCGATGAACTGCTTCTCGGCGATGCGGTCCTGCGCCACCGCCACGCAGCGCCCGGCCGGGCTCACGAAGGTCGACCTGGCGAGCGTGTCGAGGCTCGCCGCGGGCACGTTCTCGAACTCGGTCGAGATGGCCGCGCACAGGCGCGCGAGTTCGGTGAGCGCCGCTTCGTCGTCGTATGCGGCGCAGATGTGGCGGTCGGCCACGGTGCCCGCGGGGCTCGTCGCGTCGGGATCGAGCACGGCGACGCGGTAGCCCATCGCCTGCGCGGCAAAGCAGAACATGCGGCCGAGCTGGCCGCCACCCACCATGCCCAGCCAGGCGCCGGGCAGAATCGGTGAAACCGGTGAATTGTCAGGAGTCATCTTCGTGGTCGGCCGCGGGATGGCCGCGGCGCGTGGGGACAATCAAAGCGGGGCGATCAAAGCGGGGGCAGCGCCATGGCGTGCGCCGCTTCGTTCTGGCGCACGCGGAAAGCCGCGAGCTTGTTCGCGTATTCGGTGTTGGTCACGCTCAGGATCGAGACGGCGAAGAGCGCCGCATTGGCCGCGCCCGCCTCGCCGATGGCGAAGGTCGCGACCGGCACGCCCTTGGGCATCTGCACGATCGAGTGGAGCGAATCCACGCCCTTCAGATACTTGCTGACCGCCGGCACGCCCAGCACGGGCACCGTGGTCTTGGCCGCCAGCATGCCCGGCAGATGCGCCGCGCCGCCCGCGCCGGCGATGATCGCGCGCAGGCCGCGCTCGCGCGCTTTTTCCGCGTACTCGAACATCTCGTCGGGCATGCGGTGTGCCGAGACGACCCTGGCCTCGTACGCGACGCCGAACTCCTGCAGGATCGCGACCGCGTGCTTCATCGTGTCCCAGTCGGAGCTGGAGCCCATCAACACGCCGACGAGCGGTGCCGCATGCTGGTGAGCCGTCTGAACTTCGCTCATTGTGCTTCCTTCTTCCCTCTTCTCGCTCACGCGAGCTTTTGACCCGTGAGACGCTCGAGCGCCTCCTGATACTTCGCCGATGTTTTGGCGATCACGTCGTCGGGCAGCTTCGGCGCCGGCGGCTCCTTCTTCCAGTCCTGGGTTTCGAGCCAGTCGCGCACGAACTGCTTGTCGAACGACGGCGGGTTCGAGCCCACCTGATACTGGTCGGCCGGCCAGAAGCGCGACGAGTCGGCGGTGAGCGCCTCGTCCATCAGATACAGCTGGCCGTGATTGTCGAGACCGAATTCGAACTTCGTGTCGGCGATGATGATGCCGCGCGTGGCCGCATAGTCGGCGGCTTCCTTGTACAGCCTGATCGAAATTTCCTTGATGGTGCGCGACAGCTCGGTGCCGATGCGGCGCTCCATTTCTTCGTATGTGATGTTCTCGTCGTGATGGCCCATTTCGGCCTTCGCCGCCGGCGTGAAGATCGGCTCGGGCAGCTTCTGGGCGTTCTGCAGGCCCGGCGGCAGTTCGACGCCGCACACGGCGCCCGTTGCCTGATAGTCCTTCCAGCCGCTGCCGGCCAGATAGCCGCGCACCACGGCCTCGACGAGGATCGGTTCAAGGCGCTTCACCACCACGGCGCGCCCCTTGACCTGATCGGCTTCGTCGGCGGCGACCACGGTCTCGGGCGCCACGCCCGTGAGGTGGTTCGGCACGACGTGCTTGAGCTTTTCGAACCAGAAGTCGGCCATCTGGTTGAGCACCTCGCCCTTGCGCGGAATCGGCTCGCCCATGATGACGTCGAACGCCGACAGACGGTCGGTGGTGACGATCAGCAGCTTGTCGTTGCCCACGGCATAGTTGTCGCGGACCTTGCCGCGGCCGAGAAGCGGCAGCGAGCGGAGCGTGGATTCGTAGAGGGTAGACATCGTCGTGATTCGCTAAAAGGACAATCGAAACGGAGGCGGGTTCGGTCCAGCATCGCGGCTCCCACCGCGCCAGGAAACCGTAAAACCGAAGGTAATGCGAGGGTAAACCAAAAACTGGCAAATTTCCCGGAAAAACCCATCGCCGTTCCCCCAAAACAGGCGGAAACGGCGACGTTTTGACAACTTCAGGCGCGGCGGTGCAGCGCGCCCGACGCAGAAGCCCGCTTAGCGAACGATCTGCGCGAATTCGCCCGACTTGTACTTCCCGGCGATCTTGTCGAGCGCGACCGGCTTGATCTTGCCGGCCTGGCCCTCCGAGCCGAACGCGAGGAAGCGGTCCACGCACACCTTCTTCGCGGCTTCGCGAGCCGGCTTCAGGTAGTCGCGCGGGTCGAACTTCGACGGGTTTTCATACATATAGCGACGGATCGCGCCCGTGATCGCCAGGCGCAGGTCGGTGTCGATGTTGATCTTGCGCACGCCGTGACGGATGCCTTCCTGGATCTCCTCCACCGGCACGCCGTACGTTTCCTTCATGTCGCCGCCGAATTCGCGGATCTCGGCCAGCAGTTCCTGCGGCACCGACGACGAACCGTGCATCACGAGGTGCGTGTTCGGAATGCGCGCGTGGATTTCCTTGATGCGCTGGATCGACAGGATGTCGCCCGTGGGCTTCTTGGAGAACTTGTACGCGCCGTGCGAGGTGCCGATGGCGATGGCCAGCGCGTCGCACTGCGTGAGCTTCACGAAATCGGCGGCCTGCTCCGGGTCCGTCAGGAGCTGCTCGCGCGTCATGGTGCCTTCGGCGCCGTGACCGTCTTCCTTGTCGCCCTTCATCGTTTCCAGCGAACCGAGCACGCCCAGTTCCGCTTCGACCGTCACGCCGATCGAGTGCGCCATTTCGACGACCTTGCGCGAGACTTCGACGTTGTACTCGTACGATGCGACCGTCTTGCCGTCGGCTTCGAGCGACCCGTCCATCATCACGCTGGTGAAACCGCTGCGGATCGCCGCCATGCAGACCGCCGGCGACTGGCCGTGGTCCTGGTGCATCACGACCGGAATATGCGGATACGACTCGACCGCGGCTTCGATCAGGTGGCGCAGGAAAGGCTCACCCGCGTACTTACGCGCGCCGGCCGATGCCTGCATGATCACCGGCGAACCGACCTGGTCCGCGGCTTCCATGATCGCCTGGACCTGTTCCAGGTTGTTCACGTTGAACGCCGGCAGGCCATAACCGTGTTCAGCCGCGTGGTCGAGCAGTTGACGCATTGATACGAGAGGCATTGTTGCTACTCCTTTGATTTGAAACGAAATGCTTCTGCCGCCGGCTGTCTTGCGCAGCCGGTCGAGGGCGGCCTGGCAACCGCCGCCCGCGTGACCTGCCGCGGGCTCGATGGCGTGATTTTATCGCGAAGCGCGTCCGTTCCCGGCGCCAGGCACGTAACTGGCATGAAATTGGCGTATCGGAGCGTCAAAAGCGCGAGAAGGTGCAAAAAGAGTTGACAGCCCGCGCGCCGTTTCCACGGCGTACGGGCTGCAATTGCGGGGAAAAGACCTCTAAATGGCACCGATCTGGCGCCGATCCGATACCAGTGTGATACCAGTCGGCGCCGGCCGCATTTATTTTCGGGAGTCGCGAAAATAAGGCGAAAAAAATCGCCGCGAGAATACAGACAGAACGTGCAGCACCGCTGTTACAGCACCGAAGTTACAGCACATCCCCCACGCGCACGATCTTCAGCGTATTCGTGCCGCCCGGCTGCCCCATCGGCTCGCCCACGGTGAGCACGACCATGTCGCCGCGCGCCGCGTAGCCCTTGCTCACCACCACCTCGATGGCCTGCTGCAGCGCCGTGTCGCGGTCGCTGCTCGTGTCGAGGTGCAGCGGCGTGACATTGCGGTAGAGCGACATGGCGCGCTCGCTGCCCGCGCGCGGCGTGAGCGCGAAGATCGGCACATGGGTCCAGTGACGCGACATCCAGAGTGCGGTCGAGCCCGACTCGGTGAGCGCGACGATCGCCTTCGCGCCGAGGTGGTAGGCCGTGAACAGCGCGCCCATGGCGATCGACTGGTCGATGCGCGTGAAAGTGCGGTCGAGGAAATCCTTGTCCAGCTCGGACTGCTCCGACTTCTCCGCTTCCAGACAGATCGCGGCCATGGCCTCGATGGTCTGCACCGGGTACTTGCCCGCCGCCGATTCGGCCGAAAGCATCACCGCGTCCGTGCCGTCGAGCACGGCATTGGCGACGTCCGAGACTTCGGCGCGCGTGGGCACCGGCGCGTGGATCATCGACTCCATCATCTGCGTGGCCGTGATGACAAGCTTGTTCGAGTCGCGCGCCATGCGGATCATGCGCTTTTGCAGCGCCGGCACGGCGGCATTGCCCACTTCCACGGCCAGGTCGCCGCGCGCGACCATGACGCCGTCCGACGAATCGAGAATTTCCTGCAGCGCCGGAATCGCTTCGGCGCGCTCGATCTTCGCGATCATCTTCGGCTTGATGCCGTACGGTGCGCCCGCGATGTTGGCGAGCTGGCGCGCCATTTCCATGTCGGTAGCGTTCTTCGGAAACGACACGGCGACGAAGTCCGCGCCCAGTGACATGGCCGTGCGGATGTCCTCCATGTCCTTCGCGGTGAGCGCCGGCGCCGTGAGGCCGCCGCCCTGGCGGTTGATGCCCTTGTTGTTCGACAGGTCGCCGCCCACGCGCACGACCGTATGAATCTCGCTGCCGATCACGCGCGAAACGTCGAGCACGATCAGACCGTCGTTGAGCAGCAGCACGTCGCCCGGCTTCAGGTCGCGCGGCAGGTCCTTGTAGTCGAGACCGACGCGCTCGTCATTGCCAAGCTCGCATTCGGCGTCGAGGATGAAGGGATGGCCCGGCTCGAGCACCGTCTTGCCATTCTCGAATTTGCCGACGCGAATCTTCGGGCCCTGCAGGTCCGCCATGATCGCGACTTCGCGGCCAGCCTGGCGGGCGCAGTCCCGCACCATTTCAGCACGCTGACGATGGTCGTCGGCGGTGCCGTGCGAAAAGTTGAGGCGCACCACGTCCAGTCCTGCGCGGATCATTTTCAGCAGGATGTCCGGCGTGCTGGAAGCCGGACCGATGGTGGCGACAATCTTGGTGGCGCGATGCATGAGTCTCCTCGTCTGGATAGGATCGCTGGGAAAACCGTTGCTGCGAGAAGTGCTGGCCGGCTGCGCCGCGGGTGCGGATGCGCCGGAACGCGCACCGGGTGAGCCCGGCGTCGCTTTCTTGGAGGGCGCCGCGGGGCTCACCTGAGCCGTTGCGGCGCTTTTTTCATGCGTAGTCGTATTCGATGCGGGCGTGGCTGGGCGCCCTGCCGGATTCCGTGCGGCTGTCGATTCAGCAGTCGACTGCGTCGCCGCAAGGTCCGTTTCAGCAGCGACAGCGGCGGCGGGCGTCGCGTCCGCCCTCGCCTTATCCGTTCCTGCCTGGGGCGCTGCGCGCCCCTTCTGTTTTGCTGCGGCCCCGGCTGCGCTGCGCGGCTTCTGTGCGCTTGCACGAGGAAGTTTGCTCATGGCGGCGGCGTTTGCCGATTTCGCGCCCGGGACTCGCGGCGCCACTTAACCAGCCGCCCGCGTTTCGAGCACTTCGACCGCCGGCAGCTTCTTGCCTTCGAGGAATTCGAGGAAGGCGCCGCCGCCGGTGGAGATATAGCTGACCTTGTCGGCGATGTGGTACTTCGCGATGGCGGCGAGCGTGTCGCCGCCGCCGGCGATCGAGAACGCGCCCGAACTGGCGATCGCATCGGCGAGCGTCTTCGTGCCGTTGCCGAACTGGTCGAACTCGAACACGCCGACCGGACCGTTCCACACGATCGTGCCGGCCTGCGCGAGTTGCGCGGCGAGCGCGTTGGCGGTAACGGGACCGATGTCGAGAATCATGTCGTCGTCGGCCACGTCGGCCACGTTCTTCGTCTCGGCCTTGGCCGTCGGCGAGAATTCCTTGGCGGTCACGACGTCGGTCGGGATCGGCACCGAGGCGCCGCGTGCGCGCGCCGCTTCGATGATGGCCTTCGCTTCGTCCACCAGATCGGCTTCGGCAAGCGACTTGCCGATCTTCAGGCCCGCAGCCAGCATGAACGTATTGGCGATGCCGCCGCCGACGATCAGCTGGTCGACCTTCTCGGCCAGCGACTTGAGGATGGTGAGCTTGGTCGAGACCTTCGAGCCGGCCACGATCGCCACGAGCGGGCGCTTGGGCGCGCCGAGCGCCTTGCCGAGCGCGTCGAGTTCGGCCGCGAGCAGCGGGCCTGCGCAGGCGACGCCCGCGTACTTCGCGATGCCGTAGGTCGTGGCTTCGGCGCGGTGCGCGGTGCCGAACGCGTCGTTCACGTAGATGTCGCAGAGCTTCGCCATCTTTTGCGAAAGCTCGTCCGAGTTCTTCTTCTCGCCCTTGTTGACGCGGCAGTTTTCGAGCAGCACCACGTTGCCCGGCTCGACGGCCACGCCGTTTTCAACCCAGTTCGCGACCAGCGGCACGTCGCGGCCGAGCAGTTCGGCCAGGCGCTTCGCGACCGGCGCGAGGGAGTCCTCGGGCTTGAATTCGCCTTCGGTCGGGCGGCCCAGGTGCGAGGTGACCATGACGGCCGCCCCGGCGTCGAGTGCGGCCTTGATGGCAGGCACCGAGGCGCGCACGCGGGTGTCTTCGGTGATGTTGCCGTTGTCGTCCTGCGGCACGTTCAGGTCGGCGCGGATGAATACGCGCTTGCCCTTCAATTTGCCTTCGGAGATCAGAGCGGAAAGACGCAGAACCTTGTTCATGGGCATGTCATCTTGATGGTGGGAAGGCAGTGGCAAGGCGATGCGGCGCCGCGGGCCTCGTTCTGGCGCGGCAAGACGTGCTCAACGGCACGGCGCGGGATCCGGTGCGACTGTCCCGGGCCGCCATGTCGCTGCGCGTCGCTGGCACGAGCCGGCATCGAATTGCGAGATCGGTATTTTAGCTGATAGCCAGGACGATCTGAGACGTGTTCAGGCGAATCTCCCGTATTTGGGCAGCCGCTGCTCGCCGGGCGGGCGTTCCCGCCATTTGCTGCGCAGCAGCACACGCTCAGGCTGAAAAAAATTCGGCCAGAAGCGGCGCGAAACGACCCTAAAATCGCCCGAAAACCCCGCCCCACGTGCCCGCGGGCGCGCTGGAAGGCATCAAATGACGCTAAAATAGCTCTCTTTGCCAACCGCAGCCATGCGGCGCGCGGCGAAGCCCCTCTATAAGCCCGATATTTACTGCACTTGTCTGGAGAATCGTATGTCAATGGCCGACCGCGACGGCAAGATCTGGATGGACGGCAGGCTGATTGATTGGCGCGACGCCAACATTCACGTGCTGACCCACACGCTGCACTACGGCATGGGGGTTTTCGAAGGCGTACGCGCCTATCAGACCGCCGACGGCAGCACCGCCATCTTCCGCCTCGCCGAGCACACCAGGCGCCTGCTCAATTCGGCCAAGATCTTCCAGATGGACGTGCCGTTCGACGCGAAGACGCTCGCCGACGCGCAGCTCGAAGTCGTGCGCGCGAACAAGCTCGAGTCGTGCTACATCCGCCCGATCATCTGGGTCGGCTCGGAAAAGCTCGGCGTTTCGGCCAAGGGCAACACCATTCACGTGGCCATCGCCGCATGGCCGTGGGGCGCCTATCTCGGCGAAGACGGCCTCGCCAGGGGCATCCGCGTGAAGACGTCGTCGTTCACGCGCCATCATGTGAACGTGTCGATGGTGCGCGCCAAGGCGTCGGGCTGGTACGTGAACTCGATCCTCGCCAACCAGGAAGCCACCGCCGACGGCTACGACGAAGCGCTCCTGCTCGACGTGGACGGCTATGTCTCGGAAGGCTCGGGCGAAAACTTCTTCCTCGTGAACAACGGCAAGCTGTACACGCCGGACCTCTCGTCGTGCCTCGACGGCATCACGCGCGACACGGTCATCACGCTCGCGCGCGACATGGGCATTCCGGTGATCGAAAAACGCATCACGCGTGACGAGGTGTACACCTGCGACGAAGCGTTCTTCACCGGCACCGCCGCCGAAGTCACGCCGATCCGCGAGCTCGACAACCGCACCATCGGCAACGGCGCGCGCGGCCCGGTCACGGAGAAGCTGCAATCGGCCTTCTTCGACGTCGTTTCGGGCAAGAGCGAGAAGTACGCGCACTGGCTCGCGAAGGTCTAAGACATAAAGGTCCGGGCGCTCTTTCGCCCGGACCCCACAGCTACACAGAGAATCGTCCTCATGAGCGAAATCAAGGAAATGCCGCTGGTCGAACTGTCGGCCAAGGATCTGCCCGCTTACTGCCCGAATCCGTCGATGCCGCGCTGGAGCAACCACCCGCGCGTGTTCCTCGACGTGACGCACGGCGAAGCGAAGTGCCCGTACTGCAGCACGCGTTACAAGCTGCGCGCGGGCGAGGTCGTCCACGGCCACTGACGCGTTTCGCCTGACTCGCGGCGCGCCGCCGTGCATGCGGCGGCGCGTCTTGATGTGCCGCCGCCCGTTGATCGGCGCGCGGCGCGTCGCCCTTTTCCCAACCGTGTTCCGCGCGCGGCCCACTACGTCCCCAGGCCGGCCCCAAGCCGGGCCCAGGCGGGCAAGCCGCACGTGCAACCTTTACCCTCTCCGGACCCTGACTCCCGATGCGCCGCGCGCTGGTAATCGCACCGAACTGGATCGGTGACGCACTGATGGCGCAGCCGCTTTTTTCGCGGCTCGTGAAACTGCACCCGCGCATTCAGATCGATGCGCTCGCGCCAACCTGGGTTGCGCCCGTGCTCGAGCGCATGCCCGAGATCCGCGACGTCTACGCCACCGACCTCGGCCACGGCAAGCTGCAACTGCTGCGCCGCTGGCAGCTCGCGGGCGACTTGCGCGCCGAGCGCTATGACGCCGCCTACGTGCTGCCCAATTCGCTCAAGTCCGCGCTGATCCCGTGGCTCGCCAATGTCGGGCTGCGCATCGGCTACACGGGCGAGAACCGCTACGGCCTCTTGAACGTGCGCCATGCGAATCCGCCGAAGGACGAGCGAGCGCCGATGGTCAGGCACTACGCCGCGCTCGCCTACGCGCCCGGCGCGACCGTGCCCGACGATCTGCCGATGCCGCGCCTCGAGTCGGACCCGAACGAGGCGTCGCGCGTGTCGGCGCGCTTTACCCTCGATACGCGCGTACCGCTGCTCGTGTTCTGCCCTGGCGCCGAGTACGGCCCTGCCAAGCGCTGGCCGCCCGAGCATTTCGCGGCGCTCGCGAAGATGGTGGGCCAGTCGTTCCCGTACACGCAGATCGTCGCGCTCGGCTCGCCGAAGGACGCCCCGCTCGCCCAGGCCATTGCCGATCGCGCGCCGAACGTGCGCAACCTGTGCGGGCAAACCGCGCTCGGCGAGGCGTGCGCACTGATCTCGCGCGCGAACGCCGTGGTGACCAACGATTCGGGCCTGATGCACGTGGCCGCCGCCCTGCGCCGGCCGCTCGTCGCGCTGTACGGTTCGACGGATCCGCGCCACACGCCGCCCTTGTCCGAGCTTGCAAAGGTACAATGGCTGCATCTCGAATGCAGTCCCTGCTTTGCGCGCGAGTGTCCGCTCGGGCATCTGAACTGCCTGCGCGAACTGAGCCCGGAGCAGGTTTTCGGCGATCTGCGCGGCATGCTGCTCGGGCAGCGATAAGCCAGCGATAAGCAACGGACATCGCCGGCAGCGCTGGGCGGCTATGTGCCGCCCGCCACGCTGAAAACATCGCGCACACCAACGGATGTGCGCCACGCAACGGACGCCATGCGCGTTGCGCGCGCCCAATAGAGGCATCGAGGCGCGCGAGGGACCGAAGCGCCGCATCGGAGCACGTCACAGGCCTGTCTCGCGAAAGCGGCATGCTCGCGGCAAACGCGCGGCACGCATCGACAGCCGCGCAGCGACGCAACCGATCAATCGCCAACCCGCGCCCAGGTAGACGCCGAATGCAACACCGAGCGCACAAGACCAACGAGCCATGCCACGTTTTGCCCACATCTTCGAAGCCGCCGCGGACACCCTCAACGCGTACTACCAGGCCGTCGCGGAAGTCAACATCGACAGCTTGATGGGTCTGTGGATCGATGAAGAGTTCGTGAGCTGCATCACGGCGCAGGGCGCGCATCTGCACGGCCTGCCGAGCATCCGCGCGGGCCTCGCCGCGCAGCTCGAAGCCGCGCCGGTGTCGATCGAGCCGCTCGACATCCGCGTGTACGACAGCCTCGGGACCGTGGTCTACGCGATCGTGGAAGCGCACCGCCCGGTCGATCCCGGTGCGATTCCCGCCATGGTCTTCACGACCTACGTGATGGTTCACGAGCGCGGCGAGTGGCGCATTGCGCACATTCACGCGAGCCGCATGCCCGACGACGCAGCCACCCAGTTTTCGGCCAGATTGCGCCACGGCCAGGGCGCGCTGCACTGACATAAGGGCGCAAAGCAGGGGGCAGTGATGAGCACGACCGACGACACCAGCAGGCCCGGCGAAGCAGCCCGCGTCGCGGCCGCGCTCGAAGCCCAGACTGCCCTGCTCGGCGCCCACTACGACAACGACTACCGCGCGCCGTTCTGGCTGCCCGGTGCGCACATCCAGACCATCGTGCCGGCGCTGTTCTCGCGCCTGCCCGCGCCCGCCTACCGGCGCGAGCGCTGGGACACGCCGGATGGCGACTTCATCGAAGTGGACTGGCTCGACGCGAGGCTTGCCGGTGCGCAATCACACAACGCCCCCGACGCCCCGCTTTTCGTCCTGTTCCACGGTCTGGAAGGCGGCTCGAGTTCCCACTACGCGCGCGCGCTCGCCGCCGCCGCGCAGGCGCGCGGCTGGCATGCGGCGATCCCCCACTTTCGCAGTTGCAGCGGTCCGTTGAACCTGCTGCCGCGCTTCTACCATCTGGCCGACTCTGCCGAAGTCGACTGGGTGCTGCGCCGCTTCGCCGCCCGCCACCCAGGGCCGCTCGTCGTCGCGGGCGTGTCGCTCGGCGGCAACGTGCTGCTGCACTGGCTCGCGCAGCGTCGCGAAGACGCCGCGATTGTCGCCGCCGCCGCCGCGATCTCCACGCCGCTCGATGTGCATGCAGGCAGCGAGATGCTGACGCAGGGCTTCGGCATGGTCTACACGCGCAGCTTCCTGAAGACACTGAAGGTGAAGGCGCTCCAGAAGCTCGAGCAGTACCCCGGCCTGTTCGACGCGCAAGCCGTGCTCGCCAGCCGCACGATGTACGAATTCGATAATGTCGTGACCGCGCCGCTGCACGGTTTTCGCGATACCCACGACTACTACACCCAGGCGACGATCCGCCCGAAGCTCGGCGAAATCGCCGTCCCCACGCTCATTCTGAACGCGCGCAACGATCCGTTCCTGCCGGACCATGCGCTGCCCGCGCGCCACGAAGTGAGCGCCGCCGTCGAGCTCGATCAGCCCGCGCACGGCGGCCACGTCGGCTTCATGACGGGCCCGTTCCCTGGCCGCAGCGACTGGCTTTCGCAGCGCGTATTCGCTTATCTCTCGCCTTTCGTCTCTCATGGATGACATCGTCAAACAAGCGCTCGCGCGCTGGCCCAACGTCCCGCATTGCACGGGCTGGCTGCTGCTCGACGCGCGCGGCAACTGGCGCATGCGCGACGAGGCCGCCCAGGCACAGAACGCACCCGGCACGGCGATCCGCCACGAAGCGCTGCTCGGCTTCATCAACCGCAATTACGAGCGCGACGAACATGGCCAGTGGTACTTCCAGAACGGGCCGCAGCGCGTGTACGTCGAGCTCGAATACACGCCGTGGATCGTGCGTCTCGCCACGGGTCCTGACGGCGGCGGCGACGCGCTGACGCTCACCGATCAGGGCGGCCAGGCATTCGAGCCCGTGGCCGCCTACCTCGACGAAGCGGGCAGCGTGATCTTCGCCGATGCGGGCACGCCGCCGCGTGCGGCGCTGCTGCACGACCACGACCTCGATCTCTTCGCTGACCACGCCACGCTCGCGGACGACGCCCACAGCGGCACGTTCCACTGGCGCGCCGACACTGCGCTGCCGCTGCAGCCGGTCAAGCGCGCCGACGTGAGCACGCGCTTTGCCTTCGTGACGAGCCCGGCGCGCGCCGGGCGCGAAGCGCAGACCGCGCAGCACAGTGCGAGCGGCGCGCCGCCTGCATCCGCAGACTGAGTGCGGACTCAGAGTGCAGAGTCAGCCGCGGCCCTCATCCTTCTCGTCCTGGCGCTCCTGCTTGTAGCGCGCCTCGAAATCGTGCAAACGCGCTTCGATCGTCGACAGGTCGTAGTAGCCCACCGACTTCATGTCGCGCGCCTCCTTGAGCTGACGGATGGCCGAGGGCCAGGCGCCGTCGAGCGCCAGCTTCTCCGCCATCGCACGATGCTGCGTGAGCGCGTCGCCGAGTCCGGCACTCGCCTGCGCCAGATAGAGCCACCACGCGTCCTGCTGCGGTTCGGCCTCGGTTTCGCTGCGCGCGAGCGTCTGCGCCTCCTTGAAGCGCCGCGCCGCGATCAGCGCCTGCAGCAGCGCATCGGTGGCCGCGTGGGAGCCCGGCCACGCCTTGTGCGCGGCCTGCCCCAGCCGCACGGCGTCGTCGGTGCGGCCTGCGCGGCGCGCGATGTCGATGGCAAGCACGTCGAGACTCGGCGAATTGCGTGTCTTGCTGCCGTCCGCGGCCTCGAACTGCGCGAACGCCGCGCGCGAGTTCGCGAGCGACGCCGCGGCATCGTCGTAGCGTTCGAGCAGCATCTGTGCGTAAGCCATGCCGTACCAGTTCGCGGCGACGTTGAGCGCCGTGCGGTCCTCGAGCTCCGAGCGCAGGCGCGAAACCTCGTCGATGTACTCGTTGCGCGTGCGGTCCTGAAGCACCCGCACGCGTGCGCGCACGAAACCGTACTCGGGCGACTGGTGCGGCTGGCGGTAAGCGGCGCGGCGCGCGCGGTCCTGCATGTCGGCGATGCGCTCGCCGGTGAGCGGGTGCGTGCGCGCGTAGGCCGGCACGCCCGTGTCCTCCATCGAATCGCGCTCGAGCCGCTCGAAAAACGCCACCATGCCCCACGGATCGTAGCCCGCACCCGCGAGCAGCTGGAAGCCCACGCGATCGGCCTCGTGCTCCGCGGCGCGCGAGAAACGCAGCTGGCTGTCCACCGCATACGCCTGGCTGCCGAGCGCAATCCCGGCGCCGAGATCCCCGCTATGCGCGAGCACGCCTGCGAGAATGCCGAACAGCACGCCCGCCAGCGCGGCAAGACCCGTGCGCTCGCTCTGCGAAAGCATGCGGGCGATGTGCCGCTGCAATACGTGGCCCATTTCGTGACCGAGCACGGAGGCGAGTTCGGACTCCGTTTGCGTGACGACGATGAGCCCCGAGTTCACGCCAATGAAGCCGCCCGGCAGCGAAAACGCATTGATCTGGCCGTCGCGGATCGCAAACAGATCGAAGTCGGGGCGATAGCCGCCGATGAACTGGGCGCTCGCGGCGGCAGCCAGGCGCGCGGCGACCGAGTTGAGGTAGTCGCGCACGAGCCAGTCGCCGATATAGTCGGGGTCGCGGCGGATCTCGCGCATCACGCGCTCGCCGATGCGGCGCTCGGCCTGCGGCGTGAGCCCGCCGCCCGAACCATCGCCGAGATCGGGCAGCTGCGGCACCCAGGCGGGTGCGCGCACGCTGGCGTTGCCGCTCGCGGAAGATGCGCTGGATTGAGCCGAGGCCGAGAAGCGGCTCTGCGCGCCGCCGTACGTGCCGAACACGCCCTGCGCGATCGAGGCGGGGATGACAGGGTCCGCCGTGTCGTCGAACGGGCCGCTGACGAGCGGGGGCGCCGCATTGGCCGCATTGGCCGCATTCGGTGCAGGGCTGGAGGGGGCCGGGGCGGGCTGCGTGGCCAACGGTCGTGCCACGCCGGGATCGAGCACGGCGGCACTCGACGCCTGCGCGTACGCTTGCGGCGAAACCGCGAGCGACGCGCACAACCATGCAGCAAGCAGCCGTTTCAGACGCATTGATGACAGGATCGGGAAATACGGAACACTGACGCGGCGGCGCGCCCGGTGCGGACCACCTGGACCACCTGCTCGCTTGCGCCAACCCATCGATTGTAGCCCGCCTTACAACCCTTGCGGCGCGGCAAGACGTATGGAAATCGCGGCGTGCGGCACTGTTAAGATAGGTACCCCTCAAGGAAGAACCACCATGCCCGAACTCACGCATTTTGACGCAGCCGGCGACGCCCATATGGTCGATGTCGGCGGCAAGGCAGAGACGAAGCGCATTGCGCTCGCGAGCGGCACGATCCGCATGTTGCCGGAAACCTTCGCGCTGATCCGCGACGGTCACGCGAAAAAAGGTGACGTGATCGGCGTTGCGCGCATCGCCGCGATCCAGGGGGCGAAGCGCACTTCGGATCTGATTCCGCTGTGCCACCCGCTCGCCATCACGCGAGTGAAAGTCGACTTCGCACTCGACGAAGCGCTGCCTGGGGTTCACTGCACGGCGCAGGTGGAAACGCTCGGCCGCACGGGCGTGGAGATGGAAGCGCTGACCGCCGTGCAGGTCGGACTGCTGACCGTCTATGACATGTGCAAGGCCGTCGATCGCGGCATGACGATCACCGATGTGCGCGTGCTGGAAAAGCACGGCGGGAAGTCGGGGGATTGGGTGGCGGAGCGCTGACGCCATGACGCTCGACGAACTGCTGGCGCAGGTCCTGGCCTTCCGCGACGAGCGCGACTGGAAGCCGTTTCACACGTTGCGCAACCTGATCGTCTCCACGAGCATCGAGGCCGGCGAGTTGCTGGAAACGGTCCAGTGGAAGACCGATGCGCAGATCGACGCACAGCTCGCCGATCCGGCCCAACTCACGCATCTCAAGCACGAGTGCGCGGATGTGTTCATCTACCTCTTGCTGGTCGCGCACACCGCCGGAATCGATCTGGTCGATGCGGCAGCGGAAAAGCTCAAGCTGAACGCGCAGCGCTATCCCGTGGAGAAGGCGAAAGGCAGCGCCGCGAAATACTCCGAGTTTTGATTGCACCAGCTGCGGCTCAGAACGCGGCGGCGAGCCGGCTCGCCGCCACTTGGCGCACAGGCCCTGAGGCTCAATCGTCCGAATCGTCCTCGTCGTCCTGTTCGACCGACTTCGCCGGCGTCCCGTATTTCTTGACGAGTTGCGCCTTGAAGCCGGCGAGCGTGGGCTGCTCGTCGAGCAGGCCGTAGAGCGAAGCGAGCTGCGTCTGCCAGTCGTGCAATTCCGTTGCGAAAATGCGCAGGCGCTCCACCGTATCGAATGCGCCCGCCGTATCGCCGTCGAGCGCCTGCAAAACCGCGTAGCGGCGCAGCACCGTCTCGCCGGGCAACAGCGCGATGGCGCGCTGGTGCGCGTAAAGCTTGCTCGACAGGCTCGCGGCATCCATCGGCAGCAGCGTGGCCATGCCGTAGTCGCCCCACGCGCCGAACAGGCGCGAAGGATCGTCGCCGTAGTCGCGCGCCGGGTGCTGTCCGTAATACAGCACCTCGGCGCGGTTGTAGTCGCGCAGCACGGGGTACAGCGCCGCGACGCCGCCGAACACGACCACCGCATACACGCCGAGCGAGACGCGCGACGGCACGACACGCAGCGGCTTCGTCTCCAGCAGACCGAACACGAACATCGCCGGCAGCAGGAAGAACATGTACTGCTGCGGATATTCGACCAGTGCATGCATGACGAGCACGCCGATCAGCATGAAGCCAAACACGCGCTCGGCGGTGTGCGGCGCGCGCAGCCCGCGCACGAACCACGCGACGAGTCCGATCACGACGATGGCAAGACCGACGAGGCCGGTCTTCGCGAGCAGGTCGAGGAAGATATCGTGCGCGTTGTTGGCGATCTCGACGCCGCCAAGCGAGCGCACCAGCTCGAACTGATGCACCGGGAAATCGCCCCAGCCGACGCCCAGCACCGGATGCGACTTAAACATCGTCCAGCCGTAGCGCCACAGCGCGAGGCGCGGCGCGATCTGGCTGGCGTCTTTCATGCGCTCGGCGGCCGACTGCGCAAGGTCCAGGCCGTAGTGGACGTTGGCCCAGCGCACGAACGTATTCATGCCGAAAAAGATCAGCACGAGCACGACGGGGATGATCCAGGCGCGCACGCCGCCGGCTTGGCGCCCCGGGCCCGGGCCCGCAGCCGATGCGAGGCCTTGCGCGAGCGCACCGCGGCCCTCGTCGGCTTCGCTGCGGCAGCCCGTGAGCGCGATCCACAGACCCGCCACGAAAATGACGCCCATCTGCAGCCACGGCCCGCGCGACACCGTGAGCGCGAGACCGCCAGAATAGATCGCGGTCAGCATGCCCCAGAGCAAGACGTTCAGACGCCGCGTGAGCACGAGGTACATCGCACCCGCCATCGCGAAGGCAATATACGTGGCCAGGTGATTGGCCTGCGCCATGTTGCCGAACGGCCGGCGATCGACGGTAATGTTGTACGCCACCACGAGCGGCGTGACCTTTGTCTCCAGGTGAAAGAGCTGGATCACCTGGGTGAACACGGCGAAAAGGCCGCCGAACTGCAGCGCGAACGCCCCCCACACGAGCGCGGACCGCATGAGGCGCGCCCGCGTGATGGTGTAGCCCGCGTGCGCCGCCAGGAACGCGGCGAGGAGATAACCCGCGCCGAGCCAGTTCATCGAAGGCTCGGCGAGCGGCAGTGCGAACGTCTGCACGATCAGCAGCAGACCGAATAAAAGCGGCACGAGCGCGACCGTGGGCGACGCGAAGCTCTCGCCCGCGCGCGCCGGACGAACGAGCAGCAACGTCGCGGCGCCCATCAGCACATAAAGTGTCAGTGCAACGAATTCCGCGTAGAAAGTCGGAATCGGATAGGTGTGGCTGACGACCGCATAGGGCAGCGTCAACGCGAGGGCCAGCAAGACGAACGTAAGGTAACGCGCAAAATTGGAAGGCATGGTTGGGCGGGGGCGTTCAGCAACGGGGCACTATACAAAACTTTTCCCCCGCTGTGCGGGTGCGGCCGGTTGGGCCGCATCGGCATGCGCTGCGCGACCAGGCTCGCAAGCGCTCACGGTTGCTCCCGCACCGATGCGCAAACCTTATGCGCGGCACTCCGGCGGCGCGAGATTGCCCGCCAGCGTCGCGGCGTCCTCCGGCGATGGGCCCGCGCCGGGCGCGCCAAGGGACGAAGCCGTCTTGCCCGCCGCGAAGCACTCCCACGTGAGCGTGCCGCCCTGCACGCTGCCCTGCGCGAGCGCGACGCGCGCCGTGGGCGCATCCGCGTTGTCGGGCACCGAGGGCACAAGCACGATGGTGTTGCTGCCCTCGGGCGCCACCCGTGAGGTGAAGGCAATCGTGATCTGACCGGTCGTGTCGTCGATGTGCAGCGACTGCACGTTGCGCGTAGCGGGCGGCACCGTGTAGCCCGCGCCGAACGCGTTGCCGCTCGCGGCGTTCTCCGCCACGGCAAGGCGCGCGGAAGCCGCGAGCGACAGGCCCTCGCCCACGCGGCTGCGAGCGAGGTAGTCCTGGTACGCGGGAATGGCGTAGGCGGCGATCACACCGACGATCGCGAGCACGATCATCAGTTCGATCAGCGTGAAGCCGTGCGCAGTCCAGCGCCCGGCAATGCTTGCGATGCGCGAAAGTCTGGCAAAACACGCGCAGCTGTTGCGCGGCGGCGCGCTCATGGGAAGTGCGGATACGGTCATCGTCAGGGCTCCTGAAACAAGAAACGCCTGCTCACAGTCGTGAACAGGCGTCTTGATCGTATCGGCGGCTCGCTTTGCGCAGCAGTCGGCCAGATGGCCCAGGCACAATGGCACAGCCCTATGCGCTCAGTGCGACTGTGGCCCCTGCGCCGTGCCGCGCCGCGCGTTGCGGCGCCTGAGCCAGGTCCCGAGCGCGACGACGAAGACTGCCCCCGCCACGCTCATGCCGTATTCGGCCGCGGGCGTATCGAGCAGCGGCCAGCGGTCTCCGGCGGGGTCGTTGACGATGAGCCCGCCCGCGATCCAGCCGAGCAGCGCAGCACCGAGCGTCACGATCACCGGGTAGCGGTCGAGCAGCTTGAGCACGAGCTGGCTGCCCCACACGATGAGCGGAATGCTCACCATCAACCCGAAGATCACCAGGGCGATGCGATGGCGCGAATCGGCCGCTTCGGCTGCGCCCGCGATCGCGACCACGTTGTCGAGGCTCATCACCGCATCGGCGACGACGATCGTCTTGATCGCGCCCATCAGCTTCTCGGCAGGCTTCACGTTGGCGTGCTCGAGTTGACTGGGCGCGAGCAACCGGACGCCGATCCACAGCAGCAGCAGGCCGCCGGCGAACTTGAGGAACGGCACGTTGAGCAGCACCACGGCGAATGCGATCAGCACCACGCGCAGCGCGATCGCGCCAGCGGTGCCCCACAGAATGCCGCGCATGCGCTGCTGCGAAGGCAGGTCGCGGCAGGCGAGCGCGATCACCACGGCGTTGTCGCCGCCGAGCAGGATGTCGATGACGATGATCTGAATGACAGCGCCCCAGTGGAGCGACGCGAAAAACTCGAGCATGGAGACGAAGACTCAGCCGTGACTCAGGATGGGCGGCTCATACGGCGAGCCAAATAAAAAAGCGAGGGGCCATGACTGGCTCCCTCGCTCTTGTTCGGAAACCTCGTGAAAGGATTCCGCAAGCATATCAAAAAACGCCGCTCTTCCGCGCATACGTGCTGCGCGGGAGTGGCGATTCTTGCGTATTACAGCACCGACTTCAGCAGACGGCCCATTTCCGACGGGTTGCGCGTCACCTTGATGCCGCAGCCGTCCATGATTTCCAGCTTCGCGTCGGCCGTATCCGCACCGCCCGAGATCAGCGCGCCGGCGTGGCCCATGCGCTTGCCCGGAGGCGCCGTGACGCCCGCGATGAAGCCAACCACCGGCTTCTTCATGTTGTCCTTGATCCAGTAAGCGGCGTTCGCTTCGTCCGGACCGCCGATCTCGCCGATCATGATGACAGCGTCCGTATCCGGATCGTCGTTGAACATCTTCATGACGTCGATGTGCTTCAGACCATTGATCGGGTCGCCGCCGATACCGACTGCCGACGACTGGCCGAGGCCAAGCGCGGTCAGCTGCGCAACCGCTTCATAGGTCAGCGTGCCCGAACGCGACACGACGCCGATGCGGCCCTTGCGGTGGATGTGACCCGGCATGATGCCGATCTTCAGCTCGTCCGGCGTGATCGTGCCGGGGCAGTTCGGGCCGAGGAGCAGCGTCTTGCGGCCTTCGCGGCGCATACGGTCCTTGACTTCGATCATGTCGCGCACGGGAATGCCTTCCGTGATACAGATTGCGAGATCGAGGTCGGCCTCGACGGCTTCCCAGATCGCAGCAGCAGCGCCTGCCGGCGGCACGTAGATGACCGAAACGGTCGCGCCGGTGGCTTCCTTCGCTTCACGCACGTTTGCGTAGATAGGAATGCCTTCGAAATCTTCGCCGGCCTTCTTCGGGTTCACGCCAGCAACGAACGCTTCACGGCCGTTCGCGTACTCACGGCAAGCGCGGGTATGGAACTGACCGGTCTTGCCGGTGATGCCCTGCGTGATGACCTTGGTGTCTTTGTTGATCAGAATCGACATGTATTGACCTCTGTTCGTCTGGCGTCATGTCGCACTGCCACATTCATTACAGTGGCCGCGCCGGCACCGCGCCATTCGTGTCCGGTGAAAATTACTTGCCTTCGGCAGCCGCGACGACCTTCTGCGCGGCTTCTTCCATGCTGTCTGCCGAGATGATCGGCAGGCCCGATTCGGCCAGCATCTTCTTGCCGAGGTCCTCGTTCGTGCCCTTCATGCGCACGACGAGCGGCACGTTCAGGTTCACGGCCTTCGAACCGGCGATCACGCCTTCTGCGATCACGTCGCAGCGCATGATGCCGCCGAAGATGTTCACGAGGATCGCCTTCAGGCCCGGGTTCTTGAGCATGAGCTTGAACGCTTCCGTGACCTTCTCGGTCGTGGCGCCGCCGCCCACGTCGAGGAAGTTGGCCGGCTCGCCGCCGAACAGCTTGATGGTGTCCATCGTCGCCATTGCGAGGCCTGCGCCGTTCACCAGACAGCCGATGTTGCCGTCGAGCGAGATGTACGCGAGGTCGAACTTCGAGGCTTCGATTTCAGCCGGATCTTCTTCGTCCAGGTCGCGGTATGCGACGATTTCCGGATGACGGGCCAGCGCGTTGGAGTCGAAGTTGAACTTCGCGTCGAGCGCGATGACCTTGCCGTCGCCGGAGACGTTCAGCGGGTTGATTTCAGCCAGCGACGCGTCGGTTTCCCAGAATGCCTTGTACAGGCCTTGCAGGATCGCGCGAGCTTGCGGAATCGAAGCAGCCGGCACGCCGATCTTCGCGGCGAGGTCGTCGGCCTGGGCGTCGAGCAGCCCCGTCGACGGCTCGACGATGACCTTGTGGATCAGTTCCGGGTGCTTTTCGGCCACTTCTTCGATGTCCATGCCGCCTTCGCTCGAACCCATCAGGACGATCTTCTGCGACACGCGGTCGACGACGAGGCTGACATACAGTTCCTGCTTGATGTCGGCGCCTTCTTCGATCAGCAGACGGTTGACCTTCTGGCCTTCCGGACCGGTCTGGTGCGTGACGAGCTGCATGCCGAGGATCTGGTTCGCGTATTCGCGCACTTGCTCGAGCGTCTTGGCAACCTTCACGCCACCGCCCTTGCCGCGCCCACCCGCGTGGATCTGCGCCTTGACGACCCAAACCGGACCGCCCAGCTCTTGAGCGGCCTTGACCGCGTCATCCACCGAAAATACCGGGATGCCGCGCGGGACCGCGACTCCGAATTTCCGCAGGATTTCCTTACCCTGGTACTCGTGAATCTTCATGCGTGATTCCTTCAGTCTGAGAGTTGGAGTGAACTTCGATTCCGCTGTTGTTATTCATGCGAGACGGCGTCGGCCCTGCCCTCCTGGCCCGGGCTCCGGCTGTCGCGCACGCCGGCGGTTTCCGCGCCGCGTGCTGTTGAACGCGGCACATGGCCATACCAGCGCGGATAAAACTGCTTCACCGCCTCCCCGTCGAACCGCAGCGCGTGGCAGCGGCCAAGCTGGAAGGGCGGCTTTTCACCGGCGGCCTCATTGCCTCCGGCGGTCTTGCCGAGTTCCGGTCCGGGCGCTTCACCCGGCGAGCCATTCGATGTGTCCCACACTGCCCCGACGAACGCCTGGATCGCAGCGGTCGGCAAAACGCCCAACATTTCTGTAAGGTGCGTGCAGCCGGCCGTGCCGGCGAGGAGCCGGCCCGCTTCACGGCGGAAGTTGTCGAGGAGATTGAGCCCGATAAGGGCCCGATAGGCGGGATTGGCGTTCTGGCACTGACCGTCGTAAGGCACCCAGTCGGACGACGCTTCGGCGTCGACAACGTTGAACTTGCGATCGATCGTAATGCGCAGCCAGAGTTCATGGATCGGCAGACCATTGGGCCGGACACCGGCGGCAAGCGGCACGTCGCGTGGCTTGTGGTCGGTCAGGCACGCGTCGATGTCCCACAGGCCGTCTTCGCGCTCATAGGCAACCGCCCGGATGGCGCGCTGATGGCGCAACTGGCGGGGCACGGGCGGAGAGAGCGGCATGCTAAAGGTAAGACCGGATTGGAAAACCTCGCGATTTTAACATACCGGGTATTTGAGACAGCCGCGAACACACAGGCCGGACGGGGACTTGCCCGCGCGGATTTTTCGAGACGACCGGCTCAGTTGTCGGAGCAGTCTTCGCCGATTCCCTTGAGGATCTTGCCGATGATCGACATCGAGAAGCCGCGCGCCGCGAGAAAGCGCGCCTGGCGCGCGCGTTCGGCAGGCGTCTCGGGCAGCTGGCCGTACTTCTTCTGCCAGACCGTGCGGGCACGCACGAGCTCGGTCTCGCGCAGTTGCGAACTCACCTCTTCGATGAGCGCTTCGCCCACCGCGTGGCGCTTGAGTTCGCTGACGATACGCCCTGCCCCAACGCGCGACGCGCGCCGGTGCACGACACTTTCGGCGAAGCGCGCATCGGAGAGCCAGCCTTCGCGTTCGAGCGAATCGAGCAGCACTTCGAGTGCGTCGGCGTCCTCTGTGTACGGCATGAGCTTGCGCGAGAGTTCGGCGCGGCTGTATTCGCGGCGCGAAAGATAGCCGAGCGCGCGGCCCTTGAGAGAGCGCTCGGGGCGCTCTTTCGCCCTGGACGTTTTTTCTCGCTCGCTGGCGCGTGCGGCGCGGCTGGCCGAGCTGCGCTCGTATTGGTCAGCGTGGTCGGCTGGCGGCGCGCTGGATTCACGCGCTGTTCCGCCAGGCGCGCGCGACGGGTATGAAGACGATCGCTTGAATGATGTCCCGGACAGCGGCTCTGGCGGCGCGTTTGCCGCCGCCTCGTCAGCCCCGCCGAAGAAAGCCTCGAACGGGACTTCGAAGACGGCGCCGCCATCGTCGCTGAGATCGGCGGGCGAGGAATACGCGGCGCCAGAATGCACAAAGCCGCGATCGCCCGCCTGGGCGTCGCGGCTCAAATAGCTTGAGCGGTTCGCGCGCGAGTCGGCAGGCTTCACGGCGGAGCGCCGCTCGGCGTTCCTGTCCGCAGGCGAACCCGCACCCGGGTTAGCCTGCTCGCCGGAAGGCGAGGACGTATGTGACCCGCCCTTGCGCATCAGCTTGCCTTATCTACGAGAGCCTGGTGGACTTACTCTTCGTCAGCGACTTCGACTTCGCCGGAGTCGTTGACGCCGTCCGGCATCGTGCTCACGCCAAGCGATTCGCGGATACGGTTTTCGATCTCACGAGCAATGTCCGCGTTCTCGCGCAGGAATTCGCGTGCGTTGTCCTTGCCCTGGCCAATGCGCTCGCCGTTATAGCTGTACCACGCACCCGCCTTGTCGACGATCTTGGCCTGCACGCCGAGGTCGACGATTTCGCCCTGACGCGAGATGCCCTCGCCGTAGAGAATGTCGAACACGGCTTCGCGGAACGGCGGCGAAACCTTGTTCTTCACGACCTTCACACGCGTTTCGCTGCCGATCACTTCGTCGTTCTTCTTGATCGAACCGATGCGGCGAATGTCCAGACGCACCGACGAGTAGAACTTGAGCGCGTTGCCGCCCGTGGTGGTTTCCGGGTTGCCGAACATCACGCCGATCTTCATGCGGATCTGGTTGATGAAGATCACCATGCAGTTCGTCTTCTTGATCGTGCCGGTGAGCTTGCGCAGCGCCTGCGACATCAGGCGCGCCTGCAGACCCGGCAGCGAGTCGCCCATTTCACCTTCGATTTCGGCCTTCGGCACGAGCGCCGCGACCGAGTCGATCACGATCATGTCGATCGAGCCCGAGCGCACCAGCGCGTCGGTGATTTCGAGCGCCTGCTCGCCCGTGTCCGGCTGCGAGATGAGCAGTTCGGGCACGTTCACGCCGAGCTTGGCGGCGTATTGCACGTCGAGCGCGTGTTCCGCGTCGATGAACGCCGCCGTGCCGCCGAGCTTCTGCATTTCGGCGATCACCTGCAGCGTGAGCGTGGTCTTGCCCGACGATTCCGGACCGTAGATCTCGACCACCCGGCCACGCGGCAAACCGCCCACGCCGAGTGCGATGTCGAGGCCGAGCGAACCGGTGGAGACGACCTGGATGTCCTCGACCGCCTCGCCGTCGCCGAGTCGCATGATCGACCCCTTGCCGAACTGCTTTTCGATCTGCGCGAGCGCGGCGGCCAGCGCCTTGCTCTTTTCAGCAGTCAGCCCAGCCGAGCCTTTCTTGCTATCTTCCATGAATCGTCCTTTGCTATGATGAACGGCATCTCGTGACCATGCGCACGCCTCATTCGGGCTAATGCACACGAACGCAGACACTGTATAAAAAAACAGTGGTTTTGGCAAGCCTTTCTGGCTATCCAGAACCGTGAATTTCGGGAGACCGCCGCGCGTCGCCTGACCGCGCCTTCAAGGACGCGGCGCGGCGCGGGTGCTACGAGGTCAAAAAGCCTCGAAGACGACGCTGGCGCAACATGCGAATCCTCATTGCCGAAGACGACAGCATACTCGCGGACGGGCTCGTCAGATCACTCCGCCAGTCGGGCTATGCCGTTGATCACGTGCGTAGCGGCGTGGATGCCGATACCGCCTTGTCGATGCAGTCGTTCGACCTCCTGATCCTCGATCTGGGCCTGCCGAAAATGCCGGGCCTCGAGGTGCTGCGCCGTTTGCGCGCGCGCAACTCCAACCTGCCCGTGCTGATCCTCACCGCCGCCGACAGCGTGGACGAGCGCGTAAAAGGCCTCGACCTCGGCGCCGACGACTACATGGCCAAGCCCTTCGCGCTCAACGAGCTCGAAGCGCGCGTGCGGGCGCTCACGCGGCGCGGTGCGGGCGGCGGCCCGACCGTCGTGCGGCACGGCGCGCTTGCGTTCGACCAGGTGGGGCGCATTGCGCGCATCAACGACCAGGTGCTCGATCTTTCCGCGCGCGAACTGGGCGTGCTCGAAGTGCTGCTGCAGCGGCTCGGGCGGCTCGTCTCGAAGGAGCAGCTCGTCGACCATCTGTGCGAATGGGGCGAGGAAGTCAGCAACAACGCCATCGAAGTCTACGTTCATCGGCTGCGCAAGAAAATCGAAGCAGGCGGCGTGCGCATCGTGACCGTGCGCGGGCTCGGCTACTGCCTCGAAAAGGAGGCAAAGGAAGCGCAGACCAGCGCAGGCCAGCCGCCCGCCCGGACCGGGTCCGGCGCGCCCGACGCCGCGCCGGCGATGCCCGCCAGCCACTACTTCAAGTAGACGGGGTCGACGATGGCCGGGCGTCCTCCCATCGCGCGCGACGCGCCGCCCAAGGGCGCCGCGGGCGCGGCCGGCGAAACCGCGCGGGACGCGTCCGCATTCGCGGCCGACGCCCTCGACGACGATGCGCGCGACGCCCGTTATGCCAATCCGTTCGCCCCGCCCGACGAAGCCGAAGCCGCCGCCGAGGCGCGCCCGCGCTCGCTCTTCGGCGAGATTCTCGACTGGATGCTCGCGCCGTTGCTGCTGCTCTGGCCGATGAGCATCGCGGTCACGTATCTCGTGGCGAAGTCGATCGCCAACGGCCCCTTCGACCGCGCGCTCGAAACCGACGCCTATGTGCTCGCGCGCCAGATCCAGCCCGTCAACGGCGTGGCCGAGCTGACACTGCCCGCCTCCACGCGCGACTTCCTGCGCGCCGATAACGTCGACAGCGTGTTCTACCAGGTGCTCGGCAGCCGCGGCGAGCTGATCGGCGGCGATCGCGACATGCCGCTGCCGCACGACGACGACCGCCCGCCGCCGGGCCTCGTCGAATTCCGCGACGACACGCTGCATGGCATCGACATCCGCGTCGCCTATACGACCGTGGACCCGACGCACCTCAGCGCCGGCGACCGACAAGGCCAGCCCGTGCTCGTGCAGGTCGCGGAAACGCTCGACAAGCGCCGGCAGCTCGCCAACGACATCATCAAGGGCGTGATCCTGCCGCAGTTCGTGATCTTGCCGCTCGCGATCCTGCTCGTGTGGTTCGGCCTCTCGCGGGGCCTCGCGCCCTTGCACGCGCTGCAGTCGAACATCCGCATGCGTCGCCCCGACGATCTTTCGCCGCTCGAAGCGCGCCGCGCGCCGCCCGAAATCGAGCCGCTCGTCACCTCGTTCAACGACCTGCTCACGCGGCTCGAACAGAACATGGAGCTGCAGAAGCGCTTCATCGCCGACGCCGCGCATCAGATGAAAACGCCGCTGGCGGGCTTGCGCACCCAGGCCGAACTCGCGCTGCGCCAGAACGCGCCCGCCGAAGTGCACCGCTCGCTCGAGCAGATCGCGACGAGCTCCGAGCACGCCGCGCGTCTCGTCACGCAGTTGCTCGCACTCGCGCGCGCGGAAAACCGCATGTCCGGGCAAGTCTTCACGGCGGTGGACGTGGCCGATGTGGCGCGCCACGCCGTGCGCGACTGGGTGCAGCCGGCGCTCGCCAAACAGATGGACCTCGGCTACGAAGGCCCCGAAACGGCCTGTGACAGCGAGGAAGACGATGGCGAAGCCGCGCGCGTCGAAGTGGACGGCAACCCGGTGATGCTGCGCGAGATGCTCTCGAACCTCATCGACAACGCGATCCGCTATACGCCCGCAGGCGGACGCATCACCGTGCGCGTACGGCCCGAGCCCGCGGCGGGCGTGGTCCATCTCGAGGTGGAAGACACGGGCATCGGCATTCCGGGCGCCGAGCGCGAGCGCGTGCTCGAGCGCTTCTACCGCATTCTCGGGCGCGACGGCGAAGGCAGCGGGCTCGGGCTTGCGATCGTGCGCGAAATCGCGACGATGCACGGCGGCACGCTCGCCATCGACGATCACGTCTATCAGGACACGCCGCGGCTCGCCGGCACGCTCGTGCGCGTGACACTGCGGCTGCGCGCGCGAAACTGACGGATCGCGTCGGAAAACCGGGATGGGACTTACCCTTATCCGATCCGCGACACGCGAGTCGCGATTGCCACGTTAGAAGACGTTCGAATCAGAATGCGCGATTTTAATCGTGCGTTCAGAGAACATGGCCAATTACCCCACCCCGGCACATCATTCAGAAACCCACACGCGCGTCAGAAGCCCGTAAGTTTCCATTCCAATAATGCTCCGCAGGACCGCGGGTCTACGAGTCGCCTGCCCGACGGACCACACGCATATCAATACTGGAGACATCTATGGCAACCGTTGGCGGACAAGTCTCGCATGCGCCGATGACCAGCGACGAAAAACGCGTGATTTTCGCGTCGTCGCTCGGCACCGTGTTCGAGTGGTACGACTTCTACCTGGCCGGATCGCTTGCGGCCTTCATCAGCAAGAGCTTCTTTTCCGGCGTCAATCCCACCGCCGGCTTCATCTTCACGCTGCTCGGCTTCGCCGCCGGCTTTGCCGTGCGTCCGTTCGGCGCGATCGTGTTCGGTCGCCTCGGCGACCTCGTGGGCCGCAAGCACACGTTCCTAGTCACGATCGTCATCATGGGCATCTCGACCTTCGTGGTCGGTTTCCTGCCCGGCTACGCGTCGATCGGCATCGCGTCGCCGGTGATCTTCATCGCCATGCGTCTGCTGCAGGGTCTCGCGCTCGGCGGCGAGTATGGCGGCGCGGCGACCTACGTCGCGGAACACGCGCCGGCCGGACGCCGCGGCTTCTACACCTCGTGGATCCAGACGACGGCCACGCTTGGCCTGTTTCTCTCGCTGCTCGTGATCCTCGGCGTGCGCACCTTCACCGGCGAGGAACAGTTCGCCGCATGGGCATGGCGCATTCCGTTCATCGCCTCGATCCTGCTGCTCGCCGTTTCGGTGTGGATCCGTCTGCAGCTCGACGAATCGCCGGCGTTCAAGCGCATCAAGGCGGAAGGCAAGGTCTCGAAAGCGCCGCTCACGGAAGCATTCGGCCAGTGGAAGAACCTCAAGGTCGTGCTGCTCGCCCTCTTCGGCGTCACGGCCGGCCAGGCCGTGGTCTGGTACACGGGCCAGTTCTACGCGCTCTTCTTCCTTACGCAGACGCTCAAGGTGGACGGCGCCAGCGCCAACATCCTGATCGCGGTGGCGCTGCTGATCGGCACGCCGTTCTTCCTGTTCTTCGGCGCGCTGTCGGACAAGATCGGCCGCAAACCCATCATCATGGCTGGCTGCCTGATTGCGGCGCTCACCTACTTCCCGATCTTCAAGGCGATCACGCACTACGCGAACCCGGCGCTCGAAGCCGCCACGCAGCGCGCGCCGATCGTCGTGATCGCGGATCCGGCCGAATGCTCGTTCCAGTTCAACCCGGTCGGCACCTCGAAGTTCACGAGTTCGTGCGACATCGCCAAAAGCGCACTTTCGAAGGCTGGCCTGAACTACGACAACGTGGCCGCCCCGGCAGGCACGCGCGCGCAGATCAAGGTGGGCGACACGACCATCGACACATTTGACGGCCGTGCGCCTGACGCCAAGGAAGCCGGCGCGCTGTTCGACAAGACGCTCGCGGCCACGCTGAAAGCGGCGGGCTATCCGCAGAAGGCCGACCCCGCGCAGCTCAACTGGCCGATGACGGTGGTGATGCTGACGATCCTCGTGATCTTCGTGACCATGGTGTACGGGCCGATCGCAGCGATGCTGGTGGAGATGTTCCCGACCCGCATCCGCTACACCTCGATGTCGCTGCCCTATCACATCGGCAACGGCTGGTTCGGCGGCTTCCTGCCGGCGACGGCATTCGCGATCGTGGCGGCGCGCGGCGATATCTACTCGGGCCTCTGGTATCCGATCATCATCGCGCTGGGCACCTTCGTGATCGGCATGCTGTTCGTGAAGGAAACCAAGGATTCGGATATCTACGCGCAGGATTGAGGCTGGGAGCGCCGCCGGGCAAGGCTTCTCGCCCGGCGGCCGCCTTCCCTGCAAAAAAGATGACGAAGGGGGTTGACAGCTTCGGGCTGCATCGCGATAATTTCCTTCTTCGGCGAATTAGCTCAGTCGGTTAGAGCGACGGAATCATAATCCGCAGGTCCGGGGTTCGAATCCCTGATTCGCCACCAGCATGTCAAAAAGCCTTGCAAATCAATGGTTTGCAAGGCTTTTTCTTTTGTCCGGTGTCACAGCATGTGACCCAGATGATCAAAATTCCCCGCCTGATTCGCAACCGCTTTGGTACCTACTACCTGCGTGTTGTTGTCCCCAAGTTTCTGCACGGCACCTCAAAACAGGTAGAGTTCAGAAAGTCCCTCGGGACCAAAGACTTCCAGCAAGCCAAGTTGCTGGCGCTCCATTTCAATACGCAGATCGAGAGCATGGGGATGAGCAAACCGAAAATCACTGACTTTGACCTGGTGCAACGCAGCCTGGACCACTATCATCGTCCGAGGTGGCGACGGTTCGCTCGAAATCGAAGCCAATGGCCCAGAAGATCACGCACTGGCCCTGCAAGCCATCGAGCACATTGGCAGGTTCAAGGAAGCTGTCACTGTCATTGCAAAACAGCCTATTCCTAGTCCTGCCTCGCCTCCAGAAGCTGTCAGTGGCCCCACCCTGCAAGAAGCCGTCACCGAGTATCTGGAAAAGGTCGAGGTCAAGCCCACAAGCCGCAAGAGCTACAAGACGAAGCTCACATTCCTCGTTAGCAAGCTCGGAGCAGATACCCCATTCGCCAGCATCGACCAAGCCCGTTTCTCCGCGCTGGCAGAAGAAATTGCCGCAGACGATAGCCGCGAGGATAAAACGAACGGCGACTACATCACGATCATTGGCGGATTCATTAACTGGCACCGCATTCGGAAGGGCCTGCCCCAGATCACTGCTGCAACCCTGAAACCCAAGCGCGACAAACCCGCATCACTCGATCGCGATGCTTACTCACTTGTTCAACTGGAAGAACTGTTCAAATACGCAGCCAAATTCAAAACCACCGAGCCGCATAAATTCTGGACTACGCTTGTAGCGGCATTTTTCGGATGCCGCATCGAAGAACTGGCACAGATCAACCTTCATACCGATGTGCTCCAAGACGGGGAAACAGGGGTTTGGTATGTCAAATTCGATGAAGACCCAGATAACGATGGCATTGTTCGTAAGAGCAAGGTCACGTGGTTGATCAGAGCAGCGTGATCGAGGTATCAGGTTTGTCCCGAAACACCGTGAAAAAATACTGGGACCTTGTTCGCCGCCTGAATCGTGGCCTGTGATTGGTACGAGTTTTTTTGCAAGAATTTTCGTGTCACGACGGTGTGTCAGGTAATCAGCGAAGCTGTGCCTTTCTGCAACTCATGTGCAAACCCCTTGCCAGCAGAAGGGAAATCCACCATCTGCAAGCCTGCTCGGAATCGGGACAACCCATCCGCCTGAAAACCCCAAAAACAAGAAAACAAAAACGGGCGAAATCGAAAATCTGATCGGCGCGGCCTTGACTTCCGTATTTTTTCCGTTAGCCTGAATAAAACGGAGGGGTCTTATGACAACAAATATAAATCAGGAATCCAAAAAATTATGCAGTCCTACCATCCTTAATAGAGGAAGCGTCAGCCACGCTTCAATCATCATGCTTGGCAACCAGAAGTGCATCGCGCTCGTCGTTGATAACGTCAAGCGTGTCTTTCTGTATTCGGCCGCGTTGCTTGCTCGCCTGGCCGAAATTGATGTGCTGGTGGTCGATTTTTCAGACATCGAGCCAGAGACTTATCAGGCCCCTAGCGTACTTGGCAAGATATTCGCTGCGCGTGAAAAGCTTGGCATTGGCGACACCCAGGAAGGCAGTGGGCGCACTCGCACAAAGCTGAAAATCTAAAACAGCAAGGTTACTCGGATTCCGGCTATCGCCAGAATCCGAACCATGTCAGGGCGCTGCCCTGATACCCGCTTCGACCACAACAAGAACAACAAGAAAGGAGGAACTATGGCCGAAATGTCATCCACACCGAAGCGTCGAAACCGCATCGAAATCCAATTCAGCGCCGACGAATTTTCACGACTGCAGGAGCTTACCGCTCGTGCGGCATCCAAATCTCCAGGGGCTTACGTCAAGCAAATGGCACTGGATGGCGTACAGCGATCGCGCGTGCGAAATGTCTTCGCCCCAAATTGGGTGCCGCAGTATGTCTTGCATATTCAACAGCTCGCAATCAGTCTTGACGCAATCGCGTCGCATTGCAATCAACAAGGACCGGAGCGCGAGCAGACTATCGACGCCTTGCGGAGCATACGGGCGGAACTGGCGGCCCATCGGAATTACTTCTTCCAGCGTGGTGCACCTGAAACCGAGGAGGACGCGTCATGATGATCAAGATTTTTCATCGCTCGCAGAAACTCAGTGCCGTTGGCCCCGTCCAATACCTATTGAGTGACCGTGACCACACGAAAGCCGTTCGCTCGGTCAAGCCTGAAATCTTGGCGGGCGATCCTGCTGTCACAGACTGCCTGATTGAGAGTTTGCCTTTCAAGCATCGCTATGTTGCGGGCTGTCTCGCTTTCCGACCCAACGAACAGCCGACCGACGAACAGAAACACCATGCAATGGCCCGCTTCGAGCAGTGCTTTCTGGCAGGTCTCACGCCTGACCGGTACAACATCCTCTGGGTCGAGCATCGGGACAAGGGGCGCATCGAGCTCAATTTTGTCGTGCCTCGTGTTGAGTTGAGCACCCACAAATCGATGAACATTCATCCGCCTGGCGCAAAGAATTTGGCCTTCTACAATGCGTTCGTCGCCATCATGAACAATGAGTTTGGCTATGAGCAGGTGGTGCCTAATCCCACTCGACTGCGCGAAAGCGAACATATCAGCAAGATCAATGCGCAGGCCATCCGTGACAACGTGGACATCGATTCAGGCACCTACGCCTCGAAGCTCAAATGGCATGCAAATCTTGTGCGCAAGATCCACGGAGGGAAGATCAGGAATCGCCCCGAACTTATCGAATATCTGCGTGAGCATGGATGTGAGTTTTCGCGCATCGGCTCGGATTACGTCAGCATCAAGAACAAGAAAAATGGCCGAGCCATCCGATTTCGCGGATATATCTACGAGGACAACGGCGGGAAGAACTATCAGCTCGATTGTGTTGGCAACGCGATCCTCACGCCCCAGCACGCGAACTTGCTACGCGCTAAGCTCGACAAATTCACTGCGGAGCGGGCGCAGTTCAATAGATCAACGCTCGCGCACAGCAGACGAACCACATTTCGCAGGATTTCGGGGCAAGCGATACATAGTCGTATTGCTTTGTCTCGCCCGATGCTAGGTCAGATCGTCCAGCAAAAATCGGCCGAAATCCTAGCGCCATATACTGAGCATCGGATTGGCGAGACGCCCTCCACGTCCCGTATCGGCACGCGACCACAAACACCAGCCGTCAACAACGACGCTTCGATGGCATCTAGTACCCGACCACATCGCGCACCGTCTGTGTCAGAGTCGGCCGGTCCTGCTGCGGGCGCACCATCCAGCGCATTAACTGACACCGCCTCGATTGAAATTGAAATCGGGCGGCTCGAAACGCAGCTGGCCGTTGCAGGCGCGAAAGGTGACGCCGAGCGCGCCAGCAAACTTCAACGACAAATCGTGGCCCTACACGCACAAATTGCGGAGATCAGGAGGCGAGCCGGCATCAACGAACAAGAGCGGCGTCTGGCCAAGTTAAACGCATCACAACCTCGGGCATCGTTGAAATTTTGAATACGGGATCATTCGTTTTTACATATCTCGACTAGATGTCCGATGATGTTCCACCCCCGATAAATGCAGTGTTAGCCAGCTCAGGAAATTACTTGAAGGTGGACCGCAGCTCCCTACGGAAAAGCAGAAACGCAAGGAAAACCGCCGAAGGAAAACCCAGCGGCGACCGGAACAGCAGCACGTACGACCACACGGCGGAGAATTTCGCAGCGAACAAGCTCATCAGCGCAGAGACGATCACCACTGCAACGAATGCGAGGCGGGCGGCTGCGTAGCCGCGGATGATGCCGACACCGATTGCAATCCGGATGGTATTCATCACAAGCCCCGTCAATGCCGTCGCGGCAAATGCAGTGGAGGACAGGTGGTAAATCGCGAATACCGATTGAGCGATGATCAGACTACCCACGATTGCGAGCTTCGTCCGCAAGCTGTTCGAGTCGCTTTCTACCGCGCCGAAGATAAACAAACCGACTGACACAACCGCCACGTACTGGAACGAAATCGAACGGGTGTCTGGAACGCCGATGAGAAAGAGAGACAGCGTGATAAGAAGCGCGGACAGATAAATGAAAAAGACAATCGCAGCGCCCTTCAGATTGATCACGCCGCCGGTTTCATCTCCGCCGGCCAGGGTTGTCCCCATGATGATCTCTGCAGTCGTGCGATCGGTCGTTGCATTGATGCCGGCTGCAATCTGTTCGGCGGTGGTGTGAAGTCGCCCACCAGACCACATGCTCCCGCTGGCGTTGTCGCTAAAGGTGCCCTGTGGGCCCCGCTCATGGGCCGAGCCGTTGGAATCGTTGCTCATGGATAGATACCTGTATAGACCTAGAATCCTGAGGAGTTACGAGCTGTGCATAGTCGGCGACGTCGGCCGTGCGCCATGAGGACTGCGCCTTGATGCAATCAGTTGAACAACGGCTTGATATCCTTGCCCTTACCCACCGCCACATCGAACCCGTCCACGGCAAGATTCACATCGATTGCGTGCGTCGATTGATCTTCGCTTCCCGTCACCTGCACCGACTGAACCGTCGCATAGACGATCGCCGGCAGATTCTCGTTACCGCCGTTATCTCGGCTCAGTTCAAATTCAATCTGCTTCGCGGCATCGGTCGGCACGTCTCGCTCATATTTGCGGTTGATACGCGGCGCAAATGAATTCAGGTGATAGCGAATCGTCGTGGTCACGCTCTTTTCGTGCATGACGCCCTTGTTGTCCACTGTACGGGCGACGTCCTGCCAGCTATATCCGACCATGATCTGCTGAAACGAGCCCTGCCACTCGTAGTGTCCTTTCAACGGATCGCCCGCGCTCAGAGACACTGGGTAGAATCCGCGGCCATCGAACACCAGTTTGACCTTCGCAGGCTCCTTCGCCGTCATGGCCAGATCCGACTTGTGGGCGTCCTGAAATTGTTGCTTGTCGAACGGATTCCGAATGCTCGCGTAGCCTGGAAATTTCACTGCGGCCAATTGATCCGGTGTCGTGGTACTCGAGTTCGCGATCGCGTCCACGGTCGTTTGATAGTAGGTCTTCCAGTCTGCCTCGGTCATGCTGTTCAGGCTCAGGTTTAGCTCGCGTGTGTACGTTGCCTTGTCCGCACTCGACAGCGTCGCGACTGACGGGCTTGCAGCAGTCGTGGTCGGTGCGGGGGCAGAAGTCGCGGCGGCCAATTGACGCGGGTTTTCCGCATGCTTATTGCAAGCAGCCATCAACACGACGACCGGCAGAATAGAAATGAATTTGGTTTTCATGATTGTCCCAACACATCACCCCAGAACGTCCAACAGACAGACGCGAGGACACGTTTGCGCCCTCATGCCCCAAAAATCAGTACCACATGCCGATATAGTTGCCGTCCGCGGTTCCGCGCTCCACTACGACGTACTTCAATGTATTCGTCGCGGTGACGAAGCGGTACACCGTCCAGAGAGTTTGCCCCTGCTGCGAGTCGACATAAGGCGTACCATTCATCGCACTCTGAAACGAAGCAGCGGAAACCTGAACCGCCGTCAAAGGTCCCGAGTTCGTCGAGCCAGTGTAAAGCTCAAACGTGGCATTGCCGGTCGCATCAAAGCTCAGCGTTTGCGGGTTGGCTTGGTTGGCCGGGTCGCAATACTGGTTGAAGGTGAACGACTTGCCTGCCAGTTCAGTGACATTGGTGACTTGGGTAGCACTGCCCGTAATCAGGATGTCTGAAGCAGCAAAACCATTGTCGCTGATGCTCCCGCTAGGAGCTGCGCCACAGATTTCATAGGCGCCATCCAAGTTGGGTTCAGCCGTCGTGCCAAGAGGAGTGCCAGTTACCCCATACGGGTCAAAAATCTTGGTGGTGGCCGATGCTGCGACGCCGATCGGGCTTGTATTGGCAACTGCTGTGTTGTTCACCGGCAAGACAATAGGAGCGCTTGAAAGGCCGTAGGTGATTTGCCCGGTCCAGCCGCTTTGAGTCAGGGTTTCAGTGCTCGTTTTGGTGGGGTTGTTATCGACAATGCTTGCCCCGTTCCATGCCGCGCCAGTAATGCCAGCACTAGCGTTGTAGTCGATGTAGCTCGTGGTGAAGGGTTGCACACCATTGGCGTTGGTTGCGGGGCTGCCGTCATCACCTCCACCTCCACCACAGCCAGCCATGAATGCGAAGAAGATAGAGGAAAGTGCGAACTGCGCAAAACGAGACTGATTCATGACGTCACCGAGTGTTCGGATTTGTGTATGGTCAAAAGAATCGGTGTGTGCGAGGCAACGAATGCGGTTGGTGTGCTGTAACCAGAAGGCGTGCGTGCCATCTTCCCCGAGTTTTTTGTAAGACAAATCGTATCGGGGGAAATGGCTTTTTATCTATAGCTTGCGGGTTTAAAGTGCATCAACCCGGAAGCTATATCGCGTGTCTGAGTGGTGAAGTGAAGCAGTTCAGACGCTTGCGGATGGTAAATTCAGAGCCGCAAAGCGAATTAGCTCAGCGTTTGATTGCAAGCCGAGCTTTCGTTTGATGTTAGAGCGATGAGCTTCAACCGTATTGGCGCTACGGTTAATTCGTTCTGCGATTTGATGTTTTGTTAAGCCGTGCCCAATCCACTGAAGTATTTCGATTTCCCGAGACGACAGGGCCATAAGCTGCGTGCTAGCTGATTTCACGCCGCGCACAGAGTCGAGAAAATTTTGATGAACTTCCTTGGGAAAGTAAAGCTCTCCACGGAGCACAACATCAATGGCATCAAGAATTGTTTTGCTCGCATTTGCTTTGTTGATGTAGCCGGATGCGCCAGCAAGAGCGACGGGTTGTGCATATGCAGCATCGGAGTGCATTGATACACAGATAACCTTGGTGTTGGGACATTCTTGTGTGGATTGCTCAATGAGACCCAGAGCCAGCGAGTTGTTGAGCATTAAGTCAACTAATGCTACGTCTGGCTTGAGAGCGCGAATAGCTTCAAGTCCCTCTGGTGCAGTTCCAGATTCCCCCACAACTTTGTAGCTACCAACTGCGTTCAATAGGTTTGCAAGACCTTCGCGCACAATCGGATGATCATCAATGAGGACAATTGTTTTTATCATCTTTCTAATTGATCTCAAGGGTGGTGCCACCGTCACCATTTCTAAAAATCCGCAGCTTCATGCCAAGAAGCTGAGCGCGAGAACGAATACTTCGTAGTCCAAGACCGGTTGACTTATATGCATTGATGTCAATGTCAGGGGAAAATCCAACTCCATTGTCACGCACGCGCAGCAGCACAGCGCCTTTTTGGTCTTCAACGCTAACATCGATGCGAGTCGCTTGGCCATGTCTAAGTGCATTGGAAACCGATTCTTGAACAATGCGGTACAAGTGTAGCGAAGCTTCCGGTGTAAGAAGCTCAGTATCATAGGCATTCGAGAGATGGCATCCGTTGGGCAGGAGTTTGCCAACCTCTGAACACAGTTCACGTAATGCTGCATCTAGATCTCGAACCGAACCGTCGAAAGGGGTTAGCCCGCGAGACAAAGTGCGAATCGCGTTTATCCCCTCGTCCAAGATCGCTGACACCCGTTCAATCACAACCTCGTGCTCCGGATCACCCTCTCTTGCTTTCATTTGAGATAGGCTACCTAGCAATAATGACGCACCGGTTAGTTTTTGTCCCAAATCATCATGCAATTCTCGACCAATTCGTTGGCGCTCTTGCTCACCTTGACGCGTGATTTCTTGCTCGGCTTGCAGCCTTTCTTCGAGAAGCTTTGACACTTGCCCTTGGGTAGAGGCGAGTGATTTAGTTTTTCGTGAGACCTCTGATGCTAGGCGCTTTCGGGATGCCAATAGCAAATACAAAATTGTGCAAGCAGCAAAGCTGATAACCGAACCTGCAAGGTAGCCAATTACTCTGATGTTGCTGCCGATAGGGTCATTGAAATAGCTTTTTGGCGCTGCGAAATCAAGTACGAACTGGCGACCTGCGACGGTAAACGAACGCTCTTCCCGTATTGTGCTTTCATCTGCGGCACTGGGGGCAGCAAAGGAAAATAGTTGGCGTCTAGCTGGATCTGCCGCTTCTCCTGCGTTAGGAAGCGTGCGCAATGTAAGCGACAAAAACTTCCAGTCTTGCCCAGGTACAGCTTCATGGACCAGCGACGGAACATCCACAAAGAGACCGCTAGATCCAATGAAGCGAGATTCCCGGTCAGCGGCAGCGACGACGTCCTTTCCTCTGTAAAACGCTAGACGGATACCCAGCCCGGCTCCCTTGTGACCATCTAGTTGAGGAATTGCCTCGCCTGAAGTGTAAGGTTCAGGCTTTTGAATTGTCGTCTTAATTACGTCAAAGGAAAAGTTCGTCGCAATGTCGCGCCCAAGATAAATTTTATTCACGGGTTCAATGAAGCGAACCACTAACCTATGATCATTGGAGGTTTTTGTCGGGAAAACCTTAAAGTAGGGGCGCGAATCTTCTTTCCTTACATATTCTTCGTATTGCTTTGTTTTGCTAGTTTGAATATAGTCACAAAAATTAAGAGTTACTAAAGATGGAAATCGCTGCTTGAGATTAAGAGATTCGACATATGCGTGAAACTCTTCTTTTGTGGCAAAGCCGGTTACATCCCACAATCCCCTCATGCCAGGCAGAATATCAATGTAGCGCAGCAGTTGGGTTTCAATCTTGTTGCTTGCGTCAGTCGTAAAGCGGCTAAATCGATCACGCGTAGCAGATGCGGCTCGTTCGTCTAATTGAAGAACTATCAGATGAGTAAGCGTGAGCAATGCGCAGAGAAGCACTAGCGTTACAACAAGAGGAAAATCGATGATACGTTTAAACATAATCGATTTTTTAGGTTATCTGATGTTATTGCTATTGATGTTTGAGTGTAGCATTTATCTCTACCCGTGAACAATCTAAAACAAAAATCATGCGGCGCTATGTGAAATCAATTTCATTTCGAAGTGCTTCCAGTATGTAGCTCAAAGCACCTTAGGGTGCTTTTTTTGTGCGTATTGAAGTGCATCAAATCTTTCTGACCTTCTTCACTTCCTCTTTCTCAGCTTGTCTTGGCTGACTCATACCAAAGGTCAAATTTAGCTTTTCCAGTGCCTTTCCGTACACATCCACCATCACAGCAAGCTCAGCCTTGCCGAGCCGCTCTAGCTCGATGCCAGCCTTGTTTCGACCGGATTTTTTTTTATCGAATTGTCCTAGATGCCTTGCGATCGAGGCGGATGAAACCGCGGCTCCCAATTCTGCGGATAGTCTCATGGCTACACCATAAGAAAACTCAATCTTGCAGTGCTTGGCAAAAGCTTCAAGAAAAGCAATGGCTAAGCTTGATCTGAATGACTGCTTGACTCGTGCTTTCGCAGCACCCCAATTCTTTTTCAAGGTGCATCACTTGCACGGGATGACATGCTGGTTTATCGTTATTTCATTCGGATTTCGCGTCTTCTTTCCCTGAGAATCATGAACCACTAGAGGGGTTTCATGGGGATGATGATTTTTCTTGTACACAGAATTCCCCGTGCAATTGATGGAGGTATTTTTTCATTGACGCATGGGTCAGTCTAGCTGTCCATGGGCGTGCGTTGGCCTTGAACAGATTTGACGAACCACACTAGCTTACGCCAGTGGCACCAACCTGCGAACCAGAGATCGGCGAGATTGGATCAGTTTGCCTACTGCGATCATTGGTGAATACCCGGCTACTGGCCGTTCTGCGGCACACCGACGACTCCTTCCCACGTCTCCTCGCTGCTTCGCACGACAGCCAGTCAGCCACGAAATACAGATAGCTGAATCTTGATTGCGATTAACGGGGCCAGATGGTACAGTTACTCCACCACTAACTCTACGTCTGTGACCGGCGAAAATCAGCCTAACCCATTGATTTACAAGGAAACAGCCTGTGAGACAGGGCAATCGGGGAAATTCCCTGATTCGCCACCAGTTGCAAAAGAGAAAGCCGCTGTTCCGCAAGGACAGCGGCTTTCTTCATTTCCGCGGGCCCAGCGTCCGACCGCACCTTCTGCGACTCGTTGCGAAGACACCCATCGGCCATACCCCTTCAGCGTTCGATGCGCTCGCGCGTCACGCGCAGCAGCGCTGCCATCGCGCGGCTCGCCGCATGGGCGTCGCGTTGCGCGATCGCGTCATACACGAGGGTATGGTCGGGCAGCGCGGCGTTGAACACGTCGGCGCGCTTCGCATTCACGCGCAACTGGCCTTCGAGCGTACGCTCGATCAGCGTGCCGAGCGGCACCAGCAATTCGTTGCGGCAAGCGCCGAGCACTGCGAGATGAAAGCGCAGGTCCGCGCGCACCCATTCGTCCACATTGCGCGCCTCGGCCATGGCCTCGTGCGCGGCGGCGATCGAAGCCAGTGCATCGGCGTCGCGCGCGTTCGCGGCGAGCCCTGCCGCAAACGGCTCGATCATCTCACGCATTTCCTGCAGCTTGAGCGCGAACGCGAGCGGCGGCGCCACGCGCGCGTACCAGTCGAGCACGTCGGCATCGAGCAGATTCCACGCTTCGCGCGCCCGCACCCGCGTGCCCACGCGCGGGCGCGACTCCACGAGTCCTTTCGAGGTGAGCGTGCGCAGCGCCTCGCGCAGCACCGTGCGGCTCACGTCGAACGTGGCCATCAGTTCGGCCTCGCGCGGCAGGACCGTCGCGGGCGGGTAGTCGCCGCGCAGGATCGCGCTGCCGAGTTCGTAGGCCACGGTGCCGTGCAGATCGCGTTGAATCGCCGTTCTCCTGGATATTGGGAAGCGTTGTGAAATAATACTATTAATAGCACTTAAAGGCGAGTTTGCAGTAGCATGTGCGCCTGAAGACGTTGCCGCTCGCGCGTGGCGCGAGCGCCGCCCTACCGCTTAAGATCATGGAGACACCGCATGAAAATCACCAGGCTCGAAACCTTCGTCGTCCCGCCGCGCTGGCTTTTTCTGAAGATCGAAACGGACGAGGGAATCGTCGGCTGGGGCGAGCCGATCGTCGAAGGGCGCGCGCATACGGTGGCCGCCGCCGTCGATGAACTTGCCGACTATCTGATCGGCAAGGATCCGCTCCTCATCGAGGACCACTGGCAGGTGATGTATCGCGCGGGCTTCTACCGCGGCGGCCCGATCTCGATGAGCGCCATTGCGGGCGTCGATCAGGCGCTCTGGGACATCAAGGGCAAGCATCATGGCGTACCCGTGCACGCGCTGCTCGGCGGCCAGGTGCGCGACAGGATCAAGGTGTATTCGTGGATCGGCGGCGACCGCCCGAGCGACGTCGCCAACAACGCGCGCGCCGTGGTCGAACGCGGCTTCAAGGCCGTGAAGATGAACGGCTCGGAAGAACTGCAGATCATCGACACCTTCGACAAGGTCCAGGGCGTCATCAACAACGTCGCGGCCGTGCGCGAGGCCGTGGGCCCGAACGTCGGCATCGGCGTGGACTTCCATGGCCGCGTGCACAAGCCCATGGCCAAGGTGCTCGCGAAGGAACTCGATCCGTTCAAGCTGATGTTCATCGAAGAGCCCGTGCTCTCGGAGAACGTCGAAGCACTGCGCGACATCGTCAACCAGACCAGCACGCCGATCGCGCTGGGCGAACGCCTGTATTCGCGCTGGGATTTCAAGCACATTCTCGCGGGCGGCTACGTGGACATCATCCAGCCCGACGCCTCGCACGCGGGCGGCATCACCGAGTGCCGCAAGATCGCGGCGATGGCCGAAGCCTATGATGTCGCACTCGCGCTGCATTGCCCGCTCGGCCCCATCGCGCTCGCCACCTGCCTGCAGATCGATGCGGTGAGCTACAACGCATTCATCCAGGAGCAGAGCCTCGGCATCCACTACAACAAGGGCAACGATCTGCTCGACTACATCAGGAATCCCGAAGTCTTCAAGTACGAAGACGGCTTCGTCTCGATTCCGCAGGGCCCGGGTCTCGGCATCGACGTGAACGAGGAGAAGGTGCGCGAGATGGCCAGGACCGGTCACCGCTGGCGCAATCCGGTGTGGCGTCACGAAGACGGCAGCGTCGCCGAATGGTGATGTGCACATGAACGCCGGTCGCGCGCCGCGCAGCGTATCGTGACGCGCCGGGCGTCGCGTGTTTCGGCGACGCAACGTTTCGCACGGCTTTGCGCGCCATGGGGCGCGCGCTCGCGAGACGCGCGCACGGCTTATGTCGTTTGCGCACACAGCCAGTTCATGGAGGGCCGCGCCGCGCAAGGCGCGGCCCTTATCGAACGCACGCGCCGCCAGTAAGCGCCGCCCGCTGGTCTGCTCCTTGCTGAATCCTTTGCAATCCAACCTCGGTGTTGCAAAAGATTCCATGGACGCGTCGCTTCCCGACTATCTGATCCGCGAACAAGCCGCAGTCGGCTCGCTCGTCGCCTTCGGCTTCCTGCGCGTGCTTGCCGCCGCCATCGCCTTCACGCGCGGCTGGCGCATTCGCTGGGTCGAGTACGCCGCGATCGGCGCCGCGGCGCTGTGGTGCGCGCCGCAACTGATCGCGCTCATCGCCAATCCAACGTCCGTGGCCGCGCTCGCGGAACTCGAAGGCAATGCCACGGGCTGCGCCCTCGCCCTCTTCTTCACACCGATCCTGAGTCACCGGCTCGGCTACGAATAAGGTGCAGCGACGACGTTTCAACCCTGCAACACGTAGGCCGGCACGCTGTGCGCAAGCGCGGCCGCGGTCACGAGCACGCCGATCATCACGATCGCTTCGAGATGGATCACGTTGACGAAACGGCGCGCCGCCGCTGTCGACGCCGCGCGCCGCAACTCGGGCATCGCCACGAGCCGGTTGAAGCCGCCCATCGCCAGCGCGAGCGCAACGAGCACAGCCTTGAGCATCAGCACGCGGCCCCACGTGCTGCCGACGATGGCGTCGATCGAGCCGCCGCTGCCGCGCAGCGCGTCGAACACGCCCGTCGCGATCACGAAGCCCACCGCGAAGAACGCCACGTTCGAAATCTGGCCCGCGGTGCGGATCAGCACGCCGCGTGCCGTCGATGCGCCGAGCGCCGGCAGCACGGCAAGTCCCCCCGCCATGACGATGCCGCTCCACGCGCTCGCGCTGAGCAAATGGAGGGTATGCAGCCCGAGCGCGGCCGAGGCGAAGCCCGCATCGGCGGCATGGCCGAGCCCCGCGCGCCCCGCGGCGACGGCGACGAGCGCAAGCCACAGTACGCCGTCGCGCGCCATGCTCGAAGGCGCGAACGCGCAGCCGAGCAGCACGAGCGCGCCGACGAACGCGACGGTCCACGCGTGGCCGACGTGCGTTTGCGAGAGCACCGTGCCGACCACGCCGAACGCGCTGGGCAACGACTCGCCGCTGACCGACGCGCTCTCGTACAGCATCCACATGATGAGCGCGGCGACGAGCACGAATGCCGAGGCGCGCAGCGAGCGTTGCGCACGCAGCCATGCGAGGCGTGCGGGCGCGACGGCCGTGCGGCCGTCCTTGTCGAGCCACGCGCTGTAGAACGCCGAGCCGAGCGCGAACGCGTAGGCAATGTTGACCATGGCCGCCATGGCGACCTGCCCGATCCAGAGCCAGTCAGCTTTCATCGGACCTCGCCCTCCCGCGTGGCGCGGGTCGCACGGACTGCGCGCGAAGTGGATCGGTCGGCTTGATGCAACGATAGGGAAAGTGCAATTGGAATCATCGAGACAAGTGGCAAGGAAACAACATGAAAACGGCAACAGCAGCACGCAGACGCTTCACCTCGCGCGTCCCGCCAGGGTGCCTGCTTCGATAGCCGCCGCGCCGTTCGGTTCAATGCCGGCTCGATGCGGCGTCGACGCGCATTGCATGCGCGAGCATCGAGCCGGCGCACGAGAGCGCAAGCGGCGGCGGCATGCGCCCGGCATCAGGTCATGCATGCGCCCAGCAGCAAACGGCTCGCCGAGTGTGGCGCGGGTGCGGGACAACCCCGTGTCACCGATCGGCGAACAGGTGCAGAATCATAACCGGCACCGACGCGACGATCGGCCGCAAGCCTGTCGCGGTGGCGCCTCGAACGCATCGGAGAGCGCTTGTGGCGCATGTGGCAAATGGTCACTATGAGTTCCCGATGCTAGAATCTGCTGCGTCGCCGCAGCGCGCCCGGTCTTCTGTTTTCATCGCGCGCAGCCTGGAAGCCGGGCCGTTCGAAGCCTGGTCAGGTCCACGATAAAGATGGAGTTACGCGTGTCCCCAAGACGTATCTTCCGGCCACTCATTCCGCTCGTCGCGCCTTTGGCAGCAGCACTTTTGCTCGGGACGACCGGCGTTCTCAGCGCGGCACATGCCCAGACGGCGGCCTCCGCGCCGCAGCCCAAAGCCCCCGACACGATCGCCGCACGCGTGCAGGGCTGCACCGCGTGCCACGGCGCGCATGGGCAGGGCACCGACAACGACTATTTCCCGCGTCTCGCCGGCAAACCGGCCGAGTACCTGTTCAACCAGCTAATGAACTTCCGCGAGGGGCGCCGCAAGTACCCCCCGATGAATTATCTGGTCACCTATCTCTCCGACGACTACCTGCACGAGATCGCGACGTTCTTCTCGCAGCAGCGGCCGCCCTACCCGCCGCCCGCGAAACCTTCGGTCGGCAGCGACACGCTCGCGCGCGGTCAGCAGATCGTCCTGCACGGCGACACGGCCAGGCAGGTGCCTGCCTGCGCGGCCTGCCACGGTGCGAAGCTTACCGGCATGGAGCCGGCCATTCCGGGTCTGGTCGGCCTGCACATGGATTACATCAGCGCGCAGATCGGCGCATGGCGCTCGGGCTCGCGCCATGCGAAGGCGCCCGACTGCATGCATGAGATCGCCACGCGTCTCACCGACGAAGACGTGAACGCGGTTGCGGCCTGGCTCTCCACGCAGAGCGCGCCGCAGAACCCCGTGCCGGCGCCGGCTGGCTCACTCAAGACGCCGCTTGCCTGCGGCAGCGAACCGCAGTAAGGCGCCGGGGGAGACAGCCAATATGAACCGCAAGTCCCTGTTCGCACTTTCCGCCGTCATCGTGGCCGCCGCCGCGGCCCTCGTACCGGTGCTCTGGTCGGGCACCCACTATCTGCACAATGGCGCCGCGCAGGCCGCAACGCCCGTCGACCAGGCCGATCTCATCAAGAAGGGCGAGTACCTCGCGCGCGCCGGCGACTGTATCGCCTGCCACACCGTGCGCGGCGGCCAGATGTTCGCGGGCGGCCTGCCGATGGCCACGCCGTTCGGCACGCTCTACACGCCCAACATCACGCCCGACGACCAGTACGGCATCGGCAAGTGGAGCGCCGACGACTTCTATCGCGCCATGCACACGGGCCGCTCGAAGGACGGCAGCCTGCTCTATCCGGCGTTCCCGTTCGCGAGCTACACCAAGGTCACGCGCGCCGACGCCGACGCGATCTTCGCCTATTTGCGCTCGGTCCCGCCGGTCAACGTGCCCAGCCGCCCGCACGAACTCAAGTTCCCGTTCAACAACCGCAACCTGCTGATCGGCTGGCGCACGCTGTTCTTCCGCGAGGGCGAATACAAGCCCGATCCGACCAAGTCGGTCGAATGGAACCGCGGCGCATATCTCGTGGAAGGCCTCGGCCACTGCGGCATGTGCCACACGTCCATCAACGCGGTGGGCGGCCCGGTCAACTCGGCGGCCTTCGCGGGCGGCCTGATCCCGCTGCAGAACTGGTACGCGCCTTCGCTCACGTCGAGCGAAGGCGGCCTCGGCGACTGGGACATCAAGGACATCGCGAGCATCCTGAAGACCGGCGTTTCCGAGCGCGGCGCCGTGTTCGGCCCGATGGCGGATGTGATCCACAACAGCCTGCAATACCTCTCGGATGACGACATCCACGCGATGGCCTCGTACCTCAAGACCATCCCGCAGAAGAAGGAAGCGCCCGAAACGATGCAGATGGAGACGTCCGAAGCGTTCGGCGGCGAACTCTTGCAGCAAGGTCAGAAGATCTACCATGACCAGTGTGCGAAGTGCCACGCGGAGAACGGTCTCGGCATGCCGCCGAACTTCCCGCCGCTTGCGAACAACCAGTCGATCCAGATGCATTCGGCCGTGAACCCGATCCGCATGGTGCTCAACGGCGGCTATCCGCCGAGCACGGGGGGCAATCCGCGCCCGTACGGCATGCCGCCGTTCGCGCAGTCGCTCTCGAACCAGGAGGTTGCGGCGGTGGTAACGTTCATCCGCATGTCCTGGGGCAACAAGGGCACGCCGGTGTCCCCGCAGCAAGTCGCAGACCTGCGCTCGTCTCCGCTCGACTGACGCTCCTTTGTTATAGTGGCGGTTGCCTGATAAGGGCGCAGTCCGCGAACGCGCGGGCTGCGCCCTTCGCTATTTGGCGCCGGGGCCGTATGGTGAAAACGGCTCCGTGGCCCGTCAGGCCTGGTTTTGAACGCTGCGCTCGAGCACGGCGCCGCACAGCGGCGGAACACGCTTCCGCCAGCGCGCGTTGCGCTCAAGAAGAACAAGGAGTGGTCGTCATGCACGCCGGTGAGCGTCTGAACAGCATTACTCACCTCGTGGGCGCGATGTTGTCGGTAGCGGGGCTCGTCTCGCTCGTGACGCTCGCGGCGCTGGATCACGATGCCTGGAAGGTCGTGAGCTTTGCGGTATACGGGGCGATGTTGTGCGCGCTGTACACGATCTCGACGCTGTATCACGGCGTGCGCGGCATCCGCGTGAAAGCAGTGCTGCAAAAGTGCGACCATGCCGCGATCTATCTGCTCATCGCGGGCAGCTATACTCCGTTCACGCTGGTGACGCTGCGTGGGCCCTGGGGCTGGTCGCTCTTCGGCGTGAGCTGGGGGCTCGCGGTCCTTGGCATCGTTCAGGAACTCACGCTCGGGCGGCGCACGAGAGCACTTTCGATGGTGCTCTACGTGGTGATGGGCTGGCTCGCGGTGGTGGCGGTTCGCCCGCTCGTCGAAGCCTTGCCGGCCGCGGGCACGGCGTGGCTGCTGGCCGGTGGCGTCATTTACAGCGCCGGTATTTATTTTTTCGTCAATGACGAGCGCATCCGGCACGGACATGGAATCTGGCATCTGTTCGTGCTCGCCGGGAGCGTCTGTCAATTCGTGAGCGTCGCGCGCTACGTCGCGTGACGCGTCAATGCGAAGACATCGTATGGCCGCCGCAGTGTCCGCGGCTGCACGATGCAACTTGACGCCAGACGACGGGTCTCGATAGAGCCGTCCGTTCCATGAAGAAAAAACGCGGCGCGCGCACTGGCGCGCCGTCCGAACAACGCGAAAAGGCGGCTTCACCGGGCGCATTCGAACCCGGCAACACCGCCTGGCTGCGCAGCGCGCCTTCGGGCCGCGAAGCGACGCCCGCGCTACTGCAATACAACAGGTGTTTATGTCTTTCGATTCTCTCGGCTTGTCCGAACCGCTCGTCCGCGCAGTCAACGAACTGGGATACAGCACGCCCACGCCTATCCAGGCGCAAGCGATTCCCGCCGTGCTCGGCGGCGGCGACCTGCTCGCCGGCGCGCAAACCGGCACCGGCAAAACCGCTGGCTTCACGCTGCCGATCCTGCAACGCTTGACGGACATGCCGCCGGCAGCGGGTGGCAAACGCGTGGTGCGCGCGCTGATCCTCACGCCCACGCGCGAGCTCGCCGCGCAGGTCGAAGAGAGCGTGCGCGCCTATGGCAAGTATCTGAAGCTCAAGTCCACAGTGATGTTCGGCGGCGTCGGCATCCATCCGCAGATCGACGCGCTCAGGCGCGGCGTGGATATCGTGGTCGCGACGCCGGGTCGCCTGCTCGATCACATGCAGCAAAAGACGATCGATCTTTCGCAGCTCGAAATTCTCGTGCTCGACGAAGCCGACCGCATGCTCGACATGGGCTTCATCCACGACATCAAGCGCGTGCTCGCGAAGCTCCCGCCCAAGCGCCAGAACCTGCTCTTCTCGGCCACCTTCGCCGATGAGATCAAGGCGCTCGCCGACAGCCTGCTCGACTCGCCCGCGCTCATCGAAGTCGCGCGCCGCAATACCACGGCCGAAACCGTGGCGCAGAAGATCCACCCCGTCGACCGCGACCGCAAGCGCGACCTGCTCACGCATCTGATCCGCCAGCACAACTGGTTTCAGGTGCTTGTGTTCACGCGCACCAAGCACGGCGCGAACCGCCTCGCCGAACAGCTCACGAAGGACGGCATCAGTGCCCTCGCGATTCACGGCAACAAGAGCCAGTCGGCACGCACGCGCGCCTTGAGCGAGTTCAAGGACGGCACGCTCCAGGTGCTCGTCGCCACCGACATCGCCGCGCGCGGGATCGATATCGATCAGCTTCCGCATGTCGTCAACTACGATCTGCCGAACGTGCCCGAGGACTACGTGCACCGCATCGGCCGCACCGGCCGCGCGGGCGCGACGGGTGAAGCCGTGTCGCTCGTGTGCGTGGACGAGCATCAACTGCTCAAGGACATCGAGAAGCTCATCAAGCGCGCGGTGCCCCAGGAGGTCATTGCGGGCTTCGAGCCGGACCCGAACGCGAAGCCTGAGCCGATCCAGCGCCGCAGCCAGCCACAAGGCCGCTCGCCGCGCCAGGGGCAAGGCCAGGGCCGCGGTGCGTCGAATGGCGCAAATGGCGCGAATGGCGGCCGCCCCGCGCAGGCGCGCGAACCGCGCGAACCGCGTGAACCGCGTGAACCGCGTGAACCGCGTGAACCGCGTGAACCGCGTGAGCCGCGTGAGCCGCGCGGCGGTAGTCGCGAAGGCAACCGGGAAGGCGGCCGTGACAGCAACCGCGCGCATGCAGCCAACGGTGGCGGCAACGGCGGCCAGCGCCCGGCCAAGCCGGCCTCGAACGGCAGCGGCGTGCGCACCGCCAAGCCCGTGAAGCAGCAAGGCGCCAATCACGGCGCACAAGGCGCGCGCGGCGAGCATACGCGTCGCGAAAGCCAGCGCGGCGTTTCGCACGAGAGCGCACTGGGCCGCCCGCAACAACGCAAGCCGCAAGGCAACCCGGGCGCACTGCTCGGCGGCCGCCCAGGCGGCAATTCGCGTCGCGACGGCAACGGCCAGCGCGATCGCTGATCTTCGCGTCCAGAAACGAAAAAGCCCGCTCCAGCGGGCTTTTTGTTTTCGCGGGCCGATGATGTCCTAGCGGAAGAAGACGTGTTGCGTGATCTTCGCGAGCGGATAGTGCACGCCGGGCCGGATCTTCGCGGGCAGGTTGAGCGGCTTGAGCAGCATCTTTACGCACATGTCGGCGGAAAGATTGTGGCGCACCAGCTTGTTCACGCGCGCGGTGAGTTCGCGGCTATAGGCCTCGTCGCGCACGCGCTCGGGGTAGCGGCCCGCGTACACGTGGCGCAGCGCGATCTCGGAATCCTCGTTCTTGATTTCCATCACGCGGCGCATGAGCGCGCCGAGCACGGCGAGACGCCCGTGCCCTTCTATCTGGTTGTACTTCTTGAAGTAGCTGAAAAAGTGCTTGTAGTGGCGTACTTCGTCGCTGCGAATGTTGTCGGTGATTTCCTTGAGCACGGGCTCATCCGAACATTCGCTGATCGCGCGGTAGAGCGTGGCGGTGCCGGTTTCGACGACGCAGCGCGCGACCATTTCGAGTGCTCGCGTTTTCTCGAACTCCTCGAACGAACAGGTCTTCGAATACTCTTCGATGAAGGTCTGAAACGCCGCGTCCCAGTCGAACTCGGGCCACACGTACTGGATGTACGTCTTCAGCGCGCGCCCATGCTGAAGCTCCTCGGGCTCCCATTCGCGGTTGAGCCATTCGGAGACCTCGGGGTCGCCGTTGAAGAACACGTTCAGGTTGCTCGTGTAAAGGTCGGAACCGCTTTCAATGAACGAAGAGGCGGCGAGGAGCAACATCAGGTCTTCGTTGGCGGCGGCACGTTCACGGTCGATACGTGTGAGATCGATGTCTTCGATGCGCCAGGGCATCACATGGCGAGGCTCATTGTCGTTACGCATTGTGTCCTACTCCCGAAGTGGCGTTTTACGCCCACGACGCGCGGCGCCCGGCCGGAAGCCCGAGGCCCGGCGAACTGCGCCAGTCACGCGCGGCGAACGTTACAAGCCATCCCTATTTCCATCTTAGCTGTACTTTCGCATAGCTGCAGTCACAAAGCACAGACCGGGCCCGGTTGCCACAGTTCCGGGAATGCGCGACCTCTCCGGATTACGTCATGTAACGATCTCTTGCCGAGGCGCAAACGGAATACCCGCGGGCATACCGTGTTTTGATGCGCAGCGTATTGAAGCGAACGCGCTCGCTGCGTGCCGCGGTGCGGTACGAACTTCAAGTGATTTCGCGAATCTGGGCGGCTCGCACCACCGCTCTCTGCGGGCTCGAATGTCAAAGGGAAAATTTTCGGGGCGTGGTTTGTACAACGCAGCGGCGTTGACTACACTCCAGTTCCCCGAGGTAGATCCCGGGCTGGATGCCGTTTTGGCCGCGCACAGGCGGTCCGGACGGCCGGTCCCACCGGCCAGTCGATTCTCCCCGGTCGCAGGCTTTCGCTCACACCACCGCATTCCTGTCGCTGCGCCGCCCCGCGGGCCGCAACCGGCGACCTCTGATGCGGCAACACGGAGAGAACGATGCTGAGTCCGCATGAATTCGCCACCCTGCTGCTAGTACAGGACGCCCCCAACCAGCTCGACATGGAGCGAGAAGAACTGGACGCCTTGCTCGAACGACAGCTCGTCCAACTGGAGCGCCTTGCATCCGGCCTTCAGCAATGGCGACTAACCGAAATCGGCGATTCTGCGTTACGCGCCATCAAACGATGTTCGTAGCCTGATTCCGCGGACCGAGTGCCCGCGCAGCCACAGGCTCCATTGCCCTTTTTCGATTTGCGCGGACGCATGGATCGTCCGCCAGCCCGACTTGTCGGGCACGTCCCCGATGCAGGCGCACGGCAGTAGACGTACGCGCCTGCAGTGCATGGTCACGCGGACCCGCGCGCTTCATGCCCGCGTGACCATTTTTTTACGCATGCCTCCTTGCGCGCGCACAGGCGCGCACCCTGCCGCGGCACGAATCGCCTGGTCGCCTACCCGGCTCGCAGCGTGGGGTCGGCCGCTGCGCGCCAGCTCAGCGCCTGCGCGCGCTGCGCGTTGAGGAAATTCACCCATTCACCCCGCGCCTCGCCATTGCCGCTCTTGCCGAGCGCGGTGTATTGCTGCGCGAGCTGGGCCTGGAAGCCGCAAAACTGGTCCTGGGGGAGCCTGCCGCGCCGATTGGCGACCCACGCGTCGAAAATGGCCGCGTAGACGCCCGGCGCGTACGCACCGAAATCGACCGCCTGGCCGCCGCACATCTGCTGCAAAGCGGCGAGCGAGGGCGCGCGCCCCCCGCCCTCCGGGCCCGGCGGCGCGCCCACGCACCCCGCGAGCAGCACGGCCGCACCGATCATTGCAATTGCACGCATGATTGCCTCGTTATCGTTTTCGACTGGTTGGAACGATTGCATCCCGGTCAGGTATTGTCGCACCGGTCGCACCGCGCCGCGCAAGCGACACGCTGGCCGTTGCGTGCCGCCGCATCGAGCGCAAATCGCTTTCGGGCTATGCTGGGTTCGATGCCGCGCGCCTCGTTGCGCGGGTCGACGGCCGGTCGACGCGCTTACCGCCGCGCACCTTCCAGGGGGACTGCACGATGCCTCAATCGCACGCCGGGTCTTACATCCTCGCGCTGGACCAGGGCACGACGAGTTCGCGTGCCCTGCTGCTCGAGCGCGGCGGCGCAATCGTCGCGCTCGCGCAGAAGGAGTTCGCGCAACTTTACCCGCGGCCCGGCTGGGTCGAGCATGATCCGCGCGACATCTGGTCGAGCCAGGCGGGCGTCGCGGCCGAGGCGCTGACGCGCGCGGGCGTGGGGGCCGCCGCGATTGCGGGCATCGGCATCACGAACCAGCGCGAAACGACCATCGTATGGGATCGTGCAACGGGTCAGCCCGTGTACAACGCCATCGTCTGGCAGGACCGCCGCACCGCCGGCTATTGCGACGAACTGAAAGCGCGCGGCCTCGCGCCGATGGTGCGCGCGAAAACCGGCCTGCCGATCGACGCGTACTTTTCGGCCACGAAAATCCGCTGGATTCTCGATCACGTCGAGGGCGCACGCGAAAAAGCGCGCGCAGGCCGGCTCGCGTTCGGCACCGTGGACAGCTGGCTGCTGTGGCACTTCACACGCGGCGCGCTGCACGCCACCGACGTCACCAACGCCGCGCGCACGATGCTCTTCGACATCCACAGGCTGCGCTGGGACGACGACCTGCTCGCGCTCTTCGAGATCCCGGACAGCATGCTGCCCCAGGTGCGTTCGTCGTCGGAGGTCTACGCGCGCACGGCAGCGTCGCTCTTCGCAGCCGAAATCCCGCTTGCCGGTGTTGCGGGCGACCAGCATGCGGCGCTGTTCGGGCAGATGTGCATGCGCCCCGGCATGGTGAAGAACACCTACGGCACCGGCTGCTTTCTCGTGATGAATACCGGTGCGCAGCCCGTCGAGTCGAGCCACAACCTGGTCACGACCGTCGCGTGGCAAGCGCTCGGGCAAACGCAATACGCGCTGGAGGGCAGCATCTTTATCGCGGGCGCGGTGGTGCAGTGGCTGCGCGACGGGCTCGGCATCGTCCGCAGCGCAGCGGAGATCGAACCGCTCGCGGCCAGCGTTCCGAACAGCGACGGCGTGTACCTCGTGCCCGCGTTCGCCGGCCTTGGCGCGCCGCACTGGAACCCACACGCGCGCGGCACGCTGTTCGGGCTCACGCGCGGCACGACCGCGGCGCATATCGCCCGCGCGGCGCTCGACTCGATCGCTTATCAATCGTTCGACGTGCTCGCCGCCATGGAGGCCGATTCCGGCATGCACGTGAGCGAGCTGCGCGTGGATGGAGGCGCCAGCGCGAACGATCTGCTCATGCAGTTCCAGGCCGACCTGCTGGGCGTGAACGTGCTGCGGCCTCGCTCGAGCGAAAGCACCGCGCTGGGCGCGGGATATCTGGCCGGGCTCGCGGTGGGGTTCTGGCGCGATATCGGCGAACTCCAGCAGCACTGGAGCCTCGAGCGCCGCTTCACACCCTCGTTGCCGCGCGGCGATGCGGCCAGGTGCCTGGCCGGCTGGCAGCGCGCGATCGTCGCGGCAAAAGCGTGGGCCGACGCCGGCTGCGCAGACGCAACGGACGATGCCTAAGCATCGCACGCCGCGTGAGCGCTGCGAGCAAAAAGCAAAAGCACGTATGATGGGAGGTTTCCACCTTCCCGCCTGCCTGGCTCAAGGCGCGCGCACCGGCCGCTGGCCGCGCGCTGCCCGGCCTCTCGTTTCACGCATGATCGACCATCTCATCTGCGACTGTGACGGCGTGCTCGTCGACAGCGAAGTCATCGCCGACCGCGTTCTGTTCGATACGCTCACCAGCACCTTTCCCGGCATCGATTTTCACGCCGCCGTGAATGCCGCGTTCGGCCAGCAGACCTCGCGCTTTCTCGCCGACGTCGCCGCGCGCTTCGACCTCACGATGCCCGCCGACTTTCTCGAGACCATCGAACATCGTTGCGAAGCCGCCATTGCCGAATCGGTGAGCCCGATCAACGGCGTGCGCGACGCCCTGCGCCAGGTGACGCTGCCTGCCGCCGTCGTCTCGAACAGCCGGCTCACGCGCGTGCACGCTTCGGTGCGGCGCGCCGGGCTCGACACGATCTTCGGTGAGCGTATCTTCAGCGCCGAGCAGGTCGCGCGGCCCAAGCCTTATCCGGATGTGTACCTGCACGCGGCGCAACAACTGGGCGTGGAGCCGGCGCGCTGCATCGTGGTCGAAGACAGCATTTCGGGTTTGAACGCCGCGCGCGCGGCAGGCATGAAGACGATTGCGTTCGTGGGCGCGAGCCACATTCCTTCGGGTTACGCCGACGTGCTGCGCGAGATGGGCATCACGCGCATCATGGCGCACATGGACGAACTGCCGGCGCTCGTCGAAGCCGGCATGCGCGGCGAATTCGGCGACGTGCAGTCGTAAGGCTGCGCGCCCCATCGGCGCGCCGGCCGCAACAGCCGCGCACGCGGCAATGAAAACGGAACGCGGCATCCGTCGGCGCCACGTCCCCCACCCCGCTGCCTTCAGCGCCTCAGGCCGGCTCGGCGCAGCGCTCGCGCGCCACCGCGAGCGACTCGCGAAACGCCACCAGCTCGGCAATCGAAAGCACCGGCAGATTGTGCAGCTTCGCGAAGTCGTCGACCTGCTTGCCGCGCGCCATCGTGCCATCCGGGTTCATCAGCTCGCACAACACGCCGGCGGGCGCGAGGCCCGCGAGCACCGCCAGATCGACGGTGCCTTCGGTATGGCCGCGGCGCGCCAGCACGCCGCCCTTTTGCGCGCGCAGCGGGAACACGTGGCCGGGGCGCACGATATCGGCAGGCTTCGCGTCGGGCGCGATCGCCGCGCGGATCGTCATCACGCGGTCGGCGGCCGAAACGCCCGTGCTCACGCCATCGCGCGCTTCGATCGAGACCGTGAACGCGGTGCGGTTGCGGCTCTCGTTGTGTGCCACCATCGGCGGCAGGTCGAGCGCGCGCACCTTTTCGTCAGACAGGCACAGGCACACGATGCCGCTGCATTCGCGGATGAAAAGCGCCATCGTTTCGGGCGTGAGGCGTTCGGCGGCGACGATCAGGTCGGCCTCGTCCTCGCGGTCGTGGTCGTCCTGCAGCACAACCGGGCGGCCTTCGCGCATGGCTTGCAACGCGGCGGCGATGCGCGGCGGCACCGGCCCGGAATCGATGAACGGGAGATCGGCGGCGGCGTCGAGCGGCGCGCCCCGGGATGAAGCGGGAGTGGTACTGGCGGTAAGGGACATATGAAACGCTCCTCGCGAGAGTTAGGCGAAAAACGTTTCAGGGCATTGCAAACAGACAGGAATCCCCGGCACGCGTCATTCGGCAGACAGGCGGCGCGCCCCAACATGGGGACGCACGCACATCGGCGCAAACGCCGCGGCGGATGGGCAAACATGACCATCTGCACATCTTCTTTCATCCGGACTATGACCGTCGGCTCTGGCTTCGCACCAGATCTGCTGACCCTGCGCATCACATCATGAGGCTCGCGCAGGCGCTCGCGGGCTCGTCGGCCTTGCCTTGCGGCGCGGCCGGCATACCGCCGGTGGGGAATTTCGCCCCGCCCTGAAGACGCACTGATTACCGGATCAACCGGCGGGCAAAGGATACAACAGGCTGCGCAACTGTGCAGCGCGAAAAAGTACGACTAGAGAATTTTCCCGGCGATGCGACGCGGCTCATGCCGGCTGCGCCGCCGCGGTTGCGGCCGTCCCGGCCGCCGTCTCGACCGTCTCGACCGCCTCGGCCGTTCCGACCGCTCCGGCTGCCGATGTCGCTTCCCCGCCTGCTGCCCCGGCCGGCACGTACCAGCGCGGCGGCGTCTCGGCATTGAGTGTCACGCGAAACACGCGCGCCCCGGTATCGCCCGGGTTGCGCAGGCTGTACGGCTGGTCGGCGTCGAATACGATCGCGTCGCCGGTTGCGAGCAACTGGCGCCGATCGTGCACGCTCACTTCGAGCGTCCCCTCGCTCACCACGAGGTTCACCGTCGTGCCGGGCGGGCGACGCACGCCGGGCTCGGTGTGCAGAGGCGCGATGCGCAGTTCATGGAACTCGGCGGCGGCGGGCTCCCCTTCCGGATAGAGCGCGCGCGTCGAATAACGCCCGTCGGCGGAAACGAGACGCGACGCCCGCTCGGCGGGCAAATGCTCGAAGCCGTTCACGGCATGCCGCCGCAGGAACGCCGAAACCGAGACCTTGAGCGCCGCCGCCACCTTGCACAGCACCTTGATCGACGGCACGCTGCGCGCCGACTCGACTTGAGCAAGCATCGCGCGCGAGACGCCCGAGGCGCGTGCAAGCGCATCGAGCGAAAGCTGGCGTTCGGCGCGCAGCCGGGCGAGGTTCACACCTACGAGAAACTCCAGCGTCTCGCAAGATCCTTCGGTGTGCGCAATATTGGGCTGTGCATCGCGTACGAGCGCGAGAGATGAATGCATGGCTGCCTCCAGGCAGCGCCGCGTCATTGCGGCGCAAGAGCATGAATGGAGGCAAGACTAGCATCGGCTTTTGCCGCGCCCAACGAAGTTATCTTCACACTGTTATCAGTATTGCAGAGCGCAAATCCTGGATTGCTTTCGCGCGCTGCGCATAAGGAACATTGCCCTCGTCGGACACTCACGTATTCTGCCGCGCCGCCACGCGCGCATCGCGCAGCCGTACGGCGCGCGTGTCGAGCCGCGCCGCCGCCCAGGTGAGCACGAGCGCCGCCACCGAGACGGCCGCGGCCACCCACGGCAGCGAGTCGAGCGCCACGCCGCGCGCAATGGCGAGACCGCCCATCCACGCGCCCATTGCGTTACCCACGTTGAATGCGCCGATGTTCAGCGTCGAAGCGAGATTCGGCGCCGCCGCCGCCTTCGCGACCACGCGCATCTGCAGCGGCGGCACGGTCGCGAACGCGGCGATGCCCCACACGAATACGGTGATCGCGGCGGGCCACATGGCGTGGCTCGTCTTCGTGAAGATGGCCATGACCACGGCGAGCATCACGAGAATGCCCATGAGCGAAGGCATCAGCGCGCGGTCCGCGAGCTTGCCGCCCAGGGTGTTGCCAAGCGTCAGGCCCACGCCGAACAACACGAGCATCAGCGTCACACCGCGCGGCGAGAAGCCGCCCACCTGTTCGAGAATCGGCGCGATGTAGGTGAACACGACGAACACGCCGCCAAAGCCCAGCACCGTCATGCCGAGCGCGAGCCACACCTGCGGGTCGCGCAGCACGCGCACTTCGTGGCCGAGCCCGGCCGGGCCGCTGTCGTGATGGTTGGGCACCAGAGCCGTCACGCCGGCGAGCGAAATCACGCCAAGGCCGCTCACGATCCAGAACGCCACGCGCCAGCCGAACTGCTGGCCAATGGCTGTGCCGAACGGCACGCCCAGCACCGTGGCGAGCGTGAGCCCTGTGAACATCAGCGCGATGGCGCTCGCCCGCTTCTCCTGCGGCACGAGCGAGGCGGCCACGACGGCGCCGATGCCGAAGAACGAGCCGTGCGCGAACGACGCGACGACGCGCGCGACCATCAGGAGTGAATAGTTCGACGCGACCGCGCACATCACATTGCCGACGATGAACACGGCCATCAGCAGTTGCAGCGCGAGCTTGCGCGGCATGCGGCTCGTCAGCGCGGCAAGCAGCGGCGCGCCGGCCGCCACGCCGAGCGCATAACCGGTCACGAGCAGTCCCGCGGCTGGGATCGTCACGTGCAGATCGCGCGCCACATCGGGCAACAGCCCCATGATGAGGAACTCGGTCGTACCGATGGCAAAGGCGCTGATGGCCAGCGCGAGCAAGGGGATAGGCATCGAAATCTCCGAAAATCAGCCTGGATTCAAACGGGCTTCAGTGGCATCCAGCGACCGTCAAGCCGCCGCGCCAGCCGCCGGCGACGTCACGAACTCGACGACGACACCCGGCGCGAGCGCAACGAACAGCTGCAGTTCCGCGCTCGCGGGCACCTCCGCCAGCTGGTACGGCACGCGGTGCGCGGCCAGCCGCTCGACGAGCGCGCGCCACTCGGCTCCCGGCTCCACGCGAAACGCCACGTGGTCGATGCGCGGCGCCACGAGCGCTGACGCTGCGCCTCGCAACCGGGCGGGCCCGGTCGCATCGACCAGATGGATGACCGGCCGGCCGTTCGCGTAGAGCCAGTGGCCGTCCACGCGAAACGGCGGACGCGCCCCCTCTTCGAGGCCGACGACGTCGCGAAAGAAACGGCATGCGCCTTCGAGATCGGGCGTGACGAGGGTGACGTGATCGAGTTGCATGGCGCGCGGGCCGGGACCGTTATCCTGAAAACACGCGCATTGTCGCGGCTACGCTCGAATTTGATAATTGGCGTAGCATTTGAATCATTTTCAATTGTTTTCTAATAATCGCGATGGACAACCTCGGTGATGTGCGCCTGTTCGTGGAGGCGGCCCGCCTCGGCAGCCTTTCCGCGGCGGGCCGCAAGCTCGCCCTCACGCCCGCGGCGGCAAGCGCCCGGCTCGCGCGGCTCGAAGCGGAGCTGCGTGCGCGTCTTTTCGACCGCACCACGCGGCAGCTGCGCCTCACCGACGAAGGCCGCCTCTATCTCACCTGCAGCGAGCACGCGCTGCGCTCGCTCGACGACGCCAAAGCGGCCTTGCAGGAGGGCCAGAACGCGGTGCGCGGCAAGGTGCGCATTTCGGCAACCTCCGATTTCGGCCGCAACATGCTGATGACCTGGCTCGACGAATTCCGCGGCCTCTATCCCGACGTGCGTTTCGCGCTGATGCTGACCGACTCGCTCTCGAATCTCGTGCTCGAAGACATCGACCTCGCGATCCGCTTCGGCACGCCGCAGGACAGCTCGCTCGTGGCGCGCTGGCTCGCGCCGAACCGCCGCGTGCTGTGCGCCTCGCCCGAGTACCTCGCGCGCTGCGGCGAGCCGCGTGAGCCGAACGATCTGGCCCGTTTCGACTGCATCGTGATCGGTTCGGCGGCGGGGCCGGTGAACGAATGGCGCTTCACGCGCGGCGACGGATCGCAGACCGGAACGCACGCCGAAACGCAGACCTACACGGTGCCGCTCGACGGCGCGCTCGAATCCACGGATGGCGAAGTGGCGCGCCAGTGGGCGCTGTGCGGGTACGGACTCGCCGTGAAGTCGATCTGGGATGTCGCCGACGATCTGCGCGCCGGGCGGCTCAAGACGGTGATGCCCGAGTGGCGCTACCCCGACGCGCCGCTGCACGCGCTCTATCACCGCAACCGCTTTCTCGCGCCGCGCGTGCGGGTCTTGCTCGATTTCCTCACCGAGCGCTTCGCGCAGACTTCGGGCGAACTGGAGGCGCTCGTCCCCTGCACGGATCCAGCCGTCGCGCCACAAAGCCGTAGACGCAAACGGATATAATGTCGGATTGCGCAGAAAGCGATCCGCAGCCGCGTCCGCATTGGCAATGCATTGGCAAATGCGCCGGCAAGAAAAAAGCGAAAAAGAAGTGAAAGGCAACGCGGAACGTCCAGGGTTGCAAAACGGATTGCAAAGCGCGCATCGCCAGAAAAGGGTGCCAACGCCGGTCTCATGACCGGTCCCTGCGCATCCCGATTCGGCCCCCATAACACACCGTAGTCCTGACGTGCAGACCGTGCATCACGCGCGTGCATCAAGCGGACGACGCCCCCAGGTCAACCACTGCGAACGGCGAAACCCGATGACCAAGAAAGTTTATGTAAAGACCTTTGGCTGCCAGATGAACGAGTACGACTCCGACAAGATGGTCGACGTACTCGGCGCCGCCGAAGGTCTCGTGAAGACCGACACCCCCGAAGACGCGGACGTCATTCTCTTCAACACCTGCTCGGTGCGCGAGAAGGCGCAGGAAAAGGTCTTCTCCGATCTCGGCCGCGTGCGCGAACTGAAGGAGGCGAACCCGAACCTGCTGATCGGCGTGGGCGGCTGTGTGGCGAGCCAGGAAGGCGCGGCGATCGTCGCGCGCGCGCCGTATGTGGACCTCGTGTTCGGCCCGCAAACGCTGCACCGCCTGCCGCAGATGATCGACGCGCGCCGCGCCTCGGGCCGCGCGCAGGTGGACATCACCTTCCCCGAAATCGAGAAGTTCGACCATCTGCCGCCCGCGCGCGTGGAAGGCCCGAGCGCATTCGTCTCGATCATGGAAGGCTGCTCGAAATACTGCAGCTACTGCGTCGTGCCCTACACGCGCGGCGAGGAAGTCTCGCGGCCGCTCGACGACGTGCTCACCGAAATCGCCGGTCTCGCCGACCAGGGCGTGCGTGAAGTCACGCTGCTCGGCCAGAACGTGAACGCTTACCGTGGCAAATTCGGCGGCGCGTCGACGGCTGGCGCACACGATATGGCCGACTTCGCCACGTTGATCGAATACGTCGCCGAAATCCCCGGCATCGAGCGCATCCGCTACACGACTTCGCACCCGAAGGAATTCACGCAGCGCCTGATCGACACCTACGCGAAGGTGCCCAAGCTCGTGAGCCACCTGCACCTGCCGGTGCAGCACGGCTCGGACCGCGTGCTCATGGCCATGAAGCGCGGCTACACCGTGCTCGAGTACAAGTCGATCATTCGCAAGCTGCGCGCGATCCGCCCGGACCTGTCGCTCTCCACCGACTTCATCGTCGGCTTCCCCGGCGAGACCGAAGAGGACTTCCAGAAGATGATGGCGCTCGTCGAGGAGATGAGCTACGACACGAGTTTCTCGTTCATCTACAGCCCGCGCCCGGGCACGCCCGCCGCGAATCTCGAAGACGACACGCCGCGCGAGGTGAAGCTCAAGCGCCTGCAGCATCTGCAGGCCACGATCGAAGAGAACGTGGCGCGCATCAGCCAGTCGATGGTCGGCCGGGTCGAGCGCATTCTCGTGGAAGGCCCTTCGCGCAAGGACCCGGGCGAACTCTCGGGCCGCACGCAGAACAACCGCGTGGTGAACTTCCCGGCGCCGCTCGCCTCGCACGCTCGCCTGATCGGCCAGATGATCGACGTGAAGATCAACCACGCGTACCCGCATTCGCTGCGCGGCGAACTCGTGCTCGCGCACGAAGACGCTTCGACGCTCGCGCATTAATCGGCTCGGCGCACCCAGCCAGGAATTCAGGAGCTCAAAGACACCTTGAAGCCTAATCAGCAGCATCTGGAATTCACCGCGCCGCGCGATGACAACGCGCGGCTCGCCAACCTCTGCGGCCCGCTCGACGAAAACCTGCGCCAGATCGAGCAAGCGCTCGACGTGACACTCGCGCGGCGCGGCCATCGCATCACCATTCGCGGGCGTGGCGCGAGGCTCGCGCTCGCAGCGCTCGAGAACTTCTACAACCAGGCGCGCGATCCGCTCTCCGTCGACGACATTCAGCTCGCGCTCGTCGAAGCCCGGCACCCTGCGAACTTCAGCGGCAATTCGGCGAACGATCCGCGCGGCAATGGCAACGGCGGCGTGCGCGGCAATGTGGACGGCGGCAACGACGCCGCCGGGATCGACGCGCGGGATGTGAGATTCCGCGGCGACCCCGATCATCCGTTCGACGAGCCCGCACGCGAAGGCGCCGATGTCGAGGAACTGGGCCCGAAGCTCTACACGCGGCGCGCCGACCTGCGCGGCCGCACGCCCGCGCAGCGCGAATACCTGAAGCAGATCGTCTCGCACGACGTGACGTTCGGCATCGGGCCCGCGGGCACGGGCAAGACCTATCTCGCCGTGGCCTGCGCCGTGGACGCGCTCGAGCGCGACCAGGTCAAGCGCATCGTGCTCACGCGTCCGGCCGTGGAAGCGGGCGAGCGTCTGGGCTTCCTGCCCGGCGATCTGTCGCAGAAGGTCGATCCGTATCTGCGCCCGCTCTACGATGCGCTTTACGATCTGCTCGGCTTCGACAAGACGGCGAAGATGTTCGAGCGCCAGATGATCGAAATCGCGCCGCTCGCCTACATGCGCGGGCGCACGCTCAATCACGCGTTCATCATTCTCGACGAGGCGCAGAACACCACGCCCGAGCAGATGAAGATGTTCCTCACGCGTATCGGCTTCGGCTCGAAGGCGGTCGTGACCGGCGACACCACGCAGATCGACTTGCCGCGCGGCCACAAGAGCGGCCTGATCGAGGCGCAGCATGTGCTGAAGGACGTGCGCGGCATCGCCGTCACGCACTTCACGAGTGCGGACGTCGTGCGCCATCCGCTCGTCGCGCGTATCGTCGAGGCTTATGACGCGCATTCGAAAAAGGACGAAGGCGCTGGCGACGCGCGCTGACGCCGCCGCCTGCGTCGTTTCATAGCTTCAGCCCCATGCCCCGCGCACCAAAACTCAAACTGACCGTGCAGTTCCCCGCCGCGAAGGCGTTCCCCGAGCACAAGGCCGCGCTGCCGCGCGCCACCGTGGCGGCGTGGCTCAAGGCCGCGCTCTTCGCGGACGCGGAACTGGCCGTGCGCTTCGTCGACGCCGAGGAAGGCCGCACGCTCAACCGCACTTATCGCGGCAAGGACTACGCGACCAACGTGCTCACCTTCGCCTATGCGGAGAGCGAGGACGACCCGGTCACGGGCGACCTGATCCTCTGCTGCCCCGTGGTGGAAAAGGAAGCCGCCGAGCAGGGCAAGCCGCTCGCCGCGCACTACGCGCATCTGCTCGTGCACGGCGCGCTGCACGCGCAGGGCTACGATCACGAAGACGAGGCCGAAGCCGAAGAGATGGAAGGCATCGAGACCGAGGTGCTCAACTCGCTAGGCTTTCCCGATCCGTACAAGTAAGCCCACGCCATGAACGACAAACGCACGCCCGGTTTCGCCGAACCCTCAGCACCGCCCGAGGCGGGCGATGCGGGCGTGCCCTGCCCCGGCTACCCGCCGGCGCTCGGCGAGTCGCGGCTCCTGAGCGACGACGAGTTGCAGGCCTCGCTCGCCTGCACGCTGAAAGCGCGAGGCTGGGACGGCGCGAGCGACATCTGGCTGTTCGGCTATGGCTCGCTGATCTGGAACCCCGGGCTGCCCACGGTGGAGAACGTACGTTCGCGTGTGCACGGCTACCATCGCGGGCTTTACCTGTGGTCGCGCGTGAACCGCGGCACGCCCGAGCAGCCCGGACTCGTGCTCGCGCTCGACCGCGGCGGCTCGTGCGCGGGCGTCGCGTTCCGTCTTGCGGCCGAGGGCGTGATGCCGCACCTCGAAGCGCTTTGGCAGCGCGAAATGCCGATGGGCTCGTACCGCCCCGCCTGGCTGCCTTGCGTGCTCGCAGACGGGCGCCGCGTCGCGGCGCTCGCATTCGTCATGCGGCGCGATGTGGCGTCTTACACCGGCAAGCTTTCCGAAGCCACGGTGCGCACCGTGTTCGGCTGCGCGTCGGGCCGCTACGGCACGACGCTCGACTACGTGCGCCGTACCGTCGATGCACTGCGCGAGAGCGGGATGCGCGACCGCGCGCTGGAGCGGCTGCTTGCGCGCTGCGCTTGAGTCCGGACTCACGGCGAGCGGCTTTTTCGTCCACCGGGCGGCCACGCCGCATCTGCGTTAGGATTGATCTGCCGCTGTGTGTCCCGCGTGTGCCCTGCGTGTGGCATTACACGGTCGCGCCACAAGCATGTTGTATCCTTAACTCTCCGCAACAGCGCGCCCTGCCCCCCAGCGGCAAAGGGCGCACCACCATGAACGACTCTTATCCCAGTCGACGCCAGACCGACAAACCGCAGGAAAAGCGCTCCCTGCTCGAGCGGCTGACCGACTTCATCTCGCCCGAGCCCGACTCTCGCAGCGAGCTTCTCGAAATCCTCCAGGACGCGCACGCGCGCAACCTGATCGACGCCGATTCGCTTTCGATGATCGAAGGCGTGTTCCAGGTATCCGAGCTATGCGCGCGCGACATCATGATCCCGCGCGCCCAGATGGACGCGCTCAACATCGCCGAAAGTCCTGACGAATTCATTCCGTTCGTGCTGGAGAAAGCGCACTCGCGCTACCCGGTGTACGACGGCAACCGCGACAACGTGATCGGCGTGCTGCTCGCCAAAGATCTGCTGCGCTACTACGCCGAAGAGGAATTCGACGTGCGCGGCATGCTGCGCCCGGCCGTGTTCATCCCCGAGTCCAAGCGCCTGAATGTGCTGCTGCACGACTTTCGCCAGAACCGCAATCACATCGCCATCGTCGTGGACGAATACGGCGGCGTGGCCGGTCTCATCACGATCGAGGACGTGCTGGAGCAGATCGTGGGCGACATCGAGGACGAGTACGACTTCGACGAGGAAAGCGGCAACATCATCGCGTCGCCCGACGGGCGCTTCCGCGTGCGCGCACTCACCGAAATCGAGCAGTTCAACGAGGCGTTCGGCACCCATTACTCCGACGAGGAAGTCGACACGATCGGCGGCTTCGTCACGAATCACTTCGGGCACGTGCCGCATCGCGGGGAGAAGGTGCGCATCGACGACCTGATCTTCGAGGTGCTGCGCGCCGACGCGCGCCAGGTTCACATGCTGCTGGTGCGGCGCGACCCGTTGGCCGGCCAGCGCGAAGCCGCGCTGCAGCCGCCGGGCACCTGAGGCAACCTGACGCACCTGCGTGCAGACGACGCCAGCCTCCGGGCTGGCGTTTTTGCTTCGAGCGCGCCGAAGCTTCGATCCGTCCCCAGGAGAGCATCCCGGTACCGTCGCACGAAAGTGCTATCGTTGCGCTCGTCGCGCAATTCGCGCTCGCGCTGTTCAGCGCGCTTTCCATCGCATTCCACAGCACCGCATGGCCGAACCGATCGATAACCGCACGCACACCGAGACGCGCGCGACGGAAACCACCCACGCCACCAACGGCGCCGCGCGCCGCGCGCTGCCCTTCTGGCACTATCTCGCCGCCGCCGCGCTGGGCGCGCTCAACACGCTGTCGTTCGCGCCCACGCCGCACGGCGGCTGGCTCGCCATTGCGATCTTTGCGCTGTTCTACTTCTGGCTCACGCGCACCACCGGCTGGAAGAGCGCGCTCTTCACGGGCTGGGCGTTCGGCTTCGGCAACTTCGTGAGCGGCGTGTGGTGGCTCTACGTGAGCATGCACTTCTACGGCGGCATGCCCGCGGTGCTCGCGGGCGCCGCGCTCGTGCTGTTCTCGCTTTACCTCGGCCTGTATCCGGCGCTCGCCGCACTCGTCTGGTCGTTTTGCGCGGGACACGCGAAGCAGGGAAGCAGCGGCGAGCTGCCGTTCTCGCCGACGTGGCACGGCGCGTTCGCATTCGCGAGTGCGTGGGCGCTCGGCGAATGGGCGCGCGGCTATGTGTTCACCGGCTTTCCCTGGCTTGCGAGCGGCTACGCACAAGTGGACGGTCCGCTCGCCGGTTTTGCGCCGATCGTGGGCGTGTATGGCGTGGGCTGGGTGCTCGCGCTCGTCGCGGCACTCGTCGCACAGGCGGTTTTGCGTGCAGGCGGCACGAAGGGGCACGGCGCGTCGCCGCGGCGCGGCGCGGTGGCAACACCCGCGCTGCTCGCGCTCGCCGTGATCGCCGCCGGCCTGCTGCTCTCGCTCGTCTCGTGGACGCAACCCTCCGGCACGCCGCTCGACGTGCGGCTCCTGCAAGGCAACGTCAAGCAGGACATGAAGTTTTCCGAGCAGGGCATGATCGACGCCCTCAACGAGTTCCAGAAGCTGATCACCGAAAAACCCGCCGATCTCGTCGTCACGCCCGAAACCGCGGTGCCGGTGCTCGTGCAGGAAATTCCCCAGAAGTTCGGCCGCGATATCCGCGCCTTCGCCGACGGCACCCACACGGCCATCCTGTTTGGCGCCGTGGGCGGCACGATCACGTCCGACGGCCGCGTGGTCGACTACACCAACAGCCTCTTCGGCATCACGCCGGGCCAGAACGGCCTCTATCGCTACGACAAGCACCATCTCGTGCCCTTTGGCGAATTCGTGCCGTGGGGCTTCCGCTGGTTCGTCAATCTCATGAACATCCCGCTCGGCGACTTCGCGCGCGGGGCGCCCGTGCAGCCGCCCTTGCGCGTGCATGGCGAACTGGTGGCCGTGAACATCTGCTACGAGGACATCTTTGGCGAGGAAATCGCGCGCACCGTGCGCGAGAGTCCGGCCTCGCCGGGCATCCTCATCAACTCGACGAACCTCGCGTGGTTCGGCGACACGATCGCGCTCGACCAGCACCTGCAGATCGCACGCATGCGCTCGCTCGAAACCGGCCGCCCGATGCTGCGCGCGACCAACACGGGCGCCACCGCCGCCATCGACGCAAAAGGCCGCGTGATCGCGCGTTTGCCCACGTTCACGGTGGGCTCGCTCGACGTGAAAGTGGAAGGCACGAGCGGCTTCACGCCCTACGTCACGAGCGGCAACAATACGGTGATCGCCGTTTCGTTGCTGCTGCTGGCGCTCGGCTTTGCGTTCGGACCGGCCTTCAAGGGCGCGAAAGCGCGCAAGCGGACGAACGGAAAGTAAGCCATGCGCGACGTCGCGCCAACGACGCAACCCCCCCGCTGCCGGCCGCCCGAACCCCGTCCAGGTCTCAAGGCTCCGGCAATCCGGTAAAATTCGACGTTTTAGCACCTGGCCGCCTCACGGCCCGGGCCACACAAGGGCAAGGGGCAAGGCGGAGAACCGCCAGGCTGTGGCCGCCGCGCCGGCGCGCTCGTCTGGCTCCGGCCGCCGCATTCCGCCCCCGAAAGCCCGAAAGACACTGCAGGCACACATGCTCACGTTTCAGCAAATCATCCTGACGCTCCAGTCTTACTGGGACAAGCAGGGCTGCGCACTGCTCCAGCCGATCGACATGGAAGTCGGCGCCGGCACCTCGCACGTCCACACCTTCCTGCGCGCAATCGGCCCCGAGCCGTGGCGCGCGGCCTACGTGCAGCCCTCGCGCCGCCCGAAAGACGGCCGCTACGGCGAGAACCCGAACCGTCTGCAGCACTACTACCAGTACCAGGTGGTGCTCAAGCCCGCGCCGGAGAACATTCTCGACCTGTACCTCGGCTCGCTCGAGGCGCTCGGCTTCGACCTGAAGCAGAACGACGTGCGCTTCGTCGAAGACGACTGGGAGAACCCCACGCTCGGCGCCTGGGGCCTCGGCTGGGAAGTGTGGCTCAACGGCATGGAAGTCACGCAGTTCACTTACTTCCAGCAGGTGGGCGGCCTCGACTGCAAGCCGGTGCTCGGCGAAATCACCTACGGTCTCGAGCGTCTCGCGATGTATCTGCAGAAGGTCGAGAACGTCTACGACCTCGTCTGGACCGAGTGGGAAGAGCCGGGCCCGAACGGCCCGGAAATGCGCCGCCTCACCTATGGCGACGTCTACCACCAGAACGAAGTCGAGCAATCGACCTACAACTTCGAGCACGCGAACGTCGACCTGCTGTTCACGTTCTTCAACGCGTACGAAGCCGAAGCGAAGCGCATGATCGATCTGCAGCTCGCGCTGCCCGCCTACGAGCTCGTGCTCAAGGCCGGCCACACGTTCAACCTGCTCGACGCGCGCGGCGCGATCTCCGTGACGGAGCGCGCGGCGTACATCGGCCGCATTCGCGCGCTTTCGCGCAGCGTGGCGCAGTCGTACTACGACTCGCGCGAGAAGCTCGGCTTCCCGATGCTCGGCAACCCCGTGCACGGCGTGCCGGGCCTCACCACCGACGAACAGGACGCCGCGATGCCCGCCTGGGCGCCGCCGCTGAAGGTCGAACGCAAGTTCGACGAGGCATGACCGGATCTCAAGAACAATGACGCAAGCTCATCACGCCACTCTCCTCGTCGAACTGCTGACCGAGGAACTGCCGCCGAAGGCCCTCGCGCGCCTCGGCGACGCGTTCGCCGAAGGCATCGCGCAGCGCCTCGCCGCGCGCGACCTGATCGAAGGCGATCTCTCGTTCGAACGTTACGCGACGCCGCGCCGCCTCGCCGTCACGATCAGGAACGTGCGCAGCGTCGCGCCCGAAAAGCAGGTGCGCGAAAAAGTGCTGCCCGTGTCGGTCGCGCTCGACGCGAGCGGCCAGCCCACCGCGCCGCTCGCGAAGAAGCTCGCGGCGCTCGGCTTCCCCGACTTCCCCGTGAGCGACCTCGAGCGCGCAAGCGACGGCAAGAACGAAGCGTTCTTCCTGCGCTACGCGGCGCCGGGCGCCACGCTCGCCGATGGCCTGCAAGCCGTGCTCGACGAAGCGCTCGGCAAGCTGCCGATCCCGAAGGTCATGACTTACCAGCGTCCGGACGGCAGCAACGTCCAGTTCGTGCGCCCAGTGCATCGCCTGACGGTGCTGCACGGCGACCAGATCGTGCCGGTCACGGCATTCGGCGTCGACGCCGACGACACCACGCGCGGCCATCGCTTCCTTTCCGAAGGCCTGATCGCCATCCAGCACGCCGACGAGTACGCGCACACGCTGCAGCACAGGGGTTTTGTGATCGCGAGCTACGCCGACCGCCGCGAGTCGATTCGCGCGCAACTCGTCGAACAGGCCGGCAGCGACAAGGTCGTCATGCCCGAGCCGCTGCTCGACGAAGTGAATTCGCTCGTCGAATGGCCGGTCGTCTACGCGTGCAGGTTCGAGGACGAATTCCTGCAAGTGCCGCAGGAATGCCTGATCCTCACGATGCAGACGAACCAGAAGTACTTCGCGCTCACCGACGACCAGGGCCGCCTGCGCTCGCGCTTCCTGATCGTCTCGAACATCGCGACGCAAACGCCGAGCGAGATCGTCGAGGGCAACGAGCGCGTGGTGCGCCCGCGTCTGGCCGACGCGAAGTTCTTCTTCGAGCAGGACAAGAAGAAGCCGCTGGCCGACCGGGTGCCGCTGCTCGCGAACGTGGTGTATCACAACAAGCTCGGCTCGCAGCTGCAGCGCGTGGAGCGTCTCGAAGCGCTCGCCGGCCAGATCGCCTTGATGTGCAGCGCCAATATCGCGCTCGCGCAACGCGGTGCGCGCCTCGCGAAGGCCGACCTCCTGACCGACATGGTGGGCGAGTTCCCCGAGCTGCAAGGCACGATGGGCACCTACTACGCGCGCCACGACGGCGAGCCCGAAGAAGTGGCGATTGCGTGCTCGGAGCACTATCAGCCGCGCTTCTCCGGCGACGCCCTGCCCGCCACCACGACGGGCACGATCGTCGCGCTCGCGGACAAGCTGGAAACGCTCGTCGGGATCTGGGGCATCGGCCTCGCGCCCACCGGCGAAAAGGATCCGTTCGCGCTGCGCCGTCACGCGCTGGGCGTGCTGCGCATTCTCGTCGAGAAGCAACTGCCGCTCGACCTCGTCGAGCTGCTGCGCGCCACCTACGCGCAATTCGCAGGCATCGAGGCCGTGACGGAATCGACCCAGGCCATCTACGAGTTCTGCATGGACCGCCTGCGCGGCATGCTGCGCGAACGCGGCTTCGCGGCCACCGAAGTCGACGCAGTGCTCGCGCTGAATCCCACGCGGTTCGACGACATCGTCTCGCGTCTGGACGCGGTGCGCGAATTCGCAGCGCTCGCGGAAGCGGCCTCGCTCGCGGCGGCCAACAAGCGCATCTCGAACATCCTCAAGAAGTCCGAAGGTGCGCAAGACGCCGGCGTGCAGATCGCCCTTTTCGTCGAATCCGCCGAGAAGGCGCTCTTCGCGCAGCTCGAGCAGGTCGCGCCGCGCGTGGAAACGCAACTCGCCGCGCGCGAGTACACGGGCGCGCTCACCGCGCTCGCGGCGCTGCGCGAAACCGTGGACACGTTCTTCAACGACGTGATGGTCAACGCCGAAGACCCGGCGCTGCGTGCGAACCGCCTCGCGCTGCTCAAGGCGCTGCATCGCCAGATGAACAGCGTCGCGGACATCTCGCGGCTGGCTGCATAAGCGCAAACAAGCGGAAAGAAGCGGAACTGAGCGAAACGCCATGCCGACCAGCACCACCAGAAAACTCGTGATCCTCGACCGCGACGGCGTGATCAACGTCGACTCCGACGCGTTCATCAAGTCGCCGGACGAATGGGTCGCGATACCCGGCAGCCTCGAAGCCATCGCGCGCCTGAACCAGGCGGGCTATCGCGTCGCGGTGGCGTCGAACCAGTCGGGCATCGGTCGCGGACTGTTCGACATGGCCGCGCTCAACGCCATGCACGCGAAGATGCACCGCCAGGCAGCAGCCGTGGGCGGCCGCATCGACGCCGTGTTCTTCTGCCCGCACACGGCGCAGGACCACTGCGAGTGCCGCAAGCCGCAGCCGGGCATGCTCAAGATGATCGCGGAACGCTTCGAGATCGAACCGGCCGATACCCCGGTCGTGGGCGACTCGCTGCGCGACCTGCAGGCAGGCGCGGCGCTCGGCTTTCGCACGCACCTCGTGCGTTCGGGCAAGGGCGAGAAGACGCTTGCGGCCGGCGGCTTGCCCGAAGGCACGATGATCCACGACGACCTGCGCGCTTTCGCGCTCGACTTTCTCGCGAACGCCCCTGCGTGAAGGCGCAGGCGGTACACGCGAACATTCAACCGGCTCGACCGATGCGCTTTCTCCGCTCCCTGCTGCTGTTCATCTACTTCATCGTCTACACCATGCCGTACGCGACGGCGTGCTTTATCGCGTTCCCGTTCATGAACGCAACGCGGCGCTACTGGATGGCCGTGGGCTGGTGCCGCTCCACCCTCTTCGTTGCGCGCCACCTCAATGGCATTCGCTACCGCATCGAGGGCATGGAGAACCTGCCCAACGGGCCAGCCGTGCTCCTCGCGAAGCACCAGTCGGCATGGGAGACGCTGGCGTTCCCCGCGCTCATGCCGCAGCCGCTGTGCTACGTGTTCAAGCGCGAACTGCTGTTCGTGCCGTTCTTCGGCTGGGCGCTCGGCATGCTGAAGATGGTTCACATCAACCGCAAGGAAGGCAAGAACGCGTTCACCTCGGTGATCCGCCAGGGCAAGCAGCGCATGGCCGAAGGCGCATGGGTGATCATGTTCCCCGAAGGCACGCGCATACCGGTGGGCAAGCAGGGCAAGTACAAGACCGGTGGCCCGCGCTTCGCCATCGAAACGGGTGCGCCCGTGGTGCCGATCGCACACAACGCGGGCCGCGTCTGGCCTCGAAACTCGTTCATCAAATATCCGGGTATAGTCACGGTGTCGATCGGCAAGCCGATCGAGACGACCGGACTCACGCCCGACGAAGTGAACACGCGCGTGCAAACGTGGATCGAAACGGAAATGCGGCGGATCGATCCTGAGGCGTATCGCGAAACGGATGGCGCAGCGGCGAAAGCGGCACGGATTTGAGGCGCAGAGCGTGCTCTTCGGGCGCGCGCGAAGCGTTGCAGCGCGGCTGTGGGCGCTGCTCGCCGCACGGCTGGACGCGCCGCGCAACATGGCGCCAGAAGCCCCGCGCACACGCCGCGCACGCCCATCCGCACCAGGCCTGACGATGCAGAAGTCCCCCACGCCGCGCCCCAACGCGGCACTCGACAACCGGCAACTCGACTTGCCGCTCTTTGCTGAACCGGCGCCTGCCGTGGCGCCTGATGCTTCCTCCCCCTCTCTCACACCGCAGCCGGCGACTCCGCCCTCGCCTGCAAAGCCCGGCAGGGCGCCGCTTGCGCCCGACGGCACGCGGCTGCGTATTGTCGTGCTGGGTGCGCGCACGCTGCATTACCGGCTCAAGCGCTCGTCGCGCAAATCGATCGGGTTCGTGATCGACGGCAGCGGGCTTGGCATCACGGCGCCCAGGTGGGTCACGATCGCCGATATCGAGACGGCGATCGCCGAGAAGCAGCGGTGGATCTTCGCCAAGCTCGCAGAATGGCAGACGCGCACGGAACAGCGCGCCTTGCCGCGCGTGCAATGGCGCGATGGGGCCGAGCTGCCCTTTCTTGGCAAGCCGGTTACGGTGAAGCTGGGGGCTTCCTTGCTCGCGTTCGATCAGGAGACGCGTGTGCTTGCGTTGCCGCTGCCGCCGCATGCCGACGCGCAGCAGATCAAGGACCGCGTGACTGGATGGCTCCAGGGGGAAGCGACGCGGATATTCGGTGAGCGGCTCGAGGCGTATGCCGGCAAGCTCGGTGTCTCGTTCCGGTCTTATGCGCTTTCTTCGGCGGCGACGCGCTGGGGCAGCTGTTCAAGCGAAGGGAGAATTCGCCTGAACTGGCGGTTGATTCATTTTCCGCTCTCTGTCGTCGACTATGTGGTCGCTCATGAGCTCGCGCACTTGCGGGAGATGAATCACAGCCCAAGGTTCTGGCAGACGGTGGAGTCGATTTTTCCGGAGTTCCGCGAGGCGAGGAAGCAGCTCAAGCAGCATCCGCCCGAGATGGTGCCGGGGATGTGATATCCCCATTGCGAGTCCGCGAATATCAGCCGCACTCCAGTTCATTCGCAGTTCGAAACAATTCCCCGAAGCAACAGGCCGGATTTCGCCAGCCTGTGCCGCGTCCTTACTGCTTGCGCTGAATAAACTCGATCTTGTATCCGTCCGGATCGGTCACGAACGCGATCACCGTCGTCCCATGCTTCATCGGGCCGGCTTCGCGCACCACCGTGCCGCCCTGCTCCTTGATCTTCGCGCAGGCAGCGTAGGCATCCTCCACCTCGACCGCCAGATGGCCGAAGCCCGTCCCGAGATCGTACGAAGCCGTATCCCAGTTATGCGTCAGTTCGATCACGGTGCCGTCGCGCTCGTCCGTATACCCGACGAAGGCCAGCGTGAACTTGCCGTCGGGATAGTCCTCGCGGCGCAGCAGTTTCATGCCGAGCAGTTCGGTATAGAACTTGATCGAGCGATCGAGGTCGCCGACCCGGATCATCGTGTGCAGCAGGCGCATGGTGTACTCCGTTTTGCCGTCGTCAAAAAACGGACTGTACCAAAAACGCGCCGGCCCTGCCGGCGCCGGCAAGATGTGCCGATTTGCTCTAGCATGGACGCCATCCCGAAATGGCTTCGGCAATTTCGCCAGCTAAGTGTAAGCAAAGCGCGTAAGCAAAGCGCGCAAGCAATGAACGTGAGAAACGAGGAGCAGACATGCGAATTCTGGTAGTCGGTGCGGGTGCGACGGGCGGCTATTTCGGCGGCCGGCTCGCCGCTGCGGGGCGTGACGTGACGTTTCTGGTACGCGAGGCGCGCGCCGCGCAACTGCGCGAAGCCGGCCTCGTCATCCGCAGTCCGGCGGGCGATCTCACGCTGCGCGAGCTCAAGACCATCACGCGCGAAGCGCTCGAGTCACAAGGCGGCCAACCGTTCGATCTCGTACTGCTGAGCTGCAAGGCCTACGACCTCGACAACGCCATCGATTCGTTTGCGGCGGCCGTCGGCCCCGACACGCTGATCCTGCCGCTGCTCAACGGCATGCGTCATCTCGAAGTCCTGCAGGCGCGCTTCGGCACGCAGGCGGTGCTGGGCGGCGTGTGCCTGATCGCGTCCACGCTCAACGACAAGCGCGAGATCGTGCAACTGAACGACGTGCAGGCCATTACGTTCGGCGAACTCGGCGGCGGCGTCACGGCGCGCATGCAAGCCGTGGCGGATCAGTTCGGCAATGCCGGTTTCAATGTGAAGGCGAGCGATCACATCCTTCAGGAGATGTGGGAGAAGTGGGTGTTCCTCGCGTCGCTTGCGGGCAGCACGTGTCTTTTCCGCGCGCCCATTGGCGCGATTCTCGCCACGCCCGACGGCGCCGCGATCATCGAGCGGCTGTTCGCCGAATGCCGTGCGATCGCAGCCGGACACGGCCACGCCGTGCGCGACAGCTTCCTCGAGCGTTCGCGCGCGATGCTGTTCGCCAAGGGTTCGCCGCTCACGGCGTCGATGTTGCGCGACGTGCAGAACGGTTCGCGCATCGAGGCCGATCACGTGCTCGGCGACCTGATCGAGCGCGGCGGCGCGGCACAGCAAGCGTCGAACGAGCTTTCGGTGCTGCGCGTCGTCTACAGCCAGCTCAAGGCCTACGAGGCGCAGCGCGCCGAGGCGGCGTAAGCGACGGCCAGCGCACCGGCAAGGCGGCGCACCGCCCACGCATCAAGCGCCGCCAGCCCCTTCCAGCGCCTGCGCGAGGCTCACGTATTCCTCGACGGGCACTTCCTCGGCACGGCGCGCCAGATCGAAGCCTAGCGCGTCGAAATCGAGGCGCTCGCGGTAATCGCCGAGCGTGTTGCGCAGCATCTTGCGGCGTTGCGAGAAGGCGGCCGTCACGAGTTCGCCGAGCAAGGCGTCGTTCACCTTCGGCAGTTCGTGCGGCGCGTAGGGAATCATGCGCACGATCGCCGAATCCACCTTGGGTGGCGGCTGGAACGATTCGGGCGGCACGTCGATCAGCTTGTCGATCACGTAGCGGTACTGCAGCATCACTGTGAGACGGCCGAACGCCTTGCTGCCGGGCTCCGCCACCATGCGCTCGACCACCTCGTTCTGCAGCATGAAGTGCTGGTCGATCACGCGCTCGGCGAACGTCACGAGGTGAAACAGCAGCGGGCTCGAAATGTTGTACGGCAGGTTGCCGACAATGCGCAGCGAAGGCTTCTCGCCCGGCGCCGCGAGCGAGCCGAAGTCGAACGCGAGCGCGTCGCCCGCGTGCAGTTCGAGCAGCGCGCCGAACTTCTTCGTGAGGCGCGCGATCAGGTCGCGGTCCAGTTCGACCGCGTGCAGCGGCGACTCGGGCGTGGCGAGCCGGTCGATGAGCGGCTCGGTGAGCGCGCCGAGACCCGGCCCGATCTCGACCATGCGCTCGCCGCGCTGTGGGCGGATGACGTCGACGATCGAATCGATCACGCCCGTGTCGACGAGGAAGTTCTGGCCGAAGCGCTTGCGCGCGAAGTGGCCCTGGTGTTGTCTGCTGCTGTTGGACATCTTCTCTGGAATCAATCAGATGGCGCGCCGGTGGCGCGCCATCGAAACGGCGGTATCGAGGGCGGCGATCAGGCTGCCCGCGTCCGCGCGGCCGGTGCCGGCGAGGTCGAGCGCGGTGCCATGATCGACCGAAGTGCGCACGATCGGCAAGCCGAGCGTGACGTTGATGCCTTCGCCGAACGTCGCGTATTTCAGGACCGGCAGGCCCTGGTCGTGGAACATCGCCAGCACGCAGTCGGCGTCCTTGAGGTAGCGCGGCTGGAACAGCGTGTCGGCGGGATACGGGCCGCGCGCGTCGATGCCTTGCGCGGCGGCGGCGGCCAGCGCCGGCGCAATCACGTCGATCTCCTCGCGCCCCAGGTAGCCATTCTCGCCCGCATGCGGGTTCAGGCCGGTCACGAGGATGCGCGGCAGCGGCACGCCGAAATGATGGCGCAAGTCATGGTCGATGATGCCCAGGGTTTCGACGAGCCCCTCGACGGTGAGCGCCGCCGCAACGTCCTTGAGCGGCAAATGCGTGGTGGCGAGCGCGACGCGCAGCGGGCGCGCGCCAGTGCCCGCCAGCATCATGACCACGCGCGGCGTGTGCGTGCGTTCGGCGAGGTATTCGGTGTGGCCGGTGAAGGGCACGCCGGCGTCGTTGATGGTGCTCTTTTGCAGCGGCGCGGTGACGATGGCGTCGAATTCGCCAGCCAGTGCGCCGTCGATGGCGCGGTCCAGCAGCGCCAGCACATAGCGGCCGTTGGCGGCGTCGAGCTTGCCGGGCCTGGCGGGCGTCGCGAGCGCGACATGTTCGACCTGCACGGGCTGGTTCGCCAGCACGGCAGCCCAGTCGACGTTCGCGGCCTGTGCGCGCGCTTCGAGCAGCGCGCTGTCGCCGAGCACGACGAACTGCGCGTCGGGCCAGTGCGCCGAAGCGCCCGCCAGCGCGGCGGCGGTCAGCTCGGGGCCGACGCCGGCCGGCTCACCCGTGGTGATGGCAATGCGGACCGGCCCCGCCCTCCGCGGAGCCGGCGACGACGATGCGGAGGCATTCATGGCTCGATCCCTCGATGACGCTTAGTTGTGCGGCGGCGTCATGCCCGCAATCTTGTAATCGACGTAGGCGCTGTCGCGCAGCTGACGCAGCCAGTCGGCGTAGGCCTGCTCCGCCTTGCGCTGGCCGATGGCCTGGCGCGCGAGTTCCATTTGCTGCGCGACCGAGCCTTCGGCGTCGCGGCGGCCCAGCACCTGGATCAGGTGGTAGCCGTACTCGGTGCGTACCGGCTCGCTCAACTGGCCGTCCTGCAGCGTATTCATGGCGCGCTCGAATTCAGGCACGGTTTCACCCGGGCTGATCCAGCCGAGGTCGCCGCCCTGCGAGGCCGAGCCGTCCTGCGAGTAGGTGCGCGCGAACTTGGCGAAGTCGCCGCCCGCCGCGATTTCCTGGCGGATTTCCAGCAGCTTCTGGCGTGCCTGGGGCTCGGACATGCCGTCGCCCACACGCAGCAGGATGTGGCGCACGTGCGTTTGCACGAGCTTGGGCGCGTCGGCGGCTGTGCCCTGGCCCTGACGGCGCTCGACGAGGCGCACGATTTCGAAGCCGTCGTTGGTGCGGATCACCGAGGGGCTCACCTCGCCCGGACGCAGCGTGGAAGCGGCGGTCACGAATTCGGGCGGCAGCTTCGACTGCGCCAGGAAGCCCATGTCGCCGCCCTTGCCCGCATCGCTCGCCTGCGAGTTCGACTTCGCGAGGCTCTCGAACTTGCTGCCCGACTGGGCTTCCTTGAGCAGCGCATTGGCCTTCGCCTGCGCGGCTTCGATGTCGGTTTCCGAGGCGTTCAGCGGCGCCTTGATGAAGATGTGCTGGAAATGCAGGTCGCTCGACTGGCCGGCGTTCGGTCCGCGCTGGCTCGCGATGTAGTTCGCGACTTCGGCGTCGGACACGGTGACCTTGCTGTCCACTTCCTTCTCGCGCAGCTTCGAGAGCGTGAGTTCGGTGCGCGCGTCGCGCGTGAACGTGGTCCACGGCACCCCGGCCGCCTCGATGCGCGCGCGATAGGTGGCGAGATCCATGCCGTTGGCCTGGGCGAGGCGCTCCAGCGTGCGCTGCACGGCCGTGTCGTCTACGGTGATGCCGTCTTCCTTGGCCTTCTGGAGCTGGATGCGTTCGAGCACCATCTGGTTGAGCACCTGCGCGCGCAACTGCTCCTCGGGCGGAACCGGCGCGTTTTGCTGCTGCAGCCGGTGAACAATCATTTCGGCGCGGCTGTCGAGCTCGCGCTGCGTGATCACGCCGTCATTGACGACTGCGGCGATCGTGTCGACCGTCTGGCCGTTGTCGGCAGCCGGGAGACCTTGAGCTTGCGCCGGCGCGGCCGGCAACACGCCTGCAACGGCGAAGAGACTCGCAGCGTACGCTGCCAGGCGAAGCTTTTTCATGATTCCCACAGATACTCCAATGTTGGCGGGCACGCTTCGCCCGTCTCTATGCAACCGACACCGCGTTGCCCCGAGGCGCCTTGCGCGCAGCAATGCGCTCCGGATCACGCGTTATTGATAATCAGTGAAGCGCGAATCTGGCGGCGCCTGACCCGGCAGCTGCGTGTACCCCGGCACTGCCGTCCTGAACGCAGCCACCAGCCCGTTGTCGACGTTCGACAGTCCCTTGAGCGTAAGCTGCGCGAGAAACCGCGTTGACGAATTCGGCGTGCCCGACGTATTGAGGCCGTTCGCGTAACGCTGCAGGCCGATCCCGAGCACCCAGCAGTCGGCGTCGTACTGCATGCCGACCAGGCCGTCGACGATCCGATGGCCGTTCAGATCGTAATTGAAGCGGCCCACGGCGTACACCCGGTGCGAGAACGGCCACTGAGCCGAGATCAGAATCTGGTTGATCGGCTGGAAGTCGAGCGTGGTGTTCGCGCGCGTGTAGCGGTAGGCCACGTTCAGCACGCGGCTCGTTCCCGGGCTGTACCCGAAACCGACGCTCGCCTTGGTGAGCTGGTTGCTGTCGGCATTATATTGGAACGCCGTTTCCGAAGCGAAACCGGCCCCGATTTTCAGGGCGGCGCCCGCAATCAGGTCGGAATGTGTCGCCTGATTCGTGGTCTCGCCCGGGTTGAGCGTGACGCGCTGATCCTGGAAGTAGTACTGCTGCGCGATCACGAAGCGCGCGCGCTCGTCGCCCGAAGCCGCGTCGATGAAGCGCGTGGTGAGCGCGGCCGTAATGCGGTTCGCGTCGGCAATGCGGTCGTTGCCGACGAAGGTGTTCGGCGTGAAGATTTCCGCGAGACCGAAGTCCGACTCGGCGGTGTCGAAAAGGGGCGCGAACTGCTGGTTGCGATACGGCGTGTACACGTAGTACAGGCGCGGTTCCAGGGTCTGGATGTAATCCTGACCGAACAGGTGGACCGAGCGGTCGAATATGAGGCCCGTGTCGAAGCTGAAGGTCGGGATCGATTCGGTGAAGCTCTTCGGCGTGCCGACAGGCGAGCCGAAGGTCGTGCCCGCCGGGCCGATGTTGCTCAGGTTGTACGACGCGAAGTGCCACTGCACCTTCGGCGTGACGAAGTAACCCGGCCCCATCAAGGAGTACGACACGTACGGATTGAAGACGACGCGGTCGCCTTCGGTCGCATTGTCTTCCGTGATGCGGAAGCGCGAGTAGTCGGCTTCCATGCCGTAGTCGAAGCCGCCGACGTTGTACTTCGCGTACTTCACGTTCAACTGCGGCTCGCGGCCGTACGGCGGCGTCGACGACTCGACCGTCTGCCAGTGCTGGTAGCGGCCCAGCACGGACCACGGCCCGTTGTTGTACGTGAGGCCGGCTTCCTGCTGGTACAGCGTCTGCGTGCCGTTCAGGAACTGGTTGGCCGGCGACGACAGGTCGGACGGATAGGTATTGTCCGAGACCTTGTTGTAATAGACGTAACCGCCGAACCCGTTGCCGAAGTTCTGGTTGTGCTGGATGAACAGCGCGTAGCGGTTCGTCTTCGTGATCGCGTCGTCCGGCAGGAAGGTCCCGGTGATCGAACCCGAGTAATTCGTCGAGAGATACCGGTAGTTGCCCTGCAGGAACACGCCGCGCTTCGAGATGATCTCGGGCGTGAACGTGAAGTCGCGGTTCGGCGCGATGTTGAAGTAATACGGCAGCGAGATTTCGTAGCCGTTCGTCGAGCTGACCGAGAACGTCGGCGGCAACAGGCCGCTGCGCCGATCGCCCGAAAGCGGAAACGACAGCCACGGGCTCGCGAAGATCGGCACGTCCTGGAAAAACAGCACGGCGTTATGCGCGACGCCTTCGTCGCTGCCGGTATCGAAATCGAACTCGCTGCCCTTGATGTACCAGGCCGGATTGGTCGAGCAGTGGCACGCAGTGTAGGTGCCGGTCGTGAGCACCGAGCGCTCGCTGTCCAGCAGGTCGGCGCGCGCGGCGCTGCCCGAGCCGCCCGTCAGCGTGAAATGGTACTTCGGCGCGGGCATGAAGCCCTCGTTCGCCTCGACCTTCAAATGCGCCTCTGGCCCCGAGAACGTCGTGCCGTTCTGCACGACCACGACATTGCCGTAGGCATTGGCCATGTCGGTGTCCTGGTCGTAGTGCAGGGCGTCGCCCTTCACCACGTTCGAACCCTGGCGCAGCTCCGCGGCCCCTTTCACGGCGAGGTCGGTGTCGACCGTACCGGTCGTCGAATCGCCGAGCACGAAGGTCGCCGGGTGCTGGCCCGACGCGTTGGGGTGATCCTCGAGCTGCGGCGCAAGCCGCAAGCCCCACGGGCCGTCCAGCTGCTGGGGCTGCGCGGCCTCGCCCGAGAGCTGGGCGTGCGCGAGCGCGGGCACCAGACCCGGTACGGCCAGGAGTGCCGCGATGAGCCGCCGCTTGCCCGGCACGCCGTCGTCACTAGGGGAGATCGTCTGGAAAAACTGTCTGGGCGGCATGTATGGTTTTGGCGAATCGGCCCGGCCGCCTGCCCTCTCCATGATGGCGGCCCGCCTGGGCACCCGCCTCCCGATGAACCGGATCGAGGCCGGGCTGCAAACAATTAATTACAATTCATCGAACCCTGGAGCGACGATGAATGCGGCGAGCGAACCGTCATGCGGGCTTTGGCGCGAGTCGCGTCAAAAAAGTCGTGGGGTATTATATGGCAAGACGTTGATCCACTGATTTTGCCTCTGGCTTTCATGACCTTTTCCGCCGCGCATTCTTCCGCCGCCTCGCCTGCTGACAGCCGCCGCGATCTGCTCGCCGCCTGGCTTCGCAGCCACGCCGGGCAGTACGCCCTCGACCTCGCAACGCTCGCCCCGGCCTCGGCCGACGCGAGCTTTCGGCGCTATTTCCGCCTCGCGAGCGCGGGCGCGCACGGCGCGACGCTGATCGCCGTCGACGCCCCGCCGCCCGAAAAGAGCCGCGAATTCGCCCAGATCGCAGAGTGGCTCGAGGCGGCCGGCGTACACGTGCCGCGCGTGCTCGAAGCCGATTTCGACGCGGGCTTCATGCTCGTGACCGATCTCGGCACCGCGCCCTACCTGAAAGCGCTGCAGGAAGCCGGCCCGGGCGCGCGCTCGCGCGAGCTGATGCACGACGCCATCGACGCGCTGATCCGCTGGCAGCTCAGCTCGCGCCCGGGCGTGCTGCCGGACTTCGACGAAGCCTTCATGCGCCGCGAGATGGAGCTGATGCCCGAGTGGTATCTGGTGCGCCATCTGGGCCGCACGGTGGACGAAGCCACGCGCGGCGTGCTCGATCGCACCTTCGCCCTGCTCGTGGCGAGCGCCCGTGCGCAGCCGCAAACCTTCATGCTGCGCGATTTCATGCCCCGCAACCTGATGATCGCCACGCCCAACCCCGGCGTGCTCGATTTCCAGGACGCCGTGCACGGCCCGATCACCTACGACGTCGTCTCGCTGCTGCGCGACGCGTTCCTGAGCTGGGACGAGGCGTTCGAGCTCGACTGCTTCGCGCACTACTGGGAGCGCGCCAAGAAGGCCGGACTGCCCGTCGATGCCGACTTCGGCGAGTTCTACCGCCAGCTCGAGTGGATGGGCCTGCAGCGCCACATCAAGGTGCTTGGCCTCTTCTGCCGCATCAACTATCGCGACGCCAAACCGCATTACATGGCCGACCTGCCGCGCTTTCTCGCCTACGCGAGCAAGGTCGCGCACCGCTACCGCCCGCTCGCGCCGTTCGCGCGGCTCATCGACGAGCTGCAGGGCAGCGCCGTCGAAGTCGCTTACACCTTCTGAAACGGGCCGTCATGACCCAATCGAATCACACGCCGGCCAGGGCGGGCCACGGCCGCACCGCCATGATCTTCGCCGCGGGACGCGGCGAACGCATGCGCCCGCTCACCGACACCTGCCCGAAGCCGCTCCTCGCCGTGGGCGGCAAACCGCTCGTCGTGTGGCAGATCGAGCGGCTCGCCGCGGCGGGCTACACGCGCATCGTCATCAATCACGCGTGGCTTGGCGCGCAGATCGAAGCCGCGCTCGGCGACGGCGCACGCTTTGGCGTGACGCTCCTCTATTCACCCGAGCACGAGGCGCTCGAAACGGCGGGCGGCATTGCCAGCGCGCTGCCGCTCATCGAGTCGGCAGGCGCGCCCGAGGTATTCCTCGCGGTGAGCGGCGACATCTACAGCGCCTACGATTTCGCGCGCCTGAACACGCACGCGCAGGCACTCGCGGCGCAAGCGCAGCCGGGCATGCATCTCGTGATGGTGCCGAACCCGCCGTTCCACCCGAAGGGCGACTTCGCGCTGGGCGTGGACGGCCGGCTCGCGCTCGAAGGCGCGCCGCGCTACACGTTCGGCAATATCGGCCTCTATGACACGCGCATGTTCCGCGATCTCGCACCCGGCACGAAGCGCGCGCTCACGCCGTACTATCGCGAGGCGATCGCGCAAGGACGCGTGAGCGGCGAGCTATACGAAGGCATATGGGAAAACGTCGGCACGCCCGAGCAGCTCGAAGCGCTCGACGCCGCGCTGCGCACCCCGACTGGCGCGCGCCACGGCTGAAACCGGCCACGCAACGCGCCGGGCAAACGCGGCGCGGGGCGCTTTACTTCCCTGCCGCCGCCGGCAACTCCGCTTGTCCCTGCACCTGCCCCTGTTGTGACTGGGGCGCCTCGCCCGCCTTCTGCTGCTGAAGCGCCCACATCTGCGCATAGTGTCCGCCCGCGTGCAGCAATTGCGCATGCGTGCCGCGCTCGACGATGCGCCCGTGATCCATCACGATGATCTGCTGCGCGTGCACGACCGTCGAGAGCCGGTGCGCGATCACGAGCGTCGTGCGCTCGCGCGCGATCTGGTCGAGCTCGTGCTGGATGGCGCGCTCCGAGCGCGAATCGAGCGCTGACGTCGCCTCGTCGAACAGCAGGATCGGCGGATTCTTGAGCAGCGTGCGCGCGATCGCCACGCGCTGCTTCTCGCCGCCCGAAAGCTTGAGGCCGCGCTCGCCTACGGGCGTGTCGTAGCCCTTGGGCAGGCTCTCGATGAACGCATGAATGTGCGCCGCGCGCGCCGCCGCGATGACTTCCTCGCGGCTCGCAGTCGGCCGGCCATAGGCGATGTTGTAGTAGATCGAGTCGTTGAACAGCACCGTGTCCTGCGGCACGATGCCGATCGAGGCGCGCAACGAATCCTGCGTCACATCGCGGATATCCTGGCCGTCGATCGTAATCGCTCCGCCGCTCGCTCGATCGAGATCGTAGAAGCGGAACAGGAGCCGCGCGAGCGTGGATTTACCCGAGCCGCTATGCCCCACCACGGCCGTGGTCGTGCCCGCCGCAATCGTGAAGCTCAGGTCGTGCAGAATCTGGCGCGACGGTTCGTACGCGAAATTCACGTGCGCAAAGCGCACCTCGCCGCCGCGCACCGCGAGCGGCTGCGCGCCGGGCACGTCGGCCACTTCACGCTCGACGGTGAGCAGCGTGAACATGCGGTCCATGTCGGTGAGGCTTTGCTTGAGCTCGCGATACACCACGCCGAGAAAATTCAGCGGAATATAGAGCTGCAGCATGAAGGTGTTGATGAGTACGAGGTCGCCGAGCGTGAGCCGCCCCGCCATCACGCCCAGCGTGGCGCGCCAGAGGATGAACACGAGCCCGGTGCCGATGATCGCCTGCTGTCCGAAGTTCAGCGCGGAAAGCGAATGCTGCGACTTGATCGCGGCCTGCCGGTAGCGGTGCAGGTTTTCGTCATAGCGCTTCGTCTCCCACTCTTCGTTGCCGAAGTACTTCACGGTCTCGTAGTTGATGAGCGAATCGATCGCGCGTGCGTTGGCGCGCGAATCGAGCTCGTTCATCGTGCGGCGATAATGCGTGCGCCACTCCGTCACCTTCACCGTGAACGCGATGTACGCCACGAGCGCGATGAGCGTGACGATCGCGTAGTACGCCTCGTACTTCACTACGAAGAAGCCAAGCACGAGGCCCACTTCCACGAGCGTCGGCAGGATGCTGTAGAGCGAGTACGAAATGAGTTGCGTAATGCCGCGCGTGCCGCGCTCGATGTCGCGCGACATGCCGCCCGTCTGCCGTTCGAGGTGAAAGCGCAGCGAGAGCGCATGCAGATGGCGGAACACCTTGAGCGCGAGCTGGCGCACGGCGCTCTCGGTCACCTTCGAAAAGAGGATTTCGCGCAGTTCGGTGAAAAGCGAAGTCGACAGACGCACGACGGCGTACGCCACCACGAGCAGTCCGATGCCGCCTGCGAGCACGATGCCGGGCGCGTGCTCCGCACGACCGAGCGCCGTGAGATGGCGCACCGAAGCGAGGCCGTCGACGATGTGCTTCATCACGATCGGCACGCCGAGGTTGGCCACCTTCGCGCCGATCAGGCAGGTGAGCGCGAACGCCACGCGCCATTTGTAGGCCGTGAGGTAAGGCAGCAGCGAGACGATCGTCTGCCAGTCGTTGCGCGGCCCGGTGGCGGGCAGCGCGGGTTCGTTGGAAGCGGGAAAGCGGCGCATGGGGCAAGCGGCGAGATGCCCGTGCCATGCGGTGCGCGAAGGCCGGTTCGGAGACCGGAGCCTCGCGCGGTGCAAACGGCACGGCGAGTCATGTGGGGTGGTCGGCGACGGGTTTCGCGAAGGTGGAGGGCTCTGATCGACCCGCCCGCCGCGCCTCATGCTTTCCCGTACAATTCCTGATCGACGTATTGTCGCAGAAGGCGGCGCGCGCCGCTGAGCGCCCCACGCCGGCCGCGCCGGCCCCGGGCCGCGCGGCAACGCCTTGCGCCGTTCGATCCCTTTTCATGGAAGCCCGATGACCGACTCCTTCCCGCTCCCCCAAAAATCGCCTGCGCTGCGCGTCGTGCCGCAGCCTTCGGACGCCAACGTTCACGGCGACGTCTTCGGCGGCTGGATCATGGCCCAGGTCGATATTGCCGGCTCGATTCCGGCTAGCCGCCGCGCCAACGGACGCGTCGCGACCGTCGCGGTGAACTCGTTCGTGTTCAAGCAGCCGGTGTTCGTGGGCGACCTGCTGAGTTTCTACGCCGGGATCGTCAAGACCGGCAACACCTCGGTGACCGTCGAGGTCGAGGTATACGCGCAGCGCATGCGCCTCCAGGAGGAAGTCGTCAAGGTGACGGAAGCCACGCTCACCTATGTCGCGACCGGCGCGGACCGCCGCCCGCGTCAGCTGCCGCCGATCGAATAACGGCAACCGCCGGGGCAACCGCGAACGCCCGGCCATGGCGCCGGGCTCAACCTGTCCACGCGAGCCCGGGCGCTTCCTCGCAGGTTGCGCTCGCGCGCAACAGCGCCGCGGCCTCGTCGCCGGGCAGCGGCGGCGCGAAGAAGTAGCCTTGCAGCTCGTCGCACGCGCGCTCGCGCAGGAAGGCGAACTGCGCCGAGGTCTCCACCCCTTCCGCGATCACCTGCAACTGCAGCTCGTGCGCAAGCGCGATGATGGCCGCCGTGATCGTTTCGTCGTCGCTGCTCGTGCCGATGTCGGCCACGAACGAGCGGTCGATCTTGAGCCGGTCCACAGGCAGGCGCTTCAGGTAGCTCAGGCTCGAATAGCCGGTGCCGAAGTCGTCGATGGCAATGCCGATGCCGAGCGCGTGCAGCTCGTTCAACATCGACACGGCTTCTTCGGCATTACGCATGAGCGTGCTCTCGGTCAGCTCGATTTCGAGCCAGCAGGCTTGCAGCCCGGTTTCGTGCAGCACGTCCTTCACCAGTTGCGCAATGTCGCGCTGGTGGAACGTCTTCGCCGAGAAGTTCACGGACACGCGCACGGGCGGCAGTCCCGCGAGCTGCCATGCGCGATTCTGCCGGCAGGCCTCGCGCAGCACCCAGTCGGAAAGCGGGCCGATCAGCCCGCTCTCCTCGGCCACGGGAATGAACTGCGCAGGCGAGACGAGCCCAACCTCCGGATCGCGCCAGCGCACGAGCGCCTCCATGCCGATGATGCGCCCGCCCTCGATTTCCACCTGCGGCTGGTAGTGCAGCAGGAACTCGCTGTCGCGCAGCGCGCGGCGCAGGCGCCGCTCGAGATTCAACCGCGCGCCCACATTCGCGTTCATCTCGGGCTCGAAGAACTGGAACGTGTTGCGGCCCATGTCCTTCGCGCGGTACATCGCGACGTCCGCCTTCTTCATGAGCGTTTCGGCGTCGCTGCCGTCCTGCGGGTAGACGCTCGCGCCCATGCTGCAGCCCACATAGAGCTCGGTACCGTCGATCCACACCGGCTCCGAGATCAGCGAGCGCGCCCGCTCCATCCAGCCGATCAGCGACTTCTCGTCGATGGTGTCGGTGAGCACGATCACGAACTCGTCGCCGCCGTGGCGCGCGACCGTGTCGGTCGTGCGCGTGCAGCGCTGGAGCCGCTCGGCCACCACGCCCAGCAGCCGGTCGCCCACGCTGTGGCCGAGACTGTCGTTGACGTTCTTGAAGCCGTCGAGGTCGATGAACACCACGGCCACGCCCGTGTCGTGCCGCTGCGCCGCGAGCAGTGCGTGCTGGAGACGGTCGCGCAGCAGATTGCGGTTGGGCAGCAGCGTGAGGCTGTCGTAGTTCGCCTGGTATTCGAGCTGCTCCTGATAGCGGATCAGTTCGGTCACGTCGTTGATGATGCCGATGTGATGCGTGATGCGGCCATCGAGATCGGGCACCGGAGCGATCAGCAGCTGGTTCCAGAAGAGCGCGCCGTCCTTGCGGTAGTTGCGCAGCACGGCGCTCACTTCGCGATTGGACAGCAGCGCCTTGCGCACCGCGATGAGTCCGTCCTGATCGCGGTCGTCGCGCTGCAGGAAGCGGCAGTCCTGGCCGATCACCTCGGCCGGATCGAAACCCGTGATGCGGCGAAACGCCGGATTCGCGTACTCGATCAGATTGCTGCCGCCCGGCCCCGGCGCGGTGATCAGAATGGCGTTCACGCACGCGTCGAGCGCGCGGCTTTGCAGGCGCAGCGCGAGGTCGGCGCGCTTGCTTTCGGTCGTGTCCGAGTACGAGCCGAGCACGCCGATCACGCGGCCGTCGCCGTCGAGCAGCGGCAGCTTGCTCGTGAGCGTCGTGCGGTGCAGGCCGTCTATCGTGTGGTTGTCCTCGTAGTTGATGCGCGGCAGCCCCGACTCGATCACTTCGCGATCGTGTTCGCGCATGCCGTCGGCGTAGGCGCGCCACGGCAGATCGTCGTCGGACTTGCCGATAATCTGCTCGGGATACGAAAGGCCCGCGTCCCGCGCGAAGGTCATGTTGCAGCCGAGATAGCGCGATTGCGCGTCCTTCCAGAAGATGCGCTGCGGAATGTTGTCGATCACCGACTCGAGCATCTGGTTCGAGCGCTGCGCCTCCGCTTCGGCCTTGATCTGCTCGGTGACGTCGTCGGCGAGCACGAACACGGCGTCGCGGCCGAGGAAGGTGAGCGAGTGATGCGAGATGTCGGCGCTGATGATCGAGCCGTCGCGGCGGCGATGGTGCCAGATGCCGGCCATCATGCGCACGTTCTGCGTGAGCAGGTCCGAGCGCGTGAGATGTTGCTCGAGCCGCGAGACGTCCTCGGCGGGACGGATATCGCGGATCGTCATCGCGAGGAACTCTTCCTCGCTGTAGCCGTACTGCTGGATCGCGGCGGTGTTCACGGCGAGAAAGCGCAGCGTCTCGCGGTCGAACACGTACATCGGCACCGGATGCGCGTCGAAAAGGCCCTGAAAGCGCTCGCTGCGCAGGCGCATGCCGCTCACGGCGCGCAGCTTTTCGCGGGCGGCGCTCTCGCGCGCGCCGAACGTGTAGATGATGAGCGTCGCGCCCGCGAGCATCGTCACGATCAGCAGCAACAGCGCGCGGCCGCCCGAGCGCGCCGAGTCGGCAAGCGCGGCGGCAAGCGCCAGTTCCTCGGCGCGTTGCAGCGACGCGAACTGCCCGTCGAGCTGGTCCACGAGATTGTCGAGGCGGATGTATTCGCCGGCGAGCCACGCGGCAGTGACGGTCGACGGCGCCGCCGGGTCAGGCAGCGCAGCGGTCGCCGTGTCGGGGTTCTGGGCGCCGTTCGCCGCGCCGCTCCCGACAGCCGGTGCCACGGTTAGCGTATCCAGCGTCACGGCGCTCGCCGCCTCATCCGCCGCGGGGTGCAGCGGCAAGATCGTGCCGGTCACGACATGACCGGCCATGCGCGCGTCGGCGCTCCCGGCTTGAATCGTCTTCGCGGCGGCCTCGCGCGCGCCCCACGGCGCTGCGGGCGAGCGCGCGGCGTTGGCGGGCATTGCCGTGCCGAATTCCTGGCTGGCCGCACCGTCAACCAGCACAGCCTGCGCTGCCACGGTCCCGCTCGCCCCCGCCGCCACGGCCGCCTGCCCGCGCTCGTCGGCAACGCGCTGCCCGGCGCGCGCAAGCGTCACGTCGATCTCGCCCGCAATCGCGGCGCCCTGCGCCGCCAGCGCGTCGAAACGGGCGGCGAGGGCGGCGTTGCCGGCCAGTTCCGCGCGCAGCGCGCGGGCGGTCGCGTCGAGCGAGGCGGTGCGCGCCTCGTGCGCGGCGGCTGACTCCGGCCGGCCCTGCACCGCGAAACGGCCCAGCGCGCTCACGCCGCTGCCAAGCGCATCGCGATAGCGGTCGAGGTCGTGGTGGATCGCCACCGCCTGGCTCGCGCGCCGGTCGATCTCGCGCTGACCGTCGATTTGCGTCCACGCGACAAAAGCGTTCGCGCCAACGGCCGCCGCGACGACGGCCAGATTGATGAGTTGGCGCTTCGAAAAAAGAAGGTTCATGAATGCCGAGCGTCGTTCGCGCCCGCGCCGTAAGCGCGGGATGATGGGTCACGACTGCGCGCGACCGGTCGGCGCCTGACGCGCCAACCCGAAATAACGGCAGGGCCGGCCTGGTCTTGAGGGTAAATGGGGAGGAACAAGCGGAAAACGACCCTTGGCGGCGCGCGGCAGCCGCGCCTGGCGGGAATCGGGTATGGGTCGGCGATGCATCGTGGCGCGCAGGATCGGCAGCATCCGGCGGGAAACAGCAGGAAACAGCAGGAAACAGCGGGAAACCGTTACCGCGGCACCGCCAGCCCGAACTCGCGCATCGCCGGCGCGAAGTCGTGATTGCTCTCGGGTCTGCGCGCGAGCTTCGCGAGCACGTAGCGCTGGAACGGGTCGAGCTGCGCCCAGTCTTCCACGCCGGGCGCTTGCAGGCTGGCAAGCTCGGACTGCAGCGCAATGCCGCCCGGCACCGCGTTCACGTCGCGCCAGGCCGGCGCTTCCTCGGGCGCGAACCATTCGGGTTCGACGTTCGCGTGCGTGCGCATCATCTCGAAGAGCGCGTGGTCGAAATTGGGCTCGATCTGCGTGTCCTCGTCCACCGGGAAACACGCCAGCAGCCGGCGGTCCTCGTAGGGCAGCAATTGCCATTGCGCGAGCGATATGCGCAGACCAAAGCGATCCAGATTGAAGCGCACGCACATCGGGATATAGGTGAGGTTTTCCGACGAGTCGACCTCGAACCGGAAAAGCAGCGGAGCTTCGTTCAATGCCATGACGGTATCCTCGCGAGACGGGCAAAGGCGCAGACAAGCGCGGGCGGCCCGCTTGAGGTATTTTAGAACCTTCCGCGCGCGGCGCGGCCCCGCCGTCCCCCGGCGGCGCTGCGGTGCCGCGCCGCACAAGGACTGATGGAGTTTTGCGCTTGATCACCCCGACCCGCACCCCAACCCGCACCCCGACCCGCACCCCAATGAGCACCGCAAACCGGCCGCCGATCCCGACGACGAATCCCCCGGAAACCGAAGGCCAGCCCGGCGCCATCGAATTGCGCGTGCATCGGCACCGCGGCGGCGGCGTGCAAACGCGTGAGGACCACGTGGGCCAGGAATGGCCCGTCGCGCTCGTCTTCAACGGCATTTCGCACGCGGTCATGATGTGCACGCCGCGCGACCTGGAAGCGTTCGCCGTGGGCTTCGCGATCTCCGAAGGCATCGTCGGGCGCAACGCCGATATTCAGGATATCGAGGTGTACTGGCATGCAGAGTCGGATCTGCCGCATGCCGAAGTCCACTTGACCGTGGTGCAGCAGGCGTTCGTCGAACTCAAGGAAAAGCGCCGCGCACTCGCCGGACGCAGCGGCTGCGGCGTGTGCGGCATCGAGAGCATCGACCTGCTCGATCTCGAGCCCGAGCCGGTGCCCGATACGGGCTTCGCTGCGCGCCTCGCGCCCGACGCGATCGCACGCGCCGCACGCGAACTGCCCCAGCATCAGGCGCTCACGAAGCTCACCGGTGGCCTGCACGCGGCCGCGTGGTGCGACGAAGACGGCGCGATCCTGCGCGCCTTCGAGGACGTGGGCCGACACAACGCGCTCGACAAGCTCATCGGCCAACTCGTGATGGAGCGCGCCGACACGCAACAGGGCTTCGTCTTCCTGTCGAGCCGCGCGAGCTACGAACTGGTGCGCAAGGCCGCGCGCGTGGGCATTCCGATGGTCGCGACGATCTCGGCGCCCTCTTCGCTTGCCATCGCCATCGCAAAGCGCGCCGGACTGCGGCTCGTGAGCTTTTGCCGCGAGTCCGGGTACGTCGATTACGAAACGGCCTGACGCGCCACTTACGCCTTAATCGAACTGCCGGAAATCCGGTTTGCGCTTTTCGAGGAAAGCCGTGAACGCCTCGCGCGCTTCGGGTGCGAGCAGCATCTTGCCGAAGTGCACGAACTCTTCGCTCATGCGCGTCTTGATCTCGTGAGTCTGCGCGCGCTTCATGAGCGACTTCGTCACGCGCAGCGACGACGCGGGCAGCGCCACGAGCTTCGCCAGTTGGCCGCTGACGAACGCGTCGAGTTCGGCTGCCGGCAGCACGCGGTTCACGAAGCCCATGCGATGCGCCTGCGCCGCGTCGAAGCTCTCGCCGAGCAGCAGCGTTTCCGCCGCGCTCTGGTAGCCCGCAATGCGCGGCAGCAGCAGCGACGAAGCCGCTTCGGGGCACAGCCCGAGTTGCGCGAACGGCATGGCGAAACGGGCGTTGTCGGCCGCATAGACCATGTCGCAATGCAGCAGCAGCGTCGTGCCCACGCCGATCGCCGGCCCTTTCACGGCAGCGACGAGCGGCTTCTCGAAAGCCGCGATGGCGTCGAGAAAGCGGATCACGGGCGAATCGGCACCTGCGGGCGGCGCCTTCAGAAAGTCTTCGATGTCGTTGCCGGCCGTGAAGATCTCGGCGTGGCCGCGCAGCAGCACCGCGCGCACCGAGGCGTCCTCGTTTGCGCCGCTGAGCGCGTCGGCCATCGCCCGATACATCGCAGGCGTGAGCGCGTTCTTGCGCGCGGGCCGGTCGATAGTGATCGTGAGCACACCGTTTTCGTGTGCGACCAGGATTTCGTTGCTCATATACCTGTCTCCTCGCCTGCCAATCGTGATACGAAAAACGGTCCGCAGACCGCCAGGTCTGCGAACCGTGTCGAGATCGCCAATGCGTTGACCGGATGAACGCTCACAGCCGCTCGATGATGCCCGCCGCACCCATGCCGGTGCCGACGCACATCGTCACCATGCCGTACTTGTAGTTGCGGCGGCGCAGGCCGTGCACGACCGTCGAAGCGCGGATCGCGCCCGTCGCGCCGAGCGGGTGCCCCAGCGCAATCGCGCCGCCGAGCGGGTTGATCTTCGCAGGATCGAGGCCGAGGTCCTGGATCACCGCCAGCGACTGCGCGGCGAACGCCTCGTTCAGCTCGATCCAGTCGAGGTCGTCCTGCTTGAGCCCGGCGGCCTTCAGCGCCGCCGGAATCGCTTCCTTCGGGCCGATGCCCATGATCTCCGGCGGCACGCCGCGCACCGCGAAGCTCACGAAACGCGCGAGCGGCGTGAGGTTGAACTGCTTGAGGATCTTTTCGGAGACGACGATCAGCGCGCCCGCGCCGTCCGAGGTCTGCGAGCTGTTGCCGGCCGTGACCGAACCCTTGTTCGCGAACACGGCGCGCAGCTTCGCGAGGCCTTCGAGCGTCGTATCGGCACGCGGGCCTTCGTCCAGCTCGATCAGGCGCTCCCTCACTTTCACTTCGCCCGAAGCGAGATCCGGCGAACGCTCGACGATCGTGTACGGCGCGATTTCGTCCTTGAACTCGCCCGCCTGCTGCGCGGCGAGCGCGCGGCGGTGCGATTCGACCGAGAACGCGTCCTGCGCTTCGCGGCTCACCTTCCAGCGCTCCGCCACTTTCTCGGCGGTCAGGCCCATGCCGTAGGCGATGCCGATGTCTTCGCTGCGATCGAAGATGTGCGGCGAGAGCGACGGCTTGTTGCCCATCATCGGCACCATGCTCATCGACTCGCAGCCGCCTGCGATCATCGCGTCGGATTCGCCCACGCGGATGCGGTCGGCGGCCATGGCGAGCGCCGTGAGGCCCGATGCGCAGAAGCGGTTGACGGTCACGCCGCCCACGCTTTGCGGCAAACCCGCGAGCAGCGCGCCGATACGCGCCACGTTCAGCCCCTGCTCGGCTTCCGGAATCGCGCAGCCGACGATGGCGTCTTCGATCACGCCCGTGTCGAGGCCGGGCACCTGCGCCACGGCCGACTTGATCGCGTGAACCAGCAGCTCGTCCGGGCGGGTGTTCCTGAACACGCCGCGCGGCGCCTTGCCGATGGGGGTGCGGCTCGCGGCGACGATGTACGCGTCCTGCAATTGTTTGCTCATCTCTTGCTCCAGTATCGGGTGTGCGTCGTGCCGCTTAGTTGCGCACCGGCTTGCCGGTTTGCAGCATGCCCATGATGCGTTCCTGCGTCTTCTGCGTGCCGAGCAGATCGACGAAGGCGCGGCGCTCGAGCGTGAGCAGCCATTCTTCGTCGACGAGGCTGCCCGCCTCGACGTCGCCGCCGCACACCGCTTGCGCGATGCGGCTTGCGATCAGGAAGTCGTGATCGCTGATGAAGCGGCCGTCGCGCAGGTTCACGAGCGACGCCTTGATGGTCGAGATCGCCGAGCGGCCCGCCACCGGAATCTGCGTGGCGCGCAGCGGCGGACGGTAGCCCGCAGCGCTCAGCGCACGCGCTTCCTTCTTCGCCGTGTCGAGCAGTTCGAACACGTTGAAGACGATCGTGTCCGAAGGCTTCAGATAGCCCATCGCGCGCGCTTCGTGTGCCGAGCCCGAGACCTTCGCCATCGCGGCGTTTTCGAACGACTTTTGCAGGAACCGCAGCAGATCGCTCGGCGCAGCGCCGATCGCCTGCGCGCCTTCGGCTGCGCGAATCGCCGCTTCCTTCAGGCCGCCGCCCGCCGGCACGAGGCCCACGCCCACTTCCACGAGGCCGACATAGCTCTCGACGTGCGCCACGCGCTTCGCGCTTTGCAGCATGATTTCGCAGCCGCCGCCGAGCGCGATGCCCGACACCGCCGTGATCACCGGCACGTTCGCGTACTTCACGCGCAGCATCGTGTCCTGGAACTTCTTCACGAACGGCTCGATGCCCTTCGCCCCGCCCATCATGAACGCGGGCAATGCCTCTTCGAGGTTCGCGCCAGCCGAGAACGGGCCGCCCGGCGCGCCGAGCCTGAGCGACGTCGGTTGCCAGATCACGAGGCCCTTGTAGCCGTCTTCCGCGATGTCGATGGCCTTCACGAGGGAGTCGAGCAGGCCCGGCCCCATCGTGTTCATCTTGCTCTTGTACGAGACGATGACGACGTCGTCCTCGCCCGCGCGGTCGTCCACCCAGGCGCGCAGGTTGTCGTTCTCGAACAGCGTCTTGCCATAGGTCTTCGGATCGCGTGCGCTCGTTTCACCGAACAGCGCGGCACGGAACACCTGGCGCTCGTACACCGGCAGAGTCGAGCGCGGCACGAAGCGCGCCTCAGCGGGCGACCACGACCCTTGCGCACCGTGCACGCCGCCGTTCGCCGCGACCGGGCCTTCGAACACCCAGGCGGGCAGCGGCGCATTCGACAGCGCCTTGCCCGCGTCGATGTCTTCCTTCACCCACTCGGCGACCTGCTTCCAGCCCGCGGCCTGCCAGCCTTCGAACGGACCTTCGTTCCAGCCGAAGCCCCAGCGGATCGCGAGATCGACGTCACGCGCGTTGTCCGCAATCGACTGCAGATGCACGCCGATGTAGTGGAACACATCGCGGAAGATCGACCACAGGAACTGCGCCTGCGGATGCTGCGTTTCGCGCAGGAGCTTCAGGCGCTCGGCGCTCGCACGCTTGAGGATGCGGCCCACCAGCTCGTCGGCCTTGCCGCCGCCGTCGACGTACTCGCCCGTGTTGGCGTCGAGCACCTTGATGGCCTTGCCGTCCTTGCGATAGAAGCCGCTGCCCGTCTTCTGGCCGAGCGCGCCCTTCGCCACGAGACCCGCGAGCACCGCCGGCGTTTCGTAGACCGGGAAGAACGGATCGTCCTTCAGGTTGTCCTGCATCGTCTTGATGACGTGCGCCATGGTGTCGAGACCGACGACGTCGGCCGTACGGAACGTCGCCGACTTTGCGCGGCCAAGGCGCGAGCCCGTGAGGTCGTCGACTTCGTCGAAACGCAGGCCGAACTTCTTCGCCTCGGCGATCACCGCGAGGATCGAGAACACGCCCACGCGGTTTGCGATGAAGTTCGGCGTGTCTTTCGCGCGCACGACGCCCTTGCCCACCACGCTCGTGAGGAACGATTCGAGCTGGTCGAGGATTTCGGGCTTCGTGTGTGCCGTCGCGATCAGCTCGACAAGGTGCATGTAGCGCGGCGGGTTGAAGAAGTGCACGCCGCAAAAGCGCGCCTTCAACGCGTCGTCGAAGCCATGCGAGAGTTCGGTGATCGACAGGCCGGAGGTATTGGTCGCGAAGATCGCGTTCGGGCCGATGTGCGGTGCGACCTTCTTGTAGAGGTCGTGCTTCCAGTCCATGCGCTCGGCGATCGCCTCGATCACCAGGTCGCATTCCGCGAGCTTGGCGACGTCGTCTTCGTAGTTCGCGGGCGTGATGTATTGCGCGTCTTCCTTCACGCCGAACGGTGCGGGCGAGAGCTTCTTGAGCGTCTCGATCGCCTTCAGCGCGATGGCGTTCTTCGGGCCTTCTTTCGCGGGCAGATCGAACAGCAGCACGGGCACGCGGGCGTTGATCAGGTGCGCGGCGATCTGCGCGCCCATCACGCCGGCGCCGAGCACGGCCACCTTGCGAATATTGAGGTTGCTCACGTTGTGCCTCCAGCGGGTATGCAATGTCGAGCGGATTGAGGTGTGAGGGCGGCGCGTGTCGACGCGGGCCGCCTCCTGACATCGTGTTGGCTGGGCGCACGGCTTTGCAAGACGCGCGCCCCTTGGCTTTTAGAACAGCGCTTCGTCGACTTCCATCAGCGTCTTCGAACCCGCGCGCGCCTGGCGGATCGACGTGGCCGTTTCGGGCAGCAGCTTCGCGAAGTAGAAACGCGCTGTGGCCAGCTTCGACTGGTAGAACGGATCGCCCGAGCTTTCCTTGTCGAGCGCGATGCGCGCCATGCGTGCCCAGAAGTACGCGAACACGAGGTGGCCCGCCGTGCGCAGGTACGGCACCGCGGCCGCGCCCACTTCGTCCGGGTTCTGCATCGCCTTCATGCCGATTTCCATCGTGAGCTTCTGCATCTTGTCGCCGATATCGGCGAGCGGATTCACGAACTCCTGCATGTCCGGCTTGATGCCTTCGGCTTCGACGAAATCGGTCACGAGCTTGCCGAACTTCTTGAGCTTCGCGCCCATGTCGCCCAGCACCTTGCGGCCCAGCAGGTCGAGCGACTGGATCGTGTTCGTGCCTTCGTAGATCTGGTTGATACGCGCGTCGCGCACGTACTGCTCCATGCCCCACTCGGAGATGAAGCCGTGGCCGCCGAACACCTGCATGCCGAGGTTGGTGCTCTCGAAGGCGTTGTCGGTGAGGAAAGCCTTGATGATCGGCGTGAGCAGCGCGACGAGGTCGGCCGCGTCCTTGCGCTCGCTTTCGTCGGCGTGCGAGAGTTCCTTGTCGATCTGCAGCGCCGACCAGTACGTGAAGGCGCGCGCGCCTTCGGCCCAGGCCTTCTGCGTGAGCAGCATGCGGCGCACGTCCGGATGCACGATGATCGGGTCAGCGGGCTTGTCGGGCGCCTTCGGACCGGTCAGCGCGCGCATCTGCAGACGCTCCTTCGCATACGCGAGCGAGTTCTGGTACGCCACTTCGGTCAGGCCAAGGCCTTGCATGCCGACGCCCAGACGCGCCGCGTTCATCATCACGAACATGGCGTTCAAGCCCTTGTTCGCCTCGCCGACGAGCCAGCCCTTCGCGCCGTCGAGATTCATCACGCAGGTCGCGTTGCCGTGAATGCCCATCTTGTGCTCGATCGAGCCGCACTTGATGCCGTTGCGCTCGCCCGCTTCGCCCGCCGCCGTGGGGATGAACTTCGGCACGACGAAGAGCGAAATGCCCTTGGTTCCCGGCGGCGCATCAGGCAGACGCGCGAGCACGAGGTGGACGATGTTCCCGGCCATGTCGTGCTCACCGCTCGAGATGAAGATCTTCGTGCCGGTGATCGCATACGAGCCGTCGCCGTTCGGCTCGGCCTTCGTGCGCAGGATGCCGAGGTCGGTGCCGCAGTGCGGCTCGGTCAGGCACATCGTGCCGGTCCACACGCCTTCAACCAGCTTCGGCAGATAGGCCTTCTGGAGTTCGGGCGTGCCGTGGGCATGCAGACACTCGTAGGCGCCATGCGAGAGACCCGGATACATGGTCCACGCCTGGTTCGCCGAGTTCAGCATTTCGTAGAGCGCGTTGTTCACGAACGCGGGCAGGCCCTGGCCGCCGTATTCGGGATCGCAGCCGAGTGCGGGCCAGCCGGCTTCGACATACTGCTTGTACGCTTCCTTGAAACCCGTCGGCGTGGTGACCACACCGTCGCCGGCGTAGGTGCAGCCCTCACGGTCGCCGACCTGGTTCAGCGGAAACAGCACCTCGGAGCAGAATTTGCCGGCTTCTTCGAGCACCTGGTTGATGGTGTCGGCGTCGAGGTCGGCGTGCTTCGGCATCTGCTTCACTTCGCCTTCCACGTTCAGCAGTTCGTGCAGAACGAACTGCATGTCGCGCAGCGGCGCGGTGTACTGTCCCATGTCTTCTCTCCAAAATTTGAGCTTCGGGTCCCTCGCGCGCCGCCGCGACTTCGATGTTGCGGCCTGGGCGCTACCGGGTCTCGCTCTGATACGAAACAATCAGCCTCTCGAACGCGGCCCACGTATGCTCGACCGCGTCCGGCAGATGCAGGAAGCGGCCGTCATGATGCAGGCCGAGCGTCACGCTATACAGTTCGAAGAGCATCAGCGCGGGATCGGTCTCCTTGCGCAAATGGCCTTCTTCGATTGCCTGCGAAATGGCCCTCAGGAGCGCCGCGCGCCACATCGACACGCTCGCGACCAGCGTCTCGCGCACCTGGCTGTCCGCGCGGTCGTCGTACTCGACGGCCCCGCTGATGTAGATGCAGCCGGTCGTGACTTCGTGAATGCGCTTCTCGAACCATCGCGACAGCATCGCACGCAGACGCGGCAAACCGCGTGGCTCGCGCAAGCTCGGAAAGAAGACTTCTTCCTCGAATCGACGGTGGTACTCGCGCACCACCTCGACCTGCAGGTCTTCCCGAGACCCGAAGTGAGCGAAGACGCCACTCTTGCTCATCTGCATGCGCTCGGCGAGCAGGCCGATGGTCAGGCCTTCAAGGCCATCGCGACCTGCGAGGTCGAGTGCTGCATCCAGAATGGCGGCCCGTGTCTGTTCGCCTTTTCGCATAGCTTTCTTTACCGTAACGATGTGGCCGCGATGTCGCCGTCAACTGCTCATTAACTGCTTACATCTCGGCTCGAATTAAATCGAACGGCCGTACTATTGTTGAGGACAGCCGTCCGCGAAACAAGGACTTTATTAGAAACCGATTTCTAACCGGTACTCTAATTTTCGGGGTTCGTGCGTCGCGCGCAAGCCGACATTCTCTCGATTGCACGTGCGCGGGTTCGTATGGCAGCGTTCTGTTTCTAGTCGTAGCCGCCCACGGTGATGAGCTTCATGAGCGCACGATAGAACGCCCAGGCGAGCCAGTTCACGGCGCGCACGTGCCACGGCCGCGCCTCGTAACGCGCGCGGTCGATCTGCGCAGCGTCGCCGAACGCGGCGAGGATCTCGCCGCGCAACTGTTCGATCTGCGGATGCCGCACGAGCAGCACGTTGGCCTCGTTGTTGAGCACGAGGCTGAGCGCATCGAGGTTCGAGGAACCCACGGTGCCCCAGCTCGAATCGACGACGGCCACCTTGCCGTGAAGCATCGTTTTTTCGTACTCGGCAATCTGCACGCCCGCGCTCAGGAGCTGGTGATAGAGGAACGGCACCCCGTAGTCGAGCACCTTGAATTCCTTTCGTCCGACCAGAAGCTTGACCGCCGCGCCGCGCTCCGCGGCGCTCACGAGCGCGCGGCGCAGCCGCCGGCCCGGCATGAAGTACGGATTGGCGAGCAGCACCTCCTTGCGCGCCTCGCCGATGGCATCGAGATAAGCCTTTTCGATAGCGCGCCGGTTCACCACGTTGTCGCGCGCGACGAACGCCACGCAGGGCACCTGCGCCGCGCGCGGATCGCGCACGCTCGCGCGAAGGCGCTCGCGCAGACGCGTGAAGAAGTGCTTCGCCCGAGGCGAACGCACGCTGGGCGCAAGCGCGCGCAGCGCGTCGTCGACGATCTGCGTGGGGCGCCCCACCGTGTGGCCGGTGGGATGCGGCGACATGAAGCCCGCGCTCGCGGGCACGCCGGGCGAGACCTGCTGGGGCAGCGGCGGCCGGTAGCCGAGCCGGATACGCCGCCACTGCTGCTCGATCGCGAGACGCACGTCCACGACCACGGGACCGTGCAGCTCGACGGCGAAATCCCAGCGGGCATACGGCAGCCTGTGGCCGTCCTGTTCGAAATCGTCGATCACGTTGATGCCGCCGCAAAAGGCGAACTGGTCGTCGATCACGGCGAGCTTGCGGTGCGTGCGCGAAAAGCCGAAGCGCCCGAAGATATGCGGGTTGTAGACGCGGTGCTCCACCCCCGCGCCCGGCCAGGCTTCGAAGAGCGCAATGCGCGGCGAGCCGATGCCATCGGTGATCACGCGCACGCGCACGCCGCGCGCCGCCGCGCGCATGAGCGCATCGGAGAGCGCGCGGCCGATGTCGTCGTCGCAAAAGATATAGGTTTCGAGCGCGACGTCGCGCTCGGCGGCGTCGATGCGTTCGATCATCGCGCCGAACAGATCCGCGCTCGAGCCGAACAGGCGCACGTCGTTGCCGCTCGTGAAGCGATAGCGCGAACGATAGCGCCGGCCAAGCAGCGCCTCGCGCAGCCTCACCACGCGCTGCGATTCGATGCCGGGATCGGTACTGGTTTCGCTCATCTTGCGCTCACCCGCGCCCCTCGCGTCCTTCCCGCAGCCGCATGGGCAGTTGCAGAATGGCCTCGCGGTTCGACCACGAGAAGCACTTCGCCGCCGCCTGCTCGTAGGGCAGCCACACATAAGCCGTATGCTCGCGCGGCGCGAGCGTGACGACGGTGCCCGTGGGCACTTCCAGGCTGAACCAGTGCTCCGTGTTGCGCGTGACGCCGGGCGCATAGCGATGGCGCCACACGGGATAGATTTCGTACTCGATCTCGTGGTGCCAGTCGAGCAGTGCCGCCTGTGGAACGCCCACCGCGCCGACAGCAATACCCGTCTCCTCGCCCACCTCGCGCACGGCGGTTTCGACGAACGGCTCGTCCGGGCGATCTTTCGAGCCGGTGACCGACTGCCAGAAACCCGGCCGGTCGGCGCGTTCGATGATCAGGACCTCCAGTTGCGGCGTATGGATGACGACGAGTACGGATTCCGGAATCTTCGGCGGCTTCTGCATGGTGATGGGGCGTGGGGGGAACGCGCGCTGCGCGCTTGCGGCGCGTCTGAAGGTAATTTAACGCAAAAAGCAAAAAAGGCGCACGATGCGCCTTTTTTGTTGTTGCGATGCAAAAGCCCTGACGGGCTTTCGCAGCAAGAGTGCGGCTTACTGCGCCGTCTTCTGCTCGGGCTGACGCAGGCGGATGTGCAGTTCGCGCAGCTGGCGCTCGTCCACCGGACTCGGCGCCTGCGTGAGCAGGTCCTGCGCGCGTTGCGTCTTCGGGAACGCGATCACGTCGCGAATCGAATCGGCGCCGGCCATCATCGTGACGATGCGGTCCAGACCGAACGCGATACCGCCATGCGGCGGCGCGCCGTATTGCAGCGCGTCGAGCAGGAAGCCGAACTTCGCACGGGCTTCTTCCGCGTTGATCTTGAGCGCGCGGAACACCTTGCTCTGCACGTCTTCCTGATAGATACGCACCGAGCCGCCGCCGATTTCCCAGCCGTTCAGCACCATGTCGTAAGCCTTGGCGAGGCAGCGGCCCGGATCCGTTTCGAGGTACTCGAGGTGCTCGTCCTTCGGGCTGGTGAACGGGTGGTGCGCGGCCACGTAGCGGTTTTCTTCCTCGTCGTACTCGAACATCGGGAAGTCGACGACCCACAGCGGCTTCCAGCCCTTCTCGACGAGTCCGTTGGCACGGCCGAACTCCGAGTGGCCGATCTTCAGACGCAGTGCGCCCAGGCTGTCGTTCACGACCTTCGCGCGGTCTGCCGCGAAGAAAATGATGTCGCCGTCCTGCGCGCCGGTGCGCTCGAGAATCGCGGCGATCGCGGCGTCGTGCAGGTTCTTGACGATCGGGCTTTGCAGACCGTCACGGCCCTTCGCCGCTTCGTTGACCTTGATCCACGCGAGACCCTTCGCGCCGTAAATGCGCACGAATTCCGTGTAGCCGTCGATGTCGCCGCGCGACAATTCGCCGCCCTTCGGCACGCGCAGCGCCGCGACGCGGCCGTCCTTCGTGTTGGCCGGTGCGCTGAACACCTTGAAGTCGACGTCCTTCATGGCGTCGGTCAGCTCGGTGAATTCGAGCTTCACGCGCAGGTCCGGCTTATCCGAACCGAAGCGGCTCATGGCTTCCGCGTAGGGCATGATCGGGAACTTCGCGTCGAGGTCGACATCGATCGTTTCCTTGAACACGTGACGCGCCATGTCCTCGAACAGGTCGCGGATTTCCTGCTCGCCGAGGAACGACGTTTCGCAGTCGATCTGCGTGAATTCGGGCTGACGGTCGGCGCGCAGGTCTTCGTCGCGGAAGCACTTGACGATCTGGTAGTAGCGATCGAAGTTCGCCACCATCAGGAGCTGCTTGAAGAGCTGCGGCGACTGCGGCAGCGCGAAGAACTGACCCGCGTTCACGCGCGACGGCACGAGGTAGTCGCGCGCGCCTTCCGGCGTGCTCTTCGTGAGCATCGGCGTTTCGATGTCGATGAAACCGAGCGCGTCGAGATACTTGCGCACCGCCATCGTCACGCGGTAGCGCAGACGCAGGTTGTGCTGCATCTGCGGACGGCGCAGGTCGAGCACGCGATGCGTGAGGCGCGTGGTTTCCGAGAGGTTGTCGTCGTCGAGCTGGAACGGCGGCGTGACCGACGCGTTGAGCACCACGATCTCGTGGCACAGCACTTCGATCTTGCCGCTCGTGAGGTTCGCGTTGACGGTGCCTTCCGGACGATTGCGAACGAGACCCTTGACCTGCACGCAGAACTCGTTGCGCACGCCTTCGGCGATCTTGAACATTTCCGCGCGGTCCGGATCGCAGACGACCTGAACGAGGCCCTCGCGGTCGCGCAGGTCGATGAAGATGACGCCGCCATGGTCGCGGCGGCGCTGCACCCATCCGCACAGCGAAACAGTTTGGCCCAGCAGCTGTTCGGTCACCAGACCGCAGTATTCAGATCTCATCGACATGATGTTCGTCTTTCGTTATGCATGAATGAACGGGACCGGCGCGCAGCAGCGCGTCGTCCGGTATTAAAGCGGAGGATCGATGGGGCGGCGTGGTGAGGTTGCCGGCGCGACCACGCCCATCGAAACAATATACTTGAGCGCGGCGTCGACGGTCATGTCCAGCTCGACCACCTCGCTCTTTGGCACCATCAGGAAAAAGCCCGACGTCGGATTCGGCGTAGTCGGGACATACACGCTCACGTGATCTTCCTGCAGGTGGTTGACCACGTCGCCGCCGGGAATACCGGTGAGAAACGCGATCGTCCACGAACCCTTGCGCGGGTATTCGATCAGGAGCGCCTTGCGAAATGCATTGCCGTTGCTCGAAAGCAGTGTATCGGAAACCTGCTGGATGCTGCCGTACAGCGGTCCAATGATCGGAATGCGGCGCACCAGCGCGTTCCACCACTCCACCAGCTTCTGGCCGATGAAGTTGTGCGTGAGCAGACCGACCCCGAAGATGAACGCGAGCGTAAGCACCGCGCCGAGTCCCGGCAGACGCACGCCGAACACGCGCTCCGGCCGCCACGATTCGGGCAGCAGCAGCAGCGTCTGATCCATCGTGCCGATGACGAGGTTCAGCACCCACAGCGTGATGGCCAGCGGCACCAGCACCAGCAGGCCGGTCAGGAATACCGATTTGAACGTCGCTTTCTTGATCGTCATGTACACCGCCATGCGGGCCGCGCGCGGCAAACGGGCTGCCGGCGCGGCTTCGGCGCGGCGCGGATCCCGCAGATGCAGGAACCGCGCCGCAGGTTTTTCAGGTCGACGCAGCTGCCGGGCCCGGCGTGCTCGCTGCGCTGCTTGCAGTGCTCGCGGCTGCGCCCGAATCGCCGGAAGCGCTCGCGGCGGCTTCGCCGGCCGGCTTGCTGCCCTCGGACGACGTGTTTTCGCCATCCGCCTTCGCGCCAGTCGCCGCAGCGCTCTTGCCGCCGTTACCGCCGCGGAAATCGGTGACGTACCAGCCCGACCCCTTCAGCTGGAAGCCCGCTGCAGTGACCTGCTTGCGAAACGTGTCCGCGCCGCAGCTCGGGCACTGCGTCAGGGGCGCATCGCTCATCTTTTGAAGCACGTCCTTGTCGAAGCCGCACGACTCGCAGCGATAAGCGTAGATCGGCATGATCTCTATCCTGATGAAAATCTGATAACTGCTTGCAAAGCCTTGAATTATAGCCGCAAACCAGGACCGCCCCTGGCATTTACGGGGGTTGGGTGTCCATCGGGGAGTGTCGGAGGGTTGCGGCCGCCTCAGTTCAGATGAGGGCAGGTTGCGCGCACATCAAGAGCGCCCGCAGCCATGCAAGGCGGCAAGCGCGTGGCGTAGCTGGCCGGGACTGCTCAAACGTGCGGCACCGAGACGTCGTTGCGGCGCCACACGAGCCAGCGCTCGCGCCCGACGAACACGGGCAGCGAGTCGGCCACGGGCTGATCGTCGGCGAGTGTGAAGTATGGCGTGAGCAAGGCGTCGAGTTCGTCGCGCGCGATGGCGAACGGCGGCCCCTTGGGCGTTTCGCCGATGAAGAAGTAGCCCGCGAGCACCGCGCCGGGCGGCAGCAGCTGGGCCATGCGGCTGGCGTAGCTCGCGCGCTGGGCTTTGGGCAGTGCGCACAGGAACGCGCGCTCGAACACCCAGGCCGGCTTGAACGGCGGCGTGTAGGCGAAGAAGTCCGCCTCTTCCACGACGCCTGCGTACTGCCCCAGCGCCGTACGCGCGCTCGCGACCGCGGCCGGCGCGAAATCGATGGCGCGCACCGTGCGGCCGCGCTCGGCGAGCCAGCGTGCCTCCCAGGCGTTGCCACAGCCTGGAATCAGAACGGCGGCCTCAGGGTGCGCCATGGCGAAAGCTTCGAACTCGCGCTGCACGCCCGCCTGATCCCAGGGCGTGAAACCGCGCACGAAGCGCTCATCCCAGAACGAGGGCGACGCCGGGTCGCGGGTTTCGAACTCGGGCACATCGCCCGGTTGCGGCGGCAGGGTCGGGTCGCTCATCGTCTCACTCCTCGTTCTCGTGGTCCGTCAGCCGCCGTAGGCGAACGCGAGCCACACGCGCGCCGCCACCATGCCCACGCCCACGGCCACGCCGAACACGAGCAGGCCCTGCAGCAGGCGGTTCGTGCGGCGTTGCTCGGCGAGCATTGCGCGGATCGTCTCGTCGTTCGCGAAACCGCCCGGCTCCTGGCGGTGCAGCAGCGCCTGGTGCACGAGGCGCGGCAATTGCGGCAGCGTCTTGCTCCATTGCGGCGCTTCGATCTTGAAGCGCTCGTACCAGCCGCGCAGGCCGATCTGCTCGGTCATCCAGCGTTCGAGATAGGGTTTCGCCGTTTTCCAGAGATCGAGCTCCGGATCGAGCGAGCGCCCGAGGCCCTCGACGTTGAGCATGGTTTTTTGCAGCAGCACGAGCTGCGGCTGGATTTCCACGTTGAAGCGCCGCGAGGTCTGGAACAGGCGCAGCAGCACCTGGCCCAGCGAAATGTCCTTCAGCGCCCGGTCGAAATACGGTTCGCACACGGCGCGGATCGCGCTTTCCAGCTCTTCCACGCGCGTATGGGGCGGCACCCACCCCGATTCGATGTGCAGCGTCGCCACGCGGTGATAGTCGCGCTTGAAGAACGCGAGAAAGTTCTGCGCGAGGTAGTTCTTGTCGAAGTCCGACAGCGCGCCGACGATGCCGAAATCGAGCGCGATATAGCGGCCGAAATGCGCGGGATCGAGGCTCACCTGAATGTTGCCGGGATGCATGTCGGCGTGGAAAAAGCCGTCGCGGAACACCTGCGTGAAGAAGATCTCGACGCCCTCGCGCGCGAGCTTCGGAATGTCCACGCCCGCCGCGCGCAGCTTGTCCACCTGGCTGATCGGCACGCCGACCATGCGCTCCATCACGAGCACGTTGGCCGTGCTGAATTCCCAGTACATTTCCGGCACGAGCAGCAAGTCGAGGCCCGCGAAATTGCGGCGCAACTGGCTGCCGTTGGCGGCCTCGCGCATCAGGTCGAGTTCGTCGTGCAGGTATTTGTCGAATTCGGCCACCACTTCGCGCGGCTTCAGGCGCTTGCCGTCGGCCCACAGGCGCTCGGCCCACACGGCGATGTCGCGCAGCAGCGCGAGGTCGGAATCGATCACGGGACGCATGTTCGGGCGCAGCACCTTGACCGCGACCGGCTTGCCCGCGTGCTGACCCGACTTTACCTTGGCGAAGTGCACCTGGGCAATCGACGCGCTCGCCACCGGCACGCGCTCGAACTCGTCGAAAATCGTGTCGACGGGCGCGCCCAGCGACTTCTCGATCAGGCCGATCGCCACTCTCGAATCGAACGGCGGCACCTGGTCCTGCAGCTTCGCAAGTTCGTTAGCGATATCGGGCGGCAGCAGGTCGCGGCGCGTAGACAGCACCTGGCCGAATTTCACGAAGATCGGGCCGAGGCTCTCCAGCGCGAGACGCAGACGCAAACCGGGCGGGTCGTCGAAGCGACGGCCAACCGTGGTGATGCGCAGGAGCAGCGCCACGCGCCGGTCGTTGATCCGGCTCAACATCATCTCGTCCAGGCCGAAGCGGATGACGGTGAAGAAAATCTTGAGAAAACGCAGAAAACGCATGTCTGGGGGGCCTGTTGACTAGCGCGAGCCGCGCGGCGCAGCGCTTTGGCTCCCGCCGCTGGCCAGTGATTTTTGTTCAAGTCGCTCGATGCGCTTTTCCACGCGCGCCAGCGCATCGCGTGCGCGCGACAGCTCCTCGTTGAAGCCGTCGAGCTCGGCGCGCCGCACGAGCTGCGGATTTTCGTCGAGCAGATATTCCGTGACCGAGCCGAGCACGTTGCGCCCGGTACGCAGGGCCTGCTCGCCCGCGGCGCGCGCGAGCGTGGCAATGCGTGAAGCCGGCGCGTCGCCAATGAGCTTCGCGAGGTCCTCTTCGGGCTCCCAGCGCAGATGCTCGGCGAGCTTGCCGATGACCTGCGCAAACTCGGCATCGCCTTCGATCTTCACGTGCTTCATCACGGCCGCCTGGCCGCCCTGCATGAACGAAGAGAGCGCGCCTGCGGGCAGCGACAGCATCACATCGACATCGCCTGCATCGTGGTCCTCGACCGCGCCCAGATAGCCGTCCGGCTGCACGAGCAGCGTGAGCACGATGGGCGGGCAGGTGAGACGGGCCGTCTTGCCGGCATAGGGGGCGAGGCGCTCGCGTGCCCACGTTTCGCGGGCGAGCAGGTGATTGACGGCAGCAGCGAAGGGCTTGGCGGCAAGAGTCATCGGCATGGAATAAGAAAACCCGCACGGGCACAAGCCCGGGCGGGTTCCTATTGTAACGTTCGTAACGTTCGAGCCACAGGATCGCGCCGCCGCCCTGCCCTGTCCAATGCGGCGCGGCACCCGGATGGCGTTGCGATCAAGTCACGAGACGCGCGGCCCGGGTACCGACTCAGTGAGATTCGACCTGCTGGATGCCCGCGAGCAGCCAGCCTTCGCCCGACGTGCGCGACTTCGAGAGATTCCAGACCTCGACGAACGGCGCGGCCGGCTCGCCCATGGCCTCGCGAATCAGGCCGGAGAAGCGCACGCTCGCAAGGTATTCGCTGCCGCGGTCTTCCACGCCGAGCAGGTCCGCGTTGAGCTGCACGACGTCGGTCTGGTTGGGCTGCGCGCCGCGGCCCGCGAGATCGACGCGGATTTCGGCGAACATCTCGGGGGTCGTGAATTCGCGGATGTCGTCCATGTTGCCGGCGTCCCACGCGGCCTGCAGGCGCACGAAGTAGACCTTCGCGTTACGCACGAAGGCTTCCGTGTCGAAGCCGGCGGGGACGGCAGACGGCGTGTCGACGTGCGGCGTGGTCAGAGGGTTGGCTTCAGGCGCGAGGTACTGCCCCGTGGGCGGTGCGGTATAGCTCGGCTCCTGCGGCTGATACCCGCCCGACGACGGGTTCAGGCTGTTCGACGCGTACCCGCCCTGGTACGCGGGTTCCGCAGCGCGGCGGCGGCTCATGAACTTGCGGATCAGCCAGACGGCGATAAAGGCGATGATCGCGATCACGATCATGTTGGCCATCATGCCGGCAAACGCTTCGCCAAGACCGAAGTGCGAAAGCAGCGCGGCAATGCCGAGACCGGCCGCGAGGCCCGCGATCGGCCCAAGCCAGCGATTGCGCGCCGGTGCGGGCGCGGGCGTGGGCGCCGGCGTGCCGGGAGCGCGCTGGGCACCGGCCTGCTGCGCGGGATTCGTGGGGCTGGGCTGGGCCGGCGGTGGCGTGGTGCTGCGCTGCGAGGCCACCGACGACTGCTTGCCGAAACTGCGGCCGCCACCCATGCGGCGAGCCTCTGCATCGAACGACGCGAGGCTGCCGGCAATCATCACGCCGGTAAGGGTCAGAACGCCGATTCGTCTGGCCCACGATGTTGAAAGCTTTCTGGAAGCATCGATTCGGGGCTCAGACATAGCGAAAATTCCTTTAAAGACAGTGATTTGGGAGCACTAATACTTTGTGCCGACGTGTAAGGCTACCACGCCAGCTGACAAATTGTAATATTTGACGGCTTCGAGGCCGACTTGTTCCATCATCGTCTTGAGTGTTTCCTGGTCCGGATGCATGCGGATCGATTCCGCGAGGTACTGGTAGCTGTCCGCGTCCTGTGCAAAGCGCCGCCCGAGCCACGGCAGCACCTTGAACGAATACACGTCATAGGCCTTCTTGAGCGGCTCCCAAACCTTCGAGAATTCGAGCACGAGCACGCGGCCGCCCGGCTTGAGCACGCGGCGCATCTCGGCGAGCGCGGTGTCCTTATGCGTCATGTTGCGCAGCCCGAAAGCCACGGTCACCACGTCGAAGTAGTTGTCCGGAAAGGGAATTTTCTCGGCGTCGCACAGCAGCGCCGGTGTGATCACGCCGTTGTCGATAAGGCGGTCGCGGCCCACGCGCAGCATCGACTCGTTGATGTCGGTATGCCAGACCTCGCCCGTCGGGCCCGCTTTCTTCGCGAACGCCATGGAAAGGTCGCCGGTGCCGCCGGCAATATCGAGCACCTTCGCGCCGGGCCGAATGTTTGCCTGCGCGATCGTGAACGCCTTCCACGCGCGGTGCAGCCCGCCCGACATCAGATCGTTCATCAGGTCGTAGTTCGAGGCGACCGAGTGAAACACGCCGGCCACCTTCTTCGCCTTGTCCTGTTCGTCGACTGTCTGATAGCCGAAGTGGGTTTTGCTCATCGCGCTCGTCCTTTCGCGGAAGGGTGTTCTATGGGTGTGCTGCGCCGCGTCTGTCAGAGAAGCGGCGGGGCTGGATCGTAACAGGAAGCGTCAGTGGCAGTGGCCATGCGCTGCAGGAGGCGCGGCCATAGGGGCGTCGCGCTCGACGCCCGCCGCCTTCAGTCTGGCGAAATATTGCGCCCAGAGTTCGTCCTGGCGCGTGGCGAGCTCGTAGAGCTGGTCCCACGAGTAGATGCCGGTGTTGTGCCCGTCGGAGAACGTGGGCTGCAGCGCGTAGTTGCCGACACCTTCGAGCGCCGTGATCGTCACCTCGCGCTTGCCGGTCTGCAGCGTTTCCTGGCCGGGTCCGTGACCGCGCACTTCCGCCGAGGGCGAAAACACGCGCATCAGCTCAAACGGTACGCGGTAGCTCTCGCCGTTCGCATACTGGAGTTCCAGCACGCGCGAGAGCGCGTGCACCACGACGCCGGTTGGCACCGGCGTATCGGATTTCAGTCCACTCATGATCGTTCCTGCTGTTGGACGCCCACCGCCCGGCCCCGCTCAGGCCTGCTCCATTTCCTGGCGCACCGCGTCGCGCAGCAGCGTGGCCTGGGCGCGGCGCTGGCCCAGCATCGCCTCGGACACCGTGCGCTGACGCGGCGCCCAGACGGGCAGCGGGAAATGGGCGTCGTTCGTGAAGCGCGGAATGACGTGCCAGTGCACGTGCGGCACCTGGTTGCCGAGGCTCGCCAGATTCACCTTCGAAGGCTGCATGACACGGCGCAGCGCGCGCTCGACGGCATAGACGGCCCGCATCAGATGTTCCCGGTCGGCCGCGCCCAGGTCCGAGAATTCGGCGACGTGCGCATTCCAGATGACCCGGCAAAAGCCGGGATAGTCGGCCTCGGCGGTCGCGAGCACGACGCGCATGCGCTCGTCCTGCCACAGCACATCGCCGCCTTCCTCACTGCAGAATATGCATGTCATCGTCGTCCCCGAACCCGTTCACGGAAAATTGAGCGCTGCCATTAGACCAGCACGCGCTCGATTCCGCCATTGTTCGCGTTCTGAACGTAGTCCGCCATCCAGTTTTCGCCAAGTATGTGGCGGGCGATTTCCACCACGATGTAGTCGGCTTCGATGTTGGCGTCTTCGTTGTACCGCGACAGACCCTGGAGGCACGACGGGCAGCTCGTCAGAATCTTGACGTCCTGCGTCGTACCCTGCCCGCCCGCTTCCTGCGGTGTAGCCGGCTGCACCCCGTTCGCGCCGTTGCCGACGATCGGAATGCCGCGCAGCTTCGCCGCGCCCTTGCGGATTTCCTCTTCCTTGCGGAAACGCACCTGCGTCGAAATGTCTGGGCGCGTGACGGCCAGCGTGCCCGATTCGCCGCAGCAGCGATCGTTCTTCTCGATCCTGTAACCGTCGTGCCCGGAACCCATCAGTTCATTGACGAGCTTGACCGGGTCCATCGTCTTGATCGGCGTGTGGCACGGGTCGTGGTACATGTAGCGCGTGCCGGTCACACCGTCGAGCTTGATGCCCTTTTCCAGCAGGAACTCGTGGATGTCGATGATGCGGCATCCCGGGAAAATCTTGTCGAATTCATAACCCGCGAGCTGGTCGTAGCACGTCCCGCACGACACCACGACGGTCTTGATGTCGAGGTAGTTGAGCGTGTTCGCCACGCGGTGGAACAGCACGCGGTTGTCCGTGACGATCTTCTCGGCCTTGTCGTACTGGCCCGAGCCGCGCTGCGGATAGCCGCAGCACAGGTAGCCCGGCGGCAGCACCGTTTGCACGCCCGCTTCCCAGAGCATGGCCTGGGTGGCGAGGCCCACTTGCGAGAACAGACGCTCCGAGCCGCAGCCGGGGAAGTAGAACACCGCTTCCGAATCGACGCTCGTCGTCTTCGGATTGCGGATGATCGGCACGATCTTGTTGTCTTCGATGTCGAGCAGCGCGCGCGCCGTCTTCTTCGGCAGATTGCCCGGCATCTTCTTGTTGACGAAGTGGATCACCTGCTCGACCACGGCCGGCTTGCCCGTGGTCGCGGGCGGCTGCGCCGTCTGCTTCTTCACGAACTTCTTCAGCACGTCGTTGCCAAGGCGCTGCGCCTTGTAGCCCACGCCCATCATCGCGGTGCGCGCGAGATTGATGGTCTGCGGGTTCGTGGCGTTCAGGAAGAACATGCCCGCCGCGTTGCCCGCGTTGAACTTCTTCTTGCCCATCTTGCGCAGCAGGTTGCGCATGTTCATGGTCACGTCGCCGAAGTCGATCTTGACCGGGCACGGCGTCACGCACTTGTGGCAGACCGTGCAGTGGTCGGCCACGTCGTTGAACTCGTCCCAGTGCTTGATCGACACGCCGCGGCGCGTCTGCTCTTCGTACAGGAACGCCTCGACCAGCAAGGAGGTCGCGAGAATCTTGTTGCGCGGGCTGTAGAGCAGGTTCGCGCGCGGCACGTGGGTCGCGCATACGGGCTTGCACTTGCCGCAGCGCAGGCAGTCCTTCACCGAATCGGCAATCGCGCCGATGTCGGACTGCTTCATGATGAGCGACTCGTAGCCCATCAGGCCGAACGACGGCGTGTAGGCGTTGCGCAGGTCGGCGCCTTCGAGCAGCTTGCCCGCGTTGAAGCGGCCTTGCGGATCGACGCGCTGCTTGTAGGCGCGGAACTCGGCGATCTCGTCATCCGTGAGGAATTCGAGCTTCGTGATGCCGATGCCGTGCTCGCCCGAGATCACGCCATCGAGCGATCGCGCGAGCTTCATGATGCGCGCCACCGCGTGGTGCGCGTCCTGCAGCATCTCGTAGTTGTCCGAGTTGACCGGCAGGTTCGTGTGCACGTTGCCGTCGCCGGCGTGCATGTGCAGCGCCACGAACACGCGGCCGCGCAGCACCTTCTTGTGGATCGCCTGAGTCTCGTCGAGGATCGGCTTGAATTCGCCGCCGTTGAAGATCTTGCGCAGTTCCGCGCGGATCTCCTGCTTCCACGAGATGCGCACCGTGCGGTCCTGGGTCACGTGGAAGACGTTGGCGTCGGGCTGCGCGTCCACGCGATCGGCGAACTTCTCCGCCAGCGGCTCGTAACCCAGTTGCACGAGGTAGTGCTGCGCCTCGCGCAGCGACATGTCGAGCTTCTCGCCCACGAAGGTCCAGCGCTCGCGCACGCGCTTGAGCAGGTCGAGCGCCTGCTGAACGCGGTCTTCGAGCAGTTCCGCCGAGGGAATCTCGTTTGCGTCGTCCGTCTTGCCGAGCGGCAGCTTGCCCGCCTTGAAGAACGCTTCGAGCGCGTCGACCAGCTGCAGCTTGTTCTTGATCGACAGCTCGATGTTGATGCGCTCGATGCCGTCCGTGTACTCGCCCATGCGGTTAAGCGGGATCACGACGTCTTCGTTGATCTTGAACGCGTTGGTGTGCTTCGCAATGGCGGCCGTGCGGCTGCGGTCGAGCCAGAAGCGCTTGCGGGCCTCGGCGGACACCGCGACGAAGCCTTCGCCGCTCTTGCCATTGGCCATGCGGATCACTTCCGAGGTCGCGGCGGCCACGGCATCGGCGTCGTCGCCGACGATGTCGCCGATCAGCACCATCTTCGGAAACGCGTTGCGCTTGCTCTTGGTCGCATAGCCCACCGCGCGCAGATAGCGTTCGTCGAGGTGCTCGAGGCCCGCGAGAATCGCGCCGCCCTGCTTCGACGTTTCGAACAGGTAGTCCTTGATCTCGACGATGCTCGGAATCGCCTCGCGCGCCTGGCCGAAGAACTCCAGACACACCGTGCGCGTATGCGCAGGCATCTTGTGCAGCACCCAGCGCGCGGACGTGATGAGCCCGTCGCAGCCTTCCTTCTGCACGCCCGGCAGGCCGGCGAGGAACTTGTCGGTGACGTCCTTGCCGAGGCCTTCCTTGCGAAAGCGCTTGCCTTCGATCTCGAGCGATTCGGAGCGCAACAGCTTTTCGCCCGGCGCGTATTCGCCGTCGAACCACTTCAGCTCGAAGCGCGCCACGGCAATGTCGTGGATCTTGCCCATGTTGTGGTCAAGACGCGTGACTTCGAGCCAGTTGCCCTGCGGGTCGACCATGCGCCACCAGGCGAGATTGTCGAGCGCCGTGCCCCACAGCACGGCCTTCTTGCCGCCCGCGTTCATCGCGACATTGCCGCCGATGCAGGACGCATCGAGCGAGGTCGGATCGACGGCGAACACGAAGCCTGCGGCGTCGGCGGCCTCGGTCACGCGGCGCGTGACCACGCCCGCGCCCGAGAAAATCGTCGCGACCTTGCGGTTCACGCCCGGCAGGTCGGTCATCTCGACGGGCCCGAGCTGCTCGAGCTTTTCCGTGTTGATGACGGCCGAGAACGGCGTGAGCGGCACCGCGCCACCCGTGTAGCCCGTGCCGCCTCCGCGCGGAATCACGGTGAGGCCGAGTTCGAAGCAGGCCTTGATGAGGCCGGCGATTTCGGCTTCGGTATCGGGCGTCAAGACGACGAACGGATATTCCACGCGCCAGTCGGTCGCGTCGGTCACGTGCGAGACGCGCGCAATGCCGTCGAAGCGGATGTTGTCCTTCTGCGTGCGCTTGCCCAGCACCTTGACGGCGCGGCGGCGCAGGTCGGCCATCTTCTCGAACTCGCCCGCGAAGGCGTCGATGGCGCGGCGCGTGGCGCCGACCAGTTTTTCCACGCGCGCGGCGCGGTCCATGCCTTCCTTGTCCGCGTGCTCCTGCAGATCGGCGCGGCGGCGCTTCTCGATTTCGGCGAGGCGGTGGTTCAACGCCTCGATCAGGAGCGCGCGGCGCTTCGGATTGTCGAGCAGGTCGTCCTGCAGATACGGGTTGCGGCGCACGACCCAGATATCGCCCAGCACCTCGTAGAGCATGCGTGCCGAGCGGCCGGTGCGGCGCTCCGCTCGCAGTTCGGCGAGCGCGTTCCATGCCTCTTCGCCAAGCAGGCGGATGACGATTTCGCGGTCCGAGAAAGACGTGTAGTTATAGGGAATCTCGCGCAGGCGCGGTTCGACGTCGGCGGCCACGGCGGCGGCGGCGCCGTGAGGATCGAAAACTTGAGGTGCGTTCATGGTTGGACGACTCTTTGGGCCAGCCCCGCGCACGGCTCGCGGCCGCTACGACGGATACTGACGGGGCGCGTGGGGCGCTATTCTGAAATCGTGTCCGCCTGTGGCAGGCTGCGGACGAAAGGGGTGGGGAGGCACATGGCGGCAACGCTCACGCCGATGGTTCCCCGGCGCTCGGATTTAGCGACACGATCGTGCGTGGCGGGCGTGCCGCTGCGCCGCCGGGCGGGTCACGCGCCGTGCGGGCATCAAATGGGCTGTCCGAGGTTGCCAGTGCATCATCCGATCCTTGTTTCAAAAAAGGATTTTACCGCATGATCCGCACCCGCGCTGACGCTGCGTGGGGACCGGGTGAACACATGAGATTCACCTGCGTTGCCGGACGATTCGCGCCGGTTTGCGCCCGCTTTGACGATGATTTGCCTTCCGGCCGGTCGGCAAATCGCGCCGCCGGACCCGCCGCCGAACCCACCGCCGGTGTGCCCGCGCCGGTGTGCCCGCGCCGGTACGCCCGCCGCGGTATCCCGCGCCGCCAGCGCCGGAGCCGTTGGCGCTATCATCTACGCTTTCCCGCCCTGAACCCGCGCCCGGCGCGCCCTCGCATGGCCTCCCACGACGATTACCTGAAGAAAATCCTCACCGCCCGCGTCTACGACGCCGCCCGCGAGACCGAACTCGAGCGCGCCCCGAACCTCTCGGCGCGTCTGCGCAACGCCGTGTTCCTCAAGCGCGAGGACAACCAGCC
>NZ_QEOL01000007.1 GCF_003096715.1 Paraburkholderia silvatlantica
ATCGCGCCGAGATCTGGCGCCGCCACCTTCGCGAGCGAGCCGCCGAATTTGCCTACCGCCGTACGTGCGGCCGAAACGATCACAATGTCAGTCATTTCCAGATCCTCCGGGCGGCTTGGTGGCGCGCCATGCGCCCCGCCCGTCAAGTTGTTAATCCGAATTCCGCAGCAAGCGTATCGAGCGCCCGAATCGCCTCAATCGCGCTGCTGCACGTAACGCCCCGGCGCCGGCTCGATCTCGGGGAATTCCGCCGAGCCGGCTTGCGCACGCGGCTTCACCTTCTTGCCGCCATACTGATCGAGCCATTCGGCCCAGGTCGGCCACCAGCTGCCGGGCTTCTCCTCGGCCGCAGCGAACCAGTCGTCGGCCTCTTCCGGCAGATGCTTCGCGTCGGCCTCGATGCTCCAGAAGCTGCGCTTGTTCTTCGACGCCGGGTTGATCACGCCCGCGATATGCCCCGACGCGCCAAGCACGAACTTCAGCGGCCCGGACAACAGCGGCACCGACGCATACGCCGTGCGCCAGGGCACGATGTGATCCTCGCGCGAGCCGTAGATGAAAGTCGGCACGTCGATGCGCGAAAGATCCACTTCCTCGCCGCACACCGTGAGCGCGCCCGGCTCACGCAGCTTGTTTTCCAGATACGTATTGCGCAGGTACCACGCGTACATCGGCCCCGGCAGGCTCGTCGAGTCGCTGTTCCAGAACAGCAGGTCGAACGGCGCGGGCGTGCGGCCCTTCAGGTAATTATCGACGACGTAGTTCCAGACCAGATCGTTGGGCCGCAGGAACGAGAACGTGTTCGCAAACTCGACGCCGCGCATGAGCCCCGGCGTACCGCCGTTCTTGCCGCCGATGGTCTGCTCGCGCATCTGCACGTGCGCTTCATCGACGAACACATCGAGCACGCCCGTGTCGCTGAAGTCGAGCATCGCGGTGAGCAGCGTCATCGACGCCGCGGGATGTTCGCCGCGCGCCGCCGCGACGGCCAGCGCCGTGGCGAGGAGCGTGCCGCCCACGCAAAAGCCGAGCGTGTTGATCTGCTCGCGCTCGCTGATGCTGCGCGTCGTCTCGATGGCCGTGAGCACGCCCTCCTCGATGTAGTCGTCCCAGGAGCGGTCCGCGATCGACGCGTCGCCGTTGTGCCACGAGACGAGGAACACCTGCTGCCCCTGCTCCAGCGCATAGGCGACGAGCGAGTTCTCGGGCTGCAGGTCGAGGATGTAGTACTTGTTGATGCACGGCGGCACGATCAGAAGCGGCCGCTCGCGCACGGTAGCCGTGCGCGGCTTGTACTGGATCAGCTGGAACAGCGCGTTCTCGAACACGACCGAACCTTCGGTGGTCGCGAGATTGCGGCCTACCACGAAGCGTGATTCGTCGGTCTGCGAAATCTTGCCGCGCGACAGGTCGCCGAGCAGGTTCATCACGCCCTGGCGCAAGCTCTCGCCCTGGGTTTCGAGCAAGGCGCTCTGCGCATCGGGATTGAGCGCGAGGAAGTTGCTCGGCGAGGCCGCCGCGGTCCACTGCTGCACGGCGAAGCGAATGCGCTCGCGTGTTTTCGGATCGGTATCGATCGCGTCGACCAGTTCATGCAGGTAGCGCGCGTTGAGCAGATACCACGCCGCCGTGAACGCGTAGGCGGGCGTGGCTTTCCAGGCGTCGGAACTGAAGCGCCGGTCCTTGAGCTCGGGCGCCTTGGGCGTGGTGTCGGTGGCCTGGCGCAGCAAGTCGAGCGCGTCGCGCGAGTACTCCGCCTGCAGATGCTGCAGCCGGGCAGGTTCGATCGATGCCGTGGGAAGCTTGAAACCTTCGAACGGGTTCGCGCCGCCGAACGGATTGGCTGCTCCGAACGGATTGGCTGCTCCGAACGGACTGCCGGCAGAGAACGGATTGCCCGCGGCGAAAGGATTGCCTGCGGCAAAAGGATTACCCGCGGCAAGAGGATTACCCGGCGCACCGTTGGCCGCCGGCGGCCACCAGTTGGCCGCGAGTCCCGCGAAGGGCGCTTGCTGCGCCGCGCCGCCCGTTTGCTGCGCAGCATTCAGGGCGCTCTTCCAGGCGTTCGTCCACGCGTCGAGATACTGCTGCATGCCGGCTGCGTCGGCAGCAAAAGGCGGATTGCCGCGCGTTGCACCATCAGTTGAAGCGCCCGTGCCCGGGGCAGTCTTGGAACGTTGAGATGCCGTCATGCCTGCTTTTGACCGATGTGTCCCGAGGGACTGGTTGAGAGGCAGGTGGTACGCATACGGTCGCCGTTGCGGCGCTCGTCACGACCTGTCCCGTGGGTGAAGGACATTCTTGCTCCCCATTGCAAAGCGTGTCAATGCTTGTGCCCGATTTTGCCGCGCTGCGATATTTTTTTAATTATCGTTTTCCCGATGTAATCAATTGTTTAACTGCCGCGACACATTGCTGTGCAGTCTGGAGCACGAAAATCTGCCGTGGCGGCAAGCGCTTGCAGTGCAAAACGGGAATCGGGGAACCAGTGCGCCGCGAGTGGCGCGCAGCGCGTTGCGGGAATAGCTGCGCTGCAACATAAAATCGTCCCGATCCCAACTCGCCGCCCCGCTGCATCACGGCGGCGGCAGGGCATGGCAAATCAGGGATTGAGCCAGATCAGCGCGGCCATGCGGCCGGTGACGCGATCGCGCCGGTACGAGTAGAAGCGCTCGCGCTGTGTGACCGTGCACAGGTCGCCGCCGCTCACGTGGCGCACGCCGAGCGTATCGAGCCGCAGCCGCGCGAGCGCGGGAAGATCGGCAAGGTACTTGCCGCTCGCTTCGGGGCGCGCCACGAAGGCCGCCGCGGTGGCGGCGCGATGCGCATCGCGCCGTGCCGCGTCGACGTGCTCCACATGGGTCATGAACGCGTCGCGCACGTCGGTGCCGACCTCGAAGGCCGTGGGCCCGATCGCGGGGCCGAGGTACGCATGCAGGTCGGCCGTCGCACAGCCCGCGAGCGCCGCGACGCGCTCGGCCGTGCGCTCGATGACGCCGGCGGCCAGGCCGCGCCAGCCCGCGTGCGCGGCGCCTACGGCGCGTCCCTCGCCGTCGCACAGCAAGACGGGCATGCAGTCGGCCACCATCACCGTGCAGGCGATGCCGGGCTCGGCGGTCACGCTCGCATCGGCTTCGAGCGGGGCGCCCGCGCGCGCAGCGGCAAGCGCCTGCGCGGCGTCGACCACGACGGGACCGTGGATCTGCTTGAGCCACGCGGCCGGCACGCCCGCATGCGCGAGCAGCCGCTCGCGGTTCGCCTCGACGTGCGCGAGATCGTCGCCGGAGCCGCGGCCGAGATTCAGGCCGCCGGGGAAATCCACGCCCTCACCGCCCTGCGCGGCCTGCCAACGCCCGAACGGCGGCTCGCTCACACCGCCGTCGCGCGTCGTCACCAGGGCGCGCACGCGCGGCGAAACCTGCCAGTCGGGATGCAGCAAATCGTCGGATGTCAGTGCCGGGCAGGTCGTCATGCGTGCTTGTCCTCGTCTTGCTCGTCTTGCTCGTCTTGCTCGTCTTGCTCATCGCCGACTTCGTCTTCGTCGTCTTCGTAATCTTCCTCGTCGCTGCCGATCACGTAGCCTTCGTCGGTGTAGGCGCTGTCGAACATGTCTTCATCGAAGCCGGCTCCGTCCTCGTCTTCCTCGCCGCCGAAGCCGAGGGCCTCGATCAGCGCGTCCAGATCGTCGGGCACTTCGGCGCGCCATTGCATCGTGCGGCCCGTGACCGGATGAACGAGGCCGAGGCGCCACGCGTGCAGCGCCTGGCGCGCGAAGCCGTCGGGCAGGGCCGCGACCGAGCGCTTGCCGCGCGCGTGACCGTACACCGGATCGCCCAGCAACGGATGGCCGACGTGCGCGCAGTGCACACGAATCTGGTGGGTGCGCCCCGTTTCGAGGTCGCAATGAATGGCGCTCACGGGCTGGTTGTGCCAGAGCGTCTTGTCGATGCGCCGGAAGTGCGTGCGCGCGGGCTTGCCCGAAGCGCCCTTCACCACCGCCATGCGCGTACGCTCGCGCGGGTCGCGGCCGATGGGCGCGTCGATGGTGCCTTCGTCGGCCATGTTGCCCCACACGAGCGCGAGATAGCGGCGCTTGACCGTGCGCGCCTGCAGCTGGCGCACGAGGTCGGTCTGCGCCTGGAGTGTGCGCGCGACGACCATCAGCCCGGACGTTTCCTTGTCGAGCCGATGGACGATCCCGGCGCGCGGCAGACCCGCCGCGGCTTCGCCATAGCGATGCAGGAGACCGTTGAGGAGCGTGCCGCTCCAGTTGCCCGCGGCCGGATGCACGACGAGCCCGGCGGGCTTGTTGATCACGACGATGGCGTCGTCCTCGTAGACGATGTCGAGCGGCACCGGCTCGGGCGTGAACGCGAGCTGCTCGGGCAGGAGGTCCGGCACGAGCTCGATGGTCGCGCCGAGCGGCACCGGCTGGCGCACCTTGGCCGGCTTGCCGTCCACGCGCACGCGCTGCTCCTCGATCCAGCCCTGCAAACGGCTGCGTGAGAATTCCGGAAATACTCTGGCGAGCACCTTGTCGAGCCGCTCGCCTGCCAGCTCATCTGGCACCTGAACCGAGCGCGGCGCTTCGCCGCCGCGCTCGCCTGCGAGTTCGTCGTCGAGCGCCTCACCGGCGGCTGCGTCATCGGGTGCATCGCCCAGGCTATAATCTCTGATGCTGTTTTGGGCGCCGGGAGCGCCGGCCCCCGGAATAACTGTACGGGTCATTGAGTCTGGGTCACCTGTGGACCTGAAGCTGGACTGGATAAATGCGAGCCTTGAACACGATTACGAAACTGGCCCAACACACGATGGCCCGAAACGCAATGCGCGCGACGCGAGCCAACACGCTCGGCAAGATTGGCAACATCATTCGACTTGCTGCCTGCGGCGCGGCGCTCGCCGTGGTCGCGGCCTGCCACGGCCTGCCGGAAAAGACCGACGAAACAGCAGCGTGGAACAACAACAAATTATATACGGAGGCCCAGGACGCGCTCTCCGGCGGCGACTGGGGCAAGTGCGCGAAATACTTCGAAGCGCTCCAGGGCCGCGACCCGTTCGGCCACTTCGCCCAGCAGGCGCAGATCAACGTGGCCTACTGCAACTGGAAGGACAACGAGAACGACGCCGCCGACCAGGCGATCAACCGCTTCATCCAGCTGCACCCGGATCACCCGGACATTGCCTACGCGTACTACCTCAAGGGCATGATCCACTTCAACGACGACCTGGGCCTGTTCGGCCGCTTCTCGGGCCAGGACATGAGCGAGCGCGACCCGAAGTCGCTGCGCGAGTCGTATGACGCGTTCAAGGTGGTCGTCGACAAGTATCCGCAGAGCAAATACGCGCCGGACGCCGCCCAGCGCATGCGCTACATCGTGAACGCACTCGCTTCGCACGAAGTGCACGCGGCGGACTACTACTATCGCCGCGGCGCCTATGTGGCGGCCATCAACCGCGCGCAGCTCGCGATCCAGGACTACAAGAGCGCGCCCGCAATCGAAGACGCGCTGCACATCATGATCCTGTCGTACCAGAAGCTCGATCAGCCGCAGCTCGCCGAAGACACGCGCCGCGTGCTCGCCGGCACCTTCCCGGACAGCCCGTACATCACCGGTCACGCGCGCCCCGGCAAGGAGAACAAGTCCTGGTGGCAGATCTGGTGATCGCCGCGCCTCCCCTGCGAGGCACACTGAAACGCAAAACGCCACGGTTCTCCGTGGCGTTTTTTTTGCTTCAGCAGCAGCGCAGGCTATACGCGCCTGTGCTGCCGCCGGCCTGATCAATCGCGCTCGAACAGCGCAATCGATTCCACGTGCGACGTATGCGGGAACATGTTGACCACGCCCGCCCCCTTCAGGCGGTAGCCGGCCTCGTTGACGAGGACACCCGCATCGCGCGCCAGCGTCGCGGGACTGCACGACACGTAGACGATGCGTCTGGGCAGCGGGCCATTGCCGCTCTGCGCAATTTTCGCGAGCGCCTGGGAAACGGCGAACGCACCTTCGCGCGGCGGGTCGACCAGGAACTTGTCGAAGTGGCCGAGCGCGCGGATGTCGTCTGCGGTGACCTCGAACAGGTTGCGGCACGCAAACGACGTGTGGCCGTCCACGCCATTGGCACGCGCATTTTCGAGTGCGCGGGCCGTCAGCGTATCGCTGCCTTCGATCCCCACCACTTCACGCGCGAGACGCGCGAGCGGCAACGTGAAGTTGCCGATGCCGCAGAACAGATCGAGCACGCGGTCGCCCGGCTCCGGCGCGAGCAGGCGCAACGCGCGGCCCACCAGCACGCGGTTGATCTGGTGATTGACCTGGGTGAAGTCCGTCGGCTTGAACGGCATGCGAATGCCGTATTCGGGCAGCGTGTAGTCCAGCGCCTTGTCGAGCGGATAGAACGGGAACACCGTGTCCGGGCCCTTCGGCTGCAGCCAGAACTGGACGTTGTGCTCGTGCGCGAACGCGCGCAGCAGGTCTTCGTCGGCGGCCGTGAGCGGCTCGAGAATACGCAGCACGAGCGCCGTCACGCTCGAGCCCACGGCCAGCTCGATCTGCGGCATACGATCGCGAATCGACAGCGCGGTCACCAGATGGCGCAGCGGCACGAGCATTGCCGAGACGTTCGGCGGCAGCACTTCGCAGCTCGTCATGTCGGCCACGTAGCTGCTCTTCCTCTCGTGGAAGCCGACCAGCACGCCTCCCTTCTTCGGCACATTGCGCACCGTGAGGCGCGCACGATAGCGGTAGCCCCACGACGGCCCGTGAATCGGCCGGAACATCGTCTCCGCACGCACCTTCGAGAGGTGCATGAGATTATCCTCGAGCACGCGTTGCTTGACGGCGATCTGCGCGCGCACGTCGAGGTGCTGCATCGAGCAGCCGCCGCAGGTGCCGAAGAACGCGCACTGCGGCTTCGTGCGGATCGCACTCTCGCGCAGCACGTCGACCACCTGCGCCTGTTCGAACGTGGGCTTCTTGCGGTAGCTGAGGTAGGTCACGCGCTCGCCCGGCAACGCACCCTCGACGAAGATCACCTTGCCGGGCTCGCCCGTCTCGGTCACGGTGCGGCCGACGCCGCGGGCCTCCATGTCGAGCGACTCGATCTCGAGAATGGGGGCATGAGCGACCGAAGCTTCGACGGCGGCGCGCTTTTCGGCGCGGCGCTCGCGCTTGCTGCGCTTTTTCGGGGGCGTGAACGGCATAGGCTCGGCCTGGACAGGCTCGGCGTGAGGGTCGGGGGCAGCTTGAGACACCAGCGGATTCCTGACTGACGATGAGTGAATGGTGGGCGAAGGCGAGATTGTAGTCGAAGTCGGCGCCCGCGCTTCGCCGCTGCCGTTTTCAGACTGGTTCGATCGTGCGCGCTGCGCCCCGTATGCGCCGCTGCCATCGCATTCGTCAGACAACGCGCCGGGAGAAACCAGGCTAGGGTTAAACGTGCGTGCGCGAATCGCCGCCGCGCCATGCGAGGAGCGTGCAGATGAAACTGGTGAGCTGGAATGTGCAGTGGGGGCGCGACGCTTCCGGCGTCGTCGATCTCGCGCGCACGGTGCGCGAGGCCCGGCGCCTCGCCGACTTCGACGTGCTGTGCCTGCAGGAGATCACGCGCGGCTTCCGGGCGCTGCCGGGTGGACCCGGCGACGACCAGTTCGCCGAACTGCGCTCACTGCTGCCGGGCTACACGGTCATCGAAGCCATCGGCGCCGACTTGCCCGCGCCGCGTGACGCGCAAGCCTCCAGTCAAGGCACCGCGCAGATGCCGCGCCGCCAGTTCGGCAACGCGCTCGCCACACGCTTGCCCCTCGCGCAGGTTTTTCGCCACGCTCTGCCGTGGCCCGCCGACTCCACCGCGCCCTCGATGCAACGCGTCGCACTCGAAGCCGTGCTCGACACGCCGGGCGGCGCGCTGCGCGTGCTGGTCACGCATCTGGAGTTCTACTCGCTGCGCCAGCGGCTCGCGCAAGTGGACGAGTTGCGGCGCCTGCAGCAGGAAGCCGCCGATCACGCCGCGCATCCCGCGCCCGCCGAAAACGATGTGGGTCCGTTCGCCCGCACCGCGCGCCCGTTATCCGCGATCGTCTGCGGCGACTTCAACAGCGCATGGGGCAGTGAGGCGTACACACGGATGCTCGAACCGCTCGCGGGCAGCCCCGCGTTCATCGACGCGTGGAGCGCGCTGCATGCGGGCGCGACGCCGCCGCCCACGGCCGGCGTCTACGACACGCAACAATGGTCGGACGGTCCGCTCGCGTGCGACTTCGTCTTCGTTACGGAGGATTTGCGCTCACGCTTGCGAAGCTGTGAGATTGACGGCGCGACCCAGGCTTCGGATCATCAGCCGATCGTGCTCGAACTGGGGTGAGAGACCAAGCCGTGCCTAGCTCGCGAACGCCTTGAGATACTCGCCCCAATGCGGCGCGGTTTCTGCGGCGAGCGACTGCTTCACGAACTCGATCTCATCCGCATATTCGCGCTCCGTGAAACCGCCGCGCATCATCTGAAACCGGCAATAAAGCAGATACGTGTTGACCACGTCGGTTTCGCAGTAGTTGCGGATCTCCTCGATGCGGCCTTCCTGAAACGCGCTCCATACCTGGCCGCCGTCCATGCCGAGCTTGCCCGGAAAGCCGCAGAGCTTCGCGAGCGCGTCGAGCGGCGCGCTCGCGCGCGGCTGGTACATCGCCAGCAGGTCCATCAGATCGGTGTGGCGCGTGTGGTAGCGGCTGATGTAGTTGTTCCACTTGAACTCGCGATCCGCATCGCCCATTTCCCAGTAGCGCAGCGCGCGAATGCCGTGCACGAGCGCGCGATAGTGCAGCACCGGCAAGTCGAAGCCGCCGCCGTTCCACGAAACGAGCTGCGGCGAATACTTCTCGATCGTACGGAAGAACGAATCGATCAGGCGCGCCTCGCCGTCTTCGGGCGTGCCGAGCGAGCGCACGCGAAAGCCCTGGCCGTCGCGAAACACGCAGGAGATCGCGGCGATGCGCTGCAAGTGGTGCGGCAGGAAATCGCTGCCGGTTTTCTCGCGGCGCGCGGCGAAGGCGTGCTCTGCCACTTCGGTGTCGGTGAGCGTGGCGGGCAGATCTTCGAGACGGCGAATGCCGTCGACATCGGGAATCGTCTCGATATCGAATACGAGTACAGGAACTGTCATTCAGATGGACTGCGAGGGTTTAGAGAACGGCGTCCTTGCGCACGCCGTTCGAAGCGAAAAAGCGTTTGAGGCGCACCAGCGCTTCCTGCTGGATCTGCCGCACGCGCTCGCGGGTGAGGCCCATTTCGTCGGCCAGTTCTTCGAGCGTCGCGGGCTCGATATGGTTCAGGCCGAAGCGCCGTTCGATGACGTGGCGATGCTTATCGGATAGCCGGCCGAGCCACGCGCGCGTCAGCGTTTCCAGTTCGCGATGCTGCACTTCGGCGTCGGGGGACTGGCTCTGGTCGTCCGAGAGCAGGTCGAGCAGGCTGCTGGCCGGGTCGAGGTCGAGCGGCGCGTCGAGCGAGGCCGTGTGTTCGTTGAGCGCGAGAATGTCGGTGACTTCCTCGGTGGTCTTGCCGGTGAGATAGGCGATGTCGTCGATGCTCGCGTCGCGCCGCTCGGAGGCCGAATCGGCGTTGAGCGAATTCTTTTCCAGATGCCGCTTCGCGCGCAGCACCTGGTTGAGCTCGCGGATCACGTGCACCGGCAAACGCACAGTGCGCGCCTGGTTCATGATCGCGCGCTCGATGCTCTGGCGGATCCACCACGTCGCGTAGGTCGAGAAACGGAAGCCGCGCGTGGGATCGAACTTTTCGATTGCGTGCATGAGGCCGAGGTTGCCCTCCTCGATCAAGTCGAGCAGCGGCACGCCGCGATTGAGGTAACCCTTGGCAATGCTGACGACGAGACGCAGATTGCGCTCGATCATGACCTGACGCGCTTCGAACTCGCCGGCCTTGGCGAGCCGCGAGTAGCGCTGCTCCTCCTCGACCGTGAGGAGCGGCTTCACGCTGATCCGGTTCAGATAATGCTGGATGGTGTCGGCCGTGAGTTCGGCCTGCAGCATGGCGCGGAAATCGTCGGCGTCGGGCGCGGCATCGGCGCTTTCGGCGCCCTCGCCCGCGCCGCCTTCTTCTGCCGGGGAATCGCGCTCTTCACGCTCGTCGCGCTCGTCGTACTCGCGGCCGCCGTCGAGGTCGGGCGACGCGTCGTCGTCGCCCGCCTGCGCGCCGTCCTCCACCGAAACCTGGGCGGCTTGGCTGTCAGACTCGGATTGCTGCAGACGGCGCTTCGATTTCGGCATGGTCGGCTCGCTTTTATTGCGGCGGCAAGTACTTCAGTGGGTCGACGGGCTTACCCTGACGGCGTACTTCGAAATGCAGCATCACCCGGTCCGAGTCGGTATTGCCCATTTCGGCGATCTTCTGACCTTTGGTGACCGCATCCCCTTCTTTTACCATCAAAGTCCGGTTGTGTGCATACGCGGTCAAAAACGTCGCGTCATGCTTGATGATAATGAGATTGCCGTAACCGCGCAGCCCATTTCCGGCATAAACCACGCGTCCATCGCCGGCTGCCTTGACAGGATCGCCCGGCGCACCACCAATATTGATGCCCTTGTTCTTCGTATCGTCGAAGCCGTTGAGCACCGGACCACGCACCGGCCACGCGAGCGCGATGTTGCCGCCCGGCGCCGCGGCCAGGTCGCTGCCGCTCGCACCCGGCTGCGGCGGCACGGCAGCCGTCGGCGGCGCTGCGTTCGCGCCCGAACCGTAGATCGGCGGCTGCGCCGGCGTCCCCGCTGCCGGAGCGCCCGGCGCCGGGCCCACACCCGGCACCGGCGCGGTCACGACACCCGGCGTGTACGCCGACGGATTCGCACCCGGCGGCACGACGCGCAACAACTGGTCCACCTCAATCTGGTTCGGATTGGTGAGATTGTTCCACGTCGCGATGTCGCGATAATTCTGGCCGTTTTCGAGCGCAATCCTATAGAGAGTGTCGCCCGGCTTCACCCGGTAATATCCCGGAGGCGGCGGTCCAAGCGGCACCGGAGGCTGTGCAGCCGCCGTGCCGAGCGGCGCGGTGCGGTCCACCACGGGTGCCTGATCGAGTCGCGTGGCGCAGGCGGCCAGAAGACAGAGCGCGGCGACCGCGGCGCCGCGCTGGGCTGCGATCAGCGTGGCTTCGGGCAGGTCGACATTCAGGCGGTTTCTTTTGATCGCGCGCAACATACTCATCGGATTCAGATCACTCCAGATTTTAAGGGGACAAAGAAAACGCGATCGAGGCGTGACTCCCGCCACTGCGCCGGCCCGGTACGCTCGACGAGCGTGAGGACCTGCGCCGCTTCGCCGGCGGCACTCTGCGTGCCGGACACCGCGACGGGCGCCACGAGCCGCCCGCCGATGGCGAGCTGCTCGAGCAGCGCCTGCGGCACGTCGAAGCCCGCAGCGGCAATCACGATCGCGTCGAACGGCGCCGCCGACGGCAAACCGAGCCGTCCGTCGCCGTAGTGCAAGCGGATATTCGGGATACGCAGCGGACGAAGATTCGTCTTCGCGCGCTCGTATAACGGCTTGATGCGTTCAATGGAATACACGTCGCGTGCGATCTGGCTCAACACGGCTGCCTGATAGCCGCAGCCGGTGCCGATTTCCAGCACGCGCTCGAGCACACGGCCCGCGCCCGCGAGCTCGAGCATGCGCGCGACCACGGAAGGCTTCGAAATGGTCTGGTGATGTCCGATCGGCAACGCCGCATCTTCGTAGGCCTGGGTAGCGAGACCCGGGTCGATGAACATGTGGCGCGGCACGGCCGCGAGCGCCTGGAGCACGCGCGCGTCGGCAATGCCGTTCGCACGCAGGCGTTCGACCATGCGTTCGCGTACGCGTTCCGAAGTCAGCGCGTGCGCGCCGTTGAGCGCAACAGCGGGCGCGCCCGTGACGGCTGCCGCGGCGCGCGGCACACTCGCGCCGCCCGGCATTGCGGCGCGCGGCGCGGCCGCATTGCCGGCAAGATGCGCAGGCTTGATCGAACTCACCGGCTTTGCGCTTACCGGCTTTGCGCTTACCGGCTTCGCATTGACCGGCTTCGCAGGCGGCGCCTTGAACGGCGCGCTCGCGTTGGACTTCGCAATGGCCGGATTACCCGCGTTCGCGCTCACCTTCGCGCCAGGTTTCGCGAGTGCGCCGACGCCCGCTTTCGACGGACCGCTGTTGCCCGCGCCCGCGAGCGACGTGCGTGCCTCGCCCGGGCGCGTGTCGCGCCGGCGCGGCTCGCGTACGAGATCCGCAAGCCCGAGCGGAAAACGCTTCGTGCGCTCGCCCGTCATGAAGCGCTGCCGCCCTTGCGCGCCCAGTCGTGCGTCGCGGACAGCATCTGCGTATGGGTGAGATCGAGTTGCAGCGGCGTGATCGACACATGGCCGTTCGCTACCGCGTGGAAGTCCGTGCCCTCGCTCGCGTCGCGTGCGCTGCCCGACGGCCCGATCCAGTAGATCGGCTCGCCGCGCGGATTGGTCTCGCGGATCACGGGCTGCGAAGGATGACGCTTGCCGAGGCGTGTGACGCGCCAGCCGCCAAGCGCGTCGTACGGCAGGTTCGGGATGTTGACGTTCAGCAGCGGATGGCCCGGCAACGGGTTCGCGAGGTAATGCGCAACGATCTCGGCCGCGACGCGCGCGGCGGAATCGAGATGCACCCAGTCCTTGTCGACGAGCGAGAACGCGATGGCCGGCACGCCGAACATGATGCCTTCGGTCGCCGCGGCCACCGTGCCCGAGTACAGCGTGTCCTCGCCCATGTTCTGGCCGTTGTTGATGCCGGAGACCACGAGGTCGGGCTGCTGGTCGAGCATGCCCGTGAGCGCGATGTGCACCGAGTCGGTGGGCGTGCCGTTCACGTAATAGAAGCCGGTACTCGCCGATCGCAACACCGACAGCGGGCGCCACAGCGTAAGCGAGTTCGATGCGGCGCTGCAGTTCTGCTCGGGCGCCATGACCGTGACTTCGCCGAGGGGCTTGAGCGCTTCATAAAGCGCCGCGAGGCCGGGGGCGAGATAACCGTCGTCGTTGCTGAGTAGTATTCGCATCGAGCGATTGTAACCGAGGAAAGAAGGCACGCGAACGACAGCCCGGCCCCTATGCCGGCGCGTGTTTGGCATTGCGCCAAGGCCGATATCGCGCGCCGTTCGGGACGTATTTGCAGCCGCGGTACGTCTCGAAAGACACGTCTCATCGACGCGAAATAAATCGCACGACCGTTCGCAATACGGCGGATTGCCGTACACTGTCCCGCTAGCGAATGCATGTCCGTCGCAACCGCAAGCGACCGAACCGGAAAAGACAGGAGACACGATGCGCACAATCCGCTGCAACCAGTACGGGCCACCCGACTCGCTCACGCTCGAAGACTCGCCCGACCTCGTGCCGGGCCCGGGCCAGGTCGTGATCGACGTGAAGGCCGCGGCCGTCAACTTTCCCGACGTGCTCATCATCGAGAACAAGTATCAGATGAAGCCGCCGCTGCCCTTCACGCCTGGCGCCGAACTCGCCGGCGTCGTGCGCGCGGCGGGCGAAGGCGTGAAGCTCGCACCCGGCATGCGCGTGGTGGCGTATGTGGGCACCGGCGCTTTCGCCGAGCAGGCGCTCGCGGACGCATCGGCGTGCGTGGCGCTGCCCGAGGGCGCCGATTTCGCGACAGCCGCCGCCTTCACGCTCGCGTATGGCACCTCGCATCACGCCGTGGTCGACCGCGCCGCGCTACGCGCAGGCGAAACGATGCTCGTGCTCGGCGCGGCGGGCGGCGTGGGCCTCGCGGCTGTCGAAATCGGCAAGGTGCTCGGCGCGCGCGTGATCGCGGCTGCATCGAGCGAGGAAAAGCTCGAAGTCTGCCGCCGGTTCGGTGCGGACGCCACCATCAACTACAGCACCGAGGACTTGCGCGAGCGCATCAAGGCGCTCACCGACGGCAACGGCCCCGACGTGATCTACGACCCGGTGGGCGGCGAGTATGCGGAACCGGCATTCCGCAGCATCGGCTGGCGCGGGCGCTATCTCGTGGTCGGCTTCGCGAATGGCGAGATTCCCAGGCTGCCGCTCAATCTCGCGCTGCTCAAGGGCGCGAGCCTCGTCGGCGTGTTCTGGGGCGATTTCGCGCGTCGCGAGCCGCAGCGCAATGCGGCAGCGTTCGCGCAGATGATGGGCTGGATCGGCGAAGGCAAGCTCAAGCCGTACGTCTCGAAGCGCTACAGGCTCGCCGACACCGCGCAGGCGCTCAAGGACATGGCCTCGCGCAAGGTGACGGGCAAGATCGTGATCGAGCCCTGAGCGCTTCCTGTTAGTTTCCTGTTCCGCAGGAGGCAAAACAAACGGCTCGCCGGCTGCTGTTCACGGCGAGCCGTCATGCATGATGCAAGCCGCCTCAGACGATGTGTTGCTCGCGCAACCGTGCGATATGGTCCGCGTCATAACCCAGCGTCCGCAGGACCTCGTCGGTATGTTCGCCCAGCGCGGGGCCAAGCCAGCGTGTCTCGCCGGGCGTCGCCGAGAGCTTGGGCGTGACCGCGGGCAGCGCGACGTCCACGCCCTCACCTTCTTTCGCACCCGGCGCCTGCCAGCGGAACTGCTGGATCATCTGGCGCGCCGCGAACTGCGGATCGGCGAACATGTCGGCCACGCTGTAGATGCGGCCAACGGGCACGTCGGCGGCATTGAGCACGTCGAGCGCTTCGTCGATGGTGCGCGTGGAGAGCCACGCAGCGATTGCGCCATCGATCTGCGCCGTGCGCGGCACGCGGCCGTCGTTGTGGGCGAGTTGCGGATCGTTCGCGAGGTCCGCGCGGTCGATCGCCATCATCAGGCGCTTGAAGATCGGATCGCTGTTGCCGCCGATCACGATGCTGCCGTCCCGGCACGGATACGTATTCGACGGCACGATGCCCGGCAGCGACGCGCCGGTGCGCTCGCGCACCATCCCGTACACGCCGTACTCGGGCACCACGCTCTCCATCATGTTGAACACGGCCTCATAGAGCGCGACATCGACGATCTGCCCGGTGCCGCCGTTCATGTTGCGATGATGGAGCGCCATCATCGCGCCGATCACGCCGTGCAGCGCCGCAATCGAGTCGCCGATCGAAATGCCGATGCGCGGCGGCGGCAGATCGGGATAGCCGGTAATGTGGCGCAGGCCGCCCATCGATTCGGCGATCGCGCCGAAGCCCGGACGGTCGCGATACGGGCCGGTCTGGCCGTAGCCCGAGAGCCGCACCATCACGAGGCCGGGATTGTCCTTCGAGAGCACGTCGTAGCCGAGGCCGAGCTTTTCGAGCAGGCCTGGCCGGAAATTCTCGATGACGATGTCGGCTTCCTTCGCAAGCCGCCGCACGATCTCCTGACCCTCCCCGGCTTTGAGATTCACCGTGACGGACTTCTTGTTGCGCGCCTGCACGGCCCACCAGAGCGACGTGCCGCCCGCTTCCGGGTAGAGCTTGCGCCATTTGCGCAGCGGATCGCCGCCCTTGGGGTCTTCGATCTTGATGACCTCGGCGCCGAACTCGCCGAGAAAGCGGGCGGCGAACGGGCCGGCGATCAATGTGCCGAGTTCGAGCACTTTGACGCCCGCTAGTGGGCCCGTGTCTTTCGCTGCGGATGCATTCGATTGGGATTCGGGGGCAGCGGCGGCTGCGCTCATGGTATCTCCTTTCGTTCTGTTCGGCGTGCGGCGCCCTATTGGGTACGCCGCGATCGAGGCATGGCGGAACGCTACATCGAGCGCCGGTCGAGCATGGCCCGCGCGATGGTGCCTGCGTCGACATATTCGAGTTCGCCGCCCACCGGCACGCCGCGTGCGAGGCGCGTGACGGCGAGTCCGCGCGCCTTGAGCGTCTGGCCCAGATAATGAGCCGTCGCCTCGCCCTCGTTGGTGAAATTGGTGGCGAGCACCACTTCCTTGACGACGCCGTCCGACGCGCGCTTCACGAGCCGGTCGAAATGGATCTCTTTCGGACCGATGCCGTCGAGCGGACTCAGATGCCCCATCAGCACGAAATACAAACCGCGGTACGTCATGGTCTGCTCGAGCATGATCTGGTCGGCCGGCGTTTCGACGACGCACAGCAATGCCGGGTCACGCTCCTCGTCCAGGCACGTTTCGCATACCTGAGCTTCTGTGAAGGTATTGCACTTCTCGCAGTGCTTCAGATTCCCGGTCGCGAACAGCAGCGCGTTGCCGAGCTTTTCGGCGCCGTCGCGGTCGTGCTGCATCAAGTGATAGGCCATGCGTTGAGCCGACTTCGGCCCGACACCTGGCAACACGCGCAGCGCCTCGACAAGAGCAGCGAGAGCGGAAGGTTGTTTCATGCGGATTCAGCGCGAGATGCGCGACGGAGTGTGAAGCGGAATCGACTTCGGGGTGCTTCCTGATTCTTGCGGCTTGCGGCTTGCGGCTTTCGACGCCATGACGCCTGCGCAGCCGTACCGGCCGCGGCAAGACACGCGGGACGCGCGGGCGCCGGCCTGCCTGAAGCCGGCGCGGCGCGCGCCACGTTCCTTAGAACGGCATCTTGAAGCCAGGCGGCAGCGGCAGGCCGGCGGTCATGCCGCCCATCTTTTCCTGCGAGGTGGCTTCGGCCTTGCGCACCGCGTCGTTGAACGCCGCGGCCACGAGGTCTTCGAGCATGTCCTTGTCGTCCGCGAGCAGGCTCGGATCGATCGACACGCGGCGCACGTCGTTGCGGCAGGTCATCGTGACCTTGACGAGACCGGCGCCAGCCTGACCCTCGACTTCGATCTGGGCAAGCTGCTCCTGCATCTTCTTCATGTTTTCCTGCATCTGCTGGGCTTGCTTCATGAGCCCCGCGAGTTGGCCTTTCAACATAGTCACTGCTCCTTCTGGATCGTAGTCGTTCGAATCGATGCGCTCGAAAGCGCGCGACGCTTGCCGCGCCGCGCCGCGCAAATCAGTGGGCGGCCTGACTGCCGCCCGATGCGGCTTGCGGCGCGACCGGCCGGATCGAGCCCGGCACGATGCTCGCGCCGAAGTCGCGAATCAGTTGTTGCACGAAGGGGTCGGCGCCGATCTCGCGCTCGGCTTCGCGTTGACGCTGGGCGCGGTCCGCCGCGTCGAGCGCGGCCGCCGTGCGGCGTGCGGGGCCGACTTCCACGCTCACCTCGACGGTTTTGCCAAGACGCTCGGCGAGCGCCGTCTTGAGCTTCGCAACCTGAGAGGCTTCGGCGTACTGCGGCACCGGCACGCTCAATTTGAGCAGCGTGCCTTCGAGCGCTGTCAGCTCGCTGTTGAACGCGAGCTGGTACGAGATGCCCTTCAGCGTTAGCGTGGCGGCGAGCGCGGGCCAGTCGCCCGTGAAACCGATCGGGTCGAGCGCAATGCCCGGCGGCAGCTTGCTCACGTCGACCACGGCCGGCGACGGCGTCGGCACCGAAGCGGCGGTGCGTGGCGCGGACGGTTCGTTGTCGTAGGCGGGCACGAAGCCGTCGTCGGGCGGCGCAAAGTACGCGTCATCGGCGCCAAGCGGCACGTAGTCGTCGGGCGGGATATCGTCCCACGGCGGCGCGCCCGAAGCGTCCTGCTGCGCGTTTGCGTTGCGCGGCGCAGGGCGTGCCTGCGCTTCCTGCGCGGCGGCGGCGCGGCGAGCCGGATCGGGCGTCGGCACCTTCACCTCCACGCGCGGTGCGGCCTTCGGAGCAGGCGCAGTAGCCGCTGTGCCGGCAGCAGCGACGGGACCGCGGCCCGTGGCAACGCGCATGCCCTTGCTGCGCAGCACGTCGAGCGCGGCGCTCGCACCACCGCGTGCGGACGCCGCAGCGGCGGGTTCCTCACGAGATTCGAATTGCGGCGCGGCTGCAGCGGCCGGGCTCTGCACAGCCTGGGTCTCTTCTGCCGGAGCGGGAGCGGCCGCAGCCGGCTCGACCGGGGCCACAGGCGCAGCTTGTGGCGCCGTGCCCGGGTTCGGCGCGGACTCGCCCTCGTCTTCCCAGGGCGGTACGACGTACGCTTCAGTTGCGGGCTTGGCGAGCGGCGCAGGCGCGCTCGCTTGCGGCCCGGCAACGGGCACGTTCGGCGGTGCGGCTTCTGTCGACTGCGGCACCGGGGCCGCCGGCCTCGACGCGGCCGGCGGCGCAACGGCGGGCGCCGCACTACGCGCCGACGCCGCTACCGGCGACGCCGTACGCGCGCCCGCGCCCGCCGCAGCGGGCTTCGACGCCGGCGCGCTGCCAATGCCGCCCGCGCTCACGGAAGGCTCGAACGCGAGCATGCGCAGGAGCGTCATCGTGAAGCCAGCATATTCGTCGGGCGCGAGGCCGAGTTCGCTACGTCCGAGGGTCGCGATCTGATAGAAAAGCTGGACCTGCTCCGGACTCACCGCTTCAGCGAAACGGCGAATGTCGTCGGCTTCGGGCCATTCGTCGAGTACCGAAGACGGCGCGAACTGCGCCCAGCCGATGCGATGGAACAGACTCGCGAGGTCCTGCAGCGCCGTGGAGAACGACAGGCTGCGCAGCGCCATTTCGTCGGCGATGGCGAGCACGTTCGCCCCGTCGCCGGCCAGAAGCGCGTCGATCAGGCGGATCAGATAGCTTTGATCGAGCGCGCCGAGCATGCCGCGCACCGCTTCTTCGGTGACCTGGTTGGCCGAATAGGCGATGGCCTGGTCGGTGAGCGAAAGCGCGTCGCGCATCGAGCCGTCGGCGGCGCGTGCGAGCAGGCGCAGCGCCTGCGGCTCGAACTCGACCTTCTCCTCACCGAGAATGTGCGTGAGATGCTCGACGATGTTGCCCGCCGGCATCTGCTTCAAATTGAACTGCAGGCAGCGCGAGAGCACCGTGACCGGAATCTTCTGCGGGTCCGTCGTCGCGAGGATGAACTTCACATGCGGCGGCGGCTCTTCCAGCGTCTTCAGCATCGCGTTGAAGGCGTGGTTCGTGAGCATGTGCACTTCGTCGATCATGTAGACCTTGAAGCGCGCGTCGACCGGTGCGTAGACCGCACGCTCGAGCAGCGCGGCCATTTCGTCCACGCCGCGATTGCTCGCCGCATCCATCTCGACGTAATCGACGAAGCGCCCTTCGTCGATTTCGCGGCACGCACGGCATACGCCGCAGGGCGTCGACGTCACGCCGGTCTCACAGTTGAGCGCCTTGGCGAAGATACGCGACAGCGTCGTCTTGCCTACGCCGCGCGTGCCTGTGAAGAGGTACGCGTGATGCAGGCGGCCGCCGTCGAGTGCATGCGTGAGCGCGCGCACCACGTGCTCCTGTCCGACGAGCGAAGCGAAATCCCTCGGTCGCCATTTGCGTGCGAGAACTTGATAGGTCATGCGGAAATTGTATCAGCAACGCCCACGCGTCCAGATGAATCGAAAGGCGGCCAATGCCCGGTTCGCGGCCGCCGGGCAATGGCGCGAACCGACGATGACGGACGACGAAAACAGCGCCGATGCAGACGTGACAAACACGACGAACGAAGAACCGCGCCGCCAGTTGCGAAGCGTGAGTCTCGTATCCGGGGGATAAAGCGGAAGAAAAAAGAGGAAGGTGACGAGCCCGACCCTCGGCACTGGCGGAAAACGGCTGTGGCTGCTTCGTTCCCGACCTGACCAGGTTGACCGCCCCTCCATGCGAGGAGGCCCGTCACGGCGCATTCTAACATCGGTCGCGCGCCAATGCGACTGCTGCACTGCGAAAAAACGCGCCGAGCCGCTCCAGGCATCCTTGCGCGCCTTGGACAGATCCCCTCTTGCAACGGCTCGCGCCGCCTCCAGATAGCGTGCAGGAGCACAAGATATCGCACGAAAAGGCCCCGCGAAAAGGTTCGCGCCTTGGCCCGAATGTCCCGCGGAATGTGGCCTGCAGGACGGAAACCCTGCTTGCGGCATGAGTACTATCACCGTCGGCAACGCATAGGGATTTAGGCTACACTGGCGTCGGCAATCGGCTGGGCCACGTGGTTTGCGTGCGAATGGCGTGTGATCTGACGTGCAATTCGGACGTATGACTGGGGTTCGGGCTGGCCGCCCAGGCGGCCCCGGATGAATTTTCAGTTTTGGTGTATCGTGGCGAGCAATTTACTCGGCCTCGAATCGAAAGAGGTATTCATACAATGAGCGAACAAATCAAGCATATCAGCGACGCATCGTTCGAACAGGACGTCGTGAAATCCGACAAGCCCGTGCTGCTGGACTTCTGGGCCGAGTGGTGTGGCCCGTGCAAGATGATCGCGCCGATTCTCGATGAAGTCGCGAAGGATTATGGCGACCGCCTTCAGGTCGCGAAGATCAACGTCGACGAGCACCAGTCGACTCCGGTGAAGTTCGGCGTGCGCGGCATCCCCACGCTGATCCTCTTCAAGAACGGCGCCGTGGCGGCGCAGAAGGTCGGCGCGCTTTCGAAGTCGCAGCTCACCGCGTTCCTGGACAGCCACCTGTAACTTCGTCGCGGGCCGCCTCTTCCTTTCCGGGCGCATCGCCCGGCCAGCAAGGGGATGAGCCACGCAAAGGTGCGTGTTGTCGCGCGACAACACGCACCATAAAAACACGCCGAAACTTGCTGTCGGCCTTCACTGACGGTTTCTGGCGTGTGCTATGCTAGAATCCATAAAGCGTCTACCGGCGCCCTTATAAAAGTTTTAAGCAAAAAGTTTCAAGCAAAGTTTCGCGCAAAAGTCCTTGAGCGGTTCCGCTCGCTTCTTTTCCCCCATTCTTTTCGTCGCACTCCTCCCCGACGGGTTCTCCGTATGCATCTTTCCGAGCTCAAGTCTCTGCACGTGTCCGAATTGATCGAGATGGCCAATGGCCTCGAGATCGAAAATGCGAACCGCCTGCGCAAGCAGGAACTCATGTTCGCGATTCTCAAGAAGCGCGCCAAGACGGGCGAAACGATCTTCGGTGACGGCACGCTCGAAGTGCTCCCCGACGGCTTCGGCTTCCTGCGCTCGCCGGAAACCTCGTATCTCGCCAGCACGGACGATATCTATATCAGCCCGTCGCAGATCCGCCGCTTCAACCTGCACACCGGCGACACGATCGAAGGCGAAGTGCGCACGCCGAAGGACGGCGAACGCTACTTCGCGCTCGTGAAAGTGGACAAGGTCAACGGCCAGCCGCCGGAGGCCTCGAAGCACAAGATCATGTTCGAGAACCTCACGCCGCTGCACCCGAACAAGGTGCTGCTGCTCGAGCGCGAAATGCGCGGCGAGGAGAACGTGACGGGCCGCATCATCGACATGATTGCGCCCATCGGCAAGGGCCAGCGCGGCCTGCTGGTCGCTTCGCCCAAGTCCGGCAAGACCGTGATGCTCCAGCACATCGCGCACGCCATCAAGCAGAACCACCCCGACGTGGTCCTGTTCGTGCTGCTGATCGACGAGCGCCCGGAAGAAGTGACCGAAATGCAGCGCTCGGTGGCGGGCGAAGTGATCGCCTCGACCTTCGACGAACCGGCTGCGCGTCACGTGCAGGTCGCCGAAATGGTGATCGAGAAGGCCAAGCGTCTCGTCGAAATGAAGCACGACGTCGTGATTCTGCTCGACTCGATCACGCGTCTCGCGCGCGCCTACAACACCGTTGTGCCCGCATCGGGCAAGGTGCTCACGGGCGGTGTGGACGCCAACGCGCTCCAGCGTCCGAAGCGCTTCTTCGGCGCGGCACGTAACATCGAAGAAGGCGGCTCGCTCACCATCATCGGCACGGCGCTGATCGAAACCGGCAGCCGCATGGACGACGTGATCTACGAAGAGTTCAAGGGTACCGGCAACATGGAAGTGCACCTCGAGCGCCGTCTCGCGGAAAAGCGCGTCTACCCGTCGATCAACCTGAACAAGTCGGGCACGCGCCGCGAAGAGCTGCTGATCAAGCCGGACATCCTCCAGAAGATCTGGGTGCTGCGCAAGTTCATCCACGACATGGACGAAGTCGAGGCCATGGAATTCCTGCTCGACAAGATTCGCCAGACGAAGAACAACTCCGAGTTCTTCGACATGATGCGCCGCGGCGGCTAAGGCCCTCGCCCGCTGGACTCACCGCAAAACGCCCGCGAATTCGCGGGCGTTTTTCTTTTCCGGCAGTTGACGATATCGTTCGCGACGGCCACGGTTATCATCGTCGAGCAGCACCGGCTCGCACTGCACCAGACGCGGCTCGCCCGGTTCGTGAATCCGTTCGACCCGGCGTTGCAGAGCGCCTACGCCGCCTGGCAAAAGCAGATCGACTGAACGACATCCAGAGGCACGGGAAACCCATCCAGCGATGCTTTCGAAACTCTCCCACTGGTTCGACGCGCGCCGCCGCGAAAAAGCGCTGCGCGCCTACGCGATCGACGATGCGCTTTGGCAGGCCACGCTCGCGGGCCTGCCTTTTCTCAAGCATCTCGACGCCGCCGACCTCGCGCGCCTGCGCGAGCTGACGAGCCTTTTCATCGCGCAAAAGGAATTCTCCACGGCGCACGATCTCGAGCTGACCGACCCGATGACCGTGGCGATCGCCGCGCAAGCGTCGCTGCCGGTGCTCAACCTTTCGCTCGACCTCTACAAGGGCTGGGTGGGCGTGGTCGTCTATCCAGGGGAATTCGTGATCCGCAAGACCGTAGAGGACGAAGACGGCGTGATCCACGAGGTGGAGCACGACGCGAGCGGCGAGGCGTGGGAAGGCGGCCCCGTGATCCTCTCGTGGGAAGACGCGCAGATGACCGATGGCAGCGACGCATACAACGTCGTGATCCACGAGTTCGCCCACAAGATCGACATGCTCAACGGCGAGGCCGACGGTCATCCGCCCCTTTATCGGCGCTGGCACGCCCCACTCGACGCGCAGGCCTGGGCCGACGTGTTCGACAACGCCTACGACCAGTTCTGCGACAAGGTGGACGCCGTGCCGGAGCGCCGCTGGGCGCGCTTCGAGCGCGATTCGCTGATCGATCCCTATGCGGCCGATCACCCGTCGGAGTTCTTCGCGGTGTGCAGCGAGGCCCTTTTCGTCAAACCGAAGGCGTTCGAGGCGGAATATCCCGAGCTTTACCGGCTGCTTGCGCGCTATTACCGCCAGGACCCGGCGCGCGTGGGCGCGCTGGCCGGCCAGCCAGCCTGAAAACCTGCCGCGCGGGCGCCTTAAAAATTCGCCAACCGGCTGATTATCTGGCATAATCGCCGTTTTTCGACCCTTGGGTAAGTGGCTCGCGCGAGCAAAGTCGGCAACAGGGTGTTGCAGGCACGCGGGTTGGCTACCGCCAGATTTAAGGAATAACCATGAAAGAAGGCATTCACCCGGATTACCGCGAAGTCCTGTTCATCGACGTTTCGAACGACTTCAGGTTCGTGACCCGCTCGACCATCCAGACGCGCGAAACCGCCGAATTCAACGGCAAGACCTACCCGCTCGCCAAGATCGAAGTGTCGTCGGAATCGCATCCGTTCTACACGGGCACGCAAAAGATCATGGACACGGCAGGCCGTGTCGAGAAGTTCAACAAGAAGTTCGGCGCACGCGCCTCGGGCAAGGCCGGCAAGTAAGCACTTCGCCGCACCGGCTGCTGGCCGGTCCCGCATTGAACGTGCACAAAAAGGGCAGCATACGCTGCCCTTTTTTGTTGCCTGCGCCACCGTTGCGCCGTCCGCGCGGCCCGGCGGGTGCGACTTACCGCCCCTGTTCAGAGGTTTCCGTGGATCAGCCCGCGGCTGACGCCGTGACGCGCGGTCGCCGGCCCGGCTAGAATGCCGGATTGCTCCGCGGCGCGCGGCCGGATGTACTGTCTGCCGCGCATGCCTGCTTGACCTGCGCGTGCGAGCCGCCCGCTCGAACACGCCCGGTTTATCTGTCTCCCTTCGTACTGCATGAAGCCAGCCATTCGACTGACCGCCTCCGCCACCAGCGCCCTGCCGCGCTGGCTGTTGCTGACCATCTGTATCGTCTTCGCGGCGTTCGGCCTCTTTGGCCGCGACCCATGGAAGAACGAGGATGCGGCGGGCTTCGGCGTGATGTGGACGATGGCGGGCGGCACCTCGCACGACTGGCTGCTGCCCAATCTCGTCGGCAAGTACGTGACCGAGAACGGTCCGCTCGGCTACTGGCTGGGCGCCGCCTGCATCCGTCTCTTCGCACCGTGGGTGGACGCCAGCAATGCGTCGCGCATCGCCACCGGCGTGCTGTTCTGTCTGGCCTGCGCGTTCATCTGGTACAGCGCGTATCTGCTGGGCCGCCGCCCCGAAGTGCAGCCGTTCAAGTACGCGTTCGGCGGCGAGCCCGAGCCGCGCGACTACGGCCGCACCCTCGGCGACGGCGCCCTGCTCGTCCTGCTGGCCTGCTTCGGCCTCGCCGAGCGCGGTCACGAAACCACGCCGCAGCTCATGCAGTTCGTGGGCATCGCCATGCTGCTGTACGGCGTCGTGCGCGCGATCGACAAGCCGGTCCAGGGCGCCCTCTGGTGGGGCCTCGCGCTCGGCGTCGTGATGCTCTCGAGCGGCCCGGTGCTCGTGGGCGCGCTCCTCGTCGGCACGCTCGCCATGCTGGCCATCGCGCCCGAAACGCGCTCGCGCTGGCTGCTCGTGGCGGGCCTGCCCGTGGCACTCGTCGTCTCGGCCTCATGGCCGCTGCTGGCGCTGCACCTGTATCCCGACGACGCCGTCTGGTTCCTCAACCAGTGGGCGCACACCAACGTCAACGCCTTCGCCGGCCCGCCTGGCTTTGTGCTGCGCTACGCCGCCAAGAACCTGCCGCTCTTCACCTGGCCCGCATGGCCACTCGCGATCTGGGCCTTCGTGAGCTGGGCCGGACTGCGCCGCAAGCCGCACATCGCGATTCCGCTGTCGGTGATCGTGCCGCTGCTCATCCTCGTGGTCGTGCAAAGCCACGAATCGAACCGGCTCTTCATGCTCGTGCTGCCCGCGCTGGCTGTGCTCGCGACCTTCGCGCTGCCCACGCTCAAGCGTGGCGCGATCAACGCGATCGACTGGTTCGCGGTGCTGACTTTCACGATTCTCAGCACCTTCGTGTGGCTCGTGTGGCTCGCGGGCATGACCGGTTTCCCGGCACCGCTCGCGCGCAATCTCGCGCGCCTCGCGCCCGGCTTCGTGCCGCAGTTCAAGATTCTCTCGTTCGTATGCGCGGTGGCCGTCACCGTGTGCTGGATGGTGCTCGTGCGCTGGCGCGTGGCGCGTCATCCGAAGGTGCTGTGGCGCAGCGTCGTGCTCTCGAGCGGCGGCACCACGCTCATGTGGGTGCTGCTCATGACGCTGTGGCTGCCGGTCGTCAACTACAGCCGGACCTACAAGGACGTGGCCGAGCAGATCGCGGCGCACCTGCCCGCCGACTATCAGTGCATCTCGCCCGTACGCCTCGGCGACGCGCAGATCGCCACCTTCGCGTACTTCGGCAAGATGCACTTCGCGTTCAACGAGGACTGCGACGTGATCCTGCGCCAGGATACGCAGGACTACGGCGAGCCGAGCTCGATGCCGGACTACGTGTGGAAGCTCGTCTGGGAAGGCCGCCGCGCCGCCGACCGCGACGAGCGCTTCCGCCTGTACGTGCGCATCGACCGTCCGACCCCGCCGATCAAGAAGCATGTCTGGCGCAAGCGTCCCGACTGAGGCCGCGGTGACGACGACGCTCGCCGGCGACGTCCGGCGCATCGCCGCGCTGGCGTGGCCGGTGCTGGTCGGCCAGCTCGCGATCATCGCGTTCGGCGTGATCGACACCGCGATGGTCGGCCGCTACTCGGCGCTCGACCTCGCCGCGCTCGGCCTCGGGTCGTCGATCTACGTCTCGGTCTACATCGCCCTCACGGGCATTCTCAGCGCGCTGCAGCCCGTTGCGGCGCAGCTCTATGGCGCGCGCAAGGACACGGAGATCGGCCTCGAGGTGCGCCAGGCGTTCTGGCTCGCGCTCGTGCTGATGGCGATCGGCTTCGCGATCCTCTACTTTCCCGGCCCGCTGCTCGACCTCGCGCACGCGCCCGAGGCGCTGCGCGAGCGCACCGTCGGCTATCTGCGGCTGCTCTCGTTCGGGTTGCCCGCGGCGCTCGCCTTTCGCATCTACAGTTCGCTCGCCAATGCCGTGGGCCGGCCGCGCCTCGTCATGTTCCTGCAGGTCGGCGCGCTCGTGCTCAAGGTGCCGCTCAACACGTGGCTCATCTTCGGCGGCCTCGGCGTGCCGGCGCTCGGCGGCCCGGGCTGCGCGCTCGCGAGCACCTCGATCAACTGGGCGCTCGCGTTGTGCGCGGCTGTCGCGTTCACGCGAGTGGACGTGTTCGAGCCGTTCGAGATCTTCAAGCACTTCTGCTGGCCCGAGTGGAAACGCCAGGCCGAGCTGCTCAAGCTCGGCATTCCGATGGGGCTTTCGTACCTCATCGAAGTGACGTCGTACACGTTCATGGCGATCTTCATCGCGCGCATGGGCACGACCACGCTCGCCGGACATCAGATCGCCGGCAACATCGGCGCGGTGCTCTACATGACGCCGCTTTCGATCGGCGTGGCGACCTCGACGCTCGTCGCCCAGGCGCTGGGCGGCGAGCGCCCGGCCGAGGCGCGCACGCTCGCGCGGCACGGCGTGGCGACGGCCGTGGCAATTGCCTGCTGCTACGGCGCAATCGTGTTCGTGCTGCGCCCGCTCATCATCGGCGGCTATACGCCGGACCCCGCCGTGGCGGTCGCGGCCATGCCGCTCGTCGCCATCGTCACCTGCTATCACGTGTTCGACGCCCTGCAGATCACCACGGCCTTCGCTTTGCGAGCCTATAAGGTCGCGGTCGTGCCGACCCTCATCTATGCGCTCGCGCTCTGGGGCGTGGGGCTCGGCGGCGGCTACGCGCTGGGCTTCGACGTGACCGGCACGATGCCCGCCTGGGCGACGGGCGCGCGCGGGTTCTGGCTCGCCAACATGGCGAGCCTCCTGATCGCCGGCGCTGGACTCCTGTTTTATCTCTCGCGGGTGAGTACGCGATTTTTGCGCGAGCGCGCGTAGCCCGTTGCCGCGAGATGCACTCGGCGGTTAGTTGCAAACTCGACTTACCCCGCCTCGGCCTGCCGCGCCGCCTCCACGGTCTGGGCCGCATGATACGAGGAACGGACGAGCGGCCCCGCCACGACTTCGCTGAACCCCATCGCGAGACCCGCCGCGCGCAACCCGGCAAATTCGTCGGGATGCATGTAGCGCTTCACCGGCAAATGAAACTTCGATGGCGCGAGATACTGCCCGATCGTCAGCACGTCTACGCGATGCTCGCGCAGGTCGCGCATGGTCGCGAGCAACGCCTCGTCGGTTTCCCCCAGCCCCACCATCAGCCCCGACTTCGTGACGAGCGCGCCGTTGGCCGTTTTGGCGCGCGCCAGCAGGTCGAGCGAGCCGCGATAGTCCGCACCCGGCCGCGCTGCGCGATAGAGCGCGGGCACGGTCTCGAGGTTGTGATTGAACACGTCGGGCCACGCGTGTGAGAGCGCCTCGAGCGCGCGCGCAATTCGCCCACGAAAATCGGGCGTCAGCACCTCGACGCCGATCCCCGGCACACGCTCGCGCACCTGTGCGATGCAGCGCGCGAAGTGCGCCGCGCCGCCGTCGCGCAAGTCATCGCGATCGACCGATGTGATGACGACGTGGCGCAAGCCCAGCGCCGCGACGGCCGCCGCCAGGCGCGCGGGCTCACCCTCGTCGAGCGGCGCGGGCCGTCCGTGAGCGACGTCGCAGAACGGGCAGCGCCGCGTGCAAAGCCCGCCCATGATCATGAAAGTCGCGGTGCGCTGCGCAAAGCATTCGCCGATGTTCGGGCACATGGCTTCTTCGCATACCGAATGAAGCCGGTGCTCGCGCAATACGGCCGCCACGCCCGCTACGGTCTCGCTCATGAGCGGCCGTGCGCGCAGCCAGGGCGGCTTCGGCAGGACCGCGTCGCTTCCGGCGGGCGGCACGATCTTCACCGGAATCCGCGCGAGCTTCTCGCGGCTGCGCAGCCCCTCCTGACCGAGCGCCGTGCTCGACACATGGGACGTTTGAGACGTGGCGGCCTCCATGCTCAGGCTCCTTCGTCGAAAAAGGCCTTGAGCAGGCGATTGACCTCCTGCGCCGCCTCCATCTGCACCATGTGCCCCTTGCCCGCGATCACCTCCACGCGCACCTGCGACGGCAACCCCTGCGCATGGCGCGCCGGAATGATCTGGTCGGACTCGCCCCAGATCACGAGCGCGCGCGGCGCGAGCGAGGCGATACGCTCGCGGAACACGCGCCGCTGCGCGCCGCCTTCGAACGCCTGCCCTGCGATCTGGCCGAGCGCGGCCTGCACGCCTTCGAGCCGCTTGTACTTCACGAGGTCTTCGACGAGCTGACGCGTGACCAGTGCGGGATCGGCGAACAGCTTCGTCACGTGCGGCCTGAGCGCATTGCGGTTCGCCGCCGCGACGAAGCCCTCGATATACGCGCCGTCGATCTCGCTGCCCAGACCCGCGCTGGAAATCAGCGCCAGCGACGCCACGCGCCCGGGCGCCTGCCCGGCCACCGCCATGGCCACCGCACCGCCCAGCGAGTGCCCGACGAGATGCGCCCGGTCGATCTTCTGCGCGTCGAGGAACGCGATCACGCTCTGCGCAAGCTCGTCGAGGCTCCCGCTCTCGAGCGCCTTGCCCGACTCGCCGTGCCCCGGCAGATCGAGCGCCCAGACGGTGCGCTGCGCCGCGAGATCGGTGTGGTTGAAGAGCCAGTTGTTGAGATCGCCGCCAAAGCCGTGGATCAGCACGACAGGCACGCCCTCGCCTTCCCCCTGCTTCAGGTAGCGCACGGTCCTGCCGCCGATTTGCGACTTCTCCGGCTGTGGCCCCGCGTCGGCGTCGCCCGCCTGCGCAGGCACGAAGTCGCGCTGGAACTCGGCCACCGCGGCGTCGATATCCGCGTCGGCCGCTTCGGCATCGGCGACCACGCCCAGCAGCGCGCCCACCGGCAGCGTGTCGCCCTCCTGCGCGATCTGCCGCCGCAACACGCCCTCGAACGCACATTCCACGCCCGACGCGATCTTGTCGGATTCCACGTCGAGCAGTTCATCGCCCTTGCTGACCTTGTCGCCCGGCGACTTGAGCCAGCCGTTCACCTGGCCCTGCTCCATCGACAGGCCCCATTTGGGCATCGTGATCATGTGAATCGGCATGACTTCAGCTCCTTGCTGCGCGCGCGGCTTCGGCGATCTTGTCTGCCGAGGGGATGTAGAGGTCTTCCAGCGATGCCGCGAACGGCACCGGCGTATGCGGCGCCGTGACCATGCCGACCGGCGCCTTCAGATCCTTGAACGCTTTCTGGCCGACGAGCGCGGCGATTTCGGTTGCGATCGAGCAGCGCGGGTTCGCTTCGTCCACGACGACGACCCGGCCCGTGCGGCGTGCGCTTTCGAGGATCGTTTCCTCGTCGAGCGGCGACGTGGTGCGCAGATCGATCACGTCCGCCTCGATGCCGTCTTTCGCGAGCTTCTGCGCGGCATCGAGCGCGTAGTGGACCATGCGTCCATACGTGACGATCGTGACGTCGTCGCCATCGCGCACGATGTTGGCCTCGCCGAACGGAATCGAATAGGATTCCTCCGGAACGTCGCCTTCCATCGTGTAGAGCAGCTTGTGCTCGCAGAAGATCACGGGATCGTTGTCGCGAATCGCCTCGATCATGAGGCCCTTGGCGTCATAGGGCGTGGCCGGGCACACGACCTTCAGCCCGGGAATATGCGTGAAGAGCGAGGTGAGCATCTGCGAGTGCTGCGCAGCCGCACGCAGGCCCGCGCCGTACATGGTGCGAATCACGACCGGCGTGACCGCCTTGCCGCCAAACATGTAGCGGAACTTCGCCGCCTGGTTGAAGATCTGGTCGAAGCACACGCCCATGAAATCGATGAACATCAGCTCCGCGACCGGCCGCATGCCGCATGCCGCTGCGCCCACTGCCGTGCCGATAAAGCCGCCTTCCGAGAGCGGCGTATCGAGCACGCGTCCGGGGAACTTGCCGTAAAGGCCCTTCGTCACGCCGAGCACGCCGCCCCATGCGTCCTGCTCGCCGGGCGCGCCCGCGCCGCCCGCATTGTCTTCGCCCATCACGATCACGCTCTCGTCGCGGCCCATCTCCTGGGCCAGCGCTTCGTTGATGGCCTGCGAATAGGTGATTTTCCGTGCCATTTTCGTCTCCTTGATCTGGAATCCTGATGACCTGAGCGACCGGCGCTCAAGGGTACGACACGTACACGTCGGTGAGCAGCGCTTCGGCGAGCGGCAATGGCGCGGCCTTGGCCTGCGTCACGGCATCGTCGATCAGTTGCTTCACTTCGGCGTCCACCTTGCGCAGATCGTCGCTGCTCGCGAGTTCGGCGCGCACCACGCGTTCTTCGAAGCGCTTGAGACAGTCCTTTTCTTCGCGCAGTTTCTGCACTTCGCCAGGGGCGCGGTAGGTTTGCGCATCGCCTTCGAAGTGGCCGAAATAGCGCGAGAGTTTCATCTCCACGAGCGTCGGACCGCCGCCGTTGCGCGCTCGTGCAATGGCTTCGCCCAAGGCCTCGTACACGGCGAAAAAGTCGAAGCCGTCGACGATCACGCCCGGCATGCCGAAGCCGTTCGCGCGGTCCGCGATGTTGTCGGCCGCGACCGACCATGTGGAAGACGTCGCCTCGGCATAGCCGTTGTTCTCCGCGACGAAGATCACCGGCAGGCGCCACACGGAGGCGAGATTCATCGACTCGAAGATCACCCCCTGGTTCGACGCGCCATCGCCGAAGAAGCACACGCCCACGCCGCCGGTCTTCTTCTGCCTCGCGGCGAGCGCCGCGCCGCAGGTGAGCGGACCGCCCGCGCCCACGATGCCGTTCGCGCCGAGCATGCCCTTCGACAGATCGGCGATATGCATCGAGCCGCCTTTGCCGCGGCACGAACCCGTGGCCCGGCCATAGATCTCGGCCATCATCTCGCGCACGTCCACGCCCTTGGCGATGCAGTGGCCGTGGCCCCGGTGCGTGGTGGCGACGTAATCGGTGTCGTTCAAGTGGCTCATCGTGCCGACCGCGGACGCCTCCTCGCCCGCGTACAGGTGCACGAATCCCGGAATCTCGCCAGTTGCGAATTCGACGTGCAGCCGTTCCTCGAACTCGCGGATCGTGCGCATCGAGCGATACGCGGTGAGCAACTGCTCCTTGTTCAACTGAAGTGACATGGTTGTCTCCTGGATATACGACGCTGTACCGCTCTGGATTAGCCTGCTGCGGGAAATGCCACTGCTCCTAGTGAAAAGTGAAACCGCCGTCGACGTTCACCGACTGGCCCGTGACGTTGTCCATGGTCGCGAAGAACAGGGCGAGCCGTCCCATGTCCTCCGGCGTTTGCGCGCGGCCCTGCGGGATCAGCGTGAGCTGATGGCGCTGCCAGGATTCTTCGATGCTCTCGCCTTGCGTCTTCCATTCGTCGGAGAGCCGGTCCCACATATACGTGCGCACGATGCCGGGGCAAATCGCGTTCACGGTGATGCCTTCGCGCGCGACCTCCTTGGCGAGCGCGTTGGTGAAACCGACCACTGCGAATTTCGAGGCACTGTAGTGCGCGAGATTCGGGAAACCTTCCTTGCCCGCGATCGAAGCGACGTTGATGATCCGCCCGCGCTTCCGGGTACGGAAATGCGGCAACGCAGCCTTGCAGCCGAGGAACACGCCCTTTGCGTTCACGTTCATGACGAAGTCCCAGTCCCGTTCCGTTAATTCGGAGACCGGACTAATGGAAATCACGCCGGCGCAGTTCACGAGAATATCGAGGCCGCCGAGTTCGGAGAGCGCCTGCGAGACCATCCCTTCGAGCTGAACAGCCTGGGTGACGTCGACCTTGGCGAAGGCGGCGCGTCTGCCTAACGCCCGTATTTCATCCGCAGTCGCGGCAAGCGGTTCTTCGAGCAGATCCGCGAGCAGCACGTCTGCGCCGGCCTGGGCGAGCGTGAGCGCAATGCCGCGGCCGATGCCGCGTGCGCCGCCAGTCACGATCGCGACCTGGCCTTTCAGGGGTGTATCCATGCTGATGTCTCCTTCTTTCGGTTACGAGTGGAGGAAGCAAGCCAGATCGCTAGGCACGCGCGGCGGCCTCGCGCAGCAACTGGTGCGACGCCGCATAACGCAGCGTGCGCGCGACATCGACGGTCAGCGGACCGTTCCAGTCGAGCGTCACTTCATAGCGGTCGCCGCGCGCCGGTTCGATCTCACGCTCGCCGTCGAACGCGAGCGTGCCGTGGTCCGCTTCGAGCGGCAGCGCCACGCCGACTTCGAGGCGCTGGCAGGTGCGCATCGTCAGGCGCTCGACGCGGCCCGGCGCAATCGGCGCGAGCAACGGTACGCCCGCACCGCTGCCCTCGGGCGCGCCCGGCTGGGCGAACGTCATGTGCAGGCCGTGTGCCGCATCGCGCCCGACCGGCGCCCATGCCCCGCCAATCGACGAGAGACCGATGCCGTCGGGCGGCGCAAAGGCCAGAAAAAGCGATTCGATATCCGAACTTTCTGAAATCGCGCGCGCACCGATGAACAGCTGACGCGCCACGCAAATGTCGACCAGCGCGATTTCCTCGCGCCCGCGCGACGGCCCTTCCACGCAGCGCGCGACGAGCCGCTTGTTGCGCGATAGCGCCGCCTCCGCGGGCACCGCGCCGGTCGCGACGAGCGCGCCCGCGAGGCCCGCGACGGTAGCCTCGCGCAGTTCGGGAAAGGCGTTGTTGGTACCGGTGGAGAGCGCGAGCAGCGGCGTCGCGCCGCAATGCGCGGCGACGGCGCGATGGGTGCCGTCGCCGCCCAGCACCGCGATCAGCGCGACTTCCTCACGCACCATGTAATCGACGCCGGCGTGCGTATCGGCGACGCTTTCGCTCACGGGCAGATCGACGAACACGACCTCGGGCCAGGGCTCGTGCGCGGCAATGGCCGCGTGCGTCCCGATCGCGCGCAGGAGCAGCGCGGCCACGCCGGTGTTGTCGCGCAGCGTGAGCACGCGCGCCACGCCGAGCGCGCCCAGGCCCGCGAGCAGGCGCACGACCATGTTCGCCTTCTCGGCCGTGGGAAAGACGGATGCATGCGAAGTGAGACGGCGGATATCGCGGCCCGATGCGGGGTTCGCGATCACGCCTACGGTCACGGGCGTCGTCACGGGTCTTGTCTCCTGATGGCGTCGCACTTTGCATTGCCGCGCGCCGCTTGTGCCAGCACACTCTGCAAGCGTCATGCCAATGACGTCGACGACGCGATGCATCCGCGCAGAAGGCCGCGTGACGGGGTTCTGCGGGGTTCTGCGGCAATCGCACGCCATGGCGCCGGCACGATTGGCGTCGCGCGCGGCGTCTCAGCCGCTGTCTCGCGCCGCCGGCCGCCCGCGCGACGCAGAGCCCACATCGTCCCGCGTGGCGTGCCTGAGCGGCGACCGGGCACCCCTGTCCACCACGCCGGAATGTGAGACGCGACACGCTGAGACGATCGTCTCAGCCGTCTCGCATGCTGCGCTGCGGTGTGATCGCGCGCAAAGGATGTGCTACAAAAGACTCCCGCCGAACGCTTTCCGGTCCGACGTAATCCGACTTTACCCCGACGCTCTTTGCGAGCCATCGTCTGGAACCGCTCATGCCTTACGCCCTTGCGTCTACCCGGCACGCCGAGCGCGTGCGCGGCGCCGTAGAAGGCCGGCTTCCCGCGCCGTCCGATTCGCCACGCCTCGTCTCGTCGTGGCAGCGCTCGTTCGAGCGCTATCAGCTGGACCCCGGCTCCGTGATCGGCCCGCGCGTGCTGAGCGCCGCCGAGCTGCGCGAGATCCGCGATCGCGAAGAGTCCTTTCTGCGCGCCTCGGGCCAATGTCTCACGCGGCTGCACGACATGGTGCGCGAAGCCGATTACTGCGTGATGCTGAGCGATGCGCACGGCGTGACCATCGACTACCGCCTCGACCGCGAGCGCCGCAACGACTTCAAGCACGCGGGGCTCTATATCGGCTCGTGCTGGTCCGAGAGCGAGGAAGGCACCTGCGGCATCGCGAACGTGCTCACCGATCTCGCGCCCATCACGGTGCACAAGACCGACCATTTCCGCGCCGCGTTTACCACGCTCACGTGTAGCGCCGCGCCGATCTTCGCGCCGGGCGGCGAGCTGATCGGCGTACTCGATGCGTCGGCCGTGCAGTCGCCCGACAATCGCGAGAGCCAGCGCATCGTCAACCAGCTCGTGCGCCAGAGCGCCACGCTCATCGAAGACGGTTATTTCCTGCATCGCCTCGCGTCGTGCTGGATACTCTTCGGTCACCAGAATCGCAATTACGTGGAAGCGCAGCCCGAGCTGCTGATTGCCTTCGACGAGAACGGCAACGTGGTCGCCGCGAACCGGCGCGCGCGCGAATGCATGCCTTGTCTGGACGGACCGCGTCACATCGACGAGATCTTCGATTCGTCGCACGTGCACTTGCGCGACATCGGGCGCGTCGAAACCATCGCTGCGCTGCGCCTGCGCGCGAACGGCTCGATGCTGTACGCGCGCATTCGCGCGCCGCTCGGAACCAACGGTTACGGCGGACACAGCGCACGCAGCGGCCACGGCGGCGGCGCGGCGCATGGCGCCATGCCGCTACGGCGCGACGCCGCCGACGCGCACGAATACGACCGCAGCGCGCTCGGCCCCTTCCTGCGCAGCGCCGACGCGCGCGTGGCCGAGAACGCGCGCATCGCGCAGCGCGTGGCGGGCAAGCGCCTGCCGATCCTGCTGCTCGGCGAAACCGGCGCCGGCAAGGAAGTGTTCGCTCGCGCCATTCACGACGCCAGTGCGCGACGCAATCGCCCGTTCATCGCGGTGAACTGCGGGGCGCTGCCCGAGTCGCTGATCGAGAGCGAACTGTTCGGCTATGCGCCGGGCGCGTTTACGGGCGCGCGCAGACACGGCGCGCGCGGCAAGATCGCAATGGCCGACGGCGGCACGCTCTTTCTCGACGAGATCGGCGATATGCCGCTCGCGCTGCAGACCCGCCTGTTGCGCGTGCTGGCCGAAGGCGAAGTCCTGCCGCTCGGGAGCGAAACGCCGGTGCGCGTCGACATCGACGTGGTCTGCGCAACGCACCGGGACCTCGCGCAGATGGCGAGTGCAGGCGCATTCCGCGACGATCTCTACTACCGCTTGAGCGGCGCCGTGCTCACGCTTGCGCCGCTGCGCGAGCGGCGCGACATCGCGATGCTCATCGACACGGTCTTCGCGGAAGAAGCACAGGCCGCCGGCCGGCCGCTTGCGCTCGACGCCACGCTCGCTGCGCGGCTCGCGAAATTCGCGTGGCCCGGCAACCTGCGGCAGCTGCGCAATGCGATGCGCTACGCATGCGCCGTATGCGACACAGTGTTGGTCGAAGCGCGGCACCTGAGCTCGGATCTCGCGGCGAGCCTGCCGCAACTCGCGCCGCCCGTGACGCCCTGCTCCCCAGCCGCTATCCCGCCAGCGCAGCCAGCGTCGCTGCGCTCCGACGAGGACGAGCGCGCACGCATCGTCGCGGCGCTCACGGCCCACCGCTGGCGTCCGAACGCCGCCGCGCAGGCGCTAGGCATCTCGCGCGCGACGCTCTACCGGCGCATGGCGAAGCTCGCCATCGTCGGGCCTCATCGCATTTGAGCCGGCTTGAGCCGAAAGCCGCGCGTTTCGCGTCGCGCGATTGCACAAAAGTATTAAATATTGTGCGGCGCGATTTACTTGCCACACGTCGGCCGGTATAAATCGAGCGCTCGCGATCCACGAATACGCCATCTGGCCTATTCTTGTACCGCAGCCCCCTGCGCTGGACGCGTCGTCCGTTCCCGGCTCACCTAAAAATGCCCTCAATGGAGTGATTGCCATGCTCAAGAAGCTGCTGATGCTGTTCCTCGCAATCGGCCTGTCGCTGTCCGCCGTGGTCGCCGCAGCCGTGGAAGTGAACACCGCCGACGAAACCGCGCTCGAATCGGTCAAGGGCATCGGCCCCGTCCACGCCAGGGCGATCATCGACGAACGCACGAAGAACGGCCCGTTCAAGGACGCCGACGACCTCGTGAACCGCGTCAAGGGCATTGGCCCCAAGTCGGTGCAGAATCTCGAAGCGGCGGGGCTTACGATCAACGGCTCCTCGGCGCCGCCGGCGGGCAAGACGGCTAGCGCGCAAAACAGCAAAAGCGGCGGCAAGAGCGCCGCTGCCACGAGCGCCGCCCCCGCCGCTACCACGGCCAATCCGATGACGGCGCAGACGCCGGCGGCCGCGACCCCGGCGCAAGCCGCCTCGGACACGGCCGCGGGCAAGTCGAAGCACAAGAGCAAGAAGGACAAGGCAGCCGCGGCCGCCAGTGCGCCCGAAGCGGGCTCCGCTGCGGCGGCGCCGGCCTCGGCATCCGATACGAAGGCGAAAAAAACGAAGAAGTCGAAGAAGGACAAGGCAGCTTCCGCCGCGGCCGCTTCCGGCGCCTGATTGCCGCCAACGTCCGGCGCGTGCAAGCCGCGCGCCGGGCCTCGAATCGCGGCGCCGCGTGCGCCGTCCGACTTACCGGCCGCGTCCCCCGACGCGGCCATCATCCAGAGAGATCGTCATGAGTCTGCTAGATACCCTCGGTTCCCTGCTCGGTTCGCAGTCGCAGCAGCAAGGCGGCGGCCAGGCCCAGCTCCTCGCCGCTGCGATGGAGTTCGTCAACAACCAGCCAGGCGGGCTGAACGGCCTGATCGAGAAGTTCCAGCAAGGCGGCCTCGGCGACGTAGTGCAGTCGTGGGTCGGCAACGGCGAGAACCAGCCTGTTTCGGCAGATCAACTGCACAACGTCCTCGGCTCGGACGTCGTCTCGGGTCTCGCGCAGAAGGTCGGCATGCAGCCCGACCAGGTAAGCGGGCTGCTCGCCCAGGTGCTGCCGCACGTGGTCAACGCGGGTACGCCGAATGGCGAAGTGCCGCAGGGCGGCCAGATCAACACCGAGAGCGTGCTCGGCACGCTTGGCGGGCTTGCGTCGCTGTTCGGCGGCGGCAACAAGCAGGCGTAAGCGTCCTTTTTGCATGAAAAAAGGGCAGCGGATCGCTCCGCTGCCCTTTTCGTTTTCGGCCCGGCGCGCGCCTGCCGGCACGCGCCTCACCCGAGGCTTGCTGCTCGCCTTAGTGCACCACGCGCTCGAACACGAACTTGCCGTCGTGCACATCGACGGGAATCACATCCTTCGGTCCGAACTTGCCGGCGAGGATCAGCTTGGCGACCGGGTTCTCGATCTCCTGCTGAATCGCGCGCTTGAGCGGCCGTGCGCCGAACAGCGGGTCGTAGCCGACCTTGGCGATCTGGCCCAGCGCCTCGTCCGACACCATGAGCTCCATGTCGAGCTTCTCCAGACGCTCGCGCAGACGCTGCAGCTGGATCTTCGCAATCGACTCGATATTCGAGCGATCGAGCGCATGGAACACCACGACCTCGTCGATCCGGTTCAGGAACTCGGGGCGGAACTGCTGCTTCACTTCGTTCCATACGGCGTCCTTCACGGCTTCCTGCGGCTCGCCCGCCATCGCCTGAATCAGGTGCGAACCGAGGTTGGACGTCATCACGATCACGGTGTTCTTGAAGTCGACGGTGCGGCCCTGGCCATCGGTCATGCGGCCGTCGTCGAGCACCTGCAGCAGCACGTTGAACACGTCCGGGTGCGCCTTTTCGACTTCGTCGAGCAGGATCACGCTATACGGCTTGCGGCGCACGGCCTCGGTCAGATAGCCGCCTTCTTCGTAGCCCACGTATCCCGGCGGCGCGCCGATCAAGCGCGCCACGCTGTGCTTCTCCATGAACTCGCTCATGTCGATGCGGATGAGGTGATCCTCCGAATCGAACAGGAAGCCCGCCAGCGCCTTGCACAACTCGGTCTTGCCCACACCCGTCGGCCCGAGGAACAGAAACGAGCCGTACGGCCGGTTCGGGTCCGAGAGACCGGCGCGCGAGCGGCGAATCGCGTCGGCAACGGCGGAAATGGCCTCGTCCTGGCCCACCACGCGCTCGTGCAGCTTCTCTTCGATTTGCAGCAGCTTTTCGCGCTCGCCCTGCATCATGCGCGAAACCGGAATGCCGGTCGAACGCGACACGACTTCCGCGATTTCCTCGGCGCCCACGAGCGTGCGCAGCAGGCGCAACCGCGTGGGGTTGTTCTGCTCGTTCGCCTCGGCCAGCGCCACCTGCTTGAGCTGCGCTTCGAGTTCCGGCAGCTTGCCGTACTGCAGTTCCGCCACCTTCTCGAGCTTGCCTTCGCGCTGGAAGCGATTGATCTCCGCGCGCACGCGGTCGATCTCTTCCTTGATCTGCGCACCGCCCTGCACCGCGGCCTTCTCGGTGGTCCAGATCTCTTCGAGGTCCTTATATTCGAGGCTCAGCCGGTCGATCTCTTCCTCGATCAGCTGCAGACGCTTTTGCGACGCTTCGTCCTTCTCCTTCTTGACGGCCTCGCGCTCGATCTTCAGCTGGATCAGGCGGCGATCGAGCTTGTCCATGGCTTCGGGCTTCGAGTCGATTTCCATCTTGATCTTCGAAGCGGCTTCGTCGATCAGGTCGATGGCCTTGTCCGGCAGGAAACGGTCGGTGATATAGCGATGCGAGAGTTCGGCCGCCGCGACGATCGCCGGGTCGGTGATTTCCACGCCGTGGTGCAGCTCGTACTTCTCCTTCAGGCCGCGCAGGATCGCGATGGTCGCCTCGACCGACGGTTCATCGACGAGCACCTTCTGGAAGCGGCGTTCGAGCGCGGCGTCCTTTTCGATGTACTTGCGATATTCGTCGAGCGTCGTTGCGCCGATGCAATGCAGTTCGCCGCGCGACAGCGCCGGCTTGAGCATGTTGCCCGCGTCCATCGCGCCTTCGGCCTTGCCCGCGCCGACCATCGTGTGAATTTCGTCGATGAAGACGATGGTCTGCCCCTCGTCCTTGGCGATGTCGTTGAGCACGGCCTTCAGGCGTTCCTCGAACTCGCCGCGATATTTCGCGCCGGCGAGCAGCGCGGCCATATCGAGCGAGAGCACGCGCTTGCCCTTGAGCGTTTCGGGCACTTCACCGTTGACGATGCGCTGCGCGAGCCCTTCGACGATGGCCGTCTTGCCCACGCCAGGCTCGCCGATCAGCACCGGATTGTTCTTGGTGCGGCGTTGCAGGATCTGGATCGAGCGGCGGATTTCGTCGTCGCGGCCGATCACGGGGTCGAGCTTGCCCGAACGCGCGCGCTCGGTCAGATCGACGGTGTACTTCTTGAGCGCTTCGCGCTGGCTCTCGGCGTCCTGGCTGTGCACCTGAGCGCCGCCGCGCACCGCGACGATCGCGGCTTCGAGCGCCTTGCGCGTCAAGCCGTGCTGGCGCGCGAGACGACCCGCTTCGCCCTTGTCCTCGGAAACGGCGAGCAGGAACATCTCGCTCGCGATGTACGTGTCGTTGAGCTTCTGCGCTTCCTTGTCGGCCTGATTGAGCAGACCCGTGAGTTCGCGGCCGATCTGCACGTTGCCGTCGGTGCCCTGCACCTGCGGCAAGCGGTTGATGGCGTCGTTCAGCGTGTTCTGCAGCGCCTGGACCTGCACGCCCGCACGCGACATGAGCGAGCGCGCGGAGCCGTCCTGCTGCGCGACGAGCGCCGCCAGCAGGTGAACAGGCTCGATGTACTGGTTATCGTGGCCCACCGCGAGGCTTTGCGCGTCGGCGATGGCTTCCTGGAACTTGGTGGTGAGTTTGTCGATTCTCATTTGATGCGAGGCCTCCAGATTTCTAGACTGTCACCAAATTTGAGGGGGGACGCGCCGGTTTCAAGCGCTTTGGCGTCATTTTTTCCGATTTGCGGGATTCGGGCGCGGACAGCGTCCAGCGGCAATGCCTGCCGAGGCGTGAAAAAAAGGGGAAAGACTGCGCGGCGGCCGCCGCGGCACGAGCCGACGCGCGCGGTTGAGTGCCGCGGCGCGAAAGAGAAGAAAAAATGGGGAGGCGCGCTGATGCGCGCTTCAATGCTCGCGCGAAGACGCAGGTCGAGCCGCCTGCGCGCGCGGCGTGAACTGGATCGGCGCGAGGCCGAGCAGTCCGGTCAGTTCGCCTGCCGGCTGCGCCAGCTCGCCGATGGTATGGCGGTCGAGTTCTGCGAGGAACGCGTCGCGCGCCGCCGCCAGTGCGTGCTTGAGCCGGCACTGCGGCTCGATGACGCAGCTACGCCGGTCGCCGTGTTCGTCCGGAAAGCAGCCGACGAGCGAGAAGTCGCTCTCGGTCTCACGGACGACTGCGCCAACGCTCAGATCGAGCGAAGCCGGCGCGAGCCGCAAGCCCCCATTGCGCCCGCGTACGGTGTCGACCCAGCCAAGCTCGCCAAGGCGCTGCACGACTTTCATCAGATGATTCTTCGAAACGCCGTAGGCGTCCGAAATCTCCTGGATCGTGGCGAGGCTGTCGCGACGCAGCGCGAGATACAACATCACGCGCAACGAATAGTCGGTGTAGTCGGTCAGTCTCATGGCGATGGCGATGACGCAGAGGATGCGGGTGGCAGAATCCCATACAATAACATGCAGGTAGCATGCAGGTTTTGCCTGGACTGGGTATCATTGTCGCTTCGATGGTCACTTCGCAGTGCCTGGCAGCTTGCATGCGGCCCACTGCCGCATCGTGCCGGCGCCCCGCCGCCGCCTACTCCAGGCACTCCAGGTATCGCCCAGGCCCCAAATGACTCGTCCCGACATCCGCCCCGCTGCCGAACTGCACGCTCTGCCAACCGAAGAGAACGTCCGCGAACTCGTCTACGCGTTCTACGACCGCGTGCGCGACGACGCCATGCTCGGCCCGGTATTCGACGGCGTGCTCGCCGGACGGTGGGACGAACATCTGCCCAAGATGTGCCGCTTCTGGTCGAGCCTCGTGCTCGGCACCAAAAGCTACCGCGGCAATGTGCAGCAGGCGCATGATCCGGTGCCCGGTGTCGAGCCTCGGCATTTCAGCCGCTGGCTCTATCTTTTCCTCGATACGGTTCAGGCCCGCTACGAGCCCGCGGCGGCGGTGCAGTTCATGGAACCCGCGCTGCGGATTGCGCAAAGCCTGCAACTCAGCCGCTTTGGCTGGGACTACACGATTCCCCCCGAGCAACAGGCGCTTCTCGATCGCGTAGCGCCGCGCAGGCGCCCTCCCGGACACGGCCACGACCTGCCCACGCGCCCGGCCGGAGAACCGTTTCCGGCCCGTTTCGTTGGCCGCCAGATGCATGTGGACGAGAGCACGCCGGCAGAGTGAGCGCATCTGCTTCGAGCGAGGTGCCGGAATGGGCGGTTAGTTGCGTTAATTGGTTGGATTAGAAGTTGCGTTAGATAGGGGCACGGGTGAGCTGAATCCATCCCTTCGCCCCGGCGGACGAACGCCTAGCTGGATTCCCGCGAGGCATTCCCCGAAGCCACGCCCCAGCGCGCCAGCGCCGTATCGTCGCTCTCGCGGGCGTCGACCCAGCGTGCGCCCTGCTCCGTCTCTTCCTTCTTCCAGAACGGCGCCTCAGTCTTGAGGTAGTCCATGACGAACTCGCAGGACGCGAAGGCGTCGCCGCGATGCTTCGAGGTGGTCGCGACGAGCACGATCTGGTCGAGGGGCGCGAGCTTGCCCACCCGGTGCACGATCAGCACCTCGATGCCCGCCCAGCGCCGCTGCGCCTCTGCGACGATCGCCTCCAGCGCCTTCTCGGTCATGCCCGGGTAGTGCTCGAGCTCGAGCGAGGCGATCGTGCTGCCGTCGTTCAGATCGCGCACCGTGCCGACGAAGCACGCCACAGCGCCGATTGCCGGATTGCGCGCACGCAGCTGCGCAACCTCGGTCGTGAGGTCGAAATCTTCCGTTTGCACGCGCACGGGCATCGTGAGTCTCCTGTTGCGCTCAGCCGCCCGTCACAGGCGGGAAAAACGCCACCTCGCAGCCCTCCGTGATGCGCGTGCGCGGATCCGTCATCACGTGATTGCAGGCCATGCGCAGCGCGCGGCCTTCCGCCAGCGTCTCGGCCCATACACCACCGCGCGCACGCAGCCAGCCGCGCACGTCGCCGACCGTCACGACGGCATCCGGCAGCGTGACCGTTTCGTCTGCGACGCCAAGCGCCTCGCGCACACTCGCAAAAAATTTCAACTGGATCTTCATCGCTCGGTATTTCAAACAGGGCTTTTCAGTACAGCAATTCGGTGAAGGGTATAAATCGCACGGTCTCGCCCGCGCTGATCGCGTGATTGGGCGGATTATCGATGAGACCGTCGCCCCAGACCGTGGAGGTCAGGACCGCCGAACTCTGGTTCGGGAACAGGTCGAGACCGCCAGCCGGGTTCACGCGCGCACGCAGGAATTCGTTGCGGCGGTCGCTCTTCGCCTGGGTGAAGTCGGCGCGCAGCGAGAGCGCGCGCGGACTCACGTGCGTCGCGCCCGCGAGCCGCAGCAGAAACGGCCGCACGAACAACAGAAAGGTGACGAAGCTCGACACCGGGTTGCCCGGCAGCCCGATGAAGAATGCCTCGCCGGCCGCCGCGTCCGTCGCCCCTTGCGCCCGGCTCACCGCGCCGAACGCGAGCGGCTTGCCCGGTTTCATGGCGATCTGCCACAGGTTGATGCGGCCTTCGGCCTCGACCGCGGGCCGCACATGATCCTCTTCGCCGACCGAGACCCCGCCCGAGGTGAGGATGAGGTCGTGGGCGGCGGCCGCCTCGCGCAGCGTCGCGCGCGTGACGTCGAGCTCGTCCGGCACGATGCCGTAGTCGGTGACTTCGCAGCCGAGGTTACGCAAGAGGCCCGTGAGCGTGAAGCGGTTCGAGTTGTAGATCGCGCCGGGCCTGAGCGGCTCGCCCGGCATCGTCAGTTCGTCGCCGGTGAAGAACACCGCGACCTTCACGCGGCGCACGACGGTGAGCGCGGCGCAGCCGACCGACGCCGCGAGCCCGAGCGCCGCCGGCGTGAGACGCGTACCCGCCGGCAGGATCACCGTGTTCTTGCGGATATCCGCGCCCTGGGCCGTGATCCATTCGCCCGCCTTGGGCGTGTGCACAAAAGTGACGGCGCCTTGCGCGGCCTCGGTCTGCTCCTGCATCACCACGGCGTCCGCGCCCGGCGGCACCGTCGCGCCCGTGAAGATGCGCGCCGCCGTGCCCGCCGCGAGCGGCTGTGGCGCGTGGCCCGCGGGAATGCGCTGCGAGACCGGCAGATGACGGCTGCCCTGCGCGAGATCGGCCACGCGCACCGCGTAGCCGTCCATCGCGCTGGTGTGCATCGGCGGCACGTCGAGCGGCGAGACGACGTCTTCGGCGAGCACGCGGTTCAGCGCATCGAACGTCGAAATCGTTTCGGCGACGGCGAGCGGCTGCGCCGCGGCAAGCAGCGTGGCGAGGGCGTCGGCGGTGGAGAGCATCGGCGCGCGCGGCGCGGGCGCAGCGGAAGACGGGGACGTAGGCGTGGACATCGAGGTCGTCTCGGACTTGGCGGTGGGGCCGCCGGCAGCGGTTGGTCTGCCGTTATTGTAGCGGCGCGATCGGCGCGCTGTGCCGTGTGCCGTGGATATCCCTGGCGTGCAAGACGTGCAATCGTTACGTGCGAGTGCGCAGGATCGGCGGGAGCGCTGCAGCAGGCGAGTCGGACCAACCCGCCGCCTGAAAGCCGATGCGATGTCGACGCGATGTCGACGCGCCGGGGCCGCAAGCCGATCCGGCCCCGGCTGCGCCGATCAGTGCGCCGTATGAGCGGCGATATAGTCCTTCACGCGCCGGGCGTCGGCAGGCACGACTTCGAAACGCTGCGGCAGCGCCTCGATGCCTTCGAACGCCGCCGGACGCTCCGGCTCACGGTCCAGCGCTTCGCGGATCGTCTCGCCGAACTTCACCGGCTGCGCGGTTTCGAGCACGATCATCGGTACGCCCGGCTGCAGGTGTTCGCGGGCGACCTTCACGCCGTCGGCCGTGTGGGTGTCGATCATCGTCCTGTAGCGCGCGTAGATGTCGCGAATCGTGGCGATGCGGTCGTCGTGGCTGCTGCGGCCCGAAACGAAGCCGAACTGCCTGACGCGCGCGAAGTCGCCGCTCGCCACGAGATCGAAGCCGCCCTTTTCCTCGACGTCGCGGAACAGTTGCGTCACGCGCGCCGGATCGCGGCCGAGCAGGTCGTAGACGAAGCGCTCGAAGTTCGACGCCTTCGAGATGTCCATGCTCGGGCTCGTCGTGTGATACGTCTCGGCCGAGCCGCGCACGCGATAAATGCCGGTGCGGAAGAACTCGTCGAGCACGTCGTTCTCGTTGGTCGCGACCACGAGCTTCTCGATCGGCAGGCCCATCATGCGCGCGATGTGGCCCGCGCACACGTTGCCGAAGTTGCCCGAGGGCACCGTGAACGAGACGCGCTCGCCGTTCGACTTCGTCGCCGCGAAGTAGCCGGCGAAGTAGTACACGACCTGGGCCACGACGCGCGCCCAGTTGATCGAGTTGACCGTGCCGATCTTCTGCTGCGCCTTGAACGCGTGGTCGTTCGACACCGCCTTGACGATGTCCTGGCAATCGTCGAACACGCCTTCCACGGCGAGGTTGAAGATGTTCGGATCCTGCAGGCTGAACATCTGCGCCGTCTGGAACGCGCTCATCTTCTTGTGCGGCGAAAGCATGAACACGCGCACGCCTTTCTTGCCGCGCATGGCGTATTCAGCCGCGCTGCCGGTGTCCCCCGACGTCGCGCCGAGAATGTTCAGCTCCTGGCCGGCCTTCGCGAGCGCGTACTCGAACAGGTTGCCGAGCAGCTGCATCGCCATGTCCTTGAACGCGAGCGTCGGACCGTTCGAGAGTTCGAGCAGCGAGAGCTGCGCGCCGTTTTCCTCGCCAAGCGTGGTGAGCGGCGTGATCTTGCTCGCGTCTTCGCCGTGGCGCACGTTGCGGTACGTCTCGCCGGTGTAGGTGCGGTGCGTGATGTCGCGCAGATCCTCGGCCGGAATGTCGCCGGCGAACTTCGAGAGGATCTCGAACGCGAGATCCGCGTACGAAAGGCCGCGCCAGCGCGCCAGTTCTTCCTTGCCGATCTGCGGGTACGCGGCCGGCAGATACAGGCCGCCGTCGCGCGCGAGGCCGCCCAGCAGGATGTCGGAAAACGAATGATGCTCGCCGGCGCCCGCGCCGCGCGTAGATACGTAATTCATGGCAGCAGTTCCAGATTCGCCTTAGTTCAGTCCTTCCATGCGCAGCTTCGTGACCGGCGACTTGACCGTCGCGAGCTTTTCGATCTGCGCGATCGCCGCGTTGACGTTCTTCTCGATCGTCTCGTGCGTGATCAGGATGATGTCGGTTTCCGCCTTGCCTTGCGCGTCGACCTGCTCGGCTTCCTTTTGCAGCAGCGCGTCGATCGAGATGCCGCTGTCCGCCAGGATGCGCGTGATGGCCGCCATCACGCCGGTCTGGTCCGCCACGCGCAAGCGCAGGTAATAGCCGCTCGTGACTTCGTCGATCGGCAGGATCGGCGTGTTCGAAAGGCTGTCCGGCTGGAATGCCAGATGCGGCACGCGGTGCTCAGGGTCGGCCGTGTGCAGGCGCGTCACATCCACGAGATCGGCCACCACGGCGGACGCCGTCGGCTCGGCGCCCGCGCCCTTGCCGTAGTACAGGGTCGTGCCCACGGCGTCGCCATGCACGACCACCGCGTTCATCGCGCCTTCCACGTTCGCGAGCAGGCGCTTGGCCGGGATCAGCGTGGGGTGCGTGCGCAGTTCGATGCCGCGATCGGTGCGGCGAGCGATGCCGAGCAGCTTGATGCGATAGCCCAGTTCTTCCGCGTACCTGATGTCGATGGCATCGAGCTTGCTGATGCCTTCCACGTAGGCCTTATCGAACTGCACCGGCACGCCGAACGCAATAGCGCTCATGATCGTGGCCTTGTGCGCGGCGTCCACGCCTTCGATGTCGAAGGTCGGATCGGCTTCCGCGTAGCCCAGTTCCTGCGCGCCCTTCAATGCGGTCGCGAAGTCGAGCCCGCGCTCGCGCATTTCCGAGAGGATGTAGTTCGTCGTGCCGTTGATGATGCCGGCGATGTACTGGATGCGGTTGGCCGTGAGGCCTTCGCGCAGCGCCTTGATGATGGGGATGCCGCCGGCCACCGCCGCCTCGAACGCGACCATCACGCCCCGGGCGCGCGCCGCTTCGAAGATCTCGGTGCCGTGGACCGCCAGCAGCGCCTTGTTCGCCGTGACGACATGCTTGCCGTTGGCAATGGCGCGCAGCACGAGATCCCTCGCGAGCGTCGTGCCGCCGATCATTTCGGCGACGATCGAAATCGAGGGATCGTCGACCAGGGCGTTGAAATCGGTCGTCAGCTCGACGCTGCCGGCCTCACTGCCGAGCGCCGCCGCGGCCTTCGCCGGGTTGCGCACAGCGATGCGCGCCACCTCGATGCCGCGGCCCGCGCGGCGTCTGATTTCTTCCTGGTTGCGGCGCAGTACCGTGAAGGTGCCGCTGCCCACCGTGCCGAAGCCCAGCAGACCTACTTTGATCGGATCCATGCAGCGTGTGTTCGTCCAAGTGTTTGAAAAGGGAATGCGTGTGACTGGCTCAGATACCGTACCGCTGACGATAACCGTCGAGAAAGCGCGCGATGCGGTTGATCGAATCGGTCAGGTCGTCGACGTTCGGCAGGAACACCACGCGGAAGTGGTCCGGCTGTTTCCAGTTGAAGCCCGTGCCCTGCACGAGCAGCACGCGCTCCTGCAGCAGCAGGTCGAGGATGAACTGCTGGTCGTTCTCGATCGGATAGAGCTTCGGGTCGAGGCGCGGAAACATGTAGAGCGCCGCCTCGGGCTTCACGCAGGTCACGCCCGGAATGGCCGTGAGCATGTTGTACGCCAGTTCGCGCTGGCGATAGAGACGCCCGCCCGGCTGGATCAGCTCGTTGATGCTCTGGTAGCCGCCCAGCGCCGTCTGGATCGCGTACTGGCCCGGCACGTTCGCGCACAGGCGCATCGAGGCGAGAATGCCGAGGCCCTCGGTGTAGTCCTTCGAGCGGCGGCGGTTCTCGCCCGTCATGCCCGAGAGGAACATCCAGCCTGCGCGGTAGCCGCACGCGCGATAGCTCTTCGACAGGCTGTTGAGCGTGACGGTGATCACGTCTTCCGAGAGCGAGCCGAGCGCCGTGTGCGTCTTGCCGTCGTAGATGATCTTGTCGTAGACCTCGTCGGCGAACAGGATCAGGCCGTGCTCGCGCGCGATCGCAACGAGCCCGCGCAGCAGGTCGTCCGAATAGAGCGCGCCGGTCGGGTTGTTCGGGTTGATGACGACGATCGCGCGCGTGTTCGGCGTGATCTTCGAGCGGATGTCATCGAGGTCGGGCATCCACGCGTTCGATTCGTCGCAGATGTAGTGCACCGGCGTGCCGCCCGAGAGGCTCACCGCCGCCGTCCAGAGCGGATAGTCGGGCGCGGGCAGCAGCACTTCGTCGCCGTCGTTCAGGAGCGCCTGCATGGCCATGACGATCAGTTCGGACGCGCCGTTGCCGATGTAGATGTCGTCGAGCTCGACACCCTTGATGCCTTTTTGCTGCGCGTAATGCATGATCGCCTTGCGCGCGGCGAACACGCCCTTCGAATCCGAATACCCCGAGGAGCCCGGCAGGTTCAGGATCATGTCCTGAATGACCTCATCGGGCGCGTCGAAACCGAACGGCGCGAGATTGCCGATGTTCAGCTTGATGATGCGATGGCCTTCTTCTTCGAGGCGCTTCGCGTGCTCGAGCACCGGCCCGCGGATGTCGTAGCAAACGTTCTGGAGCTTGTTGGATTTGAGAATCGGTTTCACGGCGGGCTATCGGTCAGAGAAGCGGTCAGAGAATCGTCAGGGCCACAGGCAAATAAGACGCGGTAAAAGGGCTGGAACAGGCTGGAATGCCGTCGACCGGGCCGGCGGATGGCGCCTTGGCGGACGGGACAGGCAAGAGAGCCGGGGGGCGCCCCCGGCGGGACAAAAGCCGTGCACGACTACGAGGGGAGCGCCGGGCGCACGCGCGATGCCACGGAAAACACGCTGACCGCCGGAGCACCCAGGCCCGTCCGGCAGCTTGTGGCTGCCCTCGCCCGATGCGCGGATGGCGCGCCTGGTGGCCCACCGGTCGTCTACCGGCGCAGTCTAGCCGCGGGCGCCGCCGCAGCGGCGGCCAAAAAGTTATAATTTAGCGGATTTTGACCAACTTCCGCAATGCGCAATCGGCCAGGAGGCGGGTCGCGAAGCGGGTGACAAGGCGGTTCGCGCCGCGGCCGGCGTCGGCACAGGATATGCGCCTCCTCGCTTGCGCACCCGACCTGTCCTTACCCCGCTTACCCCGGAACCCCGTTTTGAAACTACACCAGGACTCCAGCGCCGCGCTGAACACCGTGACCGGTTACGGCGCCGACTACGTCGAAGTGAACCTCGAACGCCATACGGGCAGCATTATCGTGATGCCCGAATCGCCGGTCACCCCCTGGCCGGTGCAATCGTTCGACGCCCTCACGCCCGAACTCTTCGAGATGCTTCTCCCGCTGAACCCCGAAGTCGTCGTATTCGGCAGCGGAGAGCGGCTGCGCTTTGCGCACCCGCGCCTGACCGCGGCGCTCGCCGCAAAGCGCATCGGCGTCGAGGCGATGGACTTCAAGGCCGCCTGCCGCACCTACAACATCCTCATGGCCGAAGGCCGCCGTGTGGCGGCCGCGCTTCTGATCGAAAGCTGACGCGCCTTAAGCTTGCCATCAGGTCGCCGCACGGCGGCGTAGTACACTTGCGCGCCGCGTGCGTAGCGCGCGCCGGACGCGGCCCGCATGCCGCGCGCGGCCAGCGCGCGCTTCGCACCCCGACTGCAATGACCGCAACGACAGCAACAAGAACAGGCTGAAACCCATGAACGATACGCCATCCAGGCTACCGCTCAACCGCAGCGCGATCCTGCTCCTGATCCTCGCCCTCGCCGTGATCTGGTTCCTGCCGCTCGGCTGGCGCCACCTGCTGCCGAGCGACGAAGGCCGCTACGCCGAAATGGCGCGCGAAATGCTCGCGAGCGGCGACTGGATCACGCCGCGCTACAACGGCTACAAGTATTTCGAAAAGCCCCCGCTGCAAACCTGGATGAACGCGCTCACGTTCGCGTGGTTCGGCATCGGCGAGTGGCAGGCGCGCCTCTACACGGCGCTCACCGGCTTCGCCGGCGTGCTGCTGATCGGCTTCACCGGCGCACGCGTGTTCAATGCCGCCACGGGCTTCTTCGCCGCGGTCGTGCTCGCCTGCGCGCCGTACTGGAACCTGATGGGCCACTTCAACACGCTCGACATGGGCCTGTCGTTCTGGATGCAGCTCACGCTGTGCGCGCTGCTGCTCGCGCAGCGTCCGAACCTGCCCAAAGCGAACGCGCGGCTGTGGATGTGGGTGTGCTGGGCGGCCATGGCGATGGCGGTGCTGTCCAAGGGCCTCGTCGGCCTGATCCTGCCGGGTGCCGTGCTCGTGCTCTATACCGCGGTTGCGCGCGACTGGGCGCTCTGGAAGCGCCTCTATCTCGTGAGCGGCCTGATCCTGTTCTTCGCGATGGTTTCGCCGTGGTTCATCCTCGTGCAGCAGCGCAACCCCGAGTTCTTCAACTTCTTCTTCATCGTCCAGCAGTTCCAGCGCTACCTCACGCCCGCGCAGAACCGCCCCGGCCCCTTCTACTACTTCGTGCCGGTCATGCTGGTGGGATTCCTGCCGTGGCTCTCGGTGAGCGTGCAGAGCGTGCGCCATGCGCTGCGCGCGCCGCGTCAGCCCAACGGGTTCTCGCCCGTCATGCTGATGCTCGTGTGGACGGTGTTCATTTTCCTGTTCTTCAGCGCCTCGCACTCGAAGCTCGTCTCCTACGTCCTGCCGATCGCGCCGCCCGTTGCGCTCGTCATCGGCATGTATCTGCCGGTCATGACGCGCGCCCAGTGGAACCGGCACCTCGCGGGCTACGCGGTCCTCGCCGTCGTGCTGATGGCAGGCTCGTTCGTGCTCACGCGGTTCGGCGACGCGCGCAATCCGAACGCGCTCTATCGTGAGTTTCAGGTCTGGGTGTTCGCCGCGGCCGCGGTGGCCTTCGTCGTCACCATGGTCGGCCTGCGCCTGAACCGGGCGAAGCGCACGCCCGAAACCGGCGCGCGCGCGCCGGCGCTCGCGCTCGGCACCGCGTGGCTGCTTCTCGCGACCATTGCGGGCACAGGCCACGACGTGTTCGGCACCCTGAGTTCCGGCGCGCCGCTCGCGCCCGCGGTGCGCGCCGCCATCGCGAAGCTGCCGCCCGACACGCCGTTCTACTCGGTGGGCGTACTCGACCACACCCTGCCCTTCTACGTGCGCCATACGATGACGATGGTCGAGGTCACCGACGAGCTGGCCTTCGGCATCTCCCAGGAGCCGCAAAAATGGGTGCCGACCATCGCCGACTGGGAGGCACGCTGGAAGTCCGACCGCTATGCGCTCGCGCTGATTCCGGTGAAGCGCTACGAAGAACTGGCTGCGCAGGGCCTGCCGATGCAGGTGATCGCCCGCGACGCGCGGCGCGTGATCGTTGAAAAGCCGCAATCCTGAGCGTTTCCTGGCCCCAATTGGCGCATGCGCGATAATTGGGCCGGGCCGCGTAGGCCGGGCCCGCGCAGGCCGGGCCAGCCCCCGCCACCACCCGATAACCTGTTGAACCGCCCTTTCCGATGAATCCGATTTCCCTCATCTGCATCCTCGCCGGCGTCGGCCTCAACGCGTGTGCGCAACTGTTGCTGAAAGCGGGTGTCAATGCCGTTGGACACTTCGAATTCAGCCGTGCGAACATCTTGCCCATCGGCTTGAAGCTCGCGACGCAAGTGCCCATTCTCGGCGGGCTCACCTGCTACGTGTTCAGCGTGGTCGTGTGGATCGTCGGGCTCTCGCGCGTGGACGTCTCGATCGCCTACCCGATGCTCTCGCTCGGCTACGTGGTCAATGCGTTCGCGGCGTGGTATCTGTTCGGCGAGGTGCTGAGCGTGCAGCGGCTCGTGGGCATCGGCATCATCCTGATCGGCGTGTTCGTGCTGGCGCGCAGCTGACGCGCCGCGGCGCACGCGATTCTGGCGCGCGCGGCAAGGCCGCTTGCAGCGCGGCGCATTGCGCCCACATAAGCAATTCGCAAGATGCGCCGCGGCAGCCTTGTTGCCCGGCCCCACTTTCTGACGAGCAAAGAGCAAAGCACCCATGACCCAGTCATCCCCGCAGTCGACCCCGCAGTCGACCCTTCCGTTCCTGCCGTTCGTGCGCCCCGAAATCGACGAGGAGACCATCCAGGGCGTCGCCGAGGTGCTGCGCTCGGGCTGGATCACGACCGGCCCGCAGAACCAGGCGTTCGAAGCGGCGCTCTCCGAGTACTGCGGCGGCCGTCCCGTGCGCACCTTCAACTCGGGCACGGCGACGCTCGAGATCGGTTTGCGCCTTGCCGGCGTGGGTCCCGGCGACGAAGTCATCACCACGCCCGCCTCATGGGTCGCGACCAGCAATGTGGTCTACGAAGTCGGCGCGACACCGGTGTTCGCCGACATCGATCCCGTCACGCGCAACATCGACCTCGACAAGCTCGAAGCCGCCATCACGCCGAAGACGAAAGCCATCATCCCGGTCTTTCTCTCGGGCCTGCCCGTCGACATGGACCGGCTCTACGCGATCGCCCGCCAGCACAGGCTGCGCGTGATCGAGGACGCCGCGCAGGCGTTCGGCTCGAGCTGGAATGGCAAGCGAATCGGCGCGATCGGCGACATCGTCTCGTTCAGCTTCCACGCCAACAAGAACCTCACGTCGATCGAAGGCGGCGCGCTCGTCCTCAATGACGAGGCCGAAGCCGTGCTCGCGCAGAAGTACCGCCTCCAGGGCATTACGCGCACGGGCTTCGACGGCATGGACTGCGACGTGCTCGGCGGCAAGTACAATCTCACGGATGTGGCGGCGCGCGTCGGGCTCGGCCAGCTCAAGCACATCGAGCGCTTCATCCAGCAGCGCCGCGAACTTGCGCGGGCTTACTTCGCGGGCTTCGAAGGCGGCGCGGCGGTCAAGCTCGGCGTCGGCCTGCCGCTCGCCGATTTCGCCAACAGCAACTGGCACATGTTCCAGATCACGCTGCCGCTCGAGAAGCTCGCGATCGACCGCGCCGGTTTCATGGGCGAACTCAAGGAGCGCGGCATCGGCTCGGGCGTGCATTACCCGGCCATCCACCTCTTCACGCTCTACCGCGAGCGTGGTTTCAGGGCGGGCATGTTCCCGCACGCGGAGCGCTTCGGCGCGAGCACGGTCACGCTGCCGCTCTTCACGCAGATGACCGAAGCCGACGTGGTGCGCGTATGCGGCGCGGTGAACGAGATCTGCGCAAAGTTTGCGAAGCCGTCGGTATAAAGGCTAGAGGCAGTAACGCAAGTCGGGGACTGGATGGAGCCGCCCTGACGGGCATGGGACCAGCGGCGCTAAAGCGCCAAATCTGGTCGACACAGGGCAAACGCAGGCGGACGGCGCAGCACACGCGCCGCCGACTTGCGCACGCAGCAAACCGCAGCATCCAATAACGGAATCGACGCACACATGAGTCAAACGGAACAAGGCACCTTGACCCCGGACACGCCGGAAGTCTCGGTCATCATTCCGGTCTACAACGAGGAAGCTGGCCTTCCCGCGCTGTTCGCGCGCCTGTATCCGGCGCTCGACAAGCTCGGCACCTCGTACGAAGTGATCTTCATCAACGACGGCAGCCGCGACCGCTCGGCCGCGATGCTCGCGGAGCAGTTCCGCGCGCGGCCCGATACCACGCGCGCGATTCTGCTCAACGGCAACTACGGCCAGCACATGGCGATTCTCGCGGGCTTCGAGCAGGCCCGCGGCGAGATCGTCATCACGCTCGACGCCGACCTGCAGAATCCGCCCGAGGAAATCGGCAAGCTCGTCGAGAAGATGCGCGAGGGCTACGACTACGTCGGCACCATCCGCAAGCAGCGCCAGGACAGCCTCTGGCGGCGCAAGGCTTCGCAGGCGATGAACCGTCTGCGCGAGCGCATCACGCGCATCAAGATGACCGACCAGGGCTGCATGCTGCGCGCGTACGACCGCCGCATCATCGACACGATCAACCGCTGCGGCGAAATCAACACGTTCATTCCGGCGCTCGCCTACACGTTCTCGCAGAACCCGGTCGAGGTCGAGGTGGCGCACGAGGAGCGCTTCGCGGGCGAATCGAAGTACTCGCTCTATAGCCTCATTCGCCTGAATTTCGACCTCGTGACGGGCTTCTCCGTCGTGCCGCTGCAGTGGCTCTCGTTCATCGGCGTGATTCTCTCGCTCGGCTCGGCAGGCCTCTTCCTGCTGCTGCTGATTCGCCGCTTCGTGCTCGGCGCGGAAGTGCAAGGCGTGTTCACGCTCTTCGCCATCACGTTCTTCCTGCTCGGCGTGATCATCTTCGCGCTCGGTCTGCTCGGCGAGTATATCGGCCGCATCTATCAGCAGGTGCGCGCGCGTCCGCGTTACCTGATCCAGACGATCCTCGAGGAGCGCAATGGCCGCTCCGTCGCCGATTCGCCGCGCCAGGACTTCATGCAGGCCGCCGCGTTCGCGCAGCCGGCCGAACCCGCGCGAGCGGCGGGTGCGGCTGCAAGGCCCGCCGCCACGAACCCCGCCAACGAAGGAGCTGGCCAATGAAGCCGCGCGCCGTTGTCTTCGCGTATCACAACGTGGGCGTGCGCTGTCTGCAGGTGTTGCTCGCGGGCGGCGTCGACGTTGCGCTCGTCGTCACGCATGAAGACAGCCCGACCGAGAACATCTGGTTCGGCAGCGTGAAGTCGGTGGCCGAGGAACATGGCATCGAGGTCGTCACGCCCGCCGACCCAAAGAGCGCCGGGCTGCGCGCGGCCGTTTCCGCGGCGCGCCCGGATTTCATCTTCTCGTTCTACTACCGGCACATGCTGCCCGTGGACCTGCTCGCCCTCGCCGGGCGCGGCGCCTACAACGTGCACGGCTCGCTCCTGCCGAAATACCGCGGCCGCGTGCCGACGAACTGGGCCGTCCTCAACGGCGAAACCGAAACGGGCGCGACGCTCCACGAAATGGCCGCGAAGCCCGACGCGGGCGCGATCGTCGCGCAAACCCCGGTGCCGATCCTGCCCGACGACACCGCTGCGCAGGTCTTCGACAAGGTGACGGTCGCCGCCGAGCAGACGCTCTGGCGCGTGTTGCCCGCGCTGATCGCGGGCGAGGCGCCGCATCTGCCGAACGATCTCACCCGCGGCAGCTATTACGGCGGGCGCAAGCCGGAGGACGGCCGCATCGATTTCGGCGAGAGCGCGCAGCACGTGTACAACCTGATCCGCGCCGTCGCGCCGCCCTATCCGGGCGCGTTCACCGACATCGGCAACGCGCGTTTCGTGATCGCCCGCGCGCGTCTCGTGCACCCCGGTTCGCAAGACGCCGAAAGGGTCCGCCCCCTCGCCGGATTGCCCGTCGGCATCCACGTAAGCGATAATGCGCTTTTCGCCGTCTGCGGCGACGCACGCGCCATCGCGATCCACGAGCTGCGGCATGCGCACGACGGTCAGGAGACCGTCGTCAGCCCCGCCGCGTTCTCCGAACTCATTTCATCTGTCCCCCGTCCATGACCAAAAAAGTTCTGATCCTGGGTGTGAACGGCTTTATCGGCCACCACCTCTCCAAACGCATCCTCGAAACCACGAACTGGGAAGTGTTCGGCATGGACATGCAGACGGATCGCCTCGGCGACCTCGTCAAGCATGAGCGGATGCACTTCTTCGAAGGCGACATCACGATCAACAAGGAGTGGGTCGAGTACCACGTCAAGAAGTGCGACGTGATCCTGCCGCTCGTCGCCATCGCGACGCCCGCCACCTACGTGCAGCAGCCGCTGCGCGTGTTCGAACTCGACTTCGAAGCGAACCTGCCGATCGTGCGTTCGGCCGTGAAGTACCGCAAGCACCTCGTCTTCCCGTCGACGTCGGAAGTCTATGGCATGTGCGCGGACGAGCAGTTCGACCCGGACGCGTCCGCCCTCACCTACGGTCCGATCAACAAGCCGCGCTGGATCTACGCGTGCTCGAAGCAGCTGATGGACCGCGTGATCTGGGGCTACGGCATGGAAGGCCTGAACTTCACGCTGTTCCGTCCGTTCAACTGGATCGGCCCGGGCCTCGACTCGATCTACACGCCGAAGGAAGGTTCGTCGCGCGTCGTGACGCAGTTCCTCGGCCACATCGTGCGCGGCGAGAACATCAGCCTCGTGGATGGCGGCGCGCAAAAGCGGGCGTTCACCGACATCGACGACGGCATCGAAGCGCTCATGAAGATCATCGAGAACAAGAACGGCGTCGCCACCGGCAAGATCTACAACATCGGCAATCCGACCAACAACTTCTCGGTGCGCGAACTCGCGCACAAGATGCTCTCGCTCGCCGCCGAATTCCCCGAATACGCGGAATCGGCGAAGCAGGTGCAGCTCGTCGAAACGTCGTCGGGCGCATACTACGGCGCGGGCTATCAGGACGTGCAGAACCGCGTGCCGAAGATCGACAACACGAAGCAGGAACTCGGCTGGGCGCCGAAGTCGACCTTCGACGAAGCGCTGCGCAAGATCTTCGAAGCGTACCGCGGCCACGTGGCCGAAGCGCGTGCGCTCGTCGAGCAACATTAAGCGTCAGAGAAAGGTCTTCGCCACTTGGCCCGCATCGTCCTGAAAATCGACGTCGACACGCTGCGCGGCACGCGCGAAGGCGTGCCGAATCTCGCGCGCATTTTCGACCGCTACAAGGCGCGCGCCACGTTCCTGTTCAGCCTCGGCCCGGATCACACGGGCTGGGCGCTGCGCCGCGTGTTGCGGCCGGGCTTCCTCAAGAAGGTTTCGCGCACGTCGGTGGTCGAGCACTACGGCGTGAAGCAGCTGATGTACGGCGTGCTGCTGCCGGGCCCGGACATCGGCGTGGAGGCCGCGGCCGAAATGCGCGCGATTCACGAAGCCGGCTTCGAGTGCGGCATCCATACGTGGGATCACGTGTACTGGCAGGACAACGTGCGCAAGCGCGACGCGCAATGGACCGCGCGCCAGATGCAGAAGAGCCACGACCGCTTCACGCGGATCTTCGGCACGCCGCCCGTCACGCATGGCGCGGCGGGCTGGCAGATGAACGAGGCCGCCTTCGGGCAGATCGACGCGTGGGGCATGCGCTACGCCTCCGACGGGCGCGGTCATTCGCCCTACCGTCCGGTAGTGGCGGGCCGCACGCTGAACCACGTGCAAATGCCCACCACGCTGCCCACGCTCGACGAGGTGCTCGGTGTCGACGGCGTCGATACCGATACGGTCGCGGCATGGATGCTCAAGCGGACTGAAAACAATCCGCACGACCAGGTCTTCACGCTGCACGCCGAACTCGAAGGCCAGAAGCTCGCACCGGTGTTCGAGCAGCTGCTCGCCGGCTGGCGCGCGCAAGGCCATACGTTTGCCACGATGGGCGACTACCATGCGACGCTGGACCCGGATTCGCTGCCATCGTACCCTGTCACCTGGGGCGAGATCGCCGGCCGCTCCGGCCAGCTGATCGTGCAGCCCGACTGAAATCGCCGCCCGCGCGCCGCTCGGTGCCTGCCAGGACCCGCGCCCACGCAACACCCCTCGCCGCGGGCGGCACGCCGTCCCGGCGCAACGGCGCCGCGCGCAGCGGCAATGCCAGCCAATAACAAAGGGAGAGCCACGTGCCTGACGTGACCATCGCAGTCGACCACGCCGTTCCGGACTTCACCGCCCCCGCTACCGGCGGCGACTTCACGCTTTCGAGCCTGAAGGGCAGCAAGGTGGTGCTGTACTTCTATCCGAAAGACAACACGCCGGGCTGCACGACCGAAGGCCTGCAATTCCGCGACCTCTATCCGAAGTTCAAAAAGGCCGGCGCGCAGATCGTGGGCGTGTCGCGCGACAGCGTGCGCTCTCACGATAACTTCAAGGCCAAGCTGGAACTGCCGTTTACCTTGGTATCGGATGCCGACGAAGCGCTGTGCACGCTCTTCGACGTCATCAAATTGAAGAAAATGTATGGCAAACAGGTACGCGGGATCGAACGCTCGACCTTTCTCATCGACGCGGCCGGCGTGCTGCGCCAGGAGTGGCGCGGCATCAAGGTCCCGGGCCATGTCGAGGACGTTCTGGAGGCTGTACAAGCGCTTTGAGGAGCGTTATATTGGGCTGCAATGAGTGCCTGTCCAACCCTTTTTACGTCGCGTTGCGGCGGTTTCGCAGCCGGTCATGGCATGACCGGAAGTGCGTATCCGAGGCAACGGGACAACACCGAAGTGAAGCCGCTTGCCTCGTCATCCGGGGCGGCGGCTTTTTTGTTTGTTCCATGCTGTTCTCTCCCGCTTTTCTCCCTGTTCGCGCCGGCTTTGCGACCCGGCGCGCGCAAACGTCAAGGAGCTGATCGAAAACCAGGCGAACCGGCATTTTCTGACCTGAGCGCGCACCTTGCGCAGTAACGACGGGGGCCTACCCGGCACCCGCACGCACCGCCCGAAAGCGCGCCTTACTGGGTAACCCCGCGACCACTCGACCCGATTTTTTCGAGGGACACCATGCCTTTGCCTACTCCCCCCAGCAAGCTCGGCAACCTGCTGCCGCCCGAAGAATACAAGGCGCGTGCCCGCACGACGCGCAGCACACGCAAGGCCGCGAGCGAGAACGACGCTGCCGACGTTGCCGAATACGGCCCCGGCAGCGTTGCCGAGCCGATGACGCAGGCCGCCAACGCCGCCACCACCTTGCGCACGGTGCCGCTTTCGAGCGCCAGCGCCGAACTGGCTGCGCTCGAACCGGTCGCACCGGCACCCGCGCGCAACAAGCGCAACAACAGGCAGGTCACGGCCGCGCTGCTGCAGCCGCTCGAGGCCCGCACCGGCGACGAGACACCCGTTGCGCGCGGCGGCAAACCCGCCTCGGCAAAAGCCTCAGGCGGCGCCGCTGCGCCTGCCGCGCGCGCCGGCGCGAAAAAACGCGTGCATCCCGAAGAGAGCACCGAAGTCCAGAAGCTTTTCGTGCTCGACACGAACGTGCTGATGCACGACCCGACCTGCCTGTTCCGTTTCGAGGAACACGACGTCTATCTGCCGATGATGACGTTGGAAGAACTCGACAACCACAAGAAGGGCATGTCGGAAGTCGCGCGCAACGCGCGCCAGGTGAGCCGCACGCTCGACCAGCTGGTCGCCAATGCCGGCCCGATCTCGGAAGGCATTTCGCTTGGCCGCCTCGGCAGCCGCGAGGCGCTTGGGCGCCTGTACTTCCAGACCACGCTCACGCATATCGATCCGGTCGACGGCCTGCCCCAGGGCAAAGCCGATAACCAGATCCTCGGCGTGGTGCGCGCGCTGCAGCGCGACCGGCCGGACCGCCTCGTCGTGCTGGTGTCGAAAGACATCAACATGCGCATCAAGGCCCATGCGCTCGGCCTGCCCGCGGAAGACTACTTCAACGACCAGGTTCTCGAAGACAAGGACCTGCTCTACTCGGGCGTACGCGCGCTCCAGCAGGACTTCTGGTCGAAGCACGCCAAGGGCATGGAGTCCTGGCAGGATACCAAGACCGGCACGACGTATTACCGCGTGACAGGTCCCGAATGCCTCTCGATGCTCGTGAACGAGTTCGTCTACCTCGAGCCGCAGAACGGCGAACCGGCGTTCCATGCGATCGTGCGCGAGCTCAACGGCAAGACGGCGCTCCTGCAGACGCTGCGCGACTATGGCCACCACAAGAACAACGTGTGGGGCATCACGGCGCGCAACCGCGAGCAGAACTTCGCCCTGAACCTGCTGATGAACCCGGAGATCGACTTCGTCACGCTGCTCGGCCAGGCCGGCACGGGCAAGACGCTCGTCGCGCTCGCGGCGGGCCTCGCGCAAGTGCTCGACGAAAAGCGCTACAACGAGATCATCGTCACGCGCGCGACCGTGCCGGTTGGCGAGGACATCGGCTTCCTGCCGGGTACCGAAGAAGAAAAGATGCAGCCGTGGATGGGCGCCTTCGACGACAACCTCGAAGTCCTCCAGAAGACCGACGACGCCGCCGGCGAATGGGGCCGCGCCGCGACCCAGGAGCTGATTCGCTCGCGCCTGAAGGTCAAGAGCATGAACTTCATGCGCGGCCGCACGTTCGTGGACAAGTATCTGATCATCGACGAGGCGCAGAACCTCACGCCCAAGCAGATGAAGACGCTCGTCACGCGCGCGGGCCCGGGCACGAAGATCGTGTGTCTCGGCAACATCGCGCAGATCGACACGCCGTATCTGACCGAAGGCAGTTCCGGCCTCACCTACGTGGTGGATCGCTTCAAGGGCTGGGCGCACAGCGGCCACGTGACGCTTGCGCGCGGCGAACGCTCGCGGCTCGCCGATTACGCCTCCGATATCCTGTAATCCATTCTCCGGGCGCCGCCTTTCGAGGGCGCCCATGCACAGGGCGAGGACCGTATCCGGGCAACCGGATACGGTCCTTTTTTATTGCGAGGGCGTCCCGAGGGCGTCCCCCAGGCACAACAGTTGGCGCACGAACTTCAAGTAAGTTGTGAAGAATTCTTGCGAAAGCCCTGACAGGCGGGCTACCATCCGCCCATGTCCCGTTTTCCCGATGGCGCACGCGTCGCGCGCGCCGCATCCGCTTCATGCGTCGACTCTGGTTTGCGCTTTTGATCGCAGTCCTGCTTGCCGCGTGCTCCAGCGCGCCGCAAAAGGTATCGCGCAGCGGTTCGTCTGCCGGCGAGAACGCGTGGCGCACGAAGCCCCCGGGCTTTCCCAATTTCGTCGATCATAGCGTGGGCCGCGAGGAAATCTCGATCCAGGCGATGGGGCTCGTGGGCATTCCGTATCGCTGGGGCGGCAATACGCCCGATAGCGGCTTCGATTGCAGCGGTCTCGTCAAATACGTGCTGGCGCGCTCGGCCTCGGTGGACTTGCCCCGCACCACGGCCGAAATGAGCCTGCGCGGCGAAACGATCGAGCCCGACGAGATCGCCGCCGGCGATCTCGTCTTCTTCAATACGACCGGGCGGCCGCATTCTCACGTCGGGATATACGTCGGCAACCTGCGCTTCGTCAACGCGCCTTCGACCGGCGGTACGGTGCGACTCGACTATCTGACCAACCCCTACTGGGCGAAGCGCTTCGACGGGATCCGCCGCATGGCGCCGCCCAAACGCACGCCTTTCGAGACGCCGACCTGGGAAGCGTCTACGCCGGCCGAACGCTTGCCTGGCGCGAACGCCGCGCCACCGGCTGCCGCGATGGCAAGCGTCGCGCCGGCTGCGGCGGCCCAGCCCGCGCCGCGAGCCGCGGCCGCAAGCCAGAACCGCATGGTCGCCGCACCGCAGCCGGCCTATGCGGCAGCGCCGGCCGCCACCACGACGGCTTCCGCCGCCCCGCCCGATGCCTTCGAGCCGCCCCCCGCCTCGCCCGGTGCGGCGCAAATGCAGGCGCGCGACGCGCTCGCGCCCGCGGTTACACCCGGCAACAACGCGCCTGCCTATGCCGCCAATCCCGCAGCTAGCGCACCGCGCGACGCCATCGATGCCGCCGCCGACGCCTTCGAGCCTCCGCCGCCCACGGCAAGCGCAGCGGCGCGCCAGGCCGGCCAACTGGGCTCGACGCCGATCCAGGCGGCACCGCCGGCTGCGGGAAGCGCGCAGATCATGCGCGCTTCGACAGCCGGCTCAGCCACCCCCGCCCCGACCCAGTCCAGCGACGATCCCATCGCGCGCTTTGCCAACAGCGGCGACTGAAGCGGCCCCGCGGCGGCGCCGAGCGGCACGTTGCCCCTGGCCGGACGGCGAGTCTTGCTCCCAGCGGTTTGCGACGCCCCGCGCCTCTGCTATCTTCTTGGGACCGTTCTTCATACTTTCGCGCAGCGAGGCGAGGCGACGATGGATCTTGGACTCAGCAACAAGGTGGTACTCGTGACGGGCGGCAGCAAGGGCATCGGCCTTGCCTGCGCGCGCGCCTTTGCGCAGGAAGGCGCCCGTGTGGCGATCGTCTCGCGCGACCCCGCCAATCTCGCGCGCGCCCGCGAGCAACTGGCAAGCGTTGGCCTGCACGTGCACCTCACGCGCGCGGACCTGCACGAAGCGCACAGCGCTGCCGACGTGGTCGAAGAGGTTTCCACCGCGGTCGGCCCCATCGATATCCTCGTCAACAGCGCGGGCGCCGCACGCCGCTACGACCCGGAAACGCTCGATGCGGACGCGTTCAGGGCCACGATGGAGGCGAAATATTTCCCCTACATCTACCCGCAGCAGGAAGTGCTGCGCCGCATGGTGCAGCGGATCAAGTCGGGCGAGAGCATGGAGCCCGGGGCGATCGTCAACATCATCGGCATGGGCGGCAAGTTCGCGAGTGACATCCATATCGCGGGCGGCGCGGCCAACGCGGCGTTGATGCTCGCGACCGTGGGCCTCGCGCACTACCATGCGCGCTACGGCATCCGCATCAATGCGATCAACCCCGGCGCCACGCTTACGGAGCGGCTGCAGGAGGCCGTTCAGCTGGAGGCGCAACGTACGGGCGTCGGCGCGCAGGAGGCGTTGGCGAGCGGCGAGTCGAAGGTGCCGCTCGGGCGCTACGCGAAGCCGGAGGAAATTGCCGATGTCGCGCTCTTCCTCGCGAGCCGCCGGGCGAGCTACGTCACCGGCGCGCTCATCCCGATGGATGGAGCGAGCACGCCGCTGATCTGAACTGAGGCACATGTCGGCGCGCTAGCAAGGCCTCAAAAGCACTGCGGCGCCCGAAGGCGCCGCAGGTTTTACATGAAGCGGTGACCGAGCCACCACGCGGCCGCGGCCAGCGTGGCGGAGGCCGGTATGGTCAGCACCCAGGCCCAGACGATGTTGCCCGCCACGCCCCAGCGCACCGCGCTGAGTTTCTGCGTCGCGCCAACGCCGACAATCGCGCCGGTGATCGTGTGCGTGGTCGAAACGGGAATGCCCATCCACGAAGCCGTGAAGAGCGTGAGCGCCCCGCCCGCTTCCGCGCAGAAACCTCCCACCGGCTTGAGCCTGGTGATCTTCTGACCCATCGTGCGCACGATGCGCCAGCCGCCGAACAGCGTGCCGAGACCCATCGACAGATAGCAGCCGCCAATCACCCAGATGGGCGGCGCGTCCGCGCCGATCGCCGAGTAGCCCGTTGCGATCAGCAGCATCCAGATGATGCCGATGGTCTTCTGCGCGTCGTTGCCGCCGTGCCCGAGGCTGTAGAGGCTCGCGGAAAGCAGCTGCAGGCGCCTGAAGCGCCGGTCGACCTTGCTTGGCGGCGTGCGAAAGTACAGCCACGACACCGTGAGCATGAACAGCGAACCCAGGATGAAGCCGAGCAGCGGCGAGATGAAGATGAACGCCACGGTCTTCATGAGGCCGTCGAAATTGAGCGAGCCCCAGCCCGACTTCGCGAGCGCCGCGCCCACGAGACCGCCGATCAGCGCATGCGACGAACTCGACGGGATGCCGTAGTACCAGGTGAGCACGTTCCAGCCGATCGCGCCCATCAAGGCGCCGAACACCACGTAGTGGTCGACGATATCGGGGTCGATGGTGCCCTTGCCGACTGTCTGCGCCACCTTCAGGTGGAACACGAAATAGGCGATCACATTGAACATGGCGGCGAACGCCACCGCCTGCTGCGGCTTCAGAACACCCGTGGACACGACCGTGGCGATGGAATTCGCCGCGTCATGAAAACCGTTCATGAAGTCGAAGACGAGCGCGATGGCGACCAGCGTCGCGACCGCCCAGAGAGCGAGTTGTATCGATTGCATCGCAGTTCGCTCAGGCGTTCTCTAGCACGATGCCTTCGATGATGTTCGCGACATCCTCGCACTTGTCCGTGATCGCTTCGAGCAGTTCGTAGATCGCCTTCAGCTTGATCAGCGTCTTGACGTTGTCTTCCTCGCGGAAGAGCTTCGAGATGGCGGAGCGCAACAGGCGGTCGGCGTCCGACTCGAGGCGGTCGATGTCTTCACAGGCCTTGAGGATTTCGCGCGCCTGCTTCATGTCCGAGAGGAGCCCCACGGCCAGTTGCACGCGCTCGGCCGTGGCCGTCACCACGTGCGCCAGCTGGCTCGCCTCGGCGGTCACGGCTTGCACGTCGTAGAGCGAAATGGCCGTGGCGACGTCCTCCATGAGGTCGAGGCAGTCGTCCATCGTCGTGATCAGCTTGTGAATCTCGTCGCGGTCGAGCGGCGTGATGAAGGTCTTGTGCAGCAGGTCGATCGCCTCGTGCGTGAGCTTGTCAGCGGCCTTTTCGGAGGCCTGCACATTCTGCTTGTGGACCTCGGCGTCAGCGAGGTTATCGATCAGGAGTTCGAGTTCGCGGCTCGCGGAAACGATGCATTTCGCATGCGCATTGAAGATTTCGAAGAACTTGCCCTCGGTGGGCATGAATCGACCGAACATTGGTATCCCGGAAATTGGTCTCGGATTGCCGTCACGAAGCGGTAACTTCGCGGTAACTTCGCGGCAACTACGCTGCATTTAAGCGGCAAAATAAGCGACAGGGCTGGCTGTCATAAAACGGCAATATTGTATCGTCAGGCGAGAGCTGCCGCATGGATCGGCAGCCGCCAACGCGGCATTTGCGCCACTTTGGCGCAAGCCGCGCAACGATTCGCGTTATTCGCCGTAGAAGGTCTGCGCCCCGGCAAAATTATCGAACTTCGTGTATTGGCCGTGGAACGTGAGGCGAACGGGTCCGATCGGACCGTTACGCTGCTTGCCGATGATGATTTCGGCCGTGCCCTTGTCGGGACTGTCCGGGTTGTAGACTTCGTCGCGATAGATGAACAGGATGACGTCCGCGTCCTGCTCGATTGCGCCCGATTCACGCAGGTCCGACATCACCGGCCGCTTGTTCGGGCGCTGTTCCAGACCGCGGTTCAGCTGCGAGAGCGCGATCACCGGTACGTCCAGTTCCTTCGCCAGGCTCTTGAGCGAGCGCGAAATTTCCGAAATCTCGGTCGCGCGGTTCTCGCCCGACGACGAGCCGCTCATGAGCTGCAGGTAATCGATGATGATGAGCCCGAGCTTGCCGCACTGGCGCGACAGACGCCGCGCGCGCGAGCGCAATTCCATCGGATTCAGGCCGCCGGTTTCGTCGATGAAGATCTGCGCCTCGCTCATTTTCTGCACGGCGTGCGTGAGCTTCGGCCAATCCTCGTCGGTCAGGCGGCCCGTGCGCATGCGGTGCTGATCCAGACGGCCGACCGACCCGAGCATACGCATGATGAGCTGCGTGCCCGGCATTTCCATCGAGAACACCGCCACCGGCAGGCCATACTCAACGGCCACGTACTCGCCGATGTTCATCGAGAACGCGGTCTTACCCATCGACGGGCGCCCTGCCACGATGATCAGCTCGCCGCCGTGCATGCCCGACGTCATGCGGTCGAGGTCCATGAAGCCCGTGGGCGTGCCCGTGACGTCGCTCGGGTTGGCCGTGTGATAGAGCGTGTCGATGCGCTCCACGACCTGCGTGAGCAGCGGCCCGATCTCGAGGAAGCCCTGGGTGCCGCGCGCGCCGTCTTCGGCGATCGAGAACACCTTCGACTCGGCCTCGTCGAGCAGCTGACGCACTTCCTTGCCCTGTGGGTTGAAGGCGTCGGCGGAAATCTCGTCGGCGACGGAAACGAGGCGGCGCAACACCGCGCGGTCACGCACGATTTCCGCGTAGCGGCGAATGTTCGCGGCGCTCGGCGTATTCTGCGCGAGCGCGTTCAGGTACGCGAGGCCGCCCACGTCATCCGCTTTGCCCGAGGTGCCGAGCGCCTCATACACCGTCACCACGTCGGCCGGGCGCGTGGCGGCGATCAGCCGGCCAATGTGCTCGAAGATGATGCGGTGATCGTAGCGATAGAAGTCGCTTTGCGAGAGGAAGTCGGCAATCCGGTCCCATGCGCCGTTATCCAGCAGCAGGCCGCCAAGCACCGATTGCTCGGCTTCGATCGAATGCGGCGGGACTTTCAGCGAGTCGAGTTGGGGATCTTTCGGAGCGTTCATGGAGGGCAATTATCGGACAAGGGGATGCCTCGAACAAGCTTGAAAACTTGCAGCGCGCGGCGAGGCAGCGCACAACAAAAAAGGCAGAAGCCCTGCGGCTCCTGCCCTTCCTGAGGTCTTGCGTCAAATGCGGCGTCAAACCGCGCGGCCCGCAAGGACCGCACGTGAGGACTTAGGCGTGCTCGCCCAGCACCGACACCGTGACGTCGACGAGGACGTCGGTGTGCAGCGAAACCTGCACCGGGTGGTCGCCCACCATCTTCAGCGGGCCTTCTGGCAGACGCACTTGTGCCTTTTCCACTGCGAAGCCTTGCTTCGTGAGCGCGGCGGCGATGTCCGCGTTCGTGACCGAACCGAACAGGCGGCCGTCCACGCCGGCCTTCTGGCCGATCTGGACGGTCAGGCCGTTCAGCTTTTCGCCTTCGGCTTGCGCTGCTGCCAGCTTTTCGGCGGCGACCTTTTCGAGTTCCGCGCGGCGGACTTCGAATTCAGCGATTGCGTCCTTCGTAGCACGGCGTGCCTTCTTGTTCGGGATCAGGAAGTTACGTGCGTAACCGTCCTTCACCTTGACGATGTCGCCGAGGTTACCGAGGTTGACGACTTTTTCCAGAAGAATGATCTGCATTCTATTGCTCCTTATCGCGTCGTCTTGTTAGGCCTTGTGCTGGTCGGTGTACGGCATCAGCGCGAGGAAACGCGCGCGCTTGATAGCCGTGTCCAGCTGACGCTGATAGTGGGCCTTCGTACCCGTCAGACGAGCCGGCGTGATCTTGCCGTTTTCGCCGATGAAGTCCTTCAGCGTATCGAGGTCCTTGTAGTCGATCTGCTCGACGCCTGCAGCCGTGAAGCGGCAGAACTTCTTGCGCTTGAAGAGCGGGTTTTGTTGCTGACGACGCTTGTCGAATTTCTTACCAGTCGGGCGGGGCATGATTAGTCCTTTCCTGTGCCTTGCATTTCGGTGATGTGAAACACCAGGGTTCGCGCATTGCGGTGCTTTTTCGCCAGAAAGCCGGTGAAGAGCGCTTCCACGCCCATCTCACAGCTTTCCACGAGACCGCAGGCCTTGCCGGCCGCCACCGCGGGCATCGTGAGCTCGACGAAGCGGGGAATGCCGGCTTCGACGACCTCCGTGCGGTGCTGCAACGTCACGCTTGCGATCGGAACGCCGGCGGGGGTGTACCGCACCGGTTCGCGTTCGACGACGCTCGCGGTAAGTTGAAGCCTGTTCACGCGGAGTGGCTTGAATCCTGATGGCTTACGTTAATTAAGCCTGCGCTTCGGTCGGCTGGGCAGCCGCCTTCTTGGCTTCTTCGCGCTGCACTTCCTTCATCATCGGCGACGGGCCGGTTTCGGCCTTCTTCATCTTGACGATGAGGTGACGCAGAACGGCGTCGTTGAACTTGAACGCGTGCTCCAGTTCGTCGAGCGTGGTCTGGTCGCATTCGATGTTCATGCAGACGTAGTGAGCCTTCGCGAGTTTCTCGATCATGTAGGCCAGTTGACGACGGCCCCAGTCTTCGATGCGGTGGATCTGGCCACCGTGCGAGGTGATCGTGCTCTTGTAGCGCTCGATCATGGCGGGCACTTGCTCGCTCTGATCGGGGTGCACGATGAAGACGATTTCGTAATGACGCATGTGTCACTCCTTGTGCTGACTTTTGGATAGAAGCCACCCGGGCGTCGGAACCGGTGTGGCAAGTGAGAAGCCGAAGATTGTAGCGCGGATAGGTCACGCGCGCAAGACAGATCCTGTGTGCGGGCGATGAATCGGGCGTGTTTTCAATGACTTGCGCGGCGAGGAGCGCCCTGAAGGCACGCCAGAAGGCACTCCCGAAGGCACGCCTGAGTGCCCGTCCGGGACGACGGCCTAGCCCCCTGCCGCCTCGCTCGCGCCGCCCGCGAGACGGGCGTCGAGCGCCGCGCGCAGGCCGTCGAGCGCATCCGCGCCGGCGTCGGTCACCGCCCACCAGGTCATGCCTGCCGCCTGCCAGCGCAGGAGCGCGTAGCCTTCGCTCGACGACGGCGGCGCGGCGCCCGAGACGGCCGGTCCGCCCGCGCCCGGCGGGAACACGTAGACGTCGATCACATGCTTGCGATAGTGATAGACGAGCACGGCAACACGTTCGCGCCCCACATAATCGAGACGTCCGCCCGCCAGCGCAAAGCCCTGCTGCGCCAGATCGAAGACGGGCGGCGCGTAGTCGATGCGGCCGTTGAACCACGGCTTCACGGTATGGCGGTCCGTCGAGATCACGTCGATATCGCGGCCCGACATCTGGGCCCGCACGTGGCTCGACACGAGATCGTCGACGAAGGCCGTCTCTGCGGCCGGGCGGCGCAGATGCAGTGTGGCGATCACCGCCAGCGCACAAAGGATCAACACCGCGCAACCGAACCACGCGAGCGTGGCCGCGTGCGGGCCCGCGCCGACGGACGCAGCGCCCCAGCCACGGCCGCCCGCATTGCCGCGCGCCCCGCCGACGCGGCCTGGCCACCCGTTGCGCAGCCACGCGCGCCAGCCGCCCGAGTCGCGCGCGGGTGTTGGCGAAGGCGTTGCTTTCGCAGGCGGCACGTCCGTCGCCGGCAATGCCGCGACAATACGCGCGGCCAGCCCAGCCGGCGCACGGTGGTATGGCGCGGATCGGATCATTCGAGAGATGGCCTGCGCATCGTCGGCGACACGGCGGCACGTCTCGCAGCCTGCGAGATGCTCGCGCACACGCCATTCGTCGGCGGCGGAGAGTTCACGGTCGACGCTCGCGTCGACCAGCGGGCGCGCTTCGTTACAGTTCATCTGGCGCCTCCGTCGTTCGGCCTTCGGTGCGGGAGCAAGGGCGCAACGGCGCTCCGCCGTCGGCGGCCGGCTCCTCGCGGAACCGACCGCCGTTTCCCGGGCCGGATGGTCTCCTGGCTTGACTGCTTCCCCCGACTCCTGCCCTGTCGTCCGCGCAGCCGCGGGCGGGGACAACCGGATCGTTTGCCGTCTCGTTGACTGCACTACGCGCCGCTGCCGGCTGGCGCTCGCCGCCGCGGTACGCCGCCAGCAGCGTCGCCAACCGCCTGCGGCCACGTGCGAGCCGCGACATCACCGTGCCGACCGGCAGATCGGCGATCGCCGCAATCTCGCGGTAGCCCAGCTCCTCCAGCTCGCGCAGCACCAGCACTTCCCGATACTCGACCGGCAGACGCCTGAGCGCATCCTGCACGTGGCGGGCGTCTTCGGCGCGGATCGCGAGCGTCTCGGGATCGACGCCGCCCGTTTCCCAGCCCTCGAGCGGCGCGTCGTCGCGCAACTCGTCGAACGGCGCCACCTCTTCCGCGCCCGCGCGCCGCCGCCATTCGTCGTACCAGACGCGCCGCACGATCGCGAGCAGCCAGGGGCGGGCCTCGTCGCCGCGAAATGCATCGAAGAAGCGGAACGCGCGCAGAAACGCCTCCTGGACGATATCTTCCGCGTCGCCCGGGTTGCGCGAGAGCCAGCGCGCAAGGTTGTAGGCCGCATCGAGATGCGGCAGCGCCAGCGCCTGAAAGCGGCGGCTGCGCCCTGCCTCATCCTGCTCGTACGCGGATTCGCCCACGTCGTCCCCTCGCTTCTTCGTCTGGCTTGCGCGACCGCGGCCGCATACAGGCACTACCGAAGCTCGGGCCAGTTTATTCCCGCTGCGCGCGCACGAAAACGAAAAATAAATTCGCAGCGCGCGATTACGCGCCGGCCCAGTACCCCGGCCGCGCGTAGACCTCCTTGAGATAGTCGATGAAGTAGCGCACGCGCGCCGGCACGTAGCGCTGCTGCGGATACACCGCGAGGATGTCGTAGTCGGGCAGCGCGTATTCGTCGAGCACCGTTTCGAGTTCGCCGCGCGCGAGCTGGGCGTCGATCTCCCAGGTCGAGCGCCAGCCGAGGCCGAGGCTCTCGGTCACCCAGCGGTGCAGCAGTTCCCCGTCGTTGCAGTCGAGCGTGCCGCCCACGCGCACGGTGACGAGCTTGCCGCCGCGGCTGAAGTACCAGCCGCGGTTCTGGCCGCCCTGCAGGTTGAACGCGAGGCAATTGTGGTGCGGCAGGTCTTCGAGCGTTTTCGGGCGCCCGTGCTTGCGGAAATACTCGGGCGTGCCGCACACCACGCGCCGGTTCGCGGCGAGCTTCACGGCGACGAAGTTCGGATCCACCGCGCCGCCAATGCGGATCGACAGGTCATAGCCCTCGCGCACCAGATCGACCACGCGGTCGGTGAGATTGAACGACACCTGGAGTTCGGGCTTGTCGGCGAGAAATTCGGGCGCGAGCGGCGCGACGTGCTTGCGCCCGAACGCGGCGGGCGCCGAGACGATCAGATGGCCGCTCACCACCTGGCGCCCCGCGGACAGCTCGTTTTCCGCCTGATCCCAGTCGGCGAGCAGGCCGCGGCAGCGCTCGAGAAAGGCCGCGCCCTCCTCGCTTACCACGAGCCGCCGCGTCGAACGGTAGATGAGCTTCACGCCCAGGCGCTTTTCCAGCGCGTCGATACGCCGCCCGAGGATCACCGGCGAGACGCCTTCCTCGAGCGCCGCCGCCGCGAGGCTGCCCGCGTCCGCGACGCGCACGAAGGTTTCGATCTGCTTGAAGCGGTCCATTGCCTGTCTCCTGTGTCCCACGCCGGAAGCCGCTCCGCGAGCATTCCATACTTTTTGTTTCGGAATAAGCGACCTGAACTGATCTTATCAAACCTTTCCTGCGCCTCTAAAGTGGGCCTCAACGCATAGCCATTCCTCGCATACGAGACATTCAGGAGACAATCATGGCCAAAATGAGAGCCGTCGACGCCGCCGTTCTGGTGCTGGAAAAAGAAGGCATCGACACCGCTTTCGGCGTGCCGGGCGCAGCCATCAATCCGTTCTATTCGGCGATGAAAAAGGCCGGCGGCATCACGCACGTGCTGGCGCGCCACGTCGAAGGCGCCTCGCACATGGCCGAAGGCTATACGCGCGCCACGCCGGGCAACATCGGCGTGTGCATCGGCACCTCGGGCCCCGCGGGCACCGACATGATCACGGGCCTCTACTCGGCCCAGGCCGATTCGATTCCGATCCTCGCGATCACGGGTCAGGCGCCGCGCGCCCGCCTCTACAAGGAAGACTTCCAGGCCGTCGACATCGAGTCGATCGCCAAGCCCGTCACCAAGTGGGCCGTCACCGTGCGCGAGCCGGCGCTCGTGCCGCGCGTGTTCCAGCAGGCGTTCCATCTGATGCGCTCGGGCCGTCCGGGTCCGGTGCTGGTCGACCTGCCGATCGACGTGCAGCTCGCCGAAATCGAATTCGACATCGACACGTACGAGCCGTTGCCGGTCTACAAGCCGAAGGCGACGCGCAAGCAGATCGAAGCCGCGCTCGACCTGCTCAACGCGAGCGACAAGCCGCTGATCGTCTCGGGCGGCGGCGTGCTCAACGCAGCCGCCGAAGACCTGCTCGTGCAGTTCGCCGAAACGGTCGGCGTGCCCGTGATCCCGACGCTCATGTCGTGGGGCGCGATTGCCGACGACCATCCGCTCATGGCCGGCATGGTCGGCCTGCAGACCTCGCACCGCTACGGCAACGCCACCATGCTCGCCTCCGACTTCGTGCTCGGCATCGGCAACCGCTGGGCGAACCGTCATACGGGCAGCGTCGAGGTCTATACGAAGGGCCGCAAGTTCGTGCACGTCGATATCGAGCCGACGCAGATCGGCCGCGTGTTCGGCCCCGATCTCGGCATCGTCTCGGACGCAAAGGCCGCGCTCGAACTGTTCGTCGAAGTCGCGCAGGAATGGAAGGCCGCGGGCAAGCTGAAGGACCGCAGCGCATGGGTGGCCGACTGCCAGCAACGCAAGCGCACGATGCTGCGCAAGACGCACTTCGAGAACACGCCGATCAAGCCGCAACGCGTGTACGAAGAGATGAACAAGGCGTTTGGCCGCGACACCTGCTACGTGAGCACCATCGGCCTCTCGCAGATCGCCGGCGCCCAGTTCCTGCACGTGTACAAGGCGCGCAACTGGATCAACTGCGGCCAGGCGGGTCCGCTCGGCTGGACGATTCCGGCGGCGCTCGGCGTGCGCGCAGCCGATCCGACGCGGCCCATCGTGGCGCTGTCGGGCGACTACGACTTCCAGTTCATGGTCGAAGAACTGGCCGTGGGCGCGCAGTTCAAGCTGCCGTATGTGCACGTGGTCGTCAACAACTCGTATCTCGGCCTGATCCGCCAGGCGCAGCGCGCGTTCGACATGGACTTCTGCGTGCAGCTCGCATTCGAGAACATCAACGCGCCTGAAGTGAACGGCTATGGCGTCGATCACGTCACGGTCGCCGAAGGCCTCGGCTGCAAGGCGCTGCGCGTGTTCAAGCCGGAAGAGATCGCCCCGGCGCTCAAGCAGGCCCAGGCGCTCGCCGCCGAGCACAGCGTGCCGGTTGTCGTCGAAGTGATTCTCGAGCGCGTGACCAACATCTCGATGGGCACCGAAATCGACGCCATCAACGAGTTCGAAGAACTGGCCGAAAAGCCCGAGCACGCGCCGACGGCCATCAGCGCGATGAATGCCGTCGACTGAGCGCACGCAAGCCCGCCTCACCGCAACGCGGGCCGCGCGCAGGGCATCGGCGCGCAGCCTGGCCGATTTATCGCGTGACTTCCCGCCTGACTTCTTTTACTGACCGACCAGCGAGACCCTGCACCATGCCAAAATTCGCCGCGAACCTCACCATGCTGTTCAACGAAGCGCCCTTCCTCGACCGCTTCGCAGCGGCCGCCCAAGCGGGCTTCGACGCCGTGGAGTTCCTGTTCCCGTATCCGTACAAGGCCGCCGATCTGGCCGAGCGTCTGGAGGTCAACGGGTTGAAACTCGTCCTCCACAACCTGCCTGCGGGCAACTGGGAAGCGGGCGAACGCGGCATTGCCTGCCTGCCCGAGCGCCGCGGCGAGTTCCAGGAAGGCGTTGGCCGCGCGATCGAATATGCGAAGGCGCTGAAGGTGCCGCAACTGAACTGTCTCGTCGGCATTCCGACGGCAGGCGTCGATCGCGAGACGGCGCTCGCCACGATCGTCGATAACCTTCGCTTTGCCGCTGGCGCACTCAAGCGCGAAGGCATCCGCCTGCTGGTCGAGCCGTGCAATTCGTACGACATTCCCGGCTTCGCGCTGAACCGCTCGGCCGAGGCGCTCGACGTGATCGAAAAGACTGGCTCGGACAACCTGTTCCTGCAGTACGACATCTATCACATGCAGCGTATGGAAGGCGAACTCGCCGCGACGATCAAGAAGCACTTCGCGAAGATCGCCCACATCCAGCTCGCCGACAATCCTGGCCGCAACGAACCCGGCACGGGCGAAATCCACTACCCGTTCCTGTTCGATCTGCTCGACGCGCTCGGCTACGAAGGCCACATCGGCTGCGAGTACAAGCCGCGCACGACGACCGTCGAAGGTCTCGGCTGGCTGCGCGGCGCCAGGAGGCGCACCGCCGAACTTGCCTGAGCCCCTACGCACATTGACGCATTCGCTTTAACGGAGACACAAGATGGCAAAGATTGGCTTTATCGGACTCGGCATCATGGGCGCGCACATGGCGCGCAATCTCATCAAGGGCGGCCACACGCTCGCCGTGAACGGCAAGTACCCGGTACCCGACGACCTGCGCACGCAAACCGAAGTCGTCGCCGATTCGACGGCGGTCGCGAAGGCGTCGGACATCGTCATCGTGATGGTGCCGGACACCCCCGATGTCGCCAACGTCCTGTTCGCCGACGACGGCGTCGCCAAGGGTCTCTCGGCCGGCAAACTCGTGATCGACATGAGCTCGATCTCGCCGCTCGAAACCCAGCAGTTCGCCAAACAGATCAACGCGCTCGGCTGCGACTATCTCGACGCGCCGGTCTCGGGCGGCGAAGTCGGCGCACGCGAAGCCACGCTCTCGATCATGGTCGGAGGCCCGCAAAAGGCGTTCGATTTCGCGAGGCCCCTGTTCGAATTGATGGGCAAGAACATCTCGCTCGTCGGCGACAACGGCGCGGGCCAGACCACGAAGGTCGCCAACCAGATCATCGTCGCGCTGAACATCGAGGCCGTGGCCGAAGCCCTGCTCTTCGCAGCCCGTTCGGGCGCCGATCCGGAGCGTGTGCGCCAGGCGCTGATGGGCGGCTTCGCTTCGTCGCGCATTCTCGAAGTGCACGGCGAGCGCATGACGAAGCGCACGTTCAATCCGGGCTTTCGCATCGAGCTGCACCAGAAGGACCTGAACCTCGCGATCGACGGCGCGCGCAAGCTGGGCATCGCGCTGCCCCACACCGCGAGCGCGCAGCAGCTCTTCAGCGTGTGCGCCGCGCACGGCGGCAAGGCGTGGGACCACTCGGCCATGATCCGCGCGCTCGAGATCATGGCGAACTTCGAGATCGCCGAGCCGCAAGCGCAGGTGAAGGTGGCTTGAGTTTCAGCGGCGGCAGGACGGCGGTTCGTGCGACGCAACGCGCGGACCGCCCGCAGAACCGGATCACGCATATCGGCGTGCGCGCTGAGACTGAAGCGCACGCGCCTCCCGTGGGGCGCTTCGCGGCGGCGGCAACCGCCGCGAGGCAAATCGGTGCCGCCCTGGGCTGAGGGCGGCCAGTGGGGTCCGAAAGCGGCGCCCGGTGACGGCGGGGAAGCCTTGGTCGGTCAGACGTCGTCATCGGGTGTCCGCGTGTCGGATGCCCGTTTTTCGTTGCCTTCCCTTTTTCTCCCCCCGGTTTCACACTCTTTGACGCTGCCCCGATGGACACCTTCGCGGCCACGCTTGCAGAATTGTGCTTTCATCCGGCTGTCACGCAGACGGGTCAAGGTGGACCCGACGCGTGAGCACCGAGTCATTTCCAGCACGTGAGGAGAGTGATCGATGGGCATTATCAATTTCATCAAGGAAGCAGGCGAAAAGCTGTTCGGCACGGCGGCAGCGCCTGCCGCCGCGGAGCCCGCTGCCGCACCGGCAGACCCCGCTGCGAATCCCGCCGAACTGAACCAGAAGGCCAGCGACGCGATCGCCGCCTATATCCGCTCGCAAGGCCTCGACGCCGACAACCTCGGCGTGGCCTACGACAGCGTCTCGCACACCGTGACCGTGACCGGCAACGCCGCCGACCAGCCGACGAAAGAGAAGATCCTCGTCGCGGCCGGCAACGTGCAGAACGTCGACAAGGTCGACGACCAGATGAGCGTGACGAACCCCGCGCCCGAAGCGCAGCATCACACGGTCGTCGCCGGCGACAACCTCTGGAAGATCGCCGAAAAGTACTACGGCAGCGGCGCGAAGAACGACGCGATCTTCCAGGCGAACACGCCGATGCTCAAGAGCCCGGACAAGATCTATCCGGGTCAGGTCCTCGTGATTCCGCCGCTGCAGTAAGCGCGGCAACACGCAAACGCGGCCAGAAAACAAACGGGCCTGGCGGAGCGATCCGCCAGGCCCGTTCTTCGTTGTGCGCGGCCGGACTCAGTACGTGTCGAACACGTCCTGCAGCCCCGCCTTGTCGGCCGTGCCCGCTGCCAGCGCGAGCAGCAGCAGCACACGCGCCTTGTACGGGCTGAGCGTGCCCGACGAGACGAAGCCGAGCGTATCGTCTCTCGCCGCGCCGTTGCGCATCACGTGACCCGAGCCGACGCGCGAGGCGCGCACGACGGCCACGCCCTTGGCAGCCGCCTCGGCCAGCGACTGCTGCAACGCGCCGTGAATCGAGCCGTTGCCCGTGCCGGCCACGACGAGCCCATCCACGCCGGCGGCAACGAGTGCTTCGACAGCCGCGCGCGACACGCCCGCATAGCTCGTCACGATCTCGACCTGCGGCCATTGCGCCGAGGCCGTGAACGGCGTTTCGACCGTATGCGCCCGCAGGGCGCGGCGCTGGAATTCGACGCGGCCATCCTGCACCCAGCCCAGCGCGCCGATCTCCGGCGACTGGAATGCATCCACCGCGTAGGTGCTGACCTTCGCGACGTCGCGTGCGCAATGAATCCGGTTATTGAACGCCACCAGCACGCCCTGCCCGGCCGCCGCCTCGCTCGCGGCGAGCGTGACGGCATTGAGCAGGTTGAGCGGGCCGTCGGCGGAAAGCGCCGTGGCGGGACGCATGGCCGCCGTCAAGATGCACGGCTTCGTGCTCTTCACCGTGAGATGCAGCAGATACGCTGTTTCTTCGAGCGTATCCGTGCCGTGCGTGATCACCACGCCGTCGACTGCGTCGCTTGCGAGCAGTTCGTTCACGCGCTGCGCGAGCGTGGTCCACAGCGCGAGCGACATGTCCTTGCTGTCGATGCTCGCGACCTGCTCGGCCTGGATGTGGGCGATGGCGTCGAGGCCCGGCACGGCGGCCAGCAGCTGCGCGACGCCGATCACGCCGGCCTGGTAGCCGGCGGTGTTCGCGGCGTCGGCGGCGGAGCCCGCGATGGTGCCGCCCGTGGCGAGCACGGCGATGCGCGGCAGCGCCTTTGGCGCCGCGGCGCCAAAGGAAGTGGAAGTGGAAGTATTCATGGCGGCGATTTTAAGCGATCCGCCGCCACCGGGAAAATCAGCGCGCTTTTCAGGTCGCCTCGCGCAACTGGCTCGCGATCTGCTGCTCGGTAAGCTGCGGCGCGAACATTTCGATGAGCCGGTACGCGTACTGGCGCAGGAATGCGCCCTTGCGCAGGCCCACCCGGGTCGTGCTCGCATCGAAGAGATGCTTCGTGTCGAGCGCGACGAGTTCGCTGTCGCGTTTCGGGTCGTAGGCCATCGCCGCGACGATGCCCACGCCCATGCCGAGTTCGACGTAGGTCTTGATCACGTCCGCGTCGATGGCGGTCAGCACCACGTCGGGCACCACGCCCGCTTTCGCGAACGCCTGGTCGATATGCGAGCGGCCCGTGAAGTCCTGGTCGTAGGTGATGACCGGATACTCCGCCACGTCTTCGAGCGTGAGATTTTCGCGGCCCACGAGCGGATGCGTCTTCGGCACGACCACCACGTGATGCCACGAGTAGCACGGAAACGTCACGATGTCGGGGAAGCGGTCGAGCGCTTCGGTCGAGATGCCGATGTCCGCCTCGCCGTTGATGATCATCTGCGCGATCTGTTGCGGATTGCCCTGGCGCAGCGCGAGGTGGACTTTCGGAAACACTTCGCGGAACCGGTGCACGACCTTCGGCAGCGCGTAGCGCGCCTGCGTGTGCGTCGTCGCGACCACGAGGTGGCCGCTGTCCTGGTCAGCAAACTGGCGCGCCACGCGGCGCAGGTTCTCGGCGTCGAGCAGCATGCGCTCGATCAGCTGATGCACGGCCTTGCCCGGCTCCGTGAGGCCGGTCAGGCGCTTGCCGCGGCGAATGAAAATGTCCACGCCGAGTTCGTCTTCGAGATCCTTGATCTGCTTGGAGACGCCCGACTGCGACGTATACAGCACATTCGCCACTTCGGTCAGGTTCATGTTCTGCCGCACGGCTTCGCGCACGAAACGCAACTGCTGAAAATTCATGGTCTTTCCTCCGGGACTGCTGACCGATTATTCGTTTTTTGTCGATGCGAGCACTGTAACGCTCATTGCGCCGCGATTTAAGCCGGGAATTCAAGCCGCGAATTCAAGCCGGGAATTCAGGCCGGAAATACGCGCAGCCCGCGCGGCACCGCCGTCACGCCCTCGCCGACCGAAAGCCCCAGCGCGCGCCACGACTCGCGATCGAGCTCGGCTTCGAGCACACCGCCCGTGCGGCTTTCCAGCTCCACGCGCACCGAGCCGCCCAGCGTCACCACGCGGCGCACGTCGACGACGATGCCGTCGCGGTGATCGCTCGCTTCGCGGTGCAGCACGAGGTCGTGCGGCCGCACGTAGGCGAGCGCCGGGCCCGCGAAGCTCGCGTGCACCGAGATCGGCTGCGCAGCGCCCTCGGCGACGAAACCGCGCGCATCCACGCTGCCGCGCAGCCGGTTCGCGGCGCCCAGGAATTCGTAGACGAAGGCCGTCTGCGGATGATCATAGACGTCCTGCGGGCTGCCCACCTGCTCCACGTGCCCATGATTCATCACGACGATGCGATCGGCCACCTCGAGCGCTTCCTCCTGGTCGTGCGTGACGAAGATCGTCGAGATGTGCAGGTCGTCGTGCAGGCGGCGCAGCCACGAGCGCAACTCCTTGCGCACCTTGGCGTCGAGCGCGCCGAACGGTTCGTCGAGCAGCAGCACCTTCGGCTCCACGGCGAGCGCGCGCGCCAGCGCGATGCGCTGACGCTGGCCGCCCGAAAGCTCGGACGGATAGCGCTGCGCGAGCCAGTCGAGCTGCACGAGCTTGAGCAGCTCATGCACCTTCTCGCGGATCACGGCCTCCGAAGGCCGCTCGCTGCGCGGCTTCACGCGCAGGCCGAACGCCACGTTCTCGAACACCGTCATGTGGCGGAACAGCGCGTAATGCTGGAACACGAAGCCCACCTGGCGCTCGCGCGCGCCCACCTCGCCCACGTCCTGGCCTTGCAGCACGACTTGACCCGCGTCGGCGTATTCGAGGCCCGCGATCACGCGCAGGAGCGTGGTCTTGCCACAACCGGAAGGTCCGAGCAGCGCAACCAGTTCGCCCGGCGGAAAGTCGAGCGAGACGTTGTCGAGGGCGGTGAAGTCGCCGAAGCGCTTTTGCAGATTGCTGACGGTGATGCCCATGGTTACTGCTCCCCTGCTTGAATCGGTTGGCGCACGCCGCGAGGCGCCGCGCGTTGTGAAACGTGTTGCACGGCCACGGGTTTCGGGCCGGCGTGGGCGGGAATCTCATCCGCGCCGCGCATCTCCCCCGAAAGACGATGCTCCGCGAGCAGCTTCAGGCCAAGCGTGACGAGCGCGAGCAACGCGAGCAGCGATGCCACGGCAAACGCCGCCGCGAAGTTGTACTCGTTGTAAAGGATCTCGACATGCAGCGGCATCGTGTCGGTCTGGCCGCGAATATGGCCCGACACCACCGAGACCGCGCCGAACTCGCCCATCGCGCGTGCATTGCAAAGGATCACGCCGTACAGCAAGCCCCAGCGGATATTGGGCAGCGTCACGCGGCGAAACATCTGCCAGCCCGACGCGCCCAGCACGTGTGCAGCCTCTTCTTCGTCGTTGCCCTGCGCCTGCATCAGCGGAATCAGTTCGCGCGCGACGAACGGGAACGTCACGAAGATCGTCGCGAGGACGATGCCCGGCACAGCGAAGATGATCTGAACGTTGTGGTCTTCGAGCCACGGCCCGAGCCAGCCCTGCGCGCCGAACAGCAGCACGTAGATGAGACCCGAAATCACGGGCGAAACCGAAAACGGCAGGTCGATCAGCGTGGTGAGCAGCGCCTTGCCGCGAAACTCGAACTTGGCGATCGTCCACGAGGCCGCGAGGCCGAAGGCCAGATTCAGCGGCACCGCGATCGCCGCGGTGATGAGCGTGAGCTTGATCGCGGAGAGCGCGTCGGGGTCGACAAGCGACGTGAAATAGAAGCCGATGCCCTTCGACAGCGCCTGCCAGAACACGGCGACGAGCGGCAGCACCAGAAACAGCGCGAGAAACGCGAGCGCGATGCCGGTCAGCAGCCAGCGCACCCACGCGGCTTCTGTGACCGGGTCCGGCCGGCGCGCGCTTCGTTGTTGCGGCGGCATGCTCATTGCGCCTCTCCCGCGACGGCTGCGCCCGCCACGCCATTCGGTGCGCTGCCGGCCGAAACGCCCCGGCTCGTGCGGCGTTGCAGATACCACTGCAGCGAATTGATGAGCAGCAGCATGACGAACGACACGCAGAGCATCATCACGGCGAGCGCTGTTGCGCCCGCATAGTCGTATTGTTCGAGCTTCGTGATGATGAGCAGCGACGTGATCTCCGACTTCATCGGCACGTTGCCGGCGATGAAGATGACCGAGCCGTACTCGCCCAGCGCGCGCGCGAACGCGAGCGCGAATCCGGTGAGCAGCGCCGGCAGCACCGCGGGCAGCACGACGCGGCGGAACGTGAGCCAGCGGGAAGCGCCGAGGCACGCGGCCGCCTCCTCCTGTTCGCGCTCGAAGTCCTCGAGCACCGGCTGCACGGTGCGCACGACGAACGGCAAGCCGATGAAGGTCAGCGCCACGAGCACGCCGAGCGGCGTAAAGGCGATCTTCAGACCGAGCGGCTCCAGGAACTGGCCGATCCAGCCATTGCCCGCATACACGGCGGCGAGTGAAATGCCCGCCACGGAAGTCGGCAGTGCGAACGGAAGATCGACGAGCGCATCGATCACCCGCTTGAGCGGAAACGTATAACGCACCAGCACCCACGCGAGCAGGAAGCCGAATACCGCATTGATCAGCGCCCCGCCGAGCGCGGCGCTGAACGTGAGCCGGTACGAGGCGATCACGCGCGGCGACCACACGGCGCGCACGAACTGGCTCCAGTCGAGTGTCGCCGTCTTGACAAAGGTGGCGGCAAGCGGAATGAGCACCACGAGGCTCAGGTAAGCCACCGTGATGCCGAGCGTCAAGCCGAAGCCGGGCAGCGCACTGGGCTTGCGCAATCGTAACGTTGTCATGCTCGTCGTCCAGACATGGGTTGCGCGATTCGTGCGTTGCCGATTCGCGCCGAAAAGCGCGCCCGCGGGCGCGCTTCGTTGTTATGCGGCCGCATCGCCATGCGGACCGCTTGCTGCTTGACTGCTTTATTGCGGCTCGTTATTGCGGCTGATAGATCGAGTCGAACACGCCGCCATCCGCGAAGTGCGTCTTCTGCGCGTTGGGCCAGCCGCCGAACGTGTCGTCGACCGTGTAGAGCTTGAGCTTCGGAAACTTCGCGGTGAGCGCCGCCGGGACCTTGTCCGAACGCGGACGGTAGAAGTTCTTCGCGGCGATCTCCTGGCCCTCTTCGCTATAGAGAAACTGCAGGTAGGCCTCGGCCTCCTTGCGCGTGCCCTTCTTGTCGACGACCTTGTCCACCACGGCAACCGGCGGCTCAGCCAGAATGCTCACGGAAGGCACCACGATCTCGAACTTGTCAGGGCCAAATTCCTTGAGTGAGAGAAATGCTTCGTTCTCCCATGCAATCAGCACATCGCCGATGCCGCGCTGCACGAAGCTTGTCGTCGCGCCCCGCGCGCCCGAGTCGAGCACGCCCGCGTTCTTGTAGAGTTTCGAGACGAAGTCCTTCGCCTTCTGCTCGTTGCCGCCCGGCTGGTGCAGCGCATACGCCCACGCCGCGAGATAGTTCCAGCGCGCGCCGCCCGAGGTCTTCGGGTTCGGCGTGACGATCGAGACGCCGGGCTTCGTCAGATCGTCCCAGTCCTTGATGTGCTTCGGATTGCCCTTGCGCACCAGGAACACGATGGTCGACGTGTACGGCGAGGCGTTGTCAGGCAGGCGCTTTTGCCAGTCCTTCGCGACGATGCCCTTGTTGGCGAGCGCGTCGATGTCCCATGCCAGCGCGAGCGTCACGACGTCGGCCTGCAGGCCGTCGAGCACCGAACGCGCCTGTGCGCCCGAGCCGCCATGCGACTGCTTGATGGTGAGCGTTTCGCCCGTCTTCGCCTTCCATTGCTTGATGAAGGCTTCGTTGATGTCCTGGTACAGCTCGCGCGTCGGATCGTAGGAAACGTTGAGCAGCGACGTATCCGCGTGAGCGGTCGCCGGCGCCATTGCCGCCGTCGCCATGACGCCGACGAGCGGCGCAACGCCGATGACCAGTTTTGCCGCCAGTGTTTTCAGCCAGCCCGCGCGCCCCGTTTGTGTCGTGCCCATCTATCTGTTCTCCGTTCTCGTGTGTGCTCGTTTGCGCTCATTGGTGAACTGCAGCTAACGATGGAGGCCAGTCTAGCGATCGACTTACATTATTAAAAATGATGTTTTCTTATTTTTTAATACGCAAAAGTGGTAAGGACAGAGGAAGTCGCTGCTGGAACGCGGTTTCATCCGCGCAAGCACGGGAAAGCGGCCCGATGGCAACGCTCGGTCGACGAACTTCAAGTAACACTTGAAAAGTGGCGAGTACTGTATAAAAATACAGTTACCTGTTCAAACATACAGTGGCGCCATGACCAAACTCACCGCACGACAGCAGCAGGTTTTCGATCTGGTTCGCCGGGCCATCGAGCGCACGGGCTTCCCGCCCACGCGCGCCGAGATTGCGGCGGAACTCGGCTTCAGCTCGGCCAACTCCGCGGAGGAGCATCTGCGCGCGCTGGCGCGCAAGGGCGTGATCGAACTGGCTGCGGGCGCCTCGCGCGGCATCCGCCTCGTGCCGGGGCCCGACGACCTGCCGCACCAGTTCACGCTCCCGCACCCGAGCATCATGCAGCTTTCGCTGCCGCTCGTCGGCCGCGTCGCGGCAGGCAGCCCGATCCTCGCGCAGGAGCACATCTCGCAGAACTACATGTGCGACCCGGCGCTCTTCTCGAGCCGCCCCGACTATCTCCTGAAGGTGCGCGGCCTTTCCATGCGCGACGCCGGCATCCTCGACGGCGACCTGCTCGCCGTGCAGAAGAAGGCTGAAGCAAAAGACGGCCAGATCATCGTGGCGCGCCTCGGCGACGACGTCACCGTGAAGCGCCTGAAGCGCCGTCCGAATGGGCTCGAGCTCATCGCCGAGAACCCCGATTACGACAATATTTTTGTCGAGGCCGGCAGCGCGGAATTCGCGCTCGAAGGCATCGCGGTCGGCCTGATCCGACCCACCGAATTCTAAGCAATCCGTCTGCGCGCAGTTTCCAGCGCAGTTTCCACATTGTTTGCGCATTGGCTGCGCACCGCCTGGAGAGAGTCATGGAACGCCTTGCCCGCCTGCTGCCCTTCCGCCAATTCGGCCGTCTTCGCCATCTCCGTGGAATCGCGTCGTGCGCGGTCCGCGAAGTCCGCGATTCGGCTGCCGCACTGAGCGGCTCGCTCTTCGACGACTCGCCAGACATGGTGGCGGCCAGCACGGCCGACCTGCCCGTGCTGCCCTCGGCCCAGCCGGCGTTTGCGCGTGTATCGCTCAACAGCACGCTCAACACCGAACAACCCATGCGCCGTGCACCCGTGCGCGTCTATCAGGGCCCGTCGCGGCTCATCCTCGTCGGCACGGTCGACGCGGTCTGCCGCGCGATCGACCGCTGCATTGCCGAGCAGCACAGCGACCTGCCCGCGGCGCTCGCCAAGTGAGCGGCAACGCTGCGCAAATGTGAGAAGAGGTTACGGGCGGGATCGTTTGGCCTGGTTTGCGGTCAACACCCTGTTTGAACGATTTGCCCTATGCCGATGACGGAAACTCCCTCTATCCCGCGCAAGACCCACGGCTGGAAAAAGCCCGTCGCGATCACGGTTGCTGTCGCAATGGTGGTTGCCGCGATCGGTTACGCCTATGCGTCGCCCTATATCGCGGTGAAGCACATGAAAGCCGCCGCCGACGCGCGCGACGCCGTCGCGCTCGACGAATACGTCGATTACCCTGCGTTGCGCGTGAGCCTGAAACAGCAGGTGGGCGAAATGCTGCAGCGGCGCGTCGAGGGGCAGCACAGCAGTAACCCCTTGCTGATCCTCGGCGCCGTGATTGGCGCAGCACTGATCAGTCCGCTCGTGGATGCCTACGCCACGCCGGAGGGCGTGGCCGCCCTGCTCGATGGCATGCCGCCGACGGGCAAGCCCGGCGACCGGCCGCACGCGCCGCCGCCAGCGGAATCCGGCACGCAATCCGCAGAACCGGCAGAGCCGGCGCAACCACCGCAACCGGCACCCGCCTCCGCCGCGCCACCGGCCGCATCCGGCAACCCCGCACCCGGGGCTCGGCCGGTTACCACGGCCGGCTATCGCGGCCTCAATGAGTTCGCGCTCACCTGGGACCGCGGCAGTACGGGCGAGCACTACGCCGCCATCCTGCAGCGTCACGGTCTCTTCTCGTGGAAGCTCTCGGCGGTCGAGCTAAACGAAGGAAACGTCTCGAACTGAGACAGGCCGGAAGCGACAGCGGATACGGGCCGCTCCTGTGCGAGGCGGCCTGCTTGATCCTGCTTGATCCTGCTTGGTCCGCTTGGTCCGCTTGGTCCCTTACGCAGCGGCCTGCTGCTGCTTTTCCTCAGCCGCCGACGAACACGCCACGAGAATGCTGCACGATACGCGGTCGAGCAGCGGCGTATTGCCCGCGCCCATCCACCAGCGCGAGAGTCCCGTGCGACAGCGATGGCCCACCACCACGAGGTCGGCATTCAGTTCGTTGGCCAGATTCGCGATTTCGTCGATCGGATGCCCGAACGCGAAGTGCCCCTGGGCGCGCACACCGCGCTCCGTTAGCCAGTCCACGCCTTCCTGAAGAATCTCGCGCGCCGTTTCCTCAAAGCGGCCACAGGCCACATCGGTCAGCAGGCCGGCGCTCTGGGCGATCGTCGAGCGCATGTCGACGACCGAGAGCAAATGCGTTTCGGCCTTCAGATCGAGCGCAAGGTCGGCGCCGCAACGCAATGCCTTGCGGCCTTCGCGCGAGCCGTCGTAACAAAGCAGAATTTTTTTATAGCTCGCCATGATCGCTTCTCCCCGCCCGCGTGATTTGCAGGCTGTGCGATTCTCATGATGGTGCGCCGCAATTCCACACGCAAGGGCTGGAAAACGCCAGGTGTGCATCGAAAACCGCCAGACGCATCCCGAACGGCGCACGCATCTTGTGCACGTCTGCATGCTTGCCGCGACATGCATTTGCCCCGCATCGTCAACCCGCCACGCAGCGAGGCCCGACCCGCCACGCGGCAATGCACTAAAATGGGCCGCCTTGATTCGTGCGATTTTTCGATCCCTTTGCGTTCGACCCGCGCGACCCCGTTCGACTCACGTTCAATCGGTCCATGTCCGCACCCGCCATCGAATTCGAGCAGGTCATCAAACGTTACGGAGACAGGGCAGTCGTCAACGGCCTGTCGTTCGACGTCGTTCCCGGCGAATGCTTCGGACTGCTCGGTCCGAACGGCGCGGGAAAAACCACGACGCTGCGCATGTTGCTCGGCATCGTTTCGCCCGATGCCGGGCGCATCAGCCTGTGCGGCGAGCCCGTGCCGGCGCGCGCGCGCCACGCCCGCCAGCGCGTGGGGGTGGTGCCGCAGTTCGACAATCTCGACCCCGACTTCACCGTGCGCGAGAACCTGCTCGTGTTCGGCCGCTACTTCGGCTTGTCCGCGCGCGAAACGCGCGATCTCGTCGCGCCGCTGCTCGAATTCGCGCGCCTCGAAAGCAAGGCCGACGCGCGCGTGGGCGAACTCTCCGGCGGCATGCGCCGTCGTCTCACGCTCGCGCGCGCGCTCGTGAACGACCCCGACGTGCTCGTGATGGACGAGCCCACCACGGGCCTCGATCCGCAGGCGAGGCATTTGATCTGGGAGAGGCTGCGCTCGCTGCTCGCGCGCGGCAAGACGATTCTCCTCACCACGCATTTCATGGAGGAGGCCGAACGGCTCTGCAATCGCGTCTGCGTGATCGAGGAAGGCCGCAAGATCGCCGAGGGCGCACCCAAGGCGCTGATCGAATCGGAAATCGGCTGCGATGTGATCGAGGTATACGGGCCGGACCCGGTCGCCTTGCGCGACGAACTCGCGGCCGACGCCAAGCGCACGGAGATCAGCGGCGAAACGCTGTTCTGCTATGTCGACGACCCCGCGCCCGTGCATGCGAAGCTGCGCCATCGTTCCGATTTGCGCTATCTGCACCGGCCCGCGAATCTCGAAGACGTGTTCCTGCGGCTCACGGGCCGCGAGATGCAAGACTAACGGCGGCGTACGAATCGCCAAGGACACCATGCAGACACGCACCAACAACCCGGCGCCCTCGCGCCCCGTGCATGCGGGCACGCGCGAGCCGCGCGCCGCGCTGCCCTCGAACGCCACGCACTGGGTGGCCGTGTGGCGGCGCAATTATCTGGTCTGGCGCAAGCTCGCCCTCGCATCGATGTTCGGCAATCTCGCCGATCCGATGATCTATCTGTTCGGTTTGGGCTTCGGGCTCGGGCTGATGGTCGGACACGTCGACGGCGTCTCGTACATCGCGTTTCTCGCGGCGGGCACGGTGTCGTCTTCGGTGATGATGTCGGCGAGCTTCGAGTCGATGTACTCGGGCTTCTCGCGCATGCACGTGCAGCGTACGTGGGAAGCGATCATGCACACGCCGCTCACGCTCGGCGACGTCGTGCTCGGCGAAGTGATGTGGGCCGCCAGCAAGTCGATGCTCTCGGGCGTGGCGATCATGGTGGTGGCGGGCCTGCTCGGCTACGCGAGCTTTCCTTCCATGCTGCTCGCGCTGCCCGTGATCGCGCTCGCGGGCCTCGCGTTCGCGAGCTGCGCGATGATCGTCACCGCGCTCGCGCCATCCTACGACTTCTTCATGTTTTATCAGACGCTCGTGCTCACGCCGATGCTGCTGCTCTCCGGCGTGTTCTTTCCGATCGCGCAACTGCCCGCCGCCGCGCAGCACATCACGCTGATGCTGCCGCTCGCGCATGCCGTTGCGTTGATCCGCCCCGCCATGCTCGACCGGCCGGTCGAAGACGCCGGCCTTCACCTGCTCGTGCTCGCGATCTACGTGGTGGTGCCGTTCGCGATCGCATCCGTGCTGTTTCGCCGGCGCATGATGCGCTGAAACCGCGCCGCGCGGCGTTCAGTCCTCGTCGTCTCCCCAGGGAATATCGACGTCCGAAATAAACGCGACCGTCGCGAACGGGCCGCCTTCCTGGCGGCCGACCTTGCCGTCGGCGCGATGCCATTCCACGCGGAACATCGTCGATTGGGTCTGGGCGAGCAAGCGCACCGTGCGGATCTCTTCGGGATCCGACTCCTCCACCGGGCCATCGAGCGATACCAGCAGCGCCTGCGGCCACAGACCGTCGGCCGGATCGTAGATGCGATCGCCGTCGGGAATCGAGGTATCCGCCTCGACGCCGATGGTGGCCGAGGCCTCGACGATCATCTTGCCGAGCGCGCGCAGCACCGCCGTGGCGCGGGCCGAATTGGCCTGGCGGATGGCGAGATCGCCGCGCGTGAGCGCCTGCTCGAGTTTCGGATTGGTTTTTTGCTTTGCCATGCTGGTTTCGGGCCGCGGCCCGCTCCGTGGCGGACGGCGAACCGCCCGCGTTTTACAAGAATGCCAACGCTGAACGCATGGCGCCTGCCCGTGCCGGCGTCCCTAGAAGCCAAGCGCCACCGCCGCGAGCCCGGCGGCGATGCCGAAGAACACCACGGTCGTGCCCACGACGGCGAGCATGCGCGGCCGGAACGAGCCCGCCAGCATCGCGAACGACGGCACGCTCACGGGCGGCAGCGTCATCAGCAGCGCGCCCGCGGGACCCACGCCCATGCCGAGCGCGAGCATCGCCTGGATGATGGGGACTTCGCCCGCCGTGGGGATCACGAACAGCGTGCCGACCACGGCGAACGTGACGATCCAGCCCAGGCTGCTCGTGAGTTCCGGGCCGATGTGCGGGAAGAGCCACGCGCGCGCGGCGCCGAGCAACAGCACCAGCACGATGTATTCCGGCACCAGCCGCACGGCCATGCGCACAAAGATACGCGCCCAGCGCACGAAGACGTTGCCGCCCTCGGCCTGCTGCTGGGCGAGTTGCGCGAGGCGGTCGTCGGCGGCACGCGATTCCTCGGGCGTCACGAGCCGGTTGCAGACCCAGCCGAGGCCGAACACCATCAGCAGGCCCAGTGTGAGACGCAGCGCGCTCCACTGCCAGCCGAGCACGAACCCCATGAACACGAGCGTGGCGGGATTGAGCACCGAGTTGCCGAGCCAGAACGCAATCGCGCCGCCCGCCGATGCATTGCGCGCGCGCAGGCCCACGACCACGGGCGCAGCGCAGCAGGTGCACATCATGCCGGGCACCGCGAGCAGGCCGCCGGCGGCCACGCTGCCGAAGCCGCGCCGGCCGAGCACGCGCGCGACCCATTGCACGGGCAGCAGCGCCTGCACGCCGGAGCCGAGCAGCAGGCCGAGCACCATGGCCTGCCAGATCGCCTTGCCGTAGGCATAGGCGTAATCGAGCGCGGCGGAGAACGAGGGATCGGGAGCCGTAGCCGAGCCGCCCATCAGGATCGATTTGCCGATCGAATGCGTTTGCTCGGCGGTGAATGCGCGGTGATAGTACGGGAACCACTTCACGTAGAAGAGACCGGCCACCGCCAGCAAAATAAAAATGGGCCAGCCGTAAGACGGGGGCGATTGCGCTGGACGTGCGCTCGTCATTGTAAAAATTCTCCGGGATTGAGCGTATGGACGGCCGCCCGGACGCCGTCACGCGAGGCGTGATGGCGCCCCGGGCGGCGCATGCTGGATCGTAGTGTATGCCTTGCGAATCGCCAACGACTTTGCTGCGTTGGCGACTCGCGCGGCGCCGCGCGGCCCGGCAAGGGGCAGCGCGGTTCCCTCGCGCTCCCTTTAAGGGGCCGGATTAGGCTGCTGCTCGTGCAGCGCGTCGATCTGCGTGAGTAGTTCGGGGGTAAGCTTGACGTCGGCGCTGGCGATATTTTCCTTCAACTGCTCGAGCGAGGTCGCGCCGATCAGATTGCTGGTGAGGAACGGCCGGCTGTTGACGAACGCGAGCGCGAACTGCGCGGGCGTGTAGCCATGTGCGCGGGCGAGTTCCACATAACGCGTCGTCGCGGCCACCGATTCCGGCTTGCTGTAGCGCTTGAAGCGCTCGAACCGGGTGATGCGCGCGCCTTCCGGACGCGCCCCGCCCTCGTACTTGCCCGAAAGCCAGCCGAACGCGAGCGGCGAATACGCAAGCAGGCCCACGCCTTCGCGGTGCGCGAATTCGGACAGGCCGCTTTCGAAGGTGCGGTTGAGCAGGCTGTACGGATTCTGGATGCTGACGATGCGCGGCAGCCCGAGCTTTTCTGCGGCGCGCAGGAACTGCGCGACACCCCACGGCGTTTCGTTCGACACGCCGATATGGCGAATCTTCCCGGCCTTCACGAAGTCGGCGAGCACGCTCAGTGTTTCCTCGATCGGCACCGTGTACGCATCGTCGAGATACGGATACATGTTGCGGCCGAAGGTCATCGTGCTGCGGTCGGGCCAGTGCAGCTGATACAGGTCGACGTAATCGGTCTGCAGGCGCTTCAGGCTGCCGTCGAGCGCTTCGGTCAGATTCTTGCGGTCGAACTGGTTCTGCGGCCCGCGAATGTGCTGCGGGTTGTGCGGCTGACGCGCCGGGCCCGCGATTTTGGTGGCGAGCACGATGCGCTCGCGCGCCGCGCGATGCTGCGCGAGCCACGTCCCGATGAAGCGCTCGGTCTGCCCCTGCGTCTGCGGGCGCGGCGGCACGGGGTACATTTCAGCGGCATCGACGAGCGTGACGCCCTGGTCGAGCGCGTAGTCGATCTGCTCGTGCGCCTCGCGCTCCGTGTTCTGCTCGCCCCACGTCATCGTGCCGAGCCCGATCAGGCTCACCTTGACGTCGGTATCGCCGAGTGTGCGGTATTCCATGGAAACGTTGTCCATCAGTTCGGTTAGGGGAGCGCCGAAACTACCACGGCGCGAGAATTTTTTCAGGAGTTGCAGAATACGGCCGTATTGCTCCGCAAGCGGCCGCGTATCGGCCACGGCCGGCCGCGGCGCCGCCCGGCGGCGGACGTGCCAGAATCCGCGCATGCGCCTACGAGGAGACAGCGGCATGGAAAACCGACGCAGCTACGAATATATGGGTTTCGACATGACAGCCGGCGTGGACGGCAGCCACGAAGCCGGCTTTTTCGTCTCGACGCAAATCATCCAGAGCCTCACGGATGCCGAAAACGCCAACGTGCCGGTCGACGGCATCGCCGCCGGCCGCTTTCCGACCCAGGACAATGCCTTCGACGCGGCCTTCGACCGCATTCGCGAGGCCATCGACAGTCGCCTGCGTGCCGCTTCCTGAGCACCGCCCCGGCAACAAACCGGAACGGACGCACAAAAGCAAAAGCCGGACGTCGCAATGACGTCCGGCTTTTATGCCGCCCGACCGGCGGGCGGCTCCGGCAACGAATCGGGAACTTCGGCGCGACTTACTGGCCGAAGAAAACCGATTGCGGGCCCGCGGCCTTCGCGTGGCTGCCCGACTGCGAAGCCGTGCCGGCGACACCGCCGTAAGCCGTTTGCGCGCCTTGTTCCTGGACGCGTTCGGCGGCCACGGTCTGAACGCTCTGGCCACGCTGCGAAGCCGGCGCGCCGATGTCCGGGCGATAGAACGGTGCCGGGCCGTAGCCGCTGGCGAACGCCGGAGCGGCAACAGAAGCGGTGGCTGCAACCAGCAGCGCTGCAATGAGTTTGGTCTTCATGGTGGACTCCAATATCAGGTTCAATTGCGGATCGGGAAGGCGCCGCGCCTGGGAGGTCAGTGCCCACGAGCTGCGTCAACGAAACTCAGTGTATACACCTACTATCGGAAAATAATCGCGATAATCCGAATTTACTATTCTCCGTTCAACAACAATCCGCTCAGGCAATTCTGACGGGGCTGAGCGACGAACAGACCCTAAAAGCACCCTCAAAAAAATTTGCGCGACGCAACAAAATCCACATGGATTACATAACGCGCGTGGGGTTTTTCGGCCCAAAATGGCCCTTTGGCGTGCTTTCTGCTGGGGAATTCTGCGAATTGGCGCAGTGCGCAAAGGGTACGAAGAGCCAGGCCCGTATGCGTTAAAATGCAAGGTTGATCCACGCCAGCCGTCACTCCCCGGTTTCCCATCGCCATGTCCGCCAACCGTCAAGCCAGCCCCCGCCGCGTTTCTGTCGCGCCGATGATGGATGGGAGCAACTGCGAAGCTGAAAAGGCCGTGGGATGAGGCTTAGGCGGGAATGCTATAAAGTCCTGTAGCACCGATGTAGGACCAACGGGCTGGACGCAGCCTTTTATTTCCCGTCGGGAATAACGGCATCGTCGCCGATGGTCGACGTCAACGCGTTGTCACAGTGCCCGGGATTGATCCAGTCCAGGAGGCGGCAAAGAACGCATCCCCACTGCCGCCCGGCGTCACGCGCCTTTGCCGAGCGCTCGCTGATGGTCTCGTTCGGCGAGCCACCGAAAACCGTATTCACAGCCTGGTCGAACAGCAGCGCGAAATTCAGGAAGTAGCGGCCGACCTTCGTCATTTCGCCACCTGCGGGCAATTTTTCTGGCGCGCGATCTCGTACGCGATGACCTCGCGCTTCGTTTCCGGGGTGTCAGCGCTCGACGCGGACATCGGCGAAAGCCACGAACAGGAGGTGTCGACGATACGCGGCGCGGGGGGCGCCGGGCAATCGTGCGCGCAACCAGCGAGCATGGCGACGATGAGCAGAATCAGGATGCGCATGATCAATCCTTGCGGAGCGCGCCCAGTTGATTCAGCTGGGCGTCGAGGTTGGCGTCGGGAATAGCGGCCGCCTGTTGGTCTGCAGCAGCCTTGTTAGCCGCGTCCTGCTGGCCCGCCAGCGCGGCAGCTGCATCACCTTGCGCGACGCTGGCCTGCGCCTGCGCAACGGTCGCAGCAGCCTTGGCCGTGGCCGTCTTGGCTTGCTGGTGCCGCAATACGCCGAACAGCACGCCGCCTGCACCGATGAGCCAGGGGATGATGGCCGCAAGGTGGGCGGCCAGAAACGTGGCGATGATGGTCATGCTTGCGGTTCCGGGTGATCGAGCGCGCCCAGCCCTCGCGTGCTCATGATGGCAATCAGCTTGTCGGCGTAGAGCGGATCGGTGGCGTAGCCAGCCTTCGCTATTGCGCGCGCGAAGCCGGGGCCGTCCTTGAACGCGAACGCCGGCTTATATCTGGGATTGCTGGTCAGGAACGTGGCGTGATCGTCGATACTGCCCTGCCAATCGCGGTACGCGCGAAAGCGTGCGGTGATCTCGATCGTCTTGCCCTCGACCACCTCGTGCGTCACCTGCGCCGTCACCGCGCCCTGCCATGACGAATCGGCCTTGATGCCGAACAGGTTCATGCCCGGCGCGCGGCGCCCCCAACTTGATTCCAGCGCGGCCTGAGCGACGGTCACGCTAGCGGGAACGCCAGTACGGCGCGCACACACCTGCGCGGCCGTCGAGATCGCAGCGATGAAAGCCGCGGGCGTGCTGAAGTCCGTCACCAGTGCGGGCGCGGCGCTCACCGGCGCGACTTCCGGTTTGGCCACTGGCACCGACGGCGCTACAGGAACCGGAACCACAGGGGCGACGACGGGCGGCGGCGCGGCGGTTGCAGGCTTTGGCGCGGCGCTCGGCGCGCTACTGGGCGAAACCGTCGGCGCGGGTACGCGGCGGAACAGCGCGAGCAGCGCTGCAAAGAGGTCACTGAGCCCCATCGTGGCCTCCATGCGCGCTGATCTCCAGCACGCGCGCGATCATCGTGATGATCATGCCCACTACCGGCACGATCGTGGCCGGTGCCTTCGGGAAGAACGTCATCACCCACGGCGCGATGCTCGGCCAGTTGTCCGAGAGGATGCCGACCAGGTGCGGCGCGGCGGCGAGCACGAAAGCGCCCGCGGCCAGTAGGCGCATTTCCGACCACTTCCATGCTTGCTTCCAGTCCTCGACGAGTTTGATTTTCATTCGGCCTTCCCCTTGCGCGGAAACCACTGGTTTTTGATGGTCCCCAGTAACGTAATTAGCGTGAGCACCGATACCCACCACGAGAGCGGATGGTCCCCGAGAGACAGCCACCCGCTCCAGATCGCGCCCCACCCCGTTGCGAGCCAGTTGGTCATTTGTTGGAGTTCTTTTTGCATGGGCTTACCCATAGATTGAGACGGCTTCCGAACCTGCTGCCGTGTTCGTGAAGATGATCTTCAGCAGCTTCTGAGTGCCCGACGGAATCACGAAGCTGCCGCTGCTGGTAAGGCCCGCCATCGTCACGCCGCTGCCCGGCGAGAGCGTCATCGAGCCATTCGTCGAGTTGATGATCAGGAGATCGACCGTCTTGTTCAGGCTCGGGCTTGCCATCGCGGCAACGAGCGCGGCGGCGGCCGGCGTCGTGTTCGTGAAGCTTCCCGGCGTGCCACCGATATAGGCGATGCCACCGAGCACCTGGGCGGGGGTAAGCGTCGCGCCAGGGGTGCCGGTGAAGCCCTGCGGGTTCGTCTGCGTGGCCGAACTGATCGGCAGCGAAGTGGAGGTCAGATCCGCGCCCGCGTAGCTCTGCGAGTCTGTGCTGTTCCACTGCACTTCCTTCGTCTGCGAGCCGCGCCAGTCGTTACCGAGTTCGATCGTGCCGGTGGCGCCAGAGTCGAGTTGCAGCCCGTATTGCCAGTTGTTCGGCGTGCCGTAGATGTTGTTCGTGCTCGCGAGCACCAGCGTGTTATCGGAATTGCCACCGAGATGCAGCGCGGGCTGCGAATTGGCGGTCATCGTCGTACCTGCCTGGAAATCGCAACCGATATAGCGCGTATTGCGCGCGTTGCTAAAGACCGCGCTTCCCTTTCCCTGGCCGATCGAGCAGCCCATGAAGGTGATGTTGCGGGTGTACGAATAGGACAGGTCCGGATAGATCGCGACCACATATCCATCTGACGAACCTTGGCCCGTCTGGCCGGATGCCTGGATCAGCGCGCAGTCCACAAACTTGAAGTTCGCGCCGCCGTTGATCTGGACGGTATTAAGCTTCGCTCCCTCGGTCTGCACGTCCGTGAACTGCAGGTAATTCGGGAAGTTGTTCGCCGACTCGGCGCTGTTGTAGACGAGGATGCTGACCGTGCACTGGAGGATGTTGCAGCGCGTGGCGATCAGCGTCGCGACCAGGCCGTCGATGACCAGGCCGTTCGCGCCCGAGTACATGCAGTTGACGGCCCAGTTATCCAGAATCAGCCAATCGGAGCGTCCCGAGCCATCGCCCGCGGCATGCCAATAGATGCCGTAGCCGGTGCTGCTCGTGACGCCCTGCATCACCACGTCAGCGATCTTGACGGTGTTGTTTTGGTAAAGCTCGATGCCCGTCCAGCAACCGTTGATTTCGAGGTTCTGCAGCACGATCTGATTGCTGTTCGAGCAATAGACCGTGCGGCCGCCAGTCTTCGTGCCGAACTGGAGTCGCAGGTTGCGCAGTTCGAAGCCATAAATCTGCGAGGCGAAGCTCGCACCTTCGAACGTAATGCAGTCAGCCGAGCCGTTGTTGAACGTGATCAGACTGCCCTGGCGATTCACGCCCACGATCGAAATGCCGCCAGCGGTAATGCTGAGCGTGCCGCCGATCATGTAGCCCGACGAGCTCGCTGGCACAAACAATTCGCCGCCGCCAGCCGCCTGCAGCACGTTGATCACGTTCTGGAAGAACGTCGTGTTGTCGGTGGTGCCGTCGGCCTTTGCGCCTGCCTGAGCGACAGAGAGGATGCCGGACCATTTCAGATACCAGCGACCGCCGTCGGCGGCCACGATGATCGTCACGCCGTTGTCTGCGCTCGACGTGTCGTTCGTGTTGAGCCAGTAGATGCCGCCGCCGCTATCGCCTGCGGCGTAATAACCCTGCACGATCGCGGTTTGCGCGCCGGACTTCGGCAGCGTGCGCAGCGTCGCGATATTCGGCACGACGACGCTCAGGAGAGACGTGACGCCATTGCCGATGTTGTCCTGCGTCCAGATCGTGTTGCCGCGCGAGTCCTGCAACACGAACTTATAGGCCTGCCCATAGGTCAGCCATACCGAGGCCTCGCCGCGTGCGTTCAGCGGTACGGGGTTGGGATTCGACGTGCCGCCTGTAGAGTCGGTATAGGTCGCCTGAGGCGTCGACGTGCCGGCGGCATAAGTCCAAAGCTGGCCCGATACGAGCGGGTTATTGTTGTTGTCGAAGAAGCGCTGCATCGGCAAAGGTGCAAGCTGAACGCTCATCTTTGACCCTCAAATAAAAAAACCCGCCACAAGGGCGGGTTCGATGTCTTCAGAACGAGTTATCTATCGGTTACCGAGCTGCGAGTTGCGGCGCATCTCTTCGGTGATCGCGCGGTATTGCGCTTCGGATCGTTTCCCTTGAGCGAGGTCGGAAATCTTGCTGCCGACGCGCTCGCCCGCTGCGGCACCGAACCACCCCGCGCCCGGGATGGGAATATGTGAGCCGATGGCCGCGCCCGTCGACGCGCCCGCGTTGGGCGCGAACCGCTCGACGAAGCCGGGCTTGGTAAGGCGCGAGAGCTGATTTCCCGCGCCTTCATAAGGGTGGACACCGGGCATGATCTGGCCGGCGTAATTCAGCGTATGGAAGGCCTGCACTTCCTCGGGCGAGAAGTTGCTGATGATCTTCTGCCCCACCGTCGAGTTGAGCACCTTGTTGACGGCGTTCTGGTTCCATACGCCCGCCTTCGTTGTGCCCGCTTCGAGCACTGCGCGCGCCGCCGCGCCGTCCATCTCATTGCGGGCCTGCCCAGCCGCCTGCATGACCTCATCGGGAACGGGCGGCATGCCGTCGGGCGCGCCGTGAATCTGCCCGCGCGAAAGATCGTCGAGAACATTGCGCAGATGCTGCCAGCGGTCCGTCGGCATGCTGTTCAGCTTGTCTGGAATGTTCTCCAGCGCCGTGCCGATCTTCACGCCGTTGGCGTCGTAGTCGCCGAGGATCGTGCCGATGCCAGCGGTGCCTAGAATCGTCTTTTCCGCCTGATGGATCTGGTCGCCACGCTTATAGAGATCGTTGCCTTCGCCAGACGCCATATCGCGATCGAGCGCGGCATTCAGCTCCGCGACGGTCTGCTGGTTGCTCTCGTTCCACATGCCGTTGAGCGCCTTGCGGATAGTGTCCAGCGCCGCGACGCTATTCGGCTGGTACATCTGGCCGCTGACCGGGTCTTCGAGGCCGCCATCGCGCGCCAGATCCAAGAATTGATTCGCTGCGCGCACGACGTTCTGGTTGCCGCGCCCGGTGACACGCGCGGCGAACTGCGGATCGTTAAGCAGACGGGTGATATTGGCGGTGCCAATCGGGTTGTCGCCCTCCGTCTGGCGCGCCTGCTCATACACGCTGTTTTTAGCGTCGCGGAAGTACGACATCAGGCTGTCGTCATGACCATAAATCGCATCGTTGATCGCGCGGCCGCGCTGCTCGTCGTTCAGCAGTGTGGAAGATGCGCCGGTTGCGTCGACGCGCTGCTGGCCATAGTCCGCCAGCGCCTGCTGCTCGTTCGCGATCTGAGACTTCATCGCCTGCGTTGCAGGCGTCTGGACTGGCGATTTGGCCGCGCCGTACTCATCGCGCAACGCGTTCTCGTTGCCCGTAATGACGCCGGTTCGCACGCTGCCAGCATCCGGCATGACCTGATTGACGATGCTAGCGCGCACCGCCTGCTCGGCGGGCGTTGCATCTTCGGCCATGCGCGATAGCTTGACCTGCGGGAACGGGCCGCGCGTGGCATCTTCGCCGCTCAGCACCGGATACGGATTCAGGTTGGTCGAGGCCGCACCGCCGCCGACAACCGTGCGAGGCTGCATCGCAGGGCCGCTCGGCGCGGCGGCCGGAGCCGGGCGCACGTTGGCATCCTCGGCCGCCGTCGCAAGCGCGGCATCGCGCGCGACGGGCGCAGCAGCCTTGATTGCGCCTGGCGCCAGCATGGCGAGCGATCCCATCATGCTTCCGGCATCCTGCGGCGATACCGCGCCGCCCGTCGCGCTCGACACGGCTTCTGCACCCTTCCCCATGACGTTGCCCGCCAGCTGCGCTAGCTTCTGCGACGCCTCACCTTGATAGCCAGCGGTGTTCGTGATCCCGAGCGCGTTACCGATCAGGTGCTGCGAACCTCCGAAGTCGGCCTGCGATGCCTGCTCAGCCTGCTGCGGGCTCTGCTGGAGCGCGCGGCGCGCGGCGTAATCGACGGCCTGCACGGCCTGCCCAGGCACCGCCAGAACCGTGTCCGCGAGACCTGCTGCGGCATGCCCCAAGCCACCGAGAAAGCTGGTTTCCGGTTGAGCCTGTTGCTGCGGCGCGGCCTGAGGTTGCGCGGCCGCCTTCGGCGCCTGCGCGGGCGCGCTCACCGCCGATTGCAGCGTGTCCATCAGATCGGACGTCGGCCCCGAGTAGCCGGAAGGTTGCTGGCCAGAATAGGATTGGCCGGGCGTCGTAGGTGCAGGAGAGCTTTGGAAGCCCGGCACGCCGTTCTTGACGTGATCGATGTACGTCGTCGGGTCGGCATGCACGAAGCCGCCATAGGCCTTCAGCGCACCGTCGTAGCTGCCGCCGTGCTGCTGTTTGAGAGTCTGGATATACCAGTCTGCAGCGGCGCGCGACTGCTGCGGATCGAACGGATCGAATTTCACGCCTTGCTGACGCAAGCTCGCGAGAGTGCCAGGCGTGAATTGGTACGGTCCCATTGCTCCCGTCGTCGGGTTCACGAGGTTTTTGCCGCCGCTGCTCTCCTGATTCGTCAGATTGTCGAGCATCTGCGGCGGCGTGCCGTAGCTCTTCGTGGGATCGAACGCGCCAGGCCCCGTCGACTGCGCGGGCTGCTGGATCTTCGCGCCCGTGGCCTGAGAAAGCGTAGCGAGGAGATCGTCCATTACTGGATACCGCCCGTGTTCGAAAGCTGCTGCAGGTTAGCGGCCTTCTTCATGAGGGACTTGAACTGCGTCGAATCCTTGCCACCTAGCCCGCTGACGATCGAATTGACAGTTGTGGTATCGCCAGCCTTAGCCGCGTTGTACATCTCGTAGATGCGAGGGTCGAAGTTCGCACCCCACGCTTCGTCAAACTGGCGCTTCGCGAAAACCCCAGCCGATGGGTTGGCAGAGATCGCGCGCTCAAGACCAGGCTGATATGACTGCGTGCCCGACACGATGGCGTCATTCAGTCGCGTGATCTGCTTGATGGCCGTAGGCGTATAGCTCAGCGAACCGTTGGCCTTGATCTGTGCATCGAGGCCGGCATTGGTCTGCGGCCCCATGGATTGCGCGGCCTGAAGCGCTGAACGTTCAAGACCTTTGCCTACCATGTCGTATGCGGTCGCAGAATCCTTCGCATCACCAGCATTGAAGCCAAAGGCGCTAGCGATGTTGCGGAAGGCCTGCCCCGCCGGTCCCGTCGCGCCGATATTGTCGATATTGTCGAGGACGATCTGGTTGTTGGTGTGCTGCAGACCCGCACCAGAGAACTGCTGACGCGCGGCGTCGCGCTCTGCCTGCAGGACGGGAAGCGCTTCCTTATCGCCGGGCTGCGGCATATAGACGCCCTGAGTGGGCGCATTAGTGACGCCCGTGATATTGCCGCTCTCGTCTTTGTTGACCACCGTTTGGCCGCCAGTAAGCGGGTTCTGGCCAATGGTCTGACGCCCTTCAGGGCCGACCTGATTGTTGATTCCGGGGCCGGTGACGCTGCCGGGCTGTTGCCCGAAATCGCCAGTGCTCGCGACAGGCAGCGTCTGCGCGCCGTTGTTGACGAAAGAGGTGGCACCTTGGCGCGCGGCAGCTTGCGTCGAGGCAGGCGTAGCCATGCGCGATACCTCACTCAGCACGTTGTACATGGTTTGAGGATCGCCCTGCGTGTTTCGCAGCCCCTGCATCACCATACCCATCGTCGCCTGACCACCGTCTGAAGCGAGTTGCCCGCGCAGCGTGTTGAGCGCTGTGCCGATCTGCTGCGGCGTGCCAGTAAGGCCGTTCGGTCCGATGAACGAACCGACCGTCGATGCGATGCGCGCACGATCCGCATCACTCGTCGCGGCTACATTTGAGCGCCACGTATTGACGGTGTTCACGTGATTGATCAAGTCATCGCCGAATTTCGCACCCGTCAGCGGCATATTGTTCTGCATCCACGATTGCGCCTTATTGGGGTCGAGCAGCCCCGTCGACGGATCGTGGATCTGATGCTGCGGATCGTTCTTCAGCAGGTTGGCGTAGCTCTGCCACTCGTTATTTTCCTGAGTGGTCGTCTGAGCCTGATTGTTCAGGTTTTGCGTTTCAGCCTGGAACATCTGCCCCTGCTGCTGGATGTTCTTCATCTGCGCGAGCGACGACAGCGCTTGCGTCGCCTGATTCATCGACGCAAACGGGCTCGACTGCTGCACCTGTAGCGGAATGCTCGGATCGATCGGCATATTTAGCTCCCTGCCGGCGTCCAACCCGGGACGCCGTAATCTGCGGTTGAACCAGCACCAGCGAGGTTGTTGAGCATGTAGTAACCAAGGCCGTTATTCACCGCGCCAGTGACGGCGTTCGCCGTGCCAACCGTGCCGGCCGCCTGAGCATTGCCCGCTGCAGTGATGGTGTTGGCGACGTTCGAACCGGTCGTCGTAGCTGCCTGCCCCACGCCAGCCGCCGCGCTCTCGCCGAGATTCGCGAGGTTCGAGAGACGGCTATAGATGTTGGAGTTCTGCGTCTGGTAGTCGTTGAACGCGTTCTGGAACGCGGTACCAGCCATGTTCTGGTTGTAGTTGATCAGCCCCTTCAGCGCGGCACCGGAGAGCGCGCCGTCTGTGGCCGCTGCGCTGTTCTGGATAGCCTGATCGCCCTGTTGAAGCTGGAAGTCATACGCTGGCGACATGTACTGCTGCCAGTTCGTATTGTTGATCGGCGCGTTTAGCGTCGACAGCTGGCCATTCAGCGTAGAAAGCGCGTTGCTCCCCGCGCTCATATACGGCTGCAGGTTTTGCTGCGTCGTGTTGAACATCGCCATCTGCGCGCCGGTCGCGTTGTTCGCCGCGTCGGCCTGCGTGTTCGCAGCGCTGGACGAAGACAATGCGCCGACGCCAGCCGTCAGGGCTGCGCCACCGAGAACGGCGGCGGCCACGCAAGGGTGAAACCCGAGCGTCTTGCGACGGAAATCAATCAGCATCGCCATCTCCTAGCCATTTTGAGTAGTAGACCTCGACGCGCCGCGCGCCAATGCGCTCGAACAGCGCACTCGCATCGGCATGAACCTTCGAACCCATGAACCAGCGTTTCACGCCGCGGCGGCGCAATTCGCGCTCGACAAAGCGGAAAAGCCGCACGCCAGTCGATCCGGTGCGGCGATCCTTGCGCACGTAGAAGATATCCATGATGCAGGTCAGGCACGTCGAATAATGCAGACCCGGCGCAACGAAACCGATGAAATATCCGATCAACTCGCCGCGCTCGCGCACCGTTACGAACATCACTTCACCGAGGCGTTCGCGCTTGACATAGATGTCGAACTGCGGCGAAAGCGGGACATGCTCCTGATCGAGCGCAAGCTCCTCGTAGTGCATGGGCAACAGCGTGCGCAACTCGGGTAAACGCTCTTCGAACGACTCGATCGCGAACGTGATCATTAAAACCTCAGGTCCATGATGAGGTGGATGCGATCGTTATCGCTGTTGTTGATTACTTCGTGCTCCAGAGCATTCTGGAACCACCAGATTTCACCCTCGCGCATCCACACCTGCTCATCAGCACAGCGGAAGGTGTTTCCGGGCCCCGACTGAAGCACGAGGTGATAGCGGTCCCAATACTCGGCGTGCCATTTCGAATCCGCATGCGGGAAGATGCGGCCGCCCGGTTTGATGCGGTTGATCATGCAGCGGCCCAAACGCGTCGCGCCAAGCGCCGACATCAGGCTCATGATGTGCTGACGTGCCTCGGGCAGCGCGTCGGCTTCGGCGCGCCACGGGCATTCATGCAGATCGTGACCGGCGAGCTTGTTCTGCTTGTATAGCTCCAGTTCCTCTTCGGTGTCGACATTCACCTGATCCTGAAAGCGCAGATAGATCGTGTCGGTTTCGCCGAATGGCCCTTGCGGAAACTTGCGAAGAAAATCGTCTGCCTTCCACAGGTCAGCCTTGCGGTACAGCGCGTTAAGCAGCGGCCGCACCTGGAGGCCTTCAGCGATCTTCTGGAAATTGCGCATCGTTACTCCGAAATGTTTAGGCAAACTCATAAACGACGCATTCAGCGCCGCCAGCATTCCCGCCAGCTGCAGCCGCGCCGCTCGCGGCGGCCTGATTGCCGCCACCGCCGCCCTCGCCAGAGACCGCGGCGTTAACCCCTGCGCCTGAACCAGCCTTGTCCTGGAAGGGAGCGGGATACATCGGTGACGGGCCGCCATGACCACCCATCGAATACGCGCCCGGGCTCGCAACCAGCCCGACGCCACCAGAAGAACCTGGCACAAGGTTGATAGCCGTGGGCGTCACGCCGCCTACAGTCGAAACCGTGGGAAGCGACGTGCGGCCACTCGCGCCGGTAATCGCGGCAGTCGATGCGGTCGCGCCGCCGCTGCCCGCATTCCCGCCCGGGCAGCTCACGTAACCGCCGAATGTGGCCGCCGTGCCTGCGGTGCCGTTATTGCCGCCAGCCGTCGCACCAGATGGGCCAGTCGGCAGCGTCACGGTGACACCCGTTACTGCTGTCGCGAAATAGACGCGCGCGAAGGCACCAGCACCGCCGCCAGCCGCCGCTGCGGACTGCGCAGTGCCAGTCCCAGATGCGCCGCCGCCGCTGCCACCAGGGGCCTGCAGTTCGACGATCTGGGAGTTAGTGCCCGCAGTCTTCGTATAAGTGGTGGTCGCCGTGAGGCGCTGCACATTGATCAGCCTTCCTGGCTGGTTGGGAATCGGCTGCATGGAGGGATTCACGCCGACACCGGCTGACGTCAAAACCTGCCCAGCGCTCCCGGTCGCGAGCGCAACCACCGGGCCGCCACCATTACCGACCAGCACGCCGCTCGGGTTGAGCGTCGAGACACCCGTGCCCCCTTCGGTCACAGGAACAGGCGTGGCGAGCGAAATCGTCACGCTGCCCGTATTCGCGCTCACGTTGATCCCAGTGCCCGCCATAATCGCGTTGACGATCAACTGGAACGTGGGATCAGCAGTGGTGCCATTGCTGACGAGGGCCTGCCCAGCAGCGCCTGGCGCGGTGAAGTTCGGCGCATTCACACCGTTGCCGATCAACACCTCGTGATCGGGCATCGTGGTGAGCGCCGTGCCGCCATTGGGCACCGAAACCGGCGCGTGCAAGGCAATGATGATTTCGCCTTCGTTGACGGTCACGGTCATGCCGTTGCCGGGCGTGAGAAGCAGCCCATTGGGCAGGTTCGTAGCAGCAGTCGCGAGCACATACGACACCGCTTCGAGCGCAGTCACCTGCTTTTCGAGCGTGCCGATATCGATCGGCGATCCATCGCCGCCCGTACGGTTGAGCAGCGCGACAATCAACATCCAGAACTGGCGCGTCGCGCGGCCCGCGGAATCGACGATCGGCACAGCCTGATTCTGCAGGCTTGCGTCGGTATAGACGTCGCTCATACGTAGATCAGGCTCGCGCCGACGATATCGCGCGGCACCGGGTCAGAAAACTTCAGGTCATAGACGCGATCGCGCGCCTGCCCCATGCGGCGCCAGATGCAGCGATTGCGCGTCTGGCCGACAAGCCCGACCGGACGCCAGTGCTCATTGCCCCACGTCTGGCCGCCGTCATCCGACCAGCTGAGCACCGCCTGCGGATTGCTGCCCTGTCCCGTCTGAAGCCCTACGCCGGGCGTGAATTCGACCTGCAGTTGCGAATGAAACACGCGCTCGCGATTGCTCTGGTCCCAGACATGCGGCGTGCGGCGCCAACCGATGAGCGGCGCGCCGTTGTCCGAATAAACCTGACGCGAGAGCAGATAGAGCGTGCCGCTGCGGTAGTCGCCAACGATCGTCATGCCCGCGAAGTTCATGCAGGCATTCGACATATGGCGATGGAAAAGACCGGCGACCGGGTCATAGCTCGCGCGCTCGTGCCACATGTTCGTCGTCACGTCCCATGTCCATGTCACGTCGGCAGTCGGGAACGTGAGCACATAAAATTCGTGGTTGTCCTGCTGGTACGTGTAGGCAATCGCGTCGCTGATCGTCGGATAGCTGGCGATAGCGTGGTTCACGGCGATCGTCGACACATCGATGATCTGGTAGCCGACCGTGCGCTTGACGGTGTTCTGCCCACGCTCGTTACGACCGAGCCAGATCAGCGAATCGACGCCGTGCGCGGTATCGCTGATGCGCGCGATGCTCTGCTTCGCCGCGCAGCCATGTTGCGGCGTCACGCCTTGCAAACGCGAGAACGGGAACGTCGCATTGCCCGCGTCGATCCAGACTTCCGTGGTGCGCTCGCCAATCAGCCACAACTCGCGGATGTTTTCGTGCAGGGTAACGAGATCGTCGGTGCTCGAATCCTTCAGCGCGAAATACGTTGCATCCATCGCCGTCGTGCCATTCCAGTACAGCGGCGACGTGTAAAACGTCTGCGTGCCCGGGCGGTTGAACACGAGCCAGCCGTCGATGAAGGCAACACGGTCAGAGCCCAGCCATGCCTCGTCGGTGATCTGCGTGACGGTCTTGCCGGTGAGGTTCACGACATAGCCGTTCGGGCCATCCACGATCACCGCGATGCCGCCCGCGCCGTTATCGCGGATACACACCGGCCCCGTCGACGTGAGCAGCGTGCCGATCTGCGTGCCCGAAAGCACGGCGGTCGCAAGCCCAGATGCGGTCATGTTGGCCGTCAGCCAGAACACGGCATTGCCGGAGACAACCAGCGCCGTCTGCGCGCCGGGAAGCACCCAGCAGCCGCGAATCGGGCCGGTGCCTACGGTCAGCAGCGAGAGCAGCCCAGGCGTGCCGAGCAGCGCCTTGGGCGTCTTCGAATCGCCGTTCTGCGACACCTCGACGTACCAGTTGACGCACTTTTCCGCATCCTGCAGCAGCATCGGCGCTTCATACGCTTGGCCCACGAACGGGAATTGCGGCATTACTGGAAGCCTCCATGGAGGATCCAGCCCGCATCTGCTTTCGCGCGCCCGGCGATCGCGCGGTCATACGTCGCCGTGCTCTGCGCCTGCATGTTCAACGCTTTCACCGCCGCCTTCGCCTGCGCGTATTGCTGCATGACGAGTTGCGAAGGCTGCTTGCCGTATTCCGGCGCCAACTCGAGCGCAAGCGCAAGCTTCAGGAATCGCACATAGCCCTGCGGCAGGCTCACTTCGGTATTGAGTGTCAGCAGGTCCGAGAACAGGTTATCGGTCCACAGATGAAGCTCACCGGCCTGAGACGGCGTGGGGAACATATACAGCGTCGCGAGCGGGAAAGCAGCGTCGTAGTAAATGACCTTCGGCCACGGCCCCGGCTGGTTCTTCAGCCCGATCGCCGACCACTGATCGACCGAGATGATTTCCAGCGGGTAGTCGACCTGCGAGATACCGCTCGTCGTCAGGCGCGTGAAACCGTTCACGATGCGCAGCGGGCGCTGCACGCCGAAATTGCCGGGCGTCGTGAACTTGATCGGCGCGAGCACCGCGAACGTCGCTGTCGCGGGCGCCGACATAGTCACAGTCGATGCGGCTGCGTTGAATGCCGTTACGGTCGCGCCGACGGCAATGCCCGCACCCGTCAGCGTGCCGCCGATCTGGATATTCGACGGCATGGCCGTCACGCCCGAGATCGTTTCGCTACCCTGCACTGTCGTGCCGAGGAACGTGCCACCCACCGGATTGCCGATGGTGTAAATGTTCTGGCCGGATACCAGCTCGAGGATGTTTTCGACGCGCTGATAGCATGCAAGGTGCTCATTCGACAGGCTGTCGAGCAGGTCATTCAGCACCCACAACGCGTCATTCGCATCCTGATCATCCAGCACCTCGCCGGCCGCATAGGCGTTGATGCGCTTGAGCGCACCCTGAATGATGTCGAGAGCGGTGGCCATCAGGCGTTACCGGCGCTCTTCGCTTCAGGTTCCGTGATCAGCGAACCGAGATCTTCGGTGAAGCCCTTCGCCGCGTTTTGCTCGCGCGCGGATTTGACGATAACGGTCTGCACCACGCCGGAATGCAGCGCTTCCTTCAGCGCGTGCTCGCTCTCGATCGGTGCGGTGGCCTTGTACAGCATTTTCGGGAATTCCATTTCGGATCCTCAACGAAAACGGGGCGCCGAAGCGCCCCTGGATTGCGTTAGTACGAGTTCATGTAGCCAGAACCAGCCGGGATCGACTCGTTCGGCTGCGGACGCGTGACGCGCACGGTGTAGTTCCCGGCATTCGGCGTGATTGCACCGGCCGTCACGTTGACGAACACGATCGGCAGCTGGTCGGTGACCGTGCATACCGCCGGCTCGGCAACGAGGCCTGCCTGGAACGAACCAGGCGCATTGACCACCTCGCAGACGTCGCCCGCGATGAGGCCGAGGCCGGAGTTGTTGAAGGTCTGCTTCGCCGACGTGGCAGCGCCAACGGATGCAGGCGTGATGCTGATGGTTTGCAGGATCGCGACCTTCTGGATATTGCCGGTCGGCTCCTGCGGCACCGGGTTGCTCGTAATAGCCGGGCCCGGATTCGTGCTGGACATGTCCTTCTCCTAGAAAGAGAAAAGCCCCGCCTGAGCGGGGCAATTCGGGGTTAGCCGGCGATACGGCAGGCCAGTTCGCGATACAGCGACGCCCAGCCGTAGAGCACGTCGAGACGCGTCGGGATGGCATCGTTGTTGATCGTGTACTGGCGCACCACGCGGATCGAGAGACCCGTTTCCTTGTCCGCCGCGCGGCCGGCGAAATGCACGCCGTCGGGCAGTTCAAGGTCGGCGGAGGCGATGGTGAATGCATCGCGATGGAAGCCCAGCGACTGCGGCGACACCGTGTTCGCAGCACCGAAGACCGTGATCGCGGCGTTATTCGCCGGAGCAGCAGTCACGTTCTGGAACTGGCCGCCGCTGATGATTGCCGGCGCGATAGTGAGCTGCAGAATGCCCGAGCCATCCGACGTGTACGAACCGCCGACGACCTGGCCGTAGCTGTTCACGATCGGGGTGAACGTGCCATTCGACGGCGTCCCGACAGCCGGGCGCACGACGAACTGGCGCAGCGTCGGCGTGCCCCATGCCGAACGGTTCTGCGGGTTCACCGCATACACGCCTGCGATCTGGATCACGTCGCCAACATTCAGCACGTTGGTCGATGCCGTCCATCCCGTCGTATAGAGCGTGCCGTTGTCCTGCCAGCCGCTCGTGATCAACGCCGAGCTCGTGCCGGACGTCGAGAACACCGGCGTGCCACCCTGCGCGCCCACCGTGTAGGCCACGACGTTCTGGTCCTGATACCAGTCGAAGCCAGCGGTCTCGCGACCGATGAGCCCCTTCTTGTATTGCTCGCCAATCTGCGCCTGCGGGTTGAACAGGTTCGAGAAGCCACCCACCGAAGCGGCCATCGTGAACGGATCGAGCACGATGTTGCGCTCGCCGTCGCGCGGCACACCTTCGGAGTCGAGAATCGCGCCAGCGTTCAGGAACGTGGCCAGGCTGTTCGGCTTCGTGCCCGGCGTGCCCACGGCGTTAGCCGTGTTCTGATAGGCGAACGTCGTGCCGTCGAAGTCGATCTTGTTGGCGATCGCCGCGACGGCGGGCTTGATGAGACGACGCTTGAAATCGTCCATCGAGAGCAGCAGATCCGCCGTCGAGAACTGCGTGTCGACGTGGAACTGCGTGGTGAGCGTGACCGGCACGCTGCCTTCGACGAAGTCTTCGACGTTCAGCGCCGGGCCGACAGTGCCCTTGAAGCGCGCCGGACGGCGAACGTTGACCGTGTAACCGATCTTCGCGCCCGGGATGGCGAATTTGTCGTCGTACTCGCGATTGACCTTGTCGGTGAAGGTCAGTTCGTTTTCCAGCACCATCAGCGCTTCGTTCGTGATGTCGCTGATGGTAAGCAAGGTGTTGCTCATTTCAGGCTCCAGAAATGCAAAAACCCGCCTGAGCGGGTTTCACGGATTGAATTGAGCGTCAGCGTCGCTTCGATGCCTGCTGGGCCTGTCGGTGGGCCTTGTATTCCTGATACGTCATCTGGCTGGTCGGTTTCTCGACCGGCGTCGACGCATCCTTCAGCGGCTCGATCGGCGCGGGCGCCTTCGATACTTCGGGTTCCTTCTTCTTCGCAGCAGGCTCGGTCTTCGTGGCTGCGGGCTTCTTCTCGGCGGCCAGACGATCCTCGAGCTTGCCGAGCGTGCGCAGCGCGGCCGTCGGGCTCATACCCTTCAGCAACAACGCCTCGTCCGGGTTCTGCGCGAAGTAATACGCCAAGCGCGGGCCGATATCACTCTCGACGATCGCCACATATAGATGGTTCGGCAGGTCGATTTCCGACTTGCCAACGACGTCGTCGTAATCAGGGATTTCGGTCTTTGCTGCCGCGAGACGCTTCTGCCAGTTGTCGGCCAGCTGCTGCTGGGCGGCCTCGGCGCGCGCCTGCTGTTCTGCCTGTTGCTGCTCCGCAAGCTTCTGGTCAACCTTCCAGTCGGTGAGCGCTTCCTGGTAGTCCTCATCGGACACAAACTGGGCGCGCTGCGGCTTCGGATCGAGTTCCTTGGGTGCAGGCTGGGCCTGCGCGGCGGCCATGCTGGCGCGGATCTCAGAGAGTTCCGATTCCAGCTGTGCGACGCGGGCATTCGCCGCATCGGTTTCGCCACGGGCTGCACTGACTTCGCCACGCAGCGCATTGCGCTCGTGACGGGTTTCAACAAGTTCCTTGACGATCGAAACCTTCTTCGGCTGTTGCGACGACTCACCGGCTGCGGTTACCGCTTCAGCTTCCTTCGACTCGACCGCGGTTTCGGTCTTTGCCTCGGTCGCCGGTTGCGCGCCAGTGATGTGCTGCATCAGGTTTTCGGAGGTGACAACAGTGCGTGTTTCGGACATGGATAGCTCCACGAGACCCAGATATGAAAACGCCCGCGCGGCATCTGGGTAGCCGGGCGGGCGAATGAAACGGTGATGCGGATTTAGTGCGTGGCGTCGTTCTTCGCGGCAGCTTCCACCGCGGCGATCTCGCGACGATCGTTCATGTGCGCCAGAAGAATGGCAACATGGCCTTTGATCTCTTCGAGCTCGAGCGCCGTCTGATCGCGGCTCTCGATATCGTGACGCTTCGTGCTGTCCTGCATCGACGTGCGCTGGGCATCGCCCTGCTGGCGCATCTGCTCGACCGACAGCTTGTATTTGAGGTCCGTCTGCAGCTGCTGTACGAGCGCGCCGGATTGTTTCAGTTGGGCCTGAAGCTGGGCGATCACAGCCCTCACTTCGTCAGGGATGTTTTCGGGAAGATTCTGCTCAGCCTGCGCGATCGGGTTGGCGGCAGCGAGGCGATCGGCGATCAGGTCGGCACCAGGCCAATCGAACTGGCGCAGGATCACGTCGTCGGCGATCATCGACACCTTCTGGCCGAGCGGCGTGCCGAGCAGCTGCAGCATATGATCGGCAGCTTCCTCGCGCTTCGTCTGATAGCCCGGACCGGTGTCGATAACGACGTCGTATTCGCCCACGGTCACGTCGTTCAGCACTTCCTGAATCGCGCCAGTGAGCGGGTCCATCTGCTTCTGGTTGATGGTGACGCTATCGGGGACGCCGTCCTCGCCGATGATGCGAATAGTGCGCTCGACGTCGTAGTAATGCGGGATCAGGTCGAGGAGGATGTGGCCCGTGTGGCGGATCGAGCGGCACAGGTTGTCGTAGAAGTGGAAATTCGACTTGTCAGACTGCGCCTGGCGTCGCTGCACCATCACGCCAGAGGTTTCCTGCCCTTCCGCGCCGAGCGCCGGATCGAACATGCCGGCCACGGCCTTCATGTCCTCGCTCGCGCCCATCGCGGCATTTACCTGCGCCGACGGCAGTTGCTGCGGCTGCTGGCGAATCGGCGGGGGAACCTGATGCCCGTCAAGCGATTGCGGCTTGTATGAAAGATACGCAAACGATCGGTTGTTCGCCGAGTTCCAGACGTTCTCCTGCCCTTCAATCTGGCCTTCCGCAACCAGCCAAGGGGCCTTCGGTGCGAGTGCAACGAGTTCAGCCTCGGCGGTGCGCCAGAAGTTGTACATGCGCTGCGGGTCCTGAAGCATGCGGATCATGCCGTAACGCACAACCTTGCCGTCGAGCTCGTATTCAGCGCCATACACCGGCACCACCGGAATCCACTTGCCAGGCCATTCGCGTTCCTCGAGCACTTCGAGCGCGGTCAGCTTGTACCACTTCACCGCGCGGCGCACGGTGTCGCGCTCTTTAACGACGCGCAGGCCGTTCGCGGCAGCGGCGTCGAGGTCTTCCTGCTTGACCTCGCTGCGATAGCGCTTGTCGCCGTTCGAAAACAGCAGCAACGTGTCGGGCACGTGCTCAACCTTCCAGTATTCAGCGACGCGGATCTCGTCCTTCGTCGCCCACTGGTGCAGCTCGTCGCCCGCGCCGACCGCGCGCAGATCCACCAGCTTTGCCTTCGGCCACTTGCGCTGGAATTTCTCGCGGCTCATCAGATCGGTGATGACGCACCAGTTCGCGTCCGATCCATCGGGCTGGCTGCTGGCCGGGTCAAAATAGACCGTGAACGGGTTGCGCACGCGGTCGATATACAGTTCCTGGTCGAAACTGTCGGGCGCGGTGTAGCGCGCCGCAATGCGCCAATATCCCCAACCGATACGCACCTGGAAGTCCGACGCGGTGTCGTAGGCCACGTCGGCATTGCTGTTGGTCTGGATATGGCGCATCAGGCCGGCGATCACATCGGCCTTCTGCTTGTCCGCGCCGCTCGCCACAGCGTGCACCTGAATGCGCGGGCGCTGCTCACGCATGTTGTTGACGGTCTGGCGCACGAAGCTGTCAGTCTTGTTGACGACCAGACATGGGCGGTGTTCGAGTTCGCGCGACGTCTGGATCATCTCAGGCCACTGCTCACCAGCACCGAATTTCAGATCCTTGATGCCCTCGGCGCGGTTCTGCGTCTCGGCCTCGATCGCCGTTTTCAGGCACTCCTGGGCCTCCCGCACAACTGCCGGGATGCTACCGCTTCGTGATTTCGCCATGGTCAGCCCATCCAGCTACCAGGAAAGGCAGGCATCACGGGCTGCACCTTCTGGGCGGCCACGACGCGCTTGACGGTGCGGCGCGCACCCTCGCACGCATAGCGAAGCGCATCGATCACGTGATTGTCCTTGTCTTGCAGAATGGGGAGAACCTGATCCGTGAGCGGATCGGTCTTGTAGCGATAGAGCGAAAGCTCGTCGATCGTGTGCTTGCAGCGCGGGTGCACGATGATTTCGAAGCTCTTCAGGAACTCAACGCCTTCCTCCAGACTCTTCGCGCCCTTCACTGCAGGGCTGATCTTCGGGAAGCCGTTGTTGCGCATGTGGCTGATCGTCTCGGGCCGCGCCGAATCTGCGGTGATGGGCCACTTCTCGGCGTCAGGCACGGCCATGAACAGCTCGGGCAGGTTCACGATCTCGCAGCCGACCTGATAGGCCTCGTAGTCGACGTAGAGCGCGTTGCCCTCGATCGAGCAGCGCACCAGCACGCTCGGATCGATAGAGAAGCCCCAGTCAGCACCAAGGCGGAAGATCGTGCCCGCCGGGCGCTCGAACTCTTCGACGCGCCAGTTGCGGAACACGCGCGCCTCGCTGTTCTGCTGGTACTGGCCTAGCCAGATGTGCGTGTATTTGTCCGGGTCACGGCTGCGGTCGTACTCCATCTCCAGGCGCAAAACGTCCGGAAACCACGGGTTGTCGCTGTAATTCGCCTCGACGACCGTCGCGTTCGGCGGTGGATTGCCACCGCGCAGAAGCACGTCGACGGGGTCGGTGCTGTAGCGCGGGTTCCACGAGAACCACAGTTCACTGTTCGGCTTGCGGATCGTCGGGCGCAGCATGTCGAGCGACTTCTGGCTCAGCGTCTGCGCCTCTTCTACCCATGCGATATCGAAGCCTTCAAGCGACTTGATCGATTCCGCCGTGTGGTTCTGCATGCCCTGGAAAATGACCAAGCCGCCCAGCGAACTCTTGATCTTGGCGTCCTGCACATCGAAGTAAAAGCCAGCGTTCAGGCTCTCGATCTTCGACTCCAACAGCTTTTTCACCGACTGGTCGAGCGACTTCTGGTTCTCACGCACACAGACGATGTCGGTTTTCTCCATCACCGAGCGCTCGATCAGCGCCTCGCCGAAGAAATGCGACTTGCCGCTGCCCCGGCCGCCATGCACGCCCTTGTAGCGGGCAGGCTCCAGCATCGGGAGGAACACCCGCGGCGTCTCGATCGTGAGTTCCGTCATGCCTTGGCATCCACGATGCGACGCGTGATCGAACTGATCTTGCCGCGGTCGCCCGCATTCAAGCGCTCAATCTGGTCCTTGTTGGCGCGCAACAGGTCGCGTGCGATCTCGCTCGACTCGTTCGCCATCTTCGTCAACGCCGAAATGCCCGCTAGCGCCATGACGCTCTGCTTGCTCATCGGGTCGGTGTCGTCGATCTTCGCCACCTCGGCATGCGCGATGCCGGACAAACGATGCGCGGTGGCAGCGCCGTATTCAGCTGCTGATGCGAGGTGGCCGCTGATCGCGGTCAGCTTCTGCGCCAGGTCGTTGACGATGGTCTGGCGAGACATCGGCAATTCGGCGATTTGTTCGGCAATTCGGCGCGAGGCCAAATCGGCTTCAACTTTCTCCTGAGCCAATGCCTGTAAGGGTTTTGCACCGTTCGGCAATTCGGCTTTATTCGGCTTTATCTTGCGCCGAAGGGAGGATTCGTTGACGCCGAATTCGGCGGCCAAAGAGTTGAGCGATTCGCCGTCGACGAGGTGACGGCGCTCGATCTGTGCCCACTGCTCAGGGGTGAGAGCGGACTTGCGGCCCATGTCAGACGGCTCCGTACCAGCCGCTGATCGAGTAGGTGAAGCCTCGATCGCCGAAACGGACAAAGAGCGGCACGCGATAGCTCAGCGCAAGAACCTTGCGAGCCATATGGCGGGTATCGCGAACGGCGGGAAGCGCCGCTTCGCGGAATGCCTTCGTGGTCACTGGCATTCCAGCACCCCGCAGACGTCGGCTTCCTGCATGATCAGATAGCGCTTGCCGTCTTCGTGATGCTCGCGGTGCTGAAATTCACCGAAGACGATGCGCTGGCCCGCCTCGACGACGAGCGGAATGCGCGCGCCGCTGCGCGAACGCTTGCCCGGGCCGACGGCCACGATGGTGCCGGTGTTGCCGAGGTGGCGCGCGCTTTCGATATCGGTTTTCACCTTGACGACAAGGCCGGCGCTCGTCACGTCATCACGCAGCTCATCGGGCAGCACCACGATGCGATCTTCGGTCGGCTGGATCATTTGCGGGCTTCCTTGCGCTTCGCCTCGCGCTGCACGTTCAGCGCAATAGCGACGGCCTGCTTTTGGGGCTTGCCTGCGGCCAGCTCGGTCTTGATGTTTTTGGCGACATTCTTGCCAGCCATCGACTTCAGCAGCGGCATGCAAGCTCCAGAAAAGAAAAAGCCCCAGCGCGCCGGGGGACGGGCTGGGGCGGAATCGATGCCGGGAGAGAGAGGCACCGAGAGGAGACACGGAAATAAAAAAGCCCCGCGCGGCTCTCACCGTGCGGGGCTTTTCTCTGGGCGCAACTTGCCCAACTGGACGCTAATCTGCCACAACCAATACGGACTGGCAAGCTTTTTTATCGAGCAAGCCCACAGCGACCAACATTGGACAGAGAACACGCTTCGCGCGCAAATACTCCACATCGACGGCATCGACGCGCACGCTCGACCATACCGACGCGCCCGCCGAAAAATTACGCATCGCCGTATTCACCGCGACGCGCGCGCGCAGATCGAGCTTCTGGATCATCGGCTCAATCACCTTGCCCACGGACTTCTTGCGCGACCATTCGATCTCGGCATCGATATCGTCGTGCTCAAGCCATTGGCGGCTACTGCGAAAGTGCGCGCACGTGCTGTCGAATGCCTGGTAGTCGGTGCCCGGGTTGTAGCCCTGGCTCCATTCGTACCAGTCGAGCAGCAGTTCGTCGATGCGGTCCATTTATCCCCCGGGGTTATGCAGCCAAACTGAGAATCTGAGCGTGAAATGCTGTGCGCTGGCGAGGATCATCAGCGCGCCGCTCGCGACCGCGATTGCGCTCGCGAATGGCCGCCTGCTCGGGCCGCTGCAGATCCTTGATGCGTTCGAGCAGAGCCATCACATCGTGCGGGTCGACGATGATTTCCTCGGTGCGCGCGAGCGGCGTAGCGAAAATGCCAAAGTCATCAATGCACTTTCGCTCAACCGATGAAAACTGCGGCATCGCATCGATAGGCGAAAAGCTAGCGAAGTTGTCATGGACGACCACGTGCAAGTCGCTCGCCATATGAACGATGCTGAAATCGAGCGGGCGATCAAGGCCACCCGCGCCATAGTGAGTCCGCGCGAAAAAATCAACGGCCACCGAATTAGTGAAACCCCGCATACGCAGATCGCTGTGACGCATCGCAATGCGCACGCCCATATCCATGAAATCCTGCTCAGCCGATAACTCCCAACCGGCCTGCTGCAGGGCTGGCAATGTCGCCACCCAACCGCAGAAATGCACGCGGTGGGGCAGCGAAAGAACGCGAGGGTCAGAACGAGCCATCGGCGATGCTCGCCTCAAGGTCGTCGATCTCGCGCTTCAGGTTGGCCACCACGTTCTCCGCGGCGGCCAGCGCGCGCAACTTCACCTTCAGCGCATCCTTGCCCTTGCGGGCATTTTCCTGGCGCACTTCCAGTTCAGCTTGCTCACGAACCGAAAGCTCTCGCCCTTCTGCGTTGATATCGGTGACGTTATTCATATTCATCTCCTCGTAATGGTGATCTTGAAAGGCAGCAGCGAATGCCACCAGGGTTTGCGCTGCAGAAGCCGAAGCTTCTCGGCATCCACAGCGCGACGAAACTCCTCACGGCGAACTTCGGCTTCCGCCTGCTCGCGCACAGCGCGCGCGTCCATCAGATCGCGCGCTCGATCGCTTCGAGCTCGGCGTGGATCTTTGCGACGGTGCTCGCTTCGAAGCCGAGCAGCAGCCCCTTGATCGCGTGCACATGACCGCGAATGGTGCTACTCGGGACGACGGAAACGCTGGCTTCCAGCGTGTCGTCGCCTTGCGAGGCAGGCAGTGCAGACGATGCCGAGGCGTTTTCGGAGAACGCGGCCGCAGCCGACGCATCGACGTTTGGGGATTCACCAGTAGGTGCGGCCGTATTGATAGACGGTGAGATCTGGTTCTGCGAGGCATCCGGGCTGACCGTCGCATTCTCTTGTGTCGAAGCCGCCGCATCCGGGGCAGCGCTCACGTTTCCCTGCTCACCTGCGGAGCCAGCAGTGCTCTCGACCGTCGCAGTTGAATTCGGATTCGCAGATGCAAGCGACGGCACCGATGCATTCGACCCATCGGACGCCGCGCCCGCGTTTCCCGAATCACCCGCAGCAGCTGCCGCGATAACTTGCGCAGGCTCGACAGCGGGTGCACCGTTTCCCTGATCAGCTGCGCTCGAGACCGGCACAACGGGCGCAGACGTCGCGTCCTGAGATTGCTGCCCCAACAAGGCACCACCAACAGCGTTTCCCGTCGCCAGTTCAGTGCTGCTGGGTGCGCCGTCGAGACCGAGCGCATGCTCGATCTTCTGTTCAAGGGTGCGGAATCCTTCAGCGATCTCGCTGCCGAGGCTTTGATGGTTTTGTTGCTCTTCGCTCACGTTGCTCTCCGATTAATGTGAAGCGGTTGCTTTATTGCGAGGTGCGAACTAGCCTCGGAGAGGCTAGCCCGCGACGTTGCCCCTAGTCCTCAGGCCACGGGTTATGCGAAAGCGGCGATACGGTCGCCGAGAATGCGGGAGTACTCTCCCATCGCACGCGCTTGTGCCGCCAGACGCTCGCGCTCCTCTTCGGCGAGGCCGCTAAAGATCGGCGTGCCGACGAAAGCGCTGAGCTTCGTGAGCTTCTCGTCGAGCTCGGTCTTCTCATCGATAACACGCTGCTGATGCGGAACATGCTGCGATGCGAGCGACGTATACGCCGCGAGCCTTCCTTCTGCAGCTTCCGTCTTCGCCGCCTGCCCCTTCTGGTAAGGCATCCATTCGGCGTACGGCCCCTCCTTCGGGCGAATAGCGGCATCGTCGCCAAGCAGCTGGATGCTCGGCCGGGCGTGCACGCGGCCGAAGGCATCGAACACGGTGAGGTTCACGAGGCTGTCCGAATGCACGTGCGCGATGATTGCGGCGATCGCTTCGCCGCCGTGCGGCACCTGGTCATCCTTCGATGGCGTGAAAAGCACGACACGGCCGCGGGTAGGTTTAATCACGATGCTTCCTCAGGTTGAACTGCAGGGTGAGCCGGAACGCGCCGGCGAAAGGTCAAACGACAACAGTGAATGAGATGCCCCAATGCAATGCCCACTCGATCAGCTGCTCGCGCAGCGCGGGATTGCGCGGGAATGGAAAATCGAGCTGGAGACGGCCGCCAGCAAGCCGCGTGAGTTCGCCCGAAAACGGGCAACCGTCGAGCGCGATGAGCTGCAGCTTCTGGGCCTCATCGATGCGCTGACGGCTCGAATCGATCAGTGCCTGCGGGATATCGCCCCACTGAATGCACATGTGCGCGCTCAAGATTCCTCCGCCAGCGTCAGTTCGCGATCGCCGCTGTCGAGAAACGCCGCCAGCGACTTCCGGTTCTTCGAGACGAGCGCCTTGCAACGGAGATACTCCGGCGTGATCCAAGCGCTGCGCGGCGCTTCGACAGCGCGGCGCCGCTCCTCCGGCACAAAAACCTCCACCTCGACGCGCTCGGATTCGAGCGTCCCATCGGCGCGCACGATGCGCCGCACCGCGCGAACGCGCGAATTAAGCTCGCAATCTCCAGGCACGTAGGTCACTCGGCGATATCGACCAAGCTCGACGGCGACGATGCTCGGCACCTCAACAGTGAGAACGAGCTTCATCGCTGATCTCCATAAAGCCGCTCGAGCGTGGCGTTGAGCAGGTCGATTTGCGTCATCTTCAGGATGTGCAGGTAGTGCTGATCGCCGTGCACGCCGTTGCGCCCCTGGTGACAGTCGTCCTCGCAAAGCGGAACGGTGCAAAAGTGGCCGGCACGCTGCGCGCCGCCGTGGCCAACGCGCACGTGATGGACGCTGGTCTTGCTCTCCTGCTTCCGGCCGAGCAGGTAGCAGCAGATGCACTCCATCGCAGCGACGCGGCCCATGTGTGCGCTCTCGCGCTTGTTCGCTCGCTGGCTCATGCCGACACCTGCCTGACAAGCGACGCGAATGGATCGACGCGGCCCGCTCGCACCGCTTGACGCTCGCGGTATTCGCGGCACGCGATGCTCGCGGTTTTGCGCGGCGGCTTCAGTGCATCCGGACCGACACCCAGCTCCCACTTCGCACTGAGGTTTCCGCAGCGGCCCGAGCGAGCCCAGTCGCCGACGCGAACCTTTTTGCCGTGATAGCGCGCGAGCAGCTTGTCGATCGAATTGCGCGAAGCGCCGGTCGCGACCATGAGCTGCGCGCACGTCATGCTCTGGCCATCCGCCAGAGCGCGCTCAATCGCTTCCCATACCCACGAATAGCCTTCCCGGCCGCGCCGCATTTTTTTGCCCGATAGGCCGATGCGCTGCGCTTCGCCCTTCGCCTCGACATAGTTGCGATGCGGGAGCAGGCGGCGCACACCCTGCTTGATCGACTCCTTGCTCCGATAGATCTGCGCGAGCAGCTTGCGCTCTCGCGGCGTCCACTTCATCGCCTCGGACAGGCTGATATCCAGCTTTGCTGCCTGATTCTTCGCACCCTCCCATGTCCGCCCCGGCAACCGATGCATCTGCGAGATCAGCGTGAGGCGTTCGCCCGCGATCGCCTTGAGCACGGCCTTTTCCTCTGGGCTCCAGCGTCGTCCGCCCATCAGACCTCCCGCACGTCAAAGCCGCCACCCTTCGCCTTGCGCACCAGGCGGAACGCAAACGGGTATTGCGCGGCGGCGGCCTTCAGCTTCACGTTGGCGTCTTCCTCCATGAAGCCCTTGAACTCGTGCAGTTCGAGCGCGCCGCTGGCGACGATCACCGCGAAGTCTGGCGTGTAGAACGTGTTGTCGGCCAAACGCAGCTTGATGCCCTCGAAGCGGAACCAGAGCACCTTGCCGACGCTCTTGAGCGCTTCGAGGTATTGCGCGTAGGCCGCTTCGGACTTGTTCATTTTTCCGCCGCCCATGCGCCCCAATTGGCGATGCACGGCGCGCGCGTCGCCGACCATCGAAGCCAGTTCCGGTGCGAGCGGCGGCAGCGCGGGCGATTCGAGGTGCGCGGCAGCGCTCGCGATCTCGCCGCGAATGCGCGCGGTACCGAGGCGACCGCCGACGATGGCGCTTTCAGCGAAGCGCAGCGTGTTCTTGCTCATGATGCGTAGAAGTCCACGGGAAGGAGTTCGTCGCCAATGAACGCAACGACCTCAGGGAAGCGGCTATGGCAGCGCTCGCGATGCAGCACATAGTCGATCCACGGGCCACGGCCAGACGCCTTTGCAACGCGGATCAGGTAGTCCGCAGTCGGCTCATGCGGACCGCGACGCTCTACCCGCACGCTACGGCCCTGCGCGCCGATTCCCGAGTCGCTGAGCCACCACTGCGCCACCGGCCCGCTGGAGACCGGCGCAGCCGCGTCAGCGATGCCCGCCAGCACGTCGCAGACGAAGCGGTCGAGGAATTTGGCGTAGACCGGGCGATCGTCGCCTGCCGACTTGCGGCGCACCAAGGCGCGGTCCACGGCGTCAGCCAGCTGTGCCGGCGTCACGCCCTTGCCAACCCACGTCAGCAGATGCACGCGGTCGGCTTGCGGATCAATCGCGCAGCTCGACGGGAACATGGCCAGCACCGCCAGCAATTTTGCTTCCGGCGTCAACGCATCGACGGCGTCCGCTTTTTCATCGCTGCTTATTTTTTGAGCAGCAGCAGCAGCGGTTTTTTCGGCGGCCTCGCGCGTTGCTGCTGCTGCAGTGTTAACTGCAGGGTTTACTGCAGTATTAGACTGAACGTGGTTCAGTGCCTCCACTGAACGTCCTTCAGTGCCTTCTGGAACGACGTTCAGTGCCTTTTGCTCAGGCGCTGAACGTGCTTCAGTGCCTTCTTGGGTTGAGTTATCCACAGGCTGCTGAACGTCCTTCAGCGCCTTTTTCTTGCCGCCCTTTTTCGAGGGCACTGAACCAGATTCAGTGCCTAGGTCGTCATGCTCGACAATTTCGAATCCAACCGGGACACGCGGGTAGTACTGGTTGCGCGCCCACTTCTGGCCGCCGTAACCATGCTTGCGCACGATCAGCCAGCCAGCCGCAGCGGCTTCGTGCAGGTGCGTGATTACCGCGCGCTCAGACAGGCCCGTCTCGACCGCCAGAAGGGCCGTAGACGGGTATGCGGGCTCGCCAGCATCATTGACGTGGCAGGAGAGCGTGAGCAGCACGTGGCGCGTCGTAGCGCGCAATGACGAGTTGATGATGGCGTGACGCCACGTCCAGGGCTTCATGCGTGGCCTCAGAGATTGCGCACGAGCGCCGCGAACTCGCGGACCTTGGCGTAGCGCGCTTCAACCGCCTCAATACGCTCCTCGTAGCCCAGAGCGAGCGCGTCGAGGTCGTCAGCCGTCGCCATCAGGCCCACGGCCATCGTGCGCAGCTGCGTGGCGAGATCGCCCAGACGCTCGATACCGGCGACCGGCGCAGGCGCGGGCTGATCGGGAGCGGGCGTATCGGCTTCAGGCTGGCTCGGTGCGCCGTCGGTGGCGTCGCCGTGCAGCGACAGCGTCTCGCGCGGCGTGACGCGCTGGAAAAGGCCGCGCTCGACCTCTTTAACCAGCCCGCAGTCGGTCAGCCCGTTCAGGATGCCTTCAGCCGTCTTCACGTCGACGCGCGCGCTGCTCGTGCGCGTCAGCTCGCCGATGATCTTGTGGACAGTCCACTTGTCGGCGATCGGCACGCAGTCGAACACCTTGCGCGCAACGGCGCTCTGGCTGTCCAGGGTCAATTTGAACTTTCGTGGTGTCATCTCTCTCTCGTTGGCGATACGGAATCCCTCGTACAGGCCCGCCACGTACACCTTGCGGTGTCCGGTCCCCCGGCGGCCCGATTCGTCGCTTTCGGCCATGACTCGCTAATGGCCGCACGGCAGATTGCCGCGCTCGTCCTTCTCCGCGCCGCACGACAGGCATTTCGTCGGTGCCGGCGAGGTGGGTTGCTCGTCGTGCTCGGCGTGCGGCTTCGCGTTCGTGCCGAACATCAAATCGCCGATCGTGTCGAAGATCGCACCGCAAATGACTACGCCGAACATGCGGCCTCCCCGAGATTCACGCGGTAGACAACCGTCTTGCCCGGGCCCGGCAGGCGCGTCAGCAGGCTGGCCTGCTCCAGTTCCTTCAGGTACGTGCGCACGGCGCTGTCGCTCATGCCGCAGCGGAATGCAATCTCGCGGATCGTCAGCGACACCTCGCTCGACTTCAGGCGCGCCTCGCGCGCGACGTAGCACAGCACCAGCTTTTTCAAGCCGGGCATGTCGAGCGGCCAGACGAAGTTTTCGTGGTAAAGGCTCATGCGCCGTTGCCCTCCGGAATGCCGAGGTAGTCGCGCCAGTACACGAAGCCCTGCGGCGTGTAGAAGCCCCACTTCTTCGTGTAGCGGCCCATGATGAACAGCGACCAGGCGGTTTTGCCTACGGGGATTTCGAGACGATGGCGGTGATGCGCGCGGCGGATCACGATGGCGCCCGGGCCGCGCCAGACGCGCCGCCAGCAGCAGAAGTCGAGCGATGCGTGCTGATCCTGCTTCGTGGGCATCACCTCCCAGTAGCCGCCGCGCAGCACGATCGAGATCGACGGCCACGGATGATCATGGAAGTGACGGTCATCGTCCGAGCGCAGAATGTGGTGCGCGCGGGCGGCGATGCGTTGGTGATGCTCTTCGCCCGGGCCTGCGGCGTCGCGGAACAGCCAGAAGCGCTCCATGTAGCCGGTGAGGTGGAAATAAGGTGTGCGCTTCGCGCGCGCAATGATTCGATCGACGATATTCAAGTTACCCCCGTCAACGGCCACAGTTGCCAAGGCCCTGACGGGCGCATTCGCAGGACGCACCAACTTCGCAGAGCGTGGTGATTGCATCGAGATAGCGGCGAGTGACGAGAGAATGACCGAGGACGCCCAAGACGGCGTCAAGCTTGTCGATAGTGATACCGGCCTGGCCGGAAGTGATCTTGGAAAGCATTGAGCGATCCCAGCCCGTTGCTTCAAGAATCAAATTCTGGCGCTCCGAGTCGCGAATTGCATCGCGCAGGGCATGCTCAAGACTCGGCTTGCGCGACCCCGAAATAAACGGTCCGTTCATTCGTATTCTCATCCGTTCAAAACGCCGGGAATGCGAATGCATGCCGGCAAAACTACAGTGGGGGCATCGAGACCACAGCACGTTGCAGGCATGAAAACCCCACACCTTTCTTCATGTGTCGCGATGCGCTTCGGCACCAGCAGGCGGTTGCACGTCGTCAGTACTGCTTTCCGACTGTGGCGCTGGCGCACCGTCTTCATCGATCTCGTGCACGCTCGACTCGGCAGAACCAGAAACGTCAGCTGCGTAGTTCGCGCCGCCAGCAGCAGCTGCCGAGCACAGACGAGCGTGGAGTGCAATCAAACGCTCTCCAACTTCCCATCGGAGGCTTGATTGCGCCCCCGAAGCTAAGCCGGAAACAGTCGATTGACGCACGCCTATCTCGGCTGCGATTTGCACTTGGGTAACGCCCTGCTCAGCAAGCTGGGCTAACAGAAGTTTCCAGTTCATAGACAGGAGGATATCGGCATGCCGATAACAAGTCAATCGGATTGCCGATTGGAAAAATATCAGAATGCCGATATGGCTACGATCATCAGAACGTTTGGCGACCGACTGCGCTGGGCTCGCAAGGAAAAGAAGCTCTCGCAATCCGTTGTCCATCAACGCATCGGCATTCCTCAATCGCTTTTGTCAGAACTCGAAAACGACAAATACGAATCATCAACATGGACACCGGCCTTGGCACGCCTTTACACGGTGAATGCGGGCTGGCTTGCCGATGGCGCGGGGCACCCCGGCATGGTGTCGGTGGAGATCGCTCAGTTTGAGAATGCCGAAGCGATAAACGGTGGGGTACGACGGTATCCCGTCATCTCGCATATCCAGGCTGGCCAGCTCACAGAATTGCTGGTGCCTTACAAAGCTGATGATGGATTTGCAGTGGAATACGGCGACAATGATGCGTCGCGCTGGGCGTTCTTCCTCGAAATCAAGGGCGATTCGATGCTTCCTGACTTCAAAGAGGGAGATCGCGTAAGAATCGATCCTGAGGTGGTGCCGAAGCCAGGTGATTTCGTGGCAGCGCGCAACACTAAAGATGAAGCGACGTTCAAAAAGTATCGCGTGCGAGGATTAAATCAGGACGGGAATGAAATCTTTGAGCTTGTACCTCTAAACGAAGACTACCCAATCCTCCGTAGCGATGAAATGCAGCTCCATGTAATCGGCACAATGACCGAACATCGAAGAAAATACAGGAGAAATAAATGAAGAAATCCGGGGCAGCGCTTATATTTTGTTTGCTCGCTGGATGCGCCACATACGACCTAGATCTCATGCCTCGCGGGGCTGGACCGATGGCACATGGCACCGCGAAGCAGTTCGATAAGTCCGTGACGATCAATCTCGAAGGCGAAACCTATACCGGACGCTATGCCTTCGTTCAGGGCGGCAGTTTCACCTTTGGCAATGCGTTCGCCGGCGGCCAGACAGCAACAGGCTCCGCATATAGCGTCAGCGCCAGCGGAAACGGCAATATTCTCGCGCACGCGGCCGATGGTCATAACCTGCGATGCATCTTTACGGCTAGCGGCTGGACTCAATCAGGTACGGGGATCTGCCTGACCGACAATAATCAGCAATACGATCTCCAGATCTCCCGTTAATCTGTATCCCGATAAAAATATCGGCTAACCGATTGACACGATATATCGGATAGCCGATACTTGCCTCACGTCATCAGTCCGGTGACGCGAGGCGCACACCTTCCGCGCCTCCTGATCTGCGAGGCGACCAATGTCACAGCCGTGGCTCATCACACCTAATACGCGCATTGCGGCAGCGAAGGCTGCTAGCCAGAAATCCGCGACATTCAAATTCACCGCTGAATCCCGCACGCTCGACGAGGTCGCGCACTTCGCGCCGCGTATGACCGACGCCCAGCTCGAACAGTACGCGCGCCGCACCACGAAGCGTCCCCTGCTCTGCTTCGCGTTCCTCGCTGCCTCGCCGTTCCTCATGGAACTCGCCTGTCGTCTCCTGGGGGCCTGGTGATGAAAGCCAGTCATTACTTCAGCCAGGCGCCGTACTGGCTCTTCCACACGCTCGTCGACGACTTCGGCAACGAGGTTGATCTGCTCGAGCGCGCACGCCTCGAAGTGTCGGTCATGCCCGCGGCCAGCGCCGCCATGTTCATCGATTCGGATCGGGAGATCTGACCATGCACGCGTATATCCGCTCCTGGCTTATCGGTATCGCCGTCGTGCTCGCAGTCTGCGCAGTCGATTCGTTGCTCGATCGCATTGACGCGCGCATTGATCGTTGCAGCGTCGTTCGCTGCGTGTGATCCCGGAAATCCTCACCCATGGTCAGCATCGAAACCTTCGTTCTCCTCATCGGGGCAATCGTCGCCGCAGCAGCTGCGGGCGTCTCGGTCGCCCTGCTGATCGAGCGCACCCGGAGGAAGTGACGTGGAAACGCTGCCACATGTTTCGCCCGAGCAGATCGCCCGCGAATTCCGCCTTCAGAGGTGTCGAGGCTCAGCGGTCGATGCGATCAGCAATCCTGCGGTGCGGCGCGCGCTTGAACTGGGCGCGAAGGTGCGCGCAGCGCGTGAATGCGTGAAAACGCCAGTGCACCGCGACGCGAAGTCCCGCGCCGCAAACGATACGGAGTAGGTCATGAGCGCATTTTGTGTCTTTGCCTTGTCGCTTCCCGTTGCGCGAGAGCGCGCCGCAAAGCGCGTCGATACCGTCGACCCTATCACTCGTCGACCCTATTCCGAGGAAGAGTGGCGCCAGAAGGTCGAGGAGGCCGCCCAGGTGATATACGCAAAGATGACGCCGGTCCAAGTCTCGCCGGCGCTCGATGCTCCGCAATTCTGCGAAGAATGGATCGAACTGGCGCGCAAGACGGGGCATTACGACGCGTTCGCGATCAAGTGTCGTGGCGTGGCCCGCGACAAGAAAGGGGCGCCGAAGCTGAGCAAGACGACTGGCGCCGAGCTCATTACGTGGGTTGCCTACAAGCCAACAATATGGAGGGCAGCATGACTGTCGCTGAGCTCATGCGCGAGCTGGAGCGTTACCCCGCTCATTACGTGGTCGCAGTTGCAGTTGATGGTGATTGGGACGACGACGCACCGCGAACCGATGAGCACTATATCGAGGACGTGACCGAAGGCGAGCGCGGAGAGGTCCGCATCGACTGCACGTCGCGTCGCTACTGAATGTGCCGGCGCGAGTCGGCCTTTTTCCACAACCGGAGATGTCATGCAACAAATCCAGATTCCCGAGCTTGCCGCCGGCGAGATCTACCTCTGCGGCTTCGTCGATGCAAACGGCGATATCGAGCACACCGTCCTTCTGCCGGGCGATAACGATGACGCCGCGTGGCAAGCACAAATGGAATGGGCCAAGAGCGTCGGCGGCGATTTGCCCACGCGCGCGGAGCTCGTGATCGCATATGAAAAGCACCGCGACCAGTTCCAGAAGACCGCCTACTGGTCGAACACTCCGGACGATGATCCCGGCTACTCCGGCTGGGCCTGGTATCAGTACTTCGACTACGGCATCCAGGACTACTACGACCAGGGCAACGAGTTCCGCGCCCGCGCCGTCCGCAGATTCAAAAATTAATCCATTCATTCATTGAGGTAGAGCCATGCAACAGCTTCATCTTCCTCCCCTTGCCGAGGGTGAGGTCTACGTCGGCGCCGTCGGCGACAAAGACGGCTCTGGCCACCACGTCATTCTGCTGCCGGGCGACAACAACGGCGCGAGCTGGAAGGCGCAGATGGAGTGGGCAAAGAGCATCGGCGGAGATCTGCCGAGCCGCATCGAGCAGGCCATGCTTTGGGCCAATTTCCGCGAGCAGTTTAAGCAGGACCTCTACTGGAGCAACGAGGTCCACCATCGCAATTCCGGCTGGGCCTGGTATCAGTACTTCCTCTACGGCAACCAGTACTACTTCAACCAGGACTACGAGTTCCGCGCCCGCGCCGTCCGCAGATTCATTCCTTCAGTAATTTAACGATCTAAACCACCGTGGCCTTGCATACCCAACTGCCGATATATCGCGCTGCAGAAGACCTCCTGGACGTCGTGACTGATGTGGTCACGAATATGCAGCGGAACTTCAAGCGCTCGATCGGGGAGAAGATCAATCTCGAATGCATCGAGATCATCGTGCTCGTGTATCGCGCAAATGTCGCGGCCGACAAGTCGCCTCATTTGACGGAACTCGTCGAGCGGCTGCAGGTGATCAATCTGCTTTTGCGTCTCGGCTTCAACAAGCGCAAGGTGCACGGGAACTCGTATGCGCGCGATTGAGCTGACGACGAGCATCGGGAAGCAGGCCACGGCATGGAAGAAATCCGCAGGTAATCGCCCGCTCCGTGGAGGTCAAGACTTTCATGGCTGAGCGAACTTTCAATCTGGTCGTGCCGCTGGCTCACGAGGCCACCGCCATGCGCACCACGGATACCGTCCGCCAGCAGGCTGTCCGGTCCGGCGCAGTTTCCCCGCTGAGCGATCGGCGCGGCAACGTAGATAGCACGATATTTCCGGCTGGGCCTGGTATCAGAACTTCAACAACGGCAACCAGAACTACAACAACCAGAACAACGAGTTCCGCGCCCGCGCCGTCCGCAGATAGAAACCCGTTTTCGTTCGCCGAACTGGTCGAGGCCTACCTCGCCTGCCGGCGCACGAAGCGCAATAGCCGCAGCGCACTCGCGTTCGAGGGGCGCCTCGAACGCAACCTGCGGCTGCTTTATGATGAATTGATCGACGGCAGCTATACCCCGGGCCGTTCGATCTGCTTCGTGATAACCAGACCGAAGCCTCGCGAGGTCTGGGCAGCCGACTTCCGCGATCGCATCGTTCATCACCTGCTGTACAACCGCATCGGCCCGCGCTTCGAGCGCGCCTTCATCGCCGACAGCTGCGCCTGCATCAAGGGACGCGGCACGCTCTACGCTGCGCAACGCCTCGAGGCGAAGGTACGCAGCATCACGCAGAACTGGAGCCGCCCGGCCTTCTACCTGAAGTGTGATCTGGCGAACTTCTTTGTCAGCATCGACAAGGTGGTCCTGCGCGAGTTGCTCGCGGCCCGCATCGATGAGCCGTGGTGGATGGCTCTGGCCGAGGCGGTGCTGATGCACGACCCTCGCACCAATTTCGAGATGCGAGGCGATCCGCTCCTTATGGATCTAGTGCCGCCGCACAAGAGGCTGATGAATCAGCCAGAGCACCTCGGCCTGCCGATCGGGAATCTGTCGTCGCAGTTTTTCGCCAACGTCTATCTGGACGTGCTCGACCAGCGCGCGAAACACGTGCTGCGCGCGCGGCACTACATCCGATACGTGGATGACTTCCTGTTTCTGCACGAATCGGCCGACTGGCTCAACGCGGCGTTGCGCGATGTCGACGCGTTTCTGCCCACGCGCCTCGGCGTGCGCCTGAACCCGCGCAAGACGATCCTGCAGCCGGTTGACCGTGGCGTCGATTTCGTCGGGCAGGTCATCAAGCCGTGGCGCCGCGAGACGCGCAAGCGCACGCGCAACGAAGCGCTGCGGCGCGTTGCGGCCACGCCGGCTGCCGATCTGATGCCCGTCGCCAACTCCTACTTCGGGCTGATGCGACAGGCGACAGCCAGCCATCAGGACCGCGCGCGTCTGGCGAATGTGGTCCGTGATCGCGGGCACGCAGTCAATGCCGCTTTCACCAAAACCTATCGGAGACGCTCTCATGAAGCGTGACACGATGTCTTTGCCGCTCGACCTCGGCAGCGAGCTGATCATCGACAATTTCGCAGGCGGCGGCGGTGCGTCGACGGGCCTCGAGCGCGCGTTCGGGCGCCCGGTCGATGTCGCGATCAACCACGACCCGGAAGCGCTTGCGATGCACTCCGCGAACCATCCGCACACGAAGCACTATTGCGAGAGCGTGTTCGACGTCGATCCGATCGCCATCACCGGCAATCAGCCTGTCGCCCTAGTCTGGCTGTCGCCCGATTGCAAGCACTTCAGCAAGGCGAAGGGCGGAAAGCCAGTATCGAAGAAGATCCGCGGCCTCGCCTGGATCGCGTTGCGCTGGGCCGCGAAGGTCAAGCCGCGCGTGATAATGCTGGAGAACGTCGAGGAATTTCAGACGTGGGGCCCGCTGACGGCCGATGGCACGCCGTGCCCTAAGAATCGCGGCCGGACGTTCCGGTCGTTCGTGAACGCGCTGCGTGCCCAAGGATATGTCGTCGACTGGCGCGAGCTGCGCGCGTGCGACTACGGCGCGCCGACGATCAGAAAGCGCCTCTTTCTCGTGGCGCGCCGTGACCACCTGCCGATCGTCTGGCCGACGCCGACGCACGGCGACCAGAAGAGCGCTGCCGTCCGCACGGGCAAACTGCTGCCGTGGCGCACCGCTGCGGATTGCATCGATTGGTCGCTGCCATGTCCGTCGATCTTCGAGCGCTCGAAGCCGCTGAAGGATGCAACGCTGCGCCGCGTGGCGAAAGGGATCATGAAGTTCGTGGTGAACAGTGCGGATCCTTTCATCGTGAAGTTTCAGGAGAACAGCACCGGCCAGACGCTGGACGAACCATTGCACACGGTGATGGCCGGCGCGCCGCGCTTCGGCCTTATCTCGCCGACCCTGATGCACGTCACGCACCACGGCGCAGATCGCACGGCATCTGTCGATATGCCGATTGCGACCATCACCGGGGCGCACCGCGGCGAGCAGGCGCTTATTGCTGCACACATCACGAAGTTTCGCGCTAACAGCACGGGTAGCTCAGCAGATCAGCCTCTGCACACTGTTACCGCAGGCGGTGATTGCGCGCGACCGGCCGGCGCAGCGCACGCCATGGGAATCGTTTCCGCGACGCTGATTCAAACTGGCTACGGAGAGCGCGAAGGCCAAGAACCGCGCGTACCAGGCCTAGAAAAGCCGCTCGGCACTGCGGTCGCCGGCGGCGTGAAGCACGCGGTCGTGTCAGCCTTCCTAGCGAAGCACTACGGCGGTCACGAGTCTCCCGGCGCGGCGCTAGATAAGCCAACGAGCACGATCACGACGCAGGACCATCACCACCTCGTCACCGCGCAGCTCGTCGGTTGTGGTGGTCGCGCGGGACAGTCCCGGCCGCGCGACGCGGGTGAGCCGCTCGCCACTGTCACCAGCAAAGCCGATACGTCTGTCGTGACCTCTCACCTCGTGAAGTTGCGCAACAACCAATTCGGCCAGGACGTGCGCGAGCCGATGCCGACGCTCACCGCTGGCGGCGGCCATGTGGGCGAAGTGCGTGCGCTCCTAGAGAAGTACCACGGGCCCGACGCGTTCGGCATCGTCACAATCAGCGGCGAGCAGTACGTGATCGTCGACATCGGGATGCGGATGCTGCAGCCGCACGAGCTCAAGCTCGCGCAGGGCTTCCCGGCCAGCTATGTCATCAATCCGGTAGTCAACGGCAAGCCACTTTCAAAGTCTTCACAGGTGCGCATGATCGGCAACAGCGTGTGCCCCGATGTTGCCACGGCGCTGATCGTTGCCAACTTCGCGCACGAGAAGCAGATTGCCGGCACGGCCGCATAACTTACGAGGAATGACCCGACATGGATGCAAAAACCTACGGTGGCTACACAATCGCACAGCTTCGCCAGTTCATTGCGCACACATTCGACACGGAACATGGTGGAGATTCGATTGACGACCTGACGCATGACGGCGCGGCGAGCGCGAATATCATCCGGGATCTGCTCGATGCTCTCCCTTCCGATTCGGCGCAAGCGTCGGTCCCGGATGAGACGATCGTCGATGCTTTCGATAAAGCCGGCGTCGAACTATTACCAGGACGCGGCAATATCAATCGTGTAATCGCAGCAACGCGCGCGCTTCTCGCCGCTCCCGTCGCCCCTGCTGCGCGACCGACCGACGATGAGTTGTGGGACCAGACGCTGAGCGAGCGGGACGAGTATCACGAAATGGCCGACAAGTTGGCCGCAGCGATTGCCGCGCATCTCGGCGTTGATATTGGCGAGCACTCCAACGCCAATGACCCGTGGGAGGAGGCACTCGAAGCCATCGAGAACGTCGCCCCTGCTGCGACAGCGCCGACCGTGCCGCAAGCAGTGCTCGACGCGCTGCGCTTCTATGCCCACGGCCACCACTACACCATCGACGAAGATCATCAGCAGTTCGATACCGTCAGCGGCGAGCCGCAGAATTGGCTGTGCAGCGAGCGCGACGACGATTGCACGATGATCGAAGACGGCAGCATCGCGCGGTCGGCGCTTTGCGGCGGCATTCTTGGCTTCGAGGAAGGAACCGTCCCGCTCGACGGCGAAGTACTTCTCGCCGCCCCTACGCCCACTGTCGATCCTGCTGCGGCAGCGCCGATCCCGGAATCTATCCAACGCGACCTGGAGCGCACCGACTGGACACCTGAAGAAGCGCTGCGCTGGTATGCGGATGGAAAGCACTTTGATGTGGTCAACCGGCGCACGCGCATTCTCGATACCGGTGCAATCGCGTCCTGCGCTCTGAAGCGCACGAACGCCGAATATCACGGCATGAAGGGAGCGGACGCCTCTTTCCCGTTTGATGGCGTGCCCGCGCTAAACGAGCAGCGCGAGGCGATCAAAAAGGCCGCGCTCATGCTGAAGATTTTCGCTGGTCACGACAGCGGCGCGAACCTGCTGCACCACTTCGGGAAAGATTGGCACGACCACGCCAACAAGCATGCAGCCACGCTGCGCGCCTTGCTCGCCGCCCCTACGCCTACCGTCGCCGCAGATGCGGCAGCGCCAATCACGCGCGAGGCCACCGATGAGTGAATCGAAAACGATCCTCGATCCGTGCTGCGGCACCCGCATGTTCTGGTTCGATCCGCAAAACCCGGCCGTACAGTTCTGCGACGTGCGCAACGAGACCGTATCTGTCACCGACAGGTCGCACGGCAGAGAGGACGGCGAGCGCATCTTGAGCGTGTCGCCCGATCTGACGATGGACTTCCGCGCGATGGAGTTCGCCAATGGTTCGTTCAAGCTCGTCGTGTTCGATCCGCCGCACCTCGTGCGCGCCGGCCCGAGAAGCTGGCTCGCCGCCAAGTACGGGAAGTTGTCGAGCGACTGGCGTGATGACCTGCGCCGGGGCTTTGCCGAGTGCTTCCGCGTGCTCGCCGACGAGGGTGTGCTGATCTTCAAATGGAACGAGACGCAGATCAAGGTAGGCGAAATCCTCGCGCTCACCGACCAGCAACCGCTGTTCGGCCACAAGTCGGGCAAGCGCGCAGATACGCACTGGATCACCTTCATGAAGCGCGCGGACACCGCACCGAAAGGAGACAAGCAATGAGCAGCGAAAACAATCAGCCCTCCGACCATATTGCGGATGCCCGCAAATTGGCTGCGCCGAGCGATACGTGTGCACACGACTACTTGCGTTCGGACCGTGTGTGCATCGAGTGCGGTGACGAGCTTGATATGCCGCCCGCTGGCGCCGAGGAGACGTCCCGTGACACTTGATCAGTTGTTCCTGTGGCACCGCGAGCAGCACGAGCGATGGGCGCATCTCGCCGAGCACAACAAGGCCAACATGCCGATGCCCTATAAGGCGTCGCTGAAACGCACCTACGAAAAGAAGGCGGCTTTCCATGCGGAGGCCGCCAGCCTGATCAAGCCTTTAAGGGAAGCCGCAACGTGAACCGAATCACGAAGGCCAGCACGATGGTTGCTATAGAAACCGCCAGCGGATATTCATCGCGCGCTGGCAGCAACAACAAGCGCGGCGTGACTGCCCTGCTGTGGGCGCTCGATGAGATTGCTCGCGTCATGACGATCGATGGGCGCGCCGGCGAGGCGCGCGACTGCGTGAACAAGGCGATCGCGCGCACTCAACGCGATCTCGACGGCAAGCCGGAAAGCACGACGGAAACGAACGATGAGAACTGAATTTCTACTTCTCGCCCAATATGGCGCAACGGCGATCATTCCGCTCGATATCGTCTGCCGAGACTATTTCGCACCGCTCACGCCGCCAACGCTGCTGCGGAAGATCTCTGGCGGCGAGATCAAGCTTCCGCTCGTGCGCATGGAGGCCTCGCAAAAGGGCGCGAAGGGCGTACATGTCGAGGACCTCGCGAAATACATCGACGAGCGCCGTGCGGCGGCCGTCAAGGAATGCGATCAACTCTGCGCCTGAGGCGGCGCAACGATGTCGAGCCACTTCCAGCCGGCGAACTTGTCGCCGGTCTGGCGCAGGTGCGTGTAGCGCTTCAGGCTCGCCCAGCTGCGATGCCCCGTCACGGTGGCGACGTGCGGGATGTTCCAGCCCATCTCGAATAGGCGGCTCGCGCCTTCATGCCGCATGTCGTGCAAATGCAGATCGTCGATCGTGAGGAACTGGCACGCGCGCGTGAACGCCATCCCGACGGCGTCATTTCCGTAGGGAAAAATCCGGTCGTCGGTGCGCGGCTGCGCCTTGATGATACGGAGTGCCTCGGGCACAAGGTCGCACCAGACGTCATTTCCGATCTTCTGTCCAGGGTGCTTCAGATCGCGCACCATAATCCGCGACCCGGCCTCGTCTAAGTCCTTCCACTCGATCCGTAGCATTTCCTCGAGGCGGCGCGTCGAAAAGATCGCGAACGCGGTGAGGGCGCACATCGGTGCGCTGCGCGGACGCCGGTGACGGATCTCAGTGAAGTGGGTCAGGATCCGGTCGAGCTCCGTCAGAGTCGGCCGGCGGTCGCGCTGCGCCGATTTCCCTGTGGCACCGAGCTTCTTCAGGACGGTCCGCGCATCCGTGAGCTCCTTCTCCTCGAGCGGATAACCCCAGGCGGGCCGCGCGACCGTCACCACGGCGCTGAGGTGCGACATATAGTTCTCAGCTGTCTGCGGTAGCACTTTCAGCCCCTGTGCGAACGACACGTAGGACTGGCTCCTCAGCTGGCTGCATCGCATTTCGCCGATCGCGGATTCCTTGATCGTGCGTAGCACCTGTTCCTTCGTGCGACCGATTGCCCGCTTCGATTCACGAATATAGCGATCGATCACGTCCGCCAGCAGAGGGTCCTCCTGCTTTGCTGACTCGCGCGCGCCGGGCTGCGCCAGCTCGCGCTCGCGCTTGTCCAGCCACGACTGCGCGGCCTGGCGCCGGTCGAAGGTCTGGGCCTCCGTGAACACCACGCGACCACCCTCCTTCAGGCGGATCTGGGCGGTGTAGCCTATACTTCCATCCTTGCGCGCGCGCTGCGTAATCGTCCCCATGGGCTCCCCAGTGCTACACGATATTTTTCAGGCCTACATCGTAGCACTTTGGGTAAAAAACCAACAAAAACGACGGATTTGCAACGCAAATCACGCAACCTGAAAGCGCCCGTATCTATATGAATTCTCAGCAAAATCCAATGAAATCAACCCCTCGTCGCGTGTCGGTGGCGCCGATGATGGACTGGACCGATCGCCACTGCCGTTCGCTGCATCGCTTCATTTCCCGGCACACGTGGCTGTACACGGAGATGGTGACGACGGGCGCCCTCCTCCACGGCGACGTGCCGCGCCATCTCGCGTTCACGCCGGCCGAAGCGCCGGTCGCGCTTCAACTGGGCGGCAGCGAACCCGACGACCTCGCGCGCGCCGCGAAGCTCGGCGAACAGTGGGGCTACGACGAGATCAACCTGAACTGCGGCTGCCCGTCCGAGCGTGTGCAGCGCGGCGCGTTCGGCGCCTGCCTGATGAACGAACCGCAACTGGTGGCGGACTGCGTGAAGGCGATGCGCGACGTCGTATCCGTGCCCGTGACAGTCAAGCACCGCATTGGCGTGGATACGGTCGAGGACTATGCGTTCGTACGCGACTTTGTCGGCACGATTGCCGAAGCGGGCTGCGAGGTGTTCATCGTGCACGCGCGCAACGCGATCCTGAAGGGCTTGAGCCCGAAGGAAAACCGCGAAATCCCGCCGCTCAAGTACGACTACGCGTACCAGCTCAAGCGCGACTTCCCGCAGCTCGAAATCGTCATCAACGGCGGCATCAAGACGCTCGACGAAGTCGAGCAGCATTTACAGCATGTCGATGGCGTGATGCTCGGCCGCGAGGCTTACCACAACCCCTACGTGCTCGCCGACGTCGATGCGCGCTTCTATGGCGCAACCGGTGCAGCGCTCACGCGCGAGGAAGTGGAAGCAAGGCTGATCGAGTACTGCGCGAGCGAAATCGCGCGCGGCACTTACCTGGGGGCGATCGTGCGCCATGCGCTGGGCCTCTATCGCGGCGTGGCCGGCGCACGCGGATGGCGCCGCATCCTCTCGGACAGCCGCAAGCTCGCGAAGGCAGATCTCGCGATCTTCGACGAGGCACGCGAATATCTGCGCGTTCCGGACGAAATTCTTGAATAAAGGGCTAGGCAAGCCGGCTTTGATATGTATATAATCTTGCTTCTCGATTGACGCCGCTTTCAAAGCGGCGCTAGTTGAGGAAAACAGCGGTGGCTGTAGCTCAGTTGGTAGAGTCCAGGATTGTGATTCCTGTTGTCGTGGGTTCGAGTCCCATCAGCCACCCCAAAGAATTCAGCAGTGAACAAACGAGCCCGCACTGGTTGCGGGCTTTTTTGCGTCTGTGTGCGAGAGACACCCGGGAACGCCCTTGAGCTTCGAGGAATACTACAGGCGGCTGCAACTGCCGGAGACTGCGTCGCCGGCAGAGATCAAGCGCGCCTACCGTCAACTGCGCGCGGAGTACCACCCCGACCGCAACAAGGGTCGCGAGGCGGCAGTCGAGCCCGTGTTCAAGCTCATTCAGGAAGCCTTCGAGATTCTGAGCGGCCGGCGCGTTGCGCCAACGGCCAGGACAACCGGCGCCGCGGCTCCGGCCAGCAAGACGCGCAACGGCGAAGCTCCACCGCGCCAGCGCCGCGAGGGCCCGCCCATGCGCGGCGCCAACTGCCTCGTCGAGCTATTCGTGCCGCTCGAAGTCGCGATCAATGGCGGCGGCATCCAGGCCCACTACCCTGTCAAAGGTCCGTGTCCCGCGTGCGAACAGGAAGATCGCGGCGCGCTCTGTGAACAGTGTCACGGAACCGGCGTGAAAACGTGGCGCAAGTCGGAAGTCGTCGAGATTCCGCGCGGGGCATGGGACGGTCAGCGTCTCGTGGTGGCCGGCGGCGGCCATCCCGGCGTGGGCGGGGGCCCGCCGGGAGACGCGACTTTCTCCGTCTCCATCGTTTGCGGCCCGGGCTTCACGCGCAACGGGCTCGATCTCGCCTGCGAGCTTCCCATCGAGTGCGTGACGGCCATATTGGGCGGCGGCGTTCAGGCAAAGGTCCTTGGCCGCACCTTCGAAGTGAAAATTCCGGCGAACGCGAATGCGCGCACGCCAATCCGTCTGCCGGGTGCTGGGCTTGCGGACCGCAACGGCGTGCGCGGCAACCTCACGCTGCAGCTGGTGCTCACCATGCCGGCCGCCGCCGCACATTTGACCGGCGCGGAGCGCCAGCAGCTCCGCGACCTGTTCGCCGATGCAGAGCGCCGGGCAAGTCAGTCGCCCGGCGCGGGCTCACAGGGCAAACGTTAGCGTGCCTGCGCGGCGCGCGCATCGATCCACGCGCGCGCGGCTTCGAAACCCGCCTGCGCCGCCGCGTGCTCGGTGGACCAGAGGCGCGTGATATGCACGAGTTGCCAGTCCTCCACGACCGTTTCGCCCTTCAGCACACGATAGTGCGCCTTCACGCCCGTGAGCACCTGCTCGACCGCGACTTCGATATCGTAGTCCTTGTAGCGCTCCTGGTAGTCGCCCATGTCGATACCCTTCGGCTCCATGCTCGCCTCTCCGCCTTTCGCTGACGGTTCATGCTAGCACTTGCGCGCGCCGCGACTCGCGGGCGGCACCGACGCCTGGGCGCGCTTCACAGTCGCGCGATCGACACCTCCGTCGACTTCACCAGCGCGACCACTTCCGAGCCCACCTTCAACTCCAGTTCGTCGATCGAGCGCGTGGTGATGACCGACGTGACGATGCCGAATGCCGTGTCGACATCGACTTCCGAAACGACGGGCCCGCGAATGATTTCCTTGATCTTGCCGCGAAACTGGTTGCGCACGTTGATAGCGGTAATGCTCATAGATTCGGCTCCGTGTGTTCGAATATAAACAAGAGGATTCCTGTGAATTCAGGCCACCGCGCCCGATGGCCGCCCGTCGGCCTGCTCTGGGCCGTGGCCAAGCACGCGCTGCAGCACGGCCTCCTCGAGCGCGGCAAAGCGTGCGTCGACGCGTGCACGCGGGCGCTCGAGCGGCACGTGCTGATCGAGCGCGATGCGCCCCGCCTCGACGAGCAAGATTCGGTCGCCCAGTGCGACGGCTTCGTGCACGTCGTGTGTCACCAGCAGCGCAGTGAAGCGATGCTCGCGCCACAGGCGTTCGATCAGCGCATGCATCTCGAGGCGCGTCAGCGCGTCGAGCGCGCCGAGCGGCTCGTCGAGCAGCAACAGGCTCGGGCGATGCACGAGCGCGCGGGCAAGCGCTACGCGCTGGCGCTGGCCGCCTGAGAGACGCGCGGGCCACTCGTCGGCGCGCGCAAGCAGGCCCACTTCGTCGAGCACCGCGCGGGCATCGTCGCGCGCGCCGCGCCCAAGTCCTAGCATCACGTTCTGCAAAACGGTCTTCCATGGCAAGAGGCGCGCGTCCTGAAACATGATGCGCGTATCGAGCGCCGATCCTTCTGCGCCGCGCCGCTCCACTGCGCCCTCGTCCGGCGTTTCGAGGCCGGCGATCAGGCGCAGCAACGTGGACTTGCCGCAACCGCTGCGCCCGACGATCGAGACAAAACTGCCGCGCTCGATCGCAAGATCGAAGCCGGCGAGCACGGCGCGCTCGCCGTAGCGTTTGCCCACACCGCGCAGGGCAACGGCGGCGTCCACTTCGGGCGTATGCGTGCGCGGTACCGCGCCCTCGCGCGCCGCTTGCGTCCTGTCGTTCCGTTCGCGCGCACGCACGCGCCCGGCATCCCAACCCACGCCATGGTTCGGCGCCAGCTGACTCGCGCTCATGCTTCGTTCTCCTGTTGGTAAGCGGGATGCCAGCGCAGCGCCATACGCTCGAGCGACTTCGCAAGCCAGTCGGCGAGCTTGCCGAGCGCCGCATAAAGCAGGATGCCGACCACCACCACATCGGTTTGCAGGAATTCGCGCGCGTTCATCGTCATGTAGCCGATTCCCGACTGCGCGGAGATCGTCTCGGCGACGATCAGCGTCACCCACATCAGGCCGAGCGCAAAGCGCACGCCGACGAGAATCGAAGGCAACGCCCCCGGCAATATCACCTCGCGATAGAGCGCGAAACCCTTGAGCCCATAGCTGCGCGCCATTTCGACGAGATTGGCGTCCACCGACCGGATGCCGTGAAACGTATTCACGTACACGGGAAAAAACACGCCCAGCGCCACGAGAAAGACTTTCGCCTCCTCGCCGATGCCGAACCAGAGAATCACGAGCGGAATCATGGCGAGTGCGGGAATATTGCGGACCATCTGCACGGTCGAATCGAGCGCGGTTTCAACGGGCTTGAAAAGCCCTGTAGCCAGCCCGAGCACGAGACCGATGCCGCCGCCGATCGCGAACCCCGAAAGCGCCCGCCACGTGCTCACGCGCACGTCCGCCCACATTTCGCCCGACTCGATCAACGACCAGGCCGCGCGCACCACGGCGAGCGGCTCGGGCAGCACGCGCGTCGAAAGCGCGCCGCTGCGTGCGGCGAGCTCCCAGATCGCCAGCACCGCCAGCGGCACGAGCCAGGGGGCGAGCCGCCGCCGGCTCGCCCGTACGAATGCCCGCGCGGCGCGAAGCGTGCCGCCTCCTCGCCTCGCGCGATTGCGCGCGGGTGCGGCCGTGACTGCCGATTGCGTCATCGTTGCGTCCTCCACGATTGCTGCCTGTCTCCAGCGCCTCAGCTCTGGCTCATTTTCGGCAGGTAGTGATTGCCGACCACTTCGCCGAACGGTCCCGAAAGCGGGCCGCCCGCGCCCTTCGCCGCGCGCCCCGGCAGCAGCGGGAACACGAGTTCTGCAAACCGGTAGGATTCCTCGAGATGGGGATATCCGGACAGAATGAACGTCTCGATGCCGAGTTGCGCATATTCTTTCATGAGCGCGGCCACCTGCTCAGGATTGCCGACGAGCGCCGTGCCCGCGCCGCCGCGCACGAGCCCAACGCCCGCCCACAGGTGCGGATACACTTCGAGATCCTTGCGCGTGCCGCGCTTGCCGCCGTGCAGCGCGGCCATGCGGCGCTGGCCTTCCGAATCCATCTTTGCGAACGCAGCCTGGGCGCGCGCAACCGTTTCGTCGTCGAGGTGGCTGATGAGCTTGTCGGCGGCGGCCCACGCTTCGTCCTCGGTCTCGCGTACGATCACGTGCAGGCGAATGCCGAAGCGGATCGTGCGTCCGTGCCCGGCGGCGCGCGCGCGAATGTCGGCGATCTTGCGCGCGACAGCCTCGGGCGGCTCGCCCCACGTCAGATAGGTGTCGATGTGCTCGCCTGCCATGGCGTGCGCGGCCGGCGACGAGCCGCCGAACCACAACGGCGGATGCGGGTGCTGCACGGGCGGATACAGCACCTTGCCGCCCACTGAGCGCAGATGGCGCCCCTCGAAGTCGATCGCCTCGTTCGCGTGCGATGCCGTGAGCAGCTTGCGCCAGATATGCAGGAATTCGTCGGTGATTTCGTAGCGCGTGTCGTGATCGACGAAGAGGCCATCGCCCTCCAGCTCGGCCGTATCGCCGCCCGTCACGACGTTGATGAGCAGACGGCCATTGGAGAGCCGGTCGAACGTAGCAGCCATGCGCGCGGAAAGCGCCGGCGACGAGAGGCCCGGGCGGATCGCCACGAGAAACTTGAGACGCCGCGTTGCGGCGATGAGGCTCGACGCCACGACCCACGCATCCTCGCACGAGCGGCCCGTGGGCAGCAGGACGCCTTCGTAGCCGAGCGTATCGGCAGCGGCGGCGATCTGCTGGAAATACGCGAGATCGGCCGCCCGCGCCCCTTGGGTCGTGCCCAGATAGCGGCTGTCGCCGTGGGTCGGGATGAACCAGAACACATTCATGCGTTGCTCCTGCCTGTAATTTCCAGATACGAATCCGATGACTGCCGGCCAGCGAACGCGCACGGGTACGCCGCGCAAACGAACGCGCCGCTCGTGGCTCGATTGAAAGGATTCGACAGCGGACGGGATGCGCCGGCGCGTTCCCCGTGCGCCTCGCGAGCGCGCCCGGCGACGGCGGCGCCGTCTTCATGGGGAACCAGTCTAGGGACCGCTCGCACCCTTTAGAACGATTTTTTTGAGCTTAGGTTTTCCACTTTCGTGCTTTGCCCGACGCTTTAGCATACGGTGCGCCTCGCGCGCACCGCGCGCCGATATAATGTCGCACGCACCCACAAAAACACCGGCATGCCGCGCGCGCACCGCTCCATGAGGCGCATTGCGCAGTGAAGCCAAGAAGCTCTCGCAAGATTCCATGCAAAAACTGATTCTGCCGTTCGTATCCGGCTTTCTGGCGTCGCTCTTCTTTCGCGAGGCGACGCTCGCGCTCCTGCATGCCGCGCAGGTCATCGACGCGGCCGGATTTTCGACGGAGCCGTTCCAGCCGTTCGGGCTGCCCGAGTTCCTCGTGAATGCGATCTGGAGCGCCATCTGGGCCGTGCTGATGGCGTGGCTGCTGCGCGTGTCGCCATCGCGTCCTGCACCGTGGGTTCAGGCCTTCGTGTTCGGCGGCATCGTGCTCACCGCGGCGATGGTGTTCGTCGTCGATCCGCTGCGCGGCATCTGGCCGACCGGCAACATGCTGCCGCGGCTTGCGACGGGCTTCGCTTCGAATGCGATGTGGGGCTGGGGCGCGCTGGTTTTCATGCGCGCGTTCATGAGCGAAACCGTCGAAGACTGACCCCCGTCTGCGGGCCGTGCTCAATGCGCGGCCCGCTTTTTCCCGCGGCGCTTTTCCCCCACGCTTCTCCCGCCCTTGCCTCGTCCTTCGCTCGCGCCGGCCGGCTCAGCCGACGAGTTCGCGCAGCGGGTGCTCCATCAGGCTCCAGGGACTTTCGAACATCCGCTCGACGTCTTCGCGGCGCACGTCTTCGATATTGGCGAAGCGCCAGTGCGGATGATTGTCCTTGTCGATGATGCGCGCACGTATGCCCTCCATCACGTCGCCAATCGCGAAGCTCGAGCGCGTGAGGTCGAGGTCGCGGCGCAGGCAGTCGGCCATCGTGCCTTCCGCGCGCGACACCACCTCGAGCGACACCGCCATGGAAAGCGGCGAACGCTCGCGCAGAACGTCCACCGTCTGCGCGGCCCATTGCGCTTGCTCGCCTGCGCCCGCATGGCGGGCGGCTTCGAGCGAAGCCAGCATGGCCGGCACGTCTGCGAGCGAGAAATGCCGGTCGATCCAGCCGCGCATCGTGGCCAGCAACGAACCTTCGGCGAGACGCTGCAACTCGGGCGCGGGCACGGCCGCCCGGCGGATGCGCGCGACCACTTCCGCGCCGCTCGCAAACGGCTCGCTCTCCAGCGCATCGAGGAGCGCCGGCCACGCGGACTCGTCGAGCGACGCATCGGCGAGGCCCGCATAGACTGCGCCGGCCTGATCGAGCGTCCCGCCGGTCACCGCGAGATAGCGGCCGATCGCACCAGGGGTGCGCGCAAGGAACCAGCCCATGCCGACATCGGGAAAGAGGCCGATACGCGTCTCCGGCATCGCCATACGCGTGGTCGGACCCACGAGCCGCAGGCCTCCCGTGCGATGTGCGCCCTGCGAGATGCCCATGCCGCCGCCCATGACCACGCCGTTGAGCATCGCGATGTACGGCTTCGGATACGTGAAGATGGCATGGTTGAGGCGATATTCGTCGGCGAAGAACGTATCGAGCGCCGCCTGCTCGCCCGCGCGGTACGACTCGTACAGGAAGCGAATGTCGCCGCCGGCGCAGAACGCGCGCGCGTGGCGCGTACGCACGATCACGGCGAGCACGCGCGGGTCGTCGCGCCAGCGATCGAGCGCCGCGTGCATCGTGCGGACCATGGCGGTGGTGAGGGCATTGAGCGCCTGCGGGCGCTCGAGTTCGATATAGCCGATGCGGTTCGCGACGCGCGTCATCACATGCGAGTCGGCATTGGCTGCGGTCGGGCTTGCGTTGGCTTCGTGTGACATGGCGATTGGCAAGACAGAACGATGAGCGGCGCCTGAATCGGGCGTGGCGCCATCACGGACTTTCTGAGGCTATCACGACGCCACACCGGGCGCTCGCACGGTCGGCAACGTCGCCGCGACTCTGCGTGCGCCGAACCAGGCATCGAGCGTGGCGTCGATCAACGGACCGGGCGCCGTGTGCTGAAAGCCGGCCCGCGCGCACGTGAGCATCACCACGCCGTGCAGCGTGGCCCAAAGCGACTGCGCAAGCAGAGAGCCGTCGACAGGCGCCCCGCTCGCGGGCGTCAGCGCGGACAGCGTGGCGGCGAAGAGCCGCGCGCCGCAGGCCGGCGCGGCGTCCGCTTCAGACGCGCCAGCCACATCGGCCAGCGCGCCGCGCCGACGGCGGGCGGCCGGTCCCTCGTGCTCCGGGCGCGCCTTGTGCGCCATGAAGATGAGTTCGTAGGTCTGAGGATGATCGCAACCGTACGCCACGTACGCGTGTGCGAGCGCATGAAGCCGCTCGCGCGCGTCGTCGATCAGCGCAAGCGGTTCGAGCTGCGCAGCGAGTTGCGCGTAACCTTCGCGGCCGAGCGCCTCGGCAATCTCGTCGCGGCCCGCGAAATAAAGATAGAGGGACGCAGGCGAATAACCGATCGCGTCGGCGATCTTGCGCATGGAGAGCGCGGCGAGGCCTTCGCGCATGACGATGCGGCGCGCGGCGTCGAGGATGCGCTCGCGCTGGCCGTGCGCGCGCGCGGCGTGCTTCGTGTGGAGTTCGCGGTCCTTGCGTTCGACAATGCCCATGGCGACGCTAGCCAGTTGCGGCAACCGAAATTTCCCGTGACGCCCGAGCGGGGCGAGCCTTGCTACGCGTACAAGCTTACGAGTCGAGGCGTCCGGGCGGGAAGTGACCGCTCTTGAGCAGCACCGGCGTGCCGTTGCTGAGTTCGAGATGGGCGCGTGCCACGGCCTCGATGCGCGGGCGGCCGGCGTCGAACGCCTGCATCCACGCGTCGCGGTTCGCGGGCAGCGCGCCGAAATGGTCCTCGAGCGCCTCGACGGAAATCGCGCACGGCACGCGTGTGCCGTCGACGAGTGCGGGAAAGACCACGGTCAGATTGGCGTCGCGGTAGAGCGGCGCGTCGGCGGGAAAACGAATGATCATGTCCAGCCCCGTGGGAAAAATCAGCAAATAGCACACTGCCGCCGGAGGACGACCCGGCGCACGGCGCTAATCGGCCATGTTACGCGCGAGGCGCAATGTCCGGCGCGAACGTGGCCGATGGGGCGATGAGATCCGGCCGGTTCGGCCGCCCTCTTTCAATGCGCCTGCATCTTCGAGAACAGATTCAGCACGACCACGCCGGCCACAATGAGCCCGAGCCCGAGCACGGCCGGCAGATCGGGCACCTGCCGGTAGAGCGCCATTGCCACGAGCGTGATGAGCACGATGCCCACGCCCGACCACACCGCATAGACGATGCCCACCGGCAAACTGCGCAACGTGAGCGAGAGCCCGTAGAACGCAATGCCATACCCCACCACGACGATCGCCGACGGCACGAGCCGCGTGAAGCCATCTGACGCGCGCAGCGCAGAAGTGGCGATGACTTCCGCGACGATCGCGATGACGAGCCAGGTCCAGGCCGAGAACGGAGGAAGGCGCATCGTGTCAGACCTTCGCGAGCGCGAGCTTCGCGTAGTCGACATCGAGCTGCGCGCAGAGCGCTTCGACCACCAGTTCGTGATCGGCGCGCTGCGGCAGGCCCGAGACCGTGATCGAGCCGATCACGCCCGCCCCCGCCACCGCGAGCGGAAACGAACCGCCATGCGGCGCGAAATCGCTGATCGGCAGACCGTGCTTGTCGGCAAGCGTCGTGCCGGTTTGCTGCATGCGCAAGCCGATCGCGTAGGAACTGCGCCGGAAGTGCTCGACCACGCGCGACTTGCGGCGCACCCAGTCGGCGTTGTCGGGCGTGGCACCGTCCAGCGCGCAAAAGAAGAGCTGCTGGCCGAAGGTGCGCACATCGATGGCGACGGGCAGCGCGCGAGCGCGCGCGAGTTCATGCAGATACGAGCCGACCTGCCAGGCGCGATCGGCGTCGAAACGGGGAAACACCAGCGCGTGCTCCTGAGCGGCTATCGATTGCAGATCGAGGGAAATGTCCATGGAAGAGGCGAATGAAGCGCGGTGCGCTGTAGAAGGCAAAGGCGCAGCGTGGACGTTGCAACGAGCGTGCACGGCGCCGAACGAGCCCCGATTCTATCCTGACGATTCGGGAAACCAATGCGCGCGCCCTGCAAACATTTTGCAAACGCATGGAAAGGCGCACGTCATTGTTGTTGCAACGCGGCGCGAACCGTCGTATAATCTTTTCTTCGACGGACGCGGGGTGGAGCAGTCTGGCAGCTCGTCGGGCTCATAACCCGAAGGTCGTAGGTTCAAATCCTACCCCCGCAACCAGCAGAATTCGAAAGGGTTACAGGTCATCGGCTTGTAACCCTTTTTCCGTTTACGGTTCTAACGGCCTAACAGCGGGCATAACAGCGGGCATAACAGCGGGCATAACAGCGGGCATAACAGCGGGCATAACAGCGGGCATAACAGCGGGCATAACAGCGGGCATAACGGCAGGCATAACGGCAGGCCTAACAGCGCGGTTTCAAAAGCACGGCATTCATGGCGCTGCGCACGTGATCGAAGGCGCTCAGCGAAGCCACTGAGCGGTGATAAACTCGCATCACCCATCCCCCTATCGTGCCCATGAAATTCTGCTCGACTTGCGGTCAGGCGGTAAGCCTGCTCATTCCGCCCGGCGACAATCGCGAACGCTACGTCTGCTCACACTGCGGCACCATCCACTATCAGAATCCGCGCAACGTGGTCGGCACGGTTCCGGTCTGGGAAGACAAGGTGCTGTTGTGCCGCCGCGCGATCGAGCCGCGCTACGGCTACTGGACGCTGCCCGCCGGCTTCATGGAGATGGGTGAGACGACCGCCGAAGCCGCGGCGCGCGAGACGCTCGAGGAAGCCGGCGCGCGCGTCGAGGTGCAGAACCTCTTTTCGCTCCTGAACGTGCCACGCGTGCACCAGGTGCATCTGTTCTATCTCGCGCGCCTGCTCGACATCGATATCGCAGCCGGTGAGGAAAGCCTCGAAGTGCGGCTTTTCGAAGAGCACGAGATTCCCTGGGACGACATTGCGTTTCCAACGGTCGGGCAGACCCTGCGCTGCTTCTTCGCCGATCGCCAGTCGGGCAGCTTCGGGCTGCACACCGGCGACGTCCTGCGCTCGCTGCGCGACGGCTGATCTCCCCTTCTGACTGCGCCTGCAACGATGGTCCCCTGGCTTTCGCCCGACGAACCGTTTCCTGCCGTCGAGCGCGCACTCGGCGCGTCGAGCGGCGCGCCGGGCCTGCTCGCCGCGAGCGCGGACCTGCTCCCCGCGCGCCTCATCGACGCCTACCGGCGCGGCATTTTCCCGTGGTACTCCGATGGCCAGCCGGTGCTCTGGTGGAGCCCCGACCCGCGCATGATCCTGCGCCCCGACGAATTCAAGGTCTCGCCCTCATTCAGGAAAACGCTCAAGCGCGTGCTGCGTGAAAACGCGTGGGAAATTCGCGTCGACCATAATTTCGCCGCCGTGATGCGCGCGTGCGCGTGCGCGCCGCGGCGCGGCCAGCGCGGCACCTGGATCACCGGCGACGTGATCGACGCCTACTCCGCCCTGCACCGCGTGGGCGATGCGCACAGCGTCGAGGCCTGGTTCGGCGGCGAGCGCGTGGGCGGCCTCTATGGCGTGGCGCTCGGCACGATGTTCTTCGGCGAGTCGATGTTCGCCTCCATGACCGACGCCTCGAAGATCGCGCTCGCGGCGCTTGTCGCGCATCTGCGCCGCCACGGCGTCGAGTTGATCGACTGCCAGCAGAACACCGCGCATCTCGCCTCGCTCGGCGGGCGCGAAATCTCGCGCAAGGCGTTCATTGCGCACGTGCGCACGCACGTGAGAGCCGCGCCCATTCCCTGGACATTCGACAAAGCCGTGCTCGCCGATCTGCTAGGCGGGTCCGGCGCACCCGACGAATTCTTGCCCGCTGCGTGAATGACCGGTCCGCGCTGCCGGCGGGCGGCAAATGAGTGGCGCATGAGCGACGCAAGACCGCCCGCGTGCGCGCTAGCGACAGCCCGCGCAATTCGATGGATACATGTTCGGCGTCAATGTTAGACTGAATAGCGAACCCGGCGCCGCCCGGCCTTGCCTGGCACGCCACGTGCAGCACGCCGTGTGGCCCGGCAACGCTTGCGCGCGAGGCCGGGTGCGCGGCGCGCGCGCCACGCGACGATCCGAACTGCTACGAGAGCTGCCAACGTGACGCATCCAAACGAGCTGCCGCTTTCACCGCTTTCCGCGCTGCAATTCTATGCAACGGCGCCCTACCCCTGCAGCTACCTGGAGGGGCGCATCGCGCGCTCGCAGGTGGCAACGCCCAGTCATCTCATCAACTCCGACGTCTATACCGATCTCGTGAAGGCCGGCTTCCGGCGCTCGGGCGTGTTCACCTATCGTCCCTACTGCGACGGTTGCCGCGCATGCGTGCCGGTGCGCGTGCCGGTCGAGCGCTTCACGCCGAGCCGCACGCAGCGCCGCGCGTGGAAGCGGCACGGCGCGCTCGTCGCCACGGTCGCGCCGCTGCACTACGACGAGGCGCACTACGCGCTCTACATGCGCTATCAGTCGGCGCGCCACGCCGGCGGCGGCATGGATCGTGACAGCCGCGACCAGTACGAGCAGTTCCTGCTGCAAAGCCGGATCAACTCACGGCTGGTCGAATTCCGCGAGCCGGACCCCGCGCAGCCGGACCAGCCCGGCACGTTGCGCATGGTGAGCATGATCGACATCCTCGGCGACGGGCTTTCTTCGGTCTACACGTTCTTCGAGCCGGACACACTCCACACGAGTTACGGCACCTACAACATCCTCTGGCAGATCGAGCAGGCCCGCAGCCTTCAGTTGCCTTACGTCTATCTCGGCTACTGGATCCGCGAGAGCCCGAAAATGGCCTACAAGGCGCGCTTCCAGCCGCTCGAAGGCCTCTTCGACGGCGCATGGGCCGTACTCACGCCCGAAGCCTGAGCCCGCGGCGCGTCGCCCTGGGCCCGCGTTGCCGCTAAAATAGCGGGTTCCCATTTTCCGGCGCCCGCGCCTTCTTCCCGTGTTCAGCACCCTTTATCCGTTCGTCCGCGACCAGCTCTTTCGCATGGACGCCGAAGACGCCCATCACCTCTCGCTGCGCATGATCGGCGCCGCCGGCCGCACCGGCATGGCGGGTCTGCTCGCCCCGCGCGTGCCCGATTCGCCGCGCACCGTCATGGGCCTGACCTTCCGCAACCCGGTCGGCCTCGCCGCGGGCCTCGACAAGGAAGGTGCCGCGATCGACGGTTTCGCCGCGCTCGGCTTCGGCTTCATCGAGGTGGGCACCGTGACGCCGCGCCCGCAGCCGGGCAATCCGCGCCCGCGCATTTTCCGGCTGCCGCAGGCGGGCGGCATCATCAACCGGATGGGGTTCAACAACCACGGCGTCGAGCAGTTCGTGAAAAACGTGCAGGCCGCGCGCTATCGCGGCATTCTCGGCCTGAACATCGGCAAGAACGCCGATACGCCGATCGAGCGCGCCGCCGACGACTATCTCTTCTGCCTCGAGCGCGTCTATCCGTTCGCGAGCTACGTGACGATCAATATCTCGTCGCCGAACACGAAGAATCTGCGCCAGCTGCAAGGCGGCGGCGAACTCGACGCCCTCCTCGCCGCGCTCAAGGACAAGCAGCAACGTCTGGCCGACATGCACGGCAAGCTCGTGCCGCTCGCGCTCAAGATCGCGCCCGATCTCGACGACGAGCAGATCAAGGAAATCGCCGACACGCTCCTGCGCCACAAGATCGAAGGCGTGATCGCGACCAACACCACGCTCTCGCGCGCGGCGGTGGAAGGCATGCCGAATGCGAACGAAACGGGCGGCCTCTCGGGACGCCCGGTGTTCGAAGCCTCGAACAGCGTGATCCGCAAGCTGCGCGCCGAGCTGGGCGCAGACGTGCCCATCATCGGCGTAGGCGGCATTTTTTCGGGCGACGACGCGCGTGCGAAGATCGCGGCCGGCGCCTCGCTCGTGCAGGTCTACACGGGCTTCATCTACCGGGGCCCGGCGCTCGTCGCCGAATGCGCGCGGGCGCTGGCCTCGGGCCGCGCGTAAAGCTATAGTGGCAGGCTAGTCACGGCGCATCGGAGGCGCTGTGCACTAGCACCAGAATCGCAGCAGCAGAACAAGAGGAAAACATGAAATCCGCTTTGCTGAAAAAACTCCTTGCACTTGCAATCGTTGGCGCATCGTTCGTCGCTGCCAGCGCCCACGCCGATGACCTGCTCGACCAGGTCAAGGCGCGCGGCACGCTGCGCGTCGGTCTCGAAGGCACGTTTCCCCCGTTCAACTCGAAGGCGCCCAACGGCGAGCTGGTCGGCTATGACGTCGACATCGCCAAGGCCGTCGCCGCGAAAATGGGCCTCAAGCCCGAATTCGTCACGACCGAATGGAGCGGCATCATCGCGGGCCTGCAGGCAGGCAAGTTCGACGTGATCGTAAACCAGGTCGGCGTGACCGACCAGCGCAAGGCCGCGCTCGACTTCTCGCCGGCATACACGTACTCGGCCGCACAGCTCATCCAGCGCAAGGACGACACGCGCCAGTTCAAGTCGCTCGAAGACCTGAAGGGCAAAAAGCTCGGCGTCGGCCTCGGCACCAACTACATGGATATGGCCAAGTCGGTGCCGGGCATCGACGTGAAGACCTATCCGGGCGCCCCGGAATATCTGCGCGACCTCGCAGCGGGCCGCCTCGACGCGGCGCTCAACGACCGCCTGATGCTCGCCTACCTGCTCAAGAACTCGCAGCTGCCGCTGCGCACGGGCGCAACGGTCGGCGCGGGCAACCCGTCGGCCATCCCGTTCAGGAAGGGCAATCCGAAGTTCGCCAAGGCGATCGACGACGCGATGACGCAACTCGAAGCCGACGGCACCTTCACGAAGATCTCGGACAAATGGTTCGGCATCGACGTGACGAAGCCGATCTCGCAATGATCCGGCAATGATCGCGAGCGCCGCACAGTCCGGCTGACACGAAGGGCGGCATCGCACGATGCCGCCCTTCGCACATCTGCATCCATTGCAAAAACGCGCCACCACATTTCGTTACCTACGCCCATGCCCATCTATACGCTCATCATCCAGTCGCTGCCGGTGCTCGCACAGGGCGCGGTGCTGACGGTCAAGTTCGCCGTGCTTTCGATGATCTTCGGGCTCATCGGCGGTGCCGTGCTCGCGCTCATGGGCATCAGCTCGAAGCGCGCGCTCGTGTTCATCGCACGCGTGTATGTGAGCCTGATGCGCGGCACGCCGCTGCTCGTGCAGATCTTCGTCATTTATTACGGATTGCCGAGCATCGGCGTCTCGCTCGACCCGACGCCCGCAGGCGTGATCGCGCTTTCCGCGAACGTGGCGGCGTATCTCTCGGAGAGCATGCGCGGCGCGATTCTCGGCATTCATAGCGGACAGTGGCTCGCGGCCTATAGCCTCGGCCTCTCGCGCAGCCAGACCCTGCGCTACGTGATCGCGCCGCAGGCCTTGCGCATCGCGGTGCCGAGCCTCTCGAACAGCCTCATCAGCCTCATCAAGGACACGTCGCTCGTTTCGGTCATCACCGTGACGGAACTGCTGCGCAGCGCGCAGGAAATCATCGCTTCGACGTATCAGCCGCTGCCGCTCTATCTCGCGGCGGCCGCCGTGTACTGGGTGCTTTGCCAGGTGCTCGAATGGGTGCAGCACTGGTACGAAAGGCGCCTTGCGCTGCCTGCGCGCCACTGAGCCTGCGTGCCTCACCTCACGCGCGTTTTCATGCACGGCCCGCACAGGCGGGCCGTGTCGCTTTCAAGCCGCTATGAGCTTGTCACTCGCACGGGAAACGCAGTCCGAGCGCCGCACGTGCAGCGTCTGCCATGGCGAGCATGCGGCGCGAGGTGTCGTGCGCCATCACCGGGCTTTCGAGCGCGCCCGCGCGCAGCAGCTCGCAGAAGTGAGCAGTCTCATAGTTGAGGCCACCGCCCTCGAACGGCTCGTCGAGTTCGACGACGCGGCCATCCACATAGCGCACCGTCGCGCGCGCCGGATTCCACCAGTTCGCGTGTATCGTCACGTTGCCGAGCGGCCCCGCCAGCAGCGCGTCGCCATAGCCGTGCAGATCGAGCCCGCAGAACAACTGCGCAATGCCGCGCTCATGCTGGCAATTGAGACTCGCGAAGGTATCCACGCCCGTCGAGCCGAGGCGCCCCACGGTCTGCACCCCGCGCGGCGCGCCGAGCCAGTCGACGGCAAGAAACATTTCGTACACCCCGATGTCGAGCAGCGCCCCGCCCGCCTGTTCGAACGAAAGCGAGGGATGGCCGGCCGGTACGCTGGCCACCGAACACCCCGCGCGCACGAGCCCCACCGGCCCGATGGGATCGGCGTCCAGTTGCGCACGCAACTTTCGATAGAGGGGATAGAACGGCGGCTTCATCGCCTCCATGAAGAGGCGCTGCGCGCGGCGCGCCGCATCGAGCACGCGTTCGAGCTGTGCGCCGTTGACGGTGGCGGGCTTTTCGCACAGCACGGGCAAGCCGGCTTCGAGCGCGGCAACGGCGTACTGGGCGTGACTGTCCTGCATCGTGGCAATATACACGGCGTCGATGCCGCTCGCGAAGAGCGCATCCACGCTCTCGCACGCCTGTGCGCCGCAGGTAGCGGCAAGCGCCTGCGCAGTGGCCGCACGCCGCGACCAGACCGCTTCGACGCGTGCATGCGGCACGTGCGCGACGCCCTGCGCGAAGCGGTGCGCAATGCGCCCCGCGCCGACGATGCCCCAACGTATCGTTTGTATTTCGCTCATGTGCTGCGTGCTCCGGCTGTGAGGTCCAAGGCCGCCGCACGACGTTCATCATGCACGGCGCACCCAAAGACACGCACGATACCGGCACGCGCCGCGCGCCGCAATGCGCTCGCATCGCTCCACGCGCAGCGAGCGCATGGACGCGAGCAAAGCGACGCCGCGAACGGCCTTAGCGCTGCTCCAGCGCCTCGGGCGCGAGCGCGCGAGTGAGTTCGTCGGCGGTGTATTCGATCATCGCGAGCGCGGCCGCTTCGGCCTCTTTCGGCGCACGCCGTTCGATCGCATCGACGATGCGCCCATGCGCCGCCACGACGTTGCTCCAGCCGCCGTCACGCGTGCTGAGAATCGGATTCACGAGCGAGAGCGCGCCGCGAATGATCGCCGCCATCTGCTGATAAAACTGATTCCCGCTCGCCGCGAGGATGCGCGTGTGCAGAAGCGCGTCGGCGGTCTGGAAATCCGGATCGTCGGTGCTCGTCCGGCGCAATGCCTCGAACGCCTCGCGAATGCCGGCGATGTCCGCCGCGCTTGCGCGCGTGGCCGCGAGCGCGCAAGCCGCCGGTTCGATCAGGCCGCGAAACTCGATCACGTCGCGCAGAAACGTCTTGTCCGGTTTCGAGCGGAAACGCCAGCTCACGACGTCCTCGTCGATCATGCGCCAGTCGCGCATGGGCCGGATGCGCGTGCCTATTTTCGGCCGCACGTCGAGCATGTGACGCGCAAGCAGCATGGAGAGCGCCTCGCGCATCACCGTGCGGCTCACGTCGAACTCCTTCGAAAGGATGTCCTGCGGCGGCAGCACGGCGCCGTACCGCTCCTCGACGATGCCTGCAATCAGCCCGTCCATCACCTTGCTGACGAGCGAGCGTTCCTTGTTCCCCAGTTCCATGACCCTACCCCCCGATGTGGGCGTTATCGCCCATGTTTGCCGGATACTGCGCGGGCCCTCGTGCGTCGTCGAACTTAGGTGTTAAGTTGCCATGCGCTTCGCATAATTCGCCAGCCAGGATATCTCCTGACATGATGCTTGCGCGCACGCATCGTGTTCGTATTTACGCGTGTTGCGTCGGCCCTTGCGCTGCTGTTTTTGTAAGGCGATCGTATGAATCGCCCACTTACTTCAATCGACACGCTTTCAATCGGCTTCAAATCGATCGGCACTCCCTGGCTGTGCATATGCGGGGATGCCGGCGTGCATGTTTCTTCTACGCACGCTTTTTTGCGCGCGGCCCAACGTCGTGCCGTTCAACGTTGCATCTGTTCAACGTTGTATCCGGCCGTACTCATCGTCGAAGCGAACGATGTCGTCTTCGCCCAGATAGGCGCCCGACTGCACCTCGATGATCTCGAGCGGCGTCTTGCCCGGGTTCTCCAGCCGGTGCTTGACGCCCAGCGGAATGTAGGTCGATTCGTTTTCCGAAAGCAGGAAAACCTCTTCGCCGCGCGTGACGCGCGCCGTGCCGCGCACCACGGTCCAATGCTCCGCGCGGTGATGATGCATCTGCAGCGACAGCCGCCCGCCCGGCTTCACGACGATGCGCTTGACCTGGAAGCGTTCGCCCTGGTCGAGCGAGTCGTAGCAGCCCCATGGCCGCTCCACGCGCCGGTGATGCTGCGCGACCGCGCTGCGCTCCTGCCTGAGCTTGCCCACGATCGCCTTGACGTCCTGCACGCGATCCCTCGCCGCAACGAGGACCGCGTCGGCCGTTTCGACGACCACCACGCCGTGCACGCCCACGCAGGCCACGAGCCGTCCGTCCGAATGCGCGAACGTGTCGGTCACGTCTTCGAACATCACGCGCCCGCGGGCCACGTTGCCGCTCCCATCCTTGTTCGACACCTGCCACACCGCATCCCACGCGCCCACGTCGGACCAGCCGGCCACGAGCGGCACGACCACACCCGTGAGCCGCGCGTCGGCGCCGAGCGACTCCATCACCGCGTAGTCGATGGAGTCGGACGGGCACGCGGCGAGCGCCGCGGCATCGAGATGCACGGTGCCGTCGGCGTCGATGGCGGCCGCCTCGAACGAGGCCGCGCATTGCGCCGCGATAGCCGGCCGACAAAGCGCAATCGCGGCGAGCCAGACCGATGCGCGCACTACGAAAATGCCGCTATTCCAGAGGTAATCGCCGCTGGCCACGTAACTCGCCGCGAGTTCGGCGCCCGGCTTTTCCACGAAACGCTCGATCACCCGCGCGCCGCTCGCGCCGAGCGCCGCCCCCGCGCCGATGTACCCGTAGCCGGTCTCCGCGCGCTGCGGCGGCACGCCCAGCGTGACAATCGCGCCGCGCGCCGCATACCCCACCGCTTCTTCGAGCGCGGCGGCAAACGCCGCGCGATCCGCAATCAGGTGGTCCGCCGGCATGGCGATGAGCACGGGATCGCTGTCGCATGCCGCGCCCGCGCCATCGCGCGCTAGCGCCGCCTCGTGCCCGTCGCGCGCCGCCAGCGCCGCCACAGTGAGCGCAGGCGCCGTGTTGCGCGCAACCGGTTCGAGCACGACGCGAGCGGGCGTGCCGCTGCGGCCGAGCCGGTCGACGGTCATGAGCCGCAGTTCCTCGCTGCTCACGACCACGGGCGCGGCCTTGCGGATGGCCGCACCTGCCCCGGCATACACCCCGTCGAGCCGCCGCACCGTGGCTTCGAGCAGCGACTCGCCGTCGAGCAGATCGATCAGCTGTTTCGGGCAATGCTCGCGCGAGAGCGGCCAAAGCCGCGTGCCCGAGCCCCCGGCCAACACCACGGGCTGAACGATGAGCGCAACGTCGGCTTCATTGGCTGCCGCGATCAAGCCGCCAGGCGTCACGAGCTGATTCATGCAGTGAACTCCCCGTTGAAATACGTCGGGTCACGTCGACGAACGCCGAGCCTGCCGGCGGGCTCGCCCGATGTGTCACGCGCTTCCCCGACTTCTCGAGCCAGGCGAAGCCTCGAGGCTTTTTACGGACCTCATTGGAGCAAACCTCGGCATGCCAATCTGTACGCATACCCACACTGACCGCATGCGCACCGGCGGGCGTGCCGCAAAGTCACTCGCGCGCGATGTTTCAGCGCCGAACGTTTTTTCGCCGGCTTCGTCCGCGTTGCAACAGAACTGAATCAAAACCGCTTGTTTTTTGGGCCGCGGCACGAGTCACCCCCGATGCATGTTTCAACGAGGAGCCATTTCTGAATCCCCCGGTCGCCAGGAGAAATAATTCAATTGAATCATTGGCTTGCCGCTTTCAAAAAGGTGATGTGCAGCGCGGCGGCCCGCAAGGTCGCCGTACAAAAGTGAAACAAAAATGCGGCGTTACGCCGCGCTGCCGCATGACCGACTCTCGCTCAGCCGCGTGAATGCGTGCTTTCGCACCGACTGGCACACACCCTGCTAAAGAGGGATCGCCACGCGAGCGCAGACGCGGACAACCGAAACCGCACACACAAACGCAAGCGAGTGGGACCAGGCAGGACAGAGCGGGAAAGCAGGAAAGAGCACAAACAAGCGGGACTATGGGGCCGGCACGACGAACACATAAGCCGCACGGGAAACGGCAGACAACAACGAGTTCGGCGAACGGAATCAAAAAACAGGAGGCGGCTCGCGCCGCTTCGCACGAGGACCAGTCATGTTAACCCTTCAATCCGATCTTCACGGCAACCATTTGCTGGGCGCCCTTCCGTCGCATGAATGGCAGGCTCTCGCCCCGCACCTCGAACTCGTTCATCTGCGCACGGAACAGTTGATTTGCGATTCCGGCCAGCGCATTCACCACGTCTACTTTCCGACCACCGCGATCGTCTCGCTGCTCTCGACGATGGAAGACGGCAGCTCGGTCGAGATCGCGGCGGTCGGCCGCGAAGGCATGACGGGCGTGCCCGTGCTCACGGGCGGCGAAACCATGCCGAATCGCGTGCAGGTACAATGCGCGGGCTTCGCCTATCGCATGAGCGCGCAAGCCCTCAAGCAGCAATTCGCGCGCTCGGACTTCCTGCGCCGCCTCATGCTGCTTTACATGCACGCGCTGCTCACACAGGTCGCACAGACCGCTGCGTGCAATCGTCACCACTCGCTCAGCAAGCAGCTGTGCCGCTGGCTTCTGATCGAAGTGGACCGCGTGGCTTCCAACGATCTCAGCGTGACACAGCAGCTGATCGCCGACATGCTCGGCGTGCGCCGCGAAGGTATTACCGAAGCAGCCGGCAAGCTGCACGACGAAGGCCTGATCCATCACAGCCGCGGCCATATCCGCGTGCTCGATCGCGAGGGTCTCGAAGCTCGCGCCTGCGAGTGCTACGGGCTCGTGCGCCGCGAATTCGACCGGCTGCTGCCGCGCCTGCATCAGGCGGAAACGCTCGCGTGAGCGCGTGATCGAATCGATCCTGTCTTGCCGTGCCGGCTGGAGAGAACGGGAGCACACCCTTTATCTCTTCGGCCTTGCGGCTCTCAATGTCAATGGGTCGCAGGCACGAGCGCCTGCGCAAGCGGCAAAGCGGGCAAATTCTCGCGTTCGCGCACGAACGGATCGGTCGGCTCCTGCAGCTTCGGGTCCGGGCTCGTGTCGGCATTGCGCAATTGCTCGGGCGCGCCGTCGCTCTTCGCGACCTTGCGATTGTCGCCGCAAGGATGATCGGTCAGCGCGGCGGCCTCGCGGAAGTCGTCTTCCTGACACATGATGTTGAACGCAATGTCCTTGCGGTCCATGCGCCATGCCACGGCCGCATTCAGGCGCTTGTTGCAATCCATATCCTTGATGGTGCCCGCGGCCGTCGCGCCCACGCCCACCACCGACACCGCGGCGGAAATGCTGCCCCAGCAGGTCTCGGTCACCGAGGCCGTCAGGGCCGGCGCGTAGACCGTGGGCGTCGTGCGCACATCGTAGCCGCCGTGATACGTGACGTCCGACGTGCCGCCGCCCGGCAACACGACGGTATTGGAGACGGTGCTCGTCTGGCTCGACGTGGACGTGGTCCCCGATGTCATCGTCGGCGTGGTTTGCGCCCACGCGGCGCCTGCATACAGCAACACCCCGGCAACGGCCATTTTTTGTTTCAGCTTGCTCATTCTTCTCTCCGTGAACGGAAAGGGGGCTGCGCCCCCCATCCGACGCGCTAGCGAACGGCTGACCCGTTCCGATTACCAGTGCATGCCGCCCGTGAGCGAACCCGAACCGCCCGCTGCAACGATGCCGACGCCGCCGTCTGCATTGGCCGTGCCGGTGCCGTTCGCGGCCGCGTTCGACGTGAAGCCCGAGCCGCCATAGCTGCCGCCGGAACCTGCGAACGACGTGTCGATCACCGACGAGTTGAAGTTCTGCGAACCCGACTGCGTGGCGCTCGTGAAGCCGAGCGTCGACGTATTCTGGTTCGTGGTCGTCGTGCCGGTCTGGCCGACGTAGCCGTTAGCCGTCTGGCCGTAGGTCTGCGCGTTGCCGCTTTGCGTCGTGTAGCTCGAACCGAACGTGAGGCTCGCGTTCGAGAACGACTGGTTGCCTTGCGACACGGTGGCGTCGATATGACCCGGCACCGTAAGCGCCGACGTGAAGCTGCCGTTGACCGACGAGGTCGAGTTCGACGTGAGTGCCGTTGCGCCAAAGCCGACGCCAGCCGCGCCCACCGCCGACGTGGTGGAGGACGACGGCGCGCCCATACCGCCCGCACCGCCAGCAAATGCGGCAGCCGAACCGAGAGAGAGCATGGCGGCGAGCGAAATGGCCTGAATCTTCTTCATGATTGTGGTCTTCCTGATAAAGCAGGGGAACGTTGGATGAATGCGCGCGCACTCCCCCTGATAGCGCGGGCGCATTTAACACGACTTCAATTGCAATGCCGATAAAATCACTGCATTTAAAACGCGCGAGTATCCCCGCGGACCAGCCCGATATCGGCGAGACCGTTTAACGGAGTTGCCAGATAGAACTCGCGCACAGAACGCCATCAGGCTTTACGCATTCGCGCAAATCAGGCGGTCACGCAGGATTTAAATCCGGATAACAGAAAGGAACGCTTCGTAAAGCCCCGTACGTTTCGCGGACTCCATTGAATAGTAGTCCGATGCAAATCATCCAGCACCTGCTGTTGTCATTGTTTCCCCGTATACCGCACGGCGTACGCCCAACTACTCCACGCACTGCCTGACAGAAACCCTCGAGCCGCTGCGCATTTTGGCGCGCCGCCCTACCCTGTCCGGTCGCTTCGACGTCTCTTTTAGCGAACCGTTTGCATACCGTCGCCGGACGGTTGAATTTATATCCCAGACAGTCAGACTATTGCTACGTCATTCACGCGCTTTGTGTGCGGTTCTCAACGTAGCGAATGGTGAAGGTCTTGAATTCGGGAATTTCCTTTCGAAAATAATCGAAAGGCGAATTGAAGTTTCAGATGGATGCACGCACAACCAGATGCGGAAAAATCGCTTTCTTTTAATGATTAATCGCGACGTTCGGTTCGGCAGGCCACGCAGGCCTGCCGGAATGGAGAGCGGCAGCGCACAGGCAAATCCGGATGCAAGCCTGTTGCACGCGCCGCTCGCGCGAGGCCGCTCAGGCCTTGCGGTATTCGATGCGCTCGACGCCGGTTTCACCGCCGAGCAGGCAGAAGTCCGCGCCGCGTGCGGCGAACAGACCCACAGTCACCACGCCCGGCCAGGCGTTGACATGCGCCTCGAGCGTGCGAGGATCGCTGATGCGCAGGCCCTTGACGTCGAGGATCTCGTTGCCGTTGTCGGTGATAAAGGGCGAGCCGTCTTTTTGCACGCGCAGCACCGGCACGCCGCCGAGCGCCGTCACGCGGCGGCCAATGGCCGTGCGCGCCATCGGCACGACTTCGATGGGCAGAGGGAACTGGCCGAGCACCTCGACGCGTTTGCTCGCATCGGCGATGCAGACGAATACGTCCGACACCGACGCGACGATCTTCTCGCGCGTGAGCGCGCCGCCGCCGCCCTTGATCATGGCGCCGGCGCCGTCGATTTCATCGGCGCCGTCCACGTACACCGGCAGCGATTCGATCTCGTTGAGGTCGAAAATCTTGAAGCCGTGCGCTTCGAGGCGCGCGGTGGTCGCCACCGAGCTCGACACGGCGCCGCGGTAGCGGCCCTTGCTCGCCGCGAGCGCGTCGATGAAACAGTTCGCGGTAGAGCCCGTGCCGACGCCGATCACGGCGCCTTCCGGCACGTTCGCGTTGACATAGTCGGCGGCGGCCCGACCGACCAGTTGCTTGAGTTCGTCTTGAGTCATGGGAGTACAGCCCGAGGAGGAGAAAAACGCGGAATCCGCATAGTTTACCGGAGATGCGGGCACGGGCTGCCCGCATCTCGCCGGATCGCGCAACAGGCGATCGGTGGACGATTGAGCGATCAGCGCGCCGCCGAGCGCTGGCGCACCGCTTCGAACAGGCACACGCCCGAAGCCACCGAGACGTTCAGGCTTTCGACCGTGCCCGCCATCGGAATCTGCATGACTTCGTCGCAGGTTTCGCGCGTGAGGCGGCGCATGCCCTCGCCTTCGGCGCCCAGCACGAGCGCGACCGGGCCGTCGAGCTTCGTCTCGTAGAGGCTCGCGCTCGCGTCGCCGGCTGTGCCGACGACCCAGACGCCCGCGTCCTTGAGCTCGCGCAGCGCACGCGCGAGATTCGTCACGGTGATGTAGGGCACGGTATCCGCCGCGCCGCTCGCCACCTTCGCGGCCGTGGCGTTCAGACCCACGGCACGGTCGCGCGGGGCGATCACCGCGTGCGCGCCGGCCGCGTCGGCCACGCGCAGGCACGCGCCGAGATTGTGCGGATCGGTCACGCCGTCGAGCACGAGCAAGAGCGGCGAGCCCTGGATGCCGTCGAGCAGCTCCGCGAGGTTCTGCGCGAGCGGCAGATCGTGCACGCGGGCCACCACGCCCTGGTGGCGCTCCGTGTGCGCGAGACCCCAGAGGCGCGTTTCGTCGGCTGCGATCACGCGCGCGCCGGCTTCCTTCGCGGTGTGCAGGAAGTCCTGCATGCGGCGGTCGCGGCGCGTCGGATCGTAGTAGACATCCTCGACCGTGGACGCGTCGTGCCGCAAGCGTGCGGTCACCGCATGAAACCCGTAAAGAACCTTGAGACGTGACATGACTGAGACAACCCCTGATGAACGTTTTGCGGCGCAGACACAGCGCCGCCGGCAACGATAGTCAGCCGGCCGCGTCGTGCGGTCCGGCGTAGGCAAGCCGCGCCTTCATATGGCCAAACCCGGCGCGGCATGCAAGTGAAAAAACCGGGCGCGCGCACGGCGGCGCGGCCCGGATATGCAACGGCTGCGCAGCGTGTCTGGCGCTGCGCATGCACGGCGCTCAGCGCTTCTTGCGCGGCGCCTGCTTCTTGGGCGTCGGCTTCACGGCCGAGCGCTTCTTCGCGGTCTTGGCAGCGCCGCGTGCCGCGCGCGCCTCCTTCACCGCGACACCCGGCGCCGGCGCCGCCTTCTTCTGGCGCGCCATGTCGCCGCCCGGCAGCGCACGCACGCGCGGACCACCCTCCATGCCGCCCTTGTCGACCGGCATCGGCCGGTTGCCGCCCGGCTTCACGGGCGTATCGCGCACGAGCCGGAAGTCGATCTTGCGCGCGTCGAGATCGACGCGGCTCACCTGCACGCGCACGCGGTCCGACAGGCGATAGCGAATGCCCGTGCGCTCGCCGCGCAGTTCGTTCTTGATCTCGTCGTACTGGAAGTAATCCGAACCCAGTTCCGTCACGTGCACGAGGCCTTCGATGAAGAGCGCGTCGAGCTGCACGAAAATGCCGAACGACGTCACGCCGCTCACCATCCCGCCGTACTCTTCGCCGAGCTTGTCGCGCATGAAGTAGCACTTGAGCCAGGCCTCGACATCGCGCGAGGCTTCGTCGGCGCGGCGCTCGTTCGCCGAGCAGTGCAGGCCCAGTTCTTCCCAGATCGCCGTGTTGGCGCCCCGGGCGCGCTTGCCGCGCTTCTCCTCGTCCTCGGCCTGCAGCGCGCGGGCGCGCGGCGAGAGCGCGGTATTGAGCTCGACGCCCTCGGGCGCCTGCGGCTGGTACTTCTTGCCCTGCAGGATTGCGTAGATCGCGCGGTGCGTGAGCAGGTCGGGATAGCGGCGAATCGGGCTCGTGAAGTGCGCGTAAGCCTCGTAGGCAAGACCGAAGTGACCGATATTGTCCGGGCTATACACCGCCTGCTGCATCGAGCGCAGCAGCATGGTCTGCAGCATCTGCGCGTCGGGCCGGTCGCGGATGTGCGCCATCAGCGCGGCGTAATCGCTCGCGTGCGGCGTGTCGCCGCCGCCGAGCGAAAGACCCATGCCGCGCAGGAAGGTGCGCAGGTTTTCGAGCTTTTCTGCGGTCGGCCCCGCATGCACGCGATACAGGCCCGGGTGCTTGTGGCGCTTCATGAAGTCGGCGGCGCACACGTTGGCCGCGAGCATGCACTCTTCGATCAGCTTGTGCGCGTCGTTGCGCTGGCGCGGCACGATCTGCTCGATCTTGCCCTGCGCATTGCAGACGATATACGTCTCGGTCGTGTCGAAATCGATCGCGCCGCGCTTCTGGCGCGCGGCGAAGAGCGACTTGTACACGCCATAGAGATTCTGCAGTTGCGGCAGCAGCGCCGCGCGGCGCGTGGCCTCCGGGCCCTTGGTGTTGGTCAGCACGGCCGCGACTTCGGTATACGTGAGGCGCGCCGCCGAATGCATGACACCCGGATAGAACTGGTACGCCTTGATCTCGCCGCGTGCGGTGATCACCATGTCGCACACGAGCACACAGCGGTCGACGTGCGGATTGAGCGAACAGAGCCCGTTCGAGAGCTTCTCGGGCAGCATCGGAATCACGCGGCGCGGGAAGTACACCGACGTGCTGCGCTCGATCGCGTCCACATCGAGTCCGCTGCCCGGCAGCACGTAATGCGAAACGTCGGCAATGGCGACGATCAGGCGGAAGCCCTCGCCACGGCCGACCTGCATCGGCTCGCAATACACGGCGTCGTCGAAATCGCGCGCATCTTCGCCGTCGATGGTGACGAGCGGCACGTCGCGCAGGTCCACGCGATAACGAATGTCGGTGGGACGCACGGCGTCGGGCAGCTTCGCGGCTTCGTCGAGCGCGGGCTTGCTGAACTCGTGCGGCACGCCGTACTTGCGCACGGCGATCTCGATCTCCATGCCCGGATCGTCGATGTCGCCAAGCACCTCCATCACCCGGCCAAGCGGCTGCGAATGGCGGCTGGGGAAGTCGGTGAGTTCGACGACCACGACCTGGCCGACCTTGGCCTTCTTGGGATTCTGCGTGACGAGAATATCGTGGCCGATGCGCTTGTCTTCCGGCGCGACGATCAGCGCGCCGTTCTCGTTGAGCAGGCGCCCGATGACACTGCGGTTCGCACGGTCGGTGACTTCGACGATATGCCCTTCCGGCCGCCCGCGCCGGTCGTAGCCGACGATGCGCGCGAGCACGCGGTCGTTGTGCATGACCTTCTGCATTTCGCCTTGCGGCAGGAACAGGTCGTCCTGGCCGTCGTCGCGCACGAGGAAGCCGTAGCCGTCGCGATGCCCCTGCACGCGGCCCGCGACGAAATTCGAAGGATGGGCGAGCTGGTAGTGGCCGCGCGGGTCGAGCCGGATCTGGCCGTCGCGCTCCATGGCGGCGAGCCGCCTGAAGAACCCTTCGCGCTCCTGGCGCTTGATGGCGAGCGCCTCGGCGATATCGTTCGCGGTGCAAGGCGAGTCGCTGGTCCGCAGCACGCCGAGAATCTCTTCGCGGCTGGGAATCGGATACGGATATTTGCTCAAGGGCTTGTCGATGGTTGTTCTCGTTGCGTGGACGTCGGATTGTGCGCGGCCCGAACTTGCAGTCCATACGGGCGGCGCCCCGGTCTTCGAGTACTGCACTGCCGGCCCGTACGTGGATTGCCTGACCGCTCGCACTGCGTGCGCCACGCTGCACGCAGCACCCGAATCACGGACTTTTGCCGGCGGAACTTCTGCGAGGCATTCTAACACCCGCATCGCACCCTACGAGCCGCGGGAACGGCCTCGCGGCGCCATGAGACGGCCACCCGACGCGCTCGGCAACGCTTCGGCCGCCGCGTCTCGGCGCCTCGCACAAAACGCTTGACAGGCGTTCTGTGGCCGATATAATTTCGGTCTTTGCTGCTAACACATTGAACAGCAAACGACACCTTGCCCAGGTGGCGGAATTGGTAGACGCACCAGGTTCAGGTCCTGGCGGTGGCAACACTGTGGAGGTTCGAGTCCTCTCTTGGGCACCAGATTCAAAAGGCCGGCTTCACGCCGGCCTTTTTCATTTCGGTCCATTTCGGACAGTTAGCGGCGAGTACAACTGCCCTGCTATCGCTCAAAACGCAGCGGCCCCGTTCCCGGGGTGAAGTTTTTTTGAAAAGATCGATTGACAGACACACGAAATCGCGTCATAATTTCCTTCTAGCTTGAAGACGTGCCCAGGTGGCGGAATTGGTAGACGCACCAGGTTCAGGTCCTGGCGGTGGCAACACTGTGGAGGTTCGAGTCCTCTCCTGGGCACCACGTCTTATCAAGCAGAACTAGCAGTACACAGGATTCATCGAAAAAGCCCGCAAATTTGCGGGCTTTTTCGTTTTGCGCGTTTTGCGTCAACCGCGCTCACTCATGCGACCCTAGCGGCGAAGGGACGAACGCCGAATCGGCAATCTTCGCCTCCTCACCCGACTGAAAGATCCAGCGCCGGCGCATCGGCTGCAAGATCACCTTTGCGCTCACGCCAGCCATCATTGCCACGCAGGCAACCATGTCGAAGACCATGTTCCAGCCGCTGTGAATCGCCAGCAGCGTGGCGACAGGCACGAGCATCGCCGCGGTCCCCTTCGCGGTGTAGAGCGTGCCCGCGTTGCCGGCCGCGTATTTCGCTCCGAACGTATCGGCGCAGGTCGCCGGAAAGTTCGAAAAGATATCGCCGTAGAACAGGAACACGAGCCCCGAGAACAGCATGAAGAGATACGGGTCGTGGCCAAACGCGCGCAAGCCCAGCAGCGCGAGTCCCTCGCCGAGAAACGTGATGAACATCGTATTTTCGCGGCCGATGCGATCCGAAATCAACCCGCACAACGGCCGCGTAAAGCCGTTGCAGAGATTGTTGATCGAGAGCGTCATCGTGAGCAGCGGCAGCGTCGCCGCGACGAGGGTGACCGGCTTCGACGCGAAACCGTAGCTCTTCGCGATCGGGCCGATCTGCGCCGTTGCGATGATGCCGCCCGCCGCCACGCAGACGAACATTGCATACATCACCCAGAATACGGGCGCGCGAACCATTTGCCTCGTCGTATAGTCGGTCTTTGTCGCCACGATACGCTTCATGCCCGCCGCGTGTGCGGGAGGCTTCGGCCGAACCATCACCAGCGCGAGCGCCATGATGCAGGCACCCTGAAGGAGTCCGAAGAACACAAACGCGCGCTCATAGCCAGACTGCCGGATCATGTTCGAGATCGGAATGACCGTGAGCGCCGCGCCTGCGCCGAAGCCTGCCGCAGTCATGCCGGCGGCGAGACCGCGCCGGTCGGGAAACCATTTGAGCGCGGTGCCGACACACGTGCCGTACACGCATCCCGCGCCGATGCCCGAGATCACTGCCGCGACGTAGAGCACCGGCAGCGCGGGCGCCCACGCGTCGAGCACCCAGCCGAGCGCCACGCAGCACGCTCCGCCCATGACCACCGGGCGCGGGCCGAAACGGTCGACCAGCCAGCCCTCAACGGGCACGAGCCAGGTTTCCGTGACGATGAAAAGGGAAAAGGCGAGCTGGATCGCAGCCTGCCCCCAGTGATGCCGTGCGTCCATCGGCACGACGAAGAGCGTCCATGCGTACTGCAGGTTCGCGACGAGCCCCATGCAGAGAATGCCGGCGACGAGCTGCACCCAGCGGTTGTGCCGCCGGGCCGTGTAGCCGCCTTCGATACGATCGATATATGCCACGTTGTCTGTCTCCGTCCGTTGTCATTGCGCGCGGGCTCGTTTCGCATCGCCTCGACGCCGTGCGTGCGCCGTTTCCCGCGTTACAGCCTTGCTTCAAACGTCAAACCGCTTCGAGTTGCCGCAGCAGCGCATCGACGCTGCCCTTCGCATCGCCAAACAGCATTCGTGTGTTCTCCTTATAGAAGAGCGGATTGTCCACGCCGGCATAACCCGTCGCCATGCTGCGCTTGGAGACGACTACGGTGCGCGCCTTCCACACCTCCAGCACCGGCATGCCGGCGATCGGGCTGCCCGCATCCTCCTGCGCGCCCGGATTGACGATATCGTTCGCGCCGATCACGAGCACGACGTCGGTGCTCGTGAAGTCTTCGTTGATTTCGTCCATTTCGAGCACGATGTCGTAGGGCACCTTCGCTTCCGCGAGCAGCACGTTCATGTGGCCAGGCAAGCGCCCCGCAACGGGGTGGATGCCGAAACGCACGCGAATGCCCAACGCGCGCAGCCGCCGCGTAATCTCGCTGATGGTGCCCTGCGCCTGCGCGACGGCCATGCCATAGCCCGGCACGATCACGACTTCCTGCGCGTCGCGCAAGAGCGACCCGACTTCGTCCACGCTCGTCGCCACGACTTCGCCTTGCGGGGCCTCGCTTGCCGTGGCGCTCACCGCGCCGAAGCCGCCGAGGATCACCGACACGAAGCTGCGATTCATCGCGCGGCACATGATGTAGCTGAGAATCGCGCCGCTCGATCCAACCAGCGCCCCTGTCGTGACGAGCAGATCGTTATCGAGCATGAAGCCCGTTGCCGCAGCCGCCCAGCCCGAATAGCTGTTGAGCATCGAAACCACCACGGGCATGTCCGCGCCGCCGATCGCCATCACGAGGTGCACCCCGAGCGCCGCCGCCAGCACGCACATCACGATCAGTGCGTAGAGTGCGTCGCCGCCGTCAGGAGCACTGACGAAGCGATAGCCGAGCGCGATGCACGCACCCAGCACGACCGCGTTGAGCAGATGCCGCGCGGGCAGCACGAGCGGCTTGCCGCTCACCGTGCCCTGCAGCTTCAGGAACGCGACAATCGAACCGCTGAACGTGACCGTGCCGATGAAGGCGCCGACATAGATCTCGGTGTCGTGAATCGCTTGCTCGATACCGCTCGTCGCGGCCCTGGGCGAGAGAAAATTCGCAAAGGCGATGAGCGTGGCCGCCAGGCCGACGAAGCTGTGCAGCACCGCGACGAGCTGCGGCATCTGCGTCATCTCCACGCGGCGCGCGAGCATCGCGCCGAGCCCGCCGCCCACCAGCGCGGCGATGAGCGCGACTTGCAGGCCCGCGCCGCCCGTGACGAGCAGCGTGGCGAGCACGGCGATCACCATGCCCGTCACGCCATACAGGTTGCCGCGCCGCGCACTCGCAGGATGACTCAGCCCGCGCAGGCTGAGGATGAAGAGCGTCGCCGCGCCGAGCCACGCCATGTTGCCGATTCCGTTGAGCATGACGTCTCCTCAGGTCCGTTGGAACATCTTCAGCATGCGCTGGGTGACGAGAAAGCCGCCCGCGATGTTGATGGTCGCGACGACGAGCGCAATGCCCGCCAGCACGGTCACGATCGTGCCGGCATTGCCCGGATGCAGCAACGCGCCGATCACGATGATCCCGCTGATCGCATTCGTCACGCTCATGAGCGGCGTATGCAACGAGGGCGTGACGTTCCATACCACCTGATAGCCGACGAAGACGGCCAGCACGAACACGGTGAAGTGCGCGACGAACGCGCCCGGCGCGACAGCGCCGAGCGCGAGCAGCAGCAACGCGGCGACGACGAGTACCGCGAGCGACCCGACGCCGTTGCGGCGCGTGGCCTGTGCGGCGGCTTCTTTCGCGTTGCCCATCGCGACAGCAACGGGCTTGGGCTGTGCAGCCGCCTGCGGCGTCGCCGAAACCTGCACCGGCGGCGGCCAGCACACCTGGCCACGCTGCATGACGGTGGTGCCGCGCTGCACGACGTCGTCCATGTCGAGCGAGAGTTCGCCGTCTTTTGCGGGCGTGAGATCGGTCAGCAGATGGCGGATGTTGGTCGCGTACAGCTGGCTCGACTGGTTCGCCATGCGGCTTGGCAAATCCGTGTAACCGATCACGGTCACACCGTTGGCATTGACGACTTCACCCGGGCGAGTGAGTTCGCAGTTGCCACCCTGCTCGGCCGCCATGTCGACGATCACGCTGCCCGAGCGCATGCACGCCACCGTCTTCGCGTCGATGAGGCGCGGCGCAGGCTTGCCGGGAATCAGCGCCGTCGTGATGATGATGTCGACCTCGCGCGCCTGGGCCTCGAAAAGCGCCATCTCCGCTTCGATGAACTTCGCGCTCATCTGTTTGGCGTACCCGCCCGTGCCGCCGCCCTCCTCCTCGATATCGATGCTCAGGAACTCCGCGCCCATGCTTTCGACCTGCTGGCCGACTTCGGGGCGCGTATCGAACGCTCGCACGATGGCGCCGAGACCGCGCGCGGCGCCGATCGCCGCGAGCCCGGCCACACCCGCGCCGATCACGAGCACCTTGGCGGGCGGCATCTTGCCGGCCGCCGTGATCTGCCCCGTGAAAACGCGGCCAAAGTGCTGGGCCGCTTCGACGACCGCGCGATAACCGGCCATGTTCGCCATCGAACTCAACGCGTCGAGCTTCTGCGCGCGCGAAATGCGCGGCACGCAGTCCATCGCGAGCACCGTTGCCTCGCGCGCCGCGAGTTGTTCGAGCAGCGCGGCGTTTTGTGCCGGCCAGATGAAGCCGATCAGCGTTGCGCCAGGCTTGAGGCGCTGCACTTCTTCGCTCGAAGGCGGACGCACCTTGATGACGATATCCGCGCCGCTCAAGAGCGCATGCGCGTCGTTCACGACGCGCGCGCCCGCCGCACGGTAGGCGTCGTCCGGGTAAGAAGCGCTGACGCCTGCCGTCGTTTCGACTTCGACGACATAGCCCAGCTTGATTAGTTGTGCCACGCTTTCCGGCGTCGCCGCGACGCGACGTTCGCCTTCGTATGTCTCACGGGGGACCGCAATCGTCAACGCCATGCCGCGCCTCCGTGCTTCACAAGGGAGCGCGCTGCGGCGGGAACAAACGGAATCGGCGGCGCGCCAATGCACCTGGCGCGCCGAGAGCGTAGCCACGACTTCATGAAACGTCTCCTGTGTCGGCCGGATCTGGTGCTTTAGCACTGACTCCGGTCCCATGTTGGAATACTTTATATGCCGCGGCTCGATGAGGGCTTTGCCCTATGACGCGCCCAAGGTCGGCGAATTGCCGCGCTTCAGAAATGCAAGCGCCGCCTCGCGCGCACCGGCTATGGCAGCCGCCTCGCTTTCGAATACGGTTTCGTCGACCACCCATTGGCGGGGCAAGACCTCGGCCGCCGAGGCGTCGTCAGCGGGCTCGACCGCGTGGATCGCGGCGAACGCCGCCCACCCGCCGTTGTGAATCATTTGCCGGGCCGAGAGTTCGACCTCGAAATGTCCGAGTCTTTCGGTGTGCATCGAAGAGCTCCCGAGGTTTCAGGATTGCTGGGCCTGTGCTTCGAGTTCGGTGACGCGTTTCTTGAGCGCGCGCTCCTCCTGGAAGCGCACCGTTTCATCGCGGATCACGGCAACGATGCCGTTGAGTTCACCCTGCGGCGAATGCAGCAACGCCACGGTGAAGGCGATGGAAAGCGCCTTGCCCGCCTTGTCCACGGCCGGCACGCGCAGCACATCGTTGCCGTAGCGCGTCTGGCCTGTCGCCATCGTCTTGTGATAGCCCTCCCAGTGACGGCCGCGCAGCCGCTCGGGAATGATCAGGTCGAGCGTCTTGCCGAGCGCTTCTTCCTGGGTATAGCCGAACATGCGCGTCGCCGCGGGATTCCAGAACGTGATGTCGCCGGCTGCGTCCGAGATGACGATGGCGTCCCCGATGGCGTTTGCGAGCTGCTCGAAATCGATGGCGGATTGCATGGTGATGACTATGTGGGATGAGTCGGTTATCGTCGTCGCGCAGCACGCACATGCCGCGCGGCGCGCTGCCTGCCAGGCTGTCGTTACGGTGCTGCGCGGGCGCGGCTTTGGCCGCGCCCGCCTCCTGCTTGCAGCGTGCTGCGTGCTCCGTTCAGCTTGTGGAACTCGACGCGAAACTCAAACCGCGCGCACCTCGTGCAGCGCCGCGATCTGCTGCGGCGTATAGCCGAGGTCGGCCAGCACCTCGTCGGTGTGTTCGCCGAGCAGCGGCGAACCCGTGATCTCCGGCTTCAGGTCCGAGAACTTGATCGGGCTGCCCACCGTGAGGTACGAGCCGCGCTCCTTGTGCGGCACTTCGACGATAGTACCGCTAGCGCGCAGCGACGGGTCATTGGCAATTTCCTTCATGCTGAGCACTGGTGCGCACGGAATGTCGAACTTGCGCAGGATGTCGACGGCTTCGTACTTGGTCTTGTCGGCGAGCCACGCTTCGATTGTCGCGAAGATATCGAAGATATGCGGCTGACGCGCCTGTGCCGTGTTGTAGTTCGGATCGTCGATCCATTCGGGTTTGCCCAGGGCGCGGCAGATCGGCTCCCACGCGTGGCCCTGCACCGTGAAGTAGATGTACGCGTTCGGGTCCGTCTCCCAGCCCTTGCACTTGAGCACCCAGCCCGGCTGGCCGCCGCCGCCTGCATTGCCGCCGCGCGGCACGACATCGCTGAACGAGCCGTGCGGGTACTGCGGATATTCCTCAAGGTAGCCCACGCGATCGAGACGCTGCTGGTCTCGCAGCTTCACGCGGCACAGGTTGATCACGCTGTCCTGCATCGACACGGCCACCTTCTGGCCCTTACCGGTTTTGTCGCGGCCGATCAGCGCCGTGAGAATGCCGATGGCGAGATGCATGCCCGTATTGCTGTCGCCGAGCGCCGCGGCGCTGACCGTGGGCGGACCGTCCCAGAAGCCCGTGGTCGAGGCCGCGCCGCCCGCGCACTGCGCGACGTTCTCATAGACCTTGAGGTCGTCGTAGTGGTGGCCTTCGCTGAAGCCCTTCACCGAAGCGACGATCATCTTCGGGTTCAGTTCCTTGATGCGCTCCCACGTGAAGCCCATGCGGTCCAGCGCACCGGGGCCGAAGTTTTCGACCATCACGTCCGATTCGCGAATCAGCTTCTCCAGCACTTCCTTGCCTTCGGGCTTCTTCGTGTCGAGCGTGAGCGAGCGCTTGTTGCTGTTGAGCATGGTGAAGTACAGCGCATCGGCTTCGGGGATGTCGCGCAGTTGCGAGCGCGTCACGTCGCCGGCGCCCGGGCGCTCCACCTTGATCACGTCCGCGCCGAACCACGCGAGCAACTGCGTGCAGGCGGGACCGGCCTGTACGTGCGTGAAGTCGATGATCTTGATACCGTCGAGGGGTTTGCTCATTTCTCGTATCTCCTGGTCTACCTGATCTATCTGATCTATCTGATCTATGGGGGGCTTATTTCTTCATCGCCGCGCTTTGCGGATTCAGATTCGTGAGACGGCCGCTTTCGGTCCCGGCCGATTCGTCGATGACTGCGTTGATCAACGTGGGCTTGCCCGACGCTATCGCTTCGAGCAGCGCGCTCGTGAGTTCTTCGGGCGTCGTCGCCTGATGGCCGATGCCGCCGAAAGCCTCGATCATCTTGTCGTAGCGCGCGTTCTTGACGAACACCGTCGGCGCGACGTCGCAGCCGCCGCTCGGGTTGACGTCCGTGCCGCGATACACGCCGTTGTTGTTGAACACGATGGTGCAGACCGGCAGGTTGTAGCGGCAGATCGTTTCGAGTTCCATGCCCGAGAAGCCGAACGCGCTGTCACCCTCGATCGCCACGACCTGCGTGCCGCTCGTGACGGCTGCGCCGATCGCGAAGCCCATGCCGATGCCCATGATCCCCCACGTGCCCGAGTCGAAGCGCTTGCGCGGCTGGTACATGTCGATGATGCTGCGCGCGTAATCGAGCGTGTTCGCGCCTTCGTTGACCACGTTGATGTCGGGGCGCGTCTTGAGTACGTCGCGGATGGCGCGCAGCGCGCTGTGGAAGTTCATCGGCGACGGGTTCTTCGCGAGCGTCGCGGCCATCTTCTCGAGGTTCTTGTTCTTGCGTTCGGCCACGGCTTCGAGCCACTCTGCCGGCGGCTTCGGAAAATCGTTGCCGAGCCCTGCCACGAGCGCTTCCACGCATGAACCGATGTCGCCGATCACAGGCGCTTCGATGGCGACGTTGCTATCGATTTCCGTCGGCGCAATGTCGATCTGCACGAACTTCTTCGGTCCGGCGGCCGCGCCCCAGGTCTTGCCCTTGCCGTGCGAGAGCAGCCAGTTCAGGCGCGCGCCGATCAGCACCACGGCGTCCGACTCGGCCAGCACGAACGAGCGCGCGGCGGACGCCGACTGCTCGTGCGTGTCGGGCAGAAGCCCCTTGGCCATCGACATCGGCAGATACGGAATGCCGCTTTTCTCGACTAGTTCGCGGATTTGCGCGTCGGCCTGGGCATAGGCGGCGCCCTTGCCGAGCAGGATCAGCGGACGCTTCGCGCTCCTGATCACATCGATGGCGCGTTGCACCGCGTCCGGCGCAGGAAGCTGGCGCGGCGCCGCGTCGACGACCTTGATGAGCGACTGCTGACCCTTCACCGCGTCGATGGTCTGCGCAAGCAGCTTGGCCGGCAGGTCGAGATACACGCCGCCGGGGCGGCCCGAGACGGCCGCGCGAATCGCGCGCGCCACGCCGACGCCGATGTCCTCGGCATGCAGCACGCGATACGCCGCCTTGGCATAAGGCTTCGCCGCGTTGAGCTGGTCCATCTCTTCGTAGTCGCCCTGCTGCAGGTCGACGATCTCGCGCTCGCTCGAGCCGCTGATGAGGATCATCGGGAAGCAGTTCGTGGTGGCGTTGGCCAGTGCCGTGAGGCCGTTCAGGAAACCCGGCGCGGAGACGGTCAGACAGACGCCCGGCTTCTTCGTCATGTAGCCCGCCACGGCCGCGGCATTGCCGGCGTTCTGCTCATGCCGGAAGCCGATGAAGCGCATGCCCTCCGCCTGCGCGAGACGCGCGAGATCGGTAATCGGAATACCGACGAGACCAAAGATCGTGTCGATATCGTTGAGTTTCAGCGCGTCGATGACGAGATGAAAACCATCGGTCGTTTGCTGCGCTTCTGGCACAGGGTTCTGCTGTGCCTCATTGATGCCTGCTTCTGCCATGACGTCTCCTCTTTGGCGGGGCGTTGTGTGATTCGTGATATACAATATTCCACACACAATATTAGTCAAGACGTTTTTTTACCCATGCTGCGTTTGCTGCACTGCGTCGCGCCGCTCTGCACTGTTGTCGCCTCGTGCGAATGCTCACAAAGCGGCAATCTTTGACGCGGCACATCATGGGCGAGCCCTATCGATCGGCCCAAACGTCCTGACGAGCTTGTTACGGAGTCCATACTTTTCTTTCAGCATCGCGACGCCCATTCAGACGATCTGCGCATCGATGCCGCTTACTCATGCGTCAAGCCGAACTGAACCGGCGGCTCGACGCGGCGCGCCCTACGCTTCAGTCCAGAAAATCGCAGTTGGCTTCCACGAACAGCGCGAGTTCGATCGAGTGCTGCCGCACGAGTTGCTCGACGCGCTCGGTGTCGCGGGCCTCGAGCGCCTCGATAATGCGCATGTGCTCGACGATCGAGCGCGACGCGCGATCGCTCTGCGCGATCGTCATGCGCCGGATCGCACGCACATGCATGAAGATGTTCTTGATGGTGTCGACGATGATGGGCGACTTCGAAAGCTCCACCAGTGACTGGTGAAACATGATGTTCGCTTCCGAGTATTCCTCTATATGGTCCGAGGGCGTCGAATCGCCGAAGGTCGCAAACATGCGCCGCAGGTCCGCGATGTCGTCGTCCGAGGCGCGCTGCGTGGCGAGGCGCGCGGCAATGCTTTCGAGCGCGGCCCACATATAGATCATCTCCACGATCTCCTTGCGCGTCTTGCGCAGGATGTAAACACCGCGTCGCGGCACCGTGCGCAGAAAGCCCTCCTGTTCCAGCAGCGTCATCGCTTCGCGAACCGGTGTCCGGCTCACGCCGAGCTTCTCGGTCAATTCCTTCTCGTCTAGCCGGATCTCGTCTCGCGAGCGGTAGATGTCGGTTTCGGCAATGGCCTGCTTGAGCTTCGCGTAAGCCTGATCGCGCAGCGAAGCCGTTGCGTTGATCGGCTCCAGCGTCAAGGTGACCGGGGGCATCCCGGTAACGAGTTCTCTTTCGGCGGACATCGGTCGTTTGTCTCCAACGTTCTGTTTAGCCGGCGCTGCTGGGGAATTTCATATTTACAATACAATATATCAGTAGGACGCTTATAGCTAAGCGGGGTTTACGCGTACCGGACGCGTGTTTCGCTCGATTCGCGGGCTTACCCGCAATCCATACATCTTTACTTATATTTTTCGAAAAAAACTTTAACTATCGTTTATTCATTGGCGCTTCTACTCTTGTTTCACGCCACTCGACATGAGGAGACAGCCATGAGCCACCTGGACACCCGCCACGATCGTCAACTCGACGCGCAGCTGTGCGCATTCAATACGGCATTTGCCGAACTGGGCCTGCGTTTTCGCTGGGATGCGCGCACCCTCTGCTCCCTCGCATCGATCGCCGGTGAACATGCGCGCGTCGCCGCCTATATCGAGACGAATCACCCGCATCTGCTGAAGGCGTACAGCATGGAATTCCTGTGCGAGGCGATCCTGGCTCGCAAGAACGCGCAGGCGCCCGGTGAATGGCCGCTGACCACGTCCGCGCAACGCGGCTCACAGGAATGGGGCATGGCAGCCGCCACGGAGCCGGATTGGCGCGAAGGCGGACTGCCCGCGCTTGCTGGCGCCTGATGCGTGCGCGCGACGTCTGGCCCCGAAAAGACAAAACCCGTCTGGATTGGCGCGATCTAGCGCACCATCCAGACGGGTTAGATTTCGAAGGAGAACGCAGGAGTGTTGCGCAAGCCAGCGCGCTCAGGCGTTGCCGCGCGCCTCGGCTTCTTCTTCCTGCAGCCTGCGCCACAGAATTTTGCCGCTGCCCGACTTCGGCAGCGCGTCCACGAACTGCACGATGCGCGGCGCCTTGTATGCGGCCATGTTGTCGTGCGCCCAGGCGATGATGTCGTCTTCGTTCACGCTGCCGGCCTGCTTCGGATCGAGTACGACGACGGCCTTGACGGTCTCGCCGCGGCGCGCATCCTGGGTACCGATGATGCACACCTCGTTGATCGCCGGATGCCGGTACATCAGCGCCTCGACCTCGGCCGGCCAGACCTTGTAGCCCGACGCGTTGATCATGCGTTTGAGGCGGTCGGTCATGAAGTAATAGCCTTCTTCGTCGCGCCGCACGAGGTCGCCCGTACGCAGGAAACGCTTGCCGTCGCGTTCGATGAACGCTTCGCTCGTCGCCTTGGGGTTGCGCCAGTAGCCCAGCATCACCTGCGGCGCATGCATGATCAGCTCGCCCGAATCGCCTGGCGGCACCTCCTCCAGCGTGATCGGATCGATCACGCGCGAGTCGACGTCGAATACCGGAATGCCGAGACACTGCGGCTTGGGACGCTGCGGCGGATTGATATGGGTGCCCGCCATGGTTTCCGACATGCCGTAGCCCTCGACGAAGTCGAGCCCGGTGAGATCCTTGAGCTTCTTCACCACCGCGTCGGGCATCGTCGCGCCGCCGCCGCGCATCCAGGCGAGGCTGGACAGATCGTACTCGTGAATGCGCGGGTTCGAGATGAAGTCCACCACCATCGTCGAGATCGCCTGCCAGCCGTTGATGCGGTAATGCTCGATCGCACGCGCCGCGGCGTCGCGATCCCAGCGCGGCAGCAAGACCACGGTCGAGCCGTTGTAGATCGGGCTGTTCATGCCGCCCTGCATGCCGGTCACGTGAAAGAGCGGCAGCACCGAAAGCTGTACGGCATCCTGATGACTCCCGAACCAGTTGCAGCCGCCCACGGCCGTCGCCATCACACTGCGATGCGTGTGCATGCAGCCTTTGGGCTTGCCCGTCGTGCCCGAGGTGTACGGCATCACGCAGAGGTCGTCGGGGCCGGCGGTGAGCGCGCCGGGTACGCAGCGCGCCTCGAGCACGTCGGCCCAGTGCGCAACGCCCGGGCCGCTCACGGCGCGCGGCGCGCTCACGAATTCGGGCGGCGGCGAGAACGGCTCGCACTTCAGGTAATCGCTGTACGTCGCGACGAGCAGATGCTTCAGGCCCTCGCCTTCCTGCACGAGCGGCGCAATCCGCGGGTAGAGATCCTGCGCGACGAAAGCCGTCGTCGCGCCGCTGTCTTCCACGTAATGCGCGAGTTCCTCGGTGAGGTTCATCGGGTTGACTGGCACGACCACGGCGTTGGCGCGCAGGATGCCGTAGTAGGCAATGACCCACTGCGGACTGTTCTGCATGTAGAGCAGCACGCGATCGCCGGCCTTCACGCCGCATTCCTGCTGCAGATAGCCGGCTACGCGCTCGGCCTCATCCTTGAACTGCGCGAACGTAACGGGCGTGTCGTAGAACACGATGAACGGCTTGTCGGGATAACGCGCCGCCGAGACCTCCGCGTTATAGAAGAGATTCGTTTGCGGAATGCTCAGATGCGGCGAAAGATGCGCGGGCCAATGCGGCGAGGCCGGCTGCGGGGATGACGGCGAACGTGCGGAAAGCGTCGGGGCGGACGTGGACATGGCGGGCTCCGTCAGGCAAGACTTGTGAACAACGCGGGCGCCAGCCGCTCGCTGACGGCCGGCGCCGCGTACCATGCGTAATCAGACGATGCTCGCGCCGCCATCCACGGCGAGATACTGGCCCGTCATGTGCCGCGACGCCTGGCTCGCGAGAAACACCACAGCGCCCTTGAGATCGTCGTCGTCGCCGAGACGGCGCAGCGGCGTATAGTCGATCACGACCTGGCCCAGCTTGTCGAGCAGCCCCGCCGACATCTTCGAGGGAAAAAAGCCCGGGCAGATCGCATTCACGTTGATGTCGTACTTGCCCCATTCGGCAGCCAGCGCACGCGTGAAATGGATGGCCGCCGCCTTCGAGGTGTTGTACGCGATGGTCTGCATGGGCCCGAGCGATCCCTTCAGGCCGGCAATCGAAGCCACGTTGATGATCTTGCCGCGCCGGCGCGGGATCATGCCGCGCTTGCCCACTTCACGCGCGAGGAAGAACGGCGCGTTCACGTTCAGGTTCATGACCTTGTGCCACGCCTCGTCGGGATAATCCTCGGCGGGGGCGCCCCACGTGGCGCCCGCATTGTTCACGAGAATGTCGATCTGTCCGCAGGCCGCCAGCGTCTCGTCCACGAGCGGCTTCACGGCCTCGGCGCGCTGCAGGTCGCTCACGATCGTGGTCGCCTTGATGCCGAGCGCCCGCAGCTGGCCCGCGGCCTCGGCCAGCTCGTCGGCCTTGCGCGCCGTGATCACCACGTGGCAGCCCATCTCGCCGAGCGCCTGCGCCATTTGCAGACCCAGCCCGCGCGAGCCGCCGGTGATGAGTGCGACCTGACCACCCAGCTCGAACATTTCCCTGACCCGCATGCTTTCGTCTCCTTGATATCTTTCGACCGGCCGAAGTTCCGCGTTGCGGAACGCGACGGATGCCAGCCATTCTAGCGAGGCCCGCCAGTCAGAAAAATAGGGAAAAGCACGACCGTTCATTAAACGGCATTTGTGCTTTTACCGCTGGGTGTATGCGTGCTGGATCCCCCAAAAGAAGAACCACGCGAGCAGTTAATTGCGCGCGCAACCGTTGCAGTCGCGCAACAGCCAGCGTTTTCACCCCGTTTTCACCCCTTCACCGAGCGTCTATCATCGGCGCCGAGCCAGCACCCACTGGCTGATACAAGAAACGCGGACCCTGGTACCCCAGCGGTCCGACGAACTGACAACACACAGCAGAAGAAAAAGGACTCAACGTGAGATACACCCAGATCGCATCGGCCGTGGGCGGCCTCGCCCTCGCCCTGGCTTGCCAGCACAGCTTCGCGCAAAGCTCGGTCACCCTCTACGGCATCGTCGACACCAGCATCCGCTATCTCACGAACGCCAATTCGCACAACGACAACGAGCTGCAGATGACGCAAGGCCCGATCACCGGCAGCCGCTGGGGCCTGAAGGGCAGCGAGGATCTGGGCGGCGGCCTCTCCGCCGTGTTCCGACTCGAGAACGGGTTCAACCTCTGGAACGGCCAACTGGCGAGCTCGAATACGCTGTTCAGCCGGATGGCATACGTTGGCGTATCGAGCGACAAGTACGGCACGGTCACGATGGGCCGTCAGAACACCCCGCTATTCGACCAGTTGGGCAACACCTTCGACCCGCTGACCGTCGGCAACTTCGACCAGGACGGCTGGCTGCCCGGCGCACTCGGCTATGGTCTGCGTGAGAACAACTCGGTCAAGTACGACGGCAAGTTCGGCGGCCTCGAAGTCGAAGGCATGTACAGCTTCGGCGGGGTGCCGGGCAGCGTCGGCGCGAGCAACATGTACGGCTTCACGGCAACTTACGCCGCCGGCCCGGTCCAGCTGCTCGCGGGCTACCAGCAGAACAGCGACGCGCACAACAACAAGTACCGGGTGGCCAACCTCGGCGCGGTCTATGCGCTCGGTCCGGTCCATCTGTACGGCGGCTGGCTGTGGGGCCAGGACAATACCGGTGTGGTGGACCAGTACATGGCGGCCGCGAACTCGCCTGCGGCGATCAACTTCGTGACGCCCGTGACGAAAACCAACCGCATCGACAACGGCCTCTATGCCGGCGCCACGTGGCAGGTCACCTCGCCGCTGCAGCTGACCGCAGCGTACTACTACGACCACGCAAAGAACGGCCTGAACGCAGACGGCGTGACGCTCAGCACCGGCGTACGCTACTCGGCTGTGCTGCTGGCCGAGTACTCGCTGTCCAAGCGTACCGAAGTGTATGGCACGGTCGACTTCATGCGCGGCACCGGCTCGGCAACCGCCGACTTCCCCGGTCGCAACAACCAGACCGGCGCCGCAGTCGGCTTTCGCAACATCTTCTAATCGCGGATTGCATCGCCAGGTCTGATTCCATCGGAGGTTGCTTCGCGACTAGATCACTCGATCGACATCGCGCGACTTTTCAATGCAAACGAGCGGGCATTTGCCCGCTCGTTTGCATTCGTTCGTCTGTATTGATCGAATCACTCGGCATTGAATTGCTTTCTCGTTAATTACATTTAACTTACCAATAAAACAAAAAGCTTTCGTGTTGATTCGAATTCCCCAGGGATTACTATGGGTTCCAGCCGGGATGCATGCAAATGTTTAATGCCGGGCGTACACTGCTGGCGCGTGACCCGTTGCGGGGGCGCAGCAAGCGCCGAAGCGCTAGCTGCGGCCAACAGGAGACCTGGCATTGCCTGCAGTATCACAGGAGAACAATCAATATGAGCTGGACGCGTGAACAGAAGAACGTCACGATCGCGGCGTACCTGGGATGGACGCTCGATGCATTCGATTTCTTTCTGATGGTTTTCGTTCTGAAAGACATCGCCACCGAATTCAACACCAAAATCCCGGCAGTGGCTTTTGCCATTACGCTGACACTGGCGATGCGCCCGCTCGGTGCGCTGATATTCGGCCGCCTCGCCGACAAATACGGCCGCCGTCCCACGCTGATGATCAACATCGCGTGTTACTCGCTACTCGAACTGCTCACCGGCTTCTCGCCCAACCTCGCGACCTTCATCGTCCTGCGCGGGCTCTTCGGCGTCGCGATGGGCGGCGAATGGGGCGTGGGCTCGGCGCTCACCATGGAAACCATTCCGCCCAAGTCGCGCGGCATCGTTTCCGGGCTGCTGCAGGCGGGCTATCCGAGCGGCTATCTGCTCGCCTCGGTCGTGTTCGGCGTGCTGTATCAATACATCGGCTGGCGTGGCATGTTCTTCGTCGGCGTGCTGCCCGCGCTGCTCGTGGTCTATGTGCGTATGCACGTGCCCGAATCGCCGGCCTTCAAGGAAATGGAAAAGCGCGCGCGTCCGAGCCTCATCACCACGCTCAAACACAACTGGAAGCTTTCCCTGTACGCCATCGTGCTGATGACGGCGTTCAACTTCTTCTCGCATGGCACGCAGGACCTGTACCCGACCTTTCTGCGCGAACAGCATCACTTCGATCCGCACACGGTTTCGATCATCACCATCGTGCTCAATATCGGCGCGATCGTGGGTGGCCTCTTCTTCGGTCGAGTGTCCGAAAGTATCGGCCGCCGCAAGGCAATCTTCATCGCCGCACTGATCGCGCTGCCGGTGCTGCCGCTGTGGGCATTCTCGCAAGGGCCGGTGCTGCTCGCGCTCGGCGCGTTCCTCATGCAGATTTCGGTTCAGGGCGCCTGGGGCGTGATCCCGGTGCACCTCAACGAAATCTCGCCTGACGAAGTGCGTGCGACCTTCCCGGGCCTCGTCTATCAGCTCGGCAACCTGTTCGCGTCGGTGAACGCCACGCTGCAGGCGTCGCTCGCCGAAACGCACAACCAGGACTACTCGATGGCCATGGCGATCGTCGCCGGCACGGTCGCCATCGTGATCGCGGTGCTGATCCCGTTCAGCCGGGAACGTCGAGGCATCGACATGACGCAGACCGCGAAAGAGGTGTCGGGCGTCTGACATGCCGCACGCGGCGGCCCCCGCAACGAAACGCCGCCGCACCGCAACCGCACAATGAAAGGCCGTGCCGGGTTCGCCCGCACGGCCTTTTTTGCTGGTTTTGACGAGGGTCGAGCGCCCACACATCGGGTAAGACCTCCTGGCTGCGGGGCGCGCGGCGTTGCATGATGAAAGGCACTCGGTTGCCCTATCGTCCGGAGATCTACCATGAGCGAAGCGCCCCAGCCCGGTCCGGCGAGCCCCGTGGCGGCTTCCGCACCTCAGGCTGCCCCACCTCAGCCGGCCGCACCTCAGGCGGCCCCTCCCGATACCGACGGCATCTGGTACGCCTCGTACCCTCGCGGCGTGCCGCGCGAAATCTCCGCTAGCCAGTACGCCTCGCTCACCCATTTCTTCGACGACTGCACGGCACGCAGGTGCAACGCATCCTCGTGACGGCGCTCGGCGATTTACTGGGCGAAGGACTGAACCTCAAGGGCCGCTTCGTCAACCTCATGCTGCGCCACGTGAAGAAGAGGGTGCCGCCCTACCGTCTGCCGCGTGCGGTGCGCCTGCTCGATGCACTCGCACAAGGCGCGCGCGCGCCACGCGCGCCGGTGGCGCCCCGCGCCGACGATCTCGCGTTCCTCCAGTACACGGGCGGCACGACGGGTGTCGCGAAGGGCGCGATGCTCACGCACGGCAACGTGCTCGCGAACGTGCAGCAGGCAAAGGTCTGGGTTGGCAACCAGCTCGACGCCAACGCCGAGACGGTGCTCACGCCGTTGCCGCTCTATCACATCTATTCGCTCACCATCAACGCGCTGATCTTCCTCGCACTCGGCGGGCGCAACATCCTGATCGCCAATCCGCGCGACATGAAGCGCGTGATGAAGGTGCTGCAGCACGAGACGTTCAGTTGCATCAGCGCGGTCAATACGCTCTATAGCGCGCTGCTCGATCACGCGGCATTCCGCCAGCGCGACTTTTCGGGCCTCAAGCTCGCGATGGCGGGCGGCATGGCCATGCAGAAGGCCGTCGCGGACCGGTTCCGGGCCGTAACGGGCAAGCCCGTCGTGGAAGGCTACGGTCTCACCGAATGCTCGCCGATCGTTTCGATGAATCCCGTGGATATCGCGGGTGCAGACGCGGGTCAGCCGCATCCGGAAGGCTCGATCGGGCTGCCCGCGCCTTCCACACAAGTGCGCTTTCGCAAGGACGACGGCACGTGGGCCGGCATCGGCGAAGCCGGCGAACTCTGCGTCAAGGGCCCGCAGGTGATGAAGGGCTACTGGAATCGCCCGGACGAAACAGCAAAGGTGTTTGCCGATGGATGGCTCATGACCGGCGACATCGGCGTGATGGATGCACGCGGCTATATCCGCCTTGTCGACCGCAAGAAGGACATGATTCTCATGTCGGGATTCAACGTGTATCCGAACGAGATCGAAGACGTGGTGGCGATGCACCCCGGCGTGCGCGAGGTGGCGGCGATCGGCGTGCCCGATCCGGTGCTGGGCGAGCGCGTGAAGGTATTCATCGTGAAACGCGATCCCGCGCTCACGGAAGCCGCGCTGATCCAGTTCTGCCGCCAGCAGCTCACGGGCTACAAGGTGCCGCGCATCGTGGAGTTCCGTGCGTCCCTACCTCAGTCGACCATCGGCAAGATCCTGCGCCGCCAGCTGCGCGACGAAGAAATCGCGAAAGCGGCGAACCAATCTCAGACGTGAGCTGTCGATGCGCGCTTCGCTAAGCGCACCTAAGCGAAATCGCGAAGCGTCACCCCGCGCCCATATGCGAGCCGCGCGAGCACGAAACGGTCCGAGGGACGCAACGCGCCAATCAAGGCCGCGCCTGACTCGAGACTGCGCGCGATGCGCGCGTGCCACAGCGTGCCGATGTCGTTATCGGGCATGTCGTCGCGGCCGTCGCCCACGCCCCACGCAACCCATCCCGCGCTCGCCGCGGCGCGTGCGAGCACGCGGCCCTCGGCGAGCGCCGGGTCGTACACCGCCGCGCGAGGCGCAAGTGCTGCGTTCGCACGAGACACGCGTTCGCCAAACGCAACGCCGGGCGCATGCGCCTGCCATGCCGCGCCTAGTGCCACGGCACCGGCATCGCAGAGAAAAGCCCGCCTGTCCATCGAGTCCTCCGTGCGCCTATCAATCGTCTGCCGATCGCCTGCCGATCGCCTGCCAATCACTACGCAGTCTTGATTAAATCGATCACGTATAGCCGCGCTGCGCACGCCACGCCTCGGGCCAGATACCCTGCTTGCCCGGCGAGAGCAAGCCCTGCGGATCGAGTGCGTCTTTCACCGTTTGCGCGAGACGCAACAGCGCGCCGTCGTTGAAGGCATACTGCGCCGCGGCGTAGTCCATGTAGAGCAGATGCGAGCGGTAGACGCCGTAGCCGGCCGCGCCCGCGTCGCTCATCAGCGCGCGCAGCAGGTCTCCCGCGCGTGCCGCATCATCACGGCGACCACGCGCGAAGATCGCCGCGAATACATGATGCAGATAGCGTCCCGCCGCCGTGAAGCCGCCGTAGTAATCGAAACCGTACTCGGCCGCGCGCGCCTTGACGAGCGCGTACTGGCGCAGCGCGTCGCGGCCATCGGCGGGACAGAGCGGCGAAAAGTCCACGTGCGCACCCTCGCCGCCGCGCCAGTCGAGCATGCGAAACGCGCTCATCGCGGGAATGCCGGCGAGGTTGCGGTCGGCGCCGCCCTGCGGTTCGTCGCCTTCCGCATAGCGCCGCGCCGAGAAACGCACGCCAGGCACGCCGGCAAACGCACGCTCGACGATGCGCCGCTCCACGTCGATCACTTCGGGCGCGCCGTAGAGCGCGTAATGCAGATTCCAGCGGCCCACGCCCAGATCGCGCTGCATCGCGGCGACGGCGGCCTCGGGCATCGCGCCTTCGCCTTCGTACCAGCGCTTGCGCGGCGCGAGGCTCGCGGCGCGGCGGATCGCGCCTTCGATCACCGCGTGCTGGCGTATCGTGCCGCCAAGCTGCAGCGCGCGCAGCGTATCGACGAGCACGCCGAGATCGTCCTCGCGCGCGAACTGGATTTCGCCGATCACGAATGCCTGCGGCGCCGGCATGAGCCAGAGCCCCATCTTCGTGACGACGCCGTAGTTCGACTGCGTAAAGAGCGCATCGAACGAAGGCCCGTAGCCCGGCCGGTAGAGTTGCCACGCCGTGCCGTTTTCGATCGCGCCCATGCCCGTGCGCACCACATCGCCGTTGGCGAGCACGACCTCCATGCCGCACTGCGACGCGGCGTGGTCGCCATACGCGGTCGTACCGAAGCCGCGCTCGAGCGTATTGCCGACGACGCTGCCCCAGCCCGCCGCAGGCGGATCGACCCACAGGCGCAGATGCTGCTCGCGCAGATGCGCGTGCAAATCGAAGTAGCTCACGCCAGGCTCGACGCGCGCCCATGCGAGGCGCTCGTCCACCTCGAGGATGCGGTTCAGGCGCTGCAGGTCGAGCACGACCGAGCCCGGCAGACGCCGCGCCGCGCCGCCGTAGGCGAAGTTGCGCCCCGTGGACACGGTCCACAGCGGCACGCGTGTTTCGTTCGCGACGCGCAGGATCGCGCGGATCTCCTCGACACTCGCCGGGAGGATCGCCGCCGAAGGCGCGAAGGCATGCGCATCGGCGAGCGGCATGAACGGATCGAAATACGGATCGAGCGCCGCGCCGCCGCGGCAGACGTTCGGCGCGCCCACGATGCCTTCGAACGCAGCGAGCGCCCGCGCGAAACGGGCCTCGTCGATGCCGGGAGGCAAGGTCGGCGCGGCATGGCGCGCGGTATCGCTCATCGGCCCACTCTGCCGGCGCCGCGCATCACCACTGCCCGGGCTTGCCGCCCAGCGCGCCGCATACGTCGAGTGCGATCTCGCGCAGCTTGGCTTCTGTCTGTGGCCCGGAGAGCGCATAGCCCGTGCGCTCGGTGCTCCAGTAGAACGTGCGGCGGCTGCCGTCGCGCAAGAGGCGCACGGGGTCGCGCTGCGCAGCCGAACTGCCGACGTAGAGCGTGAGGCGCTCGCCCGCGTCGTTTTCATACATGAATTGCGCGGCCGGCCCCGTGTTGCCGGGCAAGAGACGCCCGCCCACGAGCGTATAACCGTACTCGTCCAGCGACGGCACCGAGAGCGGCTTGCCGAGCCGCCTGGAGAGCCACGCGACGAGATGCGCCTCGTCGGCCGCGCCCACTTCCACGGGATGCCGCTGCTCCGGCGAATACACCGCGTAGGCGATGTCGGCGCGGCGCGCGAACGCTTCGGGCGTATCGCCGAGCGCGGCCGCCTGCGCCGGGACGGCCGCCAGTTCTGGAGCCAGGCCCGGCGCGAGCCGCGGCACGAGCGCCGTCGCCGCCACCGCGAGCCCCGCACCCACCGCCACCCACGCCGCCGCGATGCCGGCGCGCCACCACCACGGCACGCCCGGACGCAGGACGAGCACGGCGGGCGCGTTGCCTGCTGCCTCGACGGCGCCTGGCAGTGTGTCCTCGCCGGACACGCGCGCGCCTTCGCACAACGCCTGCAGCGCGGCCTTCTGCGCGCGCCAGGCCGCGACGCGCGCCGCCGCGCGCGGGTCGTCGGCGAGACGCGCCTGCAGCGCCTCACGCTCGCCCGCCGGCAGCTCGCCATCGACGAAAGCGCCCAACATCATCAGGTCCTCTTCAGGCGAAACAGGCGGCACGCCTTCGCCATCGCGTTCGTGGCCGAGATCGTTGTCGTTCATCGTAGCGTCCCCACCACCCTGAGCGGCACGGTGCGCTGCGCCGGATCGCGCCCCGTATCCTGCACCGGCCCCATGTCGAGCAACGCCCGCAGATGCTCGCGCGCCCGCGACAGGCGCGACATCACCGTGCCCGCCGGCACCCCGAGCACCGCCGACGCCTCGCTGTAGCTCAACTCCTCCACGCACACGAGCAGCAGCACCTCGCGCTGCGCCGCCGGCAACGCATAGAGCGCACGCTGCAGATCGCGCAGCACGAGACCGTCCACCTCGCCGTGCGGCGCCTCGAGCGTGCGCCACGGCGCGGCTTCATCGTCGACGGCAATCTCGCGCCGGCCGCGCAACTGATCGATGTACAGATGTCGCAGGATCGTGAGCAGCCACGCGCGCAGATTGGTCTGCGGGCGAAACGAAGTCCAGCGCGAGAGCGCACGCTCCGCGGCGTCCTGCACGAGGTCGTCAGCCCAGGCGGGGTCGCCGGTCAGGGCGCGCGCATAGCGGCGCATAGGCCCGAGCTGCGCCACGACCTGTGCTTCGAACTCCGGCGACGGATGACGCAACACGCCGCACGCCGCTCAGTAGCCGCCACCCGACGAGCCGCCCGAACTGCTCGACGAGCCCCCGCCTGAATTCATGTCGCTGCAAGCCGTGAGGCCTGCACCCGCGACGCCTGCCAGCGCCGCACAAACGAGACACGCGAGAGCTTTGCGAAACCGCGCCATGATCACCTCCTTTGACAGTTCATCGCCGATATCGCGTTAAACGTTGCAGCCGGTGCGCTTATTCCGCGCAAGCGGCGATTTCGCCTTTCGTGTGCCGCCGCACGGAACGAAGCCCTCGGGCACCGCGAGAATCGTCGCAAGCGGATCGAAATACATCGTGTCAGCGTGTGATCCGGCCTCGAATCGGCCGAGCATGGCCCGCCGTCATGGACTACGCTGTGTGAGTGAGCGCATGCGCGTCGAATGGTCGCGGGGGTCTGACAATCCGCGGACGCATCGTCGGCAGGCTTCTTTTCCGAAAACCGCTGTCGCTGCCATCGCAACCTGTCATCCGGACGTGCCGCTTCCCGGCAGCCGACGACGAGGGACGCAGCGATGCATTTTTCGTCAATCTGCGGCCGCGGCCGCGAGCCGGTATAGTTCTGCAGTAAGCTTAGTTCCCCGCACGCGCGCTTCACCGCAAGGTAGAATCGCGGCGAGCAAACGTTTCCAACTGATTGCGGCATTGCGCCGCCTGGCCAAACCTAGTCCATGCCTTCCGCAGAATCGCACCCGCAAAACGACTTCATGAATGCCGCGCGTAAGGAAAGAAAGCGCGTCGAAATCTATCTGGTCAACGGCATTCGCCTGACCGGATGCATCGAGTCGTTCGATCAGTACCTGGTGATGCTGCGCACGCCCGTCGGCTTGCAAGGCATCTACAAGCGCGCCATTTCGACCATCCAGCTCGACACCGGCACCCGTCCGGGTCCGCGCCCGGGCGGCGCTCGCAGCTCGCACGGCGAGCATACGAGCCGCGGCCCGCACGGCAGTCACGGCGGCCATGGCCCGCGCGAACCACGAGAACCGCGCGAATCGCGCGAGCCGCGTGAGAACTGGTCGGCGCCGTCCGGCGCGCCATCTGGCGCATCGAGCGCCCCCGGCAACGACCGTGGCGCCCAGGACGGCCCAGTCGTCGTCACGCGCCGCCGCCGCCTCTACGGCGCGGTGAACAACGGCGGCAACGGCGGCAACGGCGGCGAAGGCTCGGGCAACAGCTAAGCCGCTGCGGACTGGCGCACCCGCTGCACGGTGCGCCAGTCACGTCGATCTTCTGTACAGTATGGGCGCGCCTTGGCGCGGCCGCTTGTTTGCGCGCGCCGATTCTTGTGCAGCTGCGGTGCCGTCGCGTTCAGTTTCGTTCCCCCGTCTTCCGAAGCAATCTGACAGCCGTGGCTCGCGGTCACGATTCTGGCTTTGCGTTATTCTGGTCATCATGCATATCGCCACGGAGACCGCCATGAGCGCATCCAAGCCGAAAGCCCCGCAACCCTCACAGGAAGACCAGCTCGACGAAGCGCTCGACGAAACCTTCCCGGCGAGCGATCCGATCGCCGTCGACCCCTCGCCTACCGGCGCTCAGCCGAAGCCCCATTCCGCAGACGAAACCCACAAGGGCCGCGACACGCATCGCCACGGCAAGCATTGAGCACGGGCCTGAACGATCGCACCATGAAGAAAGGCGGAACGTCCATGACGTTCCGCCTTTTTGCGTGCCGCATCCGCGTGTTTCGCTCACCTCGTCGCTCGACCCGTCGCCCACCGCGTCGCACGGAGGGGCGCATGGCGAGCGCTCTGGCCGCGCCACGTACCGGCGATCAGCGGATCGGCAAACCGCCTTCCACTTGTTGCTGCAGTTCGCGCACCTGACGCTGAACCGTGCGCAGTTGCGCCTGGGCAGCCGTCTTCTGCGCCTGCAATGCGTTCGCCTGATCGCGGCCCTGCTTCTGCTGGTCCGCGACAAGCGCCTGCTGCTCGCGCGCGATGGCAAGATCCGCCTGGAGCCGGTTCGCGTGGTCCTGTGTGAGTGCGATCATGCGGTCCGTGAACGCTTTCTGCGCTTCGAGGCGCGTGCGGCGGATTTCCACCTCGGCGAGCTGTCCCGACTTCACCGCGAAGTCGTGATAGATGGCTTCAGCGCGCGTCTCGTCGCTCGTCTTGATCACGCGCCAGAACGTCTTGTTCTGGAATAGCGTGACGTAGTACGTCATTTCCTTGCCGTAAAACAGCAAGCTTGCCCCGTACGAGCCGTTGTAGGTCGTACGCAGCTCGGCGAGCTCCTGGCCCCGCAGCATCTGCTGCAGCTCGGCGACGTTGCCTGCAGCGTTCTGCTTCGCTTCATCCGGCGTGAGCACGCCCGGCTGGCTCGCTGCCAAAGGCAGCGCAGGGGTCGCGGCCTGCTCGTCCTTCATTGCGGGTGCGGCGTTGGTCTGTGCTACGGGCGCCGCTGCTGCTGCATTCGCTGCTGCTGAATTGTCAGGCGGCGTCTGTGCGCAGCCCGTACCCATTCCCCCGATTAATACCAGCGCCGCCAAGGCGGTGCGACGAACTCTCCACTTGTAGTCCATGTAGTACCTGTTTTGAACAGTTCTAATTTTTACAAATCGGCACAATTATTACTCACTTTCGCGTGTTTCGGGCCCCTCGTAGAAAATTTGCCGATTGCGTCTCTTTTCCCACAACACCCGGCACGTTTTTTCGGGGAATCGTGCGGTGTTCTTGCATCGCCAGCCGTTTTGGTCCAGCGCGACGAGGAGGCCGACCAGACTAGAGTTCCTTCTCTCAGACGCACGCGGCGCTTTCCAGTATCCTGCCCTGACCTTGCGGCGTGCCAGGCGCGAAGCACGGTCAGCATCGACACGACAAACAACATCAGTGGAGGAAGACATGAACCGGGTCATGGGACGCGCGGCGCGCCATGTTGCGCTTGCGAGTGCACTACTGTGCGGCGCCCTCGCCGCGCACGCTCAAACCGACACGCCAGTCGGCGTCTGGCAGACCATCGACGATCACACCGGCCAGCCGAAAGCGCTCGTGCAGATCAGCGCCGACGCCAACGGCGACCTGAGCGGCAAGGTCATCAAGGGACTCGGCGCGAATGACCAGCCCGACCGGCGCTGCACGGCCTGCACCGACTCGCGCAAGGATCAGTTGATCCTCGGCATGACGATCATCGACAGCATGAAGAAGACCGCTGAGGGCTATGACGGCGGACACATTCTCGACCCCGAGAACGGCAAGGTGTACCGGTGCAAGATGCATATGGAAGACGGCGGCCAGAAACTCGTCGTGCGCGGCTATATGGGTATTTCGCTGCTTGGACGCTCGCAGACGTGGGTACGTCAGCAGTGAGTGCATGAGTGTGCGGATCGACCTGACGACCGGTGCCTAAACCGGCAGGGGACCTGAGAGACGAAACCGGCCGAGGCGCACACGTGAGCCGCTTCGGCCGGACTTCCCAAGCGTCGGTGTTACACCCTGCGACGATACACGCAGCGGTAGCTGAAAGGCGCCGATGACGCGGCCGCGGACGCCACCGATACGAACGCCGGATTGCGCGCCGAATTGCGCGCCGGATTGCGCACCGCCTTGTGCCTGCGCGCTGCCTTTTCCGCGCGGCTCGCACGCTTGCGCATGCGCGCTTCGATGGTGTCGCACAACCTCACGCCGTCTTCGCCGAACAACTCGCCCATCACGCGCTTGAGCGCGCCGTTGTAGTGCCAGGTCTTGAAGCGGCGATGGCAGGTTTGATACGAAGGGTAGCGGCGCGGCATGGCCGACCAGTTCGCACCGCTATACATGACCCACAGCACGCCGTTGAGCACCGCGCGCGTATTGGTGAGCGGCCGCCCGCGCAACTCGGTGCGCGGGCGCAGTTCGGGCAGGAGCAGCATCACGCGCTGCCATTCTTCGTCGGTAATATCGCGATGCGGAGTCATGGCGGGTCCTTTGTCAGAGGGTGTGCCGACAAACGATATCCACCCGCCCCCGCCGCCCATATCAGACGAGTCCGAATCTTGAAAAACGTGCCGCGGGTGCGCCCACGGACCGCACTTGCGGCGCGGGCGCCGGGCGGTCAGGTCAAGGCCGTATCGACGATGCGGCGCGGCGTTTCGAGATATTCCTTCGACTGCATTTCGACGATACGCGACACCGTGCGCGTGAACTCGTTGGCCATCGGGCCTTCCACGTAGAGTTCTTCGGGCGGCACCGCGGCCGACATCAGCAGCTTGACCTTGTGGTCGTAGAACACGTCGATGAGCCAGGTGAAGCGGCGTGCTTCGGACTGCATACGAGGCGTCATCTGCGGCACGTCGGAGAGGATCACGGCGTGGAAGCGGCTCGCCAGTTCCAGATAGTCGTTCTGCGAGCGCGGACCGCCGCACAGCGTCGCGAAATCGAACCACACCACGCCATCCGCCTTGCGCAGCGCCTTCAGTTCGCGCTTTTCGATGCGCAGCAGCGGGCTTTCGTCGGGGACAGCAGCGAGCTGCGCGAACGAGTGGCGCAACGCCTTGTCGGCGGCGGCGCCGAGCGGCGTGTGATAGACCTCGACCTGCGCAAGCGTGCGCTGTCGATAGTCGACGCCCGCATCGACGTTGAGGACATCGAGCTTACTCTTGATCAACTCGATCGCAGGCAGCATGCGGTCGCGATGCAGGCCATCGGGATAGAGCAGATCGGGATCGTAGTTGGACGTCATCACGAACTGCACGCCGTTCTCGAAGAGACGGTCGAGCAGACGGTAGAGGATCATTGCGTCGGCGATATCCGAGACGTGGAATTCGTCGAAGCAGATCAGTCGATAACGCTTCGCAATGCGGCGCGCAAGTTCGTCGAGCGGATCGGCCTGGCCCTTGAGTTCTTCGAGCTCGCGGTGCACTTCGCGCATGAATTCGTGAAAGTGCAGACGCGTCTTGCGCTGCAGCGGCACGACCGCATAGAAGCTGTCCATCAGGAAGCTCTTGCCGCGCCCCACGCCGCCCCACATGTACACGCCGCGCGGCAGGTCGGGGTGAATGAGGAACTTCTTGAAGGCGTTCGAACGCCGCGACTTGTACGCGACCCACTCGTCGTAGCACCGCTGCAGCCGGTCGATCGCGGCGCGCTGCGCCGTATCGGGCTTGTATCCCCGCTTCTGCAGTTCGTTTTCGTAGTATTCGGTGACGTTCATTTTCTGGGCCGCAAATGAGCAAAGGCGGGAGAGCAAAAGCCCACCCGCCTCCGTACGTGATGCTGGTACATCAAGGCGGAGCGGCCAAAAAAGCCGGCCGCCCCTGGCGCTTACATGTTGAGCGCGCGCTTGTCAGTGGCGAGTGCAGCTTCGCGCATGACTTCGGACAGCGACGGGTGCGGATGGCAGATGCGGCCGATGTCTTCGGCGGCAGCCTTGAATTCCATCGCCACCACGGCTTCCGCGATCAGGTCCGACGCGTTGGCCGAGATGATGTGCACGCCGAGCAGTTCGTCGGTTTTGGCATCGGCGATCATCTTCACGAAGCCGTCCGACTTGTTGATGCCCAGTGCGCGGCCGTTCGCCATGAACGGGAACTGGCCCGTCCTGATTTCACGGCCTTCTGCCTTGAGCTGCTGCTCCGTCTTGCCGACCCATGCGATTTCCGGCTCGGTGTAGATCACCCACGGAATGCAGTTGTAGTCGATGTGCGGCTTCTGGCCGTCGATGATCTCGGCCACCAGCACGCCTTCGTCTTCGGCCTTGTGCGCGAGCATCGGGCCGCGCACCACGTCGCCGATCGCGTACACGTTCGGCACCGACGTTGCGCAGTGGTCGTCCACGTCGATGAAGCCACGCTCGTTGGCCTTCAGGCCGATCGCTTCGAGACCGAGGTTGTCGGTGTTCGGCACGCGGCCAACCGACACGATCAGGCGGTCGGCTTCGAGCACTTGCGCGTTGCCGTCCTTGTCGGTGTAGTGGATCGTGACGTTCTTGTCCGTCGCCTTCACTTCGCCCACCTTCACGCCGACGTGAATGTCGAGACCCTGCTTCTTGAAGAGCTTCGCCGCTTCCTTCGCGAGCGCCTGGTCAGTCGCGCCGAGGAATTCCGGCAGCGCTTCGAGGATCGTGACGTCGGCACCGAGACGGCGCCACACCGAGCCCAGCTCCAGACCGATCACGCCTGCGCCGATCACAGCCAGCTTCTTCGGCACGCTGTCGAACGTGAGCGCGCCTTCGTTGTCGGAGACGATCTTGTTGTCGACCGGAATGCCCGGCAGATGACGGGCCTTCGAGCCCGTCGCGATGATCACGTTCTTCGCCGTGACGACTTCGGTTTCGCCTTCGCCGCTCACTTCGATCTGCACGCCGGCTTCGTTCTTGCCGGTGAACTTGCCATGGCCCTTGAGCCACGTGATCTTGTTCTTGCGGAACAGGAACTCGATACCCTTCGTCATCTTCTCGACGATGCCTTCCTTGCGGGCGAGCATCTTCGCGACGTCGATCTTCACGTCGGAGACGTTGATGCCGTGATCGGCCAGGTGATGCTGGGCGTTCTCGAACTCTTCCGACGAGGCGAGCAGCGCCTTCGACGGAATGCAGCCGACGTTCAGGCAGGTGCCGCCGAGCTTCAGCGCGCCGGCCGGGTTCTTCCACTTTTCGATACACGCAACCGACTTGCCGAGCTGCGCGGCGCGGATCGCCGCGATATAGCCGCCGGGGCCGGCGCCGATCACGACGACGTCAAATTCTTTGGACATGGTCATCCTTTCGAGACGTGAGCGCGGCACGCGGAGCCCGGTTTCCGGAGTCCGCGCGCACGGCGCTCAGTATGAGACTTGATGCTTGATGAGGCCGATCTTTACAGGTCGAGCAGCAGGCGAGCCGGATCTTCCAGCGCGTCCTTCATCGCGACCAGCGACAGGACGGCTTCGCGGCCGTCGATGATGCGGTGGTCGTACGACATCGCGAGGTAGTTCATCGGGCGGATCACGATCTGGCCGTTCTCCACCACGGCGCGTTCCTTCGTGGCGTGCACGCCGAGGATCGCCGACTGCGGCGGGTTGATGATCGGGGTCGAGAGCATCGAGCCGAACACGCCGCCGTTCGAGATCGAGAACGTGCCACCCGTCATTTCTTCGATCGAAAGCTTGCCGTCCTTGGCCTTCTGGCCGAATTCGGCGATCTTCTTCTCGATGTCGGCGAGGCTCATCTGGTCTGCATTACGCAGGATGGGCACCACCAGGCCGCGCGGCGAACCGACCGCGATACCGATGTCGAAGTAGCCGTGGTAGACGATGTCGTTGCCGTCGATCGACGCGTTGACGAGCGGGAACTTCTTGAGGGCGTGAACCGCAGCCTTCACGAAGAACGACATGAAGCCGAGCTTCACGCCGTGTTCCTTCTCGAACTTGTCCTTGTACTTGTTGCGCAGTTCCATGACCGGCGCCATGTTCACTTCGTTGAACGTCGTGAGGATGGCGTTGGTTTGCTGCGACTCGAGCAGACGCTCGGCGATACGCGCACGCAGACGCGACATCGGCACGCGCTGTTCCGGACGGTCGTTGAGCCAGCTCGCAGCCGACGCCGGTGCGTTGACTTGCGGCAGCGACGGCTTGGCGGCAGCGGGCTTCGCAGCCGGTGCGGCCGCGGGAGCGGCCTTCGGCGCGCCTGCGCCCAGCACGTCCTGCTTCGTGATGCGGCCGTCACGGCCCGTGCCGGCGACGTCGCCGCCCGACAGGCCCTTCTCGGCCATCAGCTTGTTCGCTGCAGGCGAGGCGATCGTGCTGCTTGCCGTCGACGCGGCAGCGGCCGCGACCGGAGCGGCAGCCGGTGCTGCGGCGGGCGCGGCAGCCGCAGCGGCTGCGGGGGCCGCAACGGCGCCGGCCTTGGCTTCCGTGTCGATCTTCGCGATCACTTGTTCGCTCGTGACGGTTGCGCCGTCGCCCACGATGATCTCGGCCAGCACGCCGGCAGCCGGCGCGGGCACTTCGAGCACGACCTTATCGGTTTCGATCTCGATGACGACTTCGTCCTGGGCGATCGCTTCGCCCGGCTTCTTCTTCCACTGCAGCATCGTGCCTTCCGACACCGACTCCGAAAACTGCGGGACCTTCACTTCTACGATAGCCATGTGATTTTCCTGAATACTTTTTCGGGGACATCCCCGTATGACGAACCGGGTCGCGCACGTGAGCGCGGGAAAGCGCGCGTTGAATCCGCACGCTTTCCCGGTTCGATTGCTCTAGTGCTTACTTCGCGACCTGCGCGCCCTTCAGGCGGCCGAATGCGCCTTCGATCAGCGACTTCTGCTGCTCGTAGTGCTTCGCGTAGTAGCCGACAGCCGGCGATGCGGAAGCAGGACGGCCGCTGTACGCGAGCTTCATGCCTTCCTTCATGCCTTCCTTCAGGTGGTGCTCGATGTAGAACCACGGGCCCTGATTCTGCGGCTCGTCCTGCACCCAGACCACTTCGGTCGCGTTGTCGTACTTCTTCAGCTCGGCTTCGAACTGCTTGTGCGCGAACGGATAGAGCTGTTCGATACGGATGATCGCGACGTCGTTCGCCTTCGCTTCGCGGCGGTGTGCCACGAGGTCGAAGTACACGCGGCCCGAGCAGGCGACCACGCGCTTGACCTTCTTCGCGTCGATGGCTTCGTCCACTTCGCCGATGACCGGCTGGAACGTGCCCTTCGCCAGTTCGGACAGATCCGACACGGCTTCCTTGTGACGCAGCAGCGACTTCGGCGTGAAGATGATGAGCGGCTTGCGGAACAGGCGGATCATCTGACGGCGCAGCACGTGGAAGATCTGGGCCGGCGTGGTCGGCTGAACGACCTGCATGTTGTGCTCGGCGCACAGCTGCAGGAAACGCTCGATACGCGCCGACGAGTGCTCCGGGCCCTGGCCTTCGTAGCCGTGCGGCAGCAGCATCGTGAGACCCGAGACGCGGCCCCACTTCACTTCGCCCGACGAGATGAACTGGTCGATCACGACCTGCGCACCGTTGACGAAGTCGCCGAACTGGCCTTCCCACGCGACGAGCGTGTTCGGCTCGGCGGTCGAGTAGCCGTATTCGAAGCCCAGCACGGCCTCTTCCGAGAGCACCGAGTCGATCACTGTGAACTGCGCCTGGTTCTCGCCGATATTCTGCAGCGGCACGTACGTGCCGTCGTCCCAGCGCTCGCGGTTCTGGTCGTGGAGAACGGCGTGGCGGTGCGTGAACGTGCCGCGGCCCGAGTCCTGGCCCGTCAGGCGGACGGCGTAGCCCGAAGCGACCAGCGATGCGAACGCGAGGTGCTCGCCCATGCCCCAGTCGAGCTTCGCTTCGCCCTTGCCCATCGCGCGGCGGTCGTTGATGACGCGCTCGACCAGCGGGTGAACCTTGAAGTTCTCGGGGATCGTGGTGATGCGCTCAGCCAGACGCTTGAGTTCGGCGAGCGGCACTGCCGTATCGGCGGCGTCGGTCCACTTGCGGTTCAGGAACGGAACCCAGTCCACCGCGTACTTGCTCTTGTAGTTCGAGAGCACGGGGTCGATCGTGTGGTGGCCTTCGTCCATCGCGGCGCGGTAGGCCTTGACGTAGTTGTCCGCGTCTTCAGCCGTGATCACGCCTTGCTGCACGAGCTTCTCGGCGTACAGCGCGCGGGTGCCCGGGTGCTTCGCGATCGTCTTGTACATCAGCGGCTGCGTGACCGCCGGCGTGTCCTGCTCGTTGTGGCCGAGCTTGCGGAAGCAGATGATGTCGACCACGACATCCTTGTGGTACTGCATGCGGAATTCGACCGCGAGCTGGATAGCCAGCACGACCGCTTCCGGATCGTCGCCGTTCACGTGCAGCACCGGCGCTTCGATCATCTTGACCACGTCGGTACAGTAGAGCGTCGAACGCGCGTCGCGCGGGTCCGAGGTCGTGAAGCCGATCTGGTTGTTGATGACGATGTGCAGCGTGCCGTGCGTGCCGTAACCGCGCGTTTGCGCGAGGTTCAGCGTTTCCATCACGACGCCCTGGCCTGCGAAGGCCGCGTCGCCGTGGATCTGCACCGGCAGCACCTGCAGGCCGTCTGCATCGCCGCGGCGATCCATCCGGGCCTTCGCCGAACCTTCGACCACCGGGTTGACGATTTCGAGGTGCGACGGGTTGAACGCGAGCGACAGATGGACCGGGCCGCCTTCGGTCGCGACGTCCGACGAGAAGCCCTTGTGGTACTTCACGTCGCCTGCCGGCAGGTCGTCGACATGCTTGCCTTCGAATTCGGCGAAGAGGTCAGCCGGCATCTTGCCGAGCGTATTGACGAGCACGTTCAGACGGCCGCGGTGAGCCATGCCGATGACGATTTCCTGCACGCCCTTCGCGCCGGCGTGACGAACGACTTCGTCCATCGCGGCGATGAAGGACTCGCCGCCTTCGAGCGAGAAGCGCTTCTGGCCGACGTACTTGGTGTGCAGGAAGCGCTCGAGGCCTTCGGCGGCCGTCAGGCGCTGCAGGATGTGCTTCTTTTTATCAGCCGTGAAGTTGGGCGTCGAGCGGATCGACTCGAGACGCTCCTTCCACCAGCGCTTTTGTTCAGGATCGCTGATGTACATGTACTCGGCGCCGAGCGTGCCGCAGTACGTATCGCGCAGCGCCTTGACGATCTCGCGCAGCGACGCGCGCTCGAAACCGAAGTACAGGTTCGTGGCGCTGAACGTCTGGTCCATGTCGGCTTCGGTGAAGTCGTAGAACGCAGGCTCGAGTTCGGGAATGTTCGGACGTTCGCGGCGCTTGAGCGGATCGAGATTGGCCCATTGCGAGCCGAGGAATCGATAAGCGCCAATCAGGGACTGAACGTAGACTTGCTTGCGGGCCGTGGCGAGGTCTTCGCCGCCGCCGCGCGGAATAAATGCGTTGGCCTTCGCGCGTTGAGCGAAGGATTCGACGATCGGCCCGTGGGCGATGTCGTTGTCGGCCGTGCCACTCGACGACGGCACGTTTTGCAGTGCGTCGAAGTATTCGCGCCAGGTGTCCGGAACGGACGCAGGGTTGTCAAGATATGCTTCGTATAGCTCTTCGACATACGGAGCATTGCCGCCGAACAAATAGGAGTTCAGCTGGAATTGCTTCATCGTTTCCGACATTTACGCTCACCTTTCTTCGAGTTTCTCGAGAAATAGCGGGTTACTCAACCTTCCGCGCCACGGCCTGACCGTTTAGCGGATTGCGAATCAAGTCTGCTTGGAAGGACCTAAATCATGCATCCGCGGAGTATAGCGCATATGCGCATCTCACCACAGGATGCAATGCGACCGAACACCACGCGGGAAGCCTTTTTACATGGGCCCTTGCGGCATTCGCAAAGCACTCTTCCCGCACCGCAATGCAATCCCCGCCAGACGCAAAAAAGCCGCCCGTAAAGCGGCGGCTTTTCTGTGAGTCTTTGTGCATTGCAGTGCGGAAAAAAGCGCTAATAATGCAAATTACTCGGTAGCGCCTTCGCGGCTCGCGCGGCGACGCTCGTGCTCTTTGAGGTGACGCTTGCGCAAACGGATCGACTGCGGCGTGACTTCCACGAGTTCGTCGTCGTCGATGAATTCCACGGCGTATTCGAGCGACATCTGGATCGGCGGCACGAGGCGCACGGCTTCGTCGGTGCCCGAGGCGCGCACGTTGGTGAGCTGCTTGCCCTTGATCGGATTCACGACGAGGTCGTTGTCGCGGCTGTGAATGCCGATGATCATGCCTTCGTACAGCGCGTCGCCCGGCTTCACGAACATGCGGCCACGGTCCTGCAGCTTCCACAGTGCGTAGGCGACAGCGGCGCCGTCGTCCTGCGAGATCAGCACGCCGTTGCGGCGCTCGCCGAGCGTGCCTTCCTTGACCGGGCCGTAGGCGTCGAACACGTGGCTCATGAGGCCCGTGCCGCGCGTAAGCGTCATGAACTCGCCCTGGAAGCCGATCAGGCCACGGGCCGGAATGCGGTACTCGAGACGCGTGCGGCCGCGGCCGTCCGAAGCCATGTCGAGCATTTCGCCCTTGCGGCGGCCCAGCTCTTCCATGACCCCGCCCTGGTGGCCGTCTTCGACGTCCACGGTCAGCAGTTCGTACGGCTCCTGCTTCACGCCGTCGACTTCGTGCAGCACCACGCGCGGACGCGACACGGCCAGCTCGTAGCCTTCGCGGCGCATGTTTTCGATCAGGATCGTGAGGTGCAGTTCGCCACGGCCCGACACTTCGAAGGTCGTTTCGTCGCCGGTGTCCTTCACGCGCAGCGCGACGTTGTGGTTCAGCTCCTTCGTGAGACGGTCGCGGATCTGGCGGCTCGTCACGAACTTGCCTTCGCGGCCTGCGAGCGGCGACGAGTTCACGAGGAAGTTCATCGTCAGGGTGGGCTCGTCCACCGTGATCATCGGCAGGGCTTCGGGGGTGTCGACTGCGCAGATCGTCGCGCCGATGCCGATGTCTTCGATGCCGTTGATCAGCACGATGTCGCCGGCTTCGGCCGATTCGACCTGCACGCGCTCGAGACCGCTGAACGACAGCACCTGATTGATCTTGCGGCTCATCACCTCGCCTTCCGGACCGAAGCGCAGCGCCACTTGCTGACCCGGCTTGATGCGGCCGCGCTTGATGCGGCCCACGCCGATACGGCCGACATAGGTCGAGTAGTCGAGCGAGGTGATCTGCAGCTGCAGCGGGCCTTCCGGATCGGCGTCGCGCACCGGCACGTGCTCGAGGATCGCCTCGAACAGGGGACGCATGTCGCCTTCGCGCGCGTCGGCGGAGAGCGACGCATAGCCGTTCAGGCCCGAGGCATACACCACCGGGAAGTCGAGCTGCTCTTCGGTCGCGCCGAGCTTGTCGAACAGGTCGAAGGTCTGGTTGATCACCCAGTCGATACGAGCGCCCGGACGGTCGATCTTGTTGACGACGACGATCGGCTTCAGGCCGAGCGCGAGCGCCTTCTTCGTGACGAAGCGCGTTTGCGGCATCGGGCCTTCCACGGCGTCGACGAGCAGCAGCACCGAGTCGACCATCGAGAGCACGCGCTCCACTTCGCCGCCGAAGTCGGCGTGGCCCGGGGTGTCGACGATGTTGATGTGGGTGCCTTCGTACTCGACCGCGCAATTCTTCGCGAGAATCGTGATCCCGCGCTCTTTTTCGATGTCGTTCGAGTCCATGACGCGTTCGGCGACCTGCTGGTTGTCGCGGAAGGTGCCGGACTGGCGCAGCAGTTGGTCGACGAGCGTGGTCTTGCCGTGGTCGACGTGGGCAATGATGGCGATGTTGCGAAGAGCGCGGGACATAGGAACCTGGGTACAGTTGAGTGCGCCGCGCATGCCCTGCTGGCAGGCCCGGCGAGGGCGCGCGGCCGCCGCTTCGATCCGCCCCGCAACGACTGCCGGCGGGTCAATTCAGCATCGCTGCAATGACGCACTTTGGGAACCTGAAATTATAGCATGCGCGGATGAATTGATCTTGCGCATATCAGGGAGCACCCTGGATCGGGCTGGCCGGCGTCGCAACCGCGCAACGCGGGCAACGCGGGCAACGAATGCGGCGAGCACCGCGGCGCGGCGCTCACGGCGCATTCTCCCATGCCCACGGGGCCGGATTAAGCCCCTACTCTGCAAAGGTTTCTCGGCAAAGGCAGAATAAACCTTGCCGCGTCAAGTAACCGCCCCTATAATCCCTGCCTGGTCAACCATTGCAGTCGCAGCAGAATCATGACGGATCCGACTCCCACGCCCCCGCCCGAAGTCCGCGACTACGACCTCGGCGAGAGCGTCGGCTACCTGATCTCGCGGGTGAAATCGACCATGTCGAACATGGTCACCCAGCGCGCCGTTGCCGAACTCGGCGTCACGAGCCAGCAGGCCAGCATCCTCTTCATGGTGGCGAGCGGCAAATGCACGCTCGCGGCCGAACTCGCGCGCGACTACGGCATCGACGCGAGCGCCGTCACGCGGCTCGTCGACCGGCTGGAGAAGCGCGGGCTCCTGCAGCGCGTGCGCAGTTCCGAAGACCGCCGCGCGGTACGTCTCGCGCTCACGCCCGAGGGGCTTGCCATCGCAGCGCGCATGCCGGCGATTTTCCGCAGCGTCACGGAGCATCTCTCCGCCGGATTCACGCCTGAGGAAGTCGGCTTCCTGAAGAGCATGTTGCGGCGGATTCTTTCGAATAGCTGCGACGCTAGCCAGAGTTCGAATCCGAATCCGCCCGCAAATTGATGACGGGGCAAGCAAATTTGAAATCGCAGAACAAGAAAATAGCTGCATCGTCCAGTATCACTACACACTCTCATGCATCGAGACGAGCAATGAAATCCCAATCCGAGTTTGCGCCAGTTCCGGCCGTGCGGGCGCTGTCCTGCCGGGCGGCGGTCGCCGCCGCGGTCGCGGCGCTCGCCCTTTCGGGTTGCGCGAACTACATCGGCATCAAGAGCGACAAGACCATCGATCAGCCGCAGCAGTTCGAAAGCTCGCAGAGCATTCCGGCGCAAGGCGGCCAGTGGCCCACGCTCGACTGGGCGAACCAGTTCGGCGACCCGCAGCTGCCGAGGCTGATCGACGAGGCGCTCGAAGGCAGCCCCACCATCGCCCAGGCGCAGGCGCGCCTCGCCAAGGCGTCGTCGTATATCGAAACCTCGCGCTCGGCGCTCTTCCCGAAGGCCGACCTGAGCTATTCGTGGACCCGCGAGCTGTACTCGGCCAACGCCCTCTTCCCGCCTCCGTACGGCGGCACCTGGTATAGCGAGAACAACGTGCTCGCCAGCGCCTCGTGGGATCTGGACCTCTGGGGCAAGAACCGTCAGCGCCTCGCGCAAGCCGTTTCCGCGCAGCGTGCCGCGCAAGCCGACATGCAGCAGGCGCGCATCACGCTCGCCTCCTCGGTTGCGCGCACGTACAACCAGCTCGCCCAGCTCTACGAACTGCGCGACATCGCCGTGCACGAGATCGACAACCGCAAGACGATCGGCACGATCACGAACGGGCGCGTCGCGGCGGGCCTCGACACCAACGTCGAGAAGCAGACCGCGAACGGCAACATCGCGACGAGCCAGGCGAACCTCTCGCAGATCGACGGCCAGATCGAAACCGTGCGCTACCAGCTCGGCGCGCTGCTCGGCAAGGGCCCCGACCGTGGCCTGCAGATCGCAAAACCGGTGCTCAATCCGGTCGCCAACGTCGCTCTGCCCGACAATCTGCCCGCCGACCTGCTCGCGCGCCGCCCCGACATCGTCGCCGCGCGCTGGCAGGTGGAAGCCGCGATGCACGACGTGAAGGAAGCCAAGGCCGAGTTCTATCCCGACGTGAACCTTGCGGCGGGCTTCGGCTTCGACGCGTTCGGATGGGGCAAATTCCTGAACTTCACGAGCCGCCAGGCGAACATCGGCCCGGCCGTGCATTTGCCGCTCTTCGACGCGGGCGCGTTGCGCGCGCAACTGAAAGGCCGCTACGCCGACTTCGAGCTCGATGTGGCGAACTACAACCAGACGCTCATCGGCGCGTTCCAGGACGTGGCGACCGACGTGTCGACGATCCGCTCGGCCGACCGGCAGCTGGTGGACGCCGAGCGCGCGCTCGACGCTTCGACCAAGGCCTGGCAGCTCGCGGTGATCCGCTACAAGGCGGGGCTCTCCGAGCAGCTTCAGGTGCTCACGGCCGACCAGAACCGCCTCGCCGCCGAGCAGACGGTGTCGAACCTGAAGGCGCAGCGCCGCGACCAGCAGATGGCGCTCATCAAGTCGCTCGGCGGCGGCTTCGAAGCGCAAGGCGCCGGTATCACGCCGCCGGCCGAAGTCGGCAGCGAAGCGCGTGGCCAAAGCGACGTGAACGGCGCGCCGTGGCGCGGTACGCGCTCGCCGCAGAACGCGGCGGCGGCGGCGAACGCGGCCAACGCTGCGCCTGCGTCGAACTGAGTGTCGAACTGAGCGCCGAGCACCACGCGAACATCAAAACTGAACGAACAGCACGCAAGCATCCGGAGATCCTTCCATGAGCACCCCCCAGCAGCCGGCGGCCAATCCGCAGCCGAACGCGAACAGCGGCAAGCGCAAGCGCATGATGACGCTGCTTGTCCTCGTGATCGTGATTGCAGCCGTTGCCTACGGCCTCTACTACTTCCTTGTCGCGCGCTTCACCGAAAGCACAGACGACGCCTACGTGAACGGCAACGTCGTGCAGATCACGCCGCAGGTCACCGGCACGGTGATCGCACTGAAAGCGGACGACACGCAAACGGTGAACGTCGGCGACCCGCTCGTGCTGCTCGACCCGGCCGACGCGCGCGTCACGCTCGAGCAGACTGAAGCGCAGCTCGCGCAGACGGTGCGCCAGGTGCGCGGCCTCTTCGCCGACGACAGCCAGTACGAAGCGCAAGTCGCCCAGCGTCAGTCCGACCTCTCGCGTGCGCAAGACGACCTGCGCCGCCGCATGCAGGTCGCGCAGACGGGTGCCGTCTCGCAGGAAGAGATCTCGCACGCACGCGACGCCGTGCGCAGCGCCGAAGCCGCGCTCGAAGCCGCCCAGCAGCAGCTCGCCGCGAACCGCGCGTTGACCGCGAACACGACCATCGCCAATCACCCGAACGTGGAGGCCGCCGCCGCCAAGGTGCGCGACGCCTATCTGGCGAACGCGCGCAACACGCTGCCCGCGCCGGTGACCGGCTACGTGGCCAAGCGCTCGGTGCAGGTCGGCCAGCGCGTCTCGCCGGGCAATCCGCTCATGTCGGTGGTGCCGCTGAACTCGCTGTGGGTCGACGCCAACTTCAAGGAAGTGCAGCTCAAGCACATGCGCATCGGCCAGCCGGTCGAAATGACGGCCGACGTGTACGGTTCGTCGGTCGTCTATCACGGCAAGGTGGTGGGCTTCTCGGCAGGCACGGGCTCGGCCTTCTCGCTGCTGCCCGCGCAGAACGCGACGGGTAACTGGATCAAGGTGGTGCAGCGCCTGCCGGTGCGTATCTCGCTCGATCCGGAAGACCTGCAGAAGCACCCGCTGCGTATCGGCCTCTCGATGCAGGTGGACGTGAACATCCGCAACGATTCGGGCACCCAGCTCGGCAATGCGCAGAACACCGTCTACGAGACCGATGTGTTCGCCAAGTACGGCGCAGAAGCCGACGCGGAGATCGCGCGCATCATCGCCGAAAACGCCGGCCCGAATGCGCACAAGGCGGTCAGTAGCGCAGCCGGAAACGCTGGCGGCAGCGCGGCCGGCAGTGCAGCCGCCAAGGCGCAGGTGACGTCCGCTCACGCAGCGAAGCCCGGCGCAAAAGGCTGAAGAGGCTGATCGAAGCCCTGATAAAAGCACTCGCAAACGCCGGCGCGGGCTGATCCTCAGCCCGCGCCGCTTTGTTTCGCGCGGCCTCCAACAGGTCAACAAGAAAGGACGCAATGGCAGCAGCACAACAACCCGTCGCGCATCCGCCGCTACAGGGCGCGCAACTCGTGATCGGCACCATCGCGGTGTCGCTCGCGGTGTTCATGAACGTGCTCGACACCTCGATCGCGAACGTGTCGATCCCATCGATCTCGGGCGACCTCGGCGTGTCGTCGGACCAGGGCACGTGGGTCATCACCTCGTTCGCGGTGGCCAACGCGATTTCGGTGCCGCTCACGGGCTGGCTCACCGACCGTATCGGCCAGGTGCGCCTTTTTATGGCGTCGATCATCCTGTTCGTGATCTCGTCGTGGATGTGCGGCCTCGCGCCCACGCTGCCCTTCCTGCTCGCCTCGCGCGTGCTGCAAGGCGCCGTGGCCGGCCCGATGATCCCGCTTTCGCAAACGCTGCTGCTCGCGAGCTACCCGCGCGCGAAGGCGCCCATGGCGCTCTCGATGTGGTCGATGACCACACTGATCGCGCCGGTGGCCGGCCCGATTCTCGGCGGCTGGATCTCCGACAACATTTCGTGGCCGTGGATCTTCTACGTGAACATCCCCGTCGGCATCGTCGCGGCGCTCGCCACGTGGGCCATCTTCCGCAACCGCGATTCGGTCGTGAAGAAGGCGCCGATCGACGGCGTGGGCCTCGCGCTGCTCATCGTCTGGGTGGGCTCGCTGCAGGTGATGCTCGACAAAGGCAAGGACCTCGACTGGTTCTCGTCGACCACGATCGTCGTGCTCGCGCTCACCGCCGTGATCGCATTCGCGTTCTTCGTGGTGTGGGAACTGACCGCCGATCACCCCGTGGTGGACCTGTCGCTGTTCGCGCGGCGCAATTTCACGGGCGGCACGATCGCGCTTTCGGTGGGCTACGGACTGTACTTCGGCAACCTCGTGCTGCTGCCGCTCTGGCTGCAGACCTCGATCGGCTACACGGCCACCGACGCGGGCCTCGTGATGGCGCCCGTGGGCTTCTTCGCCGTCCTGCTCTCGCCGATCACGGGCAAGATCCTGCCGCGCACCGACCCGCGCTATATCGCGACCACGGCGTTCATCGTGTTCGCGCTGTGCTTCTGGATGCGTTCGCGCTATACCACGGGGGTGGACACCTGGGCGCTCACGCTGCCGACGCTCATTCAGGGCATTGGCATGGCGGGCCTCTTCATTCCGCTCGTGTCGATCACGCTTTCGGGTCTGCCGGGCCACCGCATTCCCGCTGCTTCGGGCCTGTCGAACTTCGTGCGGATCATGTGCGGCGGCATCGGCACCTCGATCTTCGAGACAGCATGGGATCACCGCACGACGTTTCACCACGCGCGCCTGACCGAAGTGGCGACGCCGACCAACCCGGTCTTCAACCAGTCGATGCAGCAGTTCCAGGGCGTGGGTCTCGATCCTTCGCAGGCGCATGGGCTGTTCGACCGGATGCTCTCGCAGCAGGCCGCGCAGCTCGGCGTGAACGACCTGTTCTGGATTTCCTCGGTGATCTTCATCGTGCTGATCGCGCTGATCTGGATCACGCGCCCCGAGCGCGCCGGTGGAGCGGACGCGGGTGCGGCAGCCTCGGCGGCGCATTGAGGTCGATGCGCCAGCCCTTGCGGCTGTCCATAGCAGAACGGCACGTCCGGTTGTTCACCGGCGTGCCGTTTTTGTTTGTGCGCCCGCAGCGCGAATTGCGTCCGCTCAGGCTGCGCCGCTCACGACCAGCCGCTCAGGCGCCAGTACGCCATTGGCGGCCTTCGCGACGCCGAGCAGGCGCCCGTCTTGCGCGTATACGCGCACGCGTTCAGCCGCTTCGCAAACCGCGCGATCGAGCAGCAGCTCGTTGAGCGGCAAGCGCTGGCCATGCGCGAAGCGGCGCGCCGCTTCAGCGTCGAGCGTCACGGCGGGGAACGTGGAGAGCAGCGCATCGACGGGGCGCAGCCAGGCGTCGCGCTCGGGCTCGTCGGCGGCGGTGAGCGCGTCGAGCGTCACCGCATGCTCGAGCGTGAGCGCACCCACCCCCGTGCGCCGCAGCATCACGAGATGCGCGCCGCAACCCAGCGCCTCGCCGATATCTTCAGCAAGCGTGCGGACGTACGTGCCCTTGCTGCACGTCACGCGAAACGTCACCTCAGGAAGCTCGGGAAGCGCGCAGGCGATCATCTCCAGCGCAAGGATCTTCACCTCGCGCCCTTCGCGCTCGACCGTCTGGCCCGCACGCGCATATTCATAAAGCGGCTTGCCGTCGCGCTTGAGCGCCGAATACATCGGCGGGACCTGCACAATGTCGCCGAGAAAGCGCGTCATCGCCTCGCGCACAGTGGCTTCGTCGCAGGCGACCTCGCGCGTTTCGATCGCCTCGCCTTCGGCGTCGCCGGTGGCCGTGCGAATGCCGAGGCGCATGGTCGCCTCATAGGTCTTGTCGGCTTCGAGCAGATCCTGCGAAAACTTGGTCGCCTCGCCAAAGCACAGCGGCAGCAGACCCGACGCGAGCGGATCGAGCGTGCCAGTGTGGCCGGCCTTCTTCACCCGGTACAGGCGCTTCGCACGAATCAGCGCGTCGTTGCTGGAAAGGCCAACGGGCTTGTCGAGCAGCAGCACGCCGTCGAGCAGACGGCGCGGGACCCTGGGTCGCCCCGCGCCCTGATTCTGTTTCGATGATGCAGTCATTGCCCGCGTCAGTCGTCCTTCGCGCGCGTCGCGTTCGCCTCGTCGATCAGGCGCGACATCTCGACACCCTTCTCGACCGACTGGTCATAGTGGAAATGCAGCGTCGGCACCGTGTGAATGTGCAGGCGCTTGAAGAGCTGGTTGTGCAGATGGCCTGCGGCGTGATTGAGCGCTTCCTGCGTGGTCTTCGGGTCGCCCGTGAGGGTCGTGAAGTAGACCTTGGCGTGCGCGTAGTCGGGAGTCAGTTCGACGCTCTGGATCGTCACGAGCCCGATTCGCGGGTCCTTCACTTCGCGCATCAACTCAGACAGGTCGCGCTGGATCTGATCCGCGATCTGCACGTTGCGATTCGGGGAAGTACGTTTTTTCGGCATGATGGTTCCACCTCTTGATCTGCGAGGCATTCAGGCGGCGTTGCGTCCATGAAGGCGCATACGCACCGCGCAAAAAACAAAACGGGCGGGGCTGGCCAGCGCCTGCCCCCGCCCGTTATCGGCAACCCGCGGCAAAGCCGCGTCAAACTCGCGGCCAGGCGGGCGGCCCGGAGGCCAGCCCGCGGGCGCCGCTGCATTACAGCGTGCGCGCGACTTCGGTGATCTCGAACACTTCGAACTGGTCGCCTTCGACGATGTCGTTGAAGTTCTTGATCGACATACCGCACTCGAAGCCTTGCTTGACTTCCTTGACGTCGTCCTTGAAGCGCTTGAGCGAGTCGAGTTCGCCGGTGTGGATGACCACGTTGTTGCGCAGCACGCGCACCGACGACGAACGCTTGACGATACCGTCCGTGACCATACAGCCCGCCACCGTGCCGACCTTCGGCACCTTGAAGACCTGGCGCACTTCGACCATGCCGGTAATGACTTCGCGCTTCTCCGGCGCCAGCATGCCCGACATCGCCGCCTTCACCTCATCCACTGCGTCATAGATGATGTTGTAGTAGCGGATATCCACGCCGTTCGTTTCGGCAAGCTTGCGCGCCAGTGCGTCGGCGCGTGTGTTGAAGCCGATGATGACCGCCTTCGAAGCCGTTGCCAGATTGACGTCGCTTTCGCTGATGCCACCCACCGCGGCGTGCACGATCTGCACACGCACTTCGCTCGTCGAGAGCTTGAGGAGCGCGTGAACCAGCGCTTCCTGCGAGCCCTGCACGTCGGCCTTGACGATGAGCGGGAGGTTCTGCACTTCGCCTTCGCCCATTTGCTCGAGCATGTTTTCGAGCTTCGCGGCCTGCTGCTTCGCGAGCTTGACGTCGCGGAACTTGCCTTGACGGAACATCGCGATTTCGCGCGCCTTGCGCTCGTCCGGCAGGACGATGACTTCTTCGCCCGCGCCCGGCACTTCCGAAAGACCCTGGATCTCGACCGGAATCGACGGGCCCGCTTCCTTCGTGGGCTTGCCCGTCTCGTCGAGCATCGCGCGAACGCGGCCATAGGCGCTGCCCGCCAGCACGACGTCGCCGCGATTGAGCGTACCCGACTGGACGAGGATCGTTGCAACCGGACCCTTACCCTTGTCGAGCTTCGCTTCGATCACGAGACCCTTCGCCGGTGCTTCCACAGGCGCCTTCAGTTCCAGCACTTCGGCTTGCAGCAGCACGTTTTCGAGCAGGTCGTCGATGCCCGCGCCCGTCTTCGCCGACACCGGCACGAACGGCGAGTCGCCGCCGTACTCTTCCGGCACGACGCCTTCGGCCACGAGCTCCTGCTTGACGCGCTCGGGGTTCGCATCGGGCTTGTCGATCTTGTTGATCGCCACGACGAGCGGCACACCCGCGGCCTTGGCGTGCGAGATCGCCTCCTTCGTTTGCGGCATCACGCCGTCGTCGGCTGCGACCACCAGAATGACGATGTCGGTCGCCTTCGCACCGCGGGCACGCATGGCCGTAAAGGCCTCGTGACCCGGCGTATCGAGGAACGTGATGACGCCACGCGGCGTTTCGACGTGGTAAGCGCCGATGTGCTGCGTAATGCCGCCCGCTTCGCCCGCCGCAACCTTGGCGCGGCGGATGTAGTCGAGCAGCGAGGTCTTGCCGTGGTCGACGTGACCCATGACCGTGACGACCGGCGGACGCGGCAGTTGCTCGGCGTCCGTGGACGTCGCCTGCCCTTCGACCAGCAGCGCTTCCGGATCGTCGAGCTTGGCGGCAACCGCACGGTGGCCGAGTTCCTCGACGATGATCATCGCCGTTTCCTGGTCGAGCATCTGGTTGATGGTGACCATCTGGCCCATCTTCATCATCGCCTTGATGACTTCCGACGCCTTCACGGACATCTTGTGCGCGAGGTCGGCCACCGTGATGGTTTCCGGCACGTGCACTTCACGCACGATCGGCTCGGTCGGCGCCTGGAACGTCGAAGCGTCCTGGTGACGGCCACGGCCCTTCGGGCCGCCGCGCCAGCCGCGGTCCACGCCGCCCGACGAGTCGCCGCGCGTCTTGATGCCACGGCGCTTGGCCGCGTCGTCCTGCCAGCCGCCCTTGCCCGCACCCGGCTTCTTGTTGCGGTCGCCCGCGCCGGCACCCGGCGCGCTCGTCGAAGGCGCGGCCGTCGTGGCCGGCTTCTTCGCCGCGGCGCCTGCACCGGCGGCCGGACGCGCCGGCGCACCTTCCGGACGGGCCGGCTTGTGCAGCGTGCCCTTCGCTTCAGCGGGCTTCGCCGGCTCGACGGGCTTGGGCGGCTCGGGCGCCTTCACCTGCGCCTTGCGCGGCGTGTTCATCATTTCGCGGATCGCGCGCGCTTCGGCTTCGGCAGCCGCGCGGCGGCGGGCGATCTCGTCCTGTTCCTTCTGCGCCTTTTCGACGGCTTCGCGTGCGGCGGCTTCGGCCTTCTGGGCCGCTTCGCGCTGCGCGGCGCGCTCGGCGGCGGCGCGCTGTTCTTCCTGCTGGTCCTGCTGCTGCTTCACTTCTTTCGCTTCCGCTTCGGCGTTGCGCTGCGCGGCCACGGCCTGAGCGGCCAGCTCGCGAGCGGCGGCTTCGGCCGCTGCCTTCTTCTTTGCCGCTTCTTCTTCGGCACGGCGGCGCTCGGCCTCGGCGGCCTCTTCGCGCGCACGGCGCTCCGACTCTTCGCGCGCGAGCAGTTCCTGGCGCTCCTTGAGCTCCTGAGCCTGACGCTCGAGCAGTTCTGCCTCGCGGCGCGCTTCTTCCTCGCGGCGCTGCAGCTCCGCCTCTTCGGCGGCAGCGGCTGCCTCGGCTGCATGATTCGATGCCTCCGCCTCACCGGCGGACTCGTCGCGGCGGACGAACGTGCGCTTCTTGCGCACCTCGACCTGAATGGTGCGAGCCTTACCCGTCGAATCGGACTGCTTGATCTCCGACGTATGCCGTTTCGTCAGCGTGATCTTGCGCTTGTCTGCATCAGTCGAGCCGTGAGACTTGCGCAAGTGATCGAGCAGACGTGCCTTGTCGGTCTCCGACAAAGCATCGCTCTCGCTCGCTTTCGTGACACCCGCCGCCTGCAGCTGCTCGAGCAGCACGCCGGCAGGCATTTTCAGTTCCGCGGCAAATTGGGCTACGTTGTTACTCGCCATTCATTCCTCTTAATGCAAGGACCGATTCCTTGCGGTTGACATCGGGTCATGCGGCCTTCGGTGCCTCGCGTCCTGCAAGGCTCCGCCGCGTTCAGTTCAGTGGGTCATGGTCGCTTCCTGCTCGTCGCGCCCTGTTGCAGTTTCCCGTTGCCGGGTCACTGGAACCAGTGCTCACGCGCCTTCATGATCAACGCCTTGGCGGCGTCCTCTTCCATTCCCGTCATTTCGACCAGCTCGTCCACGGCCAGCTCGGCGAGCTCGTCGCGGGTGTGAACTTCATGCTGCGCCAGTTTCGCGAGCAGGTCCGGGTCGATTCCGTCCAGACTCTTCAGGTCCAGCGCGGCGCTTTCCACCTTCTCTTCGTTCGCGATGGCCTGCGTGAGCAGCGCGTCGCGAGCGCGGTTGCGCAGCTCGTGCACGGTGTCCTCGTCGAACGCCTCGATTTCCAGCATTTCGTTGAGCGGCACGTAGGCGATCTCTTCGAGGCTCGTGAAGCCTTCGTCGATCAGGATGTCGGCGACTTCTTCATCCACGTCGAGACGCGCCATGAACAGGTCGCGCAGCACCGTGCGCTCCTGATTCTGCTTTTGCGCGGATTCATCCGGCGTCATGATATTGATTTGCCAGCCGGTCAGTTCGCTGGCGAGACGCACGTTCTGGCCACTACGGCCGATCGCGACCGCGAGTTCGCTCTCGTCGACCACGACGTCCATCGAGTGTTTTTCCTCGTCGACGACGATCGACTGCACGGCAGCCGGCGCGAGCGCGCCGATCACGAACTGGGCAGGATCTTCCGACCATAGCACGATGTCGACGTTTTCGCCACCGAGCTCGTTGCGCACGGCCTGCACGCGCGAGCCGCGGATGCCGACGCAGGTGCCGATCGGGTCGATGCGCTTGTCGTAGGCCACCACGCCGATCTTGGCGCGCACGCCTGGATCGCGCGCCGCCGCCTTGATCTCGAGTAGGCCTTGTTCGATTTCGGGCACTTCCATTTCGAACAGCTTCATCAGGAACTCGGGCGCCGTGCGCGAGAGTTCGATCTGCGGGCCGCGCGCGGTGCGGTCGACCTTGCCGATCCAGGCGCGCACGCGGTCGCCCACGCGCAGGTTTTCCTTCGGAATCAGCTGGTCGCGGCGCAGCAGCGCTTCCACACGGCCGGATTCGACGATGAAGTTGCCCTTGTCCATGCGCTTGACCGTACCGGTCATGATGCTTTCGCCGCGCTCGAGGAAGTCGTTCAGGATCTGCTCGCGCTCGGCGTCGCGCACCTTCTGCAGGATGACCTGCTTGGCGGCCTGCGCGCCGATACGGCCGAACTCGACCGAAGGCACCGGCTGCTCGACGAAGCCGTCGATCTGCGCTTCCGGGTCTTGCTCGCGGGCTTCGAACAGCAGGATTTCCTGGTCCGGCTCCTGCAAGCCTGCCTCGTCCGGGACGACGCGCCAGCGGCGGAACGTTTCGTGCTCGCCGCTTTCGCGGTCGATATGCACGCGGATATCCGCATCCTCGTCGAAGAGTTTCTTGGAGGCCGACGCAAGCGCCGCTTCAAGGGCGGCGAACACCACGTCCTTGTCGACATTCTTCTCGCGTGCCAGCGCATCCACCAGCATCAACACTTCGCGACTCATTGTTTGCGGCTCCTAAAGTCAACTTTGGGGATAAGGCGTGCCTTGTCGATGTCCGCGAGCGTGAAATCGAGCATCGCGGGACCCGCCTTCCCTTCGAATTCCAGACCGATGGACTCGCCTTCGGGAGCATGCACGATGCCCCGGTACGATTTCCGTCCGTCCAATGGCTTTTTCAACGTGATTACCGCTTCGCAGCCTGCGAAGCGTTCGAAGTCCGCCAGTTTCTTCAGCGGACGGTCGAGACCGGGCGACGAAACTTCGAGCCGCTCGTAGTCGATGTTCTCGACCGTCAGAACGTGCTGCAGCTGACGCGTGACCTTCTCGCAGTCCTCGATCGCGATCCCCGCGGGCTGATCGATGAAGATGGTCAGCATGCCGCGCCCGGTGCGCTCGAGGTCGACCAGCTCGTAACCGAGCCCGGTGACCGTGGTTTCAATCAGTTCCGTCAGTTGCACAATGCCCACTCCAGATGTTCTGCGCAGCGGGCCAGCAACTTCCTTCGCCTTGATTCTTGCTTCGCCAGGAATTCGCGGGCCGCGCGCCAGGTGAGCGCGCGCTTCTCACCTACCTGCCCCACGATGACGAACGACCCGGAATGTCTGGACGACTCCCAAATTGACAATGCCGAACGCGAACGTCGGCATCTGTTGATATCCAATTTGGGGCGAACCAAAAAAAAATGGGCGAAACGCCCATCTTCTCACTTAGCCAGGTGGTCGCACCTGGGGCGCGTATTACAGCGCAGAAAAAAGCCGCACGCCCAGCGACTTTGTGATTCTAGCCTTTTTTGCACATTAACGCAAATCACCGGTCAAGCCCGAGCCGCCTTTTGCCGTTATTTACAGGCTCGCAAGCGGGCTTTTCCGGTGTTTTGCGCGCTAACCGCGCGCATCGCCGCCGTTGCATGGCCGCGCTGCGCGCCGCATGCTGCAGCCGGGCGGCGCGCACCTCGCGGGATCAATGCCCGCGCGTGCGGTTGCGCGGCGTGCCACGCTGGCCGCCACGGCTGTTCCCGCCCGCGCGGTTGCCATTGGGATTGGCATTGCCGCCGTTGCCGGGACCGCTGCGGCGATTGCCGTTGGCATTGCCGCCCGCACGCTTGCCCTGTGCGCCCGGCGCGCGGTTGCCGTCGACATCGCGGCCGCCTGCACGGTTGCCGCCACGGCCGCCGAACCCGCCCGCGCCGAAGTTGCCGTGTCCGGCGCCCGCTCCGCCGAAGCCGCCCGCAGCGCCGCGCCGTCCCTGGCCCTGGCGAGGCTGAGCCATCGCGCCGTGCGAGCTGAGCACCGGCTCGCGGTTGATGAAGCCCATCGACGTCTGCATCGGATCGGGCTGGCGGCGCTCCTGTTCCTTGCCGCCGCGGCCGCCCTTCTCCTCGCTCGGCGCCTTCAGGCCGACCGCTGCCATCAGTGCGCGCACCTGGTTGTCCTCGAGCTCTTCCCAGCGGCCGCGCTTGAGGCCCTTGGGCAGCGCGATCGGGCCGTGGCGCGTGCGGATCAGGCGGCTCACCATCAGGCCCGCCGCCTCGAACATGCGGCGCACTTCGCGGTTACGGCCTTCGGCCAGCGCGACGTGATACCAGTGATTCGTGCCTTCGCCGCCGCCGTCGCGGATGCGCAGGAAACTCGCGGGGCCGTCCTCGAGCTCGACGCCCTTGAGCAGCTTCTGGCGATTGCCTTCGGTCAGCTCGCCCACCACGCGCACGGCATATTCGCGCTCCACGCTGTAGCGCGGATGCATGAAACGGTTGGCCAGATCCCCCGAGGTGGTCAGCATCAGCAGACCTTCGGTGTTGAAGTCCAGACGGCCGACGGCCAGCCACTTCGCCGTCTTCATCGGCGGCAGACGGTCGAACACGGAGGGACGGCCTTCCGGATCGGCGTGGCTCACGATTTCGCCGGTCGGCTTGTGATAGATCAGCACGCGCGGCGGCTTGTTCTGCAGCTTGCGCTTGATGGGCTTGCCATTGATGCGGACCTGGTCGGTCGGCAGAATGCGCTGGCCGATGTGCGCGGGCTCGCCGTTCACCGAGACGCGCCCGGCGATGATCAGCTCTTCCATGTCGCGGCGCGAGCCCATGCCGGCATCCGCCAGGACCTTGTGCAGCTTGGGCGCGTCGTCGTCCGGGCTCAGCACGCGCTTGGGCTGCTGGGCACGGCCGCGGCGCAGCATCGGTGCGCGCACGCCCGGACCGGTGCCGTTGTCGGCGTCGAACGCCGGCGACGTCACGTAGAGGAACAGGTCATCCTGCGTGGACTCGCCCGCGGCGGCTGCCGGCTGGCCTTCGCCCCGGCCCTGGCCCTTCTGGCGCTTGCCCGTGCCCTGCTGACGTTCGCCCTGACGCTCGCCCTGAGCGGCGGCGCCCGCGTTCTGGCGGCGGCCCGGCTTCTTTGCGCCTGCGTCCTTGCGCGGTGCGCGCCCGGCGGGAGCGCGCTCAGGCGTCGCTTCCGATGCGGCAGCGGGCGCTGCGGACACGTCGGCGCCCTCCGCGCCTTCAGCCGCCTTGGCCTTCGCGCCGGCGCGGCGGCGCGCGATCAGGCTGCGCGGCCCGCGGCGCAGGCCGCGGCGCGGACGCTCTTCGCCCTCGCCGCCCTGTGCTTCGCCTTCGACCTGCGAAGCACGCGTGTCGTCGTCGCGCGCGGAGGACGCGCGGCGCGCGGATTCGGACGCGTCGGTCGAATCGGTGTCGTGGATATCAGTCAAAACAACCTCAAAATGTCAGGTTGCGCGCCCGCTTGCGGGGCGCGTCAAAAATGCTTGTTGCTTCAGATGCCGCGTCGTGCGGCTTCGTCGTCCGTCGTCGAGACGGGGTCGTCCTGCGCCGCGTCGCGGCGGTCTTCGTGTTCTTCTTCGCCAGCCGCATCGGCTGCGTGCGCGGCATCCTGCGCATGAGCGTCCGGGGCTGGCCCGTGCTGCGCGAGACGTGTTTCGTCATGTACCGCTTCGCCCGGGGCATCGGCTGCATATGCAACGTTTGCCCCTGCCGCCTCGTGCGTTGTTTCCGTCGCGTGCGTCTCGGGCTGGGCAGGCGTTTCATCGCCCGATGTTTCGACGCCCGACGCTGCGCCGTGGGCTACCGGAGTCAGCGCATCTTCCGCGCCCGCGGCATCGGTGCCAACTCCGGGCTGGCCTTCCCCGACGAACTGCGCCGCGGCGCTATCGGGAAACTCGATCGCATGCTGGGCAAGCAGTTGCTCGCCGAACTGGCTCGACGGGTCGTCGAGCGGCGGCAATTCGTCGAGCGACTTCAGGCCGAGATCGTCCAGAAACTCCCGTGTCGTTGCATAGAGCGCCGGACGGCCCGGCACGTCGCGATGACCGATGACTTCGATCCAGTTACGGTCCTCGAGCTGTTTGACGACCTGCGTGTTGACCGTGACGCCGCGAATTTCCTCGATGTCGCCGCGCGTGACCGGCTGCCGGTACGCGATGATCGCAAGCGTTTCGAGGACCGCGCGCGAATAGCGCGGCGGCTTTTCGGGGTGCAACCGGTCAAGGTACGTCCGCATGGCCGGCTTGCTCTGAAAGCGCCAGCCCGACGCGAGCCCCACCAGCTCGACCCCGCGCCCGGACCATTCATGCCGCAGGTCTTCGAGCAGGTTGCGAACCGTGTCGGCCGAAATGTCGTCGGCAAACAGTTTGCGCAGTTCGCCGATCTTCAACGGCTCCTGCGTGCAGATCAATGCAGTCTCGAGGACGATTTTCGCCTCTTGGGTATTCATGCAGCCAGGTCAGACCCTAAGTAAGGTAAATCAGGTTCAAGGAACCGGATCAGACAGACGAAAGACGATATGGAACTGGAGACGCGCTCGCCCGATTCTGATCGGTCATATTGATGGGAGCACGCACCGGGGGGCCGAAATTCAGGCAAAGAGCCAGACCCAGCCGGAGGGAGCCGCGAAGTTCCCGCAGGGAATCGCTTGACTGAGCGTCATATTACGCAAAAACGCTGGGTGCGTAAAGACGCTATTGCGCATGAGCGGCCTCATCTTAACCCCGGCCCCGCCAACGCTTTGTGCCCGCTCGCGCCATGCCGGCGCATGGCGCGAGTGCGTGCCGGCCGACGCGCGCTCAGTGCGCTCCCACCGTCTCCAGGTAGCGCGCGAGCCGCTCGACACCCGCGTCGAGCCGCGCCGGATCGCACGCATAGCACCAGCGCACGAAGCCTTCCCCTTGCGGGCCGAACGCACTGCCCGGCGCGAGGCCGAGGCCCGCCTCGCGCACCAGCGCCTTGCACAGTTCGAGGCTGTTCTGCGCGCCCGCCAGCCGGAAAAAGAGGTACATCGCGCCGCGCGGCACTTTCAGGTCGACACCGGGCAGCTTCGCCAGCGCCGCGGCGAGATGGTCGCGCGAGGCGCGCAGATCGGCCACCAGCGCGCGCGTGAACGACTCGCCGTGCTCGACTGCGGCAATGCCGGCCTGCTGCACGAACGAGGGCGCGCACGAGGTGTTGTACTCGACCAGCTTGCCCAGATCGTCGGTCAAGCTGCGCGGCACGACCATCCAGCCGAGCCGCCAGCCGGTCATGAGCCAGGCCTTCGAGAACGAGTTGACGCAGATCAGGCGCTCTTCGCGCGACGCAAGATCGAGGAACGAGGGCGCGGTGCGCTCACCCGCGTCGCCGTAGTAAAGGCGCTCGTAGACCTCGTCGGCGACGATCCAGATGCCGAGGCGCCGGCAATGCTCGAGCACCGCGCGCTGCTGGTCGCGCGTCATCACCCAGCCGGTCGGATTGTTCGGCGAGTTGATCATGAGCAGACGCGTATCGGGCGTGAGCGCCGCCAGCAGCCGGTCGAGATCGAGCGTCCAGCCGTGTTCTCCGTAGCCGAGCGAGACCGTTTCGACTGTGGCGCCGAGGATCTTCGGGATTTCGACGAGGTTCGGCCACAGCGGGGTCACCGCCACCACCCGGTCGCCCGCGCCGACGACGAGTTGCGCCGCCAGCATCAGCGCGTTGACGCCGGCGCTCGTGACCGCCAGATTGTCCACCGACGTCGCGCCGTGCAGTTCGCTCACATAGCGCGCGAGCGATTCGCGCAGCGGCGCGATGCCGAGGTTGTGCGTATAGAACGTGTCGCCGCGGCCGAGCGCTTCAGCGGCCGCCTCGCGGATGAAGGGCGGCGTCACGCGGTCGGACTCGCCGAACCAGAACGGCAGCACGTCGGGAACGCCGAACCCGGCGTTCGCCACTTCGCGGATCTGCGACGAGCGCAACGCACGCACCGCTTCGCGCGGCAGGCAGAGGGAGGACGACGGTTCGAAATCGCTCATCGGGGTTTCGGGTGGCACAGAATGTGGGAAAACATGGAGTGTAGCGCGCGGCCCAGCGCAATGAGGTCCACGCCTGCAAGCTTCGGCGCGGCGGCTTCAGTGCTGCGCTTCGGGCTGACCGGCAAGTTGACGGATCAGCGACCAGACCGCTTCGGCGGCCGGGGAAAGCGAGCGGTCGCGCCGCCGCACGAGTTCGACGGTGCGCTCCGCGCGCGGCACAAGTGGCCGCGCAAGCAACGGCGCGCCCGCCGGCACGGGCAGCGCGAGCCAGGGCAGCACGCTGATGCCCACGCCCGCCTCGACGAGCCCGAAGACCGTGGCCGGATGACCCAGCTCCTGCACCACCCGTGCGCGCACGCCCTGCTCGCTCATCACAGCGTCGATGAGCGGACGGCTGCCAGAGGCATAGTCGAGCATCACGAGACGCTCGCCGTCCAGCTCCTTCCACGAGACTTCCTGGCTCAGCGCGAGCGCATGATCGCCGCGCACGACCACGCAGAACGAGTCCGTGGTCAGGCATTGCGTTTCGAGATCCTCACCGGCAAAGGGCCCGATGATGACGCCGAAGTCCACTTCGCCCGAGCGGATCTTGCGTACGACATCGCTCTGCACGTCGTCGCGCAAGCCAAGCGTAATGTAGGGAAACTGCCGCCCGCACGCGGCCACGACCTGGGGCATCAAACGGCACGCAACCGTCGGACTGGCCGCCACGACGACGCGGCCGCGCCGCTGCTCGCCGATCTCGCGAATTTCGCGCAAGGCGTCATCGAGATCGCCCAGCAGGCGTGGAATGCTCGCGATCAGGTTTGCGCCGACATCGGTGAGCTGGACCTCGCGCGTGGTCCGGTCGACGAGCTTCACGCCAATCTCGGCTTCGAGCTCGCGCACACAGCGGCTCACCGCAGACTGCGTAAGCCCGATTTCGTCCCCTGCCCGGCTAAAGCTCTGCAGCCGGGCGACCTCGATGAAGACCCGCAACTGCCGCAGCGTCACATTCATCCGCTCGCCTCATGAATTGTCCGTTTTCATGCAATTTTATGCCGGACACCCATCGTTACGGGTAGAGGAACCGCGCGGCCCATTATTCGCCGCAATGCAGCAATACGGCGCAAGCGCACGTCGGACGGGCTTGTCTGCACAAGATTGGTGATTCTCCCGATTTTCTCGACAAGTGTTTTCGAGTCTTATACGCCCCTGGCAATCTCCCGCGCGGGCTTGACGCCACGCGGCTTCAAGACGGGAACGTACGTGCTGGCACAGTTTTCGCATTAAGGCACGCACAGGTTCGATGGACGTACCGGAAACATGCAGTCCGGGGCGATTCAGCCGGGCCCGCCTGGTACTCCGGCATCCGGCCGGGAGTCCATGAAGAGTGCGCAGCGCGGGGCAGCGCACCGGAGATAGCTTCGCTGAGGTGAAACATGATGCTGTTCGACGATTTGAGAGACAACGAATGGGCGCTGGTCGAGGCGTTGTTCTGTGCTGAACCGGCACGGAGCGAACGGCGCGGACGGCCTCGCGTCGAAGCGCGTGCTGTGGTCAATGCGGTGCTCTGGGTGCTTTCGACGGGTGAAGGCTGGTCCAAGCTGCCGGGGCGCTACCCCTCGCCGCCGACTTGCCGCCGTCGTTTCGACGAGTGGCAGGCAGACGGCACGCTTGCCGAGATCGTCAAGCGGCTGAGCACGAACGGGCGTGAAATTTCGCTGCGCGGCCGTATCGGCGCCACGGCGACCAAGCCGCCCGCGCCGCCCAGCCGTGACCGCCTGCGCGGCGCATTCTGGACCAACCCGGAATCGTGGCGCGCGCCGGTCAAGATGGCCTGAACCACACTTTATTGGGCGCTTCATTTGCTTTCCCGCCGGGTGTTCCGCGCACCCGGCGTGTTTTCCTCCCACTCCTTGCACATGTCGTTGCGCTGCAGACCGCGCTGCGGCCCTGCGTCCATACGGCCGCTTTCTCCGGCTCATCCAGACTGCCTTTGCCATCGCTGCATCCGCAACAAAGCGATCGGCACCGCGCGATACAACTCTTTACCAATATTTACAGCGCGCTTTCGCGTCCGACGTTAGCTTAGGACCATGTCGATTAACGTCAAGAAACAGGATTGACGGGGGAACCACCATGAAATCCATGAACCTGCCCATCCGGGGCATCATGGTTTCGCTGTCCACCCTCGCCCTCTTCGCGCCGACGGCGTCGTTCGTATCGTTCAGCGCCACAGCCCAGCCTCCGCATGCCTCCGCACCGACGTGGTCGATGTCGCACTCCGGCGCGCATGCGCTGCCGCCCGCAGCGCCCGGCCCGAACGCGGGCCACCCACCGGTGCCGCGCGGCGATTTGCGCGGCGACATTACGGACAATGCCCGCCGCAGCGCGCCGCAGAGGCAGGAACCGACGCAGCGGCGGTGAGCCTGCCAGCCAGACGCGAGCGAAGGGACTGCCGGAACCGATGAATGAACAGCGATGACGCAGGGCTGCGAAACCGCCTTCGAAACCTCGCGGCTCAGCATATACCCTGCCCCGGGGAACCACCGCGCGTCGCATGCGGTCTACCCTTACGCCATCAAGCACAGCGTGGCAGCAGTAATTCCGGTAAGCCCGTATCTTTCGATGCGGGCTTTTTTTTGGGGTGGGACGAAGAAGGTGGAGTGCTACTGGCTGGCTTCGAGGCCGGATTGGGGCACGCGCTCGGCGACGTAGTCGGCCACGCGATGCGCGCTCCACTGGACCGTGCGCTCGTCGCGCGCGAGCCGGGCGAATTCGGCGCGGCCGCGATCGGTCAGCACCGCAATATCGACCGGCGCATGGAAACCCGGCGCCGGCGCAACCGTGCGCTGCCGGACGATGTCCATCATGCCGAGATCGCGCAAATACTGGAACACTTCAGGACGACGCGCCCACGGGACCTGCCGATACTGCACCCGCCTCAGCGCTTCGAGTACTGCTTCGTTGGAATACGTGGTCATCTCACTTCTTTCTTAAAATGCAGTCCTGCGATCATTGAGCCTCGCGCGAGCCAGCTACCGGCGCAATGCGGGCCTGAGAACGGCGCAGACGGTGCCCTGGCGGGCCCACGCGCCCTATCCGTGCGCTGTGCAGCGGCAGGGACTGCAGGTTATCCGGGCCCCCGTGAAAGAAAGCGGCTTCACCGCTTCCCGCACGGCCAACGCCGCGCCACGCTCGCGGCGCAAAGGTCGGTTGGACGCGCATTTTCCCGAAAACAATACGTTACCTCATCCAAATTGATTCTATTCGTTTTGTTTGTGCTATTTGTTGCGCTCGGCCTGATGTGGCGCAACGCGCGCTGGCGTGTCGCGGCCTGCGCGGCCGCGGTCTTCTGGCTGCTCGCGACCGGCTGGCTCACCGGGGTGCTGCTCGATATCGCCCAGCCGGAGTTGTATCGCACTCCCTACGATCAGGCGAAAATCGGCCCGGCGCGCTTCGGTGCGTGCACCGCCATCATCATGCTCGGCGGCGGCACGCAAATGCGCGATGGCCGACTGGTTCCCAAGCACGACGTCTACGCACGCATTGCCCTTGCCGCCAAACTGTACGCGCAATGCGCGCGCGCGGGCGGCACGTGCCGCGTGATCGTGAGCGGCGGCAACCCGCAGCACCACGCGAGCGCCGAGGCAGACAACTACGCGCCCTACCTGCTGCGCGCCGGTGTGCCGAGCGCCGACCTCGTGCTGGAAAACCAGAGCCTTACGACGTATCAGAACGCGCGCAACGTCGCGCCCATCGTGCGGGCCGGAAACGATGAAACACTCCTGCTCGTGACATCCTCGTACCAGATGCGCCGCGCGATGCTCGATTTCCGGCGCTTCGACATGAACCCGCTGCCTGCGGTTTCCAGCGTGCGCCGCGCCGAGCGCGGCCTGCTCCCGCGCATCGCAAATCTCAAGTCAGCCGAAACGGCGCTCCACGAATCGATCGGGATTGCGCAGTTTTATGTGTATCGGATGATCGGCTGGTTCTAGGATGACCGTTAGGCGACGTCAGATGTAACGAGATGTAACTCCCGTGCGAACGGCTTACATGATGTCATCTGGCGCGAGTATTTGATCGTTAGAATGGTGTGTCCATCCTGCTTGGACAGGTACCGGCTGGGTCCATAAACCGCTCCTTCGGAGGTAGAGATGAAAAAAGTGTCCCTCGCAGTCCTGATTTCACTTTCCGCATTGGCGGGCGCTGCGCATGCGCAGTCGGATAACGGCATCACGATGAGCACCGACCCGGCCAAGGCCGACGACGTCCTGCAACGCGCGCAGGCCCTGCAGCAGCAACAGGAAGCCGCGCCCGCGCCGGCGCCCATGATGCATCACAAGGCGGGGCATCCCCATCACAAGAAGGCCCCTGCCCAGTAAGAGCGGGCGATGGCCTGGCTGCGCGCAGCCCAGCGCACGCGGGCAGCGCCTTCCCGGGAATGAAGCCGATGCCGGTCTTGCCGTCATCGGCTTTTTTGTTCGCCGCGTCGCCCTGCCGCGCGCGTGGCCTCGTGCGCACTGCCTGCGCGAGGGCAGGCGGGCGCGGTATGCTAAAGTCGCGCACCTCGAAAACGCCCCGGTCGGCGTAGACCCAACCTTTTGTGCGCGCCACGCGCGGAGAAACACAATGAGCAACATCCAGCTCGACATCGAATGGACCGAAGCGGCCTCACGCAAGATCGAAAAGCTGATGCCGCGCGGCGGCAACCAGGACGCGTATCTCGCGCTGCCCCCCATCGAATGCCTGCCGATGGAGGGCGACGTACTGTTCCTCGGGCCGGCCGGCAAGCAGCAGCCGTTCATCGTGGCGGAGCGTCAATATCATCACGAAGGCGACGCGGACTGGACCATCATCCTGATTCTCGACGTGCCCAACACCGCGCACTGAGCGGCATACCCGGCCGCCAGCAGGCGGCACCCGAGGCGCTCGCACCCCACGCGGGCGCACTCGCCCCCGCACTCCCCCTGCTTCGACTCGCGCCATCCCCCATCGGCCCGGATCGCGCGTCGCCGCGCCAGGCACGGCTCGTGCGCGCGGTATTTCCCGACAGTCCTTACACCGGGTGACAGGCCGCCGGCTACCGCCGTCGGGCGCGGGCCTGCGGACTCAAACGCCCATGAACCGTGCGCCGCCGCGCGTCCCGAGCCATGCCGAACGATCCGCCGAACGCAAAGGCGACTGCCGCCGCCAGCCCGCTCGCCCAACTCCAGCCGCGCGCCGCCGGCTGGAGCGCGCAATGGCATGGTTGCGCGCTCGACAGCGCATTCCAGCCCGTGCTCTCGATCACGCATCAGCGCGTGGTCGGCTATGAGGCGTTGCTGCGCGTCACCGACGGGTCGGGCCACGCCATCGGCCCGGCGGATCTGTTCGCAACGGCGGAAGGCGCCGAGGCCCAGCAGCTCGATGAACTGGCCCGCTGCCTGCACCTCGCAAATTTCGTCGAGCAAGGCGTGGAGACCGGCTGGATTTTCCTGAACACGCTGCCGCGCAGCGCGCGCGCCGCCGACCTCGCGCAGGCCGCCATCGACGGTCTGTGCGGCCACTTCGACTTCCCGCACGAACGCGTGGTGATCGAGGTCCTCGAGCAGCGCGGCGGCGACGAGTACAGTTCGTTCGTCGACGAAAGGCCGCCCGCCGGCGAGCGCGACTTCCTTGTCGCGCTCGACGACTTCGGCGCGGGTTTCTCCAATTTCGATCGCGTCTGGCGCTACCGGCCCGACATCGTCAAGCTCGACCGCTCGCTCGTCACGCGCGCGGCCAACGGCGAAAGTCATGTGGGCTTCATCTCGGAACTCGTCTCGATCCTTCATCACGCCGGCACGATGGTGCTCGCTGAAGGCGTCGAGACCGAGCCGCAGCTCATGGTGCTGATGCATGCCGATGTCGATCTCGTGCAGGGCTTCTGGTTCGGCGAGCCGCAAGCTTCGGTACGTGAGGCCGGTGCCGCCGCAAACGCGCTCGCGCAGTCGATGTGGCGGCGTTTCGCCGACTTTCAGCGCAGCGCCGAGATCATCGAGCAGGTCAATTTCGGCGCGCTCTCGCACGCCATGCTGTGCGGCGCGCGCGTGCTCACGGGCGGCGGAACGCTCGAAGCAGCCGCCGAAGCGATTTTCCGCGACGGCGCCAGCCACGCGCAGCGCGTCTTCACCGCGGATGAGCACGGCGCGCAGCACGAGCCTTCGATTGCCATGCCCGGCGCCGGGCCGCCCGCGCGCCTCGCGCCTTTCTATCCCGACACCGACAGCAACTGGTCGCGCCGCGAGTACTTCCGGCGTGCGCTCGCCGCGCCCGGCCGGGTCGCGGTGATGGGCCCGCACTACTCGCTTAACGACGGCGAGCTCTGCTACACAGCGGCCATCGCGCTCGACTACGGCGGCGCGACGCACGTGCTCTGCGCGGACTTTCCGCCCGAGCACGGGCCGCGCGAGCGCCCGCGGCGCGGACCGGGTTGATGCGCGCGGCAGACTGGCAATGCGCCGCGCGGTCCTTTTCGCTATTCGGACACGCGCCGCCGCCCCGCCTTCAGCGCACCGGTGCGCGCCTTGCTGTCGAGCCGGCGCAGCTTCGAGGCGCGCGTGGGCCGCGTCGCCACGCGCGCCTTGCGCGTTACGCTCACGCTGTCGACCAGTTCCTCGAGGCGCGCAAGCGCGGCCACCCGGTTCTGCTCCTGGGTGCGGTATTCCTGCGACTTGATCACCACGACGCCCTCGTTCGTAATCCGACGGTCGGCGAGCGCGAGCAGACGCATCTTGAGCACCTCGGGCAACGACGAGGCGCGGATGTCGAAACGCAGATGAATCGCGCTCGACACCTTGTTCACGTTCTGGCCGCCCGCGCCCTGCGCGCGAACGGCGACGAGTTCGATTTCCTGCAACGGAATGGGCGCGCGTGCGGTCATGGGCAAATGGAAGGAGAGGACGCGGCAGTGTCGCACAGCGCAGCCCGCTTGACACAGGCGCGCCACGCACTACAGGGCTGGCGCAACCGATGAGCCGGTCCGCCGCGGACATGCAATAAGCCGCCACGCCGTCGGCCGGCTGCGCAGCCAGTTTGCCGGCGCGCGGGGCATGAACCATACTGGCGACATTCCCTTGGGCGAACCCTCAGGAGCACGCATCCCATGAAGTTGCGTCCTGCATTCGTAGCCGAACTGGCGGTCAACCTGCTGCTTCCCTGGGTCGCCTACCGTCTCGCCGAGCCGCACTGGGGCGAAGTCGGCGGCCTCGTTGCCTCGGCCGCGCCGCCGCTTGCCTGGAGCATCGTCGAGCTGGTGCGCTTTCGGCGCGTGGATGCGCTCTCCGCCGTCATTCTGCTCGGCATCGTGCTCTCGCTCGTCGCCGTGGCGTTCGGCGGCAGCCCGCGCGTGCTGTTGATGCGCGAAAGCCTTGCCTCCGGCGCGATCGGCGCCGCGTTCCTGATCTCGCTTCTCGCGAAGCGCCCGCTCGTGTTCTATCTCACGCGAGCGACGGTCGCGCGCGAGACTCGCGAGGGTGTCACGCGGCTCGAACAGCTCTGGCAGGAAAACGCGAGCTTCGCGGCGGCCATGCGGCTGCTCACGTTCATCTGGGGCTTCGGGCTGTGTCTCGATTCCGCGCTGCGCACGTATCTGGCCGCCACCTGGCCGATCGAGCGCTTTCTCGTCGTCTCGCCGATCATCGGATACGGCGTGTTCGGCGGCCTGATGGCCTGGACCTTCTGGTATCGCACGCGCATGCGGCGCATTCACGGCACGCACGGCCTGCTCGGCGACGCGGCCGCCGCAACGAATGCGAGCACGCTCAGCGTGGACTGAGACGCCGGCGCCGCCTTCGGCCCGATTCGGCACGCTACGGCACGCATCGGCGGTCAGATCGCGCCCGAAATACGTTAGACTCAGCGCCACAGTCCGCGGCGTTCCGTCCGCTCTCGAACTTCCCGGCAGTCGATGCGCTACTCAGTAGAAATCAGGAAATTCCTCTATAGCCAGTACTTTTACGGCGGCCTGCGCATCGCGATCGGCATCTCGCTTCCGGCTGTCCTGTGCCTGTTCGTCTTCGACAAGAGCGACCTGGGCTTCACCATCTCGACAGGCGCGCTCGGCGCCTGCGTGGTCGACATGCCAGGGCCGCTCAAGTACAAGCGCAACGAAATGCTCGCGTGCAGCGTGATCGGCTTTCTCTCCGCTTACGCCACGGGCCTCGCCACCTTCAGTCCCATCGCGCTATGGGCCACCGTGGTGCCGCTCACCTTCGTGCTCTCGCTGATCGTGGTCTACGGCAACCGCTGGCCGCAGATCAGCTTCGCCACCCTCTTCATGATGGTGATGACGCTCGAGGAGCATTTCACGCCGCACCTCGCCCTCGTCAATGCGCTGTGGATCCTGCTAGGCGGCCTCTGGTACACGGCGTGGTCGACCTCGATCAGCCAGCTCATGCTCGATCGCATCGAGCAGCAGGCGCTCGCCGAGAGTGTGTTCGCCTGCGCCGACTATCTGCTCGCGCGCGCCCAGTTCTTCGATCTCGACAACGATCTCGACGAGTGCTATCGCAACCTCGTCGCGAAGCAGATCGCCGCCGTCGAGCGCCAGGACGCGGCGCGCGACATCGTGCTGCGCAACCTGCCCAGGCTCAGGGCCGGCAAGATCGATGCGCGGCGCGCGATGCACTTCAACCTGTTCATCAACACGGTCGATCTGCATGAGCTGTTCGTGGGCGCACACACCGACTATCCGCTCGTGCGCAACACCTTCGGCGGCTCCGACCTGCTCGTGTTCTACCGCGACCTGATCCGCAAGGCCGCCGCCGATCTCGAAGACATCGGCCTCGCGGTGCTGCAAAACGAGGCGCCGCGCGCGAGCGTGAACGTGAAGGCCGAGTTGCGCGCCATCGAATACGAGCTCGAACAGCTGAAAAAGCGCGACCTGGCCTCGACCGACCCGGAGGCCTACGCGGCGATCTCGGCGTCGTTCCGGCGTATCTGGAGCGCGACACGCCTGATCGACCGCATGCGCCGCAGCCTCGCGAGCGAAGTGCCGACCACCGAAACCGAGCTGCGCATCGACGAGGCGCTCACACGGTTCGTCACGAACCGCCGCGTGTCCTGGCTGCAGATCTTCTCGAATCTCACGATGGCCTCGCCGAGCTTTCGTCACGCGCTGCGCGTGACGATCGCCGTGGCCGTGGGCTTCTGGCTCGGGCGGCTTCTGCCGCTCACCAACGCCTACTGGATCGTGATGACGAGCATCATCATCCTGAAGCCGGGCTACTCGCTCACGCGCCAGCGCAACGCGCAGCGTATCGTCGGCACGCTGATCGGCTGTCTTGCGAGCATTGCGTTGATCCTGCTCGTGAAACAGCCGCTCGTGCTGCTCGTCTCGATGTTCGCGGCGATGGTAATGAGCTACAGCCTCCTGCTCTTCAACTACACGGCAAGCGTGGTGTTCACGTCGGCCTATGTACTCCTGATGTTTCATCTGCTCGCGCCGGGCAGCATGCGCATCATCGGCGAGCGCGCGATCGACACGGTGGTGGGCTGCATGATCGCCATCGGCGCGAGCCATCTGTTCCCGTACTGGGAATACCGCCTGATGGGCAAGCTCGTGCACGACATGATCGCCGCGACGCGCAGCTATCTCGAGGCGAGCTGGTGGTGGAGCGGGCGCGCGAGCGCGCCGCAGCCGGCGTTCGCGGGGGCCGCGGCGAGCGAGGCCGGCGCACGCGTGGCCGCCCATGCAGCGCCGGCGGCGACGCTCGCAGCCGATGCGGGCGGCGTGGCGAATCCGGTGCCCGGCAGCGTGAGCGCCATGGCGAGTGCTTCGGCGAACGCGGCGAGCATCATCGACGAACCAGTCGCCGCGGCGGCGACCCTCGACGACTCGCCCACAGCCGGCGCTCCCGGCTCGCCCGTGGCGGCCGTGGGCACGAAAGCCGCTGCGCAAACCGCGCAGGCCGCGGCGGGCGCAGCCGCGGCAGCGCCCTCGCTCGCGCGCGACTTCCGCTACCGGCTCGCGCGCAAGAACGTGCACGTGGCGTTTGCCAATCTCGGCCAGGCGTTCCAGCGCATGATGCTCGAACCGAAGGCTGCCCAGAAGTTCGTACCCGAGCTCAACGACCTGCTCGTGCGCAGCCACGTGCTCGCCTCGCAGATCACGGCCACGGCCCCGCTCCTGCGCAGCACGGCGCGGCCCGACCAGCCGGAAGTCAAGCTCGATGCGCTCCAGCGCGCGCTTTCGTGCGTGCGCGAGAACCTCGTCGCCGCCGAAGCGGGCACGCCTGCGCCCGCCGATCAGACCGACATCACGAAGCAGCTCACGCGCGAACTCGATGCGATGGTGGTGCAAGCCGAGCGCGCGCTCGGCCCCGCCGCGGAACTGCCCCAGGAACTCAAGCTGCTCGCACACCAGTGCAAGCAGATGATCACGGCCTCCTGGCTGATTCGCCGGGACGCGAGCATCATCCGGCTACCGGAGGAATAGGAAGGCGAAGACCCGGCGCGTCACTGCGTCGAGCCGCTGGCCTGCGAGGCCGCCGTGCTCGCGGATGCATGCGCCACGCCGGCGCCCACGGTCTCGTCGTACTCGCGCTTGCTTTTCAGCGCGTTGAACAGCACGGTGCCGATCACGAACACCACCACCGCCACGATGAGCACGGCAACGCCAACCGTGGGGTCCTTCTTGCGCGGTTCGTTCATCGGTCGTGCCCAGCCTCGAATCGGAATTGGATGACAGGAACGGGCATTCTACGCCGCCATGCCTTGCAGACGGCTTGCGTCACGAGGGCCACTACGTCCCGCTGCGCACGGGCAGCGCCGTCGAATACTTGAGCTGCTCCATCGCGAAGCTCGAACTGACGTCGAACAGCGGCACGGCGCGAATGAGCTGCTTGTAGACGCGGTCGAAATCGTCGATATCGGAGACCACGATGCGCAGCAGGTAGTCGGTCTCGCCGCTCATGCGATACGCCTCGACGATCTCGGGAATCTCCTGCACGGCGCGCGTGAAGGTCTGCGCCCATGCCTCGGTGTGCTGGTTCGTGCGCACGGCGACGAACACCGTTGTCCCCACGCCGAGCTTGCGCGGGTCGCACAGCGCGACCTGCGCGCGGATCACGCCCGTTTCCTTCAGGCGCTGGACGCGCTTCCAGCATGGCGTTTGCGAAAGATTGACGCGCTGCGCCAATTCCGCCACCGGCATGGTCGCGTCTTGCTGCAGCAGCTCAACCAGCTTTCTGTCGATGAGATCCATTTCCGTACTCCCCGAAGCGTAGAAATTTATTCTACACGACGGGCAAACGGAGAAAAAATAGGAAAACCTTTTCCAGGCGTTGACGGCTATAAATCTTCTTGTAGAAACCGGAAGAAGAACACGCCATGAATGCCCCTGCCGAACTCGCCCTGCTGAGCGCCTTCCACACTGCGCAGCAGCACGCTGCCGCCGTCGCGCGCCTCACCGCCGCGCTCGACGCCGCCTTCGATGTCTGCTCGACGCCCGGCGACCCGTCGCGCTGCGCACGCTTCGCGCGCGGCATGCGCGCGGCATGCGCGCGGCGCTCACGCGCGCGCTCGCCGACCCGGCGCTCGTTACGCGCGCGCAGCGCGAGGGCTGCGGCCAGACGTACCGGCGTCATGTCATCGCGGCCGACAGCCGCGGCCGCTACACGGTCGCGGCGCTCGTCTGGCAGCCGGGCCACGCGAGTCCGATCCATGCGCATCACACCTGGTGCGGCTACGCCGTGCTCGAAGGCGCCCTGACCGAAACGCTCTACGCGTGGGACGACGCCCAACAGGGCGCCGAAGTGGTCCGCTCGCATCCGCGCGCGAGCGGCGCGGTGTCGTTCGGCGGGCCTGGGCGCGCCAGCATTCACAGGCTTTCGAACGGCAGCGACGCGCGGGCAGTCTCGCTGCATGTCTACGGCGTCGCTGCCGGGCACATCGCCACGCGGGTGAACGACGTGTTGCCGCTGGTGCAGGAAAGAGCTTTCGCGCAACCGGGGCGCCAGAGGACGATCTCCAGCAGGGTGAATTGAAAGCGGATCCGGAAGGATCTGCGCCGGCGCAGACCTTCAGCCGCGGCTGCCCGCCGTGGGAATCTGCGGCGGCGCGCCCTCGGGGCCCGCCGTCGGCGGCGGCGCGGGCCGCGGTTCGTGTGAGGCATCGCGCGCAACGCCGCTGCCCGCGTGCACGCCAGACGGATGCGGATGGCCGTCCGCCGCGCCATGCGGCTCTTCGGCATCGCCGCCGCGCGAGGACATGTGCACCTGCATCTGCGGCACCGGCATCTCGATGCCGGCCTCGTCCATGTGGCGCTTCAGGCGCGCATTGAACGCACGCGCCACGCTCCACTGCTGCAGCGGCCGCGTCTTGATCTGCCCTTTCACGACCATCCAGTTCGGGTCGAACCGGTCGAGCCCCCACACTTCCACGGGCCCGAGTATCTCGCGGCGATAGCGGAAGTCGGCCACGAGTTCCGCGCCGGTCTCGCGAATCATGCGCGTAACCGTATCGAGATCGACCGAGAACGGCACGCGCACTTCGAACACCGCAAACGCGAAGTCGCGCGAGAGGTTCTTCACGATCTTGATTTGCGAGAACGGAATGGCGTGGATCGCGCCCTGCCCGTCGCGCAGACGCACGGTGCGGATCGACAGATGCTCGACCGTGCCCGCATGGCCGTTGTCGATGTCGATCCAGTCGCCCACCGAAATCGTCTCCTCGATGATGATGAAAAGACCCGTGATGAGGTCGGCCACGAGCGACTGGGCGCCAAAGCCGATGGCAAGACCGATCACGCCCGCGCCGGCGAGCAGCGGCGTGACGTTGATGCCGAGGTTCGCCGCGGTGACGATGCCGGTGATGGTCAGGATCGTGACGAGCACCGCATTGCGCACGAGCGGCAGCATGGTGCGCGCGCGCGTGCTGGGCGCGCGGCCCTTGGCGCGCGGACCGCTCGGATTGAGCGCTTCGAGGATCGCGGTGTCGACCGTGATCCAGACGAGCCACGCGAGAAACACTGTCGACACGATCGCGAAAATGGCGTGCGCGATGCCGCGCGCGGCCACGCTCGCCTCGACGATCGCGGCGAGCGAGATGTCCCAGAGGCGCGCGCACGACTCGAAATACGCGAACCAGATGAACACCACGAGCAGCGTGCCGGCAAAGCGCAACAGGCGCCGCAGATACGGCGAGCGCCGTCGCACGCGCGCGGGGTTCGGGCGCGTGATGCGCAGCACGACCGCCGAGAGGAAGAACGCGAGCACGAGCAGGAGGGCAGAGACCACGGAAATCTGCAGCACGTCGTCGCGGCTGCCGATGCCGCCGAACGTGGCGACGATCGATGCGCCGGCGAGCAGCAGCATCGGCAGTTGCCAGAGCGAGGCGAGCACGTCGAAGACTTCGGTGAGCGCCTTGTGGCCGTGGCGCAGCGAATAGCTGCGGTTGCGGATCAAATGCGCGACGGGTCGCCTGAAGCCGATGGCGAACACGGCCGTCAGCACCGCAGCCGCCATGTTCGCGGCGGTGCTCACCAGTGCGGCCAGATTCGCGCCCAACTGGCGCGCGACTTCGAAATTGGTGGCGGCGTCGCCGAGCGCGGCCAGCACGCCGATCGCAAAGAGCAGCCGGCGCGAGTGCGCGATCAGCAGGCGCACGGCCGCGCGCCGGTGCCCCGAGCCGAACAGCGAAAACATGATCAGGCAGATCGACGAGAACACCGCGCCTGCGACGATCGCGTACGCGATCACGAGGGCGAGCGTGCGCCCGAGCGCGTCCGGCAGCGAGCGCTCGACCACGAGCGCGCCGATGAACGCCACGATCCACGGCGCCGCGCGATGCACGACGAAAATCAGCAGATCGATGGTGCGCGGATCGGGCCGCAGGCCGGTCTCGACATCGAATCGCCTGAGCAGCCGCCGCTCGATCCAGCGCAGCACCGCAGCGCACGCGCCCCAGCCGGCCAGCATGGCGAACAGGTCGAACACGATGCGGCCGGGGCTTTCGCCTTCCCCGCCCGAGGCGATGTCGTAAAGCTCGATGCCCGCGGCCCTGAAGCGCCCCGCCCAGTAGTGAAACGGACTGCGGCCGCGGCGCGCGTCGGCCTCGACCGAGGCGAGCCCCGACGCGATCGCGCCCAGCAGCCCTGAGTTCGCCGCCGCGCCCGAAGCGGGCGCGGGCGCCACGTTTTGCGACGCGCTGCGCAGCTTCTTGAGCTGATTCAGGAGCGCGGTGCGCTGGCGTTCGTTGTCGAGCGTATTGATGACGCTGTCGAGCGAGCGCGTGAATTCAGCCTGGCTCGCCGCTGACGGCGCCGAGGCTGCCTCGGCCGCCGATGCCCCCGAGGCAGCCGCCGGTGCCCCGGTGATGATGCTCTTGAGGACGGGCAGCACGGGCGCCGGCGCGGCTTGCGCGGCGGCCTGCAGCGGCATGGCGAAGCACACCGCAAGGCATGCGGGGAGCATGAGCGCATGAACGAGCGCACGAAAAAGCGCGCGAACACACCCGCGCGCCGGCGCGGCGCGCGAAAGAAGTGCACGATCCGCCGCACCGAAGCGCATGCGCGACGGTCCGGCGCCCGCGCCATCGCGTCCGATGCTGGAATTCATGGCGGAGGGGCAAAAACAGGACGATCCAGTTTAGCCGCACTCCGCCCCCCCGCGCCGCGCGCGTACGTAACAGTTTGTCAGCGCGCTGGACGCGCCGCTTCGCGCCTCAGTAGGCCACCGTTGCGATCTGACGAATGAAGCGGCCCTGCTCCAGCTCGTCGACGAAGGCGATCGCATAGTCCTCGGCCGAAATGCGGCTCTCGCCCTTCGCGTCGGCGATCAGCGTATTGGCGCCTGTGCGGAACGTGCCCTTGCGCTCGCCGGGAGCGATGATCGCGGCCGGCGCGAAGAAGGTCCAGTCGATGTCGGTGACCGTACGGTAGTAGTCGTACGCCTCGCGGTGGGCGAGCGCGATCGCCTTGTAGGCGTCGGGGAAGCCTTCGGTATCGACGAGCTGCTTGCCGGGCGCGACCTCCAGCGACCCGGCGCCGCCCACCACCACGAGACGCTTGAGCCCCGCGGCGCGCACGCCTTCCACGAGCGCGCGGCTCGCGACCAGCAGATCGCCGAGCTGATCCTTGGGCGGCGCGTAGGCGCTCGCCACCACGTCGTGCCCGCGCACCGCGGCGGCGACGCTCGCCGCGTCGAGCAGGTCGGCCTTCGCCGCGTGGATGTTCGGCGCGGCCGCCACCCGCTCGGGCTGGCGCACCAGTGCGCTCACCTCGTGGCCGCGGCGCGCCGCTTCGGCGGCAATGCGCGAGCCGACCATGCCCGTTGCGCCAAAGAGGGCGATTTTCAGCGTCTTGCTCATGAACTGACTCCTGTTTTCCGTATTTATGTAACTAACAAAGTTACATTTAGGGGGTGAAAAAACGGGGCAATGCCCCGCTGATGATTTCGGCAGCGCGCCTTCCGTTCAGGCTCGCCGCGCCCGCGCGCGTTCGAGCTTGCGCTCGCTGCGCGCCATGTCGTCGACGACGTCCGCGAGCGTGCGGGCGGCGAGCGACGCCTCCATGGCGCGCTGTGCGTCGTCGATCACGCCGCGCAGCGTCTGCTGGATATGACGCCCGACGAGGCAGGCCGGATTCGGCTCCTCGCGATGCATGGCGAACAGCTGTGCGTCGTCGACCGCGTGGTAGACGTCGAGCAGCGTGATCGCATGCGGCTCGCGCGCCAGCAGCGCGCCGCCGCCCGCGCCCAGTTGCGACGTCGTGAGGCCTGCGCCGGCAAGCATCGACAGGAGCCGGCGAATCAGCGCGGGATTCGTGTTCACGCTGCCCGCGATGATCTCCGACGAAAGCGGCACGCCCTCCTGCTGCGCCAGCAGCGCGAGCACGTGAACGGCAAACGCGAAACGGCTACTCGTATTCACGGCGAACCTGCCACTGCTGAGCGGCGCGCGAACGGACGGAACCACGTGCGCCAATAAGTGTAACCATCATAATTACATTAATTCCCGGCGTCAACCGTTCAACCCGGCGCGCATGGCTGCGGCCTTATTTCGAGGCATCCGATGCCGGCGCCGACGCGGCGGCGTTGCTCGCCCAGCGTTGCAGCGAGTGCCCCGCGTTCGTCAAACCGGTGCCGGTGGCCGCGGCGGCCTGGCCGAGCAAGGCTTGCGCCGTGCTTGCCGCGCCGCGCAACTGGCCCTGCGCCGCCGAAGCCAGTTCGGCTGTGGATGCGCTCGCCTGCTGACCTTGCGAGGCCGCCGAATCGAGCTTCTGCTGCGCGGCGCCGAGTTGCTGGTTCACGAAACTCGCGGCCTTGCCGAGCGTTTGCGCCGCCTGCTGCGCCGCCTGGTTGGCGGCGTCCTGCGTGGCCTGCTTCACGGCGTCGGCGGACTGCTTGCCCAGATCGGGCGCGGAAGCGTCGTGCTTGTTACAGCCGGCGGCGAACGCCGCACACGCGAGCAAGGAGGCAAGTGTCAGCCTTTGCGTCGAAACCTTCGAATACATGGTCATCCTGAAAAATTCGCCGCATGAAGCGGCTTGCACAGATGAAAACGCGGCAATGATACGCCGTCACGCAACACCGATTCTGACGAAATGAGCGAAAAGCCCGCACGCTCGAAAACCGGCCGCGACACCGCGCTCGCATCGGCGCTCAATACCGTCGAGCGCGCCTCGCGCGCGAGCGCTTCGAGCCGCGCCAGCAACGCCGTCGCGAGGCCGCGGCGCGACCACGCCGGCGCGACGTAAAGCATCTCGACGTGATCGAGCGGAAAGAGCTGCCCGAACGCCGCTGCCGCGCCGTCATGGTGCGCCACGAGCGTGACGCCGCGCGCAAGGCGCGCGTCGAAGTCCGCGAGATCGTCGGCGGCCGCAGCCCACGCGCTGCGCTGCGCTGCGTCGTAGCGCGAGGCCGCGAGCGTGGTCACGGACGCGCGGAACAAGGCGGCCAGCGCACTCGCATCGCGGCCCGGCACGTAGCGCCTCCAGCCGACGGTTTGCAGTGCGTCGCCCGCGACGCCGTGCTTTGCGAAATCGTCAAACATGATGGGGTAGACTGCCCACGTGCACGATCTGTTCCACAGTCCACCTCCGGAGACCCACGATGGCCGTCAAGAAGATTCTGTTCCTCACCGGCGATTTTGCCGAAGACTATGAAACGATGGTGCCGTTCCAGGCGCTGCAGGCCGTCGGCCACCGCGTCGACGCGGTGTGCCCGGGCAAGAAGGCTGGCGAGCGCGTGAAGACCGCCATCCACGACTTCGAGGGCGACCAGACCTACACCGAAAAGCCGGGGCACCAGTTCGCGCTCAACGCGACTTTCGACGAAATCGACGCCGCCAGCTACGACGCGCTCGCCATTGCGGGGGGACGCGCGCCCGAATACCTGCGCCTCGACCCGAAGGTCATCGAGATGGTGCGTCACTTCGCCCAGGCGAACAAGCCCATCGCGGCGATCTGCCATGCGGCCCAGCTGCTCGCCGCGGCCGAGGTGATCCGCGGCAAGCGCATTTCGGCCTATCCGGCCTGCGCGCCCGAGGTACGGCTCGCGGGTGGCGAATACGCCGACATCGCCATCGACAGCGCCGTGACGGACGCTCCCTTCGTCACCGCGCCGGCGTGGCCCGCTCATCCCGAATGGCTGCGCCAGTTCCTCGCGCTCCTCGGTACGCGCATCGAGCCGTGAGCGAGCGCTGATCGACGCCCGCGTCGCACCTGCCTTGCACGGGGTGCGGCGTGCGAGCGCCGCCAATTCGGACTGGTCCGATATCGCCGCTTCGCCTCGCCGGCCAGAATAGCCGCCGGTTGCCGTGGAGTACGGAGTGCGTGTCGTGGATCTAACGAGCTGGCTAGTGGTACTCGCGATCGCCCTGGCGGCGATCCTCTTTTTTTGCAGGCGCGGCGGCCGCAAAGGCAGCCTGACCGACCGGGTGCGCCACGTGCACGGCACGCGTCTGCTCCTGCAGGGGGCGCTTGCGCTGTGGGCAGCACTGCTCGTGCTCGTGCGCAGCTTCGTCTTGCCGTTCGGCATCGCCATCAGTCATCACGCCATGCTGGCCATTACGCTGGCGCTTGCCGGCGTGGGCGCCGTCTGGACATTTCGCGCGAGCCGCCTCTTCAAGCCCCGCCGCATCTTTGGCACGCGCTGAGCGCGCCTGTCTGGCGTGTCTAAGCGCCTGCCGGGGGTCGTAACGCCGTTGCCGGTGCCGTCCGCAATTCGCTTCGCACGCCGCCCTTCGCGTTCGCGCCACCCGAGTCATCGCTCGCACCCTATCCGGCAAGGCCACTGGGCGACGCTTCCGAACGCTCCGCGCGCTCGAGCGCGCTGATGATCTGCTCGGCGTCGCCGGGCAACGGCGGCGCGACCGCAAGCGCGTCGGGCAGCGACAGATAGAACGTCGTCCCCTCGCCTTCCGCCGACTCCACCCAGACGCGCCCACCGTGGCGCTCCACCACGCGGCGCACGAGCGCGAGCCCGATGCCCTCGCCCGACGCCACATTGCCGTGCATGCGCTGGAACGCCTGAAAGAGCCGCGGCAGGCCCACCTCGGGGATGCCGAGCCCGTTGTCGCGCACGTAGAAAATCTGCAGCGATTCCACGCCCGGCGGCGCATGCGCCGTGCCGATCTCGACGCGCCCGTCGCGCGCCGGATCGAGATAGTTGAGCGCGTTGCCGATCAGGTTTGCAAACACCTGCTCCAGCGCTGTCGGATCGCCCCATACGTCGGACAGCGTTTGCACGCTGACTTGGGCGCCGCGTGCGCGGATCGAGGCGTGCATTGCGTCGACCACGCGCTGCACGAGCTCCTGCACGCTCACGCGCTGCCGCCGGTACTCCACGCGCCCCACGCGCGCGAGCCGCAGCAGCGCGTCGATGATGTGCGATGCGCGCAGCACGGCCGTTTGCAGATAGCGCAGCGCCTCGCCGATATCTTCGTTGATAGTGCGCTCGATGCGCTCGCGCACCTGCGGTGAAAGCGAAGAATTCGCGATGCGCTCGCGCAAGTCGTCGCACGCGTGATTGAGCTCGCGCGAGAAGCCCTGCAGGTTCACGAGCGGCGCGCGCAGATCGTGTGACACGCCGTGGATGAACATCTCGTTTTCCTGAGTCTGCTGACGCAGGTTTTCGTTGATGCGCGCCAGTTGGTCCGCGCGCCGCGCGAGGTCGGCTTGAAAACCGAGACGCATCCGCTCGGCTTCGATCAGCCTCTGGCTGATCTGATGCAGCGTGAGGTCGAGTTCGGCGATTTCGTCGTTGCCCGCCGTGAGCGGTGCGAGGGGTTCGTTTGCGGCCAGCCGGTTCGCGTTGTCGGAAAGCGCATCGAGCCGCCCGCGCACGCCGCGCGTAAAGACCCAGACGGCAAGCGCGACCAGCGCGATCGAGCCGAGCACTGCTGTCATCACGAGGGTCTGCTGCTGGGCGCGCGCCGCTTCGGCGGCGGATACCCGCAACACGTCGAGGCGGCGCTCTTCGGTCTGGAACGAGACGATCTGCGCGCGCACGCGGTCGAGCACGTCGGCGGCCATGAGCGCGCGAAAGCGCTCGGCGAGGTCGGCTCGGCGGCCCGAGCGCAAGAGATCCTGCACGCGGTCCGACCATTGGCGATAGTTCTGCACGGCGTGGCGAATCTGCACGGCGCGCTCGATCTGCGCGGGATTATCGGAGACGAGATCGACGAGCCGGTCGATGCGGCGGTCCACGTCCATCCACATCGAAACCGGTGTGGAGTAGCCCGTGTCGTTGGCCGCCACCGCACCGCGCAGCTTGACCGACTCGACCAGCACCGGTTCGAGCACCCGTGACGCCTGCGCCAGCACGGCCTGGCCACGCTGGCCCCAGCGCTCCGCGGCGGCGGCGTCGGCCTCCGCCTTCACGATGGCCGACAGCAAGCTCAGCTCGAATACAGCGGGAATCGCGATCAGCAGAAGCCCTTTGGTCGTGAGGCGCATTGCGTGGCGGGTACCGGACAACCGGACGCGCATGAGGTGGCAATCCGGCCATTATGTCGGCGTTTGCGCCCCATGTGCGCCCGAAGTGTATCCCTCGCGAAAACGCGAGATATTTTCGATTTGCCGACAATTTAATGATCCGGAAAGGAAAAACGAATCAAACGCCCTGTTATGGCGCGCGATTTCCCCACCTTTGCGCGCAAGCGCCGAGTTTGTGCCGGAATATGGTGCATACGCCCCAGTTATCCGCACCCGCACGGGCAATATGACACCTGCCATTTTCCCGCGTCGGTGCACGTCCGCACCGGCTTGACGCCTGTTGCGGCCGTGAATTCACCAGTTTGGCGCTGAAGCTGGCCCACATCTTGCTGTCTATGCGCCCATTTTGGGCAAACTGGGTACGCCAGATGGACAACCTCAAAACCGGCACCGACACGCTATTCCTGCTGCTGGGCGCCGCCATGGTGCTCGCCATGCACGCGGGTTTCGCGTTTCTCGAACTGGGCACCGTACGCAAGAAGAACCAGGTCAATGCGCTCGTGAAGATCCTCGTCGATTTTTCGATTTCGACGATCGCCTACTTCTTCATTGGCTATACGCTCGCCTACGGCGTGCAGTTCTTCTCGCACGCCGACGTGCTCGCCGAGCACAACGGCTACGCGCTCGTGCGCTTCTTCTTCCTGCTCACCTTCGCGGCGGCCATCCCGGCCATCGTGTCGGGCGGCATTGCCGAGCGCTCGAAGTTCAATCCGCAGCTGTTCGCGACCTTCGTGATCGTCGGCTTCCTCTACCCGTTTTTCGAGGGGTTGGTGTGGAACAACCGCCTCGGTTTCGAGGATGCGATGACACACGTGTTCGGCATGCCGTTCCATGACTTCGCGGGCTCGGTGGTCGTCCACGCGTTCGGCGGCTGGATCGCGCTGCCGGCCGTGCTGCTGCTCGGGCCGCGCCACGGCCGCTACACGCGCGACGGCCGCATCGCCGCGCATCCGCCCTCGAACATCCCGTTTCTCGCACTCGGCGCATGGGTGCTCGCGGTGGGCTGGTTCGGCTTTAACGTGATGAGCGCGCAAACCATCGACAAGATCAGCGGTCTCGTCGCCGTCAACTCGCTCATGGCGATGGTGGGCGGCACGCTCGCCGCGTGGTTCGCGGGCCGCAACGATCCGGGCTTCACGTATAACGGGCCGCTCGCGGGTCTCGTGGCCGTGTGCGCGGGCTCGGACATCATGCATCCGCTCGGCGCGCTCGTGACGGGGGCGGTTGCCGGCGCGCTGTTCGTCTATATGTTCACCTGCGTGCAGAACCGCTGGCGCATCGACGACGTGCTCGGCGTGTGGCCGCTGCACGGCCTGTGCGGCGCGTGGGGCGGCATCGCCGCGGGTGTCTTTGGCCAGCGCTGGCTCGGCGGGCTCGGCGGCGTCTCGCTCGGCGCGCAGATCGTCGGCACGCTTGCCGGCATCGTGATCGCCTTCCTTGGCGGCCTCGTGGTGTACGGCCTGCTGCGCAAGCTCGTTGGGCTGCGCATCGATCGCGAACAGGAATTCAACGGCACCGACCTGTCGATCCACAAGATCACGGCCACACCGGAACGCGAAACGGTTTCCTGACTGGCGCGCAATACGATCATGCGGCGACCATGCGGGCGGCGCCCTGCCGCCCGCACGCCGTACGCATCGCTAACGGCGCCTCAAAGCTGGCCCATGCCGCCGGCGACAATCACCTCGGTGCCGACCATGAAAGCCGATTCGGCTGCGCTCAGATGCAGCACCGTGGAGGCGATCTCCTCCACCGTCGCAAAGCGCTTGAGCGGCACCAGCGCACGAATCGATTCCTCGGCCGCCGCGAGCGCGGCGGCGTCCATGCCGAACTTGTTGTAGAGCGGCGTCTTCACGGGGCCGGGGCTCACCACGTTCACACGAATGCCGCGCGGCAGCAGTTCGGCCGACAGCGTCTTCGCGAACGAGATCAGCGCCGCCTTGCTCGCCGCATACACCGACGAAGTGGGCATACCGATATGCGCGTTGATCGAGCCGTTGAGCACGATGGCCGCGCCGTCATTGAGCACCGGCAGGAGTGCCTGAATCTGGAAATACGCGCCCTTCACGTTGGTGTCGAAGGTGACGTCCCAGAGCGCTTCGTCCACTTGCTCGAACGGCGCGAGCTTCGCCACACCCGCGTTGATGAACACCGCATCGAGGCGCAGGCCCGCGTCGCGCACCGCGGCTGCCAGTTCGCGTGCGCCGGTGAGCGAGGCGGCGTCGTTGCGCCAGGCGTGAGCGTTCGTGCCGAGCGCGAGGCGCGCGGCTTCGAGGCCGGCTTCATCGCGGCCAGTGACGATGACGTGCGCGCCTTCGGCGGCGTAGGCAAGCGCGGCAGCGAGGCCGATGCCGCTGGTTCCGCCGGTGACGAGGACAGTTTTGCTGGCAAAGCGGTTCATGACGTTCTCCTTGAAGGGGATAGTCTCGATCTGAGACTGTGATGCCATATTGCCGGGCGGCGCGCTGCCTGCCGTACGACAATCCTGGCGCAAACGTTCGAAGCTATCGAACGTCTGTGCCATGCCTGCGGGCAGCCGGCTTCAGCCCGTGACCTCGATCCCCTCGACGAGGCGCCTGGCAAGACGCGGCTCGCGCAGCCTGTCGATCCACCACTGCAGGGCGCGCCCCGCGTGTTCGCCGCGCCACGCGACATACAGCACGTTCGGCTCGCGCGGGTTCGCCGTGGCCTTCTCGATCAGTTCGCCGCGCTCGATCAGCTTCGCCGCGCGCTGCCGCGGCACCCAGCCCACGCCCAGGCCCTCGCGCTGCGCGAGGATCTTGGCGCGCATCGACGGCACCGCCAGCACCTCTTGCGCGCCGAGCAGCCCGTAGCCGCGGCCCGGCGCGAGCCGCGCCGAATCGCCAACCGCCACGCCGCGCTCGGCGAGCATACGCTCGCGGGTGAGCGGCCCCTTCTCGCGCGCGAGCCGGTGGCGCGGCGCCACCGCGAACACCCACTCCATCACGCCCAGTTCGAACCAGTGCAGGCCGTCGATGGCGGGCGGCTCGTTGGTCGCGCCGACGACCAGATCGGCGCGGCCGTCGCGAAGGGCCTCCCAGGTGCCGGAGAGTACTTCGTGTGTGAACCGCAGTCTCACGCCGGACTTCAGCGCATCGAAGTCGCGGATCACCGGCATCAGCAGTTCGAACTCGAGAATCTCGTCGGTAACGATCCACAAGCGGTCTTCCCAGCCGTTCGCGACCTGCCGCACGCGCTGCGTCATGCGCGCGACGTCCTGCATCAGGCGGCTCGCCTCCTCCGCGAGCAGATGCCCGGCTGGGGTGAGCTGCAGCCGGTAGCGCCGGCGGTCGAAGAGGAGCGCGTCGAAGCGCGCCTCGAGTTGCCGCGCGGCATGGGAAATCGTGGAAGGCGCCTTGTTCAGACGTGCCGCCGCGCGCGACAGGCTGCCGGTTTCGCGGATGGCATCGAGCAACGCCAGTTCCTCTTCGGAGAGCATGTGCGACTCCATCGAACGGGTGATCAGGCGATGGTATGGCAGAAACGGGGCGTGAGTCCGGCTATGTGTCGCCGTCTTGAGGGCTAACGGTCGACGTCCCGACAGGCAAGTGCCCAACGTGAGTTGCGGGAGCGCTTTAGTGGCGAACTCGCCTGATCGACCGCCGATCGCGGGTTTGCCCGTATGCAGCCGGGCGGAAAAAAAGGCGCCACGTTTGCACGCGGCGCCTTGAAAAGTTCTAGCCATTCCGAGGGCCGTGCTAGAACCTGAGAGACGGTATTCGGCTGCGCCGCGCCATCGGAAAACGACACGCAATTATGCGAATTGCATAGCGCGAGACGCATTAAAACCCCGCAATTTTTGCGGGGTTGGGCGGATTACCGAAATCGGGTTCCATTTTTTACCTACATGCTAACTAAGTCAAGCAAAATCTCGCCAAAATACGCCAATCGTCGAGCATCTGGCATCCATTACAATCATCTGATAATTTGCACACGAATTTAGGGCGCGTTGCGTTGATCGAACGCAAACGATCGTATCGCGCGGCGCGCCTGCGCTGACTTTGTAACGCCCCGCGCGAAATCTCAAATCTGAAATCCTGTTTCGGAAAATTGTCCCGCCAATGACTTCCGCACCCGATTCGCGCCATCCCGACGACACTCCGCGAGATAAAGACGGCGGCGCCGACGAAGTAACGGCGCTCGCGCGCGGCCTTGCCGTCCTGCGCTGCGTCGCGGCCGCCGACGCGCCGCTCAGCAACCGCGAACTGACCGAACTGACGGGCATTCCCAAGCCCACGCTTTCGCGCCTCACGGGCACGCTCGTGAGCACGGGCTTTCTCGCCCGGCTGCCCGACAGCGAGCGCTTCGTGCTCACGTCGTCGGTGCTGGAGCTGTCCAACGGCTTCCTGCGCAACGCCGACATCCGCAGCCGGGCGCGGCCTTTTCTCACGCGGCTGGCCGAGCGCACCGCGCTCTCGGTGCACCTCGCCGTGCGCGACCGTCTGGACATGGTCGTGATCGACGCGATCCGCCCGCGCACCGCCGTGCTCGTCACGCGCCTCGAGCTCGGCTCTCGCATCGACATGGGCCGCACTGCCGTCGGGCGCGCCTACCTCGCCGCACTCGACCCGCACGCGCGCGCCGAACTCACCGCCGCGCTGCAGACCTCGACCGGCAACGACTGGGGCGTCTTCGGCAGCCGGCTCGACGCCGCGCTCGCCGAGACCGCCGCCCACGGCTACGGGCTCGCGATCGGCGAATGGTACGAGGGGCTCAACGCCATCGCCACGGCATTCGCGGGTCCCAACGGCGAGATCTACGCCATCAACTGCGGCGGCGCGGCGCAGCAGTGCCCGCGCGAGTGGCTCGTCAGCCACGTCGTACCGCTGCTGCGCGAATGCGTCGCGCGCATCGTCGACGAGATTGGCGGCGCCCTGCGCCTGCCCCACGCGACCTGACAACGCGAGCGCCTGCGCCTTACAGGAAACTCACGAAGGGTGTAACGCTCGTAACGTCTCGAAAGAAACGGCACTGGACTGTAACGAAGCGGGCAACGTAGCATCATGCTTTTTGGCGGCAGGGGCCAGCCGCGCCGCCGCCCTTCGCCCGTCACGCCAGCCAGCCGCCGGCCGCCGTCCAAGCCCGTGAACGCATGGCGCGGGACTGGAGCCGCAGCGCGGCGCGTCCTGACATCGTGCTTGCGCACGATCTGCGTAGTATCGGCGCGCCCCCGCTGCGCCGGCTCCCTGCGTTTTTTGCGTGCGCTTCGCGGCCGGCACCCCGCAGTGCGCTCAGCCAAGAGCCTTCGAGCCCCCCGCTTCGAGAACCTGTTACCGACCTGACCGATGGATCAACAAGAAAAGCGCCCGGATTCCCCCCGTAAAGAAACGACGCCGCAGGCCCCCGCGCCGGCCGCCGCGAGCCGCCGCAAGGGCAAGTTCATCATCGCGCTGGGTGTGGTCGTCGTGATCGCCGGCATCGTGCTCGCGCGCTGGCAACCGTGGAACAAGGCGCCCTCGGGCGGCAACGCCGCCGCGGCGGCCGGCGCGCGCATGCGTCACGGCGGTCCGGGCGCCATGGGCAACATGCCGCAGCCCGTGAGCGTGGCCACGGCGAAGGCCGGCGACATGCCCATCGTCATCACCGCGCTCGGCACGGTCACGCCGCTTGCCGACATCACGGTGCGCACACAACTATCCGGCACGCTTCAGGACGTCTACTTCCAGGAAGGCCAGATGGTGAAAAAGGGCGATGTGCTCGCGCAGATCGACCCGCGCCCGTACCAGATCTCGCTCGCCAACGCCGAAGGCCAGCTCGCCCGCGACGAGGCGCTGCTCGCCACGGCGCGCCTCGACCTCAAGCGCTACCAGACGCTGCTCTCGCAAGACTCGATCGCGAGCCAGCAGGTCGACACGCAGGCCTCGCTCGTCAAGCAGTATGAGGGCACCGTCAAGTCCGATCAGGCCAGCGTCGATACCTACAAGCTCGACCTGACCTACGCGCGCATCACGGCGCCCGTATCGGGCCGCGTGGGGTTGCGCCAGGTCGATCCGGGCAACTACGTGACGCCCGGCGACACCAACGGCATCGTCGTGCTCACGCAGCTCGAGCCGATCAGCGTGATCTTCACGACCTCGGAGGACAATCTGCCCCCCATCATGAAGCAGCTGCGCGCGGGCACGAAAATGCCGGTCACGGCCTACGACCGCAGCAACACCACGATGCTCGAAGCCGGGTCGCTCCAGACCATCGACAACCAGATCGACACCACCACGGGCACCGTCAAGCTGCGCGCGAGCTTCACGAACCATGAACAAGCGCTCTTCCCGAACCAGTTCGTGAACGCGCGCCTGCTCGTCGATACGATCCACGACGCCGTGATCGTGCCGACTTCGGCTGTGCTCAACGGCTCGCAGGGACAGTACGTCTACGTCGCGAAGCCCGACAACACGGTGACGGTGCGGCTCGTGAAGGTCGGCCCCGTCGATGCCGAGCGCACCAGCATCGCCTCGGGCCTCGCCGTGGGCGAGCGCGTGGTGACCGACGGCTCCGACCGTCTGCGCGAAGGCGCGAAGATCACGATTCCCGCCGGGCATCCGCAACACGCGAAGGCGGCGTCGGGAGCCGCCGGCGCGAGCGGCGCCTCCTGGGCCGGCGCGGCGTCGGGCGCGCGTCATGGCCACCGCCACGCCTCGCAGACGCCAGCCCAGTAAGCCAGCATGAATCCATCCCGCGTCTTTATCCTGCGGCCGGTCGGCACGGCGCTGCTCATGGCGGCGATCATGCTGGTCGGCCTCGTCGCGCTTCGTTTCCTGCCGCTTTCCGCCCTGCCCGAAGTCGATTACCCGACCATTCAGGTGCAGACCTTCTACCCGGGCGCGAGCCCGGATGTGATGACGTCTTCGGTCACGGCGCCGCTCGAGCGCCAGTTCGGGCAGATGCCGTCGCTCAACCAGATGTCGTCGCAGAGTTCGGCGGGCTCCTCGGTCATCACGCTGCAGTTCAGCCTCGACCTGCCGCTCGACGTGGCCGAGCAGGAAGTGCAGGCCGCCATCAACGCGGCCGGCAACCTGCTGCCCTCGGACCTGCCCGCGCCGCCGATCTACGCCAAGGTCAACCCCGCCGACGCGCCGATCCTCACGCTCGCGATCACCTCGAAAACGCTGCCGCTCACGCAGATCCAGGATCTCGCCGACACGCGCCTCGCGCAGAAGATCTCGCAGGTGGCGGGCGTGGGCCTCGTGAGCCTGTCGGGCGGCCAGCGCCCCGCGGTGCGCATCCAGGCGAATCCGCGCGCGCTCGCGGCCTACGGCCTGAATCTCGACGACCTGCGCACGAGCATCTCGAACCTGAACGTCAACACGCCCAAGGGCAACTTCGACGGCCCCACGCGCGCCTACACGATCAACGCGAACGACCAGCTGACCGACGCCGACGCCTATAAAGACGCCGTGATCGCCTACCGCAACGGCCGCCCCGTCATGCTGACCGACGTCGCGAACATCGTGCAGGGCGCGGAAAACACCAAGCTCGGCGCATGGGCCGACGGCACGCCCGCGATCATCCTGAACGTGCAGCGCCAGCCGGGCGCGAACGTGATCCAGGTGGTGGACAGCATCAAGGCGCTGTTGCCGCAATTGCAGGAATCGCTGCCCTCGTCGCTCGACGTGCAGATCGTCACCGACCGCACCACCACGATCCGCGCCTCGGTGCGCGACGTGCAGTTCGAACTGCTGATGTCGGTGGTGCTCGTGGTGCTCGTGATGTACCTGTTCCTCGCGAACGTCTACGCCACGATCATTCCGAGCCTTTCGGTGCCGCTTTCGCTCATCGGCACGCTCGCCGTCATGTATCTGTGCGGCTTCTCGCTCGACAACCTGTCGTTGATGGCGCTCACCATCGCGACAGGTTTCGTGGTGGACGACGCCATCGTCATGATCGAGAACATCGCGCGCTACGTGGAGGCGGGCGACACGCCGCTCGAAGCGGCGCTAAAGGGCAGCAGGCAGATCGGTTTCACCATCATCTCGCTGACGGTGTCGCTCATCGCCGTGCTGATTCCGTTGCTCTTCATGGGCGACGTGGTGGGCCGCCTGTTCCACGAATTCGCCATCACGCTCGCGGTGACGATCGTGATCTCGGCCGTGGTCTCGCTCACGCTCGTGCCGATGATGTGCGCGAAGATGCTGCGCCACACGCCGCCGCCCGAAAGCCACCGCTTCGAGGCGCGCGTGCATGCGTTCTTCGACTATGTGATCGGCCGCTATGGCGTGGCGCTCGAATGGGTGCTCGCACGCCAGCGCCTCACGATGATCGTGTTCCTCATCACGCTCGTGCTCACCGGCATGCTTTACGTGATCGTACCCAAGGGCTTTTTTCCCGTGCAGGACACGGGCGTGATCCAGGCCATCACGCAGATGCCGCAATCGGTGTCGTATGCGTCGATGGCCGAGCGCCAGCAGGCGCTCGCCGCGGAAATTCTCAAGAACGAAAACGTCGAAAGCCTCACGTCGTTCATCGGCGTGGACGGCACCAACATCACGCTCAACAGCGGCCGCATGCTCATCAACCTGAAGCCGCGCGACGACCGCAGCGAAACGGCGAGCGAGATCATCCGCGACCTGCAAAAGAGCGTGGCCCACGTGCCGGGCGCGACGCTCTACATGCAGCCGGTGCAGGACCTCACGATCGACTCGACGGTGAGCCCCACGCAATACCAGTTCATGCTGACCACGCCGAAGATCCAGGACTTCACGACCTGGGTGCCGAAGCTCGTGCAGCGCCTGCAGCAACTGCCCGAACTCGCGGATGTGGCGACGGACCTGCAGGACCAGGGCAGCTCCGTGTTCATCGAGATCGACCGCGCAAGCGCGGCCCGCTACGGCATCACGCCCGCGACGGTGGACAACGCACTCTACGACGCCTATGGCCAGCGCATCATCTCGACGATCTTCACGCAGTCGAACCAGTACCGCGTGATTCTCGAAGCCGATCCGGTTCTGCAGCACTACACCGACGCGCTGAACTCGATCTACCTGCCCTCCTCGACCTCGGCCACAGGCCAGGTGCCGCTTTCGGCCATCGCGAAGTTCCACGAGCGGCCCGCGCCGCTGCTCGTCACGCATCTCTCGCAGTTCCCGGCCACGACGGTCTCGTTCAACCTCGCGCCGGGCGCCTCGCTCGGCGCGGCGGTGAAGGCGATCCAGCAGGCGGAAAAGGACATCGGCCTGCCGGGCTCGTTCCAGACGCGCTTCCAGGGCGCCGCGCTCGCGTTCCAGGCGTCGCTGTCCAACGAGCTGTTCCTGATCCTCGCGGCCATCGTCACGATGTACATCGTGCTCGGCGTGCTGTACGAGAGCTTCGTGCACCCCATCACGATCCTCTCGACGCTGCCGTCGGCCGGGATCGGCGCGCTGCTCGCGCTGATACTGACCGGGCACGACCTCGACATCATCGGCATCATCGGCATCGTGCTCCTGATCGGCATCGTGAAGAAGAACGCCATCATGATGATCGACTTCGCGCTCGAGGCCGAGCGCCAGGAAGGCAAGCCGCCGCGCGAGGCGATCTACCAGGCGTGTCTGCTGCGCTTCCGGCCGATCATGATGACGACGATGGCAGCGCTGCTCGGTGCCGTGCCGCTGATTCTCGGCTTCGGCGCGGGCAGCGAGCTGCGCCGGCCGCTCGGCATCGCGATTGCGGGCGGCCTGATCGTGAGCCAGGCGCTCACGCTCTTTACGACGCCTGTGATCTACCTCGCGTTCGACCGGATCGCGCAGCGTCTGCGCCAGCGCTTCGGCAGCGGATCGCGCGGCGCGGCATCGTCTTCGTCGCAGAGCTGACGCGATGAATCTCTCGCGCCCGTTCATCTCCCGCCCCGTCGCGACCACGCTGCTCGCCATCGGCATCGCGCTGGCCGGCCTTTTCGCATTCACGAAGCTGCCGGTCGCGCCCCTGCCGCAGGTGGACTTTCCGACCATCTCCGTGCAGGCCACCTTGCCGGGCGCGAGCCCCGAAACGGTGGCAACCAGCGTGGCGAGCCCGCTGGAGCGGCACCTGGGGTCGATCGCCGACGTCACGGAGATGACCTCGCAAAGCTCGGTGGGCAGCACGCGCATCACGCTGCAATTCGGCCTGAACCGCGACATCGACGGCGCGGCGCGCGACGTGCAGGCGGCGATCAACGCCGCGCGCGCGGACCTGCCCACGAGCCTGCGGCAGAACCCGACCTACCACAAGGTCAACCCCGCCGACGCGCCGATTCTGATTCTCGCGCTCACCTCGCCCACGCTCACCGCGGGCCAGCTCTACGACTCGGCTGCCACGGTGCTGCAGCAGTCGCTCTCGCAGGTGGACGGCGTGGGCGAAGTCGACGTGAGCGGCTCGGCGAATCCGGCCGTGCGCGTGGAACTCGAGCCGCACGCGCTGTTTCACTACGGCATCGGCCTCGAAGACGTGCGCGCGGCGCTCGCCTCGGCCAACGCGAACAGTCCGAAGGGCGATATCGAATTCGGCCCGCAGCGCTTTCAGCTCTACACCAACGATCAGGCAAACAAGGCGAGCCAGTACAAGGACCTCGTGATCGCCTACCGCAACGGCGCGGGCGTGAAGCTCTCGGACGTGGGCGAAGTCGTCGATTCGGTGGAAGACCTGCGCAACATCGGGCTCGCCAACGGCAAGCGTTCCGTACTCGTGATCCTCTACCGCCAGCCGGGCGCGAACATCATCGAGACCGTGGACCGCGTGATCGCCATGCTGCCGCAGCTCAAGGCGTCGCTGCCCGCCGACGTCGAGGTGATCCCGACATCCGACCGCTCGGTCACGATCCGCTCCTCGCTCAAGGACACCGAGCGCACGCTCATGATCGCCGTGGCGCTCGTCGTGATGGTGGTGTTCCTGTTCCTGCGCAACTGGCGCGCGACGCTCATTCCGAGCGTGGCCGTGCCCATCTCGATCGTCGGCACCTTCGCGGCGATGTACCTGATGGGCTTCTCGCTCGACAACCTCTCGCTGATGGCGCTCACCATCGCGACCGGCTTCGTCGTGGACGACGCCATCGTCGTGCTGGAGAACATCTCGCGGCATATCGAAAACGGCGTGCCGCGCATGAAGGCGGCGCTGCTCGGCGCGCGCGAGGTGGGCTTCACGGTGCTCTCGATCAGCGTGTCGCTCGTCGCCGTATTCCTGCCGATTTTGCTGATGGGCGGCATTGTCGGGCGCCTGTTCCGCGAGTTCGCGCTCACGCTCTCGCTCGCCATTGCGGTGTCGCTCGCCGTCTCGCTCACGCTCACGCCGATGATGTGCTCGCGCCTGCTCGAGGAGGCGCACGAGAAGAAGGCAGAAGGCCGCTTCGCGCAGTGGCTCGAGCGCGGCTTCCTGCGCTTGCAGGGCGGCTACGAGCGCACGCTCGGCTGGGCGCTGGCGCATCCGTTCGTCATCCTGCTCACGCTCGTCGCGACCATCGCGCTGAACGTCGCGCTCTACGTGGTCGTGCCCAAGGGCTTCTTCCCGCAGCAGGATACGGGGCGCCTGATCGGCGGCATCCAGGCCGACCAGGCCACCTCGTTCCAGGCGATGAAGGTGAAGTTCGCCGAGATGATGCGCATCGTGCAGGCGAACCCGGCGGTGGAATCGGTCGCGGGATTCTCCGGCGGCCGCGCGACGAACGCGGGCTTCATGTTCGTCTCGCTCAAGCCCAAGAGCGAGCGCAAGCTTTCCGCCGACGAGGTGATCGCGCAACTGCGCGGGCCGCTCTCGAACGTGGCGGGCGCGCGCACCTTCCTGCAAGCGGTGCAGGACATTCGCGTGGGCGGCCGGCAGTCGAACGCGCAGTACCAGTTCACGCTGCTCGCGGACAACACCGCCGACCTCTACAAGTGGGGGCCGAAGCTCACCGAGGCGCTGCAGGCGCGCCCCGAACTCGCCGACGTGAATTCGGACCAGCAGCAAGGCGGCCTCGAGTCGATGATCAACATCGACCGGCAGAGCGCCGCGCGCCTGAACATCACGCCCTCGCAGATCGACAACACGCTTTACGACGCCTTCGGCCAGCGCCAGGTCTCGACGATCTACAACCCGCTGAACCAGTACCACGTAGTGATGGAAGTCGCGCCGAAGTACTGGCAGAGCCCGACCATGCTCAACGAGATCTGGGTCAGCACCTCGGGCGGCACGGCGAGCGGCGCGCAGAGCACCAATGCGACGGCGGGCACGGTGACGGGCCCCACCACCGCCTCGACGGGAGGCACGGCCGCCACCACGATGTCGAGCGCCGCGGCCATCGCCGCCGACTCCGCGCGCAACCTCGCGACCAACTCGCTCGCCGCGAGCGGCAAGTCGAGCGCGTCGTCGGGCGCAGCCGTCTCCACGTCGAAGGAGACCATGGTGCCGCTCTCGTCGATCGCCTCGTTCGGCCCCGGCACGACGCCGCTTTCGGTGAATCACCAAAGCCAGTTCGTGGCCTCGACGATCTCGTTCAACCTGCCGCCCGGCAAATCGCTCTCGGACGCCACCCAGGCGATCTACGACACGATGGGCGAGATCGGCATGCCCGCGACGATTCACGGCAGCTTCCAGGGCACGGCACAGGCGTTCCAGCAGTCGCTCGACAACCAGCCGCTCCTGATTCTCGCGGCGCTCGCGGCCGTGTATATCGTTCTGGGCATTCTGTACGAGAGCTACATCCACCCGCTCACGATTCTCTCCACCCTGCCCTCGGCGGGCGTAGGCGCACTGCTCGCGCTGCTGCTCTTCAAGACGGAGTTCAGCATCATCGCGCTGATCGGCGTGATCCTGCTGATCGGCATCGTGAAGAAGAACGCGATCATGATGGTGGACTTCGCGATCGAGGCCTCGCGCCAGGGCCTGAGTTCGCGCGATGCGATCTATCAGGCCTGCCTGCTGCGCTTCCGGCCGATCATGATGACGACCTGCGCGGCGCTGCTCGGCGCGTTGCCGCTCGCGTTCGGGCGCGGCGAAGGCGCGGAGCTGCGCGCGCCGCTCGGCATCTCGATCGTGGGCGGTCTGATCGTGAGCCAGATGCTCACGCTCTATACGACGCCGGTGGTGTACCTGTACATGGACCGGCTGCGTGTGTGGTGGGACGCGAAGCGCGGGCGCGGGGCGAGCGCGCCGCAGGCGGAGTGAGTGAGCGTTCTTGCAGCAGAAAGCGGCTGAAGCGTGGCATCCGCCGCTTTTTTATGCGCGCGCCCTTCGAGGCTCGCGCTGGCGCAACCGCGCAGGCAGGCAACGCACGATCAGATGCAGCACCAGCGGCACGATGATGCCGTCGTCCACGATACCGGCGAGCGGCATCGCGATATTGAACGGGTCGAGCGCATAGAGCGCGAGCAGCGCCGTGGCGGGCACGAGCCACACGGGACGCCCCGGCTGACGCAGCGCGTGCCACAGCACGCGCGCGTCGCCCTTCACCCCATGCCATAGCAACGCGATACGTTTCATCTGCTTGCTCCTTGCGGCTGGCGCAATGCGTGCGTTCGCCGCCTCAATGCTGTTCGTGGCCCGGTGCCGAGGTTGCCACGCTTACAGCCTCTGCGCAATCGCCAGCGTGAAAATACGCGCCCAGCGCTTCGCTTCGCGCTCGCCTTGCATCGGTAATTGCCAGAGCGGGCGCTTCGGATCGGCCACGCGCAGCGCCACGTGCCAGCCGTTGGCATCGCGCGCCGGCTGCGCACCCTGGAGGTCGGCGAAAATATACGCGCCGTGCGCCCCGCCCTGCGTCAGTTCGCACAACCGCTTGGCCGCCGCGAGACGGGCCTCGCCCCACGCGCCGGCCACGCGGTGCGTCCAGTCGCCTTCGCCGCGCACGTTGGGCGCCACTTCACGCATACGGCGCCACCACCAGACGATGAGCGCGACGAACAACGCCGCGGCAAGCACGGCTGCGCCCACGGCAACACCCGTGCCGAACTGCGACGCAATGGCGTTGAAGGACCAGTACGCGCCGTAGACGAGCGCGGCGAGAGCAAACAGGACAACGACGATCGGCATGCGGATATTCCGTGCGGCGGAAGAGAAAGGCCAGGACAGATGCGCAGGGACGAGCGGGACAGATCGCGACAAGGCCCGCGCGCGTGGCGGGCCCCGCTTACCGCCGAGAATCGCGATAACTCGCGATGACTCGCGACGACTACTGCTGCGGATGCTGCGCGGCCCATTCCTTCACGGCGCGCAACGTATTCGTCACATGCTGGTCCGGCGACAGGCTCGTATATTCGTAGATGATCTTGCCGTCCGGCGCGATCACATACGACACGCGATTGGCCATCGCCTCGTGCATCGGCATCGACGCGTCGTACGACTTGATGATCTTGGAGTCTTCGTCGGCGGCCACCGGGAACTTGCTGCGGCACTCGCTCACCGAAAACTTCGTGAGCGTGCCGATGTTGTCGTGCGAAACGCCGATCACGGTCGCGCCGTACTGCTTGTACTGATCGACCGCTTCAGCGAATTCATGCGCCTCGATCGTGCAGCCCTTCGTGAACGCGGCCGGATAGAAGTACACCACCACCGGCCCCTTCTTGAGCTCCGAAGCGAGCGAATAGGTGTACGTCTTGCCGCCCAGCGATGCCTGGGTCGTGAAGTCGGGTGCGGAATCGCCCGGCTTCAGTGTTGCCTGCGCAGACAGGGTAAAGAGCGCAAGCCCGGCGCAGACGAGCGCCGCGGCTCCTGCCGCAAAGAACCTCGGTTTCATATCGAATGTCCTCGAGTTGAGTCACCGCGCCGGCGCGCGTTTTGCCCGCGCATTTTGCTGGTCACGCAAATGAGACGCATAACGGCACGCAGCCGGCGATGCCGATATTGGAGCACACAATGGCGGCGTTCGCAGCGCGCCCCCAACGCGAACCTTACAATCTTGTTTCAACCCTCGGCGTAGGCCGTGAACCACGCGCCGGCCCACAGGTTCAACTCGGCCAGCAACGGCGGCGTGAGCGCGTTGAACATGCCGCCCGCCTCGCGCGCGAGGCGCTGCGCACCGTCGTGGTCGCCGCGCTCGGCCGCGGTTGCGATGCACAGCAGCGTGCCGAGCGCGCCGCGATGACCGTCCACGGCCTCGACGATCTCGCGTGCAAGGCCGAGACGTTCGAGCGTGTGCTCAGGCGTCGAGCCCACCAGCACGTGCACGAGCGAGAAGATGCCGGTCATGAAGGCGGCATCGGCGAAATCGGGGTCCTGCGGGCTCAGGCTGCGCGCGGCAAGCTCCATGAAGTGCGAGCGCGTGCCCGCGAGCTGCACGAGCGGGTCCGAGCCCCAGGGCAGGTCGCGTCCGCTCGCGTAGAGCAGCAGTTGCGCCCAGCGCGCGATCTGGCGCGTGCCGGCCGCGAGCACCGCCTCGCGCAGCGACGAAATCGGCCGCCCCGGCGAGTACGCGCTCGAATTGACGAGACGCAGCAGTTGCACCACTACGCCGGGGTGGCTGCGCAGTTCGCGCTCGAGTTCGGCCGTGCCGACGTCGTTGGCCACCAGCGCGAGCAGGCGCACGAGCGCAAGGCGCGAAGCGCGCACGCGCGGCGCGCGCAGCACCTGCGGGCGCGCGAAGAAGTAGCCCTGAAAAAGCTCGAAGCCGAGCGACGAGGCCAGTTCGAAGTCTTCTACTGTCTCGACCTTCTCGGCGATCAGCGTCTTGCCGTGCGCGGCGAGGCTCGCGACCAGCCCGGGCAGCGCCGCGCGCTCGGTCTGCATCAGGTCGACCTTGACGATGTCCGCGTAGGGCAACGCGCGCAGGAGGTTCTCCGTGATCTCGCACACGTCGTCGAAAGCAATGCGGTAGCCCGCGCGGCGCAGTTGTGCGAGACGCTCCAGAACCGCGGCGTCGAAGCGCACGTGTTCGAGCACCTCCAGTACGAAGCGGCCCGGCGGCAGCAGATGCACGATGTCGTCGAACAGCAGCTCGCGGCTGATGTTGACATAGCCGTAGTGACGGCCGAGCACCGCGGGCACGCCGAGCTGGCCGATCGTGCGCGTCATCACCTGGGCCGTGGCGAGCGCGTCGTCGTCGATGTCCGCGCGGTTCTGCGCGCCGCCGCGGAACAGCAGCTCGTAGGCGTTGAGTGCGCCATGGCGATCGAGAATAGGCTGCCGCCCGAGATAGACGAACGGCTGCGGACCGGTTGATGGCCCGGGCGCAAGGCCAGGTTGTGAAGCTGACGGCATAGATGGCGCGGAACCAGGGGTGCCCCTGCCCGCATCGTCTCGCGCAGCCTCGCTTGCCGGCGCGGCAAACGCTGACGATGAATCGGACATGGCGGATGACTCGTACGGATGGAATAGCCGGTAATGGCCGCCGTCTTGCCGGGCCGCCCCTGCGGCCGGCAAGACGGGCGCTGCACGCGCCGACCCATTGCGCATGGCGAACGGCGTCTCGACCGGCGCCACTTTAACCGAATCTGGACGCCGCCGCACCGATCTCCCGTCACGTTTATGCGTTAGGTGCCATTTCGGTCGCCGCGGCTAAAGATTTCTCCTCCGGGGTCGATAACCTGCTCTGATGGGCGCCTTCAGCCGGACATGGAAACCGGCCGGGACACCACAGACAAACGAAGGGTTGCCAGCGACAGACATGGAAGCGAACAGGATCTCCGCGCCCCGCCAGGGCTGGTTGCGCACGGTCATCGACCGGCTTTACGCGCTTGCCGGCACCAGGGGCATTGCCGGCGACCCGCCCGTGCCTCGCGACGCGAACGCGCCACATGCCGCGCAGGCACCGAGCGCAGCGCGGGCAGCCGACCACCGGGACGCCGCACCGCTCGCCCCCGCTTCGCCTGCCGCTGCCGAACCCCGCTACGCCGACGCCGTTTCGCGCTCGTTCGAGAACACCGCCGCCGCGGTGGACTTCCTCGTGCACGTGGACGAGGGGCTCCACTTTCTCTACGTCTCCGACGCGAGCCTGCGCTTCGCGGGGTATCACCGCGAGTTCCTGCTCGGCTCCACGCTCGCCGACATCGTCACGCCCGGGCATCACGAACGCCTCGAGGCGCTGATCGCACGCGCCGCGCACAGCGGCGCCGTGGAAAAAGACACGATCGACCTCGTCAAGGCGCTCACCTACCCCCTTCCCGTGGAGCTGCGCGTGCAGCGCGCCCAGTATGGCGAGACGGCCGGCTTCGCCGTGGCGGGCTTCGATGTTTCCGGCTGGCAGGGCACCGAGGCCGCGCTCACCCACGCGCTCCATCACGACCCGCTGACCGGCCTGCCCAACCAGACTGCGCTCGCGCCCGCGCTGCAGCGCGCCCAGGCCGACGCGGACCATTTCGGCGTGCCGGTGGCGCTGCTGCTGCTCGACCTCGACGACTATCAGCGCGTGAACCGCGCGCTCGGCTACGACGCCGGCGACGAGCTGCTGCGCGAGACCGCGCGGCGCCTCACCCACCTCGCGCTGCAGGACGAAACGATCGCGCGCATCGGCAGCGACGAGTTCGCCATCCTGATCACGCCGCAACGCCACGCCGCCCCCGACGAAGTGCGCGCCGCCGCCGAAACGCTCGGCCGGCGCCTGCTCACCTCCATCCTGCAGCCGTACTCGTTTCGCAACCAGCCCGTGCACCTTTCGGCGAGCATCGGCATTGCGTTCCATCCGGACCAGCGCCCGGACGCCGCCGGCGCGAACAAGGCCGATGGCGGCGCCGACACCACGCCGCTCATCCGCCGCGCGGATCAGGCGCTCCAGCAGGCCAAGGCGATCGGCGGCAATACGCTGACGTTGCACGTGCCCGACGACGATCCCACCGACGCCATGCGCCTGAAGCTGGAGTCGGACCTCTACGACGGTGTGCGCAACGGCGAATTCTCGCTACACTTCCAGCCCATCACGAGCAGCGCGTCGCGCGGCGTGGTCGGCGTGGAGGCGTTGATCCGCTGGCAACATCCATTGCACGGTCTCGTGCCGCCTTCAACGTTTATTCCGCTTGCGGAATCCGTCGGCCTGATTAATTATCTCGGCAATTGGGTTTTGAAGGCTGCCTGTATGCAACTGACCCAATGGGACGAGCAAGGCATCGAACTGCAGTACATGGCGGTCAATGTGTCGCCCCAGCAGTTCCGCAATCCGCGGTTCAGGGAAAGTGTCGAGGAGGCGATCGAGCTCACCGGAGTCGATCCGGGCCGGCTCGTGTTCGAGATCACCGAGAGCCTGCTCATGCACGATCCGCAGCATGCGAAAACGCTGCTCGAAGAGCTCACCTCGCTTGGCATTCGCTTCGCGGTGGACGACTTCGGCACGGGGTATTCGAGTCTTGCGTACCTGCAGCGCTTCCCGCTCTCGAAGCTGAAGATCGATCGAAGCTTCGTCGAGAACCTCATCACTTCGCGCAACGATCAGGCGATCGTCAACGCGGTGGTGGGGCTCGCGCGTACGCTCGATCTCGAACTCGTGGCCGAGGGCGTGGAAACGGAGGCGCAGCGCGAGCTGCTCACGAACATGGGTTGCGAGCATATCCAGGGATGGCTCGTCTGCAAGGCGCTGCCTTCAGAAGAATTGCAGCAGCGCTTCGTTTCGGGTGCGTTGCACGTGCACGAGGCGCAATGATGCGGGCGTCGCAAACAGCAGGGCTTTCGCGAAATTGACATGGTTCAGATGGTAAAGGCCGTCCTGCTAGACCGCTTGTGGGCCCGCATGAACGAACGCGGGGATTTCCCCTTGCTGTCGCAATCGCTGCGCACCACGGTCGCGGCGATGACGAACGACGACTACGATTTCAGCGCGCTCGTCAAGGTGGTGCTCTCTGATTTCGCGCTCACGCAGAAAGTGCTGCGTCTCGCGAATTCGGCCATGTACATGGCGTTCGGCGGCAACATCACGACCGTCACGCGCGCGCTGATGGTCCTCGGCATGGACGCCGTCGGCCATCTCGTCGTCGGCCTGAAGATCGTCGATCACTTTCACCACAGCGCGCCGCGCCGCATCGACGCCAAGCTCGAACTGAACCGCACCATGCTCTCGGGCTGCGTCGCGCGCAAGCTCACCGAGCACGGCGACCTGCGCGCGGGCGAAGAGGCCGTGGTCTGCACGCTCATGCGCCAGGTGGGCAAGCTGCTCGTGGTGTTCTATCTCGAACCCGAGTGGGACCAGATCCGCCGCGAGATCGACGAAGGATCGAGCGACGACGAGGCCTGCCTCAACGTCCTCGGCGTGACCTTCGAAGAACTCGGCCTCGAAGCCGCCACGCGCTGGCGCCTGCCCGACACGATCCGTTCCGGCATGCGCCAGTACGACCCGGCCGACAAGGAGCCGCGCGACGCACAGTGGCTGCGCGCCATCACCAACTATTCGACCGAAGTCGCGCGCGTGCTGACCACGGCGGGCCTCTCCGAGGAAATGCGCGAGACGCACATTGCGGAGCTTGCGCAGCACTACGGCCGCGCGCTCTCGACCGATGCCGATGTGCTCGTGCAGATGAGCCTCGCGCTCGCGCGCGAGGAAGCCGAAGATGGCGTCATGCGCGAGATCGTCGAATTGCGCGCCAACGCCGACGCCATTGCCCGCGAAGCGCTCGATCCCGAGGCGCGCATCGCGGCCGGCGTCGAGGATCTGCGCGCCTTGCCGGCCGACAGCGCGCTCGGCACCGCCCTCACGCTCGCGACCGAAACCGTGCTCGCGGGCCTGGGTTTCGCCCGCAGCGTGGTGTTCGTGCGACGCGGGGCGAACATGTTCGAGGCGCAGCACGGCTTCGGCCCGCACATGGGCGATGTGCTGCCCAGGCTCGCGTTTTCCGCCGCGTTCCAGCCCGACGTGTTTCATCTCGCCATCGCGAACAAGGTCGGCATCTTCATCGAGAATGCGCGCGATGCAAAGATACTTGCGCGCCTGCCCGGCTGGTATCGCTCGAGCTTCGACGACGCACGTGCGTTCGTGCTTCTGCCCGTGGGCGCGCCTGGCGTCGAGCCCGTTGCGCTGATGTACGGCGACTGGGTCGTCACCCAGGAGCCGCGCCGCATTTCACAGAAAGAGATGAGCGCGTTGAACGATCTCGCGCAGCAGCTCGCGCGCTTCTTCACGCACGTTGCGCAGACTGCATAAGTTTCGACCGGGTCCGGACTGAGCCGGGGCGCACTGCATCCCTTCGCGGCACCGCCCCGCCCGCTCAATCCTCGATCCGTTCCAGCCCCTCGTGTTCCGCGTCGCGGCCGGACGTGCCGGCCCATTCCGCGGCCGTGAGCGAGATAGCCGCGGCCGCCGCGGCGTCGAGCGGTGCGAGTTCCGCGCACAGCGCATCCACGCGGGCCCAGTCTGCGCGCTCCAGCGCCTCGGAAAGCTCGAGCAGCCGCCCGAGCGCGCCCTCGCGCCGCACGATCGCCGTGCGGATCGGTTTGGCCAGCGTGAGCACTTCGAGCGTGCTCTCGAGCGGGCCGCCGAACACCGCCTCGACGAACGAGAAAACCCCCACGAGGAACGCCGCGTCTTCCTCTTCGAGGTGCGCGTGGGCAAGCTGCGTCACCGCGATTTCCATGAAGCGCGCGCGCGTGGCCACGAGTTGCAGCAGCGGGTCGTCTTCGGCGGCGATCTTGCGGCCGTCGGCGTAGAGCAGCAACTGCGTCCAGCGGGCGATAGCGTTCGTGCCAGTCGCGTTGATCGCCTCGCGCAGCGTCGTCACCTTGCGGCCGATATTCATGCTGCCCGAGTTGGCGAGCCGCATCAGATGCATCACGAGCACGGGGTTGAGCTTCAGTTCCGCTTCGAGCTGCGCGACGGTGGGCTCGGCCGCAAGCAGATGCAGCAGGTTCAGCAGCGCCTGGCGCGGCGCGCTGGAGCGGCGCGCGCCGCCGTGCGGCTTCGCGAAGAAATAGCCCTGGAAGCGATCGAAGCCGAGACCGTGCGCGCGCTGATAGTCTTCCTGGGTCTCGACGCCCATGGCCACGAGCAGCTTGCCCGCCGCCTTCATCACGCTGGCGAACTTCGGCAGGACCGTGGGCGCGATCTCGCGGATGTCGATCTTGATGGCGTCCACATACGGCAGCAGCTTCGCGAGAGATTCGTCCGCCTTCGACACGTGGTCGAGCGCGAAACGGTAGCGGCGGCGGTGCAGCTCGACGAGCCGGGCGATCAGGTCCGCATCCGCGCCGATGTTCACCGGCAACTCGAGCATGACGCGCTCGGGGCTCACGCGCAGCAGGCCGTCGTGGAAAAGCGCGTCGCGCGTCATGTCGAGCCAGGCGGGATGGCCCGCGAGCGAGGCGCGCAAGACGGGCGCCGCGAAGCTTTTGAGGAGCGCCGTGCTCGTGGCGGAAGGCTTGGGCGTCAGGCCCGAGGCCTCGTCTTTGGCGGCCGCTTCGGCCTCCTGCCCGATTGCGGCGCTTTCTCGCCGGTCCACGAGGCGCGGCAACGTCTCGAACGCGCAGAGGAGACCCTCCCGGTCGAGCATCGGCTGGCGCGCGAAATACACGTCGATGGGCGGGCCGGCGTGTTCCGGCGACTGCGTGCTGCCCGCGACTCCTGACATTTGCGGCCGGTCTGCGGCGTTCAAGCTCATGGGGTCCCCCGCGCGGCGCCGCGCGCATGGCGGCGCCCTGGTCTTGTTTCTTGGCATGCCGCAACCGTTTGCGCTTCGCGCACATGGCGCACCGGACGCGGCACTTTCTTGTGTCGATTCTATCCTGGCAAGTAAGGCGCGGAAATGAAGTCCTGCGCGATCAGCGGGATTTTTTTGCAGTTTTTGCAGTGCCGCACGCGGCGCCGGCACGGCTGTGGCTCGGCGTCGGCACTCGACGCAAGAACGATTTGATACGCAATCCGAAACAAATGCGCAAAAAAACCGGCCGGCTGAATTTCGTCCAGCCGGCCGGTCTTTCGGCAGCGGCCGGTTACTTGAGCACGACCTTCACGTCGAAGTACTTCGCCGCGATGCGCTCGAGCGTGCCGTCCGCCTTCAGGTCCTTGAGCGCGCCGTTCAGTGCGGCCTTGAGCGCCGGGTCGTTCTTGCGCACGCCGTAGCCCACGCCCTCGCCGAGCAGTTTGACGTCCACGACCTGCGGGCCAGCGAACGCGAAGGCCGCGCCCTGCGGCTTGTTCAGGAAGCCCTTGGAGGCGGCTTCGGCGTCGAGAAACGAGGCGTCGAGGCGGCCCGAAACGAGGTCCGCATAGATCTGGTCCTGCGTCGGGTACGGCACGACGTCCACGCCCGCGGGCGCCCATTTCGCTTTCGCGTAGGTTTCCTGGATCGTGCCCTGGAGCACGCCCACGTGCTTGCCCTTGAGCGACTCGGGCGTGGGCTGCAGTGTGCTGCCCTTCTTCGCGATCATCTGGTTCGGGATCGCGTAGATCGGGTCGGTGAAGTCGATGGCCTGGCGGCGCTGGTCCGTGATTGACATGTCGGAATTGATCGCGGCGAACTTGCGCGCCTGCAGCGCCGGAATCAGGCCGTCGAACGAGTTTTCCACCCACACGCACTTTGCCTTGAGCTTCGCGCAGACGGCATTGCCCACGTCGATATCGAAGCCCTGCAGTTCGCCCGCGGGCGACTTCGATTCGAACGGCGCGTACGACGCCTCCACGCCAAAGCGGATTTCCTTGATGTCGGCGGCGTGTGCGGCACCTGCCGCGCCTGCCGTCATGGCGGCCGCGCAGAATGCGAGCGTCGCCAGCTTGTTCCAGTTCGTCTTCATCGATGTCTCATTCCAGTCAGATGGGTTGCGCCGGCGAAGCCCGTTCACGCAGCTTCGTGGTCCGATTCGCCGCCAGAAAACGGCTTCCCGGCGCGGGCACAGGATCGCTGCGCCAAAAATGCGGCTCAATCGCGCGTACCGTGTATGGTGCGACGCAGCAACCGCGCGGGCGCGATTGTACCGCGACGGCGCCGGCGCCCCGCCGCGCGCGCGGCAAGCGGCGCATGGCGCGCCCGCGCGCGCACGCGCTGCGTTCGAACCTGCAAGTGGATGTCGTAGCTGCGCAAGCGCATGAGAGCGCGTGCTCTCGGGCAAGCGCTCAAACGAGGGCGGCGAGCGTCTCGCGGGTCGTATCGACGACGAGCAGGCCCGCGCGCAAGCCCGGCTTCACGCCCGGATTCGGGAACACGATGCGCTCCTCGTCGTGCTGCACCACGTAGCGGTAGGCGCCGTCTTCCGCGAGCACCTCGCCGCGCGGAAACGGGGTGAAGTTGGGCACGTCGGCGGCCACGTTGAGTTTGAGCGCCGCGCTCTGCTTCGTGATCTGGCCGATCACCGTGAAGATGCGCGGCATCTGCGCGCCCTTCGGCAAAGCCACGTCCCCCGCCACGAGACGGCGCACGGCGGCGTCGGCGCCGGCGAAGCGCGCCAGGTCGTTCTGGCCGAACGGCCGCACCTTGCCGAGTTCGAGCGTGCAGGCGAGCGCGCCACACGTCCCGGCCGTATACGACGACAAGGTCGCGCCCTTCTCGGTGTGGATCAGCACCGCGGCGATGCGCGCGTCGGCGAGCCATTCGAGCATCGCGCGCGCGGGCGGCTCGCCCGTGTGAGGCAGCAGCGCGAACTGCTCGAACGCCGAAGCGCGGATCGCCGTATGCATGTCGAGATGCCAGCGCGCGAAGGGCGCAGCGGCGGAACCCGCGGCCTTCGCGAAGAAACGCTGCGCCGCCGCTTCGAGCGCAACGGCGCGCGGCGCCTCGCGGCTCGCCGGCACACTCGCATGGCGGCCGCCGAACAGGCGGTTCAGATCGTCGTCGAGATAACGCTCCCCAGCGCGCATCGCGCCGGCATTGCCGAGCACCGCGAGCACGCGGCAGGCGAGCGGCGCGCGGCCCGCCGCGATGTCGGCCACGAGTTGCGAGAGCAGTTCGATCGGTGCCGTCTCGTCGCCATGCACGCCTGCCGAAAGCAGCACGCTGCGCGTCGTCTCGTCGATGCGTGCCGGTTCCAGCTCCAGCACGCCCTCGTCGAGCCATTGCCAGCGCACGCCGCCCGCGCATTCGCCGCGCGCCGCTGCGGGCGTGGCCGGGCGCGCGCCCGCGAGCGTGTACGCGAGAAAGTCCGCGAGCGGGCGATCAGCGCTGGAAGTCATAGAGCGATCCGAGGCCGAGAATCTGCGTGAGTTCGTCGAGCGCCGTGCGCGACTCGACGAGCAGCGCCGGATCGGTCAGATCCTGCGGCGCGAGCCGGTCCCGATAGTGCCGCTCGATCCAGCCGTCGAGGCGCGTGAAGAGCGCGTCGTTCATCCACACGCCCGGCGCCGTCGCCGCGCGCTCTTCCTCGCTGAGCACCACGCGCAGACGCAGGCACGCCGGACCGCCGCCGTTCTTCATGCTCTCGCGCAGATCGAACACGAGCACTTCGTCCACCGGGCCGCTGCTCGCGGCCAGTTCGTCGAGGTAGATCGCCACGTGCGGATTCTCGCGGCATTCCTGCGGCACGACGAGAATCTGCGTGCCGTCCGCGCGGCTCAGCAACTGGCTGTTGAAGAGATAGGACGACACCGCGTCGGCCACGCTCACGCGCGCTTCGGGCACTTCGATCACATGAAACGGCGCGTCGTGCGCCGCGAGCTTCGTGCGCAGTTCGTCATAGACCGCCTTCTGGTCGACGAAGGCGCGCTCGTGGCAAAACAGCGTGCTGCGGTTGCCCACGGCGATCACGTCGTTATGGAACACGCCGGCGTCGATCACGTCCGGATTCTGCTGCGCGAACACGGTGAGCGCATCGGTGAGGCCGTGACGCTGCGCAATGGCGCGGCTCGCCTCGAACGTCTGCCGCGCCGGGAAGCGCCTGGGCTCCGGTCCACGGCGGTATTCGCTGCGCCCATACACGAAGAACTCCACGCCGCGCTCGCCGTACTGCGCGCCAAAGCGCGTATGGTTGGCCGCGCCTTCGTCGCCGAGCGCGGGCGTGCCGGGCAGCGCCTCGTGCACGACGAAGTGCGAGGAGTCCGCGAACACCGTGGAAAGCGTGCGGCGAGTGGCCTCGTGCTCGATCGCGCGATGCAGTTTGCTGCACAGGTTCGCGGGCGTGAAGTGCACGCGCCGGTCGGGCGTATCCGCCGAAGGGCTCACCGTGGCCGCATTCGCGGTCCACATGGCCGATGCCGAGCTTGCCGCCGCGAGCAGTTCGGGCGCGTCTTTCGCGGCGCGCGCAATCGCTTCGGCATCCTTACCGCCGAAGCCCAGTTCGCGCAGCAGCCGCATGGACGGCCGCTCCTGCGGCGGCAGCACGCCTTGCGCGAAGCCGAGGTCGGCGAGCCGCTTCATCTTGCGCAAGCCCTGCTGCGCCGCGGCGCGCGGGTTCGCGACAGACTTCTCGTTGTTCTGCGAGGCGACGTTGCCGAACGACAGCCCGGCGTAGTTGTGCGTGGGGCCGACGAGTCCGTCGAAGTTGGCTTCAAGGGTTGGCATCGTCGTTCCTTAGAAGTAAAGACCCGGCGAAACGCTCGCGGGCATCTGCAGTTGCGCGCTTTCCACCGAGGCCATCGGGTAGGCGCAGTAGTCGGCGGCATAGTACGCGCTCGGCCGGTGGTTGCCCGAACGGCCCGCGCCGCCGAACGGCGCGCCGCTCGACGCACCGTTGGTCGGCCGGTTCCAGTTCACCACGCCCGCGCGGATCTCGCGCGTGAAGCGCTGCCACAGCGCTTCGTCGTCGGCGAGCAGGCCCGCCGAGAGGCCGTACGCCGTATTGTTGGCCTGTGCGATGGCGTCGTCGAAACCCGCGTAGCGGATCACCTGCGCGAGCGGTCCGAAGTGCTCCTCGTCGGGCAGATCGGCCACGCCCGTCACGTCGAGAATCGCCGGCGTCACGAAGCCGAGCGCCGGGTCGCGCTGCGTCATCGGCAGCAAGGCGCGCGCGCCGCGCTCGAGCAACTGCGCCTGCGCACTCATCAGCTTGCCCGCCGCGCGCGCCGAAATCACGGCGCCCATGAAGGGCTGCGGCTCGGCGTCGTACTCGCCCACCGTAATGCGCGAACTCACGTCGACGAAGCGCGCGAGAAAACGCTCGCCGAATGCGTCCGCCGGCACGAGAATGCGGCGCGCGCAGGTGCAGCGCTGCCCCGCCGAAAGAAAGGCCGACTGGATCGCGTGATGCACGGCGGCGTCGATATCCTCGACTGGCGCGACGACGAGCGGATTGTTGCCGCCCATTTCCAGCGCGAGCACGATCTCGGGCCGTCCGCCGAACTGGCGATGCAGCAGCGTGCCCGTATCCGAGCTGCCCGTGAAAAAGAGCCCGTCGATCTGTTTGTGATTCGCAAGCGCAATGCCTGTGTCGCGCTCGCCCTGCACGAGGTTGAGCACGCCCGCGGGCAGGCCGGCCTCGCGCCAGAGTTCGACCGTCACGCGCGCCACTTCAGGCGCGAGTTCCGAAGGCTTGAACACGACCGCGTTGCCCGCGATCAGCGCCGGCACGATATGACCGTTGGGCAGGTGGCCCGGGAAGTTGTACGGACCGAACACGGCGACGACGCCATGCGGGCGATGACGCAGCACCGCCACGCCGTCGGCCATCGGCGCGCGTTTCTCGCCGGTGCGCTCGCCGTAAGCGGTGATCGAAATCGCGACCTTCGCGGCCATCGACGCCGCTTCGGTGCGCGCTTCCCAGAGCGGCTTGCCGGTCTCCCGGCCAATCGCCCCGGCAAGCGCTTCCTTCTTTTCGGTGACGAGCGCGGCGAAGCGCTTCACGATCTCGCAGCGCGCTTCGAGCGGCGTTTGCGCCCACGCGGCGAACGCGCGGCGCGCGGCGTTCACGGCGCGATCGACATCTTCGGCGCTCGCGGCATTGCCGCTCCACACGGTCTCGCCCGTGCCTGGGTTGCGCGAAGCGAACGCGGGGCCCGAGGCCGCGCACCATTGTCCATCGATGTAAAGCTCGTTCATGGTCATCCTTTTGTCGACCAGATTCAGCCCTTTGGCGCCGACTCTGGTCCCATGCAGGTTTATCGCTGTTGCTTCTGGGCAGGGCCGAGCACGCGCACGGGATCGCCCGCCGCGACGTTCAGCGCCGCCGCTTCCGTGGCGCTCAGCGCAAACACGCCGTCGTGCACGACGCCCGGCGCGAAACCCACGCGAAAATCGCCAAGCGACGTATTGGACACGAGTGAGCGCACGCCCGCTTCGGCGTGCGCCTCACCGATCTCGACCGGTACGACCACGCTGTCGCGCACCGTGCGCAGATCGCCGATATGGCATTCGAGCACCGGGCCCGCATCGAAGATATCGACGTGATTCTCGTAGCGCAGCCCCTCGGCCTCGAGCATGCGGCGCGCGGGAATCGTGTCGGCATGCGTGAGGCCGACGCAAGCCTGCGCCTCCTCGGGCAGCAGTTCCACGTACACTGGGTAACGCGGCATCAGTTCCGCGAGGAACGACTTGCGTCCGTGCGAGCTGAGGTAGTCGGCTGCGTTGAAATCGATTTGATAGAAGTGCGAACCGACGGCGCGCCAGAACGGCGACGTGCCTTGCGCGTCGAAATGGCCGCGCAATTCCGCGCACAGGCGCTCGGGAAAGCGCTCGCGAAACTGCGCGATGAACATGAAGCGCGAACGCGAAAGCAGCCCGCCCACCCCGCCCGTGCGATAGCGCGGCGAAAGAAAGAGCGAACACACCTCGGCATAGCCCGTGAGATCGTGCGAGATATTGAGCGCGCGCATGCGCGTCCAGATGCCGAGTTCCTGGCTTGCGTGCACCACCGTGCTCACGCGGTAGTTGTAGAACGGCTGCTCCAGTCCCACGGCCGTTTCGATGCCGCAAACGCCGGCTATGTCGCCCGTGGCCGTGTCTTCCATCACGAAGAAGTAGCCGGCTTCGCGCGGCGCGGCATCGCCGGCGAGCGTGCGCCGCGCGCGCTCGATGCGCGCCTTGAGCGCCTCGCGGTCCGGCTTGAAAGTAGTGAGGCCGGGGCCCGTTTCCTGGGCGAGCGCGACGAGCGCGTCCACGTCGCCCGTTTGCACGGCGCGTACCACGATCATTGTGCGTCTCCCATATAGGCATCCTCAGTTTGCGGGGTGGCGCGATAGAGCGGCGCACAGCGCACCGGCTCGCCGTCCTGCACGTCGAGCGCGGCGCGCGCGCTCGCGTCGAGAGGGGCGATCATGCCCGCGCCCTTCCCGCTTTCGGGCAGCGTCGCGAGCACGCAGCGGAACTCGCCCGCGCGCTGGCTCGCGACCAGATACGCCGCGCCTTCGAGGTTCGTTGCGGGCGCAGCTTCGCGCACCGTGCGCGTCTCGTTGCCGGCGACCGAGGCCGTGCGGTCCACCTGCGCGGTCAGCACCGGGCCCGCGTCGAAGATATCGACGTAGCGGTCCGGCTCGAAGCCCTCTTCCAGATGGATCTCGTAAGCGAGCAAGGCGCTCGGATCGGGCTCGCCGAGCACGCGCTGCGCCGGCTCGGGCAGCAGCGGCACATAGAGCGGATAGGCCGGCATGACCTCGGCGATGAAGGTGCGGCTGCGTCCGCCCGAAGCCAGTTCGATGTCCTTGAAATCGCGCCCGAAGAACTTGCGCCCCACGGCCTCCCAGAAGGGCGAGGCGCCCGTCTCGTCGGTCACGCCGAGCAGCAGCGAGAAGACTTCGGGCGTGAAGCGCCGGCGGTTCATCGCGACGTACATCATGCGCGCGCGCGACATGAGATGGGCGGCCGCGTCGCCGCGCAGCGTCGGCTCGATGTAGAAGCCCGCGAGGCGGCTCCTGCCCGTGAGTTCGTGCGACATCGTGAGCGCATGAATCTTGCGGTTCACGTGCAGTTCGCGCGACGCATGAATGAGCGCATCGTTGCGAAACGCGTAGAACGGCTCGGCGTAGCCGGCTGCCGCCACGATGCTCGAGGTGCCGACGAGCCGCCCCGTGGCGGAATCTTCGAGCACGAACAGATAGAACTCCTCACCGGGGAAGTCCACGTCCGCGCGAAACGAATCTTCCGAAAGCGCAATGCGCGCTTCCAACGCCGCGCGGTCGTGCGGCAGCGAATGCAGCACCGGCTGCGCGGTGCGCGCCATGTGGGCGATCGCGTCGAGATCGGAAAGCCTGGCGGGGCGAACGAATAGCATCGTCGGTCCTGTGTGTGCGCCGGGTTGCGGCTGGGTTGCGACGGGGTTGTGGTTTAACGTGCGCCGATCACGTCCGCGCAGGCCTGCTCGAAGCGCGCAAAGCCTTCGTCGAGGTCAGCGTCGGCAATGATGAGCGAGGGCGCGAAGCGCAGCACGTCCGGCCCCGCAATCAGCATCATCACGCCGCGGTTCGCAGCCGCCGCATTGAAGTCCTTGGCGCGGCCCGCAAAGCGCGCATTCAGTTCGGCGCCGATCAAAAGCCCCTTGCCGCGCACTTCCTTGAACATGTCGAAGCGCTCGTTGAGCTTCGCGAGCTTGCGGCGAATCGCTTCACCGCGCTCACGCACGCCCGCCAGCAGCGCCGGATCGCTCACCAGCTCGACCACCTTGCCCGCAATCGCGGCGCCCAGCGGATTGCCGCCATAGGTCGTGCCATGCACGCCCACCTTGAAGTGCGCGGCAATCGCTTCGGTCGTGAGCATCGCGCCGATCGGGAAGCCGTTGCCGAGCGCCTTGGCCGTCGTGAGGATGTCGGGCGTGACGCCCGTCTCTTCGTACGCATAGAAGTGGCCCGTGCGGCCCACGCCCGTCTGCACTTCGTCGAAAATCAGCAGCGCACCGTGCGCGTCGCACGCTTCGCGCAGCGCGCGCAGGAACGCGGGATCGGCGGGAATCACACCGCCCTCGCCCTGCACCGGCTCGACGATCACGGCGCAGGTCTGCGCGCCGATGGCGCGCTTCGCCGCTTCGATGTCGTTGTACGGCAGATGCGTGATGCCGCCCGGTACGGGGCCGAAGCCTTCCGAGTACTTGGGCTGGCCGCCCACGCTGACGGTGAAGAACGTGCGGCCGTGGAACGACTGCGTGGACGAGACGATCTCGAACTTGTCGGCGCCGTGCCGATCGAACGCGACGCGGCGCGCGAGCTTGAGCGCCGCCTCGTTGGCTTCGGCGCCCGAGTTCGCGAAGAACGCGCGGTCGGCGAACGTGAGCGCTTCGAGCTGTCGCGCAAGACGCAGCACCGGCTCGTTGGTGTAGCCGTTGCCGATGTGCCAGAGCTTGCTGCCCTGCTCCTGCAGCACGCGCAGCAGCTCCGGATGCGCGTGGCCGAGCGAGGTCACGGCGATGCCGCAGGCGAAGTCGATGTAATCGCGGCCCTCGGTATCCCACACGCGCGAGCCGACACCGCGATCCGGCACGAACGGCGCAGGCGAGAAACACGGCACCATCACTTCGTCGAAGGTCTGGCGGCTCACAGTCTGGTCGTTCATGGCGATTCCTCTTTTACTCAGTGCGTGTCGAATTCGGGGTCGGTGTGCGTCGGGGCCATGCCCTTTCGCTCAGGCAGGCTTTGCATGGGACGGGACCAGGATGCTGAAGCATCCGGTCCCGTCGACACCTGTGCAGTGTAGGCAAGCTGCGCGCAAACGTCTTGCGCAGGCGCGACGCGTTTTTTCGCACGGAACCTGCAGGGTCCGGGCGCGTGCTGCGCCGCGGCAGCGCTCACTGAACCTCCGGCGGCTCCACGAGCGCGCCCGCGCGCGGCTCGGCGGCGGCCCCGCCGTGCTGGCGCTCGATCCAGTTGCGGCGATCCTCGCGCGGCGTGACGCCGAAGCGCTCGCGGTACGCATTCGAAAAATGCGCCGCTGAAGAAAAACCGCACGCGAGACTGATCTGCACCACCGACTTGCTGGTGCGCTGCAACTGCGAGCGCGCCTTGGCGAGGCGCAAGCCGAGATAGTACTTCGACGGCATGGCGCCGAGGTACTGGCGAAAGAGCCGCTCGAGCTGCCGCCGCGACACGCCCACGAGATTCGCGATCTCGTCGGTGGTGAGCGGGTCCTCGATATTCGCCTCCATCAGCTTGAGCGCGTCGTTCAGGCGCGGGTGCCGCTCGCCGGGCGCGGTCACGAACGGAATGCGCTGGCGCTCGTCGCCGCTGCGCAGCGTGCTGGCGCCGAGCGCGTCGGCAATGCGCTCGGCGAGTTCCGGGCCATGGTCGCGGCCGATCATCGCAAGCATGAAGTCGAGCGTGGCCTGGCCGCCCGAGCAGGTCGCGCGGTCGCGGTCGATTTCGTAGATGTGCTGCGTGACGATGGTGCGCTCGAACTGCTCGGCGAACTGCTGGAACGTCTCCCAGTTAGCGGCCACGCGGTAGCCCTGCAGCTGCCCCGCCATCGCGAGCCACCAGATGCCGTGGTGAATGCCCGTGACGAGCGGCGTGCGCTGCCCCACGCGCGCGAGGCTCGCGAGAAAGAGCCGGTAGTCGGCGAACTGCTGGTAGCGCTCGGTGACGACGATGAGCCAGTCGGCTGAAACCGCGTCGCCGAACGCGCAGTCGGCGGGCCACTGGGCGCCGCCCGCGAGCGGCACGGGGCGGCCGTTCCACGAGCACATCTGCCAGCGGTACAGCGCGCGGCCGTCGATCTCGTTGGCGAGACTGAGCGCGTCGACGATCGGGCCCACGCCCGACATCGACACGGGCGGGAGCGCGACGATCGCCACCTGGGCCGTGCGGCCGGCGCGCGCGAGCGGCGCCTGGCCGCCGGGCGCGGCGGCGGCAACGGCAGCGGGAGGAAGAACGTTGGAACGGACCATCGGCGAGACGAGGCGCGAGACTGAACGCGCCGCTTACTTGAGACTGCCCGAGAGGAACTGGCGCAGACGGTCGCTCTTCGGCGCGCCGAGCACATCGGCGGGCGCGCCCTCTTCCTCCGTGCGCCCCTGGTGCAGGAACATCACATGATTCGAGACGTTGCGCGCAAAGCCCATTTCGTGGGTGACGACGATCATCGTGCGCCCTTCTTCGGCGAGCTTTTGCATCACCTTGAGCACTTCGCCCACGAGTTCGGGGTCGAGCGCCGAAGTCGGCTCGTCGAACAGCATGACGTCGGGATGCATGGCGAGCGCGCGCGCAATCGCCACGCGCTGCTGCTGGCCGCCCGAGAGATGCGAGGGATATTGCTTCTCCACGCGAGGCGCGAGGCCCACTTTCTCCAGATACTGCCGCGCGCGCTCCTCGGCTTCCTTGCGCGGCACGCCCAGCACGTGCACGGGCGCTTCCATCACGTTCTCGAGCACGTTCATGTGCGACCAGAGGTTGAAGTGCTGGAACACCATCGCGAGCCGGGTGCGGATGCGCTGCAATTGTTTGTGATCGGCCACGTCCAGATCGCCGTTGCGGCCCGCCTTCGTGCGCACGGCCTCGCCGTCCACGACGATCTCGCCCGCGTTCGGCTTCTCGAGGAAATTGATGCAGCGCAGGAACGTGCTCTTGCCCGAGCCGCTCGCGCCGATGATGCTGATCACGTCGCCCTTCTTCGCGTCGAGCGAGACGCCTTTGAGCACCTCGTTGTCGCCATAGCGCTTGTGGATGTCGCGCGCGACGAGCTTGCTATCTGAGGATTGCGTCTGAGCCAAGATGGTCTCCAGTTTCCGGTGTTCCGGTGAATCAGCGGGTGCGCACGGCGAGATGGCCGAGCCAGCGTCTTTCGGCGCGGCGGAACGCGGCCACCAGCACGAACGATACCGCACAGTAGATCAGCGCCGCGAGGCCGAACGACTCGAACGAGCGGTAGGTGGCCGAGTTGGCGTCGCGCGCCACCTTGAGGATGTCGGGCACCGTCGCGGTGAAAGCCACCGTGGTCGCGTGCAACATCAGGATCACTTCGTTACTGTACAGCGGCAGTGCGCGGCGCAGCGCCGAAGGCAGGATCACGCGCCAGTACATCGTGAACGGGCTCATGCCGTAGGCGCGCGCGGCTTCCACTTCGCCGTGCGAGGTGGCGCGGATCGCGCCCGCGAAAATCTCCGTCGTGTACGCACAGGTATTGAGCGCGAACGCGAGCACCGCGCAGTTCAGGCCGCTGCGGAAGAACGCGTCGAGCAGCGGCTCCGAGCGGATGAACGCGAGACTGTACACGCCCGTGTAGATGAGCAGCAACTGCACATAAAGCGGCGTGCCGCGAAACACGTAGGTGTAGAAGCGCACCGGCAGCGAGAGCCAGCGGCGGCGCGAGACGCGCGCCACCGCGAGCGGCACCGCGCACACGAAGCCGAAGGCGACGGAGATCACGAGCAGCCACAGCGTCATCGCGAGACCCGAAACGTGCTCGCCATCCCAGTAGAGGAACGCGCGGCCGAATTGCTGAATGATTTCGTTCATGACGGCCGTGTCCTCACAGTTGCGCGTGACGCACGCCCACCGAATAGCGGCGTTCGAGCCAGACGAGCGCGAAGTTCGAGAGCGTGGTGATCGCGAGATAGATGAGCGCCGCGATCACGAGGAAGAAGAACAGGTTGAAGGTGCTGCGGCCCGCGTCCTGGGCAGCCTTCACGACATCGGCGAGACCGATGATCGAGACGAGCGCCGTCGCCTTGACGAGCACCTGCCAGTTGTTGCCGATGCCGGGCAGCGCGAAACGCATCATCTGCGGAAAGAGGATGCGGGCGAACACGCGCGCGCCGCTCATGCCGTAGGCATGGCCCGCTTCGAGCTGGCCGCGCGGCACCGCGAGAAACGCGCCGCGGAAGGTTTCGGTGAAGTACGCGCCGTAAATGAAGCCCAGCGTGACGACGCCGGCCACGAACGGATCGATGTCGATCTGCGCCATGCCGAGCGCGTCGGTGGCCTCGTTCACGCCGATCTGGATGCTGTAGAAGAGCAGCAGCATCAGCACGAGGTCGGGCACCGAGCGGATCAGCGTCGTGTAGGCGGTCGCCGCGGCCGCGAGCGGCCGGTTGAACGAGAGCTTGGCCGCCGCGCCCGCAAGACCGAGCAGCACGGCCACGCCAAGCGAGAGGAGCGAAAGCTCGATGGTCTGGATCGTGCCGGCGAGCAGCACCGGGCCAAAGCCGTAAAGGATCACGCGCGTCTCCGGAACAGAATCGTTTTGTCGTTTCGGGCGGCCTCGCGCGGCACATGCACGCCGCCGAAACCGATGAACTGGCGCGGATCGTCTCAGTGCAAAATGGATTGCTCAAACTCGGGCGGCGCGGATATTGCAGTGCAGCATCGCGGAGCAACGCATGGCCGCGTGCGGATCAGGCCCGCACAGCCGCGGGCGCGATGCTTTTGAAAGGCGGAAAACCAGGCCCCGGCACGCGAGGCGCGCGGGGCATTTACGCAAGTTTGGGGTCGCTTTTTCGATAGGTGCGCGGCGTGCGACCCGGCGACCCGACGACCCGGTCGCAGCTTATACCGTGCGCGTTTGCGTGCCGCGTGCGCTGCCGGCGCGGGCATTCGCGCCAGGGAGCTTTTCGGCGAGCGCGCCGAAAAGCAGGCCGATCGTGGTCCAGAGGATGACCTGCATGCCGATCGACACCGTGCGGAACTTCCACAGCAGCACGGCCGGGAAGGCGGCGGGCACCTCGTCGATGGTCGGCAGCGCGAGCTGAATCGCGCCGATCACGACGACGAACAGCACGAGCGCCACGATCGAAGCGTTCCAGACGCCCAGACGCGGCACGAACGCAGCCCGCACCTTGAGCGAGAACACCGACACGGCGATCGAGATCGCGATCATCAGGAAGAAGAGCCCGGTGCGATAGCCGATCGTCTCCGGGTCGCCGACCGAGGGTGGATTCGCCGGATACTTGATGTTCGGCACCATGTAGATCGCGACGAACGCCGCAAGCGCGAGCCAGGCCGAGAGCGCGCGCGGCGAAAGACGCCCCACGCGGCCGTTCGCATACGCGAAGACGAGCGCGAAGAGCCCGCCGATCGACGCGCCATAGACCATCACGCCCGTGAAGAGTCCGATGCCCGCCTGGGTCTTGCGGCTCACGAGTTCGGGTTCGGGCGCCCCACCCTTCGCGGCGTCGAGCTTTTCCTCGAAGGAAATCGCCTGATCGACCGGCGGCTCGCCCGCGATCTTCGCGAAGCCGAACGTGAGAAGTCCCGCGGCGATGCCTGCGAGCATGCCGCGTATCAGCAACTTGCCAACCATGTTCAGCTCCCCGTCAGTGGCAGGGAAAGCCGAGCAGATGGCGCCCGTCGTGAACGAATTCGTGGACGTACATGCCCGGCACGAGCGCGGTTGCGCCTTGCTCGGCGCCCACGAAATACAGGGCCAGCAGCAGCATGAGGCCGCCGAAGATCGCCCAGGGCAGGATCTCTCGCAACGGAATGGGCGCCGGCGCGGCCGGTGCGTGCTGCAAGGGGAATGTGGTCTCGGACATGCTGACTTCTCCTGGGGTTACGCGCCCCGTTAGTCGTTGAAAGAGGGGTTCACGACGCGCAGGTCTGACTTCCGTTGCTTCGATTCAATCGACATTCAATCGACGGCAACCGGTTACAGTGGCGCGACCGCGCCGGACTTGCACCGGCTTCCGCGTGTCGTGGAGCCTGTATTCTACGCGCTGCGACGGCTGGACTCGGTCAGAATGTCAGCCATAACGTAGCGACGCGTAAGGAAAAGCATGTCGACGACAGTCTGGCTGGTGAGCCATGCGGCGAATGCCGTGCTGCGCTCGGGCACGTTCCTGCAAGCGCCTGACGTGCCTGTACGGGGCGATGACGCCGAAGAGGCGCTCGAGGCGCGCGCGCGCGAAGCGCTTGCCGCATGGCGCGAGCGCTGGCACGCGCGCCTCGCCATCGGTAATCGCAATGGCGAGGCGCTGCGCGCGCTCACGAGTCCCGCCGCGATTGCCCGCGCGAGCGCACGCGCGGCGGGCTTCGCGGGGGCAGCACCGAGTGACGCGCTCGCCGAAACCGCGTTCGGCGCGTGGCAAGGCCGGCGCATGACGGATCTCGCGCGTGAAGCGCCCGAAGCCCTTGCGGCCTGGACGCGCGATCCAGGTTTCAGGCCGCCGGGCGGCGGCGAATCGTTCGACGATGTCCGCGCGCGCGTCGGCGCCTGGCTAGATGCGCTTCCCGGCTCCGGGCACAACGTGATCGCGTTCACGCACGCGAGCGTGATCCGGGCGGCGATTCTTCACGCGCTGGGCGCGCCGTCGCCGGGTTTTCGCTCGATCGAAATCGCGCCGCTTTCCGCGACGGCGCTGCGCCGCACGCAGCATGGGTGGGTGTGGCTCGCGGCGATGGACTGAGGCCAGGGACGGCACTCCTTGATCTGCGTACCTGCGCCGCGAACATAGCGCGTATCAACACGTTGACACACGCACAGTCGAAGCCTAGCATCGGTCCTGTATCAACCACGTAGATACACAAAGATCGGGTATGGACATCAAACTCAATACGTTATTGGCCAGACGGCTAATTCAGTACGAGGACGAAATGGCGATACAAACCCTGAAGCGATGGGGAAACAGCCTTGCGGTGCGCATTCCGGCCAGCCTCGCCGGCAAGCTCGCGTTGGCGGAGGGGCAGGAAGTCGAACTGGAAGTCGAAGACGGATCGCTCACGGTTCGCCCGCATACGGCGATCCGGCGCTTCTCGCGCGAGCGCTATTTGCAGCAGTTGCGCGAGAGGAAGCTCGAGCCGCACCCGCTCATCGACTTCGGCCAGCCGCAAGGAACCGAAATCGGCGGCCCCGATGACCCCACGCGTTTCGACCCATGGTAAGGAACGCATGAAAAACGGAACACCAGGCGCAGGCGACATCCTCTGGCTCAACGTCGGGCCGGGCGCAGGCAGTGAGCAGGACGGCTATCGTCCTGTGCTCGTCCTCACGGACGCCGAGTTCAATGAACTCACAAGCCGCTTCGTTGGGCTGCCGATCACCAGCACGGTTCGCGGGTGGGAATCGGAAATCCCGATCAGCGGCCTTGCCAGGCCCTGCGTCGCGATGGCCGACCAGCTCACCACGCTTTCCCTGGCGGGCAGAGTCTGGCGGCACAAAGGAGAAACGGCGACAGCCGGGGAACTGGAGGCGGCAAAATTCGCCGTCGCCGGCATTCTGGACCTGTAGCCAGCCGGGCACTGGAATCGCCTTAGTCCAGCCCCAGCTGCGCCTTGATGGCCGGCATCATGTACTGCACGGCCGCGCGCCCTTCCTCGATGGCGGGCCCGGCGCGATGAAAGTCGAAGATCCCCATGCCGCCCAGGCGCGGCTGGATCAGCACGTCGGCAGGCTCGCCTGCTAGGCGGCTGCGCGTAATGCGCACCTGCATGATGTCGATGCTCTGGGCCACCGAGCTCAATACGGAAGGCACGCGCGTGCTAGGCGGCGGCGCCACGCGCACGTCTGGCCCGCCCGACGCGCCGGGGCCGGCAGGCTGCAGCCAGCGCGGGAAGCGCTTGCCGTTGCGGCGCAGCAGCGGTTCGGGCGCCGCTTCGCTGCTTTCAGCGCCGCTGTCCGCCCCGGCAGCCGATGCCGCCGTCGCCGCGTCGCTCGCCTCCACGGGCAGCTCGCGCGGCATCGTGTCGATCGCGCCGCCCAGGTCGCGGCCGTTGAGAATGTCGTGATTGAGGTCGATGGCGATCACGGTGTCGGCGCGCATCGCGCGCGCGGCGGACACCGGCACCGGGTTGCTCAGTCCGCCGTCCACGAGCCACACGCCGTCATGCCAGATCGGCGTGAAGATGCCGGGAATCGCGATCGAAGCGCGCACGGCGTCCACCACGCCGCCTTCGCGCAGCCAGACTTCGCGCCCCGTGTCGAGTTCGGTGGCGACCGCCGTGAACGGCAGCCCCAGGTCGTCGATCGAGCGGCCGTTGAACTGGTGCGCAAACAGGTCGATCACCTTGCGCCCGCCGAGCAGCCCGCCCGAAAAGCGCAAGTCGAGCAGGCGCACCACGGTCTGCCAGGTGAGCTTGCCCACCCAGTCCTCGAGCCAGTCGAGATCGCCGTTCGCGTACACGGCGCCGACCAGCGCGCCGATCGACGTACCGCACACTACGTCGGGCTTGATGCCCGCTTCCTCGAGCGCGCGAATCGCGCCGATATGCGCCCAGCCGCGCGCCGCGCCGCCGCCGAGCACGAGTCCTACACGCTTGGGCCGTCGCCGGTTCATCATGCGCGCCTCCCTGCGTGTTTTTGAGTCAACGGGGTCAGTGCCCGCGAATGATGTCCGAGCGCGAGGTCGTCGTGACCCGCCCGTCCGGTCCGAAATGCACGTTGAAATACGCTTCGGGCGTCACGCCCCCTTCCAGCCACTTCCAGCTCCACACCGTCTCCTTCTTCAAGCGGTAGCCGGCCACCTGCCCAGGTTTACCGAGCAAACGCCGGACCTCGTCCTCACTCATGCCGACATGGACCTTTGCGAAGTTCTCCGCCGTGAGCGCCTGGGTGATGGCCACGAGCCGCCCGTTCGGACCGATGTCGACCATCCAGGTCTTGAGGCCCTGCGGGCCGCGCGGATATTCGAGGCGGCGCGAGCCGTCGTCGAACACGCGCTCGGTCTCGGGCTTGCCCATTTGCTCGCGCACCTGCTCCAGCGTGGAAACGCCGGGCGTGAGGCCCCTGAGCAGCAGCGCGTCGGGCTTCACGGAATCGAAGAACGCCTTGAATCCCTGCCGGATGGTGTCGAGCATGGCATCGAACTGGCGATCGTCGCAGGCGGAAAGCGTGAACGCCGCCGCGGCGGCGCACGCGAGCGCGAGCGAACGCGTGAGTGAAAACGTGGGCTTCATGTCCTTGCTAACGCATCAACATGGGCTTGCGTCTACGCGCGCCGATCCGGCGCGCACCGACATGCCCACAATGTACCGTCAATGGACCTGATCCTGCTGTGCGTCCCGCTTCGGGCGGGGCGCGCGTGCGTACACGCTCGCCGCGGCGGGCAGCGCGCCTGCAGGCTGCGCGGCGGCCTGCGCGCCGCGGCGCAATGCGCGACGCGTGCGAACGATTTCCGCGGCCTGCCACGAGAGCAGCGCGAGCACGCCGAACACCACTTCGCGCATGCGCTTGACGAGCGCGAGCGAGAACGCCACGTCCTGGCTCACGCCAAAAAGCTGCGCGAGCAGCACCACGGCGACTTCCTGCACGCCGAGGCCGGCGGGCACCATGAAGGCGGCATGGCGCACGGCCTGGGTGATGGCCTCGATGGCGAGCGCGTCGCCGACCGTCACCGGATGGCCGAGCAGTGCGAGCGCCCACCACGTCTCGAACGCGCCGAGCATGTAGCCGCCAAGCTGCCAGAAGAAAGCGCGAAACATGAGGCCCGTGCGCGACATCAGCGCGTCGAGATCGGCGTCGAGCTGCTTGCCGTCGAGACCGGGCATGAGCGGATTGTCGGCGCCGAGCAGCCGCGCGGCCCATCGTTCGATCGCGTGGAAAACGCCGCCGCGGCGCACCAGGAATACGGCAAGCACAGGCAGCGGCGCCGAGAGCACGAGCGCCAGTGCGATCGTGACGATAGTGCGCAGCGAACCGCCATCGCCGGTCGCCGCCACGATCAGCACGACGCCGAGCGCCGAGAACGCGTATTGCACGGCGATCGTCACGAACACCTCGACGATCACCGAAGCCGTGACCTCGCTCGCATTGCGCACCTTCCAGCGCGCGAGGCGAATGCCGGCGAGCTCGCCGCCCACACCGACTACGGGCAGCAGCCGGTTCACGGCCTCGCGCACGGTCGCGATCCACCAGAGGAACGTAAGCGATGCGCGCTTGTCGAGCAGGAGGCGCCACGCCTGAGCGTCGAGCAGGAGCGGCAGCGCGTGGAACGGCACGAGCCAGAGCAGCATGGGGCCTGCCGTGCCAATCACGCGCAGCACGTCGTGCGCGCCGTTATGGACGACGAGCCCGATCAGGATGGCGATGCCGACCGGCAGGCCCAGCCATTGCAGCCACTTCATGACACCTGCACCTCGGGGCCCCGCGGCGCCGCAGGACCTGCGTCCGACGCCGCGCCGAAGAACACGTCGGTGAAGCCGCCCCGGCGCACGCCCGCCTGTGCGAGCGCTGCGGCCACGCGCGGCGAGATCAGCGCGCCGAATTCGTCGGCATGGCGATACGTCTGCATCGACGGCGTGATGGGCGCCTCGCCCGCCTCGCCGGCAAGCGCTGGGTGGCAGTAGATCTCGCCCACGCCCTGCGCGGGCAGATGCGCGAGCGCGTCGAGCACGGCAGCCTCGTCCATTGCGCCCGTCTTCGCGATGCCGACCACGTAGTCGTTGTGCGCGACCCCAGCACGCGCAAGCCGCGCGCGCACGAGCGCGAGCCAGGGCTTGAGCGCGAACGGCGCGCCTGCCTCGAGCGGCAGACGCATCGCGCGCAGACCGTAGTCGCGCCCGATCTCGAGGATCAGCCCGAGCACCGTGGGATGCAGATGAAAATGCTTGTGCGTGTTCACGTGATCGAGCGCGAGCCCGGTCGCCGCGAACGCTTCGAACTGCGCGCGTATCTCTTTCGCGAGTTGCCTGCGCACGTGCGGCAGGAAGAAGAAGCGCACGCCGTCGCGGACCATGTTGTCGCCGAAACGGCCTTGCGCGTCGACGAGCGCGGGAATCCGCGCGCGCGGCAGCATGGCCGCGCCATCGGCCAGCACCAGATGCAGCCCCACGCGCAAACCCGGCGTGCGGCGCGCCCGCGCTACGGCGTCTGCCGCGGCGGGCGCGGCCACCATCAGGCTCGCGCAGTCGAGCACGCCCTCGCGATGCGCGCGCTCCACCGCCGCGTTGACCCGCTCGTGCAGGCCAAAGTCGTCGGCGGTGAAGATGAGCGCGCGCGCATCGTGAGACGAGCGCTCCATCATGCCTCGTGCGCGCGCAGGAAGCGGAAGAACTCCACGCCTTCGCGCAGACGCCGCTTCATCATGTCCCAGCTCGTGAGCATCTC
>NZ_QEOL01000008.1 GCF_003096715.1 Paraburkholderia silvatlantica
TGAGCGGCTTTCTTTGCCTACTTTCTTTGCCGCCGCAAAGAAAGTAGGTGCCGCCCCGCACAGGGGCAACGCCCGCGTCCCGACGCGAATTCAAGAAAACCCCAATCCGCGGCGGGAACCGCAAAAAAATCAAGCCGCCAGCAACCCATGCGGATCAATCACAAACTTCCGCGGCGCCCCGCCATCGAACTTCTTGTAGCCCTCAGGCGCCTCATCAAGCGAAATAACCGACACATTAACGATCTTGGCAATCGGCAGCCGGTCGAACAAAATCGCCTGCATGAGGTTGCGGTTGTACTTGAGCACGGGCGTCTGCCCCGTATGGAACGTATGCGACTTGGCCCAGCCAAGGCCGAAGCGGATGCTCAGGCTGCCGTGCTGCGCGGCCACGTCGCGTGCGCCCGGATCGTCGGTCACGTACAGCCCCGGAATGCCGATCATGCCCGCAGGCCGCGTGATTTCCATCAGCGAATTGAGCACCGTGGCCGGCGCTTCCTCCGAGTGGCCCGACGCGCCATGTCCGTGCGCTTCAAACCCCACGCAATCCACGGCGCAATCGATTTCCGGTTTGCCGAGAATCTGTTCGATCTGCTCTCCGAGCGTCGCGTCTTTCGAAAGATCGACCACTTCGAAGCCCATCGCCTTCGCATGCGCAAGACGCTCGGCATTGATGTCGCCGACGATCGTGCAGGCCGCGCCGAGCAGGCGCGCCGATGCCGCAGCCGCCATCCCCACTGGGCCCGCGCCCGCGATATAGACGGTCGATCCCGGCTTCACGCCCGCCGTGACGGCGCCGTGATAGCCCGTGGGCAGAATATCGGAGAGACACGTGAGATCGCGGATTTTCGACATGGCCTGGTCGCGGTCGGGGAACTTCAGCAGGTTGAAATCGGCATACGGCACGAGTACGTATTCAGCCTGGCCGCCAATCCAGCCGCCCATGTCCACATAGCCGTAAGCGCCGCCCGCACGCGACGGATTCACATTCAGGCAAACGCCGGTATGCTGCTCGCGGCACATCGCACAGCGCCCGCAAGCTACGTTGAACGGCACGGAAACAAGGTCGCCGATCTTCAGCGTTTCGACGTCGTTGCCCACCTCCACCACTTCACCGGTGATTTCGTGACCTAGCACGAGACCGACGGGCGCCGTCGTGCGCCCGCGCACCATATGCTGGTCGGAGCCGCAGATATTCGTGCTGACCACCTTCAGAATGACACCATGGCCGATCGGGCGTCCGCCCGGATCGACCATCTTCGGATACGCGATCTTCTGCACCTCGACCTTGCCCGGCCCTTGATACACGACGCCTCGATTACCGCTCATCTCGCTGTCTCCTGTTCGATGCAGCTCGCAACGCTGCTTGCTAGTGGCGTCGCCTCGCGCAACTCCGCGCAAGACAACGATGCTTCGAGCGTAGCCTGCCCGCCGCATACGACGATGTGCAAAAAGCGACGCACCCTTGCTTTGCGCCGACATTGGGCTACGCGTCTTGCCTGCTACGGCTGCCCCCCTTCTGCCCGTATCCATTGCCGATAGTCGGCGCGTGTCCAGTCGAGCGCCACGCCCACGCGCCGCGTGCCCGGCCGGATCTTCGGCTTGTGCACCGTGAGCCTGAGCGTTTCCAGCGCGGGCCATTCGCGAAACGAAAACGCGGCCATGTCCGCCACCAGCGTTTCGAGCAGCCGCGTGTGCGGCTTGCGCCCGAGATAGTCGGCAAGGCGCGTGCAATAGCCGTCGTAGTCGATCCAGTCGCCCGCTTCACCCGTCGCGTTCTTTTCGCGCGGCATGCAGCGGTAACCGAGTTGCGCGTCGATCACGAGCGGCTGCGGACAACCGTGCTCGTGCGGATAGATGCCGATGCGCGCCGGCACGCTCAACGCTTCGACGAATACGCTCCAGCCGCGTCCGCGCGGCTCGTCGTGAGCACCGAGCGCGCCGATTGCGCCCAGCGTGCCGAGCGCCGGCTCGAACGCTGCATCGACGATCTTCATGGCGCGACCGACGCCGCGGCGTCGACCATGATGCGGCAGAAATAATCGGCGAAGCTGCGGCGCACGACGATTTCGAAGCGGTCGTCGCCCGTTGGAATCAGCACGATCGAAGCCTTGAAGTACACGCTCTGCGCGCATTGCCCCGGCTTGAAGAGGCGCGGATGCAGGTCGAGCGGGCAGCCGCGCGAGAGCACGTCGCGCGCTCGCGTGCCTTCGATCTTGATCACCGTGTTGCCGCTGCCGACGTCCACGGCCGCCGCATAGGCGCCGCCGAGCACGGCGGTGAGCGTCGCTTCGAGCACGCCGGTTTGCACCGCAGCGAGCGAACGCACGAGCCATTCGTCGGGGCCGAGCCAGAGCACGTCGTACTGGTCGCTGCGCGCGACGGTGTTCGGCGCGGGCGGCGGCTCGCAGCCCACGACGCTTGCGAACGCCGCGACGAACGCCGGGTCGCTCAATTCGCCGCGCACGTTCACGAGGTCGCGGAACGGCAGCTCGCGCATGGCGAACGCCTTCGAGGCGCGCCCCTCCTGCGCCTTGATCAGATCCGCAGCGCCGACAAGCGGCGATTCCAGGCGCACGCCGACGACGCGCTCCGCGACCGGCAGGGGGTCTTTCATTTCATTGAACATGCTGACGCACTCCTTCCGTGTCGTAGAAAATCGGGCTGGCGATCTGCGCGCTCACGCGCCGGCCATCGGCCATGGGAATCACCACGCGCTCGCCCATCTTGTTCAAGCCGCCCTTCACCACCGCGAGCGCGATGGAACGCTGCAGGATCGGGCTGTAATAGCTCGACGTGACGTGACCGATCATCGGCGTCGTGCCGTCGGGCCGCGCTTGCGCATCGGGCGCGATGATCTGGCCGCCTTCGGGCAGCACGTATTGCGCATCGTCGGTCAGCAATCCGACGAACTGCTTGCGGTTTTCCTTCGCCGTGTCCGAGCGCTTGAGCGAGCGGCGGCCGAGGAAGTCCTTCGTCTGCGAGACTAGACCGCCCATGCCAAGGTCGAAAGGCGTGACCGAGCCGTCCGTGTCCTGGCCCACGATGATGTAGCCCTTCTCCGCGCGCAGCACGTGCATCGTTTCCGTGCCGTACGGCGTGATGTCGAATTCGGCGCCTGCTTCCATCAGCGCTTCCCATACGGCGCGGCCTGCATTGGCCGGCACGTTCACTTCATAAGCCAGCTCGCCCGAGAAGCTGATACGCATGACGCGCGACTTCACGCCCGCGACCGTGCCGTTGCGATACGACATGAACGGGAACGCGGCGTTGTCGAAGTCGATGTCCTTGCACACCTTCTGCAGCACCTTGCGGCTCTTCGGGCCGACCACGGCGAACGTCGCCCAGTGGTCGGTGACGGAAGCGAGACGCACCTTCATGTCGGGCCACTCGGTCTGCAGCCAGCGTTCGAGCCACGTGAGCACGCGTGCCGCGCCGCCCGTGGTGGTCGTCATCATGTAGTGCTGCTCGCCGAGGCGCACCGTCACGCCGTCGTCGAACACCATGCCGTTTTCGTCGAGCATCAGGCCATAACGGCACTTGCCCACTTCGAGCTTGAGCCACGGGTTCGTATAGACCCAGTTGAGCAGCTTCGCGGCGTCGGGGCCTTGAATGTCGATCTTGCCCAGCGTGGACGCATCGAGAATGCCGACGCTGTTGCGCACCGCAAGACACTCGCGCTTCACGGCCGCGTGCAGATTCTCCCCGCTCTTCGGGTAATACCACGGGCGCTTCCAGTTGCCCACGTCCTCGAACTGCGCGCCATGCTGCACGTGCCACTCGTGAATGCAGGTCTTGCGGATCGGGTCGAGCATGTCGCCCAGTTCGCGCCCCGCGAACGCGCCGAACGTGACAGGCGTGTAGTTCGGGCGGAACGTCGTCGTGCCCGTTTCGGGAATCGTCTTGCCGAGCGCGCTGGCGAGAATCGCCATGCCGTTGATATTGCCAAGCTTGCCCTGGTCGGTACCGAAACCCATGGCCGTGTAGCGCTTCACGTGCTCGACCGACTCGAAGCCTTCGCGCGCGGCGAGCAGAATGTCCGCTGCCGAAACGTCGTTCTGGAAGTCGACGAATTGCTTCGGGCCGCGCGCCGCATCCTTGTGGCTGCCCACGAGCCACAGCGCCTGCAGCGGCGTTTCCTCGACCTCGGCGGCCCTGGGCACCGCGGGCCGCTTGAGCGGGAAGCCGAGCGACTTCGCCGCGTCGATGCCGCCGTCCACGCCCTGTGTGAGCGCGCGCGCCAGGCCGAATTCGCCCGCCGCCGCGCCAACGCTCACCTCCTCCTGCACGCGCTTGCCCGGCATGAAGCACGCCTTCGCGTCGCTCCAGTGCGCCTTGCCGCCCGACTGCGCAAAGAGGTGCAGGACGGGGCTGAAGCCGCCCGACACCGCGACGAGGTCGCATGCGAGCGTGGCCTGCTGCGCGCCGGCTTGCCCGTTCGTGTAGCCGACGACATCGACCGAGCTCACGCGCTGCTTGCCGTGCGCACAGTTGATGGCGGCGTTGTACATCACCTTCACGCCCTGGCGGCGGGCGGCGGCCTGCAATGCGCCGTTGCCCTGGGTGCGCGCATCGACGACCGTGACGGCCGCACCGCATGCCTTCAGGTCGAGCGCACAACGGTAGCCCGTGTCGTTGTTCGTGAACACGACCGCATTGCGGCCCGGCAACACGCCATAGCGATGGATATACGTCGATACTGCCGATGCCAGCATGATGCCCGGCAGATCGTTGTTGCCGAACACGATGGGACGCTCGTGCGCACCCGTTGCGAGAATCACGCGTTTGGCGCGGATTTTCCACAACAGCTCGCGCGTACCCTGGCGCGTGGAAACCGGCAGATGCTCGGTCAAACGCTGCGTCACGGTCACGAGATTGTGATCCTGATAGCCGAAAGCCGTGCTGCGCGACAGGATCTTCACGTCGGGCATCTGCTTGAGTTCGGCTTCGATCTTCTCGACCCAGTGGAACGCGGGACGGCCATCGATATCGGCCTTGCACGACAGCAGGCTGCCGCCCAGTTCGCGCTGGTCGTCCACCAGAATCACGCGTGCGCCGGTTGCGCCCGCCGTATGCGCGGCCGCGAGACCGGCGGGCCCGCCGCCGATCACGAGCACGTCGCAATGCGCGAAGCATTTGTCGTAGCGGTCGGCGTCGCGCACTTCGGGCGCTTTGCCGAGACCTGCGGCGTCGCGAATCTTTTCCTCGTATTTCGGCCACCATTTGCGCGGCCACATGAAGGTCTTGTAATAGAAGCCCGCGGGCAGAAAGCGCGAGAACTTCTGGTTGATCGCCATGCGGTCGTTTTCCAGGCTGGGCTCGGCGTTCACGCTCGTCGCAATGAGGCCCTGGTACAACTCGACCTCGGTCGCACGTGCATTGGGCACCGTATAGGCGCCGCGCTCCAGTTGCACGACGGCGTTCGGCTCGGCCACGTCCGCCGTCATGATGCCGCGCGGGCGGTGGTACTTGAAGCTGCGCGCGACGAAATGCACGTCGTTGGCGAGCAGCGCCGAGGCGAGCGTGTCGCCCTGGAAGCCCTGATACGTGCGGCCGTTGAACGTGAAGTTAAGCGGAATCGCGCGGTTCACGCGCCCACCGGCGCCGAGGCGGTTCTTCTGGCTCATCGCTGCGTGCTCCCTTGCTTGTTGCCTTGCGCTTCGTTTGCCGCGCCGAAGGTCTCGTAACTCTGGATCTCGTAGGTGACGGTGTCGCGCGTCGCCATGAACCAGCGGCGGCAACCCTGCGCGTGCAGCCACTGCTCCTTGTGCACGCCGCGCGGGTTGTGGCGCATGAAGAGGTAGTCGCCCCATTCCTTGTCGGTGAGCTTGTCGGTGTCGAGCGGTCGCGCGATTTCGGCTTCGCCGCCGCACGTGAACTCGACTTCGGCGCGGGGACCGCACCACGGGCATTCAATGATCAACATGTCTGGATCTCCTGTCGACCCGAGTTGGCGCTTCAGCGCCTTACTCGGGTCCCATGCAACGAAATTGCCTAGTGTGCGACAGCGGCTGCGCCGTGCTCGTCGATCAGATGGCCGGTATAGAAACGGTCCAGTGAGAACGGCGCGTTGAGCGGATGCGGTTCGTCCTTCGCAATGGTGTGAGCGAACACCCAGCCCGATCCCGGCGTCGCCTTGAAGCCGCCGGTGCCCCAGCCGCAGTTGAAATAGAGCCCTTTCACGTCGGTCTTGCTGATGATCGGGCAGGCGTCCGGCGAAACGTCGACGATGCCGCCCCACTGCCGGTTCATGCGCACGCGCGAGAACACCGGGAACATTTCGACGATGGCCTGCAGCGTGCCCTCGATGATGTGGAAGCTGCCGCGCTGGCCAAAACCGGTGTACTGGTCCACGCCCGCGCCGATCACGAGGTCGCCCTTGTCGGACTGGCTGATATAGGCGTGCACTGCGTTCGACATGATCACCGTGTTCACGACCGGCTTGATCGGCTCCGACACCAGCGCCTGCAGCGGATGGCTTTCCAGCGGCAGGCGCACGCCGGCCATGTCCGCGAGCGTCGTGGTGTTGCCCGCCGCCACCACGGCGACCTTCTTCGCCTTGATGAAACCCTTCGACGTATCCACCCCGGTCACACGCGCGCCGTCGCGGCGAATCCCTGTTACCTGGCAGTTCTGGATGATGTCCACGCCGTGCTGGTCCGCGCCGCGCGCGAAACCCCACGCCACGGCGTCGTGGCGCGCCACGCCCGCGCGGCGCTGGATCGACGCGCCCAGCACGGGGTATCGGCTGTTCAGGTTGATGGTCGGCTCGATTTCCTTGATTTGCTCGGGCGTGAGGAATTCCGCGTCCACGCCGTTCAGGCGGTTCGCATTCACGCGGCGCTCGGTATCGCGCACGTCCTGCAGCGTGTGCGCGAGATTTATCACGCCGCGCTGGCTGAACATCACGTTGTAGTTGAGGTCCTGCGAGAGCCCTTCCCAGAGCTTCATCGCCTTTTCATAGAGCGCCGCCGACTCGTCCCACAGATAGTTCGAGCGCACGATGGTCGTGTTGCGCGCCGTATTGCCGCCGCCGATCCAGCCTTTCTCCAGAATCGCGACGTTCTTCACGCCGTGCTCTTTCGCGAGGTAATAGGCCGTTGCGAGACCATGGCCGCCGCCGCCGACGATCACCACGTCGTACTCCTTCTTCGGCTCCGGGCTTCTCCACTGCCGCTCCCAGTTCTCGTGATACGACAACCCGTTGCGGAACAGACTGAATATCGAATAGCGGCTCATCTCGCGGACCCCTTGTTGCGCGTTACCATTAGCTTCCGTTAGCACTCGATGACGTTCACGGCGAGACCACCGCGCGACGTCTCCTTGTATTTCGTCTTCATGTCGGCACCCGTTTCACGCATCGTCTTGATGACGTTGTCGAGCGTGACGTAATGCTCGCCGTTGCCCTTGAGCGCCATGCGCGCGGCGTTGATCGCCTTGATTGCGCCCATTGCGTTGCGCTCGATGCACGGAATCTGCACGAGGCCGCCCACGGGGTCGCAGGTCATGCCGAGGTTGTGCTCCATGCCGATTTCGGCAGCGTTCTCCACCTGGCGAGGCGTGCCGCCCATGACGGCAGCGAGCGCGGCAGCGGCCATCGAGCAGGCCACGCCCACTTCGCCCTGGCAGCCCACTTCCGCACCCGAGATCGACGCGGTTTCCTTGTAGATGATGCCGATGGCCGCGGCCGTGAGCAGGAAGTCGGCAATGCCGTCTTCGTTTGCGCCCGCCACGAACTTCACGTAGTAGTGCAGCACCGCGGGAATCACGCCCGCCGCGCCGTTCGTGGGCGCCGTGACGACGCGGCCGCCCGCCGCGTTCTCTTCGTTCACGGCCATGGCGTAGAGATTGACCCAGTCGAGCATGGAGAGCGGATCGCGCAGCGACTCTTCCGAGCGCGAACGCAGATGCACCGAGAGATCGGCCGCGCGGCGCTTCACCTGCATCGGGCCGGGCAGTTCGCCGTGCATCTTGCAGCCGCGCTCCACGCAGGCGGCCATCGCGCGCCAGATCACGAGCAGCCCTTCGCGCACGTCTTGCGGCGAGCGTGCCGCGCACTCGTTCGCAAAGGTGACTTCGGCGATCGAGCGGCCGCTCTCGTTGCACACGCGCAGCAGGTCGTCGCCGGTGCGGAACGGATACGGCACGTCGCGTCCGCTGCGCACGCCGTTCACGCGGTCGCCGTCGCGGTTCACGACAAAACCGCCGCCCACCGAGTAGTACTCTTTTTCGACGAGCAGCTGCCCGTTTTCGTCGAAGGCCTGAAAACGCATGCCGTTCGGGTGCAGCGTATTGGCGCCGCCCATCGTCTTGCGAAAGAAGCCGACGCATTCCTTTTCGTCGAAGCGGATGGTCTGCTTGCCGAGCAGCACGAGCGTCTTCTCGCGGCGAATGGCGGCAAGGCGCGGCTCGATCTGGTCGGGATCGACCGAGTCGGGCAAGCTGCCTTCGAGGCCGAGCAGCACGGCCTTGTCGGTGCCGTGGCCCTTGCCCGTCGCGCCGAGCGAGCCGTACAGCTCGACTTTGACGCGGCGTACAAAGGCGAGCAGATTGGCGTCCTCGACGTGGGACGCGAAACGGCACGCGGCGACCATCGGGCCGACCGTATGTGAACTGGACGGACCGATTCCGATCTTGAACAGGTCGAAAACGCTGACGTTCATCTGACTTCCCTTCGCGCTGAGCGCATGGATGAGCTTGGGTACAAGTAGACCAAAGAGGCCATGGCAGCCGATAGAACAAAAACGCCATCGCCGTTGGACGGCCACGCCAGCCGGGGCCTCGGGGCGACTCCGGCGGGCGCAACGCATGCCTTTACCGCGGGTTTTCCCGAGGCTGCGGCGGATCAACGCCCTCCGCCCGCTCAGAACGAGTGGCGCAAGCCAATGCGCACGTCGGCCTGCGTCGTGGTGGAAGACGGCGTGAAGCTGTAGCCGATCACCGCGTCCACGCCCTGCGAGGCCTTGAGCCAGTCGCCCGAGAGATAGACGTCGGTGGTTTTCGAAAGCAGGTAATGCAGGCCCGCCGAAATCTGGTTCCAGTGATGGCCGTCGAAGTGGGTGTACTGGTAGCCGCCCGCCACGCTGAACGCGGGCGTCACCTGCCAGTTCGCGCCGCCCTCGCCCACCTGCATGTGCTCGCTCTCGCCGAACGCCTTGATCTGCGTGTACGTGAAAGCGCCCATCAGCGTGACGTCGCCGAGGGCATAGCTCGCGCCCGCGCCGAAGGTGGCCTGCTTGTCCACGGGGAACGGTGTCGCCGAATAGAGCGAGCTCGCTGCGCCCGTAGCCGGATCGACGCTGACGGTCGGTCTGCCAAAGAACGTGCGCACGCCGATCATGTTGTACGGGTCGAACGCGTAAATGCCCGATGGGTTGTTCAACTGTGTGTAGGCGGTGCCCATCGCGAACGGGCCGTTCTGGTACTGCGCGCCCACGCTCCAGGCGCTGCCGGTGTGGAAGTCGCCGGGCGTGTTGCTGAACGAGTACATGCCGCCGAACTGGAATCCGCCGAACGTGTTCGACATGAATTTCACGGCGTTCGGCAGATGGTCGCCGTTCATGCGGTCGAAGTCGCCCTGGTTGATCGCGTAGCCGCTCGCCCATGCCGTGACGTTGTAGAGGTAGACGAACTCCTGCGTCATGTCGGCCTGATTGCCGAACGCGAGCGTGCCCCAATCGTTCTGTAGTCCCACATAAGCCAGACGGCCGAAAAGCGAGCCGCCGTTGGCGAGCTGTCCGTTGCCGAGGTGAAAACCGCTTTCCAGCTGGAACACGGCTTTCAGCCCGCCGCCGAGATCCTCGGTGCCCTTGAGGCCCCAGCGGTTCGCCTGTGCAATGCCATCGTCGAACTTCACCTGGTGTGAGCCGCCCGCATTGCTCACATACGTCACGCCCGCGTCGACGATCCCGTACAGGGTGACGCTGCTTTGGGCGTGGCTTGCGGTCGAGACAGCGCTCAATGCCGCCGCAATGCCGCTCAGTGCCACCGCATTCAGTTTTCTCATGGTTTCGGGTCTCTCTGGTCTGGCGATACAGGTTGTCGGGCCGCGCCGGGAACGCCTGGCGCCTCGCGCGGTGGATCAAAACGTACAAGTCCAAATCTCGCCCGACTTGCGCAGACACGACATGCGCTGGCGCTGACGCGACACGCCAGCGGCGGAAAAACCCCTGTAAAACAGGCGCAATCCGTTATCTGGCGGGCCTCTCGAGGGGTTCCGGCGACGTCATCATCGGTAATCCGACGCAGACTTTGTAAAATCCGCCGATCCCGCCATTTCTACGTTTTTATTGATTGAACATTCAATAAAAAATACCTAGAGTGGAAACCTCCCCGAATCGTCCGGAATGACCATGCCCAAGATCGGAATGCGCGACCTGCGCCGCGCGCAACTCATCGACGCCACCCTGCAATCGATCGACGAGTCGGGCCTCTCCGGCACGACGCTCGCCACCGTCGCGCAGCACGCGAAGATTTCCACTGGCATCGTCAGCCACTATTTCGGCGGCAAGGACGGTCTGCTCGAAGCCACCATGCGCCATGTGCTGCACGACCTCTGGGAGGCCACGGTGCGGCGTCGCCTCGCCGCGAAAGACGAACCGCGTGCGCGCTTGCGCGCCATCGTCGCGGCCAATTTCGACGTCTCGCAGGTGAACGCGCCCGTCATGAAGACGTGGCTCGCGTTCTGGGCCGAGAGCATGCATCAGCCCGTGCTGCGCCGGCTGCAGCGCGTCAACACGCGGCGGCTCCATTCGAACCTCTGCGCGGAGTTCGAGAAGGTGTTGCCGGGCGCCGCGGCGCGGCGCGCTGCAAGCGGACTCGCTGCCTTGATCGACGGCCTCTGGCTGCGCGGCGCGCTCACGGGCGAACCGTTCGACACGAAGGCCGCGCTGCGCGTGGCCAACGACTACATCGACCTGCTGCTCGAGACGCGCGCCAAGCCGCGCTCAGGCAAGTCGGCCAAATAACCCGGCCCGGAGCCAAGCGATGTCCCTCTTTCCCCTGCAACGCCTCTTCATCGACGGCACCTACAGCGACGCCACCAGCGGCGAAACGTTCGACACCTACGATCCCGCCACCTGCACCAGGCTCGCCACGGTGCAGCACGCGAGCGCCGCCGATATCGACCGCGCCGTGCAATCGGCGCGAGCCGGCCAGCGCGTGTGGGCCGCCATGACGGCCATGCAGCGCTCGCGCGTGCTGCGCCGCGCGGTCGAATTGCTGCGCGAGCGCAACGACGAACTCGCGGCGCTCGAAACCCGCGACACGGGCAAGCCCATCGCCGAAACGCGCAGCGTGGATATCGTCACCGGCGCCGATGTGATCGAGTACTACGCGGGTCTCGCGCCCGCACTGGAAGGCCAGCAGATTCCGCTGCGCGAGACTTCGTTCGTCTACACGCGGCGCGAGCCGCTGGGCGTCACGGCGGGCATCGGCGCCTGGAACTATCCGCTGCAGATCGCCTGCTGGAAGTCGGCGCCCGCGCTTGCGGCCGGCAACGCGATGATCTTCAAGCCGAGCGAGATCACCCCGCTTTCGGCCTCGAAACTCGCTGAGATTTATATCGAAGCAGGCGTGCCGCCCGGCGTGTTCAACGTGGTCCACGGCGACGGCCGCGTGGGCGCCATGCTGAGCGTGCATCCCGGCATCGAGAAGATTTCGTTTACGGGCGGCGTCGAAACCGGCAAGAAGGTCATGGCGGCCGCGGGCGGCTCCACGCTCAAGGAAGTCACGATGGAGCTGGGCGGCAAGTCGCCGCTCATCGTCTTCGAAGACGCCGACCTCGAGCGCGCCGCCGATATCGCCGTGACCGCCAACTTCTTCAGCGCCGGCCAGGTGTGCACCAACGCCACGCGCGTGTTCGTCCATCAATCGGTGATTGCCGCGTTCGAAGCACGCGTGCTCGAACGCGTGCAGCGCATCCGCGTGGGCAACCCCGCCGATCCCGCCACCCACTTCGGACCGCTCGCGAGCGCCGCGCAGCTCGACAAGGTGCTCGGCTATATCGAGAGCGGCAAGCGCGAAGGCGCGCGGCTGATTGCGGGCGGCGCGCGCCTCACGCAGGGCGATTTCGCGCGCGGCCAGTACGTGCAGCCCACCGTATTCTCCGGTTGCCGCGACGACATGCGCATCGTGCAGGAGGAGATCTTCGGCCCGGTGATGAGCATTCTCGCCTTCGCCAACGAAGCCGAAGTGATCGCACGCGCCAACGAATCGCTGTACGGCCTGGCCGCCGGCGTCGTGACCGAAAGCCTCGCTCGCGCGCACCGCGTCATTCATCGGCTCGAAGCCGGCATTTGCTGGATCAACACGTGGGGCGAGTCGCCCGCCGAAATGCCCGTGGGCGGCTACAAGCAGTCGGGCGTGGGCCGCGAAAACGGCATCACCACGCTCGAGCATTACACGCGAATCAAATCCGTCCAGGTGGAACTGGGACCGTATCAGCCCGTTTTCTGAGGGAGTCCTGCATGGCAGCGCAAGAGTACGACTACATCATCATCGGCGCGGGATCGGCGGGCAACGTGCTTGCCACGCGCCTCACCGAGGATCGCGACGCGACGGTGCTGCTGCTCGAAGCCGGCGGTCCCGACTACCGCTTCGATTTCCGCACGCAGATGCCCGCGGCGCTCGCCTACCCGCTGCAAGGCCGCCGCTACAACTGGGCCTACGAAACCGATCCCGAACCGCACATGAACAACCGGCGCATGGAATGCGGGCGCGGCAAGGGGCTGGGCGGGTCGTCGCTCATCAACGGCATGTGCTATATCCGCGGCAACGCGCTCGACTACGACGGCTGGGCCGAGCGCAAGGGGCTTGAAAACTGGAGCTATCTGGACTGCCTGCCCTATTTCCGCAAGGCCGAAACGCGCGACATCGGTGCGAACGACTATCACGGCGGCGAAGGTCCGGTTCACGTGAGCACGAGCAAACCGGGCGTGAACCCGCTCTTCGAGGCAATGATCGAGGCGGGCGTGCAGGCGGGCTATCCGCGCACCGACGACCTCAATGGCTTCCGCCAGGAAGGCTTCGGGCCGATGGACCGCACCGTGACGGCCAAGGGCCGGCGCGCGAGCACCGCCCGCGGCTATCTGGATCAGGCCAGGCATCGGCCCAACATCGACATCGTCACGCACGCGGTGACGGACCGCATTCTGTTCAGCGGCAAGCGGGCGTGCGGCGTCGTCTTTCTCGACGGGCCCGCGCGCGTGACGCGCTACGCGCGCCGCGAAGTGCTGCTGTGTGCGGGCGCGATTGCCTCGCCGCAGATCCTGCAGCGCTCGGGCGTCGGCCCCGGTGCGTGGCTGCGCGAGCTCGACATTCCCGTCGTGCTCGATCTGCCTGGCGTCGGACAGAATCTTCAGGATCACCTGGAGATGTACATGCAGTACGCGTGCAAGGAGCCTGTGTCGCTCTACCCCGCGCTCCTGATGCGTAATCAACCGGCTATTGGCCTCGAATGGATGCTGCGCGGAACCGGCATTGGCGCGAGCAATCATTTCGAGGCGGGCGGCTTCATTCGCACGCGCGACGACGATCCGTGGCCAAACCTTCAATACCACTTTTTGCCCGTTGCGATCAATTACAACGGCAGCAATGCGATCAAGATGCATGGCTTCCAGGCGCACGTGGGCTCGATGCGCTCGCCGAGCCGCGGGCGTGTGAAGCTGCGCTCGCGCGACCCGCGCCAGCATCCGTCGATTCTCTTCAACTACATGGCAGAGGCGCTCGACTGGCGCGAATTCCGCGACGCGATTCGCATGACTCGCGAAATCATTGCGCAGCCCGCGCTCGACCGGTTTCGCGGGCGCGAGCTGAGCCCCGGCGCGGCGCTCGAGACCGACGCCGAAATCGATGCCTTCGTGCGCAACCGCGCGGAAACCGCCTATCATCCGTCGTGTTCTTGTGCGATGGGCTACGACGACATGGCCGTGGTGGATGGCGAAGGCCGCGTGCATGGCGTCGATGGCCTGCGCGTCGTGGATGCTTCGATCATGCCGCGCATCACCACCGGCAACCTCAATGCGCCGACCATCATGATCGCGGAGAAGATCGCGGACCGGATTCGCGGGCGCGAGGCGCTGGCGCGTTCGAATGCGGCGTATTACGTGGCGAACGGAGCGCCGGCGCGTGGGGCGGCTATTCCTGCACCGGATGGCGCGTCGCATAGCGAGAAAATCCGCGCGCACAGTGTGACGCTTTAAGCAACGCTGATGGGCCGGAGTCGGCGCGCAAGGATCCGCGTGCCGACTCCGGCTTTTTTTTTGGGGGGTTCGCCGAGCATTCAGCGCGCGATCAGTCCAGCAAAGAGCGCCGCGGCAGGCACACAAAAAAACGCGGCACCGCACGGGCAACCCGCCCGCACGATGCCGCCAACACCAACACTGAAGCCAACTCAGACCGAAGCGGCCAGCCAATGCGAAACCGCAATCGTCAGCGCCGCAGCAATGAGTGCGCCATAAGGCGCAAGATTCAGCCACCGGTTGCGCACCGGCACGCTCACTTCCATATCGAGCGCACTGCCCGCCGGAAACCGCCCGCGATCCTGCCAGTAATGCCGGAAAGCAAACACCGGCACGATCAGCAGCATGGCAACGAGGCCATCGCGCAGCGTCCCCTCGCCTTGCAGATCGGCGCCAGCGCCCACGAATACGAGGTTCGCATACCCGCACAGCGCGCCCAGCGCGAGCAGCCACGTCGGGCAACGAAACGGCCGTGCCCACGCGCCGCGGTCCATGCGATGAATCCAGCCCGATTGCAAATTCAGGAACACGAACAACATGTAGCAGACGTTCGAGATCGACAGCACCGTCATATAGTCCGACATCGCGAGCAGGACGAGATTGAAGCCCAGATCGGTCCACATCGCCGCCGTCGGCGCGCCGTGCTCGTTCACGCGCGAGAGGTAGCGCGGCAGCCAGCCGTCCACCGAAGCCTGATAGAGCGTGCGCGACGAACCCATCATCGACGTCATCACGATCAGCAGGATGGAGAGCATCAGCATCACCACCACCGCGTTGCCCACCCAGGCGCCGCCGCCCACCATTGCGGCCATCGCAGTACCCACGCCCGTGCCGTCGCCAATGCGCGGATCGAGCATCATCGCCGTACCCAGCGAGCCCTGAAACGCGAGCGGAACGAGCGTCATCACGACGAGGCAAAGCGCGCCCGACCAGAAGATCGCCCTCGCCGTATCGCGCCGCGGGTCGCGAAACTCGCGCGTATAGCACACCGCCGTCTCGAAGCCGTACGAAGCCCATCCCGCCATGAACATCGCGCCCAGCGCCATGACCACGCCCTGCCCGTTCCATGCGCCGAACACTGCAGCGGTGAGATTGCCGTGCGCGTCGTGCCCGAGCGGCAGCAGCGGAAAAAGATGCTTTGCGGGCGCATCGCCCGTGACGAAGGGCACGAGGCCGACGATCAACAGCGGCGTGAGCGACGCAATGCCCAGAATCTTCTGCGTTTTCGCGGCCTTCGAAGCGCCGCTATGCTGAAGCCGGAACGTGACGAGCAGGAACGCCGCGGCGATCAGGAACGTCGCGTTGATGCGCAGCGTGAGGCCTGGCTTGATGAAGTCCAGGTTGGCGAGCGTCCAGTGCCACTGCATGATGGCCGCTTCGGGCGCAAACAGTGTGGCGAGCGCGTAGTTCGCGGCGAGTCCGCAGCCCAGCGCCAGCATGGGCGACCACGCGAGCCAGTTGCACCATACGGAAACCGGCGCGATCATCTTGCTGTAGCGGACCCAGCCGATTGCCCCGTACACCGAAGCGCCGCCCGACTTGTGCGGAAAGAGCCCCGAAATCTCGGCGTAAGTCGCGCTTTGCACGAGGCCCATCGTAATCGACGCGATCCAGATGGCCCAGGCCGGCTGGCCGATGGTCGCGCAAACGCCGCCGATCGTGAACAGCACGCCCGCGGGCACGCCGCTCGTCACCCAGAACGCATCTTTCCATGTGAGACCGCGCTGTAGCGCATGGCCATGACCGCCCCATGCGGCGCTCTCCTGTGCGCCATGCGTACCGATTCCCGCTTGCTCCATCTGCCTCCTCCTCTTTTGAACGCTAATCAACCAAAATTGCTGCGCAAATAGGGATGTACCGCAGGGATGTCCGCGGCTTTCGCCGCGGACAAGGGCGCGTCAGTGCACGCCCAGCGAAGCGCGCACGGCAGGCAGGCCCGGCTTGCCGTCCAGCGTGGTCACGCCGGCGAGCCAGTTGTCGAGCACCTGCGGGTTGCTGCGCAGCCAGTCGGCGGCGGCCTTGTTCGGGTCCTCCTTGTTGGCGATCGGCACCATCAAACGGTTCTCGATGGCGGTCGTGAACTGCAGGTTGGAGACGAATTTCGCCACGTTCGGGCAGCGCGCGGCGTAGTCGGGCGGTTCCGCGGTCAGCACGCGCGCCGCGCCATAGTCAGGCCCGAACACCGCATCGCCGCCGGAGAGATAGTCGATCTTCATCTGCACGTTCATGGGATGCGGCTCCCAGCCGAGGAACACGATCCATTGCTTCTCGCGCACGGCGCGGTTCACCTGCACGAGCATGCCCGCCTCGCTCGATTCGACGAGCTTGAATTTGCCGAGCCCGTACTGATTCGCGCCGATCATCTTCTGGATCAGCGCGTTGCCGTCGTTGCCGGGTTCGATGCCGTAGATGCGCCCTTGCAGTTTGTCCGCGTATTTGGCGATGTCCTGAAACGATTTGAGGCCGCCCTGGTAGACGTAATCGGGAACGGCAAGCGTATATTTCGCGCCCGTGAGATTCGGCGTCGAGAGCACCTTGATCGAGCCCGACTTCGTGAACGGCTCGATGATCGGGTCCATGGTCGGCGACCAGTAGCCGAGAAACACATCGATCTGCTTGCTCTTGAGCCCTGCAAACGTGATCGGTACCGAGGCGATCGTCTTGGTCGGCGTATAGCCAAGCGCGCCCAGGATCGTCGATGCCACGCCCGTGGTGGCCGCGATATCGGTCCAGCCCACGTCGGCGAAGCGCACGTCCTTGCACGCGGCGGGATCGGCCGCGTAGGCGCTGGTGCAGAGCATCGCGGCGCACGCGAGCGCGCCTGTCTTAAGCAGGGGGAATCGGCACATCGTCATCTCCTCAGGAATCGAATTGCGTCGCAGGGTCATGAAGCCTCATGACACATGGTTGTCCGGCAAAAAGCCGACTAACGTAGCAATTGCGACGGGCAATTGCGCAGAAACGACAAACGATTCCAGCGAGCGCCGATGAATAGCGGCTTTAAGTTAATTGAACGATCAATATACGGTCCTATGTCGCGTTCCTTTCGTTCTGGAGATGTCATCGGTTGCCGCGAGCGCGCGTGCACCGCGCGGCATCAGCCTCGCACGCGTGGCTGTGGCCAGACCGGGTCGCGTCAGACCGGGTCGCGCCAGACCGGGTCGCGCCAGACCGGGTCGCGCGCGAATTCGACGAAGGATTTCAGGTAGTCGACCACGGCGTCGCCTTCCCGCGTGCCGAGGAAGATCTGCTTCGCGATGCCCTGCTTGCCGAGCTTCACGATCGCGAGCGGCATGCGGTCTGCGTATTCTTCCGCGAGCCAGCGCGGCAGCGCGGCCACGCCGCGGTGGCTCGCGACCATCTGCAGCATGATGTCGGTCGTTTCGATCGTCTTGTGACGGCGCGGCGTGATGCTCGCGGGCCGCAGAAACTGGTTGTAGATATCGAGCCGGTCGGTATCCACGGGATACGTGATGAGCGTTTCGTCGACGAGCTGCTCGGGCTTCACGTAGCGCACGTTCGCGAGCCGGTGGTCTTCCGCGACCACCAGCACCTGTTCGTAGTCGAACACGGGATCGAAACGCAGTCCGGGCCGGTTGAGCGGATCGGGCGTGACCAGCACGTCGATGTCATAGCCGATCAACGCGCCGATGCCGCCGAACTGAAAACGCTGCTTCACGTCCACGTCGACGTCGGGCCAGCGCGCCAGATACGGCGAGACCACCTTGAGCAGCCACTGATAGCACGGCGCGCATTCCATGCCGATGCGCAAGGTGCCGCGCTCGCCCGCGGCGTACTGCTTCATGCGTTCTTCCGCGAGTTCGAACTGGGGCAAGAGCCGCTCGGCCAGAGAGAGCAGATATTGCCCGGCCTGCGTAAGCCGCAGGCTGCGCCCCTCGCGGTCCCAGATTGGCGTGCCGAGCTGCTGCTCGATTTTCTTGACCGTATGGCTCAACGCCGATTGCGTGAGAAAAAGGGACTCCGCCGCTGCGGTCAGCGAACCCTGCCGGGCGACTTCGCGGACGATGACGAGATGAACGCGTTCGAGCATCGGGTGTCAGATGAAGAAAACTAATGGATGAATGAAATAATGCCATTTTTATTCATTCACGGATACCGCTATCATCGCCGCCACTCTGGAACGTTTTCAACACTTTCATTTCGGACGGCGCCGCACATGGTCACCACGCACAATCTCGGCTTTCCGCGCATCGGCGCGAAACGCGAACTCAAATTCGGTTTGGAGCGCTACTGGAAGGGCGAATCCTCTCTCGACGAGCTGAAGGCGCTTGGCGCGCAACTGCGCGCGCGCCACTGGGAGAACCAGAAGGGTCTCGACCTCGTGCCCGCCGGCGACTTCGCGTTCTACGACCAGGTGCTCGACATGAGCTTCACGCTCGGCAACCTGCCCGAGCGCGTGCAGGGCTTCCACGGCGACCAGCTCGACAACGCCTTTCGCGTGGCGCGCGGCCGCTCGGCCCACGGCGCCGAGGATCATGCCGCTTGCTGCGGCGGCGTCGCGGCCGGCGAAATGACGAAGTGGTTCGACACGAACTATCACTACATCGTCCCGGAATTCACGGCCGATACGCAGTTCAACCTCGACACCTCGCGTCTTTCCGGGCAACTGCGCGAAGCCCGCGAACTGGGCGTGAAGGCCAAGCCGGTGATCATCGGGCCGCTCACGTACCTGTGGCTCGGCAAGGCCAGGGACGACTCGGACAAGCTCGCGCTGCTGCCGCGCATCATGCCCGTGTATCGCGCGCTGCTCGACTATTTCCGCGTGATGGACGTCGAATGGGTGCAGATCGACGAGCCGATTCTCGTAACCGAACTCGATCCGGCCTGGCGCGCCGCGTTTGCGACGGCATATGAAGGGTTCGAGCTGCGCAGCGTCAAACTGCTGCTGGCCACCTACTTTGGACAACTCCAGGAGAATCTCGACCTCGCGTGCTCGCTGCCCGTCGACGGTCTGCATATCGACGCGATCAACGCCCGCGCAGAAGTCGCGCTGGCCGCGCAAAAGCTGCCTGGAGAATGCGTGCTTTCGGTGGGCGCGGTCAACGGCCGCAACATCTGGAAGACAGACCTGAACGCCACGCTCGACTGGCTCGAGCCGCTCGCGAAGCAGTTGGGCGAGCGCCTCTGGATCGCGCCGTCGTGCTCGCTGCTGCACGTGCCGGTGGATCTCGACAGCGAAGTGAAGCTCGACGCTGAAATCCGTTCGTGGCTCGCGTTCGGGCTGCAGAAGCTCGACGAAGTGAAGGTGCTCGCCACGGCGCTGAACGCCGGCCGCGACCAGGTCGCAGCCGTTCTCGCAGCGAACGCCGCCGCCGTTCAGGCGCGCCGCGAGTCGCCGCGCGTGAACAACCCTGCTGTGAAGGCCGCGATCGCCCGCATCGACGCGCAGCTCGGCAATCGTCAGCACGCTTACGCCGAGCGCGCCGCGAAGCAGGCCACGCGCCTGAAGCTGCCCGCCTTCCCGACCACCACGATCGGCTCGTTCCCGCAAACGGCGCAAATCCGCCAGGCGCGAAGCCAGTTCAGGAGCGGCGCGCTCGACGACGCGGGCTACCGGGCCGCCATGCGCGCCGAAATCGAGCGCATCGTGCGCGAGCAGGAGCAACTGGGCCTCGACGTGCTCGTACACGGCGAAGCCGAGCGCAACGACATGGTCGAATACTTCGGCGAGCAACTCGACGGCTACGCGTTCAGCCAGTTCGGCTGGGTGCAGTCGTACGGCTCGCGCTGCGTGAAGCCGCCCATTCTGTTCGGCGACATCAGCCGCCCGAAGGCGATGACGGTGGAGTGGATCACCTACGCGCAGTCGCTCACGGACAAGCCCATGAAGGGCATGCTCACGGGCCCGGTGACGATCCTCAACTGGTCCTTCGTGCGTGACGACCAGCCGCGTTCGGTCTCGTGCTACCAGCTCGCGCTTGCCATTCGCGAAGAAGTACTCGACCTGGAGAAGGCCGGCGTGGGCGTGATCCAGATCGACGAGGCCGCGCTGCGCGAGGGTCTGCCGCTGCGCCGCGCGCAGTGGGGCGAGTATCTGCGCTGGGCCGTGGAATCGTTCCGCATCACGGCGAACGGCGTGGGAGACGACACGCAGATCCACACGCACATGTGCTATTCGGAATTCAACGACATCATGGCTTCGATTGCCGATATGGATGCGGACGTCATCACGATCGAGACCTCGCGCTCGAACATGGAGCTGCTGGACGCGTTCGACGACTTCAGGTATCCGAACGAAATCGGGCCCGGCGTGTACGACATTCACTCGCCTAACATCCCGACCGAAGCGCACATCGTGCAGCTGATGCAGAAGGCCGCGGAGCGTATTCCGGCAGAACGCCTGTGGGTCAACCCGGATTGCGGTCTGAAGACGCGCCAGTGGGCCGAGGTGATTCCTGCGTTGACGAACATGGTGGCTGCCGCGAGGACGCTGCGCGGCCAGGTGCAATAAGTCGGCGAAGCGCATGCTCTCTTACCAACCGTTACACAAGCGAAGCAATCGTTTCACCTGAACCGCGAGTGACTTCATAGAATTCCTCTGACCGTTGAGCAGCAAGGCGCCACGCCATAACGGTCCCGCGCAGGGCCACACGAAAATCCGCATCACGTGCGGCGCTGCGCGCGCAATCGATACCAACTACGCAGAAAGGAGTTCAGATGACTCGCCTCTCGCTTGCCTCGCTCATCGCGGCTTCGGCCGCCAGCCTTTGCGCCGTTACGCTGAGCGCCCATGCGCAGACCCCCGCGCCCACAGCAAATGCAGCGGCGGCTGCCTCGACTTCGGCCGCACCCGGCAAGCTTCATGAAGCCGACAAGGCCTTCATCGCGGACGGCACGCAAACCGTCGCCACGCAGCGCGATGCCGCGCGCATTGCCGACTCGCGCTCGACCGACCGCGAAGTGAAGGCCTTCGCGGAAAAACTGGTGGCCGACTATTCGAAGCTGTCCGACTCGATGCGCGCGGCGAGCCCGCGCGGCGTGGACGTGCCGCGCAACGACCCGGATGCGGCGGTCATCAGCAGCATCAACACGCTGCGCGGCGCGGACTTCGACAAGACGTATATCGAGCAGGTCGCGCTGGCCGGCCAGCAGAAGACGCTCTCGGCGTTCCAGGCGGAGATCGCCTCGGGCCGCGACGCGGGCCTCAAGAAGGCCGCCACGGAAGGCCTGCCGGTGATCCAGGCCGACTACGCGAAGGCTCAGGAACTCGCGAAGCGCAAGCATCTGGCAGGTTGATGACGATGTGATGGGCGAAGGGGCCGGCCGCATGCGCGCCGGCCCCTTCGCTGTCTACTCTTCCTTCTTTTCGCCGGCAGCGAGGGCGAGCCGCTCCATGCGTTGGTCGGGCACGAGCCAAAGCAGTGCGACGAAGAAGTAGAAGATCGCGCCAATGCGCGGATAGTCGAGCGCCGCGAGCGCAAACCCCGCCAGATAAAGCACCGGTGAGATCTTGCCCTTCACGTCGTTGCCCAGCGCGATGGCGAGCGGACTTTGCGTGCCGTGATAGCGCACGAGCGTAAATTGCAGCACGACATAGGCCAGCGCACAGAGCAACAGGTTGACGCCGTAGAGCGCGGTCGGCCAGCGCCCGAATTCGTTCTCGCCCATCCAGCCCGTGGTGAACGGCAGCAGCGAAAGCCAGAACAGCAGATGCAGGTTGGCCCAGAGCACTGAGCCGTTCACGCGGCGCGCCACCTGCAGCATGTGGTGATGGTTGTTCCAGTAGATACCCACGTAGATGAAGCTCAACACGTAGCTCAGATAAACCGGCCAGAGCGGCGCGAGCGCAGCCAGATCGTCGCCATGCGGCACCTTGAGTTCCAGCACCATGATGGTGATGATGATGGCGAGCACGCCATCGCTGAATGCTTCGAGTCGGTTTTTTTCCATCTGCGCAATCGGCCTGCAAGGGATGTAAGGCAGACGGGAAGTATGGCCGAAGTCGCCGCGCGATGCCACCTATGCGCCGGGGCTTTGCAGTTGCGCAGGTTGCGCCACACGCGGCGTGCGTTCCTGACCTATGATGGCCTTGGGCGCCCCGCCCGGCCGCCCGCCTCGAATCATGAATTCCACGACCTCCGCAACCCGCCGCCGCCCCGGGCATCCTGACCGCCCCGAGCGCCACGTGCCCGTCTGGGACCTGCCCGTGCGCCTCTTTCACTGGCTGACCGTCGTGCTCGTGGCCGCCGCTTACATCACGCAGCGCATGAACTGGATGCAGATGCACGTGCGCCTCGGCGAGACGCTGCTCGCGCTCGTGCTGTTTCGCATCCTGTGGGGATGCTTCGGCAGCGAGACCGCGCGCTTCTCGCGCTTCGTCGCTTCGCCGCGCAAGGCGATCGAGCATCTGCGCCATCTGCTGCGGCGCGAGCCCGACGTCCAGGTGGGCCACAACGCGGCGGGCGGCTGGATGGTGCTGCTGCTGCTCGCGCTGCTGCTGGGCGAAACGCTCACCGGTCTCTACGACAACAACGACATCGCCGACGAAGGCCCGCTCAGCGAAATCGTGCCCGCAAAGATCGCCAATGCGATAGCCGGCCTGCACGCGTGGGGCTGGGATCTGCTCGCGGCGGCGGTCGTGCTGCACGTGTGTGCGATTGCCGTCTATGCGCTCGTGAAAGGCCACAATCTGGTCGGCCCGATGGTGAGCGGCAAAAAACGCCTGCCTGCTTCGGTGCGCGCGCCCGCGCGCGGGTCGCTGTGGCTCGCGGCCTTGCTGATGGGGCTGTCGTGCGTCGTGGTGGCGCTGCTCGCCGCGTATCTTTGATGCCGCTTGTGCGGTGTAAGGCCCACGCGAAGCCCGCACAACGCGTAAAATCAGCGGCTCTTTTTCACTCGACAAGAATCATCGATGGCTACCTACCGCGAATTGCTCGCCCAGAAGCGCGAACTCGACGAGCGCATCGAAGCGGCGCGCGCCGAAGCGGCGCACGAGGCGCTGGCCAGCGTGCGCGCGGCAATCGCCGAATTCGGCTTCACGCCCGACGAGGTGTTCGGCAAGCCGCGCCGCGAGAAGACCGCGCGCCGCACCCGCAACGCCGAAGGCAACGAAGGGAAAAAGCGCGAGCGCGCCAATCTGGACCTGTTCGGCGACAACAGCTGATCGACCGCCCGCGCCCTTCACAAGCACACAGGGCCGCAAGGACCCTGTCGCAAGCCATGCCGCGCGCCGGCTGGCACGAGCATGGCGCAAACACCGCAAGCGTCACTGCGCGCCGAGCTTCCTGATCAGCACGGTCAGGCGCGGGCGGCGACGATCTCCACCCAGTTCGCGCCGTTGCCGCCCTCGCCGCGCGACAGGAGTGTGAGCGCGCCGCTCGCCGCATCGATCGTGTAGACCGACACGTGCCGCGATTTTTCTCCGCACGCCACGAGAAAACGGCCCGTCGGGTCGATGCGAAAACCGCGCGGCTGTGTTTCCGTCGCGCTCGCGCCCACATATTCGAGCGCGCCATCCTGAGAGACACGCAGCGTGACAATCTGGCTCGTCGTGCGCTCGGACACGTAGACGAAGCGCCCATCGGGCGAGACGTGGAGATCGGCGGCCCAGACGAGCTTCGCGAGCACGGCGGGGTCGGGCTGCACGGGGTCCGTGGGGCTCGGGCGCGCAAAGCCGTCGTTCAGATGCGCGAGCACCGGAGCGCGCGGCGAGACGTGCAGCGCCGTGAGCTTGCCCGTGGCGGCGTCGCGCGCGAAAGCCGCCACCGTCGCGCGGAATTCGCTCAGCACGTACAGCACGTCGCCGTTGGGCGAAAAGCGCAGATGCCGAGGACCGAAGCCCGCGCCGAGATCGACCGCGCCGAGATCGGCGAGGCGCCCCACGTCTTCCAGCGCGAAAGCCAACACGCGGTCGCTGCCGAGCGACGATGCATAGGCGAAGCGCCCGTCGGCGGAAACGATCACCGCGTGCGCGTGCTCGATGCCGCCGATCACCTGCAGCGGCGCGCCACGCCCGTCCTCGAGATCTTTCGCGCCATACAGGCTCACGCGATGCTCGCCGTACGAGGCGCCCAGCAGGAAACGCCCCTGCGGCTCGGCACACAGATACGCGAGGCTCGATTCGATCGGCGTCTGCACGCGCAGCGCGAGACTGCCGCTTTGCGCGTCGATGACGTAGTCGTTGATGCGCTTGTCCGCGCCGCGCGTAGCCGCGTAGAGGCGGCGGCGATCGGGCGAGAGCGCCATCGGCATCACGTTGTCCTGCGCAGCCACGCGCGCTTGCGGCGTGAGTGCGCCATGGCGCGCATCGAGATGAAACACGCCGATGTCGCCGTCTTTCGAATTCGCGACGTAGACGAAGAAGCCTTCGGGGTTCGGCTGGCTCATGGTGTGGGTTTCCTTCTCGATTGAGGGTTGCGCCAGGGTCGGGCCAACGACGTCGAAGCAAGCAGGCCGCGATCACGAGCGCGACGGCAAGCCAGAACGTGGCTGCGTAGAATCGTGAACTGAATGGCGCACGAATGCCATGGCGGCAGCCACGATGCCCCACGTGCCCATGATGCGCGTGCGCCATACTTTTGCATGAGGATGTTGGACGGCACCTCGAAGATCGCATAGCCCACAAAGAACAGCCCCGCGCCGAACCTGGTACGTTGTCCGACGACATCCAGGCTTGCCCCGCTGAGGGAACCAACGCCGCATTTACCCCGCTTCAGAACGGGAATCATAGTTGAAAAGGCTTGATTTTGTGCGCATGCGGCGCTTCTGGACTGCTACAGGCACCTGCCGCGGACGTGCCGCGGCGATGAACTGGCGCACGGTAGTTGTACGATGACCAAATTCACTGCAACGATGCTCGGAGACGATATGCAAATCACTGGCGACATGCTCATTGGAGGCCGCGCGGTGCGCGGCCCGGAAAAGCCGCTCGCGGCTTTCAACCCCGCCACGGGCGAAGCGATCCCCGCACCGGCCTTCGGCAGCGGTACGGCCGCCGACGTCGACGCCGCCTGCCAGCTCGCCGCCGCGGCGTTCGACGCGTACCGCACGCTGCCGCTCGCCGTGCGTGCGGCGTTCCTCGAACGCATCGCCGACGGCATCGCCGCGCTCGGCGACGCGCTCACCGAACGCGCCCACGCGGAAACCGGCCTGCCCAAGGCGCGCCTCGAAGGCGAGCGCGGCCGCACCGTCGGTCAGCTCAAGCTGTTCGCGCAGGAAGTGCGTCAGGGACTGTGGCTCACGCCCACGCTCGACGCCGCCCTGCCTGAGCGCAAGCCGTTGCCGCGCGCCGATCTGCGTCTGCAGAAAATCGCGCTCGGTCCAGTCGCCGTGTTCGGCGCGAGCAACTTCCCGCTCGCGTTCTCGGTGGCGGGCGGCGACACGGCCGCGGCGCTGGCGGCGGGCTGCCCGGTCATCGTCAAGGCGCACGGCGCGCACCTCGGCACCTCGGAGATGGTGGGCCGCGTGATCCAGCAGGCCGTGCAGGAGATGGGGCTGCCCGAGGGCGTGTTCTCGCTCATCGTCGGCGCGGGGCGCACCGTGGGCGAGGCGCTCGTGGCGCACCCGGCCATCAAGGCCGTGGGCTTTACCGGCTCGCGCGCGGGCGGCACGGCGCTCATGCGCATTGCCGCGAACCGGCCCGAGCCCATTCCCGTCTACGCGGAAATGAGCAGCATCAATCCCGTGTTCCTGCTGCCCGAGGCGCTCGCGGCGCGCGGCGCGGCCATCGCGCAGGGCTTCGTCGATTCGCTCGTGCTCGGCGCCGGTCAGTTCTGCACGAACCCGGGTCTGGCGATCGGCATCGAGGGTCCGGCGCTCGACCAGTTCGCGCAGGCCGCGAGTCGGGCGCTGGGCGTCAAGCCCGCGCAGACCATGCTCACGGCGGGTATCCATGCGGCGTATGAAGAAGGCGCGCGGCGTCTGGCCGAAACCCAGGGCGTCAGCGCGCTCGCGCAAGGCCAGCCCGCGAGCGGCCCGAACCAGGCGTTCGCCGCCCTCTTCGTGACCGACGCGCAAACCTTCCTCGCGCAGCCCGCCCTCGAAGACGAAGTGTTCGGCCCGGCCTCGACGCTCGTGCGCTGCAAGGACGAAGCCGAACTGCTCGCCGTGGCCGAGCACTTCGCGGGCCAGCTCACCGCGACGATCCAGATGGAGCGCGCCGACCTGCCCGCCGCGATGCGCCTCGTGCCGATACTCGAACGCAAGGCCGGCCGCCTGCTCGTGAACGGCTTTCCGACCGGCGTGGAAGTCGCGCACGCGATGGTGCACGGCGGCCCGTTCCCGGCCACGTCCGATAGCCGCGCGACCTCAGTCGGCACGAGCGCGATGGAGCGCTTCCTGCGGCCGGTGTGTTATCAGGACTTCCCGGCCGAACTGCTGCCGCAGGCGCTTGCGGACGCCAATCCGCTCGACCTCTGGAGGCGCAAAAACGGCGAGCTGATGCGCGGCTGAGTGGCTGCATCGGCGCGTTCCACGCATCGCAAATGAAAACAGCGGCGGCAGTTCGACCTGCGGCCGCTGTTTGCCATGCACGCTGCGCGCCGGGATGCCTTACGCTTTCCCCCCCGACTCCGCCACGGCGCGGCGCAGCCGCTCGCGGCTGCTCGACAGATGCATGCGCATGGCCGCGCGTGCGCCTTCGGGATCGCGACGGGCGATGGCGTCGAAAATGCTCTCGTGCTCGCGGCTCACCAGTTCGGCGTAAGCCTGCGGATCGCGATGCACGATGCCGGCCGAGTCGACGCGACGGCGCGGGATCAACGCCGCGCCCATCTGCGTGAGGACGTCGACGAAATAGCGGTTGCCCGTGGCGCGCGCCACCGAGATGTGGAATTCGAGGTCGGCGCCCGAGCTGTCGCCGCCCGTGCGGATGACGACGTCGAGTGCGTCGAGCGCAGTGCGCATGCCTGCCAGGTCGCGCTCGCCCGCGCGCAGGGCGGCAAGGCCCGCGGCCTCGGTTTCGAGACTGATGCGCAGCTCCAGCACGGCCAGCACATCGTCCAGCGTGCTGGCCGGGACGACGTCGAGATCGAACGGCTCGCGGCGCGGCTCCAGCACGAAGCTGCCAATGCCGTGACGCGTTTCGATCACCGACATGGCTTGCAGACGCGAGATGGCCTCGCGCACCACCGTGCGGCTCACGCCCAGTTGCGTCATGAGATTGTTTTCGGTCGGCAATTTGTCGCCGGGCTTGAGTGCGCGCGTGGCGATCCGCTCGCTGATGAAGTCGACGACCTGCCCGGCGAGATTGCGGCTACGCGCGGCGATGGGCGCGGCAAGCGACTCCGCCATGTGGATCTCCTTGGGCTCGATATGCGCGTGTGAGTCTGCGTGCGTCAGTCTTGTCATTCCATTATACGTTGTCGGACAACCCCCGGAACAGCGTGCACGCATGAGACTGAGGACATCCTATGACCGCATGATGGATGCCATCGGCGCAGACTCCGGAACTACACGGAATCGCGCCGTGAACGATCCTCATTTTATTTCGTATTCCGATGCAATTCGCGCCGCTCCCGCCGGCGGCGGGAAGCCCATATCGTTGTGTTAGCAAACATATCGTGCAATCGTGTTCCGGGCGAAATTATTTGTGCAAGCTGGCTGCACAAGTCGGCGTTCTCCGATAATCTCCTCGAAAAGGTGCGCGCCCGGCCGTTTTAGATAATGAGAATCCCCCACGGACGACGCCTCAACTGATATCGAATCGCAACGCGTTTGTGCAGCTACCATCCGCAACGAGGGAATCATTGAGAACCCGCATCGTCCTGCTCATCCTTGCGCTCGCGCTGCCATGGGCGCCGCTCCTCGCGGCACCGCCCGCCGAGCCCGCGCCTGACACGATGCAGGCCCGCGTGATGGGTTGCGCGGCCTGTCACGGCGCACACGGCGAAGGCACCGACAACGACTACTTCCCGCGTCTCGCGGGCAAGCCGGCGGGGTATCTGTTCAACCAGCTCGTCGCCTTCCGCGACGGCGGCCGCAGCTACCCGCCCATGAACTATCTGCTGGCGTATCTGCCCGACGCCTACCTCAAGCAGATCGCGGAATTCTTCTCGCAGCAGCACCCGCCCTATCCGCCGCCCGCCAGGCCCACGGTCGACGCGGCCATGCTCGCGCTCGGCAAAACGCTCGTCATGAACGGCGACAGCAAGCGCAACGTGCCCGCCTGCGCGCTCTGCCACGGCGCTTCGCTCACGGGCATGCAGCCGGCCATTCCGGGCCTCGTGGGCCTGCATGCGAACTACCTCAGCGCGCAGCTCGGCGCGTTCCGTTACGGCACACGCCGCGCCGCCGCGCCCGACTGCATGCACGACATCGCCACCCGTCTCGCCGACCGCGACATCACCGCGATCGCGGCCTGGCTCTCGTCGCAACCCGCGCCCGCCGATACGACGCCGGCTGCGGCCTCGCCGCTGCCGCTCGCGTGCGGCAGCGTCCATCACTAGCCGGGGCCTCGACGTGCGCAGACTTCGATCCCTTCTCCCGTCATCGTCAAGGCCGCTCGCGGCGCGCCTCTCGTTCGCGGCCGTCACGTTCTGCATGGGCGCCGCGCTCGCGCTCGCGCAAACGGCCGCGCCCAGCGCGAACGCAGCGGACGCGGCGAGCGCCGCCGCGGCGGCAGCCGCGGCCAACGCGAAGCCGGTAGCGAGCAACGCCGCACTGATCGCGCGCGGCGAATATCTCGCGCGCGCCGGCGACTGCATTGCCTGCCACACGGTGCCTTCCGAGCAGATGTTCGGCGGCGGGCGTCCGATGGAAACGCCTTTCGGCACGCTCTACACGCCGAACATCTCGTCGGACAAGACGTTCGGCATCGGCTCGTGGACCGCAGACGAGTTCTACCGCATGCTGCACGAAGGCAAGTCGCGCGACGGCACGCTGCTCTACCCGGCCATGCCGTTCGCGTCGTACACCAAGGTCACGCGCGCGGACTCGGACGCGATTTTCGCGTACCTGCTCTCCACGCAGCCCGTGCACAAGGAGAACCGCGCGCACGACCTGCGCTTCCCGTATAACAAGCGCGCGCTGCTGCTCGGCTGGCGCACGCTGTTCTTCCGCCAGGGCGAGTTCAAGCCCGACCCGAAGCAGTCCGCCGAGTGGAATCGCGGCGCCTATCTCGTGGAAGGCCTCGGCCACTGCACGATGTGCCACACGGCGATCAACGCGCTCGGCGGCAACTCGGCCTCGAAGGAGTTCCAGGGCGGCCTGATTCCAGTGCAGAACTGGTATGCGCCTTCGCTCACCTCGAACAAGGAAGCGGGCCTCGGCGACTGGAGCATCGAGGACATCGTCGATCTGCTGCACGCGGGCGTGTCCAAACGTGGCGCCGTGTACGGGCCGATGGCCGAAGTGGTCTACGACAGCTTCCAGTACCTCACCGAAGACGACGTGCGCGCCGTGGCCGTGTATCTGAAGTCGCTGCCGGGCCACAACAACGAAGTCGACAAGTCGCCCAAGAGCACCTTCGTGACGGAGGAAGCCGCCCGCCTCGTGCCGCTCGGCAAGAAGATCTACGAGTCGCAGTGCGCGGTGTGCCACGCGGCCGAAGGCCAGGGCAAGCCGCCGCACTTCCCGCCGCTCGCCGACAACCAGTCCATTCAGATGAACTCGGCCGTGAACCCCATCCGCATGGTGCTCAACGGCGGCTATGCGCCGGGCACGCAAAAGAACCCCATGCCCTATGGCATGCCGCCCTTCGCGCAATCGCTCTCCGACGAAGAAGTGGCGGCCGTGGTCACGTATATCCGCACGGCGTGGGGCAACCACGGCACGCCGGTTTCCGAACATGAAGTGAACGCGCTGCGTTCCGCGCCGCTTTTCTGAGGCTGCGATGATCGAAACTCCCGTACCCGAACAACCGGGCGAGCGCCCGCAACACGAACAGGTCGACGAGATCGTGGCCGGCGGCCCGGGCGGCGCGCTCGCGCTGGCTGGCATCGCCACGGCGATCGTGGCCGCGATCTGGTTCATCTTCTACTTCGTCGTGTTCCTGCCGCGCGGCGTCATCCAATAGATCAGACAGACAAGAAAAGGCCGGCCTCATGTCGAATCCGCTCGATAACCATGCCAGTGCCGAAGTCGCCGCGCGCGTCGAGCGCCGCTGGGCGATGCTCATGGTGGCGTTCGTCTCGCTGCTCGTGGCCGTGGTGGTGTTCACGGGCCTGCACTGGGCCATGATGCCGCCCTCGCGCGTGGAGCTCGTCAATCCGGAAACGCTGCACGTGTCCGGCGAATTCGTCGAGTCGAACCTCGGCAGCGCCGTGGAGACCGACGGCTCCGTGACGGTGCGCATTCTCGCGCAGCAATACTCGTTCACGCCGCAATGCATCCTCGTTCCGGCGAATACGCCCATTACGTTCCGTGCGACGAGCGCCGATGTCGTGCACGGCTTCCTCGTCACGGACACCAACCTGAACTCGATGGTCGAGCCGGGCTACATCTCGACGTTCCGCACGACCTTCGACCAACCCGCCGACCACCTCATGCCGTGCCACGAATACTGCGGCACGGGCCACCAGGGGATGTGGGCTCACGTGAAGGTCATCGACAAGGATGCCTTCATGCAGATGGCGAACCAGGCAGGCAATTCAGCGCGGAGACTCAGCTGTGTTAAATAACAAGCGACTCGTACTCGCCCACTTCTGGCTCGCGTTCATCGTCTTCGGCGTGGCGCTGCTGCTCGGCGCGTGGCAGATGTTCGTGCGCAGCCCGCTGCACCCATGGCTCAACGACCCCGAGCTTTACTACCGCTCGGTCACCGAGCACGGCACCGTGATGGGTTATGTGTTTCCCACGCTCATTGCCATGGGCTTCGGCTACGCGGTCAGCGAACTGGCGCTCAAGCGCCCGCTCGTGGGCGTGAAGTGGGCCTGGCTCGGCTTCATCCTGCTCGCGCTCGGCGCCGTCACGGCCTCGGTGCCCGTCGCGCTCGGCCTCGCCTCCGTGCTCTACACGTTCTACCCACCGATGATCGGCAACGTGTTCTATTACCTGGGCGTCGTGCTCGTCGTGGTGGGCTCGTGGGTCTGGGTCGCGCTGATGGGCGTGAACACCGCGAAATGGAAGCGCGAGAATCGCGGCAAGCCGCTGCCGCTCGCCATGTTCGCGACCACGGCGGGCGCGTATCTCTGGGGCTGGACCGCGGTGGGCGCCGCCATCGAGGTGCTGTTCCAGATCCTGCCCGTGGCCTTCGGCTGGCGCAATACGATCGACGCGGGTCTCGCGCGCGTGTTCTTCTCCTGGACCCTGCACGCCATCGTCTACTTCTGGCTCGTGCCCGCCTATATCGCCTACTACACGATCGTCCCGCGCGCGATCGGCGGCCGGCTCTACAGCGACGTGATGGCGCGCATCTCGTTCATCCTGTTCCTCGTGGTGGCCATGCCGATCGGCCTGCACCACCTCTTCACCGATCCGCAGGTGGGCTCGGGCTTCAAGTTCGTGCAGTCGGTGTTCACGGCGCTCGTCTCGGTGCCCACGCTGCTCACCGTGTTCACGATCTGCGCGTCGGTCGAAATCGCCGGGCGGCTGCGCGGCGGCAAGGGCCCGTTCGGCTGGATCGCGAAGCTGCCGTGGCAGAACCCGCAAATGCTGGCCGTGGCGTTCTCGTTCGTCATGCTCGGCTTCGGCGGCGCGGGCGGTCTCATCAACATGAGCTACCAGCTCGACCAGTCCGTGCACAACACGCAGTGGATCACGGGCCACTTTCACCTGATCTATGGCGGCGCGATCGTCATCATGTACTTCGCCATCGCCTACGACCTGTGGCCGCAGATCACCGGCCGCGCACTCGACAATTGGCGCCTCATGCGCTGGCAGTTGTGGCTGTGGTTCATCGGCATGATCGTGACGACCTTTCCTTGGCACCTGGTCGGCCTCATGGGCATGCCGCGCCGCATGGCCTATTACGACTATAGCGACCCGGCGCTCGCGGGCCAGGGCGCGCTCGTGGCGCTCTCGGCGCTCGGCGGGCTGATCCTCGTGATCTCGGCGGTGCTGTTCTTCATCGTGCTGCTGCAGGGGCACCGCAGCGAGGCGGCCGCGCCCGAGGAGTACCGCTTCAGCAAGCCGGTGCACGAGTCGGCCACGCTGCCGGTGGCGCTCAACAGCTTCGGGCTGTGGATCGTGCTGATGATCGCCCTCACGATCACCAACTATGGCTACCCGATCGCGCAACTGCTCGCGACGCCCGAGACGGCCGTGCCCGCGATCCCGATTGGAGCGCAGCGATGAGCGACGAACGCCTGTTCTCGTTTCGCAACGTGTGGTTCCGCGCGGGCGTCGGCACGGCGATCGTCGTGTTCGCCGTCTCCGTGCTGATCGGCTTCGTCTGGCTGCCTTCCGCCAAAAGCGACCCGTATTTTCAGGGCATCTGGACGGCGATCTGCAGCGCGGCCGGCGTGCCGCGCGAGTGGCACCCGGTCGGCTCGGCGGTGCCGCCCGGCTACACGCTGAGCCAGGTCGAACTCACGCCGCACATGCTCGACGGCGCGACGGCGCTCTCCGTCGGCCGCGGCGCGACGCTCGCCTTGCGCTGCACGATGTGCCATGGCCCGCGCGGCATCAGCATGGCCAATTCGCCGAATCTGGCGGGCCAGTTCGCCATCGTGGTCTTCAAGGAACTGCACGACTTCCAGACGGGCGCCCGCCAGAACGCGGTGATGTCGCCCATGGCGCGCGATCTGTCCGACGAGGACATGCGCGACCTCGCGGCCTACTACGCGTCGCTGCAGCCAATCGCGCACCTGCGCGGCGGCGCGCCCGCCATCGTGGCGCACGGCGCGCCGCTGCGCAATATTCCCGCGTGCGCGTCCTGCCATGGCGGCGTGGACAGCAAGATCGGCAGTCCGTGGCTCGACGGCCTGCCGGCCGCGTATACAAAGGCGCAGTTGCTCGCGTTCGCGAACGGCACGCGCCATAACGACATTTCCGGGCAGATGCGCAACATCGCGCGCAACATGACGCCCGAGGAAATCGACGCGGCCGCCGCCTGGTACGCAGGCGAAACGCCGCCGCAGCAACCCTGAACCCAACCCCGAATTCATCCATGCAGGGCGGCGGCGGTATGTAAATTGCGCGCCCTGCATGTCCTTCACCCACCTCGTTACCCAACCTCGCGGAGCGACATCATGCAAAAGACGGCATCGGCAAAATGGCACGGCGGCATCAAGGACGGACAGGGCACGATCTCGACGCAAACCGGCGTGCTCAAAGAGGCGCCCTATGGCTTCGCCTCGCGCTTCGAAGGCGGTCCCGGCACCAACCCCGAGGAACTGATCGGCGCGGCGCACGCGGGCTGCTTCACGATGGCGTTCTCGCTCTTTCTCACCCAGGCGGGCTTCACGGCCGAAAGCATCGAGACGAAAGCGACCGTCACGCTCGACAAGGTGGGCGAAGGCTTCGCCATCACGAGCTGCCAGCTCGACATGACCGCGAAGATTCCCGGCATCGATCAGGCGAAGTTCGACGAGCTTTCGAAGGGCGCCAAGGAGAACTGTCCGGTGTCGAAGCTCTTCGCCAACAACGCGAAGATCACGCTCAACGCGAAGCTCGTGTGAGAGGCTGTCATGGCCATCCCCCATGCCGCGCCGGGTGAGGTCTTCGACGTGCGTGCGCTAGGCGGCGCGCTCAAGAACGCGAAGTCGACTACCCTGATCCGCGCGCAGCAACTCGAAGTCATGCGTATCGTGCTGCCCGCAGGCAAGCGCCTGCCCGAGCACAGCGTGCCTGGCGAGATCACGGTGCAGTGCGTGGAAGGCGTGATCCGTTTCTTCGTGAACGGCGATCCGCGCACCATGCACGCCGGCGACATGCTGCTGCTCGGCGGCGGCGAGCCGCACGCGCTGGAAGCGCTCGACGATGCTTCGGTGATCGTGACGATTCACCTTGCCCATGGGGAGAAATAAGGGCTGGCGCTGCATCCGTTACAAAATGGGCGCGTCCCGGCTTAAACCGGACACGCCCATTTTTCTTTCCGAAGACGGGTTGCCCCCGCCCCGCTCACTGCTGCGACGGCACCGGGTCGTCGTTGAGCGTCTTGAGGAACGCGATGATGTCCTGAATGTCGCTTTGCGTCATCGCGGGCTTGTCGCCGAACTTGCGGTCGAACGGGGCATCGGTCACGTCCACGTTCTTACGGAACTGCGGCGGAATATCGTCGTACTTGTCGATCTTGCCGTCTGGGCCGCGCGGATAGAACTTGCCCGGGTCCGTATTGCGGTCGTTATAGAACGCCATCACGTCGTCGAGGTTGTGATACACGCCGTTGTGGAAAAACACCGTGCGCGTGGCCGAGTTGCGCAGCGTGGGGGTGAGGAACATGCCGCAGTACTGCGTCTGGTCCTTGAAGTCCGTGCGGAACGGGCCGCATACGCCCAGATCGAAGAAATGCGGATCCTTGTTCTGCGCGAGCTTGTTGTTGCGCGGCACGCCCAAGGCCTCGTACTGGTAGTCCGTGAACATCGGCGGCAGGCCGTCCTTGCCGGGCTTCGAGAGGTGGCAGCCCGCGCAGTTCGCCTTGTTCGGGTCGTTGAACAGACGCAGGCCGCGCAGCTCGGCTTGCGTGAGACGCGCATGGCCTTCGAGCCAGCGGTCGTACTTGCTGTTATACGGATGGAACGACTGGTCTTCCACCTGGTAGCGCGAGATCGCGAACATCGCCTCCGCCACGGCCAGCTTCGGGTCGCCGAAGATCCGGTCTCCGAACAACTCCGTGAAGTGCTTCGCGTACGGCGCTTTCGCAAGCTTCGTCGCCACCTGTTCGATGCTCGTGTCCGCCATTTCCACGGGATTGAGCAGCGGGCCGTACGCCTGCTGCTGCAGCGTGTCGGCGCGTCCGTCCCAGAACAGGCCGCCCTGCGGCACCATCTCCACGGAGGTCGAGGCGCCGCCCGCCACCTTCTGCGACTTCACGACGTCGGCTGCGGCGGTGGCCTGCTGGGCGACCGTCGGCGCGTCGTCGTTTTCGCCCTGGTCGGGACCGATGCTGAAGTTCGGCTGACGGTACAGGTACATGAGCGAAGGCGGCGGCCGATAGCCCTGCTGGTTCATCGCGAGGCCGCCCATCTGCACGTCGTGCCCGTTGGGAGGACCGTAGGCGCGGTCGGGGCTATGGCACGAAGCGCAGGACTGCTGACCGGAGCCCGAGAGCGCCGGATCGAAGAAAAGCTGTTTGCCGAGCTGCGCCATGGCCGAAAGCGGCGCGACGGGCGGGCGCTGCAGCACGACCGGGTGCGGATTCGCGCCGGTCAGGTTCTCGACGACCTCGCCCACGGCATCGGGCACGCTGGCCGGGAAAGCCACGGCGTAGGCGCAAAAACCCAGTGCACCGACGGCGATCACGGCGGCGGCAGCGCGCAGGACGATCCGCGTGGGGCTCGCCGCGCTGCGCGGCCTGGGTGAAGACGGCGCAGGCGAAGTGGAAAGCTCGGACATGTTCGATCTTTCTTTGCGTAATACCATGAGAAGGAAAAGCCAAACGCCGCGTTTCACCCAGCGACCATCGAAGCTGGCGTGCAACGCGGCGAAAGCACACGACATGACAACGGCGCGAAGCCCGCCGCCCTGCACGCGCGAAACTTGCGCGTGCGGACGGTCGAGACTCGCGCCGGACGTCGATCAGATCGACGGCGCGGAGCTCAACTGCGTGCCCAGCGTGCCGTCGAGATACAACGCCGGCAGATTGCCCGTACCGCTAAAGTTGAACAGCGCGCGCATGTCGCCTGCGGCTGCGTCGAACGAACCGCCGCCAAGACGGGCGCCGCCGAGCCAGTTGTCTTCGATGAAGCGCACGACCGATGCTTGATCGATGAACGTGTGGTCGACGTAGTTGGCCTTCGCCCACGGCGAGATCACGAGGAACGGAATGCGCGTGCCCGGACCGCAGCGGCCGTTGACCGGCGCGCCCGCGATACCCGTAGGCTGCGTGCCCGTGCCGCAAACGCCGTTGCCGTTGAGCTGGTCGGCCGCGTTCAGCGACGAATGCACCGGCGCCATGTACTGGTGGTCGTACCAGCCGTCCGAATCGTCATACGTCACGACGACGGCGGTGTTCTTCCAGTCCGGCTGCTGCATCAGGAAGTTCACGACCTTGGTCACGAACTGCTGCTCGTCGAGCGGGTCCGAATAGCCTGCGTGCGCGTCCTGGGCAGCGGGTGCCTTGAGGAAGCTCACCGACGGGAAGTTGCCCGCCTTGACCGCCGCGAAGAAGTCGTCCGAGTCGTACTGGTGGTTCGCCGGGTCCAGCGTCTTGCCGTCCGCTTCGAGCGTGGAGCCGATGGCCGCCGTCGAGCTCGGGCGCAGATGCTGCGGGTTCGCCGTCGACTTGAAGTACTGGAACCAGTTGTGGTGCGGGCTGTAGTCCGCGGTCGCCGCGTTCACGGCCGTTGCGACGGTGCTGCGCTGGCAGCCCGTCGTGCCGTTCGCGTTGACCGTCTGCAGGTTGAAGCCGCCCATGAAGCCGCCCCACGTGATTTTCTGCGCGTTCAGCAGGTCGCCGATGTTCTGCGCGTTGATCATGCCCTGGTCGGTCTTGCTCGAGCACGTGTCGTAGCCCGGATCCACGTCGCCAATCATCGTCAGGCCGCCTGCGCCGTCTTCGATGTAGTAGCTGGGCGCCGCCACCGTCGAAGGCAGCTTCGACGTATTCACGATTTCGAGGCCGTTGGTCTGGCCCGAGACGACTTCGAGCGCGCCCGGCGTCGAGGGACCGTAAGTCGTGGTCCATGCGTTGTCGCTCATCGCGAACTTCTGCGCGTAGTTCCACAGCGCCGTGACAGTGTTGCCGTCGTAATAGCCCATCACCTGGCCCTTGGTGCCGAACGCGCCCGCGCCGCCGCTCGTGCCCTTACCCGTGAACTTCGGGAACAGGTCGAGCAAGCCGTTGTCGCCGGCCTGCTGCTCGGCCGTGTAGGCGTGGTTCTGGTCAGCCGTGGCGGCCTGCGTGCGGTCGAGACGGAACGGCGGCGAAGCGTCCGTGCCGTTGAGCGTCGTGTTCGCGTTGCCGTTCGAGTTGATCAGCGCGGTGGTGAGGCCGTTGACCGCCGGCGTGCCCGAGGCGGCCGTGAAGGCCGGCTCGCCGCCCGGGTTCGTGGCGTTCGGGTAGGTGGCGAAGTAGTGGTCGAACGAAACGTTCTCGCCGTAGATCACGACGAGATGCTTGATCGGCGTGGCCGTCGTCAGCGTGTCTTGTGCCGACGCGGCCGCGGCTGCGGACGTCCCCGAATTCGAATTGCTGCTGCCACATGCAAACAGGGCAGCAGCGAGGCCCGCACAAGGCAGGGCGAGTAATGCTCGGCGATACAACATGTAGTTAGGCTCCATCGATTGTTTGAGTTGCTTTTTAGAGTCCTGCAGACGCGGCGCGCACAAGTGCGCCCTGCCGCCGCGCTTTCAGGCGGGGCCCATCCATTCTGCGCACGGGCCCCCATGCGCCTTACATCAGAGCGAGCGCATTACAACATCGCAAGATGACTACACGGCGAACGTTTAATTTCCGAATACTTTCAACTAATTTCAGATTCGAAAGAATCGCGGAAAGGACTGTGTATGCGGAGGTCTGGATTCGGCCCTGGATTCGGGCCGCGCGCGGGGCCGGGGTTCAGCCCATTGCACTCCGTGCGGCGCGAGCTATAACTGAAAGCACAGTGCGGATGTTCTCTGCGCGCCCGCTCGCCCCTTCTTCTTGCGCCGCGCCGCGCTGTGCCGCCCCCGAATGCGTGGGCGCGCTTCTTTCGTGAGCAGTGAGCTAAGACGTTCGGCAGCCGTGCGCTGCGCGCAGGCATCCCGACTTTCCAGATGAGTGTGCGACTTCAGGCTTTGCCTCTTGCTCGCGCGCACCTTCGCCGCGCAGTCACTTCGCCGTTATTGCGCAGTGATTTCGTCATTGCCGCGAAGGCGCACTCACGAACTCGAGAAAGGAGGTTGACATGACATTTCGCCTGGCATTGATCGCCACATGCGTGGCGGCCGTGGCAGCCGTTGCGCCCGGCACGGCGCGCGCGGCGGACGATCCCGTCTCGCAACAGCGCGCGCATCAGACGATGACCGATGACGCCGATGCTTCGGCTCAGGCCGCCACCGACATGTCGTACGGCGGCACGCCCGATACGCGCAGCGCTTCGGGCCATCGCGCGGGCAAGACGTGCTGGCCGCGTCCCGATTGCGACGTGTTTTTTGGTCAGTGAGATGTGGCTATTGAGGTTGGGTCACTGACCCGCGCCCGGCAGTCGATTTTAAGCGTCCGCCGAAGATGCGTGCGCAGCACATCTGCGTTCGCATCGGCGCTTATTGCACGACAGCCTGCAGCAGCCCCACCACGCGCTGAAGCGGCACGAGCACTTCGGCGTCGATGCCATAGAGCGGGCCGAGCGTCTGCGAGACGTCGCGATAGTCGAGCCGCGTATGCCCTTCGTTGTCTTCCCAGATCACCATGCGCAGCGGCAACTCCACCGCCGCGTGCGGATTGGACGCCATGACGGGCGTACCCGCCTTCGGATTGCCGAACAGGATGAAGCGCGTGCGGCGCAGGCTGAGCCCGGCGGTCTCGGCGGCTTCGCGCTGGTCGACGTCGGCGAAGATATCCGCGCCCGCCTTGGCGAGCGCTGCCTTCAGGCGCGCGATCGTCGTGTCGAAGTCGTGCGCGCTCTTGAGCGTCAGCACTGACGAGGGATGTTGCCCGTATTCGGCCATGACAAACTCCTCCTATGGCACACGGCCCGCGCGAATGCGCGATGCATGCAACGGCACTTTATCCCAGAATGCGCAGCGGATGATCCGGGGCGCGCGCGGGGAGAAGTCAGGCGCACGGCTTCCCAGTACGCGTCTTGTTCGCGCCTCGCGACTCGGCGGCGTGCGAAGCATGGCGGGACCACGCACGCCACCACGCCCACGCCGCGCCTGCCGAGAGCACGGCGGCGATCAGCAGATTCAAGCGCATGCCCGCGCCGATCGATGCGCGCCCGGCGATCATGGCGCCCGCCACGGCCACGCCGAGCGCCGCGCCGGTCTGCCGGGCGGCGTTGAGCACGCCGGCGGCGATGCCCGCACGGCCCTGATCGACTATCGCCATGAGCGCCGCCGTCGCCGCGGGCGTGATGAGGCTCGCGGCGAAACCGATGGCTGGCAGCGGCAGGGCCAGCAACTCGTATCGCGCCGTCGTTGCGCACGCCGCCGCGCCGAGGTAGCCCGCTGCCGCGAGCAGGCAAGCTAGCGCAACGAGTGCGCGCGATCCGAGCCACGCTGCGGCGCGCCGCGAAAGCAGACTGCCGGGCGGCACCACCACGGTGAGCGGCAGGAAAGCGAGGCCCGCGCGCAACGGCGAGTAGCCGCGCTCCTGCTGCAAAGACAGGCTGAGTCCGAAGAGCAGACCGTAGAACGCGAACGCCGAAATCATCGAGACCAGCACGGCTGCGCCGAACACAGGCTCGCGAAAAAAGCCGAGCGGCAGCATCGGCTGTGCGCGGCGCGCTTCGAGCGCGACAAAGGCGAACGCCGCCACCAAAGCCAGCACGATACCGCCCGCCACGAGCGGTGCACGCCAGCCGTGCGCGGGCGCTTCGATGATGGCCGCATTGAGCAGTGCCAGCGCCGCGATGGCCGCCGTCTGACCCGCGAGGTCGAGCCGGCGCGGCACGCGTGGGTGCGGCTGCGCTGCCACGCGCGCGGCCATGACGATGCCCGCCAGGCACACCGGCACGTTGAGCAGGAAAATGCTGCGCCAGCCGACGAGCCCGATCAGCACGCCGCCCAGTAACGGGCCCGCCGCCATCGCGACGCCGCCGAGCCCAGCCCACACGCCGAAAGCGGCGGCGCGCTCGCGCGCGCTGGCGCACGCGCCATTGATGAGCGCCATCGATGCAGGCACGAGCAGTGCCGCGCCCACGCCTTGCAGCACGCGTCCGAGCGTGAGCAGCGCGAGGCTCGGCGCGGCGCCGCACAACGCCGAAGCCGCCGTGAAGACCGCGAGTCCGGCCATATAGACCTGGCGCGCGCCGAGCCGGTCGCCGAGCGTGCCGCCCGAAAGCAGCAGGCTCGCGAACGCGAGCGTATAGGCGTTCACGACCCATTGCAGGCCGGCCACGCCGCCCGCAAGACTCGCGCCGATGCGCTCGAGCGCGACGTTGACGATCGAGGTGTCGAGGATCACCACGACATAGCTGATGCTCGTGGCCCAGAGCACCCGGCGTTGCTGTTCGCGGCTGTGCGTATCTTGCGTCTCGTGCGTCTCGTGCGTCTCGTGCGTCTCGTGCGTTTCGTGCGTCTGCATAGGCTCTCCCGCTACGCCGGCGCGCGTTGGGCGCCGGTCACGAGCCCAGTATCGGACGCATGGCGGCGGCGATGCTTCGATGCGTGTCGAAACAAGCGACCCTGCTCGCGCGCTACGCTACGCGTATATCGTGGAGAAACACATGAACATGCAACCGGGCGTATCCGCCACGGCCTTCCTGATCGCCGACCCCGCGCGGGCCGCAATGTTGATGGCGCTCGCCGATGGCCGCGCGCTGCCCGCCGGTGAACTGGCTTACGCGGCCGGCGTGACCGCGCAGACCGCGAGCAGCCATCTGGCGAAGCTGCTGGACGGCGGGCTGCTCGCCGTGGAAAAAGAAGGCCGCCACCGCTACTACCGGCTCGCGGACGCCCAGGTCGCAACCTTGCTCGAAAACCTCGCGACGGTCGGCGCGCGCACGCCGGCGCGCCGCAAGCCGCTCGGCCGCGAGGCGCGGAACCTGCGCTTCGCGCGCTGCTGCTATGACCATCTCGCGGGCCAGGTGGGCGTGGCGATTACGGAGCGCCTCACGGATGCGGGGCTCATCACGGCGCAAGCGGACAAACGCTTCGCCGTGACGCCCGCCGGCGAGACGTGGTTCGGCGAACTCGGGCTCGACGTCGCCGCGCTCAAGCCGGGACGTCACGGCATTGCGCGTCAATGCCTCGACTGGACCGAGCGCCAGCATCATCTGGCCGGGCCGCTCGGCGTGGCCTTTCTCGCGCTGCTGTGCGAACGCGGCTGGATGCGGCGTGCGCGTGCGTCGCGCGCGGTGCAGGTCACGCCGCGCGGCTGGGTCGATCTGCGCGAGCGGCTGGGCCTGACGCCCGAACTGCTAGCCGCCCGCACAGATGATTCGAATGACTAACGAATTGCACCTCGTCAGGCCACGAGGAACCGCTGGGCCAGCCGCACCCAGCACGCCGCGCCGAGCGGCAGCACCTGGTCGTTGAAGTCATAGCCGGGGTTGTGCACCATGCAGCCGCCCCACTCCCCTTCGCCGTTGCCGAGCAGCAGGTAGCAACCGGGCACTGCATCGAGCATCCAGGCGAAGTCTTCGCTGCCGTTCAAGCCCTTGGGTGCCTGCATGACCACGTTGTCCTCGCCGACCAGCTCCGCACAGACCTGCTGCGCGAGCGTGGTCTCATCCGGTGTATTGACCATCGGCGGCGTGAGCTGCCGATAGTCGATCTGCGCCTCCACGCCGTGCGCCTGGGCGGTGAGCGCCACGATCTCGCGCACGCGCGCTTCCACGAGCGCGCGCGTTTCGGCGCGCGCCGCCCGGATGTTCAGCCCGAGCGTGACCGTCTCCGGTATCACGTTGTGGGTCGCGCCGCCCCGAATGTAGCCCACGGACACCACCGCGGACTCGTCGGGCGCCACGTTGCGCGCAACGATGGTTTGCAGCGCCGTCACGAGCGCCGCCGCGGCCACGATGGGATCCTTCACGCGGTGCGGCATCGCGCCGTGGCCGCCCACGCCCTTGAGCGTCACGTCGGCCACATCCGATGAAAGGCTCACCGGCCCCGGCAGCACGCGGAATGTCCCGGCCGGCACGCCCGGCATGTTGTGCAGCGCATAGACGGCGTCGCAGGGAAAGCGCTCGAACAGACCGTCTTCGATCATCGCCTTCGCGCCGCACAGGTTTTCCTCGTCGGGCTGGAAGATCAGGTTGAGCGTGCCGTCGAAATCGCGCCGCTGCGCCAGCGTTTTCGCGGCGGCGAGCAGGATCGCCGTGTGGCCGTCGTGGCCGCACGCATGCATCTTGCCGGGCGTCTGGCTCGCGTACGGCAAACCCGTGTTCTCGACGATCGGCAGCGCGTCCATGTCGGCACGAATGCCCAGGCGCCGCTTGCCGCTGCCCACCTTGAGCTGCCCCACCACGCCGCTCTTGCCGATGCCCGTATGGACTTCGTAGCCCCACTTCTCCAGCAGCATGGCGACGAGCTTCGCCGTGGCGCCCACTTCGAACCCTAGTTCGGGCTGCGAATGAATCTGCCGGCGTATGCCGATGAACGTCCCGGCGTCGATCTCGATCTCGGGCAGCAAGGTGGGCAGAAACTGGAACGGGGTGAGCGACGGTTCGCATTTCATGAGGACTCCATTGTTCGTGTGAAGGATCGATGGGCGAGAAGCGCTGCGCAACGCAGCGTCAGCCGACGCGCCGCTCGCGAATCGCGCCGATGGCGCACAGCGAGATGAGCCCGCAAACGACGAGATAGACCGCGGGCGAAAGCGGATTGCCGGTCTTCGCGAGCAGCCACGTGACGACGAACTGCGAGCTTCCGCCGAACACCGTCACGCCCACGCTATAGATGACCGAAAGACCGCTTGCGCGCACGCTGGCGGGAAGCATCTCCATGAGCATCAGCAGCATGGGGGTAGACCCGAGATTCGCTGCGGCCGTGATCATGACCGAGAGCGCGAGCACGAGCGGCACGCTCGGCATGCGCGTCATCAGCCAGAACGCGGGCACGATGGCGACGATGTTGAAGAGCAGCGCACCGAGCACGAGCCGCTTGCGGCGCGCGAGGCGGTCGGCGAGACGCCCCGAGACGAGCGAGGCGACGAGCATCGTGAAGCCCGTGGCACAGCCCGAAAGCAACGAGAGCGACGGCGGCATCCTGAGCACGCGGATCATGTAGGTCGGCATGAAGAACACCACGAGATACATGCCCACGGTGCCCGCCGTGATCGAGAGAATGCCGAGGCCCACTTTCGCGCCATGCTCGCGCATGAGCGTGGCGAGCGGGCTGGGCGCATCGGGCTCGGCTTCGTGCGTTTCGTCGAGCCTGGAGCGGATATAAAGGCCCACCGGCGCGATCAGCAGACCGCCCAGGAACGGCAGACGCCAGCCCCAGCTCTCCAGCGCCTGCGGCGAGAGCGTGGCGTAGAGCACCGCGCCGGTGAGCGCGCCGACGAGTGCCGAGATGCCCTGGCTGCCCAACTGCCAGCTCACGCGAAAGCCGCGCTGCCCCACTTCGCCGGACTCCATCAGCATGGCCGTGGACGCGCCGATTTCGCCGCCGAGCGAAAAGCCCTGCAGGAGCCGCCCCGCAAGGATCACGAGCGAGCCGATCACGCCGGCCTGTGCATAGGTGGGCGCGAGCGAGATGCACAGCGTGCCCGCCACCATCAGCGCAATGGTCAGCGTCATGGCAGCCTTGCGCCCGCGCCGGTCGGCATAGCTGCCGATCACGAGCCCGCCCAGCGGCCGCATGACGAAACCGATGCCGAACGTCGCCACGGCCAGCAGCAGCGAGCCGTAAGGGCTGTCCGAGGGGAAAAAGAGCCGGCCGATCAGCAGCGCGAAAAAGCTGTAGACCGTGAAGTCGTACATTTCGAGCGCATTGCCGATCGAACACGCGGCGATCAGGCGGAACTGGCTCTGGCGAGTGGCCGCTGGCGGCGCAATCGGGGCGGTGGCGCTGAGCGTTGCGTCATTCATGGCGGATCTCCGCGAGACGTGGAGCGGGTGGGAACAGGAAGCGGCCGATCGATATTCAGGCAGGTCTCACTTTTGAAAGAAGTCACAAATTTTCATCTTGATAACCGAATGGAATCACAACGAAACGCAACGGCCATCGTGCAGCCATACTGCGCCCCACTTTTAACATGACTAGACAATCAATGGATCACACCCTTGAACAAGGTCGCCGCTAACCCGGCACCACGATGCTTCGCGGCGAGAGCACGGATTTAGCGGCATTACAGGCGGCTTAACAGGGTTTTCCATGAGCCCGGATTTCTGAAATTCTCTTGCGCACAAATTCTTTTCTCGTCATGCTTGTCTATGCAAGTCACACAAACGAAAGAACGTACCCACGAGTCCACGGTACCCACCGACAAAGGAGCATGGTCATGCAGGCGAAGTACCCCCGGCTGGCAAAAGCGCTGATCGGCGCTGCACTCGGCGTCACGCTGCTTGGAAGCGGCAGTGCAGGCGCGAAGGAATGGAAAAGCGTGACGATCGCGCTCGACGGGAGCTATGCCCCGTGGAACCTGACACTGCCTGGCGGCAAGCTCGGCGGCTTCGAACCGGAGCTGGTCGAAAACCTCTGTGCGCGTGCACAGATCCAGTGCAAACTCGTTGCCCAGGACTGGGACGGCATGATTCCGGGTCTGCAGGCCGGCAAATTCGACGTCCTGATGGATGCAATCTCGATCACACCCGAGCGCGAGAAGATCATTGCGTTCTCGAAACCCTATGCGGCCACGCCGGCAACGTTCGCCGTGTCCGATACGAAGATCCTGCCGAAGGGTGGTCCGAACACGCCGCCTCTGAAGCTCGACGCCGACGCGCGCAGCAACGCGCCTGCCATCGAAGCGATGCGCAAGGCGCTGAAGGGCAAGACGATCGGCATCCAGTCGGGCACCGTCTATACGGGCTTCATCAACGCCAATTTCAAGGACGTCGCGTCAGTGCGCGTGTACAAGACCGCACCCGAGCGCGACCTCGATCTCACGAACGGCCGCATCGACGCCACCTTCGACGACGTGACCTACTACACCGCCAACGCCGACAAGTCGCCCGTGGTGATTGCCGGCACGATGATCTCTGGCCCGATCTGGGGACCCGGAGAAGGCCTCGCGTTCCGCAAGCAGGACGCCGACCTGAAGGCGAAGTTCGACACCGCGATCACGGCGGCGCTTGCCGACGGCACTGTGAAGAAGCTCGCCCTGAAGTGGTTCAAGACCGACGTGACGCCATAAGCGCCGCATCCTGGCCATACGCGCGCCGCTTGCGGCGCGCGCCTTTGCTTTCCGACCCGCGTGGATCCAAGCCATGTCCCTGTTATCGCTATTCAACACACTCGGCCTCGGGCCGGACGGCTGGGGTAGCGTGCTGCTTCTCGGCGCGTTGATGACCGTCGTGCTCACGCTTGCCGCATTGGCTATCGGCGCGGTGTTCGGTGCGCTCATTGCCGCTGCGAAACTCTCGCGCTGGCGCGTGCTGCGCGTATTCGGCGACTTCTACACGACCGTCTTTCGCGGCGTGCCCGAATTGCTCGTCATCTATCTGTTCTATTTCGGCGGCTCCACGCTCGTCACCACCGTCGGCCAATGGTTCGGCGCCGAAGGTTTCGTCGGCGTGCCGCCCTTCGCCGTCGGGGCGTTCGCGGTCGGCATGATTTCGGGCGCCTATCAGGCCGAGGTCTATCGCGCAGCCGTGCTCGCGGTCGCGCGCGGCGAACTCGAAGCCGCTCGCGCGATCGGCATGCCGCCGCTGACGATGTTCCGCCGCATCCTGGTCCCGCAGGTGCTGCGCTACGCGCTGCCCGGCATCGGCAATGTCTGGCAGCTGAGCCTCAAGGATTCCGCGCTGATATCGGTCACGGGTCTCGCGGAACTACTGCGCGCGAGCCAGATCGCGGCCGGCTCGACGCATCAGTACTTCCTCTTCTTCGTCGTTGGCGGCCTGCTCTATCTCGCCATGACGGGCGTTTCGAACCGTGTCTTCGGCCGTGCCGAAGCGGTCGTCGGCCGCTCATTCAAGCGCAACTTCGCGCGCAACTGATCGGAGAGCGCTCCATCATGACCATCGATTTCGCGTTCCTGCTCGACACGTTGCGCCAGCTCATCGGCGCGGTGCCGACTACGCTCGGTCTTTTCTTCGCCTCGCTCGTGCTGGGCGGTCTGCTTTCGCTCGTGATCGTCACGATGCGCGTCTCGCCGCACTGGCTGCCGAACCGGTTCGCGCGCGCGTACATCCTGGTATTTCGCGGCTCCCCGCTGCTCATCCAGATGTTCCTCGTCTATTACGGCCTCGGTCAGTTCGGCGTGATTCGCGAAAGCTTTCTGTGGCCGGTGCTGCGCGAACCCTATGTCTGCGCGGTCCTGTCGCTCGCGCTGTGCACGGCGGGATATACGGCCGAAATCATCCGCGGCGGCCTGATGGCGGTCCCCGTCGGGCAAATCGAAGCCGGTTACTCCGTCGGCCTTTCCGGTTTCGCCTTGCTGCGCCGCGTGATCGGGCCGATCGCGCTGCGCCAGTGCCTGCCCGCGTATTCGACGGAAGCCGTGCTGCTCGTCAAGTCGACGGCGCTGGCAAGCCTCGTCACCGTTTGGGAAGTGACGGGCGTCGCGCAGCAGATCATTCAGCAGACCTATCGCACGACCGAAGTGTTCACGTGCGCCGCGCTGATCTACCTGTTCCTGAACTTCGTCGTCGTGCGCGTCATTGGCTTCATCGAACACCGGCTGTCGCGCCACCTGCGTGCGGCGCCCGCCGTGCGCAAGCCCGCCGCGCCGCTCGAAGCTCGCCGCGCCGCATCGTGATCCGCTGCCCCATCTGGAGAGATTGATGAACCCATCTGCACCCATTGCGCTGTCGGTGCGCAACATCCATAAATCGTTCGGCGACCATCACGTCCTGAAGGGCATTTCGCTCGACGCTCGCGAGGGCGACGTCATTTCGATTCTCGGCGCGAGCGGCTCGGGCAAGAGCACGTTCCTGCGCTGCCTGAACCTGCTCGAGACGCCGGACGACGGCTCGGTCGCGCTCGCAGGCGAGGAGCTCAAGATGAAGCGCCGCCGCGACGGCAGGCTGCAACCGGGCGACCGCCGTCAGGTCGACCGCGTGCGCTCGCAGCTCGGTATGGTGTTTCAGAACTTCAACCTGTGGTCGCACATGACCGTGCTGGAGAACCTGATCGAAGGGCCCATGCGCGTGCTCAAGCGCAGCCGTGCCGAGTCGGTCGAAGAAGCCGAAGCGCTGCTCGCCAAGGTCGGTCTCGCGGACAAGCGCGGCCACTATCCGGCGCATCTGTCGGGCGGCCAGCAGCAGCGCGTCGCGATTGCGCGCGCGCTCGCCATGCATCCCAAGGTGATGCTGTTCGACGAGCCGACATCGGCGCTCGACCCCGAGCTGGTCGGCGAAGTGCTGCGCGTGATGCGCACGCTCGCCGCCGAAGGCCGCACGATGCTCGTCGTCACGCACGAGATGGGCTTCGCGCGTCACGTTTCGAATCGCGTGATGTTCCTGCATCAGGGCCAGGTGGATTCGGACGGCACGCCAGACGAGGTGTTCGGCGAACTGAAGTCGGACCGTTTCAGGCAGTTCGTTTCGAGTCACCAGGACCGCAACGCTCACTGAACCCGCGCAACGCACAAGCACTCTCATGACAATCGTACGTACCCAGGATCCGCTCGACTGGCGCGACATCGCAGCCATTGCAGCGGGTCAACCGCTGATGCTCAGCACGCACGCACAGGCGAGCATTCGCAGCGCCCGTGCGCTCGTCGAACAGATCGTCGCGCGCAGCATCCGCGCATATGGCGTGAACACGGGCGTCGGCGCGCTGTGCGACGTGGTCGTCTCGCAAGACGAACAGCACGACCTCTCGCACAACATCCTGATGAGCCATGCGGTGGGCGTAGGCGAGCCGCTCGGCGCAGAGGAAACGCGCGCGATCATGGCTGCGGCCGTCAACAACTTCGCACATGGACATTCCGGTGTGCGACTCGAAGTCGTCGAGCGGCTCGCCACGCTGCTGGACGCGAATTGCCTGCCCGAGGTGCCCGCGTTCGGTTCCGTCGGCTATCTGAGCCACATGGCGCACATCGCGCTCGTGTGCGTGGGCGCGGGACATGTGCGCTGGAACGGCGAGCGCCTGAGCGGCGCGCAAGCCCTGCAGCGGCTCGGCCTGCAGCCCCTGTCGCTCGAGGCGAAGGAGGGTTTGAGCCTCGTCAATGGCACGCCGTGCGTGACCGGGCTCGCAGCGCTCGCGCTTGAGCGCGCTCAGCGGCTGCTCGACTGGGCGGATGTCGTCGCCGCGATGAGTTTCGAGAATCTTGGCGGGCAGATCGCGGCGTTCGACACGCGTTCGCTCGCCTTTCGCATCTCGCCGGGCCTCGCCCGCGTGGGCGAGCGCCTGCGCGCGGCGCTCGCCGGCAGCTCGCTGCTCGAAAAGTCGCTCGGGCGGCACACGCAGGACCCGCTCAGCGTGCGCACGATCCCGCATGTGCACGGCGCCGCGCGAGACACGCTCGCCGCAACGGCCGAAGTCGTGAACCGCGAGCTTGCCTCGGTGACCGACAATCCGATCGTTGCGGGCACACCGGAATCGCCGCAGGTCTACTCGCAGGCGCACGCGGTCGGCGCCTCGATCGCACTGGCGATGGACAGTCTCGCAACCGCGATTGCTCAGGTCGCCGCAATGGCAGAACGGCGCCTCGACCGCCTGGTGAACCCGCTCGTGAGCGGCCTGCCCGCCTTCCTTGCTCACGCAAGCGGCACGCGCTCGGGTTTCATGATCGCGCAGTACACGGCTGCATCGCTCGTCGCGCAGAACCGCCGCGAAGCGGCTCCCGCGAGTCTCGACGGCGGCGTGACCTCGGGGCTGCAGGAGGACCACCTGTGCCATGCGACGCCTGCCGCGCTCAAGGCGCTCACGATCATCGAGAACAGCAACCGGATCCTCGGCATCGAACTGCTCGCCGCGGCGCAAGCCTACGATCTGCAGCCGCTCGACGCGGCGCGCGCCCCCTACACGGACGCGCTCTACGCCAGCGTGCGCGCCACGCTGCCGACCTATCGCGACGACCGCCCGCTCTCCGACGACATGACGTTCGCGTTTCGCCTCGTCGCCGACGGCGCCCCGCCGCCGCTTCCCGGCCCCGCGCATGACGACGCGAAGCCCGTCTCGCGGGCAACGGAGCTCGACATGCTGCCAAACGCGCGCAGCACGGCAACCCCGGCAAGCAACGACGCGCTTCCCGGCGCGATCGGCGTCTGAAGCGAGGTCAGGCATGAACGCGCCATCTTCGCTCATCGACAATTCGACGCGTTCCGCGCCAGCGCACAAGGTCGCTCCGGCGTATGAGCAGATCAAGCGCTACGTGGTCGATCGAATCGCGGACGGAACCTGGAAGCCGGGTGAGGCCATTCCGTCGGAAACGGAGCTTGTCAAGGAATTCGGCGTCGCGCGCATGACCGTATCGCGCGCGCTGCGCGAACTGTCGGCCGAGCATGTGCTCAGACGCGTCCAGGGCGCGGGCACGTTCGTCGCGTCGCGCGACGTCGAATCGACCGTTCTCGAGGTTCGCAACATTGCCGACGAAATCGCCGCGCGGGGCCACCGGCACAGCGCACGGGTGCTGACACTGGAAGCGAGCGCGAACGATCAGGCGATGGCCGCGCTCGAACTTGCCGGCGGTTCCGCGTTCCATTCGCGTATCGTCCACTACGAGGAAGACGAACCGATCCTGTACGAGGACCGCTACGTCAACCCGCATGTGTTTCCGGGGTATCTGGAGCAGGATTTCACGCTGGAAACGCCGAACCACTACATGATGAGGCTCGCGCCGGTTCAACGGGCTGAGTTCCGGATCTACGCGCAAAAGCCGGACGCGGACATACGGCGCCATCTTTCGATGAATATTGGCGAGCCCTGCCTGCTGATGTGGCGGCGTACGTGGGTCGGCAGCGCAGTGGCGACGGCTGTCGAGCTTTGGCATCCGTCTTCGCGGTTTCATCTGGTCGGCAAGGTATCGACCTGACACCGGGCGCACTGCGCCCCGCTCCTCGCCCTGTCGCGCAACGTTTAGAATCTCTTCCGACCGGAGACCATCGAAGCGCCACGCGCGGGGAGCACCACAGATGAAACTGCACCAGTTGCGCGTCCTGCTCGCGCTCGCGCAGCACGGCAGCATGCACGAGGCATCGCGCAGCCTGCACATCTCGCAGCCGGCGCTTTCCAAGGCGATTGCGGAACTGGAGCGCGAACTGGGCGTCACGCTCATGTCGCGCTCGGTGCGCGGCGTGAGCCTCACGAATTACGGGCGCGCGCTCGCGAAACGCGCGAGCGTCGTCGAACAGGAGCTGCGCCACGCGCTGGAAGACATCGAGGGCATGCGCGGCCATGCCGAGGCGCAATTGAACATCGGTTTTTCCGCCGTGGCATCGAGCGGGCCGCTGCCCGAATCGATCGCCGCGTTTCGTGCGCGCTTTCCGGGCGTGGCGGTGCATGCCTATGAAATGCGGCCGCAGCAGATACTCGAAGGGTTGCGCGAAGGCCGCCTCGACCTCGCGCTCATCTCGACGAACAGCGGCCCCGGCACAAGCGCGTTTCAGTGGGAGCCGCTCTTTTCCGTGGGCATGGTGCTCGCCACGCGCCCCGGCCATCCGCTCGCGCGCGCAACGCGCCTGCGCGATCTGCTCGAGGCCGACTGGCTCACGCTCGACCCGCTGGACGATCCCGGCAGCCCGCTCGCGAGTCTCATGCGCGTCAATCGCCTCGACATGCCCAGGCGCGTCGTGCACAGCGTGTCGAACCTGCTCGGCCTGCAGCTCGCGACCTGCACGGATGTGATCAGCATGTGGTCGGATTTCGTGTTCTACGGCATGAACGGGCCGCTCGTTCTCCAGCGCGACGCGTTGCACATGCTCCCCATTCGCGACGAGTTGCCCGACTTCCACGTATTCATGGTCTACCGGTCCACGGACCTGATGACTCAGGCGTGCACCGCGTTCAGCAAGGAGATTCGCCATCGCAGCCGCACGATGGTCTCGCCGCGCGCCGCCGCGTCCGGCGCGGCGCGCACGCGCAAAACGGCGGGCGGGGCCGCGAAGTTACGTGTGGATCGCTAAGGCTCAATCTTGTTTCGCACCCGCCTCGCACGTCGAGACGGCCTTCCTCCACGGAGTCATGGTAAGCGGGCGGCGGCTTCACACCGTTCATCGCCGTCGCGCTGGTGGGCTTTGGCGGCGGTACGCGGCACCTCGTCGGCGTGCTCTGGCGCTACGTTTGAACAACGGCTCACGAGCGCGTGAGCGCTGCACGATCGCCCGTCATGCGTGCGTTGCCCGCCACCGCGAGTCCCGCCGTGGCCAGCGCTTCGCGTGCATGTCCGCGTATATCGTCGACGGCATATTGCGCATCGGCGTTGCGCACCCATGCGCGCACCAGCAAGCGCGCGCCGCCGCCGGACGGGTAGCTGTCCACGGCGACCGTCGGCGCAAGCGTCGTGCCGCCCTGCACGCGCGGTTCGGCGCTAACCATCTCCTTGAGCTTGCCGATGGCCGCGTCCACCTGGTCGCGCCGCGCGAGATCGACCGTGACGTCGATTCGCTGCGTGCCGCCGCTGCTGTAGTTGATGACCGGATTGCTCCAGATCTGGCTGTTCGGCACGAATACGACGTTGCCGTCGCCGCGCTCGATGCGCGTCGTGAACAGCCCCACTTCGCACACGATGCCGGCCGCCGCGCCGCTGCCTTCGATCACATCGCCGGCGCGAAACGGGCGCAGCATCAGCAGCATGATGCCGGCAGCGATGTTTTGCAGCGTGCCTTGCAGCGCGAGGCCGATGGCGAGGCCGGCGGCGCCCAGCGCGGCGAGCACGCTAGCCGTGGCGATACCCACTTCGCTGAGCGCGGCGACGAGCGCAATCACGCGCACCGTCCACGCCGCCATGCCCGCGAGCATCGGCGCGAGCGTCGGATCGGCGTGCGAGCGCGCCAGCATGCTCGCGAACACGTGCGCCACGCGATTGGAAACCCACCAGCCGACAACGAGGATCAGCACGGCAACAATCACATTCATGACGTCGTGCGTCATCGTGGCGAGCAGCGAGGGTTGCAGATGGAACAGGCGGTTGAGGAAATCGTCCATGATCGGGAAGCAACGGGTTGCGATGGGGGCGAGGCGCGCACGCATTGCGCACCCCACCGAACCCGGCAGCAGTCCGCATACCCGTAAGCTTTGAAAGCATGGGCCTCGCAAGCCCCATCGATCCGGCACCGTTGCGCCCGCAACGATCTCCCGCCCTTCGGCGCTAGAAGTCCACCGCATCGCGAATGATCGGGCACGTCATGCAGTGGCCGCCGCCGCGCCCGCGCCCCAGTTCCGCGCCCACGATGCTCACGACCTCGATGCCAGCCTTGCGCAGCAGCGTGTTCGTATAGGTGTTGCGGTCGTAAGCGAACACCACGCCGGGCGAGGTGCACACGAGGTTCGCGCCGCTGTCCCATTGCGTGCGTTCGCGCTGGTAGTCGTTGCCGCCCGCTTCCACCACGCGCATTTTCTTGATGCCGAGCGCCGCGCTCACCACCTCGACAAAGGACTTTTTCTCCTGATGCAATTCCACACCCGCCGGATGATCGCTGGGCCGGTACGTGAATGTCCGGGTACGCGCGAGGAAATCCGGCGCGATCAGCACGCAGTCGCGATCGGCAAACGTGAAGACCGTGTCGAGGTGCATGGCCGCGCGAATTTTCGGCATCGCCGCCACGATCACCTGCTCGGCGGCGCCCTTCTCGAACAGCGTAGCGGCGAGCTGGCTGATCGCCTGGCGCGAGGTGCGCTCGCTCATGCCGATCAGCACCGTCTTGTTGCCGATGGGCATGACATCGCCGCCTTCGAGCGTCGCCATGCCGTGGTCCTGCGTGGGGTCGCCCCACCACACGTTGACCTTGCCCGCGAAGTCGGGATGAAACTGGTAAATCGCCGCGGCAAGAATCGTTTCCTCGTGCCGGGCGGGCCAGTACAGCGGATTGAGCGTCACGCCGCCGTAAATCCAGCAGGTGGTATCGCGCGTGTAGATCGTATTCGGCAGCGGCGGCAGCAGATATTCGGTGGAACCGGCCGCTTCGCGCACGACCTTGAGCGCCGCGCCGCCATGCGCTTCCGGGAAATCGTGGATCGAGAGGCCGCCCAGCAAGGTCTCGGCCAGCTTGCGATCGTCGAGCCCGTCCAGATAGCTGCGCAGTTCGTCGATGAAACCCAGCCCGACCTGGTTTGGCACGATCTGATTGTCGAGAATCCACTTCTTGCCCTCGGGCACGGCAACGGTTTCGGCGAGCAGGTTGTGCATTTCCACGACTTCGACGCCGCGGTCGCGCATCTTCGTGACGAAATCGAAATGGTCGCGTTTCGCGTTGTCGACCCACAGCACGTCGTCGAACAGCAACTCGTCGCAATTGCTCGGCGTGAGGCGCGAGTGCGCCATGCCAGGCGCGCACACCATCACCTTGCGCAGTTGCCCGACCTCCGAGTACACACCAAACGCGCTCTTTTCCTTCGCCTTTGCCTTGTCGCCCTTCGCGGCTTTGCCCGCCTTTTCAGGCTTCTCTACCTTCTCGCCCTTCTCACTCTTGCCACCGCCCTTCGCCTTGGACATATCGATCTCCGCTCGTTCTCGTTAGACCGCCATGGTTCCCGTGGCCAGCGCAACGACGCCTACGATGGCCGCGGCGGCCGCCACGATGAAAATGACCCAGTCGCTCGTCCGCTGGAAGACCTTCAGCTTGCGCTCGCGCCGTGCAATGAAATACAGCACGGTGCCCGGTGCGTAGAGAATCGCCGATAGCAAAATGAACTTGAGGCCGCCGGCAATAATCATGAACAACGTGTAGATAACCGCGACCGACGCCAGGGCGAGATCTCGCGTGCGTTCCTCGGGCCGGACCTCGTAGCTCTCGCCTCGTTTCGAGACCATCCACCCGTAGGCCGCGACGAACAGGTAGGGAATCAGCGACATCGCGCTCGTAAGATTGAGCATCAGGGCGAACGCGTCGTACGAAAAATAGGTACTTGCGACCAGGATTTGCACGACGATGTTCGTGATCCAGAGCGCATTGGCCGGTACGTTGTTGGCGTTTTCGCGCGCGAACACGGCCGGCATGTCCTGATTGCGCGCCGCCGCGAACATCACCTCGGCGCAGATGAGCGACCACGCCAGATACGCGCCCAGCACCGAAACGATCAGACCGATGCTCACAAAAATTCCGCCCCACGGACCGACCACGCTTTCGAGCACGGCCGCCATGGAGGGCTGGCGCATGCCCGCTACGTCGCCGCGCGGCAGCACGGCGAAGGGCAGCATGGAAACGAGCACCATAAGCGTAGTCACGCCGGCGAAGCCGAAGATCGTTGCGCGCCCGACGTCCGCCCGCTCTCTCGCATAGCGCGAATACACGCTCGCCCCTTCGATGCCGATAAAGACGAATACGGTGACGAGCATGGTCGCGCGCACCTGGCCGATGATGCCGCCCTCTTGCGCCGCGGACTCGATATTCAGGTGGAAAGTGCCGTACTTGAACACGAACAGCAGGATCACGATGAACACCACGATCGGAATGACCTTGGCGAACGTCACGATGGTGTTGATGAACGCGGCCTGCTTCACGCCGCGCAGAATGAGAAAGTGAAAGAGCCAGATGCCGATCGAAGCGACGACGATGGCCGTGACCGTATTGCCTTCGCCGAAAATCGGGAAAAACGCGCCCAGCGTGGACTTGATCAGTACCCAGTACGAAACGTTGCCGATGCAACTGCCTATCCAGTAACCGAACGCGGAAAGGAAGCCGGGGTAATCGCCAAAACCCTCTTTGGCATAGACGAACACACCGGCGTCGAGGTTCGGCTTGCGCTCCGCGAGCGCCTGAAACACGCGTGCGAGCGTGTACATGCCCACGCCCGCCACGAGCCACGCAATCGCCGCACCGACCGGCCCCGTCGCACCGGCGAAGGTTCGCGGCAGAGAAAAGATTCCGGCGCCCACCATGCCCCCAACTACCATCGCGGTCAACTGCACGCGACTCATCTTCTGCTCGGTATCGGCCATCGGTTTCCTCGCTGGTTGTTCGGAACTTCGCTTTATCGGGCGGCCGGCGCACCGCCGCTCAGGCTTCAGGGACCTGCAGGGTCACCGCGTCACGCGCACCGAGTTGTTGCCGAGCAGCACGCGTACGCGGTCGCCTGGAACGAACTGCTGATCCGCATCCTGGACCACCGACATCAGTTGCCCCGAATCCAGCCGCACGACGATTTCAAGGCCTTGCCGCTGCGTGACGCGCTGCTCGACGGCATTGCCTGCCGCGCCGCCCAGCACAGCGCCGCCGATGCCCGCCGCAACGGCACCCGTGCCGCGCCCGATGTTGCTGCCAGCCGCGATGCCGCCGAGCGCGCCGCCGGTTATCGCGCCGATGCCCGTTGGACCCGGCTGAATCGTGACGGGCCGCACGGTTTCGACGGTACCGAGTTCGATCACGAACACCTGCTGAGCCTGGGCCGGCGTGAAGACAGAGCCTGAAGTCGGCGCCTCGCAGCCTGAAAGCGCGACCGAGACAGCCACGGAGCCAAGAAGTGTTGCAGCGAGATATCGCATGACATTCCCCCTTAATGCGGCGCGTTGCGGATTCGCTAATTCATTCGGCCTGTTTGCTAACGATTGCACGGATATTCATTAGCGAACATTCAGCCGATAAGTACCCGGTGAATTACCGCTTTCCATCCATCCTCCGGACACCTGAAGAACATTATGGAATACGATTCGCACATGATGTATTCAACGTGACATTCGTTCGAGAATAGTTCAGCAATTCAATGTGGCGCGCATTTTTTCCGCGATTTCCCGCGCTCGCATTACGGACCGGTCAGAGATCAGAAAAAGGCTCGAACATGAAATCGACGGATGACCAGAAATTGTCGCTGCCGGTACTGACGGCCATGGTCGTGGGATCCATGGTCGGCGCCGGCATCTATTCGCTGCCGCGCAACTTCGCACTCGAAGCGGGACCGACGGCCGCCGTCATCTCATGGTGCATTGCGGGAGGCGGCATGTATATGCTGGCCCGCGTCTTCCAGCTGCTCGCCGAAATCCGGCCCGACCTCGACTCCGGCATCTTCGCCTATGCTCGCGACGGCTTCGGCGGCTACGCCGGCTTTCTTTCCGCGTTCGGGTACTGGATGGCCGGTTGCTTCGGCAATGTCTCTTATTGGGTGCTGATCAAATCCACGCTCGGCGCATTCGTGCCGGCATTTGGAAACGGCAATACGCCGATTGCCATCGCGGTTTCGTCGGTCGGCATATGGGCATTTCACTGGATGCTGTTGCGGGGCATTCGGCAGGCCACGCTCATCAATGCGATTCTCACCGTCGTCAAGATTTTGCCGATTTTCGTCTTTATCGGCATTTTGAGTGTCTATGCCGGCGCGGAGCCATTTACGGACAATCTCGCTCAAAGCACGAGCGGGCTTGTCCCGCAGGTCAAAGGGACCATGCTCGTGACAGTATTCGTGTTTCTCGGCATCGAAGGAGCCAGCGTGTATTCGCGCTACGCGAAAAAGCGCTCGGACGTGGGTGCCGCCACGGTACTCGGCTTCGCCTTCGTGCTGTTGCTGCTCGTGCTCGTGACACTGCTGCCCTACGCGCATCTCATGCGCGCGGAGATCGCCGCCATGCGGCAACCTTCGATGGCGTCGGTGCTGGGCGCCGTCATCGGTCCGCGAGGTGTGGTGTTCATCGGCGGCGCGCTGATCGTCTCCGTGCTCGGCGCCTATCTCGCATGGTCGCTGATCTGCGCGGAAGTGCTGTACGCCAGCGCGAAAGCGGACGCCATGCCCGCCATCTTCGCACGCCGCAACGCGCGGCAGCTTCCCACCGCCGCGATCTGGCTCACGAGCGGCGTCGTGCAGGCCTTCGTCATCAGCACGTACTGGTCCACTGACGCCTTCTCGCTCATGCTGCGCCTCACGAGCGCCATGGCGCTCATCCCCTACTTTTTCGTGGCGACCTTCGGACTCAAGGCCATCCGCGCACTGCCGCAGTCGGCCATGAGCGCGCGAACGCGCATGCAGCGCTATGCCACCGCGGGCATCGCCACGATTTATACACTGTTCCTCCTTTACGCTTGCGGGGTGGAACTGCTCGTCATGTCTGCGCTGCTCTACGGGCCCGGCAGCCTGCTGTACATCTGGGCCCGGCGCGAGCGTGGGCAAGCGTTTTTTTCCCGGCCCGAGTGGTGCGCATTTCTCGTGGTGATGGGCGGTGGACTCGCCGCGATCTTCGGGCTGAGCCCCTCCGCATGGCGTTAGCCGCGCGCCATTGCGCCCGCCCGTATCCATCGGCCTTGTGACTGCGTTTCGCCTCATCGCCGCCATTGCGGCATCCCAACGTTCGACAGCGAGGAACCATGCCTATCAGCTACGCTTTGCGCAAGGCGCAGCTTGCAGCGGTCGAGCAGCGCGCGATGAAGATTTCCATCTACGTCGTGTGCCTCGGTTTCGCGGCCAACGTCGGTTATGGCTTCATCGTGCAATCCGATACGCTGCTGCTGACCGCCATTTTTTATCTGCTCAATCTCGTGAGTTCCGCGCTTGGATTGCTCGCAGCCACCGTGATCAGCCGGCCGGCGACGACGCGTTTCGAATATGGCTACTGGTTCCTCGAACCGCTCGTGAACGGCATCAACGGTCTCATGATGCTGCTGGTTTGCGTGTATGGCTTCGTGAACGGGCTGGAAGGGATACGGTCGGGCGGCCACGTGGTCGATGCGCACGGCGTGATCCTGATCAGCGTCGCGAGTTGCGTGATCTGCTTTGCCATGGTGGTCTACAAGAAGCGCGCGGCCGCGCAAATCAATTCCAAGCTGCTCAAAACCGACGGCTGGAAATGGATCATGAAATTCTCATTCAGCGCGGCCACGCTGCTCGGCTTTTTTGTCTATTCGTTATTGCCCGAAAACTTTCAGGATTTATGGGCGCGCTATGTCGACAGTGCCATGACCGCGGGGCTCTCGTTGATATTTCTCTCGGCGCCCGTGAAAATCGTGCGCACCAGCTTTGCCGAATTGCTGCATATGAGCCCCGAAGAGAACAATCCGCGTGCGGAGATCGAGAAAGCGCTATCGAAGCTCGAACGCGAGCTTGGCATTCTGCGCCATCACACGCATGTCATTCAGGCGGGCCGGCGCAATTTCGTCGAAGTCAGCGTGCTGGTCGGCGCGGCGTCCGCGTTAAACGACCTCGCCTCGCAGGACAGATTGCGCGAACGCATCTGGGAAACGCTCAGCGCGAACCCGCTGGAAAACCGCCTCACCGTGCAGATCACCGCGGACCCGCGCTGGGAAGACGGACGCCAGCCGGGATGACACGCGCCTCACCAGAACGCACTCAACGAGGGCGACAGTTCCAGCGGCGTCCCCGTTTTTTCCCAGCCGCCTCCCATCGCTCTGAAGAGCGCGATCTGCGCGCTCAGTTCGCCGACCCGCTCGCGCACCAGCGCCGCCTCGCTGTCGGCGAGCGCGAGCTGCGCGCGATCGACATCCATGCGCCCCACCTCGCCCACGCGCAGTTGCGTTTGCACCTTGCCCAGCAGCGTGCGGCGCTGCGCCACCTCGTCATTGCGCGCGGCCTGCAGCTGCGTCTGCCGCGATAGACGCGTGAGCGCCTGCTCGACGTCGAACAGCGCCCCGCTAGCCGCCTTCTCATAGGCGATTTCCGCTGCGCGCGCCTGGGCGTCAGTTGCCTGCACGCGCGACTCGCGCGCGCCGAAGTCGATGAGCGGCATCACCGCCGCCGCGCCGAACAGCCATAACGTGCTCGTCCCGAGCGACTGCCCGGCGATTTCCCAGCCATTGCGGGCGAGCACGGCGCTCAACGAGAACGTCGGCCAGTAGTTCAGGCGCGCGACGTCGGCCTGACGCAGGCTCGCGAACAGGCGGTCGCGCGCGGCGATCAGGTCCGGACGCCGTTCGAGCAAATCGACCGGCTGCCCCGGCGCGATGGCGGGCAGCGCGTGCGGCAGGCCCGTGGTCTCGTCGAGCACGTCTGCCAGTTCGCCTGGCCTCGCCGCGCAAATCTGCTCGATGGCAAGCCGCGCCGCCACGATTGCGCTATTGACCTCCTGTTCGCGCGCCTGAACCTGCGCCAGCGCCGCGCGCGCCGCGTCGATATCGGTACTCAACACCACGCCGGCCAGGAAACTGTGCTGCGCAATCACGACGAAGTCCGCTGCGATCTCGCGGCTTTGCACAATCAAGCGGCGCTGCTCGATCAACCCGCGGTAGGTCATGTAGGCGTCGGCCACGGTGGCGACCACGGCGAGCCGCGCGGCCTGCGCATCGCCCGCCGCCGCGAGCGTCATCGCGCGCGCGGCGGCAAGACGCGCGCGTCCGCGGCCGAATACGTCGATTTCCCACTGCGTCTGCAAGCCCACGCGCCAGAACTGCGCATCGAGATCGGTGATGCCGAGAAACTTCGCGAATTCGAGCTGCGTTTCGCCGCCGTGGAATTTGGCGGCCTCCACACCCACGCCGATGGTGGGCAGCAACGCCGAGCGCGCCGCGAGGATGTTCGAATGCGCGTCGTCCACGCGCGTAGCCGCGAGCGCCAAATCGTAGTTGTGCGCCAGCGCGCGTTGAATCAGCGTGTCGAGCGCAGGGTCGTCGTACTGAAGCCACCAGTTCGCAAGCTGGGTTTCGTCGAATGACTGCGCGTTCGCAGTATCGGCTTCGTTCGATTGATATTGCGCGGGCAGCTCGGGAGGGCGATCCAGTTTCAACGGGCCGCTGCATCCGGCGAACACCGCCAGCAGCACGGGGGCGATGCGTCGCACGGCCGGCCACGCGCCCGGCGTTGCATTCGCCGCAAACGGAACCTCACCGCGTTTCATGATGGGCTCCGTGCGCGCCGTTCGAATTGCGCGGCGCTATCTCGTCGCTGCGGATCGAGAAGAACTGCACGTAGAGCGCGGGTACCGCCGCCATGGTCAGCACCGTCGCAAACGCGAGCCCCGCCATCATCGTGATCGCCATATCCTTGAAGAACGGGTCCCAAAGCAGCGGCACCATGCCGAGTATCGTCGTGCCCGCCGCGAGCGCGACCGGGCGCAGGCGGCTCTTGGAACCGTCGATCACGGCCCGCATGCGCGGCACGCCGGAGGCGATCTGCAGATCGATTTCGTCGACGAGCACGACACCGTTCTTGATCAGCATGCCGATGAGGCTGAGCAGCCCGAGCAGCGACATGAAGCCGAACGCACCGCGAAAGAGCAGCAGCCCGATCGTCACGCCGCAGATCGACATCGGCACGACGAGCAGCACGATGAGCGCGGGCTTGAGCCGCCCGAACATGAACAACACGAGCAGCAGCATGCCGGCAAAGCCAATCGGCAATTGACGGAACAGACTTTCCTTCGCCTTGTTCGACGACTCGTACTCGCCGCCCCACTCGAGCCGGTAACCGGGCGGCAACCGGATCGCCTCGACCGGCGCGCGAATGCGATCGAATGCCGCCACGCTGTTTTCGCCATAGCGCGTGCCCGCCGATACGGTCAGCGTGCGAATGCGGTCGCGCCTCGAGATCAGGCCGTCTTCGGTGCCGTATGTGATACCGGTCAGCACGTCGGCCACGGGAACGTAGCGCCGTTGGCCGAGGCTGAAGATCTGCAGGCCCGCCACGCGTTCGATGCCGCTTTCGCTGGAAGGCTCGTTGAGCACGATCGGCAGCAGCAGGTCGTTGTCGCGGAAGATCCCCACACGCAGGCCCTCGGTGGCATACGCGAGCGTGTCGTTGAGCTGCCGCCGCGTCACGCCGAGCGCGCGGGCACGCGTGTCGTCGAATACCGGCCGCACCACGTTGACCGGGTTTTCCCAGTCGTTGCGTATCGATTGCAAACCTGCGTCCCGGTGCAGCACGGCCTCGGCCTGTGCGCCCAGCGAGCGCAATACCGCGGGATCCGGGCCGAGAAAGCGCGCCTGGATCGGCAGCCCGCTGGAAGGCCCGAAGTTCGGGCGCGTGACCGACCAGCTCACGTCGGGAAAGCGCTTGCGCAGTTCCGTATCGAGTTTGGGGATCATGCCGTCGATGCGCGAAGCGTCGTCCATCGTCACGATGAACTGCGCGTACGACGGGTCCTGGGTCTCGGGGTCGTAGACCAGAATGAAACGCGTCGCCCCGCCGCCGATGTAAGTCCCGACGTTCACCACGCCTCGTTGCGCGAGCAACAGTTTCTCGGGGCCTTTGGTTCGCTCCATGACCGTGCGAATGTCGGCGCCGCGCGGCAGACGCATATCGACGTAAAAAATCGGATTGGTGGACGCCGGAAAGAAACTCTGCTCGACGAACCGGAAGCCCCAGACGCAAACTACGAACAGCACCACCATCGAGGCGATGACCCAGACGCGCCGGCGCTCGACCCATCCGAGCAGCCGCCCATACCGGCGATACAGCGGCGCATCGAACGGGTCCTTTTGCTCCCCTTGCGCCTTGCGGAAGAAATAATAGCCAAGCAACGGCGTGAGCGCGATTGCGATGACCCAGCTCAGCAACAGGGAGATCGCCGCGACCGCAAAGAGCGAAGCACAGAACTCGCCCACCGCATCGGGCGACATGCCGATGCCTGAAAACGCGAGAATGCCGACAACCGTCGAAGCCAGCAGCAGCCACTGCCCCTGCTTGAGCACCTGCGCCGCGGCCTCGACATGCGAAAGGCCCCTTTGCACGCGCACGAGCATGCCTTCGCACACGACAATGGAGTTGTCGGTCAGCATCCCCATCACGATGATCAGCGCGCCGAGCGAAATACGCTGCAATTCGATACCCGCCGCGTACATCACGAACAGCGTGCCGAGAATCGAGAGGAACAGCTCGATGCCGAGCACCACACCGGCGCGCCATCCCAGCCCGATACCGAGTGCCACCGTCACGATGCCGACGGAGAGCATGACGTCGAACACGAAGCCGCGCACGGCCGCATCGACGGCTTCGGGCTGATCGTAAAGCACATGCAACTCGATGCCCAGCGGCCTCGCGCGTTCGAGCGCCTGCATTTTGGCCTTCACTTCCTCGCCGACCTTCACGACGTTCACGCCCGAGCGCGCGCTAATGCCGATTGTCAAGGCATCCTGGCCGTTATAGCGGATGGCCTGCGTGGGCACGCTCGCGTAGCCGAAACGGACCCGGGCCACGTCGCCAAGCTGCAGTTCGCCTGGCGTCGTGCCAATGGGCAACGCGCGAACGGCGGCGAGCGTGTCGAGCGTGCCGGTGGGGGAAAGACGCATGAGCTGGTCGCCCACGCGCTCGCGTCCCGCGCTGCGGATTTCGTTCTGCACGCCGAGCGCCTGCGCAATGTCGTCCGACGAAAGATTGTTTGCGACCAGCAAGGACTGGTCGGCCGTGATCGTGACCTGCTCCTGCTGATTGCCGGCGATGACGATATCGGCCACGTCCGGAATGGTGAGCAACTCCTTGCGCAGGTCGCGAGCGTAGTCGAACAACTGCGACTGCGAATAGCCCTTGCCCGTGATGGCATAAAACATCCCGTACACGTCGCCGAAGCGGTCGAACACGATAGGCGGCCCCGCTCCCGGCGGCAAACGCGGCGTCACGTCGTTCACCTGGCGGCGCAACTGCTCCCAGACCTGCTGCAACACCTTCGACGCATACTGGTCGCGAATCTGCACCCGGACTTCCGAGTAACCCGCCATCGAACGCGACCGGATGAAATCGACCTGCTCCAGTTGCTGAACGGCGCTTTCCATGCGGTCAGTCACCTCGCTTTCGACCTGCCTCGCGCTCGCGCCAGGGTACAGCGTCACCACCACGGCGGTCTTGATCGTGAACTTCGGGTCTTCGAGCCGCCCGATGTCGATGTACGCGATGATGCCGCCGATCAACGACACCAGCGCAAGGGTCCAGGCAATCAGGGGCTTCTCGATTAACGCTCGCGCCAGGTTCATGGGTTCGTTTCCAGTGGGCGAACTTCTTCGCCTTCGGACACGAACTGCGACCCGGCGGCCACTACCTGATCGCCTGCACGCAACGCCCCGCTCACCACGGCGTCGTTCTGCCGGATCTCGTGCAGTTCGACTGCCGTGCGCTGCACGCGATGCGTTTGAGCGTCATATTTCCAGACCGCGCGGCTGCCGTCCGCGGCAACCGTCAACGCGTTCACCGGCACGGTCAAGGACGACTGCGCAGCAGCCGAGGCCGGCACGTCGATGCTCACGCGCAACGCCATGCCGGGCAGCAGCGTAAGCTGCTCGGGCCGCGCAAGCGAAAACAGCAGGCGATACACACTGCCCGCGGGCGTCGAAACGGTGGAGTGCTCGCGATACACGAGCGGAAAGATCGTCGATGGCCGATCGGGCGGCCACGCCCGCGCCCGCAGCGCGCTGCCGAACGGAAGCGTTTCGGCGACGTTCTGCGGCAGCGCCACGCCCACTTCCAGCCGCGCAGTCGCTTCGAGCGTGAAGACGGGAGCGCCTGCCTGCACCACCTGCTGCGTTTCGATGGTCCGCCGCGCGATGCGGCCGTCGAACGGCGCAAGTAGCTGGGTATTGCGCAGGTCGCGGCGCGCGAGATCGCGTTGCGCGCGCGCCATCTCGACCGCGGCCTTCAACTGATCGTAGGCCGCACCGGAGAGAATGTTTTCGTCGTGCAGCGCGGACTTGCGCTTGAGGTCTTCGGCCAGCTGATTGTATTGGGCGTCCGCGCGCTGCACCTGAAGCCGGTAGGGCTCGTCGTCCACGCGGGCGAGCAGTTGGCCTTGCCGTACGCGCGCGCCGTCGAGCACCGCGATCTGCACGACGCGTCCTGGCACTTCGAATGCGATGGCGGAAACATTGGTCGTCTCGACCTGACCGGAGAACACGCGCAATGCGCTCGCGGCGCTGGTCCCGACGCTGACCAGTTCGACCATGCGCGGCTCGCTCTTTTGCGCGGTTGGCGCGGGCTTGCCACAGGCCGCGAGCACGGCGGCAGCGAGCACGGCGCACGCGCAACGACGAGCGCACGCGGACCGCTGCATCCCCGGTCTTGCGTTTGCGATTGAATCTGAAAAGGCATCCTGACCGCTCATTCTTGCCCTCGCAATCAGTTGTCTCGTCATCGGCCGGCCGAATGCGCGTACACGCGTTAGCTAACGTTGCACAGCGAATGACCGATGCAAAAGTCAAACGATCTGACGCGAAGTGAGCATAACGGATTCTCTCGGGACGAATTTTGAACGCGTCACGCTTGCGCGCAATGGCTGCGCCGGAGGCAAACTACCTTTCGCCGCCTCGATTGCCCCCCATTTTAATCGAGCAGGCGGAGCAACTTATGCCTCAGAGGTACGCAGAAGCGCCGGCCGATTCCCGTCACGATGCATTCAAAGCTTACCGGACGGCGGCGGCGCCGCTCGCCCGCCCGATACATTGGGCTCCTGACTACTATTGACTATGGGCACAAAAAGCGAGAGCGTATTGGCGTGGCATCAGGTTCGCTGTTGTCTCGATCAGATCAACAATCCGAGGTAACCATGTGGATCTTCCGTGTCGATGAACCTCGTCTTGGGGTCATCCGTATTCGAGAATGGCGCCGCCGCGCGCATCACACAATCGGCCTTCTCGTCATGCTGCTGGGCGGCGCCACCCTCGGGCTGATCGCGCTCGATCAGTCCGGCAACTCGGCCGCACCATGAAACCCGCCGCTCCTGCACCGCACCGCCTGCCTCATCTGCCTTTCCTGCAAGGACTTCTGCCCTTCGATCCCGCGCAACTGCCGCACGACATCATCGCCGGGATCACGCTGGCGGCACTCGGCATTCCTGAAGTAATGGGATACACGAAAATTGCCGGCACGCCCACCGTTACGGGCCTCTATACGATCCTGCTGCCGCTCGTGGCGTTCACGCTCTTTGGTGCGTCGCGTCAACTGGTCGTCGCGGCCGACTCCGCGACTGCCGCCATTCTCGCGGGTACGTTGACGGCCGTCGCCGCGGCAGGCAGCAAGGACTATGTCGCCCTGACGAGTAGCGTTGCCTTGACGGTCGCAGTGATGCTGCTGATCGCGCGTGTTTTTCGTCTGGGTTTTCTGGCCGACTTTCTTTCCCGCAGTGCGCTGATCGGATTCCTGACCGGCGTCGGCATCCAGGTCGCGGCAGGCGAGCTTGCCGGCCTGATCGGGCTCGCCAGGCAGGGGCATGGTCCGTTGATGCAGGTCGCATCCGCGTTGCAACGCGTGGCCGAGGCGAACTATCCGACCACGATGCTCTCGATCGGCGTGCTCGTGGTGATCGTCGGCTGCAAGCGCTTCGTGCCTCGCGCACCGGGTGCGCTGATCGCCGTGATCGGCTCCATCGTGGCAAGCGGCGTGTTCAATTTCGCCGGACATGGCATCGCGGTGACGGGCGAAGTGCCCGGTGGACTCCCGTCATTGTTCCTTCCACCGTTGCATATGGGCGCGATCAACCAGGTCCTGGTAACGGCAGCCTCATGCTTCATCGTCATCATTGCCCAGAGCGCGGCAACGGCACGCGCGTACGCCAACCGCTATAACGAGAGGGGCGACGACAACGCCGATATCATCGGGCTCGCGGCCGCCAACGCGGCAGCGGCTTTCACGGGAACGTTCGTCGTGAACGGCAGCCCGACCAAGACCGAGATGCTCGACGACGCGGGCGGCCGCACCCAGGTCGCCCACCTCACGACAGCCGCTATCGTGCTGCTGGTGCTGCTATTTCTCACGAAACCGCTGAGTCTGCTTCCTGCCGCTGTGCTGTCGGCCATCGTGTTCATGATCGGCGTAAAACTGATCGACGTGAAAGGCATGGCCGAACTGTACCGCATGCAGAAGGACGAGCTGGTCGTGGCTCTGCTGACCGCGGGCGTAGTCGTGTTCGTCGACGTGATGCACGGCATTCTTGCTGCCGTCGTGCTGTCACTGATCGCGCATGCGCGCCACAGCTACCGCTTGCGGACCCGGGTGCTAACGCCAGGCCCCGGCGATAGCTGGATCGCGCGACATGTCGAGCCCAATCTGCTCGCCGCGCCCGGTATCGTCGTCTACCGTTTCGAAGCAGACCTGTTCTATGCGAACACCGGCCGATTCACGGAAGAGGTGCTGAAGCTTGTCACCGAAGCGAGTCCAGGACTGCGCTGGGTGGTGATCGACGCATCGGAGATCAACAACATCGACTACACGGCAGGCAAGACCTTGATTCAGCTGGGCGGCGAGCTCGACAAGCACGGCGTGGGCATAGCCGCGGTCGCCCTCCCCACAGGCGTCCGACACGAAATCGAGCGGTACAAGGCGTTGCGTATGACCGGCGTGCATCGCGAGGTCTTTGCAACAGTCGAGGCCGCAATCGAAGCACTACGCGAACTTCCACCGCCTACTTCCTCATCTTCTCAGGGCGGGTCGTTTGAATCGAACAAGGAGTGATGCGTGCCTGATTCCGCTAACGCAAAGCGCGCCGCCTCCGGAGCGGATCTCGCTGCCCCGGCTACACCGGCAGTGCAGGAAGACCCATCCACACTATTTGCGGGGCGTGGCTCGCTCGCCGATCGCGTCAGACGGGGCAAGGCGGCTCGCCGGGAAACGCCGCGCGAGAAGCTCGCCGAATGCAAGATTGCCGATCGCGACCCGATCGCACTGCTCGACGCTTCCAATGTGGGTCGGGTGACGGAATTGATACCCATCCGTTATGGACGGATGGTCGCGAGTCCGTTCGCGTTCTATCGCGGTGCGGCGCCGCTCATGGCATACGATCTGTCGAGGCTGCCACATTCCAGCGTGATCGTGCAATTGGGTGGCGATGCGCATCTGGCCAACTTCGGACTGTTCGCAAGCCCGGAGCGGCGCATTCTCTTCGGCCCCAACGACTTCGACGAGACGCTGCCTGGACCGTTCGACTGGGATGTGCGCAGACTCGCGACATCGTTTGCGATCGCTGCGCGCGAACGCGGCTTTGGCCTGCGTGACCAGCAAGGCATCGTGCGCCGGTTGTGCGGAACGTTCCGCCAACGGCTCGCCGACTTCAGCCGCATGGACACGCTCGACGTCTGGTACTGCCAGTTCAAGGCGGCGAGCATGCTGGCCATTGCCGATTCGGTCGACGAAAGGAAGAAGGAACTGGCCGTCATCGAAAAGGCGAGCCAACAGTCGTCGCGTTCCGTAATGAGTCATGCGACCGAGATAATCAATGGCAAGCTGCGGATCAAGGAAGTCCCTCCGCTCGTGTACCACGTACCGCTGGAGAGCCCGCATGACAGCAAGCAGTACGACGCGATGGTACGGCGCTTCTTCGCCGACTACCGGCTGACGCTTCCCGACGACAGGCGCGCACTGTTCGATCGATATGAACTGGTGGATGTCGCCATTCGTGTCGTCGGCATCGGGTCGGTCGGAACGCGTTGCTATGAGGCGCTTTTCATGGCCGACGGCGAGTGCCCGCTTTTCCTTCAACTCAAGGAGGCACGTGCTTCCGTACTGGAGGGTTATCTGCCGCCGAGCCGCTACCCCAATCATGGTCAACGGGTGGTCAACGGGCAGCGTCTGCTGCAGTCTGCCAGTGACATTTTCCTCGGCTGGTCCAAGATGCGCCACACCGGCAACGACTTCTATGTGAGGCAATTGCGCGACATGAAGGGCGCATTCGACTTCACGACATTCGACGTTGAAGATCTCGGCGAGTATGCGGTTTCCTGCGCCCACGCTTTGGCCCATTCGATGGCGAAGGCAGGCGATCCCGCGTTGCTCAGCGGATATGCCGGCAAGTCGGCGGCATTCGACGAAGCCATCGTGCGCTTCTCGCTCGCCTACGCAGAACAAAATGAAACAGACTGGGCAGTTTTGAAAGCGGCAGTCAAGGCGGGACGCATTCAGGTCATTCGTCAATAGGATTCGAGCGCCCCTTACCGATCAAGGGCCTGGTTGCCTGCGAAAACGGGCGTATTCGGCCCTCGCGGCGGCCCTCGCAGCCTGCGCGCCGGTTCAGCGAGTACCACACGCCGCCATCGCGCCCTGACCCGTACTGTTCAGCGTCTCCACAACTGTACCGGTACTGTACCGAAGACAGTCGATAAACTGGTTCCGTCGATTCTGTTTTCTCTTTCCGGAGCCCCTCGCATCATGCTGCCCGAAATGCTCAGCGCGCTGCCCGCCGGCATGCTCTTCGTCGTGGTCACGAGCATCACGCCCGGCCCCAATAACACCATGTTGCTCGCTTCCGGCGTCAACTTCGGTTTTCGTCGCACAGTGCCGCACATTCTCGGCATTAGCGCGGGCGTTGTCGTGCTCATGCTCTCGGTGGGCTTCGGGCTTGGCCAGGTGTTCCGGCACGTCCCGTCGCTCTATACCGTGCTGGAGATCGTGAGCATTGCGTACCTGCTTTATCTCGCGTGGAAAATCGGCACCTCGGAAGACCTCAAGGTGAAGCGCGGCGAGCACCGGCCCATGCGCTTTCATGAGGCCATCGCGTTCCAGTGGGTCAATCCCAAGGCGTGGATGATGGTGCTCACGGCCGCCACCACGATCCGCCTTTCCGCGAACTTCGGCACCAATACGATGGCGATGGCCTTCCTGTTCTATGTGATCGGCCTGCCCTGCATCTGCATCTGGGCCGCGTTCGGCACGGGCATGCGGCGTTTTCTGTCGAATCCGCGGCGGCTGCGCGCTTTCAATCTCTTCATGGCGCTTTCGCTGCTCGTTTCGCTGTACCCGATGTTCGTGCACCTGCTGCAACATTAAGACGGGCCGCCGCCCTTTCCCGGTTCAAATACCGCTTCAAACGCTACAATCGCAACCGGGAAACATGGGCGGCGGAGTCACACTTTGTCTGAGTTTGAAGCGGGTTTTATTCTCACCCGCCATTGGCGCGATACAGGCGAACACACCGAGGTCGACTTCTGGCTCGCGACCGACGCGGGGCCGCGCCAGCTGCGCCTGCGTCCCCAGCCCTCTGTCGCATTCGTGCCGGCCGCCCAGGAAGCCGAGGCCCGCGCCGCGCTGAAAGGCGACGCACGCACCGAGCTACGCCCGCTGAATCTGTGCGACTTCCAGCGCCGCCCGGTGCTGGGGCTTTATTCGCCGCAATACCGCGCCCTGGCGGGGAACGCAAAGCGCCTCGCCAAAGCGGGCGTCGACGTCTACGAAGCCGATATCCAGCCGCCGGAGCGCTACATGATGGAGCGCTTCATCACGGCGCCCGTGCTGTTTCGCGGCGATGCGGGTAGCCAGGGCGAAAGCGGCGTGCTGCTCGACGGCGAGATGAAACCCGCCAACGGCTATCGCCCGCAGTTGAAACGGGTATCGCTCGACATCGAAACCAGCGCGCAGGGCGAGCTTTATTCGATTGCGCTCGAAGGCTGCGGACAACGCCAGGTCTATATGCTCGGCCCCGCAAATGGCGACGCGAGCCAGGTCGACTTCGACTTCGAATACTGCGAAAGCCGCGCGCAGATGCTCGAACGCCTCAACGCTTGGATGGCGAAGCACGATCCCGACGCGATCATCGGCTGGAATCTCGTGCAGTTCGATTTGCGCGTGTTGCACGCGCACGCCCAGCAAACCGGCGTGCCTCTGCGTCTTGGCCGCGGCGGCGAGGTCATGGAGTGGCGCGAGCACGGCATGCGGGAGAATCACTTCTTCGCAGGCGCCGCGGGCCGCCTCATCATCGACGGCATCGAGGCGCTGCGCTCGGCCACCTGGAGCTTTCCGTCGTTCAGCCTCGAATACGTCGCGCAGGCGCTGCTCGGCGAGGGCAAGTCGATCGACAATCCGTATCAGCGCATGGACGAGATCCAGCGCCGCTTCGACGAAGACAAACCCGCGCTGGCCACCTACAACCTCAAGGACTGCGAGCTGGTGACGCGCGTCTTCGAGAAAACCGGGCTGATGGCCTTTCTGCTCGAGCGCGCGTCCGTCACGGGGCTTCCCGTGGATCGCAGCGGCGGCTCGGTGGCCGCGTTCACGCATCTGTATCTGCCGAAAATGCATCGGCTCGGTTACGTCGCGCCGAATCTCGGCGACGTGGCGGGCGAAACCAGCCCCGGCGGCTTCGTCATGGACTCGCGCCCCGGCATCTACGATTCGGTGCTCGTGCTCGATTACAAGAGCCTCTACCCGTCGATCATCCGCACCTTCCTGATCGATCCCGTCGGGCTCATCGAAGGTCTGGGCAGCCCCGGCGACGAAGCGTCCGTGCCCGGCTTTCTCGGCGCGCGCTTCTCGCGCGAGAAGCACTGTCTGCCGGAAATCGTGCGGCAGGTATGGGAGGGCCGCGAACAGGCGAAGCGGCAGCACAACGCCCCGCTTTCCCAGGCGCTCAAGATCATCATGAACGCGTTTTACGGCGTACTCGGATCAACGGGCTGCCGCTTCTTCGACCCGCGCCTCGCCTCTTCGATCACGATGCGCGGACACGAGATCATGCGCAGAACCCGTCAGCTCATCGAGGCGCAAGGCTACGACGTGATCTACGGCGACACCGACTCGACCTTCGTCTGGCTCAAGCACGCGCACAGCGAAGCCGACGCCGCGCGAACCGGCAAGCAGCTCGTCGAGCACGTCAATGCCTGGTGGAAGACCGAACTGCAGGAACGCTTCGGTCTCCAAAGCGCTCTGGAACTGCAGTTCGAACGCCATTACTCGCGCTTTCTCATGCCCACGGTGCGCGGCGCGGAAGAAGGCAGCAAAAAGCGTTACGCCGGCCTCACGCTTGCGAAAAACGGCGGCGTAGAAGTCGTGTTCAAGGGCCTCGAGACCGTGCGCACCGACTGGACGCCGCTCGCGCAGGAGTTCCAGCGCGAGCTATACCGGCGCATTTTCCAGCGCGAGCCCTATGTAGAGTACATCCGCGACTATGTGCGGCGCACGCTCAATGGCGAACTGGACGACCAGCTCGTCTACCGCAAGCGCTTGCGGCGGCCGCTCGTCGAGTACCGGCGCAACGTGCCTCCGCACGTGCGGGCGGCGCGCGTCGCGGACGAGTTCAATCGCGCGAAAGGCCGCCCGCTCCAGTATCAGAACGGCGGCTGGATCAGCTACGTGATGACGACCGCCGGCCCCGAGCCGCTCGAAACGCTGGGTTCGCCGCTCGACTACGCGTTCTATGTGAGCCGCCAGCTACAGCCCGTTGCGGACGCAATCCTGCCCTTCCTGCGCGAGGATTTCGATACGCTGATGTCGGGGCAGCAGAGTTTGTTTTGAACGCGCGCCCTAGCGTGCGCGCTCGATAAACCGCCACAGCGCGTCGTCCGTCGAATACGGCGCGTTGAAGCGAAACCACGCGCTCGGTTCGTCGTCGGGCCTGAAATAGGAGCCGGGCGCCAGCCAGATGCCGTCGCGCAACGCCGCCGTGGCGATCGCGCCGGCCCGTTCGGGTTCGATGGCAAGGCGCGCCCACACGAAGAGGCCCGCGCGCGGCCGGTGGAATATCTCGAGCCCCAGCGCGTCGAGCCGCTCCTCCACGCATGCATGCGCGGCCTTCAGCCGTTCGTTGACGAGTTCGACATGGCGCGCGTGGCGCCCTTCGAGCAAGACCTTGTCGACGATGCGCTCGATGGTCTCCGACGACGTGAGCCCCACCGCCATCTTCGCGCGCGCGAGCTCGCGCAGCACATCGCGCTCGGCGACCACATAGCCGCAACGCAGCGAAGGCGTGACCGTCTTCGAAAAGCCGCCGACGTACAGCACGCGCTGCAAGCCTTCCATCGCCGCGAGCAGCGGCGCGCCGGGCGGCGCAAGCTCGCGGCTCACATCGTCCTCGACGACCCACATGCGCTGGCGCTCGGCGATCTGCAGCAAGCGGAAGGCGTTGGACATCGCAAACGTCGCGCCGGTGGGATTCTGCAGCGTCGTATTCACGAAGATCGCCTTCGGCTGGTGCGCCGCCACCCGGCGCTCGAGCGCCTCGATGTCGAGCCCGGCGGGCGTGCGCGGCACGCCGTGCACCGTGAGCCCCGCGAGCTTGAGAATCTGCAGCAGATTGCAGTAGCCGGGGTCTTCCACGAGCACCGTGTCGCCGGGCCTCAGCAGCGTCCGCACGATGAGGTCGAGCCCCTGCGTCGCGCCCTGCGTGAGCAGGACGTTCGACACCTCCACAGGCAGCCCCTGGCGGTCCAGCTGCGCCGCGATGCGCTCGCGCAGCGGCGCGTAACCGTATGGGTGCCCGTAGTCGCCAAGCCGCACGGCCGGCACCCGGCTCATGGCGCGCAAGGCGTGCTGCAGGCCGCTTTCGTTGATCCATTCGCCCGGCACCCAGCCGCAGCCCGCCTTGATCGGCACCGAATGGTCGGCGAACACGTCGGAGAGCAGCCAGGTCGCCGTCAGCGTGGGCGGCTGCCAGAGCGTCGCGCTCGCCCGCGCCGACTCGTTGCGGGGCGCCACGCGGTAGCCCGAGCCGCGCCGCGCGACGACGAAGCCCATCGAAACGAGGCGGCTGTACGCCTCGGTCACGGTATAGGTCGATAGCTCGTGGGTTTGCGCGAGCTGCCGCACCGAGGGCAGCAGCGCCCCGGCGCGCAGCGTTTGCGCTTCGATCGCGCGCGTGAAGCCCTGCACGAGCTGCTCGACAAGCGTCGTCGTGACGCCGCGGCCGCGCTCCAGTTCGAGTTCGATCATGGGAAAAGCAAGCGTATAGTGCGAGGGAAAACCCGTACGGGTCGAAGCCGCCGACCAATACAGTTGGCGAGAATTGTCCAGCACGGTTTGCAGATCAGTATAGAGACTGTCTATGCCGTCGTTCAAGCCTCGGCGCTACAGTTGAGCCAACCCCACCTGAGGAGAAGCACGCATGACTTCGCGCCCCGTCATCGACGATCTCTCGTCGTTCTGGATGCCCTTCACCGCCAACCGCCAGTTCAAGGCCGCGCCGCGCCTGCTCGAATCGGCGAGAGGCATGTACTACCGCACGACCGACGGCCGCGAAGTGCTGGACGGCAGCGCGGGCCTCTGGTGCGTGAACGCGGGCCATGCGCGCGAGGAAATCGTCGCGGCCATCGCCCAGCAAGCCGCGACGCTCGACTTCGCCCCCACGTTCCAGATGGGCCACCCGCTCGCGTTCGAGGCGGCACGGAAGATCGCGGAAATCATGCCGGCCGGGCTCGATCGCGTGTTCTTCACGAATTCCGGCTCGGAGTCGGTCGACACTGCACTCAAGATCGCGCTCGCCTACCATCGCGCACGCGGCGAAGGCCAGCGCACAAAGCTGATCGGCCGCGAGCGCGGCTATCACGGCGTGGGCTTCGGCGGCATCTCGGTGGGCGGCATCGCGCCGAATCGCAAGGCGTTCTCGGGCCAGTTGCTGCCCGCCGTCGATCATCTGCCGCACACGCATGATCTCGAGCACAACGCGTTCTCGAAAGGCCAGCCGGCCTGGGGCGCGCATCTCGCCGACGACCTCGAGCGCATCGTCGCGCTGCACGACGCCTCGACCATCGCCGCCGTGATCGTCGAGCCCGTGGCGGGCTCGACCGGTGTGCTGATCCCGCCGCAAGGCTATCTGCAGCGTCTGCGCGAGATCTGCACGAAGCACGGCATCCTGCTGATTTTCGACGAGGTCATCACGGGCTTCGGCCGCCTCGGCAAGGCCACGGCCAGCGAGTATTTCGGCGTGACGCCCGACATCCTCACCATGGCCAAGGCGATCAACAACGCCGCCGTGCCGATGGGCGGCGTGGCCGCGAGCCGCACGATCCACGACACGATCGTCAACAGCGGCGCGCAGGGCGCAATCGAGTTGTTCCACGGCTACACCTATTCGGCGCACCCGCTCGCTGCCGCTGCCGCGATCGCGACGCAGGACCTGTATCGCCGCGAGGGCCTGTTCGAGCGCGCCGCAGCGCTCGCGCCGAAGTTCGAGGCCGCCGCGCATGCGCTGCGCGGCGAGAAGCACGTGAAGGATGTGCGTAATCTCGGCCTCGTTGCAGGCGTCGAACTCGACTCGCGCGACGGCGCGCCGGGCGCGCGCGCTTACGAGGTTTTCGTGAAGTGCTTCGAGGCGGGCGTGCTGATCCGCTTCACGGGCGACATTCTGGCGTTCTCGCCGCCGCTCATCGTGACCGAAGAGGAAATCGCACGCCTGTTCGGCACGGTGCGTGACGTGCTCGCCACGGTGCAGTAACGCGCAAGGCGTGAGCAACCCCATACTCGCGCCTGCTTTCATTTGGTAATCCGCCGCAAGGGCGGCCCGGGTTCGGGCCGCCTGTTCTTTTTTGCGCTGCTGGATCCACGCCGTACCCAGGCAACGGGATTGCGCAGCCGTACGCACGAGGACCGGGTTCAAGCACGCAAGGCGCCATCGGCGTATCGTTGCCCTATCCGCCATAACGAACGCGATTGCGGCGAGCGCGCATCGACCGAGTGCGCTCGCCAGGAGGGAATCTCATGAAGATGCCAGTCCGCGTCGGCACGCATATCGAGGGCATCCACTGGATCGCCGAGTATGGGGAAGCGACCCATCAAATCCGTGTGATCCGTGACGGCCGCGTGGTCGACACGATCCCCGCGCCCGCGGCCATGTTCGGCGAAGAGCGCGACGCGGGTTCGGCCAGCGACGAGGCGAGCCGCGCCGAAGAAGCCGCGCTGCTCGCCTGCCTGCGCCGCTACGTGGCCGACGTGCAGCCAGAAGAATAGGATTCTTGATCATTGTCCCTGCCGCTTTCACCTCTCGCAAGGAGAGCCCGCCGATGAACGAGCGCAACGAGCACCTCCCGCCGCAGCTCATCGAAACCGACGCGCTCGTCATCGGTGCCGGGCCGGTGGGACTTTTCCAGGTGTTCGAACTCGGTCTGATGGAGATACACGCGCACGTGGTCGATTCGCTGCCGGTGGCGGGCGGCCAGTGCGCCGAGCTATACCCCGACAAGCCGATCTACGACATTCCGGCGGTGCCGATGTGCACCGGGCAACAGCTCGTCGATGCGCTGATGCAGCAGATCGAGCCTTTTGGCGCGACATTCCATCTCGGCCAGGAAGTGCAAATCGTCGAGCCGCGCGCCGACGGCCGCTTTTTCGTGCAGACGGGCAAGGGTACGCAGTTCCTCGCGAAGACGGTGTTCATCGCGGCCGGCATGGGCTCGTTTCAGCCGCGCACGCTCAAGCTGAACGGCATCGAGCGATACCGCGACGCGCAACTGTTCTATCGCGTACGCGATCCCGAGCGCTTTCGCGACAAGGACGTCGTGGTGTGCGGCGGCGGAGATTCGGCGCTCGACTGGGCGCTGCAGCTCGTGGACGTCGCGCAGAGCGTGATTCTGCTGCATCGGCGTGAGGGCTATCGCGCGGCGCCGGCAACGGTCGCGAAGATGCAGGCGCTATGCGAGCAATGGCGCATGCAGTCCATCGTCGGCCAGCTGACCGGCTTCGAGGACGAAAGCGGCAAGCTCGCGCGCATCAAGGTGACCGGCGGCGACGGCGTCACGCGCGCACTGGATCTCGACTACCTGCTCGTGTTCTACGGCTTGTCGCCGCAACTCGGGCCGATCGCGCAATGGGGCCTCGAAATCGAGCGCAAACAGTTGCCGGTGGATACGGCGCGCTTCGAAACGAGCGTGCCGGGCATCTTTGCCGTCGGCGACATCAATACCTATCCGGGCAAGAAGAAGCTGATTCTCTCCGGCTTTCACGAAGCCGCGCTCGCCGCGTTCGGCGCGGCGCATCACGTGTTTCCCGAGAAGAAAATCCATCTGCAGTACACGACGACCAGCACGCGCCTACACAAGGTGCTCGGCGTCGAGTCGCCGGTATTCGACTGAACGCGGGGCGAGCGCCCCGCGTGTTGACGCGATGCGATCAGCCCTGCTCGGCGTCCTGCTCGCGGAAGACGCGGTCGGCGAGATGGAACGCCGAGTTCGCCGCCGGCACGCCACAGTAAATCGCCGTTTGCAGCAGCACTTCCTTGATCTCGTCGCGCGTGACGCCGTTGTTGCGCGCGGCGCGCAGATGCAGCGCGAGTTCTTCGCTGCGGTTGAGCGCGACCATCATCGCGATCGTCAGCAGGCTGCGCGTGTGGCGCGGCAAGCCATCGCGCGTCCAGATTTCGCCCCACGCGTAGCGCGAGATGAAGTTCTGGAATTCCTCCGTCACTTCGGTGCGGTTGGCGAGCGAGCGATCGACGTGCGCATCGCCCAGCACCGCGCGGCGCACCTTCATGCCCGCTTCGTAGCGGTCTTCGTCGTTCATCACGCCCCCAGCAGGAAATCGGTCACGATCTGGTTGTACTCGTCCGCCCGCTCGACGTTCGAGATGTGCGCGGCGTTCAGCTCGACATAGCGTGCGCCCGGCACCGATTCGGCCAGCTCGCGCCCTTGTGCGGGCGTCGCGGCGAGATCGTGCGTGCCCGAGATCACGAGCGTGCGCGCCTTGATCGACGGCGCCTCGCCGCGCAGGTCGGCGGCGTTGATCGCTTCGCAGTTCGAAGCGTAGCCGTCCTTGTCGGTATGCACGAACACGTCGCGCACCTGCGACATCACGAGCGCATGGCTCGCGATGAATGCAGGCGTGTACCAGCGCGGCAGCACCGCCTCGGCGAGCGCGAGCATGCCTTCGCTGCGAGCCTTCGCCGCACGCGGCACCCACACTTCCGGCGAGCCGATCTTCGCTGCCGTATTGCACAGCACGAGGCGGTCGATGCGGTTGGCGTAGCGCGCGCCGAGGCCGACACCGGTCAGGCCGCCCATCGACACACCGACGAAATGCGCGCGTTCGATGCCGAGCTGGTCCATCAGGCCGATCACGTCGCCGGTCAGCTGCTCGATGGTGTACGGGCCTTGCGGCGCCGCCGAGTGGCCGTGGCCGCGCGTGTCGTAGCGCAGCACGCGGAAATGCTTCGTGAACTCGACGATCTGCGGCGTCCACATCGACACGTCGCTACCGAGCGAATTCGAAAAAACCACCCATGGCGCCGAGCGGTTCTCCGTACCGTCGATGCGGTAGTACAAATGCGTGTCGTTGACGGCTGCGTATGGCATGCGTGTGACTCCTCGTGTGTCTTCCATGATCAATGGGACGTGCGCTGCCTGGCGTTCGCTTCATACGCCGCGAGCACCGCGTCGACGAACGCGTGCGCCTGTCCCGCGTAATTGGCCGGATCGAGCAGCGCCTCGAGGCGCGCCTCGTCCAGGTGCCTCGTCACGGCGGGATCCGCCGCGAGCACTTCGTACAGCGTGCGGCCGCTTTGCACCGCGGTTTTCGATGCGTGCTCAACGAGATGATGCGCGTCCAGACGCCCGGTCTGGTCGCCGAGCGCGAGCATCACGGCCTCGCCGAGAATGAGGCCGTGCGTGATGTCGAGATTCGCCGCGAGCCGTTCGGGCCGCACTTCGAGGCCCGCCGTAATCTGTTGGGTCTGCGCGAGCGCGCCGCCAGCGAGGCGCGCGAGATCGGGCAGCGCGTCCCACTCGGCTTGCCAGCCGCCGAGCGCGCGCTCGTGTTCCTGAACCATGCCCGCGAACACCGTCGCGACGAGGCCCGGCGCGCGCGTGGCGGCCGTCAGGACGGCTGCGCAACCGACGGGATTGCGCTTGTGCGGCATGGTCGAGGAACCGCCCTTGCCCGCCGCCGCCGGTTCGCCCAGCTCGCCGATTTCGGTCTGCATCTGCAGGGAGATGTCGCGCGCGATCTTGCCGAGCGTGCCGATGAGCATGCCGAAAAACGCTGCGGCCTCGGCAATGCGGTCGCGCTGCGTGTGCCACGGCAAGGCAGGCAGTGCGAGACCGAGTTCCTGCGCAAGCGCGGCGCTCACCGCCGGGGCGGCGTCGCGCAAGCTCGCGAGCGTGCCGGCTGCGCCGCCGAACTGCAGCACGAGCGAGCGCTCGCGCAGCACGCCGAGGCGTTCGCGATGGCGCAGCATCGCGTCGAGCCATTGCGCGAACTTCAATCCGAGCGTGATGGGCAGTGCCTGCTGCAGCCAGGTGCGCCCGATCGCCGGCGTCGCGCGATGCGTGCGCGCGAGGTCCGCCAGCGTCGCGCAGAGCGCATCGATGCCGCGCTCGATCAGCGCCAGCGCGTCGCGCAGCTGAAGCACCGTGGCCGTATCGATGATGTCCTGACTCGTGGCGCCCCAGTGAACGTACTTGGCGGCTTCGGGGTCGGCGGCCTTCACGCGCGCCGTGAGCTGCTTGACGAGCGGGATCGCCAGATTGCCGCCCAGCGCGGCGTCGCGCGCGAGCGCCGGCGCGTCGAGCTGATCCGCCGCACAGGCCTCGACGATCGCGGCCACGGCCGACTGCGCAATCACGCCATGCGCAGCGCAGGCGCGCGCCAGCGCCGCTTCGACGTCCAGCATGCGTTGCAGCGTGGCATCGGGAGACCAGACCGCATTCATCGGCTCGGTCCCGCAGATCAGGCTCGTGAGGCGTTCAATCATGGAATGTGGCGCGTAGAAAAAAGCAGGCGTTCAGAGCGTACCGATGGAACGAAGCGGGCGCGGCAACCGTCGACGAATGCCGACGGTTGCCGCGCCGCTCACGTGCGAACGATGCGCACGTCTATAGACAGTCTACGCTGCGCGACGGTTTTGCGTCGCGTCGATCAGCGGCACGCCGGCGAGCTTCTGCAGCGCGTCAAAGTCGATGTCCGAATAGATCTCGCGCACGGCGAGGCCTTCGGACGTGACGTCGAACGCGGCGAGGTCGGTATAGATGCGGCCCACGCAGCCCACGCCCGTCACCGGGTACGAGCATTCGCTCACGAGCTTGCTTTCGCCCTGCTTCGTGAGCAGTTCCATCATCACGAACACCTGCTTGGCGCCGAGTGCGAGGTCCATCGCGCCGCCCACGGCGGGAATCGCGTCGGGCGCGCCGGTGTGCCAGTTCGCGAGGTCGCCGTTCACCGACACCTGGAATGCGCCGAGCACGCAGTAGTCGAGGTGGCCGCCGCGCATCATCGCGAACGAGTCGGCGTGGTGGAAGAAGGCGCCGCCGGTGAGCAGCGTGACGTGCTGCTTGCCAGCATTGATGAGCTCGTCGTCTTCCTCGCCGGGCGCGGGCGCCGGGCCCATGCCGAGCAGGCCGTTCTCGCTGTGCAGGAAGATTTCCTTGCTCGGATCGAGGTGGTTGGCCACCAGCGTCGGAACGCCGATGCCGAGATTCACATACGCGCCTTCGGGAATGTCCGCGGCCACGCGCTTGGCCATTTCATCGCGATTCAGTCGTTTCATTGCCTCTCTCCGTTCCTTCAGGCTGCCTGGCCGCTTTGGCCGGCGTGCGCTTGATGCGCCGCTTGCGGCACTTGCACGACGCGTTGCACGAAAATGCCGGGCGTCACGATGTTTTCCGGATCGAGCTGACCGAGTTCGACGACTTCCGAAACCTGCGCGATGGCGACCTTCGCCGCGCTCGCCATGATCGGGCCGAAGTTGCGCGCCGTCTTGCGATAGACGAGGTTGCCCCAGCGATCGCCCTTATACGCCTTGATGAGCGCGAAGTCGGCGTGCAGCGGCGCTTCGAGCACATAGTGACGGCCGTCGATCAGGCGCGTTTCCTTGCCTTCGGCCAGCTTCGTGCCGTAGCCCGTGGGCGTGAAGAAGCCGCCAATGCCGGCTCCCGCGGCGCGGATGCGCTCGGCCAGGTTGCCCTGCGGCACGAGTTCGAGTTCGATTTCGCCGGCGCGATAGAGTGCGTCGAACACATACGAATCGGTCTGGCGCGGGAACGAGCAGATGATCTTGCGCACGCGCTTCGCCTTGAGCAAGGCGGCCAAGCCGATGTCGCCGTTGCCTGCGTTGTTGTTGACGATGGTGAGGTCGCGCGCGCCCTGCTCGATGAGCGCGTCGATCAGTTCGGCGGGCATGCCGGCCGTGCCGAAGCCGCCGATCATCACCGTGGCGCCGTCATGCACGTCGGCCACGGCGGCTTGAAGCGAGTCGAAAATCTTGTTGATCATGCCTGTTCCTGAAAGCGATGCGCATCGCGGAAGGTCCACGTCACTCGATCGCGAAAAGTTCTATATACGAACACCGATTCGTTTAGCGAACGTCCAGCGCATTATCGGAGCGTATTCAACGGCTTGTCAAGGCGGGCCTACCCACACAGGCCATCGACGTCATGCCGGCGCCGACGCGCGCCGGATCGCACGCGCTGCCCGCCCGTCAAGCCAGGCGCGTTCGTGGGCACATACCCCAATATCCGGAATTGCGATTCATCGACTAGTCTTTATCCGATTTCGACATAGTCGGCGCCGCTGCCCCGCCTTGATGCAAGACCTCGATCTGAATCTCATCCCCTTCCTCGTGGCCATGGAGGAAACGCGCAACGTGAGCCGCGCCGCCGAACGGCTCGGCGTGAGCCAGCCGCGCGTGAGCACGGCGCTCGGCAAGCTGCGCGAGTTCTTCGGCGACCCGCTCTTCGTGCGCACCTCGCGCGGCATGGAGCCCACGCCGCGCGCGCTCGGCCTCATTCCCGCCGCGCGCGACGCGCTGGTGCGCATCGAGAAAGGCATGCTGCAGGCGCAGGACTTCGATCCCGCCACGAGCACGCACACGTTCTCCATCGCGCTCTCCGACGTCGGCGAGATCGTGTTTCTTCCGCGCCTCCTGCAGGTGTTCGCGAGGCGCGCGCCCAACGCGAACCTGCGGTCGGTGTCGCTGCCGCCAGGCCAGGTCGAGCGCGGTCTCGAATCGGGCGACATCGATCTCGCGGTCGGTTATTTTCCCGACCTCGGCGGCAACAACTTCTTCCAGCAGCGCCTCTTCACGCACCGCTTCATCTGCATGATGCGCAGCGGCCATCCGCTCGCGGGCCAGCCCATGACGATCGAGCAGTTTCTCGCCATGGGCCATGCCGTCGTGCGCGCCGAGGGGCGCAGCCAGGAAGTGCTGGAACAGTATCTGGAGAAAAGACGCATGCGCCGCCGCGCCGTGCTCGAAACGCCTCACTTCATGAGTCTGCCGTTCATTCTCACGCGCTCCGACCTCATCGCGACCGTGCCGCATGCAATCGGCTTCGCCTATGTGTCCGAGCATGCATCGATCACGCTCGTCGAGCCGCCGCTGCAGTTGCCGCGTTTCGATCTCAAGCAGCACTGGCATCGCAAGTATCACAATGCGCCGCGCGGAGAATGGCTGCGCAGCATCGTGGCCGAACTGTTCAACGACGCCATGGACGAATGGCCCAAATGACCCCCTCGCGCCGGGCACGGCAAAACATGAAACAATGTGCGCTCGTGGCGCACGCCAAAGCGGCGTCCTCCCGCAAGACAGGAGCCCATGCATGAGCGAAGAAAAAAAGGCCGGGAAATCCAGGCAAGGCGCGAGCCAGGCTGCAAAGCCACGCAAGAGCGCAACCAACGCAACCGTCCAGACCGCCGCGCGTCCGTCACGCGCCGAAGCCGAGGACGCCGTGCGCGTGCTGTTGCGCTGGGCCGGGGACGACCCCGCTCGCGAAGGACTGCTCGATACGCCTGCGCGGGTCACGCGCGCCTACGAGGAGTTCTTCGCAGGTTATCAGGTCGATCCGCGCGAAATCCTGTCGCGCACCTTCTCGGAGGTGGACGGGTACGACGAAATGATCGTGTTGAAGGACATCCGCTTCGAGAGCTACTGCGAGCATCACATGGTGCCGATCATCGGGCGCGCGCACGTGGCGTATTTGCCCGAGCATCGCGTGGTGGGCATCTCGAAGCTCGCGCGTCTCGTCGATGCATTCGCGAAGCGCCTGCAGATCCAGGAGAAGATGACCGCGCAGATCGCCGACACGCTCAATGAAATCCTCCAGCCCAAGGGCGTGGGCGTGATACTCGAAGCGGCGCATCAATGCATGTCCACCCGCGGGGTGCACAAGGCGGGCGTCGAGATGGTGACGTCGCGCATGCTCGGCACGTTCCGCACCGATCCCTCCACGCGCCGCGAGTTTCTCGCGATCGTCGGCAATCCGGGCGCAATGAGCGTCTCGAACACCTGAACGGAACCCGCAGAAAACGAACGGGACGGCGTGTCCCGTTCCCCTCCCTACTTCATCGGGCTTTCATCGCCCCGCTCGATCTCGCGAATCTTGCCCTGGCGCACGCTGCTGCCCGGCGGCACGCTATGCGTGAGCCACACGTTCCCGCCAATGACGGAGCCGCGCCCGATCGTCACGCGGCCGAGTATCGTCGCGCCCGCGTAGATCACCACGTCGTCCTCGACGATCGGATGGCGCGCATTGCCCTTCACGAGCGTCCCGTCGAGGTCGGCCGCGAAACTCTTCGCCCCGAGCGTCACGGCCTGATACACGCGCACGCGCTCGCCGATGATCGCCGTCTCGCCGATCACGACGCCCGTGCCGTGGTCGATGAAAAAGCTCGAACCGATCTGTGCGCCTGGGTGAATGTCGATGCCCGTTGCCGAGTGCGCGATCTCGTTGATGAAGCGCGCGAGCAGCGGCACGCCGAGACGGTGCAGGGCATGCGCGAGCCGATGATGCGTCATGGCCCACACGCCCGGGTAGCACAGCAGGATCTCGGTGATGTGCTGCGCAGCCGGGTCGCCGGTGAACGCCGCCTGAATGTCGCTCACGAGCAGTGCGCGAATCTCGGGCAGTTGCCGGCCGAACTCGCGCGCCACGCCGAATGCGCGCGCGCGCAGTTCGTCGTCGCTCGCCTGCGAGCTTTCCGGCAGGAAGCGCAACGCGCGGCGAATCTGCTCGGCAAGCAGCCGCAAGGTGCTGTCGAGCGTATGGCCCACGTAGTAGTCGATGCTTTCGTCGGTCAGGTCGGGCGCGCCGTAATGCGTCGGAAAGAGCGCCGCGCGCAGGCCCGCGACGATGTCGACGACCGCATCGCGTGACGGCAGTTCGCGGATACCGAGTGGATGGCGCGTGCGGTGCCGCTCTTCACGCGACGCACGCAGATCGGCGACGATCTGTTCGAGACCCCAGTCGGGGGAAGCAGCTTTGGACATGGTAATGCGGCAGCAGACGCAGGGTCCGTGCAGGAGTCAGTGTATCGGCCCCAGAGATTACCGCGTTTTGCGGGAGTTCGCCGAAACGCCCCCGGAGATGGGCAAGGCCCGCGTGGCGCACGCGCTCAGAGCGTGACCGTGCTGGCGTCGATCCAGCGCACGGCCCAGTCGCGCGCATGGGCGATGGCGGCCGCCTCATCGGAAAAACGCAATTCGGCAGGGAAAAATCGGTTGGCAACCAGTTCGCCGTCGCTCGAGCGCGAAATCACCACATACGGTTGATACGTGCCATCACCGGCACGCGCCGGTGCGCAATTCAGCAAATAGCCACGATGCGTAAATGCAGCGTCGAAGTGCATGTGTGTCACCCGCCCCTGACTGCCTCGTCCATTTTTTTTGGCGCGTGCATTCAGGATCGTGCGGCAAAGCCACAGCATGAGCCCTCGCCCGGCCCATTAATCGAAAGCGCGCCAACTCGTTGAAAGAGGATCATACTCCTGGGAAAAAGCCCAAACCAACGAAAAAAATGCAACATCGCTGGAGGCGTTCTCCTGGCGAACCGGCTTGCTTTTCACCCCGATTCAAGGGTGCGGCGCCGCAGCGGAACGGCGCTTGCGGAATGGCCTGCTGAACGCAGGCACCCCCGGATCTTCCAAGGAGGAAGCATCATGAATCGTCCCGACGACATGCAAACAGCGAAGGCGGGAGATGTGAGCGCGTCGCCGTCGCGCCCGCGCAGCGCCGAGCTCCACAACGACCGCACGCACGACAGCTCGGTCGATACCGACGGCAAGAACCGCGAAGCGGCGCGCCTGGCGGGCGAAGGCTGCATCGGCCCCGACGAAGTGACGACCAGCAACGCGACGCTCGTCAACAGCGTGGCCGAAGCGAATGACGGCCTGGCGGGCTTCGACAGCCGCAAGGGCGTGCACCGGCTGCCGATCGCGCTGGAGTCCGGCTACGAGATCGTCGACCTCGGCATGAGCGCGCCCGAAGAGCCCGACGACGTCGAGTGGCAGCGCAACGCCGCGCGCGAAGCGGGCGCTCGCCGCAGCCCGGGACGTCTGCACTTCGCGCTCAACCACCTGCGGCCGACGCGCGTGATCGAGTTGCAGCGCAAGCCCTGAACAACGGTTCGCCGCTCGCCATGCGGCGATTCGTTTGCGATTATCCAGGCGATATCGCAGCAATGGCGGATACAGACAGTATCCCGTCGAGTGCAGTTAAAACTCGAAATGAAAAGCCTGAAAATTAATGAAAGCCGATAAATCGCCGGCATTATTCGGCGAGTTGCACGCTTTTGCCGCTTTCGAAGTGGCGTCCGACTTTATTTCGGCTGCGGCGCAATGCACTTTTCCTTGCGGACCTGCGCCTGTTCAGGAGACGTAGAATTCACTCCGATGTCACCGAAATCTGACAGAAATGACCCTACAAAACGGGAGGATTGCAGACGAGGGGGGATCAGACAGGAATTTAGTGATAAATTCTTACATCATAAGAAGCGAGGAGCGAGTGTCTGAGGGCCTGCCCAGCGATCTCGCCCAGCGCTGATGGAGAGTGTTGAACGTGCCTCTACATTTTATTGAGCAGATGTCGCCCGTGCTCGACGCGCCCGAAGAGGCAGCGTGGTTCGACGCGGTGGCGAAGCTCGCCAGTTCGTGGGGATTCAGCCAGATCATGCTGGCAATCCTGCCGCGCCCGGGCATGAGGCTCGAGGATGCGTTCATCCGCACGAACTACTCGGCCGCCTGGCGGCAGCGGTACAACGACCACGGTATGGCCTATTTCGACCCGACCGTGTCGCATTGCACCACGCGCTCGGCACCGCTCATCTGGTCGCCGGAGCTTTTCGCGACCGAGCAGCAACAATCGATGTATGAGGAGGCCCGCTCGTACGGGCTGCGCGCAGGCATCACCCTGCCGATCCATGGCCCGCGCCAGGAAATCGGCATGCTCTGCTTCGTCAACGACGCGAATCCCACGGACAAGTTCTGGGACGACGTGAACCGCGCGCTGCCGAATCTCGTCCTGCTGCGCGATCTGGTGCTGGACACGAGCCAGCGGCACCTGAACGACCATGTCCAGTCGCTGATTCCCAAGCTCACGCCACGGGAAAAGGAATGCCTCAAGTGGACTGCGCTAGGCAAGTCCACTTGGGAAATTTCTCACATCCTCAATTGCTCTGAAGCCGTCGTGAACTTCCACATGAAGAACATTCGCGGGAAGTTCGGCGTGAACTCACGGCGAGCGGCAGCCGTGATTGCGACCCAGATGGGTCTTATTGACCCGGGCTAAGCACCATCGGCGCTTCACCGCGCAACACGCGCTCGGCGCGGCCAAGGTCGCCGTCAGAAATCGTCTTGTTGAAATACAGCCCGAGCAGAATCGAGACCGGCGGCGGAATCTCCGCGCCCGACTCGAACCGGCTGCCGCGCGACTGCGTCACGCCGAAACGCGCCCAGAAGCGGCGCTGGCTCTCTTTCTTCTTCTTCCGATACGCAATGATCAGGACGCGGTCGACGACCGAGGACAGATCCCCCGGGGACGACGTGGTGTTCGCACCCGAGTGCCATTGATTGCCCATAAGTTCCATGATGACTCTCGCTGTCAGATATGCCTGATGAGTGACTGCCGCGGAACTGATTCTGCTTGTGAGGCCCTATCTGCGCACCTACCTATCTAGATAGGTGTTTTTTTATATTCATAACGCATAGCTTTCGAACCGTACTGCCGCGCTTCCACACAAATCGGGAGAGTTGTCATGCAAGCTGCGATACGGATCGGACTGAGACAGGACTTCGACAACGAAGACATCAATGAAATGTACCGGCTGCGCGCGCGCGTGTTCCGCGACCGCCTGGGCTGGGACATTCCCACCATCGCGGGGATGGAAATCGACGGCTACGACGCGCTCGGGCCCCATTACATGCTGATCCAGGACGGCGCAGGGCACGTGCGCGGCTGCTGGCGCCTGATGCCCACCGAAGGCCCCAACATGCTGCGCGATACCTTCCCGCAACTACTGCAGGGCAAGGCTGCCCCCACCGCCCGCAACATCTGGGAACTGAGCCGCTTCGCCATCGAGTCGGGCAACGACCAGGCATTCGGCTTCGCCGACGTGACCATGAGCGCGATGCGCGCGGTCGTCTCGTTCGCCGACCGCGCGGGCATCAACAGCTATGTGACGGTGACCACGACGCCGATGGAACGCCTGCTGCGCCGCACGGGCATCGAACTGACGCGCCTTGGCGCGCCGATGCGCATCGGAGTGGAGAATGCCGTCGCGCTGGAAATCGCCATGAGCCAGCAGACGCACCACGCGCTGTTCGGGGCGATGGCCCACGCCGCCTGAGGGCGACGCCGCGCAGGAACAGATACAGATACGTGCCGGCTGGGTGGCGCGGCCTTTCCCGCTCGGCCAGGCGCACTGGATTTTTGTCAGACAAATATAATCCGAAAACCTGTGCGGACCGCCTACACCCGAACGCGGCCGGCCCTAGTCGGCCTTGACTTCGGCGGCGTGCGCCTGCGCGCTTTTCTGCGCCGCCGAGGCGCTGCGGCTGAAGCGGATGTGGGAAATCCGCCCCACGCACAGCGCCGCCGCGAGCGCCGCGCAGCCCGTCAGGCCGATGCCCAGATGGATCGCGTCCACCAGTACGTGGCGCACCGCATCGATCAGCGCCGCGCCGTCGAGCCCCGCCGCCTTCATCTGCGCGACGAGGCCCTCGCGCAACGACGGGTCGATCAGCACGCGCGGATCGGCGAGCTGGGGTTGCCAGCGCTGCTGCAGCGGCGCGCCGATCACCGCCAGCGCGTCCCCCACCCCGGCCGCATAGCGATGGTTGACGATGGTCGCCACGACGCTGGTACCGAGCATGCCGCCCACCATGCGCGTGGATTGCAGCAAGGCGGTCGTGATGCCGAAGCGCTCCCGCCCGGCAATTTCCTGGCCGAAGATATTCAGGTTGTTCAGAATGAAGCCGAGCCCGATACCCACCGCCGACATCGCCAGCTCGAGCCAGAGATGCGCCGTATGCCGGGACGCGAAGGCAAGACCGGCGCAAGCCGCGACCAGCAGGCTGAAGCCGGCGGTGAGAATCGTCGTGGGCTTGCGCAGCCGGATCACGATGCGCGTGTTGATCAGGCTGCCTAGCGCGATACAGGCGGCGATCGGCGTGGCGAGCAGCCCCGCCTCCTGGGGCGACAGCCCGAAGCCGCCCTGCAGCAGGAGCGGCGCGAAAAAAATCAGCGAGAACATCACGAAGCCCGAAAGCGTCGAGAGCGTAAATAACGTGACGATCTGCGGGTCGCGAAACAGGTCGAGCGGAATGATCGGGTGCGTCGCGCGGCGCTCGCAGGCCAGCAGCGCGGCCGCGCCGGCGAGTACCGCCAGTGCGAGCGCGGCGTTGCCGGTCGTCGGGCCGCTCCTCGGCACCGCCTCGATCAGCGTCTGGAAACCGCCCAGCACCAGCGCGACGAGGCCGGCGCCCGTCCAGTCGATGCGCACCTCGCCGGTACGCGCCGGCTGGTAGCGCGGCAGATGCGCCCAGATGAAATAAAGCGCCAGCGCGCCGACCGGCAGATTGACGAGAAAGGTCGAGCGCCAGCCAAAGTGCTCGCTGAGCCAGCCGCCCAGTGAAGGCCCCGCGGCCGTGCCGATACCGTAGGCGGCCGCCATGACGACCTGCCAGCGCACCCGCGCACGCGGGTCGGGAAAGAGATCGGGAATCGAGGCGAAGGCCGTGCCCACCATCATCCCGCCGCCAACGCCCTGCAGCGCGCGCGCCGCTGCCAGAAAACGCATGTCGGTCGCGAGCCCGCACAGCACGGAAGCCACCGTAAACACGATCACCGCGGCGATCACGAAGCGCTTGCGGCCAAAATAGTCGCCGAGCCGGCCGAACACGGGCACCGTCACGACCGAGGCGAGCAGGTAGGCGCTCGCGATCCACGCGTAGAACGCGAAACCGTGCAGTTCGGCGACGATCGAGGGCAAAGCGGTGCTGACGACGGTTTGATCGAGTGCGACGAGCATGTTGACGAGGCCGATGCCGAGCATGGCCAGCAGCGCGTCGCGAAACGGCAGGTTAGCGGAGGAAGGTTTCACGGAAGGGGCAGACCGCGCGGAGCGAAAAAGAGGCAACGATAGCGATATGCCGGTGCGCATGCAACATATCGACATAGCAAACGAAATCAGAAAGCGCTGCGATATACCGACGCAACCCACTTGATCTTCCTTCCTGTACCTTCCACATTTCATACAGTCCGGCTGCGTGTTTACTTGCGATCCATTAAGCTTCTCGCCAGTCACGACACGCCGCGCCGCCTCGTTACCACTTCGCCCGGGGCCGCGCGATTCTCGATCCCACTCTATGAGGAGGTCTTATGTACCAACGCATCCTTGTCGCCGTCGACGGCAGCGCTACGTCCCGCCGCGCCTTCGAAGCCGCGCTCGACCTGGCGAAGGCAATGGGCGCGACGCTGCAGCCGTATTACGTGATTGAGAACACGCCCATGTATTTCGACGCGCCGGGCTACGACCCGTCGATCCTGCGCAACCAGATGATCGCGCAGGGCAACGAACTCGCGGAAGAAATGAACAAGGCGATGGGCGCGCGTGGCGTGCAAGGCGCCATGCTCACGGGCGAAGCCTCTTCGCTCGACGACGTGCCGACGCTCGTGCTCAACGCAGCGAAGACAGCTGGCGCGGATCTGATCGTGATGGGCACGCACGGCCGCCGGGGCTTCCAGCGCCTCATCCTCGGCAGCGTTGCCGAACGCTGCGTGCGGCAGTCCACGCTGCCCGTCCTCCTCATCCCGTCGGCCGCCGGAAGTGCTGGGCAGTAGCCGCACTGAGTGCAGGCAGTTTTCGTGTTATTGGAAAGTCGCTTGCGCGCCGTCAGACGCCGCGTGAGCGGCTTCTGACGAGCCTCAAAGCAATTCATCTTAAATGCGCGTCGCTTTGCCACTAATTTGAGATAGGGCCCCGATAGACAATGCCTGGACAGAAATCAAAGGAGCACTGTCCATGCTGAACCAAACCACCGCTTCTCATACCACGGTGCGCCGCAGCAACCGCACGCTCCCGAACGCGCCGCGCACGTCTGCGCGCTGTTCGGTTTGCGCCTTGCGGCACCTGTGCATGCCCCAAGGCCTCTCGCGCGACGACCTGCCAAAGCTCGAAGCATTGATCTGCTCCGCGCGCAGTGTGCGGCGCGGCGAAGCCCTGTATCGCGTCGGCGACGCATTCGACAACCTCTACGTCGCGCGCTCCGGCTCGCTCAAGACGGCCATGGCACACCGCGACGGCCGCGAGCAGGTCACCAGCCTGCGCCTGGCCGGCGACCCGCTCGGCCTCGACGGCATCAGCACCGGCTTCCACACCAGCAGCGCCGTGGCGCTCGAAGACAGCTCGGTCTGCCTCATTCCCTACTCTGCACTCAAGTATTTGTGCCGCGAAACTGGCGCCATGCAAGACCGGCTGCATCGCCTCATGAGTGAGGAGTTGATCCGCGAATCGTTCCAGATGATGGTGCTCGGCTCGCTCTCCGCCGACGAACGCGTCGCCTCGTTCCTGCTCGACGTTTCCGAACGCAACGGCCAGCGCGGCTATTCGCACGCTGAGTTCAACCTGCGCATGACGCGTGAGGACGTGGGCAGCTATCTCGGCGTAACGCTCGAAACGGTGAGCCGCACCCTGTCGAGATTTCAAAAGCGCGGCCTGATCGACGCACAGGGCAAGCTGATCCGTATCATCGACATCGAAGGCCTGCGGCATTTGTAATTCGCGGCAAACCCCGGGCGGCGCGTCCCGCTCCGGGTGCCCGCGGCGCGCCGCGTTGGCGCGGCAACTCCGTTGGCACAACTCCTGCGCAGGGTTAAAGTTTCGTACTACGCCCACACAAGGAGAATTGCCGAGATGCCTCTCCCGCAATCCCCCACGCTCACCGCCCGCCTCGAAGCGGCGCGCAGCGCCAGCGACGCGCTCTTCAACGTCGTCAAGCCCGAGTTTCTGTACGAGCGGCCCATTCGCGAGCGGCACCGCATCGTGTTCTATATCGGTCATCTTGAAGCATTTGACCGCAACCTCTTCGACAAACGCCTGTTCGACCTGCCTTCCACCGATGCGCGCCTCGACCAGTTGTTTGCGTTCGGCATCGATCCTGTCGATGGCGGCCTGCCGACCGATGTGCCCGCCGACTGGCCAGAACTCGCCGAAGTGCTCGCCTACGGACGCGATGCACGCAGCCGCATCGACGCGCAGCTCTCGACGCTCGACCTGCCTTCCGATGCCTCGAATCACGACACGCCAGGGCAGTTGCTGAACGTCGCGATCGAACATCGGCTCATGCATGTCGAAACGCTCGCCTACATGCTCCATCAGATGCCGTTCGGGCAAAAGCAGGCGCCCGCCGCAACGCTCGCGCGCGCCGACCCGCTCCACACGGTCAAGGCCGGAACCGTGCAGGTGCCCGCGGGCCGCACGGAACTCGGCATGACCGCCGAGCGTGGCCTGTTCGGCTGGGACAACGAGTTCGGAGAACAGCAGGTCGACGTGCCGGCCTTCGAGATCGACCGCTATATGGTGACGAACGGCGCGTTTCTCGAATTTATCGAGGACGGCGGCTACCGGAAGCGCGAACTCTGGAACGACGCGGACTGGGCCTGGAGGGAAAGCGCGCACGTGGCGCACCCCGTATTCTGGTCGCGCGGCCCTGAAGGCTGGACACTGCGCACGATGTTCGAAGACATCGCATTGCCGCTTGCATGGCCCGTGTACGTGAGCCACGCCGAGGCCAGCGCCTTTGCGCGCTGGCGCGGCATGGCGCTGCCAAGCGAGTCGCAATGGCAGCGCGCGGCGCACGGCGCGCTGCCTGGCCGCAGCGACAACTTCGATTTCCGCGACTGGAACCCGGTGGCCGTCGACGCCACACCCGACAGCGCCAGCACGTGGGGCGTGGAAGGCCTGTACGGCAACGGCTGGGAATGGACCTCCACGCTTTTCGGTCCGCTGCCGGGCTTCAAGGCGTTTCCATTCTATGAAGGGTATTCGGCAAACTTCTTCGACGGTCAGCACTACGCCATGAAAGGCGGCTCGCCGCGCACTGCCCAGTGCATGTTGCGGCCAACGTTCCGCAACTGGTTTCAGCCGCGTTATCAGTATGTTTATGCGGGATTTCGCTGCGTGCGGGATTGACAAATAAAGCATAAGTTGGCTGCCCAATAAACCTTATGGTTTATTGCACATACCGGCAACCCTATGGTTTATCTTGCCCTCGTATGGCGCCCCTGCAGGCGAAGATAGTCTATGGGGGACGCGCCAGGGCCTGTTCACATTCATAATTGCCGTGTGCGCTGGCGAACCCCGGCCAGTCATGCCCTGTCAGACCCGACCGCCGAAGGAAACGGATGGTCCTGCGTCTGCGGCGTGGTCGAGTATGCAAGGCTGATGTCGCCCAGGAACACACTTTCGCCTAACTTGCATTCTCGCGATGTCTCGCCGAGCGCATGACGAATATCGATCCGGTACGTGCCGCTGCCTTTCGCGAGCCCGCCGAACCGGAAATCGCCGAACGCGTCAGAGACCGCTTCTGCAACCCTTCGACCGTCCGAATACAGGATAACCTCAGCACCAGCGACACACTCAACCACGCCGTCCACCCGGGCGCTGATGCTGCCGGCTACGAAGCAGCTTTGCCAGCGTTCGAGGCCGCTGTACCACACGCGAGGCCGCGTGCCGAGAGTGGGTCGCAAAACCTCGAGCCCTTCGCGCCGGGCCTTTTCCGCCATCGCGGCGTCATCGAGTTTGACAGCCTCGAATACGCCGGTGGGGCAAGCCTGTTCGCATCGCGGACGCTGCCAGCCCTGATCGAGCAGATGAGCGTCGAAGATCCAGGACTGCGGCACTTGCAGTTCCTCGTTCCAGACAATCGCCTTGTACGGGCAGGAGTTGACGATATCTTTGCGGCCGCGAGCCTTATCCGGATCGATGATGACGATACCGTCGGCGCGCTTTCGGATCGCGTCGCCGCCGACGCGCATGCATGGCGCTTCGTCGCAGTGATTGCACATCACAGGCAGGTACGTCGTTTCGACCATGTAAGCGTCGCCCTGCACGCGGCGCAGGATGCGAATGGGGCTTTCGGCGCCGGCCGCGGCGGGCGCGGAGTAGCCGGGAAAATCGTTTCCAACGTGCTCATCACGTGCCGCGATGACACAGTTGTTGCAGTTCTCGCACTGCCCGACCTTGATAATCAGATTCCACTTGCTCATCACGTACTCCTCAAGCTGCACGACCGAGCAAGAAAGCTTCGGCGCCCTTCCATTTTTCAACCTGCACAAGGCATGAATTCGGGCTCATGCTGCTTGTGCCGGCCGTCTGCGGCCGGTCCGGGGTCAGCAGGTTCATGCACCCGCCTATTTCAACGCGCTCGCCATCGACTTCGACCAGCTGAAATTCAGCGCTGGCCTCGTACGACTTGACGACACCGGCGGTGACGAGCTGCGATACGTCAGCCGCACAAATGACGGCGCCCCGGTCGTTGTACACCTTGACGAGATCGCGATGGTCGATGCCTCGGGCCGCCGCGTCGGCGGGACCGAGCCGCAGCAGCCAGAAGCGATGACCGCCGACCAGCGCGCGATGATCTTCGACACAATTGACCGACGAGTTCTTCCCGTCGCAATGCGTGTGAAAACTGTACCGGCTATGAGTCGCGATCAATTGCAGCGGAAAGCGCTGAGCCAGTTCTGAACGCCGCCCCTCCCAGGACGGGATGTAGCGGTTCAGCGGCGGCCGCTCCGGATTGTCCGCCGTGTGCCGCTTCAGCAACTCCGGCACGAACTCCAGCTTGCCACTGGGTGTCTGCAGCCCCATGCCGAACTTCTCCGCGTACTGCGACGGCATCGGATGCGGTTCCTGCATGTCCTTGCGCCGTCCTTCCGCAAACCAGCGCATGTCGACAGGATGCCGCAATTCCGGCTTTTCGGCCGGAACGACGAAATAACCCTTGCGGCAAAACTCGCGCCACGAAATGTGATCCGGCAGATCTGACGAGGCGAACACGCGCTTGACCCAGTCGAGTTCACTGCATCCCTCGGTGAAAACGCCGCCGAGGCCAAGACGCGACAGAACAGCGGTGAAGATGTCATAGTCGGAGCGGGACTCGCCGAGCGGCTCGATGCATTTGTGCTGCATCGTGATCATGCGGTGATTCACGGTGTTGAAGCCATGATGCGCGTAGCCGCCGGAGTTCGACCATTCACCGATATCCCATCGTTCCAGCGACGTACACGCCGGCAGAATGATGTCGGCAAACTGGGCCTCGCCCTCCATCCAGATCGACTGGTTGACCACGAATTCGATGCTGGGATGCCGGTAGGCGTCCACCCAGCGTCCCGATTTCGTGACCGTGCTGAAGGCAGACCCGCCGTAGCGATAGATCATGTGTATCGGCGAGTAGCCCGGCATCGGGTAGCTGAACGGCGCGAACTGGGCTTCCTGAGACATACCGTCCCAGAGGTAGCCTGTCGCGTGCCCGTCGATGATGGCATCCGGCAGCTGCTGCCGCGGGACCATCTGCTTGACCGGATTCATGGTCAGGATGTGCGGCATGCGCTGATAGTTGTTCACGGCATTCGCGGTCCATGCGAGGTCGCCCGACATGCCGCCGTCCGCGTAGCCCGGAAAATAGAAGTGCAGATCATGCGGCGCACCGAGCTGCAGACAGCCGAAATTCACGCCCGGCTTGCCCCAGCCCTGCATCGCCATCATCATGATCATGCAACGCGCCCATTGCGCACCGGTTGCCCCGCGTCCCGCCCCGCCGAATCCCGCCCCCGTCATGCCGACGGCAAGATAGACCTTCTTCTTCCCCCAGAGGCGCGCGAGGGCACGAACGTCTTTGGCAGGCACGCCAGTCTCCTGCTCCTGCCACTCGGGAGTCTTGCGTATGCCGTCCGTTTTGCCTGTCAAATAGGCCCGCCACTCATCGAACCCGGTGGTCCGGTTCGCGACGTACTCCTTATCGTACAGATCCTCCTCGAGCCATACGTACATGATCGCAGTGGCGAGGGCCGCATCCGTTTGAGGCCGGATGGGAATCCACCGGCCGCCCAGCAGCTGCGCTGTCGGATTGCAATGCGGATCGATATGGACGAACTCGATTCCCAGCTCCTTGGCCCATAGACGCCGTGGTGTGCCTTCGAATCCCGCATAGGCGCCGTTCGTGCTTTCCGGGTCGCAGGACCAGAAAACGATCATTTCGGCTTCCTTAAGGCAGTCCTCGATACCGCCGTAGCCTGACGGCACGCCAACGCGCATCGAGTTGCCGAAGTGGTGCATGGCACCCCAGTACCATCCTTCCCAGCTGTCCGGATTCGCGGCCACCCGTGTAAAGCCGATCAGATTGGCGAAGCGGGTCAATGCGCTGAGGTAGTAGCCGACATTGCCCCACTGATGGTGCGACGACATCGGAAAGGTGATGGAACCCGGGCCGTGAACGCGCTTTTGCCGGTTGATTTCCCGCGCGACGATGTCCAACGCCTCGTCCCAGCCGATCGGCACATAGCCGGACTTGCCACGGTTCTGCGGGTTGCGTTCCCCATCGGGATCGAAATCGACCCGCTTCATCGGCTGGAGGATGCGCTTGTCCGAGTAGACGAGCGACTTGATCGACAGCGCATGCGGCGCGACAAGGCCGCGCCGTGGCGGGCTGAAACGGCGTCCGCGCGCCTCGATCTCCCAGCTCGGCGCATCCTTGCTATCGAGATCGATGGGTGTTACGCGTACGATGCGTCCATCCTTCACGTAGACGAACAATGGGCCGCCGTTCGTGCAGGTGGTATAGCGTCGTGTGCCATCCCGCATCGGCGCGCCCATCGGCAGGCTGACGGTTTGCATCATGCTTAGCGTCTGCATGAACCAGACCAGCAGCTCATCGTCGCCGTCAGTGACCACCTTGAAATTCTTCGCAGCATGGATGATATCCATGTAGTTAGGACTGGGCGAAAGGAATTTCAGGGCGGTGGCGACATCCTTGAACTGCATGCGTACGTCGGGCTTGGGATGCGTTCCTGCGCACGACCGGATGCGGCCGTTCTTGAGCTTGATGACCCGACCGATGCTTTCATCCGCGAGTCCGATCCACGCGACGAGATCGTGCTCCTTCAGACGAGCGCGATAGGCAGGGAAGCGGCGTGCCGTCAGGTCGATGACCTTGGGCATGGCAAAGAGAATTGTCTTGAGGATCTGGCGCTTCACTTTTTGATCCAGTGGAAAAGCTGCGCGGATGCAAGCATCACGGCAATACGGACCAGCGCCCCCGAGCGGGCATGCAGTTCAGGCGGGCGCGGTCATGTCCGGTTGAGGATTAAAGACCCGGGAAGGCCGGGCCCCATTGCAGCAACGTGTCTCGTCCGAACGGACAGGTGAGGGTCGGCGAGTCGCTGTTGACCAGGTCGCCGTCCACGTAATGCTCCACGTGAAAGCCGGCGGGATCGGTCCAGTAATCGAAAATCTGGCTGCCGTGGAAATGGCGGCCGATGCCCCAGCGGTGCTTGTAGCCTTTATCGGCCATGGCCATGTGACCGATGCCCACGTCATCGATATCGCGACATTCGAAGGAGGCGTGGTCAAGGCCCACCGCCTTGCCGCCGACAATCGCCAGTGTGTGGTGGTCGGTCCATGCCGCGCCTGTTTCCAGGTGCATGAAGCCGGCCACGACGTTCTTCTCGTCGCCCTGGTAGATCAGTTCCGACGCCTTCATGCCGAGCGTTTCGCCATACCACGAGATCAATCCCTGCGGGTCCGGCGAGAAGACGGCCACATGGCCGAGCCGCTGAACGTGCGACGGGCCGAAGGCCGGGCGCTGGAAGTCGCCCAACCGGTTTTTGGCATGGGCGTCATTCCACACAATCGCAGCGCCGCCCGACGGAATGACTGGCAGACGTTCTGCGCCGAACACGAACTCCAGCCGACGGCCGTCGGGATCGGCCCCCACCGTGTACAGGCCTCCACCCGGATGCGGGCAATCGGTCACGGGCGAATCAAAGCGGGCCGCCAACGTCTCGAGTGCCTCGCGCGAGCTCACGCGGAAGCCGACGCCAACGAACGCCGCCTCGCCTTGCGTCGAGACATAGGAGAAAGGCGCATCCCCGTAGCTGCGCAGATAAAGCGTGTCGCCGCCCTGTCGCAGATCCTGCAATCCGTAGTCGACCATGAAGTCGCGGACGGCAGCCAGGTTCGGGTGGCGAAAAAGAACGTATTCGATGTCTTCGATAAGCATGGAAAATCTCGCGATTGATGAGGTTGACGGCTCGACGGGCCGCCACGATCGATGTCCGGGGACGTTGTTCGTCCCCCGCTAGAATGTGTAGGCGACGTTCACAAAAACGTTAATGGGTTCGATCCTGAGCGTCGACTTCGAAACGATCTGCGTTCCGTTTGCAGTTTGTCCATATAGGGTCATGTGCGTCCGGATCGGCATGTAGCCAACGGACGCTCCGACCGACCAGTGTTTGGCAAACGCGTAACTTGCCCCGACCTCGAACACGGGGTTCCACGATGCACTGAGGGTCGCGTGTATGGATCCGCCAGGACCGACACTGTCGGTGATGAACTGGTTGTTGGTTGCGCGAACCTGGGTGAACCACGTGTAGTTCACGCCCAATCCGACGAAAGGACGGAATTTCGACTGAGCCTCAAACAGGTGATATCGAAGTTCGACGGCGGGCGGCATCGGCCTCGTCGTACCGAGGGTGCCGTACTTCGAGAGCGTCCCGTCTCCAACCAGATTCACAGTGAGTGGCAGGCCAAAGAGAGTAGCGATGCCGATGTGGTCGGTCACGTAGTACTCAGTGGTGATGCCAAGCGTATCCGTTGACGTCGCGTGTGCGCCGGTACCCGATAATTCCCGGTTGACTGCAATACCGCCGACGCTTTCCACGGTGAGCGGCGTTGCATTGCCCTGTGGCGCTACGTGAAGCCACCCTGTCGCCACCGTAAAACTTCCAGCTGACTGGGCATTCGCATTTCCGGCAAGCGCAGCCGTACAGATAAAGCCCGCCATTACGGCAGGACGAACATGTCTCCTGTTAATCCTCACGTATCGTCTCCTGTCTCATCGGTTGGTTATCTTTTTTATCGTGCGCACACCCAAAACGACCCGCGCACTGCGCCGGATCGTTTGTTCGGCCCTTACACATCCGGGCCGGATCCACAAATCAAATGGCCGGTATTTACGTAGTCATACTAATTATCTGGCCGGGATATGATTTGCGAATGTCTGAAGCTTCCGTCCCCGTGCCTTACCGTGCAGTTGCCACGTTTGATCAATTGCTCTTCAGGTCAGTGAGCGCGCATTACGAGTCGCTCGGCCTCGGGCGGGAGCGCACACCACCGACCATCGGTACGCTGTGTGTCTCCGATGCGATGCCGTCAACGCCAGTCGCAACAGAAACGAAAACCGGGAACGGAAAACGCCCGAGCGCGGAAAGTGCCAATGATGCGAGTTCCGCGTCGGGAAGCTCGACGTGAACTGAAATCCCACGCAAGTTGTCTTGTGCGATGCCGACTTTTGCGCCCTCGACACCGGCATCCACGAGCGCCGACTGCAAAGCGTCTACCGTTTCCAGCCGCTTGAGTGCGGGCTTGAAGATCTTGCCGACACCTGTCAGGGGCATCGCATCGACGATGCGTACCGCTTTGGGGAGTGCAGCGCGCTCGCTGATCTCGCCGCGCAGGAACTCGGCGATTTGTGCTTCGTTCGCCGTTATACCCGGCTTTAGCTGGACATAGGCGACCGGCAACTCACCCGCGTGCATATCGGGACGCCCGACTGCTGCAGCAATATGGACCGCGGGATGGCGATGCAGCGCTTCTTCGATCGCTGCAGGATCAATGTTGTGTCCGCCCCGGATAATCAGCTCTTTCTTCCGGCCGGTGAGCCAGAAGTAACCCTCTGCGTCGCAGCGTCCCAGATCGCCGGTATTGAGCCATCTGCCGCCATCCGCCAGGTCCATCCAGATGCCGCTGTTCTGCTCCGCACGCATATAGCCGATGAACACGTTCGGGCCGGAGATCAGCAGTTGACCCACCTCGTCCGCAACACAGTCCCGCACATAATGGCCCGCCTCATCGACCACCACGGCTTTCATGGCCTGGCCTGGGAGACGAAGGCCGATAGACCCGACCCGCCGTTCACCGAGCGGCGGATTGACGCTGCTAACGCAGGTGCCTTCCGTGAGGCCATAGCCTTCGAGGATCTTGATACCGGTTCGAGTCTGGAACGCACGCAGCAACTCCACCGGCATTGGCGCGGCTCCGCACAGGCCGTACTCGAGTGAACCGATGTCGCGAGCGCCAACGGGAACGTCCAGCAGTGAGCCATAGAGCGTCGGCACGCCGCTGAAAAAATTGATCCCGTAATGCTCGACGATTTCCCAGAAGCGTTTGACGACGCCTTCGGCGCGATAACCTTGGGGCGTGCCCAAAACGACATGTGCGCCACGCGAAAACGGCAGCAGCCCCGTCACCATCACCGCATTGACATGAAACAGCGGCAATCCGCAGAACATCGTCTTGCCCGGACCGACGCTTTCACCAAAGAACTGCGCGGCGCCCCAGGCATTGGCCACTTCGTTGCCGTGCCGGCGCATCGCGATCTTGGGCAAGCCTGTGGTGCCACCCGTGCAGAAATAGGACGATACGTCGTCCGTGCTCGCTGGCCGCGAACTGGAGAGCGCTGTGCCAGGCTCGCATGCCATTGCTTCGCTGAAGTCGTGGAGGGCGACCTGCGATGGAACTGCGCCTCGCACGCCCCCCTCGCCATGCAACCGTGCGCACTCGCCGCGCTGAAGCATTCGGGCGGCAAATCGCTGTTCGCCCGGCACATGGTCGGCGAGGTTGACCAGCACGACGTGCTTGAGCGAGGCAACCTTGTGCAAGGCCGGCTGCACTTTTGGCCACAGGTCCGTGCCGGGATACGGTGCCAGCGTGACAAGGACGCTGGCGCCCGATGCATTGAGCAGTTCGCCGATCGCGTCGCCTTCGAGCAGTGGATTGATCGCGCAGACAATACCGACGGCCTCGGCTCCCCAGATCACAAAATGCGTTTCGGGAAGATTCGGCAATACATAGGCGACGACCGTGTCTCGCTGTACACCCAGTCGCGACAGCATGTTCGCGGTCCGCGTGATATCGCGCACCAGTTCGCTGAACGTCCAGCGTTCCGGGTTCGCGTATCCGTCCGCCGTTGCGAAGAACGATAGCGCCGGTGCCGACGGATCAATGGCCGCGCCCCGGCAGATCATCTCGTACGTGTTCGTGGGGAGATCCGGGGGTTGCCCGTGGGCTTCGATCGCGTCGATGTCCTGGATGTTCGCGACGCCTTTCACGGTGCCTCCGCGACGACGCGATTTTGCTGAACACCAAGATTGATCGAGCCGTCGGGGCTGACGATACGCGCCTCCACGACGTCCCCAACCTTGAGATACTGGGTCCGCTCAGCCTGCAGATTCATGAACAGACGCCATTTTTCCGCTTCAGGCAGTTGGGCGGCCGCACGCTGCTTTTCGGGCGACGGGATGATCAACGCACAACCGGACGGCGTGCCGGTCGCGAGCAGGTCGCCGGTGTGCAGATCGTGGACGCCGGAAAGCTCGGTCAGCGTCTGCGCGGGACCATACACCAGACCGGCCGTGGTGTCGGTCTGCCGCAGAATGCCATTGACCGTCAGCGTCAGCACGAGCTCGCCCAGCTTCGCAATTTCTTCCTTTTGCAGCAGGCACAGGTACGGACCGACCGGCCCGAACGTCCGGTAGCTCTTGCCCTTGTAGAACTGCATCTGCGGAATCTGAATGTCGCGCGCCGAGTAATCATTGACGATCACGGCACCCGCGACGAACTTGTGCAGGTTCTCTTCGGTCACGGTGACGCGGGAGGTGATGTCGCGCTTCAGGACAAGACCGAGCTCGATTTCATAGTCGAGGAATCGCACCTCTTTCGGCTTCACGAGCGGCGAGTCGGCGGCAACGATGCAGCTCGCCGCCTTCGTGAAGATCATGTTGAACTTCTTCGCGTCCGGGTCCATGCCGGACTCGATCATATGCTGGCGATAGTTCGCTCCCTGGCAGACGAACTGCTGATTCGCGGTCACCGGCGAAAGCCATTGCACCTGCGACTCGGGAATCGTCGGGCCGTCCAGCAAAAGCAGCCGTTCGACCGGGTTCGCCTCGATGAATTCGGCGGTGGTCCGGAATTCGCCGGGTATCGGCGTGATCGCGCCATCGGCAACGACGCCCCACTGGGCGTGACCATCATGCAGATAATGCAGAACGTGAACTGCCATTTCTAATCTCCGGATTCGATGAACGGGTGTTGCTTCAGGCGAAAATGCTGGCGAGTGTCTTCAGCTTGGCCAGTGTGAGGTCGGGGCTACGGCGCAGATTGCGAATCAGTCCGGCGATGCTTACAGGCGTCAGTTTCGGCTTGGTGAAGCTGCGCGGCATTGTCGGTCCCCACTGCGCCATCGCGTTGCGGCTCACGCCATGGATTCCGGTCGGCACGTCGGCAGTGAACAGATCTCCGTCGCAGTAGTGTTCGTGCTTGTCGCCCCACGGGTCCTGCCAGTAGTCGAAGATCTGACTGCCGAGGATATGTCGGCCGATCCCCCACGCGTGGGTCCAGCCGCTCTCGCGCAGTACGCGCTGGCCCGTGCCGATCGCGTCCGCGTCGACGAGCTCATAGGCGCTATGGCTGTACTTCGCGACAAATCCCTGAGCGAGCGCAAGGGTGTGATGATCGGCGGGCTCGCTGCCGAGATCGAGACGCATGAAGGCGACGGCGGGCGAGCCGTCGGGCAGCACCTGCACGTCGCTCGGAATGAAACCGAAATGCTGCGTGTACCACGCACAGGTTTTCTGATAGTCGGCAAGTTCGAGCACCACGTGCCCGAGGCGGACGACCTCCGGCGCGTGGCCGGGCGGTCGCTGGGTTCCGTTGACGCGGACTGTCGCATCGACTGAGTTGAAGGCCAACGGCAGCCGGTGAGGCAAGCTCGCTGCCAGTTCCTGGCCCCATAGCGCATCGACGCGAAACCCGGATGGATCCGTCAGCGTCACGACGTATCCGCCGCCCGGCAGTGGCGAACGCCCGATCTCCGCCGCGCCCGGCAGCTTTTGCAGCGCGACCAGTTCGAGCCAGCTGCCGACCCGCAAGCCGAACCCCACGAACCGCGATTTCGGCGCCTTGCGAACGACATAGCAGAAGTGCGAGGCGCCGGTGCCGCGCAGGAGGAGCCGACTTTCGCCACGCGAGACGGTTTGCAGCCCGAAGTCGTTGAGAAAACGCTCGGCTTTTCCGAGGTCGGGCCGATCGAACATCAAATAGGCCAAAGCCGTCGCTTTTGCCGTCGGATTCGGGTGACGCGCCGGTTGCTCAGTCGTCAACTCCGGGGCGGCACCGTTTTCGGTGGTCGTCTCCATAGTCCCTCCATGTATTTCGTCAGACCGGCGTCAGGCGCCGTTTATGACATTAAACTCATGACTGATAGTTTTGTCAATATAGAGATTCGAATCTATACTGTCAAAAAGACCACAAATGAAACGATCATGACGACCACGACCAATCGCCGGCCCCCAAAACGCTCGCCGCGTGCGGCGCCCTCGCCGGCCCCCGTTGTCGATGAGCGGGAGCCGCGCGGTGCGCGCCGCAAACGTGAAACCCGCGCCCGTCTGCTCGATGCCGCGCTGAGGCTGATGGCCGAAAAGGGCATGGAAGGTGTCGCAATCAACGAAATCACCGAGGCCGCCGATGTCGGCTTCGGCTCGTTCTACAACCATTTCGAGTCGAAAGACGCGATCTATTCGACGCTCGTCGACAACGTGTTCGAGGAATTCGCGGACATGCTCGATCGCCTCGCGGGCGGCATCTCCGATCCCGCGGAGGTTGTGGCGGTTTCGGTCCGTCATACCATCCTGCGTGCGCGGCATGATCCGGTTTGGGGGCGATTCCTGATCCGGGAAGGCTTTTCCGCAGGCATGTTGAGCCGCGGGTTAGGCCAGCGGCTGCTGCGCGACATCGGCAATGGGATCGAGGCGAAGCGATTCGTTGTCGCCGACCCCTTGATCGGATTTCTCGCGGTGGGCGGCACGGTACTGTCCGCCATCGCGGCCGAACTGAACTACGTCGTGCCTGGCGCAACCGCAGCGGGCGTGCTCGAAGAACTCGGCTTCGACGGCGAGCGCCTTCCCGAGCGTACGGCGGCCATGCTGCTGCAGACGCTCGGGCTCAAGCGCGCGGAAGCGGAGAAAGTCGCAGCGCGTCCTCTGCCGGCGGCAGAGGAAACGGCCGAGGAAGACTGACGGCAAGCACGCGTGCGCCGCGATCCCGCGCACACGCGCCGGACCGCGACGCCCATGGATTTCAGCCAACGGCGCGCGGAAAAAGTTTGCTTGCCGCTTGTCGAGCGACGAATCCGGCGTCCGTCAACTGGGCGACGTCGGGACAGGACAAGGCGCCCGGTGCGCTCTTGCGCGACGCTGCCGCATGTCTTGCCGGGTTGTCCGCCGTACTCGCGGCGAGCCCGCGTACCACCTCGGCGATTTGCGCGGCGACGATGGTGATCGCGCGCCGGTGACCTTCGACGATCGCCTGGTAGCCGTCCGACACGGGTTCGCTCAACACGCTGCGACAGGTCACTGCGCCTGCACCGTCCGACCTCCGCACATTCCATACGACGTCGACCAGCACATGCGAGCGAGGCCACGATTCGAAACGCTGGACCTCGACGGCGATCTGATAAACGGGAACGTCCTCCCCGTTCGCCGGCGCGCCGGGTCCGGCCGTGCCGGCCTCTCGACTGACGCCGGCAATCAGCGCGGAGCGGATCTCGTCCGCAAGCGACGAAGCCCAACGATCGTCCTCCAGCACCTTCAGCTGCGCCGCATCGACCTGCACGACAAGCTGACTTCTCGCATCAGCGGCAGGCACTTTCACAGGCCGCACGTCGATGCGCCAGGCAGGGGTTGCGCGACTGCTCGCGGGCGGCGATACGCCGGCGGCGAGCGTATAGAAGCGCGCTGACGGCGAAGCGCAAGCCGTCATGAGGACGAGGCCAGCGACGGCCACTGTGCGCGGCAACCCACGTAGCGAGGGGCGTAAGTTCCGGATCATGGCTGGTCTCCCTTCTTGCCAAACAACAGCGCCTGCGGATGGCGCTCCAGATAATCAGCAAGCGCATTCAGCGATTGCAACGTTCGCGTCAGTTGCTGCATCGCATCCTGAACGTCGGACTGCATCGGCGCAGCCTGGTGAAGCGTCGTTTCGGCGGCGCCGAAGGTCTTTTGCGCGGCCGCCAGGGTGTCGCGCGCTTGCGGCACGACCTCCGTGTCCATGTGACCGAACAGCTTGTTGGCGTTTTCGAGCGCGCCGTTCAGGTTGTTCCCGATCTTGTCGAACGGAACCTGGTTCAGCTTTCGGGCGATGTCCGCGACCTGCACCTGCAGTTCGTCGAGCGTGTTCGGCACGGTCGGCAGTTCGATCGGATTGCGGCTCACGTCCACGCTCGCGCGAGCCGCTTTCGGGAACATGTCGAGCGCGACGTAGAGCTGGCCGGTCAGCAAGCTGCCGGTGCGCAATTGTCCGCGCAGCCCTTCTGTCACGAGGTGCTGAAGCAGTTCGTGGCCACCCGGCGTGTTGGGGTCGGGCAGCGCGTCGTTCGAGCGTCGGCTCAGGCGGTCGGGATAAAGCGCCATCGAGACCTTCATGCTGAAGCTCTTCTGCGTTTCGCTGTATTCGATACCGATGCCGGTCACCTGCCCCAGCACGATCCCGCGAAGGTCCACCGGCGCGCCAACGGACAGTCCTCGCAGCGACTGGTCGAAGCGCATCACGACATTGAGCGGCTGGCCGTCAGGCTCGCGCATCGCCTCCTGCTCGTCGGCCGCGAGCGGAAACCCGGCTTTGTCCACCGCGAGCGCTCCGCCGTCCTGACCGGGGGGACTCTGGAATGCCAGCCCGCCGACCACGACGGTCGCAAGTGACTGGGTATTGAGCTTCAGACCGTTGGAATCGAGACGCAGATCGACGCCGCTTGCGTGCCACCATCGCGTACGGGTCCTGACATATTGATCGAACGGCGCATTGATGAACACATTGACGATCACACCATCGCCGTGAGGGTCGAGCGAGAAGCCGACCACCTGCCCGGCCTGGACACGATGGTAGAAAACCGGCGCGCCGATATCGATCGAGCCGAGCGATTCGCCTCGCAACGTGTACTGATGTCCACGTTGCCCCGTCGTGACGATGGGCGGGTTTTCGAGTCCGGCAAAGGCGATTTGCGTGTCGGTCGAGCGCCCGATATCCGCGCCGATGTAGGCGCCGGACAGCAACGTACCGAGGCCCGAGATACCGTTGGCGCCGACACGCGGCCGCACGACCCAGAACCGTGTGCCTTCTGTTGCGAATCGCGCGGCGTCCTTGCCGAGCTGAATGGTCACGATCACGCGCCGCAGGTCCTTCGACAGCGCGATGGCTTGCACGAGGCCGATGTCCACATCCTTGTACTTGACCTTGGTTTTGCCCGCCTCCATGCCTTCCGCGCTATCGAAGGTAACGGTGATGACGGACCCTTTTTCGGCGACCGATTTCGCCACGAGCGCAATGCCGATCAATGCGCAGATCAGGGGAACCAGCCATATGAGGGACGGCAGCCAGCGCTTGCGCGGCCGAAGTTCGGGGCTGGGCAGATTGGGAAGATGCATCGTTCGGGTGTTTCGGAGAGTCCGGTTTGTTGAGAGGCAACGCCGCAGTCAGCGCACGCCTGGTCGATCGGTTCGTGCGCGATGCCTGGCTGCATCGACGCTGTCCCATATGAGCCGTGAATCGAACTGGTGCGACGCGAGCATCGTCAGGATCACCACCGCCGCAAAGGCGAGCGCGGCCGGTCCCGCTGTGATGACCGCAAAAGAGCCGAAATGCACCAGCGTGACGGTCAGTGCAACGACGAAAACATCGAGCATTGACCAGCGGCCGATGCGCTCGACGAGCCGATAGAGCACGGTGCATTCCCGAGGCCGCCAGGCCGAGCCGCGACGAGCGGTTAGCGTGAGAAGCGCGAGGACGGCCAGCTTGAGCATCGGTACGAGAACGCTCGCGATAAAAACCACGACAGCGAGCGGCCAGTCGCCCGAACTCCAGAAGTACGCGACGCCGCCCAGGATCGTGTCGTCCTCGAAGCGGCCGAGCGTCGACGCATGCATGATTGGCAGCAGATTGGCCGGGATATAGGCGAAAACGGCGGCAAGCAGCAGACTGGTGGTTCGCGTCAGGCTGTCTGCATGGCGACGGTGCAGCAGGTGCCCGCATCGCGAGCACCGCTGGCGCGTCCGACCTTCTGCGTGCGCCTGAACCAGACCGCAAGCGTGACAGCCGACCAGTCCAGCGCGCTGCGCGGTCACGGCGGACGAGCGCGCCGGTTCGCGCACTGGCTGCATCCTCATGAAGCGCTCGCGTCGGCCCTCGACCTTCGACCAGCGAATGCCGGTCCTGCGGGCAGACGTGAGACGCTCGTGGACCGCCCACAGCCGGCCGGGATCGAATGAAGCAACGATGGCCAGCATGACGGTCAACCCAGCCAGTGCAAAGAGGCCAGGCCCCGCGATCACGTCGGCGATGCTGACCATCTTCACGATCGTCACGAGCACGCCGAGCATGAATACCTCGACCATGCACCACGGACGCACGAGTTGCACGACGCGCAATACCCGGTTGAAGCGGGGCGGCACCCTGCCGATGCGAAGCGGCACCAGCAGATACAGGAAGGCCATCAGCTCGATCAGCGGGAAGACTGTCGATGAGCAGAACACCATCGCCGCGACCATGCACATCTCGCCTGACCAGAGCGAGCGCACAGCGCCAAAGAGCGTCGCCTCCGAAGTCACGCCGTTGGCACGCAGCTCGATCACCGGGAAAGCCTGCGCGATGCAGAAGGCGATCAATGCGGCTAGCGTCATCGCGCAGATGCCGTCGAGCGACGCGCCCCCATCCGCCAATGCGCCCAGCTTCGCGGCGCATCGCGTGCAGCTCGCGACGCGCGCTCCGACGCTCGCTGGCTTGCGCAACAGCAGATCGCATTCGTGACAGGCAATCAGTCTGCGATATTCCATGCTCGTCATACGCGCGCGCTCATTGCGTCGACGCTGCCGTCTGCTGTGCCACCGGCAGTTCCCCCATCGCCTGGAACAGCGCCGCCGTATCGCTCATGCGCTGGCTCGCTGCGCGTACCGCGCCGAGTTGTGCGTTGAGATAGCGGGACTCGCTGGCGTGCGTTGCCGTCGACGGCAGCGCGCCCATGCGATGACGCGACGCCGTATCGTCGAACGCGGCGTGTGCGGCGTCTGCGGCCACGTCCGCCGAGGCGAGCGTCTGCGCATCGTTATCCAGCGCGGCCAGCGAATTCGCGACATCCTGAAACGCGGAGAGCACCGTCGACTTATAGTGCAGCACGGCGGCGTCGTATGCGTCGATCGACGCGCGACGCTCCGCGAACAGGGCCCCGCCATGGAAGATCGGCTGCGACATTGCCGCACCGAGCGCCCACAGGCCGCCCGCGCCCGATAACACCGCCGGCCAGCTGAAACCGCCGCGGCCCATCGCAGCCGTGAGCGACAGGCTCGGGAACATCTGCGCCGTCGCGGCGCCGACGTCGGCCGCGGCGGCCTTGACGGCAGCGTCCGCTGCCTGAATGTCAGGCCGCGAACGCAACAGGTCCGAAGGGACCGCTACGGGCACGTTCGCGGGCAGCGAGAGACTATCGAGATCCGGCACGCTCGGCGCGTCGTCCGGCGTGCGGCCGATCAGCACTGCCAGCGCATGGACCGCGCACGCGCGTTGCTGCCGCAGCGCAGGCAGCGTCGCCGCGATCGACGCGGCGTCCTGTTTCGATTCGAGCATCTGGGCGCGCGACACGGACCCGAGCGCGAAGCGCTGCTCGTCTTCGTTCGCGGCCGCGTTGGACACTTGCACGAGCCGCTCGGTAAGCGCGATCTGTCGGTCGAGAGACGCGACATTGATCACGCTCGCGACGATGTTGGCGGCAAGCGCGCGCCGCGACGCCTCCAGTTCGAACGCCTGCACATGCACGCGCGCGGCGCTTGCCGAGTTCGCGTAACGCGTTTGGCCGAACAGGTCGAACGTGTAATGCGCGAACACCTGGCCGGCGAAGAAATTGTATTGCACCTGCTCCGGTCCGATTCCCGGCACGACGGGCGCGCGTGCGCGCTCGACCTGCGCGGTACTGTCGATCGACGGCAGCGTCGATGCGCCGACCTGCGCGCGCAGTTGCTCTTGCGCGGCCGCAAGCGTGCGCTGGGTCGCCGCGAGATTCGGGCTGTTGCGCAGGCCCTCGTCGACGAGGGCATCCAGCGCGTCGGAGCGGTACTGGCGCCACCATTGGGGGGCCGCCGTCGCGCCGACATCGAATGTCTGCGCAACGCCACCGGCCGTCACGGTTTTCGACGGCTGCGCCTGCGCGCCGTAGTGTTCCGGTGAAGGCATCGCCGGCGCTTCGCCGCCCGGCCCGAACGAGCAAGCCGAGAAGGTCAGTGCGGCCGCGACAGCCAGCACGGAAGTCCTATAGGTAAAGCTCATCATCAACCCTCCGTATGCTCGGCGACGGGCGATTGCGTGCTACGTTCGTCGCGCCGGACCCTGAAGCAGGTCGCGTAGAGCGCCGGCAGGAAGAACACCGTCAGCACCGTCGCGATAGTGATGCCGCCCATCAGCGCGGTCGCCATGGGGCCGAAGAAGCCGGAGCGAAGCAGTGGTATCAGTGCGAGAACGGCGGCGGCGGCGGTCAGCATGATCGGCCTGAAACGCCGCACCGTCGCGCCGACGATCGCGTCGAAGCGCGGGTGCCCCGCCGCGATGTCCTGATCGATCTGGTCGACGAGAATCACGGAGTTGCGCATGATGATGCCGAACATCGCGATCACGCCCAGCAGCGCGACGAAGCCGAACGGCTTGTCGAACAGCAGCAGCGCGGTCACCACGCCGATCAGGCCCAGCGGCGCGGTCAGCACGACGATGAACGTGCGTGCGAAGTTCTTCAGCTGGATCATCAGCAGCGTGAGCACCGCGATGATCATCAGCGGCATTTCCGCGTTGATCGATGTCTGGCCTTTCACGCTCTCCTCCACCGCGCCGCCCACGTCGATCCGGTAACCGACAGGCAGCTTCGCACGCGCATCGGCGAGCGCGCGGTCGATGTCGCGCGTGACGTCGATGCCCTGCGCGGCGCCGCGCACGTCCGCCTGCACCGTGATGGTCGGCTGCCGGTCGCGCTCCCAGATCACGCCGTATTCCAGCGTGTCGCGCACGTGTCCCAGCGAACCGAGCGGCGCCGGCCCGTTCGGCGTCGGCATGGCGAGGCTCGTGAGCCTGGCGGGGTTGACGCGCTCGCTCCTCGGCGCGCGCAGATCGACGTCGACCAGCTTGTCGCGCTCGCGGTACTGCGTGACCGTAAAGCCGGATAGCGTCATCGCGAGGAAGCTGGAGACGTCCTCCGACGTGACGCCGAGCTGCCGCGCGCGGTTCTGGTCGATCTCGAACGAGATCGAGCGTTCGGCGGGCTCGTCCCAGTCGAACTGGACGTTGCGCGTGCGCGAGTCGGCGCGGGTCTTCTCCGCGACAGTTTCCGCAATGGCGTGCACGGTCGCGATGTCGTCGCCGCTCACGCGGAACTTGATCGGAAAGCCGACGGGCGGCCCGTTTTCGAGGCGGGCGACGCGCGTGCGAGCTCCGGAGAAGTCCTTTTCCAGTTTCGCATCGAGCCAGTGCATCAATTGTTCGCGCGTTTCGACGTCTTTCGCGGTAATGACGAACTGCGCGAAATTCGGCTGCTGAAGCTGCTGGTCGAGCGGCAGGTAAAAGCGCGGCGCGCCGGTGCCCACGAAGTCGACGAAATGCGAGATTTCCGGCTTGCCGTCCAGCACCTTCTCGAGGCGCTTCGCTACACGCAGCGTCGCGTCGAACGAGGCGCCCTCCGGCAACCGCAGGTCGACCAGCAATTCCGGCCGCTCCGAGTTCGGGAAGAACTGCTGCGGCACGCGCGTGAACGCCGCCATCGCGATCGCGAACAGCACGACCGTGACGCCGAGCACGGCCGAGCGGCGGTCGATACACCAGCCTACCCAGCCCGACAGGCACCGGTAAAAGGGCGTGTTGTACACGTCGTGTTCGTGGCCGTGTTCACCATGCTCGCCACTCGTGCGGCCTTTGTGCTCCGGCAGCAGATGAAAGCCCAGCAACGGCACCAGCACGACCGCGGCGAACCACGAAACGACCAGCGCGATGGCCGACACTTCGAAGATCGAACGCGTGTACTCGCCGGTGCTCGATTTGGCGAGCGCGATAGGCAGAAAGCCGGAGACCGTGACCAGCGTGCCGGTCAGCATTGGAAAAGCCGTGCTGGTATAGGCGAAGGCCGCCGCGCGCAGGCGGCTCCAGCCCTGTTCGAGCTTCACGGCCATCATCTCGACGGCGATGATCGCGTCGTCGACCAGCAGCCCCAAAGCGAGCACGAGCGTGCCGAGCGACACCTTGTCCAGGCCGATGCCGAACAGATGCATGCACAGCGCCGTGACAGCGAGCACGATCGGGATCGTGATGACCACGACCAGGCCGGTGCGCAGACCGAGCGAGATGAGGCTCACGACCAGCACGATGGCCACCGCTTCGCCGACCGCCTCCACGAAGTCATCGACCGAATGCTTCACCGCGTGCGGCATGCTCGACACGGCCGAGAGCTTCAGCCCCGCCGGCAGCGTAGCCTGAAGTTCCGCCGTCCTGGCGTCGAGCGCCTTGCCGAGGTCGATCACGTCGCCGCCTTTCTGCATTGTCACGCCGATGCCGAGCACGGCCTGGCCGCCCACGCGCATTTGCGTGACCGGCGGATCGTCATAGCCGCGCTTGATCGTCGCAATGTCGCCGAGGCGAAACGAGCGCTTGTTCACGGTGATGAGCACACTGGCAAGCGCCTGTTCGTCCTTGAATGCGCCGCTTGGCCGCACGAACACGCGATCGTCCGCCGTCGTGACGGTACCTACGGGCGCAACGGCGTTCTGCGCGTCGATCGCCTGAGCAATTTGCTGCGGGGTGATCGCGAACCGCGTCAGTTGCGCGTTCGAAATCTCGACGAAGATGTGCTGGTCCGGATCGCCGAAATAGTCGACCTTCGCGACACCGGGCACCCGCAACAGCACGGTGCGAAGCTTGTCCGCGTAGTCGTGCAGTTGCGCAGGCGTAAAACCGTCGCCTTCGAGCGCGTAGATGTTCGTATAGACGTCGCCGAACTCGTCGTTGAAGAACGGCCCTACCGTCCCCTTGGGAAGGGTCGCCTGAATGTCGCCGACCTTCTTGCGCACCTGGTACCAGGTCTCGGGCACTTCCTTGACCGGCGCCGAGTCCTTCATTGCGAAGAAGATCATCGACTCGCCGGGCCGCGAGTCGCTCTTGATGTCGTCGACGTACGGCACCGCCTGCAACTGGCGGCCGATCCGGTCGGTGATCTGCTCCTGCACTTCGCGTGCCGTTGCGCCCGGCCAGTAGGTCTTGATGACCATCGTGCGGAACGTGAAGGGCGGATCTTCCGATTGCGCGAGCCTGGTATAGCCAATCACGCCGAACACCGTGGCGAGCCCGATCAGGAAGATCACCAGTTGCTGGTGCCGCAGCGCCCACGCAGACAGATTGAATCCCGGTGCATCAGCGTTCGAGCCGTCGCCGGTTTTCATGCGCACGTCGTCGCGCGCGCTTTCATGATCGCGCGCGTTCATGACGGAAAGTCCTCCGGATACAGCGGCGGCACGACCTGCACGTGCTCGCCGGCGCTGACCGCATGCACGCCTTGCAGCACGACCCGGTCGCCGTCGTGGAGGCCCGAGCTGACCGATACCGTGCGTTCGTCGTAACGCGCAATGGTGACCGGATGCAGTTCGAGTGTGTCGCCCTTGCGCGCCACCCACACGGCGGGTTGCTCGCCCCGGTGAAACAGCGCCGTGACGGGCAACGTGTACGACTGTCCGTTGCCGGCGTTGCCAGCGGCATCGAAGGTCACGTTCGCGGTCATGCCAAGGCGCACCTCGGGGCCCGGTGAGGTCAGCGTCAGCTTGACCCGCCAGGTGCGGCTTTCCGGATCGGCGGCGGCGGACACCTCGCGCACCGATGCATCGAAAGTCCTGCCCGGCAGCGCGGGCAGCGTGACGTGCGCCTTGCTGCCGACCGCCAGCGCATTCACCGTTGCTTCCGGCGCGTCGCAAGCAATATCGATGTCGCCCGTCCAGTCGAGGTGATACACCGCTTGCGTCGCCTGAACGTTCTGGCCGGTATCGGCGTCTTCCGAAGTGATCACGCCGTCGTGGTCGGCCGCCAGCGTCGCGTAGCGCAGATGATCTGTCGCCAGCGCCATCTGCGCGAGCGCGGACGTGCGCTGTGCGAGCGCGGAAGCGTAGGCGTCCTGGGTCTGCTCCAGTTGTGCGTTCGAAATCAGGTTGGCGCGTGCCTGCGCCTCGTCGCGATCGAGCTGCTGCCTGGCGAACACGAGGCGATGTTCCGCGGCATCCAGTTGGGCGCGCGCGTTGACGAGGTTGTCCTGGAGATCGGTCGGATCGAGCAGCGCAACCGTCTGCCCCGCTTTCACGGTGTCGCCGATCCGCACCCGCCGCTCGATGATTTTGCCGCCCACGCGAAATGAAAGAGGCGTGGAGTAGCGCGCCTGGACCTGCGCCGGCAACGAGTCGCCCGCGACATGCCTATCCGCTTGAACGGCGCGCGCGACCACAGGCTTGGCCTCCTGCACGGCCGCTCCGTTGTGATGGCATCCACAAATGAGGATTGCGCTGCACGCCGCGATGACGGCGGGTGCCCGGTGGATCGGCCGGGTGCAGGAAAGTAACAGGGAGCGCGCCCGCATCGGCGCGGCAGGGCCGGAGTGTTTCACGATGTTCACAAGGAAGCTGATGAGTCCAGGTGGAAAGTCATCCGCGCTGACTGACGCCAGCCGCGACGGATGGTTGTTGCGGACCAGCGGCACCGGTCGGCGCGAAGGTGAGATTAAATCCAAAACTGATGATATTGTCAATCATGACAATATCATCTAATATTGCAACAAACTATGACCGGGGAGGCAACATGTCGGAGGTCCGCAGAGCGCGCACGTATCGTCGGCAGCCTGTCGAGGAGCCGCGCGGGTCCGTCGCGGAACGGTCGCCTCGGCTCGCGCGGCGCAAGCATGAAACGCGCGTGCGTCTGCTTCATGCCGCGTTCGGCCTGGCCGCGAAAAAGGGAATGGACAGTGTCACGATCAACGAGATCACCGACGCTGCGGATGTGGGATTCGGCTCGTTCTACAACCACTTCGATTCGAAAGAGGGGCTCTTCACCACACTCATTGAATGGCTATTCGAGGAATTCGCGGATGCGCTCGATGGCCTCGTCAGCGACCTGTCGGACCCGGCTGAAGTACTTGCCGTGTCCGTACGTCATACGTTGTTGCGCGCCTGTCGCGATCCCGTGTGGGGACAACTGCTGATCCGCGAGGGGATATCCGCGCGTGCGCTCAGCACGGGACCTGGACGACGCCTGTTGCGCGACATGCGCAGAGGCATTGCGCAAGGACGCTTCACGGTCACGGACGAACTGCTATGCGCCATCTCGGCGATCGGCACCGTCCTCGCCGGCCTCGCAGCCGAACTTCGTTCGCCGTCTTCGAAGCGGACCGGCCGGTCGCGAAAAGTCCTTCGACCGCGGGAGGAACGGTTCGCCGAAAACATTGCGACAGTCGTGTTGCAGGCCGTCGGCCTCAAGCGTATGGAGGCCGAAAAGATCGCCCGGCGACCCATGCCACCCGGCCCCCCAGAGTATGCTGAGCGCCGGCGGCGAGATTAGTCCCGATAAAGCGCGGTGGTCAGGTAGTGACGGCGCAGTTCCCGCAGCGCCGATACGCACGCGGCGCTGGCAGGCAGTGCGAGCAGAACGCCGAAGAACCCAAACACCTTCCCGAACGCCAGCAACGAGAAAATGACCGCGAGCGGATGCAGACCGATACGCTCGCCGACAAGCCGGGGTGTGAGAACGACGCTTTCGAGGATCTGGCCGATTCCGTACACGAGCGCCACGGCTCCCACGCCGTACCAGTTTCCGAATTGCAGAACCGCGGCGAAAAGCGCGGATGCCAGCGCTGTCGCAAATCCGATATACGGAACGACGACGGCAAGTGCCGTGAGGAGACCCACAGGCAGTGCGATGCGCAAGCCGGCGATCGTCAGCGCGGCTGGGTAGAAAACGGCCAGCACCGCTACGACGGCAAGCTGCCCTCGCAGGTATTGCGACATCATGTGGTCGACTCCGGCGACAAAATCCCGTGTTTGTGCGAGCCAGCGCCGTGGCACGAAACTTTCGAGCCGCTCCAGCGCTTCGGGCCTGTCATACAATAAATAAAACAGCACGAGTGGCAAGATCACGAGATTGCCCACGACGTCGACCATCGCACTGCCGCCGGTGCGCAGATATTGCCAGACGGCGAGGACAGCGTCGTGCTCGCCTGCCATCAGGCGCGCTGCCAATGTGGCGCGCAGACTCGTCCAATCGGGCCAGTAGTCGATTCCCATGGAAGCAAGCCACGGCTTGCCGGCGCCTTCGAGTTTCGACGCGAGCGAAGAGATCTGCCCGGTCAGTTCGGATCCCTCCATCCGAACGACGACGAATACCAGCAGAACCAGCAGCGCCAAAAGCGCCACGAAAATCGACATCATGACGAGCGCCGCGAGACCACGCGGCGATCGCCGGCGTACCAGCCACTCCACGCCCGGCTGCAGAACATAGGCGATCATCGCGCCAAGCAGAAAAGGTGTCAGCACGGAGCGCAGGCTCCACAGCAGCACGCCGGCCGACAAGGCGACAGCGCCCCAGAACAACGATTGGCGATAGTAGGCAGTCATGGTCGCGTCTATTGTTGCGTGTTCGCGTGAAGTGTCGGGCCAGGCTCGATCCGATGCATTCAATGTATGGGTGCGCTGGCGGATACGTGTGCGCAATTCGTTGTTGCGAGATGCGGCACCGCACGACCAGGACACCTCGCGCATCGCCGGGCTACCTCACACATCATAAATGATATAATAATCAATATTGATTGGAAAGTTTTTTAGACGCTTTCCTGTCAACACGGACGTGCCGGCAAAGCGATATCGGCAGACAATTGCCATCTGAGCGCAGGCTCCCAGCGTCTGGATCTTTTCGCCCCATTGTCGTTACGCGCGAAATTTCATGGGCGATGGCGAAAGCCTTCAGGAACGGGGCCCGAGCTTGCGCGCGCCGCTGCGTCCCGTGGCCGCCGCGGCGCAAAACCCCCGTTTGATGTGGGCCGTACTGGATTCGAACCAGTGACCAACGGATTAAAAGTCCGCTGCTCTACCCGCTGAGCTAACGACCCGGTCCACCCTTGCTCCGGCCGTCACAGCGCTTTGGGCGTACCCGCCCTAGCCGATATCGATCGTGCGGCTCGCGCACGGTGCCGGATCCATTTTCGGAATGGTCAACGTGAGTAGGCCGTTGTCGAACTTTGCCAGAGCGCGACCGGGGTCGGCGTATTCCGGCATCGGAATCGTGCGCACGAAGCGTCCATGGGCGCGCTCAAGCCGGTAGCAACCGTTCTCCTCGTTGCGCACATCCTGCTTCTTTTCGCCACGCAGCACGATCGCGCCTTCCTCGACGCACACCTTCACGTCTGCGCGGTCCATCCCCGGCAGTTCCGCGGTCACGCGCAGCACCGGTCCCTCATCGACGACATCGATACGCGGCTGGAAACGCGACGAACTGAAGTCGCCAAACCACCGGTCGAGTGCGCCACGGCCCGCAAACGGTTCAAGAAAAAACTCCTCCATTGCGCGCCATGGTTCGCGTGAAAACAGTCGCGCGAACTCGGGCATTGAGGCGCGTTCGTTTTCGCTCGTCGAGGGGCTTTCGCGGCCTTGTGCATCGGACTTGCGGGAGGCGGCTCGAAGGAACTTGAAGGGATTCCACCTTTTCGGATCAGGGCTCATCGTATCCTCCTCTACGTTCTGGAAGGACAATCGGATTGCGTCGATTGCGTCGCACCCGCGGCTGGCAGCTTTGCGGCCTGTAAAGGGCAGCCGCGGATGGCAGCCTCAAAGCGTAACCGCAAAGGGCGGCGAATCGCGCCGCAGTATGGCTGCACGACGGCAACGCTTGTCGCGACTGCCGGAGCGATGCTTAAAATAGCTCATGGAACGGAAATTTCAAGTGGCCCTGCAACATGCCACGGGAGGCTTCATGGACCTTTTCGACAGGCTCGAGGAACACGTCGGCGACGTGGGCCTGCCGCTCTTCGCGGTCACCGTCACCGCCGCTGCGCAGATCAATACGCCGCTTATCGCGATACTCCACTGGCACGGTTTCCGGCGCGCAACGCCGCTCGTGCTGCCCGGCGTGGAAATACCGGCGCGGCCAGTCCCCGGCACCGCCCTCCAGATCGATGCGCCCTGGCAGAGCGTCGAAACCGTCGACGTCATGCTGCTCGACGCGGCCTGGCAATTCGGCGCGTGGGAGGTCGAGCGTATCGAGCGGCGCGGCTGCAGTGTGATCGGCGCCGGCGCTGCCGAGGCACTCGCCTGCCGCCAGGCGTTCGGCGATTACGGAAGCGACATGCCGCCCGACGACGCGCTCATTGACGGAGCGAATGATCGCGGCGACCTGATGCGGCTGGCCGCGCGTCACGGCTACCTGCGGTGGCTCTTCCGGCCGGTGAAGGGCGGAGTGTGGCGGGCACTGGACGAGCCCGACGATACCCTGGATGCGCACGGCGGCCGCCAGCCGCCCTGCCCCGTGGAGCCGCAGCCGCGCAGCGCGCGCGGGCGCACCTGCGGACGTACCGTCTACCGGCTCGGGTCCGTCCATCGCATCCTTCTGCCCCGCTGAAACAGCTCGTTACATATTGCCGTTCGCGTCGCCTCTTGAAGCCTGAAAGCGGCGTCTCTATTTCGCTTTCCGCCAGGCATTGGTACGGCTGCAATGCGGCGTTTCACGCCCGCGTTCACCTCGCAGCCGGGTTCCCTTATTGGTGATCCTACGTAATCGCGCTGGCACTCGGTTCGACTTCGGAGTGGCTTTCCCCTGCCTCTGGCCGGATCTTGAACCAGATCGAATACATCGCGGGCAGAAACACCAGCGTCAGAATCGTTCCGGCAAAAGTCCCGCCAATCAGCGTATAAGCCAACGTGCCCCAGAACACGGAGTGCGTCAACGGAATGAAGGCGAGCATCGCGGCGAGCGCGGTCAGAATCACCGGCCTCGACCGCTGGATGGTGGCCTCCACCACCGCATCGAACGGCGTCATGCTTTCGCGCGCGTTCTGCTCGATCTGTCCGATCAGGATCAGCGTGTTGCGCATCAGGATGCCGGAGAGCGCAATGAGCCCCACCAGCGCATTGATCCCGAAGGGCTGGTTGAACAGCAGCAGTGTCGGCACAACGCCGATCAACCCTAGCGGGCTGGTTGCGAACACCATCATCGTCGCGGCAATCGAGCGCGTCTGGAAAATGATGATGAGCAGCGTCAGCGCGATCATGATGGGGAACAGCGGTGCGAGCGCCTTCGTGGCCTTGTTGGCTTCTTCGATGGACCCGGCTTCCTCGATCCGATAGCCGTCCGGCAGCTTCGCGATAATGGGCTGAAGTTGCGCCAGCATCGCCGTCGACACATCGGGGGGCTGCAGTCCCTCCGCGATATCGCCACGCACGGTGATCGTCGGCGTGCGATCGCGCCGGCGAAGAATCGGATCTTCCATGCGGATATCGACCTTGCCGACCTGCGAGAGCGGCACGCGCTGACCCGCCGCGCCAACCAGCGTAAATCCGTCGATACGCTGCGGATCGAGCCGTATCTCGCCCGCCGATCTCGCGACGAGTTCCACCGAGCGAATGTCCTCGCGCACGTGCGTGACGGGAATGCCGGTCAGCAGGAATTGCAGTTGCTGCGCGACGGAACTCGAGGTCAAGCCAAATGCACCGAGACGATTTTGATCGAGTGTGAAATGCACCGTGGGCACGCGCGGGCCCCAATCGGCGTTCACCGTTCGCATCATCGGGCTGGCGTTCAAGGTCCGTTCGACCTGCGCGGCGATGGTGCGCAACGTTCCGGCGTCGGGGCCCATGACCCGGAACGCAACGGGGTAAGGCGAGTAAGGGCCGAACACCAGTTGGGTGACGCGAACCTGCGCCCCGGGCACCAGGCCTTCGGCGATGACTTTGCGCAGACGGAATTTGAGCGCCTCACGCTGCTTCTCGTCGTTCGTGCGGATCACCATCTTCGCGAAAGACGAATCGGGCAGCTCCGGCGACATCGCCAGATAGAAGCGCGGCGCGCCCTGTCCGATGTACGACGTCACGATCTTCGCTTCCGGCTGCTTCGCGAGCCACGCCTCGACTTTTTCCGTCGCCGCGGAGGTCTGTTCGATCGACGTGCCGTAAGGCATCTGCACTTCCACGAGCACTTCCGGGCGATCGGAGGTCGGGAAGAACTGTTTTTTCACCAGCCCCATGCCCATCACGGCGATCACGAACAAGCCCACCACGATTCCCGCGACCAGCCACTTGCGCCGGATCACACGCCCCAGGAACGCGCGAAAACGCTGGTAGTTCGGCGTGTTGTAGATCGCGCCATGACCGCCTTCTATCACGGGAATATCGGGCAACAGCTTGACGCCGAGATACGGCGTGAACACAACGGCTACGATCCATGAAGTAATCAGGGCGATGCCGACGATCCAGAACATGTTGCTCGTGTATTCGCCGGCCGTCGAGCGAGCGAAACCATTCGGCATGAAGCCAACGGCCGTGACGAGCGTGCCCGAGAGCATCGGCGCCGCCGTGTGGCTCCATGCATACGCCGACGCCTGAACGCGGCTATAGCCCTCCTCCATTTTCACGACCATCATCTCGATGGCGATGATCGCGTCGTCGACAAGCAGGCCCAGTGCGAGAATCAGCGAACCCAGTGTGATGCGGTCGAAGCTCTTGCCCGTTGCCGACATGACGACGAACACGCCTGCGAGCGTCAGCGGCACCGCAGCCGACACCACGACACCGACGCGCCAGCCCATGCTCGCGAAACTCACGACCATCACCACGAGCAGCGCAACGAAGAACTTGACCATGAACTCGTCGATCGCCGAATGGATATTGACGGCCTGATCGGTCACCTTCGTGAGACTCATGCCCAGCGGCAGCCCGGCGTTGACCGACGCGACTTCCTTGTCGAGCGCCTGCCCGAGGCTGAGCCCGTTCCAGCCGTCCCGCATTACGACGCCGAGCAGCAGCGCCGGTTCGCCGTTATTGCGAATCTGGAACGTGGCGGGGTCTTCGTAACCGCGCTCGACGCTCGCCACGTCCGAGAGCTTCAGCGTGCGGCCCTGAACGACGATAGGTGTGTCGCGGATGGTCTGCAGTTTGTCGAACGCGCCTTCGACACGAATGAAAACCTGCGCGCCTTGTGTATCGATCGAACCCGCGGGCGTCAGCACGTTCTGATTATTCAGGGCTGCGAATATATCCTGCGGGCTCACGCCGAGCGTCGCGAGGCGGTCGTGCGAGAACGACACATAGATCCGCTCCGCCTGCTCGCCGATGATGTTCACCTTCTTGACGCCCGGCACATGAAGAAGCCGCTGGCGCAGACCCTCGGCGTCGCGCACCAGCAGTCGTTGCGGCTCGCCTTTCGCCTTGAGCGCGAACAGCGCGAACGTGACATCGGAGTACTCGTCATTGACGAGCGGACCGATCACGCCGGGCGGCAGGCTGCTCGCTTCGTCGGAGAGTTTTTTGCGCGCCTGGTAGAACTCTTCGGGCACGTCCGCGGGCGGCGTGCTGTCGAGCAGGGTCACGGTCGTGAAGGCCAGCCCCGGCCGCGTATAGGTCTCGGTGCGGTCATACCAGCGCAACTCCTGCATGCGCTTCTCGAGCGGCTCGGCCACCTGATCCTGCATTTCCTGCGCGGTGGCGCCCGGCCAGGCCGTGATGACCGTCATCGACTTGACGGTGAACGGCGGGTCTTCGGCCCGCCCCAGCTTGAAGAAGGCCACGACGCCCGCGATCGAAATCAGCATGATCAGGAACAGCGTGACCGAGCGCTCCCGCACCGCGAGAGCCGATAAATTGAAGCCGCTCATTGCGCCGCTCCTTCCCTGGAGACCGACGCTGTGGTCACCGCGTCGTGAACGACGCGCACGCGTTCTCCGTCGTGAATCAACTGTGCGCCGAGCGCCACGACCTGATCGCCGTCGTGAAGATCGCCGGTCACCGTCGCCGTGTCGTCGCTCAAGGCGGTGACGCGAACCTTGTGCCAGCTCGCGCGCGACTGCGATCGATCGACGGTCCAGACGCCGGTGCCCGTGCCCGGATCGAACAACGCGCCGACCGGCACGTCCATCGCGGCCTGCGTCTGGCCGGCATCGCCGGCGAGATCGATGGTCACGGTCGCGCCAAGCGGCGCATTCGACAGCGCGCCCTCGAGCACGTACCGCGCTTCGTAGGTCCGCGTCAGCCGGTCGGCGGAATCGGAAAGCTGACGCAAGGCGGCGGGCACCGGCTTCTTGTCCGCGCCATACAGCGTCGCCTCGGCAATCGAGCCCGGTGCGGGACGCAGCGTCTCGGGAAGCTGGACGACGGCCTCGCGCGGTCCAGCATGCGCGAGCCGCACGACGATCTGCCCCGGCGCGACCACCTGGCCCGGCTCTGCCAGCGTCTCGACCACCACGCCGTCGGCATCCGCCACGAGGACGGCGTATCCGGATGCGTTGCTGGCAAGCACCGCCTGCGCCTTCGCCGCAATGAGCTGCGCCCGGGCGGCATCGGCGGCCGCCTTGAGCTGCTCGTAGGTCGACGCCGACACCGCGCCTGCCGCAACGAGATCCCGATACCGCGCCTCGTCGGCGGCCGTCTGCGTGGCGCGCGCCTGCGCGGCATCCACGAGTTCCTGCTGCGAGCGGGCCTGCAATCCCAGATCGATCGGGTCGATGCGCATCAGCGGCTGGCCGCGCTTGACCGTTTGGCCCGCGTCGACCAGACGCTCGACGACCTTGCCCTGAACCCGGAAACCGAGATCGCTCTGAACGCGGGCGCCGACGACGCCCGAAAACGACCGGCTCGCGCCCGCCGCGCCGTGAACGGCGCTCGTGCGCACGAGCGGCGCCTCGGTACGCGGATCAGGGGCAGGCCGCTCGCCGCACGCCGCGAGAGCGAGCGAAGCCAGGCTTAGCGCGTAGACAAAATGATGGTGCCGGAACATGAGGTCGCCTCTCGCAAAGAACAGGAGGCCTCATTCTGATTCTAGTGACCATTATAGTCAATAGTCACAACCAGGTTCATGGAGCAAGACTTCTGAGTACCAGGCTCGCGAGCTGGACCGTTGCCTCGTCGGCAGCATCAAGGTTGTACTGGAGCAGCAAGGGATTGAAGTAAGGCTTCATCACCAGAAAGATCGCATTCACGGCCTCGTCCAGTGGTGTCTTGCGTTCGAATTCACCGGTTTCGCGTCCGAGCCGCAGGATATCGGCGATAAGTCGCTGGATTTGTTCTTCATAGCCTTTGACGGAAGGCCAGGGCGAGGCGGCCGCCACGGCGGCGATATCGTAGAGCTTGCGATCCTGGAAAAATAGCTGGCTACCCGATGCCAGTAAGGTCTTGAACATACGGCGAAATTTCTCCGTCGCACTGTGCGCGTCGTCGACGTTTTCACTGACGGCCGCAATCATGGCGGCGAGGCGATTGGCGCAGATGACTTCGCCGATCGCCTGTTTCGAGTCGAAAAACTTGTAGATATAGGCTTTCGAAAACCCGATTTCCTTAGCGAGATCGGAAACCGTGGTCTTTTCATAGCCGTAGCGACTGAAGTATTCCGTTGCGGCTTCGACGATCTGGGCGCGGACTTCGTGATCCGAGGGGCCACGGGACGGGGAGGCGGAGGGCATGGGCTTGTTCATGTCTCAAGCTTAGTCCCTCACCCGATAGTTGACAACTTGTGACCATATTGTATATTGGTCACTGCCTCATCCTTCCCGTTGCCGCTCCCGAGATGATCATGTCTTTGCGTCGTCCACTTGTTCCACTCGCTCTCCTGACTAGCGTCGCCGCCCTTTCGGCCTGCGCCGTCGGTCCCGACTACCACCGCCCGGATGTGCCATTGGCGCAGCGCTATGTGACCCCGCCGCCGTCTGCCAGAGCCGCGCCGGCCCCGGCTGCTGGTCTGTCCGCATGGTGGGAAGGCTTCAACGACCCGCTGCTCACGCACTACGTTTCGCTGGCATTGGCCCAGAATCTGGACCTGGCCCAGGCGGTGGCGCAAATCGATCAGGCACGCGCGCGCCTCGGCACGGCCAACGCGGCGTTGCTTCCCTCGGCCTCGGTTTCCGCCTCGGCAGCGCGAGCCTACCAGTCGGTCGACACGCCGGTGGGCCAGTTGCTCAATGCCACGCCGGGTTACGAGCGCTGGGGTACCGAGTACGAAACCAATCTGGAAGCCGGTTGGGAGATCGACATTTTTGGCGGCCTGCGGCGCCAGCGTGAAGCCGCGCTCGCCGATTACTCCGCGACGCAGGCGGCGGCGGTCGCCACCCGGCTCGCCGTTGCGGCCCAGACTGCCGATATCTACGTCACGATACGCGGCCTCCAGGCACGCCTCGATATCGCAAACCGGCAGGTGCAGACGCAGCAGGCGCTGCTTGCGGACGTGACACTCCTGTATTCGAAGGGCGCGGCAGCCGACTATCAGGTTCAGCAGGCGCAAGGCGCGCTCGACCAGGTTCAGGCCAGCGTGCCCGTCCTCGACGCGGCGCTGGATGCGGCCTCAAATGCCCTCGACGTGATGCTGGGCACGCCACCCGGTACGCATCGGGCCGAGTTGAGCCCGCCGTCCTCGATCCCCGTTGCCCCGTCGCTCGCCGATATGGGCACGCCGGCCGATCTGCTGCAAAGGCGTCCCGATCTGATCGGCGCCGAACGTCACCTCGCTGCCGCCAACGCGCGCATTGGCGCCGCGATCAGCGAGTACTATCCGACGGTCTCGCTGAATGCCTTCCTCGGCAGCGCGACCTCGGCAGCGGCCGGCACCTTGTTCTCGGGCGGCGCCAGCCAGGCGGCCGGACTCGTCGGGCTGCGCTGGCGCCTGTTCGACTTCGCGCGCATCAACGCCGACGTCAACGAGGCGAAAGGCGCCGACGCGCAAGCGCTCGCGGCTTACCGGCAGTCCGTCCTCCGCGCCACCGAGGACGTGGAAAACTCGCTCTCGTCACTCGTGAATCGCGAGGCACAGGCGGCCACGCTCTCGCACGCGGAATCGTCGTTATCCAAGGCCAAGGATTCATCGATGACCGCGTACCGAAGCGGCGCGGCGAGCTTCATCGACGTATTGCACGCCAACGAAACCCTGCTCCAGGCCGCCGACGCGCGCGCGCAAGCGCAAACGGAATCCGCGCGCGCAGCCATCTCGACGTTCAAGGCGCTCGGCGGTGGCTGGGACCCGGCGTCGCTCCAGACGCCAACGTCGCTGTCTTCGCGCTGACGAAACCGCCCAATGCCGGAGCACACAACGAATTCTGCGCACATTCCGGGATCGCGCAGGCCGCGGTCCAACACCTTGGCGAGGGTGCCAGCATCATCAATGTCAGCTCGGTCGTCTCGACGCTCACGCCGGCCACGACCGCCGTCTATAGCGGCACGAAAGGCGCTGTCGATTCCATCACCGGCGCGCTCGCCCGCGAACTCGGGCCGCGGAAGATTCGTGTGAACACGATCAATCCGGGCGTGATCGTGACCGAAGGCGCACAAAGCGCCGGGGTGATCGGATCGGAGTTCGAGAGTTCGGCAGTCAGCCAGACGCCGCTCGGGCGTGTGGGCCGACCGGACGACGTAGCGTCGATCGCGGTTTTTCTCGCCTGCGACGACGCAAAGTGGTTGACGGGCGAACATATCGTCGCCAGTGGCGGCATGCGATGAGGCAGCTTCGCGCAACCGCGCGCGCACTTCGCAACGGTGGCCCGCATTCGCGGGTCATCCCTCTCCGCCTGGTCAATCATCGCAAGCCTCGCGGCACTCCACGTTTATCGCCGTCGTAACCGGCGCGAAGCCCGCTCTCGCAGGTCGACCGCAGAGTCCGCCCGTCGCGACTGACCGCGCTGGGTTGACCACGGCGTTGTTGCGCGATCCGGATGATCGAACGCAGGTCACTTCACTCACCATGGCCTCGAAACAACCTGCCTGAATCCAGCGTCGCTTCTGCTGGTAGACCGGTTCCCACGGTGGAAAGTCATTTGATCGCGAGAAAGTCGATTTCGTCTTGCATGCGCTTCGACGATATATCGACCTTTTCGAATTCGATTGCGATGCCGACTTCGCGCGCAACAATATGTGACGCAAGCGCGCATGCTCCCGGCGAATAATAAAGCTTCACGTTCGATCCTGGGAAGGTGGATTCAAAAGCTTGCTCAACGGCTTTAGCGGACCTATCGGCAGGAGCGAAAATGTCATTAAATGCGCTTTCCCTAAGGGAAGTGCCTCGAGCATTTCATGAGCTTGATTCACGTCCGTAACGTTCAGGATGAACACCACCCCAGCCCGGTCTTGCAGTGAATACCACTGGTCAATCTTGCCCTCAAGATAACGTTGCGCCGTCTCGCGAACTTCGGTCGGAAGAATTTGCTGGACACGTTGCATGTCCGTGCCCGGCGCAAAGGTGCCAATCGCCAATATCTTCGTGGTCGGGGTAGTTGGCAACGGAGTAGTTTGTGCCATGGAAACTCCAGCAGAAACGATCAGTGCAGAGGCTGTTGTTAAATTAAGAAGAAGGCGTTTCATCGTGCATGTTCCCGCCGCATCTGCCTGAAGGCTGGCGCGAGGCCGGAACAGTTGCCGTATCCAGTGCTGCGGCTTCTGGTCCCGTCAGATAGCAATCGCGGAAACGCTCATCGACGAGTTCCCCCATCCGTTTCGAAAACAGCAGCGCTGCCTTGAGCGGTCGATGATTGATGACCACGGAATCCGTCTCGCCCTGTTCGTTCAGATGTGCGACGACCACCGTTTCGATCGGCACGCCCTGGATCTGCGACCGATAGGATTCCATATACAAATTGTTGCCGATCTCGCCCTTGTAGCTGTGCTGCTGGAATTCGTAGAGTGAGACCGCGTGTTTGATCACGGAGAGAATATCGGCTCGCCCCTCGATCGGGCGCTTCAGGACGGTGGCTTCGAGCGTCGCGTTTTCGGCGAGCCTCGCCAGCCAGAGCGGCGGGCCGCCTGCGGGCACCAGTACGGGGGCAGTGTCGTTGAATTTCATGCTGGACACTCCTGTTACGGTTTGCTCGCCATGCCCGCGCTAACGGCATCGAGCGCGGCTTCGAGCGTAATGCGCGCCTTTTCGCGGCGGCGTCGCGCGAGGCGTTCAACGCCCGCGCCGCGCTCGGATTCGCCCACCAGCAGCGCATGAATATCGGGCAGCGTCCAGATCGTGCCGCGCGTCCCCCAGGCGCCATCCGGAATCTCAGTCGGGAACACCCAGACGCGCGGCGCGACGTCATCGAACGGCCGGTCCTCCGCGCGCGCCACCGCTTCCGTGACGTTTCTGACGAGCGCGCGACGCGATTCGTCGGTGTATTGCCCTTCGGGTGCGCAAGGAATGATGCGGTAGCGTATCGTGTTCGCGCGTTCGCCGCCGATGTAAATCGCAGCAGGCCGATGAAGATGGAACACGGTGACTCGCTGTGCGGTCGGACTGGCGGGATCGTACCCTTCCGCCTTGATGAGGATGTCGGTCAGTTCCTTGACGAGGCGCGCTTCGGCCTCGGGCGTCAGGGCGTCTTCGGGCCACAGTGCATCGATCATTGGCATGGTATCGCTTCCGGGTCATTGGATGCGGCCATGATCGGGGTTTACTCGTGCCGCCGAAAGTGGCAGCATCGCCATTATTCAGGGAATTTCAGACACGCAATGGCCATCATCCGCATCTGGGTCTACGACGGAATCCTCGCGTCCGGCGTCGCGGGACCTGTCGATGTCTTCAGCGCGGCCAACCAGTTCCACGCGCGCAAGGCTGCTTCGGACACGGCATCCGCACCCGTGTTTGCATGGCGCGTGGAATCCCTCGACGGGCAACCGGTCACGGCTGCGTCGGGCCAGAGGATTCACGTCGACGGCAAGATCGACCCGCGCAAACGCGCGGACGCCGTTCTGCTGACGGCACCGTTTTTCTCGAACATCGATGAATTCATCGGGCGCCGCGAGCAGTTGAACGCGCTGTATTCCGCACTGCGTCGTCAACGCAAGGCAGGTGCCGTGCTGGCGGCGTACTGCACGGCCAACTACCTGCTAGCCGAAGCGGGCCTGCTGGATGGACGCGCCGCAACGACGCACTGGGCGAGAGCCGCGGACTTCGCGCGCCGCTATCCGCGTGTCGAAGTTCGCGCACAGGAACTGCTGATCGCGCAAGACGGCATCATCTCTGGCGGTTCCGTGACGTCGTATCTGAATCTCGCCGTGCGGCTCGTCGAGACGTTCGCCGGCGAAGCACTCGCCGCCATGACCGCGAAGGCGCTGCTGATCGACATGAACCGGACTTCTCAGGCCTCCTTTGCATCGCTTCTCGACGAACACGGGCATACCGACACGCTCGTCGCACGCGCCCAGCAGCAAATGGAGGCAACGATGCAGCAGGGTTTCCGCTTGAGCGATCTGGCGGCATCGCTTGCTGTCAGCGAACGCACGCTCAATCGCCGTTTCAAGGAAGCCGTCGGGCTCGCACCGTTGACGTATCTGCAGAATCTGCGCATCGAAGTCGCGAAGCGCTTACTGGAAACACGGCCGATCGGGCTTGAGGCGGTGAGTCAGCGTGTCGGTTACAGCGATATCAGCACATTTCGGCAATTGTTCAAACGGAAGACCGGTTTGTCGCCGAGTGAATATCAGATGCGGTTTTCGCGTGCAGCGGCGCAGAATATAGAAACCGAGTCAGGTCGCACCGGCGGCTGAGGGCACGCGAGAACATCGCGCCGCAGTCCTCATCATTCCCCTCTTCCCCCTGCCTTTTTGTATCCCAACGTATCTGCAACAGTCAGGGATACGCACGCATACACACAAACCGACTTCCGGACACAAGCGGGATACATTCATCCCCTCAAATACGCCCATCGCGAGCGAAACACCGCACCGCAAACGCTGGGCTTACCGAGGTAGTGCATATGCAACACGAGACGAACGGAAACGTTGAACCGGACCGCATCGCGAATGAACCGCTGAGCAGCCAGATCGCGCGCAATTGTCTGATGACGCGCGCCCGCCAGATCTCCCGCGTCCTGACTTCCGTCTATGACGACGCATTGCGTCCGTTCGGCATCGTGGCGCCGCAATTCTCTTTGCTCGTGTTGATTGCGGAGTTCGGGCCCATTAGCCGCTCGGATCTGGGCCGACGCAGTCAACACGAGCGCTCGACGCTGACAAGGAATCTGCAGCCGCTGATCGCGCAGGGCTGGGTCGCCGAGGGCGTCCCGGCCCGCGATGGTCGAAGCCGCCCGCTCTCGCTCACGTGCGAAGGCGATGCCCTGCTTAAAAACGCGGCGAGCGCATGGTCGGCTGCACAGCACCACGCGACGCGTCTCCTTAGCGAACGCGGCGCGCATGAACTCATGAATATTGCGCGCAAATTGCCGCTGCGCATGGTCTGAAGTCTTCTGGTCGATGTTGCATATACAAGATCGACCGGTGCCTGTCCCCAACGTCAAGGAGTTTTTCATGAAAGTCGTCAAAGCCGCCGCCGTCCAGTTCAGCCCGGTACTCTATAGCCGTGAAGCAACCGTTGCCAAGGTCGTGCAGAAGATTCACGAACTCGGCCAGAAAGGCGTGCAGTTCGCCACCTTCCCCGAAACGGTCGTGCCTTATTACCCTTACTTTGCGGCCGTCCAGACGGGCATCGAACTTCTTTCGGGTACCGAACATTTGCGCCTGCTCGAACAGGCTGTGACTGTACCGTCCGCTGCAACCGATTCGATCGGCGAAGCCGCGCGGAAGGCCGGCATGGTCGTATCCATTGGCGTCAACGAGCGCGATGGCGGCACGCTGTACAACACGCAATTGCTCTTCGATGCCGACGGTACGCTGATCCAGCGCCGCCGCAAGATCACGCCGACGCATTTCGAACGCATGATCTGGGGCCAGGGCGATGGCTCAGGCTTGCGTGCAGTCGACAGCGCAGTCGGCCGCGTTGGGCAGCTCGCATGCTTCGAGCACAACAACCCGCTCGCCCGCTATGCGATGATCGCAGACGGTGAGCGGATCCATTCGGCGATGTATCCGGGCTCCGCCTTTGGCGAGGGCTTTACCCAGCGCATGGAAATCAACATCCGCCAGCATGCGCTCGAATCCGGCGCGTTCGTGGTCAATGCGACGGCGTGGCTGGACGCGGATCAGCAGGCGCAAATCATGCAAGATACCGGTTGTGGAATCGGTCCGATCTCGGGCGGCTGCTTCACCACGATCGTCGCTCCTGACGGCATGCTGATGGCCGAGCCGCTTCGCTCGGGTGAAGGCGAAGTGATCGTCGATCTCGACTTCACGCACATCGACCGCCGCAAGATGCTGATGGACTCAGCCGGCCACTACAACCGCCCCGAATTGCTGAGTCTGCTGATCGACCGCACGCCGACCGCACATGTTCACGAACGCGCTTCGCACCCGATGATCGTTAGCGGCCAGGGTTCCGACGATCTGCGCTCCGTGGTTGCATAACAATCGACGTATGCATGCACGCATTTTTTCATCCGCACGTATGCATATGCATACATAAAGTGAAATCTTCCTCGAAAGGCATGTGATATGACAACGAAACCTGCCCATGATCGGCCCATTCTCGTGACGGGCGCCGGAGGCGCGATTGGTGGAATCGGCCGCAACGTAACAATGTCTTTGCTAGCGAAGGGCTACAAAGTGCGGGCGCTGGTCCGCAAGGATGACGATCGCGCGAACGAGTTGCGCCGCCTTGGTGCCGAAGTCGTGGTCGGCGATCTGACCGATCTCGCCTCGCTGCACCGTGCGATCGAAGGCTGTTCGCGCGTCTATTTCGGCATGTCGGTCTCCGCGGCCTACCTCGAGGCAACCGTGAATTTCGCTGCGGTGGCGCGTCATCATGGTGTCGAAGCCATCGTGAACATGTCGCAAATGACGGTCACGGAAATGAGCATCACCGAGTCGACCGACAGCCCCCAGCACAAGCTGCACTGGCTTGCCGAGCAGGTCTTGCAGTGGTCGGGGCTGCCCGTCGTCACGGTACGGCCGACGGCTTTTCTCGAAAGCTTCTTCCTGACCCTGGGCGCAGCCGGCGTCCGCGATAACGACGAACTCGCGCTGCCGCTCGGCAATAGCAGGACCTCGCCCATTTCAGCCGTCGATGTCGCAAATGCAGTAGCGGTGATTCTGGAGAATCCGGCGCCGCATATCGGCAAGATCTATAACCTGACAGGCCTCGAATCCAATGATATCGAGCAGGCCGCGCGCGTCTTTTCGGAGGCGCTCGGCCGGCCCATCCGTTACCGGAATGTGCCTGTCGCGCCGTGGTCGGACAAGTTGCGCGAGCTCGGCATTCCCGATCATGTCGTCAAGCATCTGGCCGTCATGGCCGAGCTGCACGCTCAGGGACGATACGACCGCATGACGAACGACCTGTTCGAACTCACGGGCCGCCAACCCATGAGCATGTACGATTTCGTGAGACTGCATATTGCCGACTTCACGCGCGGCGAAGCGCGCTGATCCAGGCGGGAGACCGATCCCATGTCAAATGACGCGCCCCAATCCTCATCGCGCCGGCGCTTTGTCGGTATGGCCGCCGCGACGCTCGCCGCAGGCTCGCTCAGCCGGCTCGCCTTCGCGCAGACGAGCCCGGCAACCGGCAAGATCACCGAGCCCGCGAACGGCGACAAAATGGCGATCCGGCCGTTCCGCGTTCATGTCCCCGAGTCGCAGCTCGTCGACATGCGGCGACGCATCAAGGCTACGCGCTGGCCCGATCGCGAGACGGTGCCCGACGAATCGCAGGGTATTCAACTCGCCACCATTCAGGGGCTCGCGCAATATTGGGCATCAGGCTACGATTGGCGCAAATGCGAAGCGCGGCTCAATTCATATCCGCAGTTCATCACCGAGATAGATGGACTCGATATTCACTTCATCCATGTGCGGTCGAAGCATGAAAACGCGATGCCATTGATCGTGACGCACGGCTGGCCGGGCTCGGTCATTGAACAGTTCAAGATCATCGACCCGCTAGTCAATCCGACTGCGTACGGCGCACCGGCTTCGGATGCTTTTCATCTCGTGATTCCCTCGCTGCCCGGTTACGGCTTTTCGGCGAGGCCGGCCACAACGGGCTGGGGACCGGAGCGCACCGCGCGCGCGTGGGTCGCATTGATGAAACGCGTTGGCTATGAGCGCTTTGCTTCGCAGGGCGGCGATCTCGGCGGGATCGTCACGAACATCATGGCCAAACAGGCGCCGCCCGAACTGATCGGCATTCATGTGAACTTCCCTGCGTCTGTTCCCGCCGAGATTCTGCAGTCACTCGCCGCGGGCGACCCGATGCCTGCCGGTTTATCGGACGAGGAGAAGCACGCGTATGAGCAATTGAGCGCCAACTTCAAAAAGAAGCGCGGCTACGCTTTCGAAATGGGCACGCGCCCTCAGACACTGTATGGACTCGCCGACTCGCCCGTCGCGCTGGCTTCCTGGCTGCTCGATCACGGCGACGGCTACGGCCAGCCTGCGGCGGCGTTGAGCGCGGCCGTGCTCGGACATCCCGTCAACGGTCATTCGGCAGGCTCGTTGACGCGAGACGACGTACTCGACGACATCACGCTTTACTGGCTGACCAACACCGGCATCTCGGCGGCACGCTTCTATTGGGAGTCGCACGCGAACTTCTTCCTTGCGGCAGACGTCAACGTGCCCGCCGCTGTGAGCGCTTTTCCGGGAGAAAACTACCAGGCGCCGAAGACCTGGACCGAAAAGGCTTATCACAACCTGATTTACTTCAATAAGCCCGAAACGGGCGGGCACTTCGCGGCGTGGGAAGAACCAATGATCTTCGCGAACGAAGTACGCACGGGGTTGAGGCCCTTGCGCGCCTGACGAAGATGCGAGGCACTCCGACGCGCATGTCCGATATCCCTCGAAAAATGGCAATATTGCCGCTCGCGCCCGCTCCGACAAAGCCCGATGATCAGGCGACTCGCTGCTTCTGGAACCCAAACATGACTGCAAACACCTATTTCTCGACCAACCTGCTGCTCGCCTATACAGCGTATTTCGTTGGCACCGCGAGTCCAGGGCCGAGTAACCTTGCAATTATGTCCATCGCGGCCAGTCACGGCCGGAAAGCGGCGTTGATGTTCGCACTCGGTGTCGTCTCGGGGTCGATGTTCTGGGCGACGGTGGCGACGCTAGGCGTCTCGGCCGCCCTGATCGCCTATTCGCAATTCATCATTGCAGTCAAGATTTTTGGGGGGCTATATCTCTTGTGGCTAGCCTTCAAATCCGGACGCAACGCGCTTGCGACAGCAGCATCCGCACTGAAGACCGGGCAAACACCGACTTTGACGAGCGTCTATTCCCGTGGCTTGATGCTCCATCTCACCAATCCCAAAGCGATTCTCGTGTGGGTTTCGATTGTTGCGCTTTCGTCGAACAGCACGGGATCGGCCCATAGCGCGCTAATTGCGGGCTGTGCGACCATCGGGTGTCTGGTGTTCGGCGGATACGCAGTCCTGTTTTCGACGGACTCGGCCCGAAGGATGTACGTGCGAACCCGTCGCGCCCTGGAGGGATGCCTGGCCGTCGTATTCGGGATTGCCGGCATCAGACTTCTGGCGTCGCGTGTCTAGCCCACGCGCGGACGAGGGACGATCAAAGTCGCGCAACCAGCGCGCCAGAGCACGACGGGCACATCGCCCGCCCGAGCCTTTCCCCGCGGGAAAGCACGCTTCACCCTTCCTCAATTTTCGCGCTCGCGAAAATCTCCCACACTTGCCATCACGCCTGTTCCGTACCGTTCGTACGGAGTTGCGCCCCGGCTGCGGCTCATGACGCGGCATCGAAAATACCGGAGACAGCATGAACAGCCATCCCCTAGACCTGGGCGGCAGCGCGCCGGGCGAAGCGCCACGCCGCCCGCTCACCGTACAAGCCCCGCTTCAAAGCCCACAAGGCGTCACGCTCAGCCGCTTCATGGACGACATGCCCGTGGGCGCGCTGCACCGCTTCGTGGTGTGGGTGATCGGTATTGGCCTCTTCTTCGACATGTACGAGATCTTCCTCGTCAGTTCGATCGGCTCCGCGCTGCAGAACGAATACGGACTCGATGCGCACAGCCTCGCGTTCAAGCTCCTGCTTGCCTCGGCCTTCGTCGGCATGTTTTTCGGCTCGCTCTTCCTCGGCAGTCTCGCCGACCGCATCGGCCGTCGGCGCGCCTTCCTGTTCACGCTCACGTGGTACAGCGCTTTCTCGCTGCTCGCCGCCTTTTCCACAAACGCCACCATGCTCGTGGTCTGCCGCTTTCTGACGGGCGTGGGCGTCGGCGCGATCTATCCCGTGGCCGATAGTTTCCTCTCGGAAATCCTGCCGAAGGAAAAGCGCGGCCGGCTCGCTGCGTGGGCCTATACCACCTCGTATGTCGCGGTTCCGCTGGTCGGCTTTCTCGCGGTTTGGCTCAATCCGATCCATCCTGGCGGCATCGCGGGATGGCGCATCATTCTCGCCATCGGCAGCCTCGGCGCCCTGTTCGTGCTGGCCGTGCAGCATCGCCTGCCGGAAAGCCCGCGCTGGCTGCTGGCGCAAGGGCGCGCGGACGAGGCCTATGCCACCTTGGGCCGCTTCGCGCAAAGCGCCGGCGCGCAGATGCCGAAGCGGTTTGCCGCGCCGCAAACGCGCCAGCATCCGCTGCGCCTCTCCGAGCGCATTGCCGTGCTGCGGCGCGCGCCCTATGACAAGCGCTATGTCATGCTTGTCGTGTTCCACCTGTTCCAGGCCTTCGGCTACTACGGCTTCGGCACGCTTGCGGGCGTCGTCGTGAAGAGCCGCGGCATCGATGTGACAGGCAGCACGCTGTTCGTCGCCCTCTCGTTTCTCGGCTACCCGATCGGCTCGCTGCTCTCCGTGCCGCTGCTCAACTGGATCGAGCGGCGAACGCTCGTGATTGCGTCGCTCGTCTCCGTTGCGATTTTTGGCCTTGGCTTCGCCTACTCGGGACAGGCTGCGCTGATCGTTTGCTTCGGCGTGCTGACGACCTGTGCGTCGAATGTGTTCAGCAACGCCTACCATGTGTACCAGGCCGAAATTTTCCCGGCCAGCGTGCGCTCGACAGCGATCGGCAGCACCTATTCGCTCTCGCGTATCATGAGCAGCGCCCTGCCCTTCATCCTGTTGCCGGTGCTCACGCAGCACGGCCCGATCGCGATGTTCGCCGTAATCTCCGCCGCGCTGGCCATCGTCGCAGTGACCCTGCGTGCGCTCGGCCCCCTCACCACGCGCCGCAGCCAGGACGAGATCAATCCGGTCTGACCGGCCGATGCCCCGAGCGCCCCTGGATCGTCGGGGCGGCTGCCGCGTCACGCGGGGCCGCCCCGGTTTTCATTGCGCCGCGCGCGCCGACATGTAGTCGAACAGGCTCACGATATCCGAGCTTGGCGCGCTATCCGCCTTCATCCCGATCCAAAGCGTACGCGTGGCCCACGTGTCCGCCAGCTTCACCTTGACGACGCCGGCCTTGCCGCGCTCGTCGCTCACCGCGTTGCGCGGCAGCACGCCGATACCGAGCCCCGCCTCGATCATGCGAAACACACCGTCGAAGTTCGAGGCCTGGATGCGCAGCTTCAGCGATCGCTCGATGGCGAATGCCGCATCCGTCATGCGCGCGAGCAGCGAGCTGCCATCGCTCAGGCCCACGTAGTCTTCGTCGAGCGTATCGGCGAAGCGGATCACGTCGAGTTGCGCAAAGCGGTGACTGCGCGGCACGAGCAGCACGAGTTCGTCGCGGCGATAGAGGCGCCGCTCGATGCCGGGCGCGGGCACGTTGTCGGCGAACACGCCGAGGTCGGCCTTGCCCGCGCCGAGCGCCTCGACGATTTCGTGGCTCAGCCGCTCTTCGAGACTGACCTTGATGCCCGGATGCTCATTCAGGAAGCAGGCGAGATCGACGGGCAGAAACTGCACGATCGCCGACGTATTCGCCCACATGCGCACGTGCCCGCGCACGCCGGCGGCGTAATCGCTCATTTCGGTGGCCATTCGACTCACCTGATCGACCACGCGCGTGGCGTGCTCGAGCAGCGCATGCCCCGCGGGCGTGAGATCCACGCCGCGCGCGCGGCGGATGAACAAGGCACAGTCGGTCACGCTTTCGAGTTCGGCTATGCGCTTGCTGACGGCCGAAAGCGTGAGCTGCCCGTGCTCGGCCGCCTTGGTGAGGCTGCCATGTTCGGCGACGAGCAGAAAGACCCGCAGCGACTGCAGATCGAAGTGAAGGGGATTGACCATGATGAAAGGGGCAAAGCCGACGCGAAAGACGATTGTCCTGCATCGCGGGCGCGGGAGGAAGTGCAGATGTGGGAAGACAGAGGCAGACGTGCTGCGACGCGCGTCCGCGCGCCGACCGCGCGGGCCGGCGTGTTCACCGCCGAACCGGCGCCCCCCCGGCTCGACGGCGAAAACGGGCAAGAGGCATCAACCTGGCTGGATCAGCTCGGAGATTTCGATGAGATTCAGATCCGGGTCGCGCACATAAACGGAACGAATCTTCTGCGTCGCGCCCGTGCGCTCGACCGGACCTTCGACGATCGGCCAGTTCTTCCCCGCGAGATGCGCGATGACCGTATCGAGCGGTACCGCTGCGATGAAGCACAGATCGAGCGCGCCCGGCACCGGCACATGCGCCTTGGGTTCGAATTCCGCGCCACGCACATGCAGGTTGATCTTCTGGTTGCCGAAGCGAAACGCGAGCCGCCCCGCGCCGAAGGTCTCCAGCTGCATCTGCAACACTTCCGTATAGAAGTGCTTCGTGGCCTCGGGGTCCACGCAGGTCAGCACGAGATGGTCGAGGTGGTCGATCAACGCCATGCTTCGCTCCTTGTCATGAGTACGCGCGTTGCACCGGCATGCCTTGGGTCCGTTCCGGCACCGGATGCAGGTCGAGGCGGCGACCTGCCTTGAGAATCTGGCTGGGCACGTCGTGGCCGATCAGGCCGGGCAACAGCGCGGCGGCGTCGAGCACGGCAGCGAGATTGACCCCGGTATTGTAGCCATCGAGTTCGAGCATGTGCACGAGTTCTTCGGTGCACACGTTGCCGCTCGCGCCCGGCGCGTACGGACAGCCGCCGAGGCCGCCGAGCGAGGCGTCGAAGCGCACGATGCCCGCATCGAGCGCCGCAAGCGTGTTGGCGAGCGCCATACCGCGCGTATTGTGGAAATGCAGCGTCAATTCGAGCGCGCCGAACGCCTGCGCAGCGCTTTCGCACAACGCGCGCACCTGCGCGGGATGCGCCATGCCCGTCGTATCGCAAAGCGTGACGCCCTGCACGCCCAGTTCGGCGAAGCGCCGCATCCAGCCGAGCACGTCCTCGACGGGGACGTCGCCTTCCATCGGGCAGCCCATTGCTGTGGAGAGCGAAACATTGATCGCCACGCCCGTGCCGCGCACGGCTTCGATCACGTCGCGCAACTGCGCGAACGACTGCTCGCGCGTCATGCGCAGGTTGCTGCGATTGTGGGTCTCGCTCACCGACATCACGAGGTTCACTTCGTTCACGTTGCACGATAGCGCGCGCTGCGCGCCGCGCACGTTCGGCACGAGCACCGTATAGACGACGCCCGGCACGCGCTCGATGCCGTGCATCACCGCCTCGGCGTCGCGCAGTGCAGGAATCGCCTTGGGCGACGTGAACGAAGTCACTTCGATCTTCGCGTAGCCGCAGGCGCTCAGGCGGTTGATCAGCGCGATCTTGTCGTCGGTGTCGATGAAGGCGGCTTCGTTCTGGAAGCCGTCGCGCGTCGCGACTTCGTTGAGATACAGCACCTTGCCCTTGAAGTTGTCTTTATTTCCTGTCGCCATCTCGCCGCTCTCCGGTCAGATCACGCCGCGCGCGCGCCAGGCTTCGCGCGTTGCGGCGTCCACGCCTATCGATTCCAGCACCGTGTCGGTATGCTCGCCCAGCTTCGGCGCGCTGCGCTCGATCGTGCCGGGAGTGCCGCACAGTTTGGGCACCACGCCCGGCACCTGCACCGCCGTGCCGTCGGGCAAGGTGTCGTCCACGATCATGCCGCGGGCGTGGTAATGCGGATCGGCCGCGATGTCCGCGACGTCGTAGATGCGGCCCGCCGGAATGCGCGCTTCGTTGAGCGCCGCGAGCACCTGGTCGAGCGTGTGCCGCGCGGTCCATTCGCCGATGGCGGCGTCGATGCGACCGACCTGCGCGACGCGTCCGTCGTTCTGCGCGAGCGCCGGATCGTTGCCCAGGTCCGGGCGGCCGATCAGTTCCATCAGACGTCGATAAATGCTGTCGCCATTGCCTGCGATCAGCGCATACTTGCCGTCGCTGCAGCGGTAGGCGTTGCTCGGCGCGATGCCGGGCAGGCTGCTGCCCGCCGGCTGACGCACGGCGCCGAACACCGAATACTCGGGCAGCAGGCTTTCCATCATGTTGAAGACCGACTCGTAGAGCGCGACGTCCACGACCTGCCCTTTGCCGCCCTGTTGCTCGCGGTGCCGCAGCGCCAGCAGGATGCCGATCACGCCATGCAGCGCGGAGAGCGAATCGCCGATCGAGATGCCCACGCGCACCGGCGTGCGCCCAGGCTCGCCGCTCAGGTGGCGCAGGCCGCCCATCGCTTCGGCGACCACGCCGAAACCGGGCCGGTCGCGATACGGGCCCGTCTGCCCGTAGCCCGAGACGCGCAACATGATGAGGCCGGGATTGATGGCGCTGAGTTCGTCCCAGCCGAGGCCCCAGCCTTCGAGCGTGCCGGGGCGGAAATTTTCGATCAGCACGTCGGTTTCCGAAACAAGACGGCGAATCACGCCCTGCCCTTCGGGCGTGCGCAGATCGAGCGTGATGGATTCCTTGTTACGCGACTGGGCGGCCCACCAGACCGACGTGCCTTCGTGCAGCAGGCGCCACTTGCGCAACGGATCGCCCACGCCGGGCGGCTCCACCTTGACGACGCTCGCGCCGAATTCGGCGAGCATGCGGCCAGCAAACGGACCCGCGATGAGCTGTCCGAGCTCCAGAACGCGGATTCCTTCGAGTGGTCGTGGCATGGCTGTGTCTCCTGGCTGTCTGCGACTGACTGTGGGAGACATGATGAACCGGACCGCACCCCTTTGATAATCGATGCTTGCTCAATCTGGCTTGAGCAAATGGAAAGGCTGCGAATTTCCTCGTCGGCAACGCAAACGCGGGATCTAATCGATGCCACGGCATTCGCGCGCATGAAGCGGCGGCCCTTGCTGATCAACACGGCGCGTGGAGGACTCGTGAACGAAGCGGCGTTGGTGGACGCCGCGCAATGTGGTGACTGCGCGTTGAGCGCGAGGCGCGGCAACCGCATCGGGGTTGCCTGCGCCTGAAGTATCAGGCCATTTCCGGCTGTTTGGCGTGCCAATATTCGTCGACGGCTTGCTTGGCCGACTGCTCGACCACGCTGAGCGCCATCAGCACATCGATCTTCAGCTTGGGGATCGCCAGCTCCACGGAAGGCAGCCTGGCCGTTTCCACTTGTGCATCGACACCTTCCAGAACTGCGCGGCACAGCCATTGCGTGTCCGTCGCGTCTGCTTTCGCATCGACAGTGACTCGAAAGCCACGATATTCGACTGCCATATACTCTCCCGAAACCTGACAAAACGTAATGATCGCCCCGCCGGACGGCGGTAAGGGGGCGACTATATCATCACTTCGACGACGCTTCAGCGAGGCCCGCGCGAAGTCACGAAGAAGTCGTGCAACGACACCGCACCCGCATTCACGCCCTGTTTTACAGGGCGATTCTGCGGGCGCAACGACAATCGGGTCAGTTCGGACTTCGGACTGTCAGCTCGCGAGCGTGGTGCGCGTCGAAGCCTGACGCATCGTGCGCCAACCGACGATCGCGAGCGAAACACCCGAAATCACGGCGGCGAGCGAGACGTAATACGCCGGCGCGAGCGTATCGCCCGTTACGTGAATCAACACTTCGGCAATCGTCGGCGCGAAGCCGCCAAAAAGCGTCACGCCAAGGCTATACGCAATCGAAAGCCCCGCCGAGCGCACGCGCACGGGAAAGATCTCCGACATCAGCGCCGGCATCGGGCCCGAATAGGCTGCCTTGAAAATACCCGCCGCGCCCTGGAGCACGAGCAGCCAGCCGAGTGTAGGGTGACGCTGCAACAGCGCGAACATCGGATAGGTGAGCGAAGCAAGCAGGATCGACGTGGTCAGCATGATGCGAATGCGCCCGATGCGGTCCGAGAGCGCGCCCATCACGGGCGAAAGCGCGAACTGCAGGCCGCCGTTGAGCACGACCACGCCGAACGAGGTTGCCGCCGCCATATGGAGCTGCTTCACCGCGTACATCGGCATGTAGAGCTGGAGGATATAGACGCCGACGGTGGACTGCGCAACGATGCCTACCGCGAGCAGCAGGTTCACCCATTGGCGGCCGAGCCCCGGCTCGTTCGTTGCGTGCGCATCTTGTGTACTTTGCGCCTGCTGGGTCGCGACGAATTCGGGCGTCTCGTCCAGATGCGAGCGGATGTACCAGCCCACGGGCCCGAGCACGAGCCCGAAGAAGAACGGCACGCGCCAGCCCCACGCCTGCAGTTGCCCGGGCGGCAGCCACCATGCCAGCACGCCGCCGAACGCCGCCGCGAGAATCGCGGCGGCGCCCTGGCTCGCGAACTGCCAGCTCGCGTAGTAGCCGCGCTTTGTGGAGCTATGCTCGACCATGAACGCCGTCGCGCTGCCGAATTCGCCGCCCACCGCGAAGCCCTGCACGAGCCGCGCGAGCAGGATCAGGAGCGGCGCAGCGATGCCGATCGACGCATACGGCGGCATGACCGCCATGGCGAACGTGCCAGCCATCATGAGCGCGATGGCGAGTGTGAGCGCGGCCTTGCGCCCCTTGCGGTCGCCGTAGATGCCCAGCACGATCGCGCCGAGCGGACGCATGAGAAAAGAAATGCCGAAGGTACCGACCGCCAGCAGCGTGGAGAGCCATTCGTCGTGCACGGGAAAGAACTGCTTCGCGATGATCGGCGCGAAGTAGCCGTACACGAGAAAGTCGAACCATTCCAGCGCATTGCCGATCGACGAGGAGAACACGATGCGGCGCACCATGCCGCGGCTGAGCGGCGCTTGCGAAACCGACGAACCGGTCTCCATGTCAGTCCCCTCCCATTTCATTTGGTCTACTCATTGTTCGTCGTGAACCGCAAGCGAGGCATTCCCGCTCGCGGCAAACGCTTCTCGCCGCCTAGAAGCCCGCTGCGAGCCCGTCGCGGCGCGTGTCGCTCGCGGCCACATAACCGCGCTCGCGATCGTTGCGATCGAGCTTCCAGATGAACTGGCCCGAGCCGAAGTCCATGTACGGATCGTCGATGCCCTTGATCTCGTGGCCGAGCCCTTGCAGCGCGCGCGCCGTCTGCGGATTGAAAGTCGATTCGATATCGAGCGTGAAGTCGCGGTTGACCTTCCAGCGCGGCGCATCGCACGCGGCCTGCGGCTGCTGGCCGTAGTCGAGCATGCGCACGATCGACTGCAAATGCCCTTGCGGCTGCATGTCGCCGCCCATCACGCCGAAGCTCATCACCGCTTCCTGGCGGCCGTCCACCTGCTGGGTGAGGAACGCCGGAATGATGGTGTGGAACGGGCGCTTGCCGCCTGCCACGACGTTCGGCGAGGCCGGGTCCATCGAAAAGCCGCAGCCGCGGTTCTGCAGCGCGATGCCCGTGCCCGGCACGACCACCCCCGAACCGAAGCCCATGTAGTTCGACTGGATGAAGCTCACCATCATGCCGCGCTCGTCCACGGCCGAGAGATAGATCGTGCCGCCCGAACGCGGCATGCCGAAGTCGAACTGCGTGGCGCGCTTCGGGTCGATCAGCTTCGCACGCGCTTTCAGGTAGGCGTCGTCGAGCATCTGCTCGGGCGTGACTTCCATCGCACGCGGATCGGCGACATAGCGATACACGTCGGCGAACGCAAGCTTCATGGCCTCGATCTGCAGATGCTGCGATTCGAGGCTGTCGAGCGCGAGCGAGCCCATGTCGAACTGCTCGAGAATGCCGAGCGCGATCAGCGCGGCGATGCCCTGCCCGTTCGGCGGAATCTCGTGGACCGTGTAGCCGCGATAGTTCTTGCCGATCGGCTCGACCCATTCCGGGCGATAGTTGCGCAGGTCGTCCAGCGTGAGCGCCGCGCCGCCTTCGCGCGCAAACGCGGCGATGCGCTCGGCGAGTTCGCCTTCGTAGTAGTCGCGCGGACCGCGTTCCGCGAGGCGCCGCAGCGTGGCGGCATGGCCGGGGAAGCAGACGCGCTCGCTCACTTCGGGTGCGCGGCCGTGCGGCATGAAGGTCTGGGCAAAGCCCGGCTGATTGTGCAATTCGGGAATCGCCGCCTGCCACTTGCGGGCAACGATGGTCGCCACCGCATGGCCGCGCTCCGCGATCTCGATGGCCGGCTCCATCAAGTCCGCGAACGGCAGTTTGCCGAACTTCGCATGCAGTGCTTCCCAGCCCGCGATCACGCCAGGCACGGTCACCGTGTCCCAGCCGCGTTTGGGCTGCTTCGCGAGACCGTTTTCCTCGCCGTATTTGCGGCGGAAATAATCGACGCTCCAGGCCGCCGGCGCATTGCCTGACGCGTTCAGGCCGTGCAGCTTGGCGCCGTCCCACACGAGCGCGAAGCAGTCGCTGCCCAGACCGTTCGATACCGGCTCGACCACGGTGATGGCGGCTGCGGCGGCGAGTGCGGCGTCGACGGCATTCCCGCCTTTCCAGAGCATGCGCAGCCCGGCCTGCGCGGCAAGCGGATGCGACGTCGAAACGATGTTGCGGGCGAACACCGGCAGGCGCGGCGTCGGATAGGGGTTTTGCCAGTTGAAGCGCGTCATGGAAGTCCGGATTCCGGTAATGAACGAAAGCAGCGGCGCGCGCACTGCCGCACTCAGTTGCGGCGCGCACGGCTCAGGCCGATTTATCGATTATCTTGAAGGATCAGGCAAAAAAATATTAATATTTTATTCTCGTTACTTAAGTTTTATTTACATGCTAACCCTACGCATGCTGCGCACCTTGCAGGCCGTCGCGCGCAGCGGGTCGTTCGCCACGGCGGCGGAAAAAACGGCGCTCACCCAGGCGGCCGTGAGCCTGCAGATGCGCGGACTCGAAGAGGCGCTCGGGCGGCAGATCTTCGACCGCCGCGCGCGCCAGGTCTCGCTCACGCGCGAAGGCCGCGAGATCTGCGCGAAGGTCGAGCACATTCTCGCGCTGATCGACGAGCTGCCCGCCAGTGCGGGCGACACGATGCGCGGCTCGATCATCATCGGCGCGGTGGTATCGGTGATCGGCGCGCTTTCGCTCGCCGTCGCGCATCTGAAAATGGGCCACCCGGAACTCGAGGTGCGCCTCACCTCGGCGCGCTCGAACGAGCTGGCGCGCATGGTGGAAGACGGCGACGTGGACCTCGCCGTCGTAGTTGGCAGTGCAGATGGTTCGCTGCACGAGCCGCTCGCGTGGACGCCGCTCTACGAAGAGCCCCTCATGCTCGTGACGAGCCGGGCAACGACCGGCGACGACGCGCGCCGCATCCTGCGCGAGCGCGGCTTTCTGCGCTTCGACCGGCGCGTGCCGACGGGCGTCGTGATCGACCACGCACTGCGCGAGCTAGGCATCGAACCGCTCGAATACCTGGAGCTGAACTCGATCGAAACGATCGTCTCGCTGGTGCGCAACGACGTGGGCGTGAGTGTGTTGCCGGTTCTGCGAGGCGGCAAATGGCAGAGCGATCCGAATCTGCGGCTCATGCCGCTCCCCGGGCGGCCATTCATCCGCATGGTCGGCATGATTCACCGGAAGGCGCACAAGCAGACGTTGCTCACACAAACGATTGCAGACATGCTGCGTCGGTGACAGAACGCGTGGCTGCCACGCCAATCGCGTAAGCTGACGTCGTTGCACGCTCACTCGCGAAGCCCCGCGCTTCGCGCCTCGAAGCGGGATCGACACGGAAAAGCGAACGCTCCATGCAAAGATCGCTCATTGCGCTGGCCGCAAACGGGTTGCAAAAAAGGTTGCAGAAACTGTGCGCCATGGCGTTGCCGCCATGCGCAATCGCGCTTGCGACAGGTCTTGCCGCGTGTCAGCAGTTACCCCCGCCCGGCCAGCGCACGCAAACGACGGCGCTCACGTCAGCCGAAGCGCGATCGACTCAACTTGGCAAAGCCGTAGCGGCCGAACTCGCCTCCCATCCCGAGTTCACCGGCATCGACCCGCTCGCGAACCCGCTCGACGCCTTCGCCTCGCGCGTGGCGCTCGTGCGCAGCGCCCAGCGCACGCTGGATGTCCAGTATTACATCTGGCGCAGCGATCTCACCGGCACGCTGTTGCTCGAAGAACTTCGCGAAGCCGCCGACCGCGGCGTGCGCGTGCGCCTGCTGCTCGACGACAACGGCATTCCATCCTCGCTGGACCCCACGCTCGCGGCACTCAATGGGCATCCCAACATCGAGGTCCGGCTCTTCAATCCGTTCGTCACGCGCAAACCCAAAGCCATCGGCTTTCTCACCGACTTCTCTCGGCTGAACCGGCGCATGCACAACAAGTCGCTCACGGCCGACGGCGTGGCGACCATTCTTGGCGGCCGCAACATCGGCGACGAGTATTTCGGCGCGACCGACGGCGTCGTGTTCGCCGACCTCGACGTGCTCGCTATCGGCCCCGCCGCCACCGACGTCGCGAACGACTTCGACCGCTACTGGGCCAGCGCTTCGTCATTCCCCGCCTCGCAAATCCTGCCGTACGCGGCGCCCGATGCCCTCGCCACGCTCGATCGCGCGGCGCTTGCCGCGCGCACCGATCCGGCCGCGGAGGAATACATCGAAGCGCTGCGCAAGACCACCGACGTGCGCCGCCTGCTGGATGGCACGCTGCCGCTGGAATGGGCCAGGACGCAACTGGTCAGCGACGACCCGGCGAAAGCGCTGGGCACGGCGCCCAGGGAAACACTGATCCTCAGTCAGCTCCATCAGATCGTCGGCGATCCGCATCGTGAACTCGATCTGGTTTCGCCGTACTTCGTGCCGGGCGAGGTGGGCACGCAATACTTCACCGAGCTCGCCGCCCAGGGCGTGACCGTGCGCGTGCTGACGAACTCGCTCGAAGCCACCGATGTTTCCGCCGTCCACTCCGGCTACGCGCGGCGCCGCGTGGCGCTGCTCAAAGGCGGCGTGGAACTGTTCGAACTGCGGCGCGCGGCCGGCGCGGGCAAGGGTACGGACAAGGCCGCGGGCAAAGGCGCAGGCAGCGGTCCGTTCGGCAGCACGGGGTCGAGCCTGCACGCCAAGACCTTCGCCGTCGATGCGGAGCGCGTATTCGTCGGCTCAGTCAATTTCGACCCGCGCTCGGCCAACCTCAACACCGAACTCGGGCTCGTGATCGACAGCCCCGCACTCGCCACCCAGATCGAGAAAGCGTTCTGGACGCGCGTGCCGCAGCTCGCCTGGCAGGCGCACCTCGACGAGGACGGCAAGCTCTACTGGACGCGCCTTTCCGACGACACGGTCATTCGCTACGACACCGAGCCGAACACCACGTGGAACCAGCGCCTGAGCGTCTGGTTCTTCTCCATCCTGCCTATCGAGTGGCTTTTGTAAACCGCGCATCGGCAGGGTTATTCCCAATTTCCCTTAAGTTGTCTATACAACGTCATGCGGACATTCCCATCGTCCGCGGCGCGCGGGCGCCCTGCACTCATCCCAATGTTCGGAGCCGTCCCATCCCCGAACGCCTGATCCTGCCGGTCGAGCAGGATTGAGCCGCGCGGCGCCTGAATGGCCGCCGGGCATTCTCAGGCCGCAGCGGCATTCATCGCCTCGATGGCCGCAAGCGCGCCGCCTACCATTTCACGCAGCACCGGCTGGACTTTCCCGGCGAGCGCGGGCACGTAATCGAACGGCGCCGTTTCGTTCATGTAAACGGACTGGCACATCTCCAGCTGGATCGCATGCACGCCGTCCTGCGGCGCGCCGAAATGGCGCGTGATGTAGCCGCCCTTGAAGCGTCCGTTCGCGATCCACGTATAGCCGCTTGCCGCCGCTGCGCGTTCCGCGCGCGCCTGCACCGCCGGGTTCACCGTGCGGCCGTCCTGGGTACCGATGTTCAGATCGGGCAGCTTGTTGTCGAACAGGCGCGGCAGCACGCTCGCGATCGAATGCGCCTCCCACAGCAGCACGTTCGCATGCGCCGCGCGCAAGCGCTTCAACTCGGCGGCGAGCGTGTCGTGATACGGCTGCCAGAATGCCTGCACGCGACGCTGGCGCTCCGGCGCGTCGGGCACGCAGCCGTCGCGGTAGATCGGCTCGCCGCGAAACGTTTCGGTCGGACACAGCGACGTGGTGGTCTGACCGGGATAGAGGCTCTCGTCGTTCGGCGGACGGTTCACATCGATCACATAGCGCGAAACGCGCGCGCCGAGCACGGTCGCGCCCAGTTCCTTCGCAAACGCATAGAGGCGATCGAGATGCCAGTCCGTATCGGCCACGGTCAGAGCCACGTCCGTGTACTCGCCGTGCATCGCAGCGGGAATGTGCGTGCCCAGGTGAGGGATCGAAATGATGAGCGGCGCGGTGCCGCGTTCCAGTGAAAAGATATCGGTCATGGAAATTTGTCTCGTGAATGGCGCGTGCGTTCGGGCCCGCGTTCAATCGTCGGCCAGCAGCCTGGCGAGCGCCGCGCGATAGTCGGCATAAAGGCGCGCTTCGTCGCGATGGCGGCGTGCCTCCACCACTTTGACGCCGCCGGTATAGACGTCGAGCACCGGCGTTTCGCCATGCTCGCAGAAGACGACCGACGAGAGCCACGTGAGCGGCTTGTGTTCGGCGAGATTCGGATGCTGGGCGTCGAGCACGACCCAGTCGGCGCGCGCGCCTTGCGTCAATGCGCCGACCTTGCGCCCTGTTGCAGCGGCGCCGCCGGCGAGGGCTGCGTCGAACAGCCGGTCCGCAACCTGTGCCTGTTGCGGCGCGGCCAATACATTGCGCTCGCGCCGGGCGAGCCGCTGGCCGTATTCGAGCAAGCGAAGCTCCGCGCGCCAGTCCACGCCGATATGACTGTCCGAGCCCACGCCGAACGCGCCGCCCGCATCGAGATACTCGCGCGTGGGGAAAATGCCGTCGCCGAGATTCGCTTCGGTCGTGAGGCACAGGCCCGCGATCGCACCGCTCTGGGCAAGCGCGGCGCTCTCCCGCGCATCGATATGCGTAGCATGGACGAGGCACCAGCGTGCATTCACGTCGAACCGGTCGAGGAGCCATTGCACCGGCCGCGCCCCCTCAGTCGCGAGGCAAGCCTCGACCTCAGCCGTCTGTTCGGCGATGTGGATATGAACGGGCGCACCAGGAAGCGCGTGGTCCAGGCCTTCCATCAGCGCGCGCAACGAGTCGTGCGAAACGGCGCGCAGCGAATGTGGCGCAACGCCGTAGCGCAACGCGCCGTGCTCGGGCCGCCACGCACGCAGCGCCTCGACGATGCCGAGCAACTGTTCCGGCGTGTTGATGAAGCGGCGCTGATCGTCGCGCGGCGCTTGCGCGCCGAAGCCGCTGTATTGATAGAGCACGGGCAGCATCGTCATGCCGATGCCGGTCACGCTCGCTGCATCCACCACGCGTTGCGCCAGTTCGGCAGGGCTCGCATACCGCTGGCCCTCCTTGCCGTGATGGACGTAGTGGAATTCGCAAACCGAGGTGTAGCCCGCCTTCAACATCTCGACGTAGAGCCAGCGCGCAATCGCCCCGAGATCGTCGGGCGTGATGCGCGCCGCGAAACGGTACATGAGGTCGCGCCAGCTCCAGAAGCTGTCGGTGGGGTTCGCGCGATATTCCGTGAGGCCTGCCATGGCGCGCTGAAACGCATGCGAATGAAGATTAGGCATGCCAGGCGCGATCGGGCCCGGCGCACGCGCGACGTCTCGAGGCGCTTGCGCCAGATCGGGCGTCACGTTGCGCAGCGTTCCCGCGGCGTCCCATTCGAGCAGCACGTTGCGGCGCCAGCCGTCGGGCAAATAGGCATACTCGGCGAAGAGCGCGTGCAAAGTCGGATTCGTTTCGATGGTGTGATTCATGCTGAAAATAGCGCTCAAACGTGACGCCCGAATGCGCGACGCTCAAAGACGGTTTCGCCGCCGCGCACCACGCGGGCGCAGAGCGGACGGCCAATCCAGTAAGCCAGTTCCGCGAGCGATTGCACCGTCCACACGGCAAAGTCAGCGGGACGCCCAGCCGCGAGCGTGCCATGACGCTCTGCGTCGCCGAAAGCCTGCGCGGCATGCCGCGTCACGCCCTGCAACACCTCGGGCACGGTCATGCGAAACAGCGTGGTCGCCATGTTCATCATGAGCAGCAGCGAGGTGGCGGGCGACGTGCCCGGATTGCTGTCGGTCGAGATGGCGATCGGCACCTCGTAGCGCCGCAGCAGGTCGAGCGGCGGAAGCTGCGTTTCGCGGATGAAGTAATACGCACCCGGCAGCAGCACCGCCACGGTGCCCGCTTTCTTCATGGCGGCGACGCCCGCTTCGTCGAGAAACTCCAGATGGTCGGCGGACAACGCGCCGTGACGCGCCGCGAGCGCCGCGCCGCCGCTGTTGGAGAGCTGCTCAGCGTGCATCTTGACCGCGAGCTTGCGCCGTGCGGCCGCCTCGAACACGCGCTCGCTCTGCGCGAGCGAGAAGCCGATTCGTTCGCAGAACACATCGACCGCGTCCACGAGCCCCTCGTCGGCGAGCGCGGGAAGCATGCGTTCGCACACTTCGTCGATATAGTCATCGGCGCGGCCCGCAAACTCCGGCGGCAACGCATGCGCGCCGAGAAACGTCGTACGTACCGTAACCGGATAACGATCGCCAAGCTGACGCGCGACGCGCAGCATCTTGCGTTCGCTCGCAAGATCGAGGCCATAGCCCGACTTGATTTCGACGGCGGTTACGCCTTCGGCAAGCAACGCTTCGAGGCGCGTTGCCGACTGCGCGAACAGCGCGGCTTCGTCCGCCGCGCGCGTGGCGCGCACAGTCGAGACGATGCCGCCGCCCTGCCGTGCGATTGCTTCGTAGCTCACGCCTGCAAGACGCTGCGCGAATTCATCGGCACGCTGTCCGCCGTAGACGAGGTGTGTGTGGCAATCCACGAGACCGGGCGTGACCCAGGCGCCGCCCAGGTCTTCGCACGGCCACTCGGCGAATGGCGCGGGCAATTCGGCAGCGGCGCCGAGCCATGCGATCCTGCCATCTTCCACGGCAATCGCCGCGTGCTCGATGACATGGCCCGGATCGCCATGCGGGCACAGGTTGAGGTTTTGCCAGAGCGTGCGTTTCATCAGGTATGCACAGCATCGCGCGATGCCGTTTCCGTAGTGTCTTGCCGTGGCGCGTCGAGCACGTCCAGCGCCACGGCGAGCAAGACGCCCGCGCCGCGCGTTTCGATGTGCAAGGGGCATTGCGCATCGCGCGTATCGATGCGCAGCGTGTCTCCCGCTTCAAGGCGCACCTGGCGTTCGTTATCCACGTGCACGTCCTGCGCGCCTTGCGCACAGTACAGCAATACCGTTTGCGCCTGCATGCTGCGCCGCTCGTTGGCGCGCCACACTTCGAGCGTGCCGCGCGCCGCGTCGCGGCGCACCATCAGGTTGAAGTCGCGTGTGGCGCCGTTCACGAGGCGCGCGTCGATCGCGGCCTCCCCCGCGAAATGCGCGACGTCCAGGGGTTGCGCGAGTCCATGCGTGCGATCCGCTTCGTCGAGCAGCATGCCCGCGCCTTCGAGCAGCACCAGCGTCCGATCGACGCCCTCGAAGCGAGAGAACGGCCCCGCCTGCGCGACATCGGCCACGCTCACGCGCCACGCGAACGCGTCCAGCGGCGCACCGGCTTGCGATGTCGCGTGCGCCGCTGCGATTTCGCGCGTGACGCCGCCGCCGTTCTTCCACGGCGACGCCACGAGCGCCGCGCCACGCAGCAGCGTGAGCCTGGCAGCCTGCGCCGCGCCTACCGCTTTTACGCCGCTCATCGCCCGAGCATCGGCAGCTTGAGACCCGCCTCGCGCGCCGTTTGCTGCGCGAGTTCGTAGCCGGCATCCGCATGACGCATCACGCCCGTGGCCGGATCGTTCAGCAGCACGCGCCCAAGACGCTCGTGCGCCGCCTGCGTGCCGTCCGCCACGATCACCACGCCCGCGTGCTGCGAAAAGCCCATGCCGACGCCGCCGCCATGATGCAGCGACACCCACGACGCGCCGCCCGCCGTGTTCAGCAGCGCATTGAGCAGCGGCCAGTCGCTCACCGCGTCCGAGCCGTCCTTCATCGATTCCGTTTCGCGGTTCGGGCTCGCCACCGAGCCCGTGTCGAGGTGATCGCGCCCGATCACGACCGGCGCCTTCAGCTCGCCATTCCTGACCATCTCGTTGAACGCCTGGCCCAGACGGTAGCGATCCTTCACGCCCACCCAGCAGATCCGCGCCGGCAGCCCCTGGAACGCGATGCGCTCGCGCGCCATGTCGAGCCAGTTGTGCAGGTGCGGGTCGTCGGGGATCAGCTCCTTGACCTTCGCGTCCGTCTTGTAGATGTCCTCGGGATCGCCCGAGAGCGCCACCCAGCGGAACGGCCCCTTGCCCTCGCAGAACAGCGGACGGATATACGCCGGCACGAAGCCCGGAAAATCGAATGCGTTTTCCACGCCCATTTCGAGCGCCATCTGGCGGATGTTGTTGCCGTAGTCGAGCGTGGCCGCGCCACGCGCCTGCAGCGCGAGCATCGCACGCACCTGGCTGGCCATCGACTCCTTCGCCGCCTTCACGATGGACTCGGGCGCGACCTTCTGCGCCTCGCGCCACTGCGCCACCGTCCAGCCCTGCGGCAGGTAGCCGTTGATCGGGTCGTGCGCACTCGTCTGGTCCGTCACGCAGTCGGGCGTGATGCCGCGCTTCACGAACTCCGCGAACACGTCGGCGGCGTTGCCGAGCAGGCCCACCGAAACCGGCTTGCCCGTCTTCTTCGCTTCCTCGACGATGGCCAGCGCCTCGTCGATGGTTTTGGCCTTGCGGTCCACGTAGCGCGTCTTCAGGCGGAAGTCGATGCGCGTCTCGTCGCATTCCACCGCGATCATCGAGAAGCCCGCCATCGTCGCCGCGAGCGGCTGCGCGCCGCCCATGCCGCCCAGGCCGCCGGTGAGGATCCAGCGGCCCCTGGGGTCGCCGTTGAAGTGCTGGTTCGCCACCGCGTAGAACGTTTCATAGGTGCCCTGCACGATGCCCTGCGAGCCGATGTAGATCCAGCTGCCCGCCGTCATCTGGCCGTACATCATGAGGCCCTTGCGGTCCAGTTCGTGGAAGTGTTCCCACGTGGCCCAGTGCGGCACGAGGTTGGAGTTCGCGAGCAGCACGCGCGGGGCGTCGGCGTGCGTGCGGAACACGCCCACCGGCTTGCCCGACTGGATCAGCAGCGTTTCGTCCTCGTTCAGGTCCTTGAGCGTGGCGAGAATCTGGTCGAAGCACTCCCAGTTGCGCGCGGCGCGGCCAATGCCGCCGTACACCACGAGCGCATGCGGATGCTCGGCGACTTCGGGGTCCAGATTATTCTGGATCATCCGGTAGGCGGCTTCCGCCAGCCAGGTCTTGCAGACCTTCTCGCTGCCGCGCGGCGCGCGGATCGTGCGGGTCGGGTCGAGGCGGGGGTCGGTGAAGTTCGGGTGGTTCATTTGTTCGTGTCCGTCGAGTCTGGATAGCAAGCTGAGGAACTGCGCCCGCACAGATGCAATGAGCGCTGCAACGTGGGCTAAGTCTAACGCCGCCAAGTTGTATATACAACTCGTTTCGCTCAAACGCGGGTTAGTAGTTACCCTGGCATGAATTGCGGGAATTTGGCTGCGGGCGTGCCAAGCCGGCAAACGAGTCGTGAAATCTTTGTCTAGACAAGATATTGGCAAACGGCCCGATACGGCGCAAGGCGCGTAGACGCGGTCAGTCCGCTCGCGCAAGGGCAAGAGGCGGGCTTGATGCAGGCAGGGATCAGGAAGGACGGGGCGCGGGAACCCGGGCGGCAGGGCGCGCGTGAGCGTCCGGTGGGGCGTGGTTCAGCAAGGCTGCAGGAAACGAGCCGGCTCGCCGCCCGCTTCTCAAACGGTACCCGCCAGATGAAACCGCGAAGCCGGATGCCACAGGCGCACGGAAGTCGCCACATGACGCCCGACCCACGTGCGCCGCAGCAACAGCAGGCAAGGCTCGCCGATTTCCATCTCCAGATATTGCCGCACGCGTGCGTCGGGCTTCTGCGCGTAGATGCGGAACTCGGCGCGCTGGATCGGCGCGAGGCGCACCATGTAGTGATTCGGCGTTTCGACGGTGAAGTCCTGGGCGAGGTAGTCGGGGAACACCTCGGGGTTCACGTAGCGGTCCTCGTACTGGATCGGCTCGCCCTCTTCGCTATGCACGATGCGCGAGTGGAACACCGGCCCGGCGTCGAGCTCGAGCGCGGCGATCGCACCCGGATCGTCGCTCGACTCCAGTCCCAGTACGCGCGCCGCATGCCGATGGCCGCGCGCCGCGATTTCGTCGGCGATATTGCGGATCTGCAGCACCGTCGATTCGTACTGGCGCGGCGCCACGTACGTGCCCGAGCCGCGCACGCGGTTCAGCACGCCTTCGGCCATCAACTCGCGCAGCGCGCGCGACACCGTCATGCGCGCCACGCCGAACTCTTTGACCAGTTCCGTTTCGGAAGGCACCACGTCGCCGGGCCGCAAGGCGCCGCTTTCGATCTGCGCGAGCACATGACGCTTGATCTGCTCATAGGCGGGCAACGGGACACTGCGGACCGTCTTCTTTTGCATGGTCTCGATCTTCGAATGAACGGGTGGTCGCCGCCACAATGGCCGCCAGGCGCGGCCCGGACTTGCGGCTTCAGGCGGCCACATTGTACCGCCCCTTAAAGCGGCTCCCAGGCAGGCTCGGCCACGAGCGCGGGCTGCCAGCGCGCCAGCACCACGCAGGCGCGTACGCCCCGCCCGTCCACGCCCGGACTCAGACTCACCGCGCCGCGATGCGACTGCGCGATCTCGCGCACGATCGCGAGACCCAGGCCGGTGCCTTCCGTCCCGGCGGCGGCGCGGAAGAAAGGCTCGAAAACGCGCGCACGCGCCTCCGCGGGAATGCCGCGTCCGTCGTCGAGCACTTCGAGCGCGACCGTCTCGCCGCTCGCCCGCACTGACACCGTGACGTGCCCGCCAGCCGGCGTGTAGCGCAGCGCGTTATCGACGAGATTGCCGACCATCGCGCGCAACAGCTCGCGATGCCCCTGCACCACCGCCTCGCCCGCCTCGCGTGGCAGCTCCGCCCCGAGATCGATGCCGCGCGTCTGCGCAAGCAGCGCGAGCGCCTCGACCACTTCGCGCGCGAGCTGCGCCATGTCGACGGGCGCGGCCGGCAACTGCGCGGGATCGAGCGCCTCGGCCTGCGCGAGCAGCAGCAACTGGTTGGTGAGCGCGACCATCGAGCGGTTGCTCACGTGCATGGCTGCCAGCACTTCGTCGAGCGCGGGATCGACGGCTTTTTGCTGGCGCGCGTACTGCAATTGTGTGCCGAGCAGCGTGAGCGGTGTGCGCAGCTGGTGCGCGGCATCGGCGATGAAGCGGCGCTGCGCCGCCGTCTGTGCAGAAAGGCGCGCAATGCATTGGTTGATGGCGTCCACGACGGGCCGCAGTTCGGCATGCAGCCCTTCGGCACGAATGGGTTCGAGGTGCGAAGGATCGCGGTCCGCCACGTCGTTCTTGAGCTTCATGAGCGGACGCAGCTCGAACGTGAGGCCGATGCAGGCGAGCGCCACGGCCAGCATCACCATGCCGATCTGGCGATAGAGCTGGGGACGCCACAGCGCCTCCACCATCGCGTCGCGCGAGCGCTGGGTCTTGCCAACCGATACGCGCACGCGCCAGATGTGGCCATTGTCGTACATGGAGCGCACCACGCTCACGGCGCGCACGGCCTGGCCGCGCAGCTGTGCGTCGTACGCCACGGGCGAATCGACGGCGGGCGGCGCAGCCGCATGCGGAAAATCGGGCATGCCCGCGAGCAGCGAGCCGCCCTCCACGTGCACGTTGTAGAACACCTGGTCCTGCTGCGGCGAAGCGAAGAGTTCGAGCGCCGCAGGCGGCACGTCGGCGCGCAGCGCACCGTCTGTCCATTGCACGGAACCGGCGATCATGCGCGCGGACGAAAGCAGCCCGCCGTCCTGCACCAGATCGGCAGTATGGCGCGCAGCGCGATACTCGGAGGTCGCCGTGAAACTCACGTAGAGCGCGAGCGGCACGAGCATCCACCACAACAGGCGAACACGCAGGCTACCCGTCATGTCGGCACGCGCAAGTCGTCATAGGGTTTCATCCTTCCTGCGCAGCAAATAGCCCAGGCCGCGCAGTGTCACGATCACGGCAGAACTGCCTTCGAGCTTCTTGCGCAGCCGCGAGACGTAGATTTCGATGGCGTCCTCGCTGGGTTCGTCGGCGAGCGTGAAGATCGCATCGACGAGCGCGGCCTTCGAAACGGTCTGGCCGAGGCGCAGCGCGAGCGTTTCGAGCACCGTGCGCTCGCGCGGCGTGACGTTCAGCGGCGCGCCCTTCAGCGTGAACTGGCGTGTGTTGAGGTCGAACACGAGGTCCCCGCAGCCGATTTCGTTCGCGCGCGCGGGCGTTTGCCGGCGAATCAGCACCTTGATGCGCGCCACCAGTTCGCGCACTTCGAACGGCTTGACGAGATAGTCGTCGGCGCCCGCGCCGAGCAGTTCCACCTTTTCGTCGATCGAGCCGCTTGCCGTGAGGACCATCACGGGCGTCGCGTCGCCGCGCTGGCGCAGCCGCCGCAGCACATTCTTGCCCGAGAGCTTCGGCAAATTGAGGTCGAGCAGCACCACATCATAGTGATTGGACTGCAGCAAGTGGTCGGCCGCTTCGCCGTCCTGCACGGCGTCGAAGGCGAACGCCTGCTCCTCCAGCGTCTTGACGAGCCAGTGCGCAAGCGTGGGATTGTCTTCGATCAGCAGCAACTTCATGGGCGGGTGCGGGCAATGGCGAAGGGCGTTTCGGGGGAATCGATTGTGCCGTTGCCGGCGCGCCGCCGCCCTGCGGGTTAACACGGACGATTTTGCAAGGCGCCAGAAGGCTGGCAGAAGGCTTACGGTTTTTATAATCGGCTCCATCCACCAAAAAGCGCCCGCATGCACGGCGCACCACCTTCAGGAGACTCCACGATGCCCACCTTGCGCCAGATCGCCGCAGTATCGAGTGTCGCGTTTGCCCTCGCCGCCGGCTCCACGGCTGCTCACGCGGAAAAGATCACGATCATGGTTGGCGGCGCAACCAAGATCATCTATCTGCCCGCCAAACTGACCGAGCAGCTCGGCTACTTCAAGGACGAAGGCCTCGACGTCGAGCTGCAGTCGCAGCCGGCCGGCGTGGACGCCGAGAACGAACTGCTCGCGGGTGCGGTGCAAGGCGTGGTGGGCTTCTACGATCACACCATCGACCTGCAGAGCAAGGGCAAGGAGGTGCAGACGCTCGTGGTGTTCGGCCAGGTGCCGGGCGAAGTGGAAATGGTGTCGAACGCGGCGGCCGGCACGCTCAAGAGCATGGCCGACGTGAAGGGCAAGACGCTCGGCGTAACGGGCCTCGGCTCCTCCACGAGCTTCCTCACGCAGTACCTCGCGCAGCGCGCGGGCGTGCCCCCCAACCAGTACACGCTGCTGCCGGTGGGCGCGGACAACACCTTCATCGCGGCGATCAAGCAGAACCGCATCGACGCGGGCATGACCACGGAGCCCACCGTCTCGCGTCTGCTGCAAACCGGCGACGCAAAGGTGCTCGTCGACATGCGCACGCTCGAAGGCACGCGTGCGGCGCTCGGCGGCACCTACCCCGCTTCGAGCTTCTACGTGCAGCGCGCCTGGGCGCAGTCGCACAAGGACGAAGCGACGAAGCTCGCGCACGCGTTCTCGCGCACGCTCAATTTCATCGCCACGCATAGCGCCGATGAAATCGCCACGAAGATGCCGAAGGACTACTACGGCAACAACAAGGATCTCTACGTGGCTGCGCTGAAGTCCTCGCTGCCGATGTTCACGAAGGACGGCCGCATGCCCGCCGACGGCCCCGACACGGTGCTCAAGGTGCTCTCGGCGTTCAATCCTTCGGTGAAGGGCAAGCATATCGACCTCGCGAAGACTTACTCGAACGACTATCTGCCGGCTACGACCGCCACGGCGTCGAAGTAATCAAGGCGGGTTGCTCCCCCGTACGCCCCACGTTCAGCCCACTGAGACAATGACTTCCTCCCATTCCCAAGGCACGCCGGCCATCGAGCTGCGCAATGTTTCGTGCCGCTTCATTTCACCGGACGGCAAGGCGACCGTCGCCCTGCGCGACTTCAGCATGTCGGTCGCGCGCGGCGAGTTCGTCGCGATCGTCGGGCCCACGGGCTGCGGCAAGTCCACCACGCTCAGCATGATCACGGGCCTGCTCAAACCCACCACGGGCGAAGTGCGCGTGATGGGCGCGAGCGTGAACGGCATCGATCCGCGCATTGGCTTCGTGTTCCAGGCCGACGCCGTGTTCCCGTGGCGCTCGGTGCTCGACAACGTGGCGGCCGGCCCGCTCTATCGCGGCCGCTCGAAGTCGGCGGCTTACGACGAAGCCAACGAATGGCTGCGCCGCGTGGGCCTCGCCAACTTCGGCAAGCACTATCCGCATCAGCTTTCGGGCGGCATGCGAAAGCGCGTGGCGCTTGCACAGACGTTCATCAACAAACCCGAAATCCTGCTGATGGACGAACCGTTTTCGGCGCTCGACATGCAAACGCGCACGCTCATGCAGGACGAGCTGTTGCAGCTGTGGGGCGGCACAGGCTCGGTCGTATTCGTCACGCACGATCTCGAAGAAGCCATTGCGCTCGCCGACCGCGTGTTCGTGCTGACCGCGCGCCCGGCCACGCTCAAGAAGGTCTACGAGATCGATTTGCCGCGCCCGCGCGTGACGTCCGAAATCCGCTACGCGCCGCACTTCGTCGAACTCTCGCGCCAGATCTGGCACGACCTGCGCGAAGAAGTGCAGATCGCCTGACAACCGGAGCCGCCCAAACATGTCCACCCCGCAACACACCCTGCCGCAAGGCCTCGATACCGCCTCGCTCGATGCCGTCGAGCGCGCCGCGCAAAAGCGCATTCGTCAGCGCAATTGGCTCGTCATCTCGCTGCGTATCCTCGTGCTCGTCGTCGTGCTCGGCGGCTGGGAACTCGCCGCGCGCCTCAAATGGATCGACCCGTTCTTCTTCTCGATGCCCACGGCCATTTTCGACCAGATCGTCGACTGGTTCGTGAACGGCACCTCGCAGGGGCCGCTGCTCACGCAGGTCTGGGTCACGCTGGAAGAAACGGGTCTCGGCTTCATCATCGGCTCGGTGGCCGGCGTGTTCTGCGGCATCGTGCTTGGCCGCAACAAGCTGCTCTCCGATGTGTTCAGCCTCTACATCAAGATCGCCAACTCGATTCCGCGCGTGGTGCTCGGCTCGGTGTTCGTGATCGCGCTGGGGCTCGGCATGGCCTCGAAAGTGGCGCTCGCCGTGGTGATGGTGTTCTTCGTCGTGTTCGCCAATGCGTTCCAGGGCGTGCGCGAGGCCGACCGCTACATGATCGCCAATGCGCAGATTCTCGGCGCGTCGCGCCGCCAGGTGACGACCTCGGTCGTGATTCCCTCAGCGCTCTCGTGGATTCTCGCGAGCCTGCACGTGAGCTTCGGCTTCGCGCTGGTCGGCGCCGTGGTGGGCGAATTCCTGGGCTCGAAGCAAGGCATCGGTTTGCTGATCTCGACGGCACAGGGCGCGTTCAACGCGAGCGGCGTGTTCGCCGCGATGATCGTGCTCGCCGTGGTCGCGCTGGCAGCCGACTATGTGCTCACCGCGCTCGAGCATCGTTTGCTCAAGTGGCGGCCCACGCCTTCGAACTGATTCCATCCAGTTCCCCTGTCCGGGCCGTGCGAGCCGCAAGTCTCCAGGTCCGTGGTCCGCGGCGCACTGCCAGTGCGCCGCGTTTTTTTATCCGGCGCGCCGAAGGCTATTTCGGCTGCTCGACCGTGCGCAGATACGGCTTGAGCGTTTTGAAGCCCTGCGGATACTTCTGCCTCGCCGCATCGTCGGAAACCGAAGTCGGGATGATGACGTCGTCGCCCGGCTTCCAGTTCACCGGCGTCGCCACCGTGTGCTTCGCGGTGAGCTGCAGCGAATCGAGCAGGCGCAGCACCTCGTCGAAATTGCGACCCGAACTCATCGGGTAGACGAGCATCGCCTTCACTTTCTTGTCCGGTCCGATGAGGAACACCGAGCGCACCGTGGCGTTGTCGGCGGCCGAGCGCGGGCTCGCGCCGCTCGCGTTCGGGTGGATCATGTCGTAGAGCTTCGCGACGGCGAGGTCGTGATCCCCAATCATCGGATAGTTGACTGCACTGCCCTGGGTTTCCTCGATGTCCTTGACCCACTTCTCGTGGTCGCTCACCGGGTCGATGCTCAGACCGATGATCTTCGTGTTGCGCTTGTCGAATTCCGGCTTGAGCTTCGCCATATAGCCGAGCTCCGTCGTGCAAACGGGCGTGAAGTCTTTCGGATGCGAAAACAGAATGGCCCATTGGTCGCCGATCCATTCGTGGAAATGGATCTTGCCTTCGGTGGTCTCCGCGGTGAAATCGGGTGCCTCTTCTCCAAGACGAATCGTCATCTTCAGTCTCCTGAATGCAGTGATTTACAGCTCGTGAGGGGTCTGTGTGCGCGCGAAAGTGCTCCTCGCTTCTGCATTTTAGGTAGTCCGCGCGACGCCTATGTATTTTCTTTGCGATTTCATTTTCATTACAAAATGAATGCATTTCATGCCTGTTCATCGCCAAAAGACTGCACCGTTCGCGGCATGGCAGCCTTGACATCCACTCGGCATGAAGCGAATAATGCGTCGTTCGATAATCGAAACGGTGTTCGTACTTCGAACACAAGAATAACAAGAACGGGCTGGCCGTTTTGCCGCGCAAATCCGCGCGCGCAAGGCGTGATATGAACCCGCTGAGCCGGGGCGGCATCGCCTCCCGCTTATGGAGGAGCCGCATTTGCCCCCCTTGCACCACGCGCCGGCTGCTTGCCAGCCGCCCGGTGCCGGGACCATTCGCAAGCAACGCCTCCTGTGCGCTCCGGCCAGCCAGTAGCCATACGCTACCTAGCGCAAAGAGCATGAAAAGAGACCTCCAGACTGAAACGCGCGATTCCCGCCAGGGTGTCGTCGCCGCCCTCGTGTATGTTTTCGAGCGGGTCATGCCCGACCCGTTCGTTCTGTCGATCTGCCTCACCTTCTTCGTCGCGGTGCTCGCGCTTCTGATCGCACCGCACGGCAATCTCCCCACGCTGCTCGGCTCCTGGTACGAAGGCACGTTCGGCATTCTCGGCTTCGCGCTGCAGATGATCCTGATCCTCGCCACGGGCTATGCCATTGCCGAGGCGCCCGTGATCCAGCGCGTGCTGCGCGCCCTCGCGGCCAAGGCGCAGACGCCGACGCGCGCCGCGCTGCTGGTGTTTCCGGTCGTCGCCGTCGCAGCCTGGCTGAACTGGGGCCTGGGCCTGATCGTGGGCGCGCTGCTCTCGCGCGAAATCGCGAGGCGCGTGAACGTGGACTTCGCGTGGCTCGTAGCCGGCAGCTATTCGGCATGGTCGATCTGCAATAGCGGGCTCTCCAGCTCGATCGCCCTTTCGCAGGCCTCGCATGGCAACGCGCTCAATCTCGTCGAAAAGGCGACAGGTCAGGTGATTCCGCTCAGCCAGACGGTGTTCGCGCCGTTCGTCTTCATCCCGACCGTGCTCGTCGTGGTCGTGATGACGTTCATCTTCATCCGCATGCATCCGAAACCGGGGCACGTGGCGCCTTTCAGCGAGGCGGCCGATGCCGAAGCGAACGATGCCGGCGCCAGCGACGATCCGCACGCGCGCGTCGGCAACGACACGCCTTCGTTCGCGTCGCGCCTCGAGCAGTCGATGCTCGGCACGCTGCTGCTGATCGCGCTCGGCGCGGGCTATCTGGCGACGGAATGGAGCGAAAAGGGTTTCGATCTCGACATCAACACGACGATCCTGATCTTCCTGCTGATCGGCCTCGCGCTTCAGCGCACGCCCATCGCCTACGCGAACGCCATTCGCCGCGCCGCGCGCCAGACCGGCTCCATGCTGCTCCAGTACCCCGTGTACGGCGGCATCATGGGCATGATGAAGGGCACGGGTCTCGCCTCGATGATCGCCAAGGCTTTCGTCACGATCGCGACGCCGCTTTCGCTGCCGCTCTGGAGCTATCTGAGCTCGCTCATCATCACGCTGCTCGTGCCGAGCGCGGGCGGCCACTGGGCCGTGCAGGGCCCGTTCGTGCTGCCCGCCGCGCTGAGCCTGCATGCCTCGGTGCCGCGCACCGCCATGGGCGTGGCGATGGCGGAGAACGTCTCGAACATGCTGCAGCCGTTCTGGGCAGTGCCGATCGTCGCGATCGCTGGCATCCGCATTCAGCGCGTGATGGGCTATACCGCCGTGACGTTCGCCGTGTCGCTCTTGATCTACGCCGTCGCGCTCTGGCTCGTGCCCTGAGCGTACGCCGCATCTGCATGAAGGAAGGCGCTGCTCGGGCCGCTATTTAGCGGTTCGGGCGGCGCCTTTTTCTTTTTCATCGCGCGTGCGCTCGACGCACAAGGATGACGGCAAGGTCGCGTAGCAAGCGTCGCACAAGGGGTCTAATCGAGTGCCAGACAGGCGGCGGCTGGCTGACGACACGCGAAACGCTGCAAAGCGCATAACGGCACCCGCCTTCCTGGTGTCACTCCTGGTTTGCATACAACGCGCCGCCAGGCGACGCTATCCATGTAACACCCGTGCGTGCAGCGCCAGTGCGGGGCAGGCGATTTTCCACGAGCCGTGATATCGTTTTGTCATCGGATTCGAAGTCTGCACGCACCCGTCAATCGAACTCTGTTACTTTCGCGAGCGTCGCCATGAGTGATGTACGCCACCATCTGAGTCCGCGCGATCGCGTGGAGCTGCTCTGCTGGCTCACCTGCGGGAGCCTCGGGGCCTACTATCTCAACGAATCCTGGCCCAACGCGGCCTTTCACGTCCAGGCGGCGCACAAGTGGCTCGACCGTCACGCGCGCGAGGCCGACTGGCTCGCGATCGCGCGGCTCGCCGCCATGGCGCAGGACATCGCGCAGCAGCACGCGTGGTTCGTCGATGCGGTCTGGGCGCGCGACGCCGTCGAGGAAATTCTCGACACCGACGACCTGAACTACCAGGCGAAGCTCGTCCTGCAAGTGCTCAAGGACTGCGAACGAGCGCTCGCCGACCGCCGCCCCGCCGACTAGGCCGGAACCCGATAAGCGGGGTTCCCCACACAAGCCACGCGTTTCTCCATCAAATGATGGACGCGTGGCGGCTATCCTCAGAACATACTTCCGCTTGCAGCGCCGGCCTCCCTTGCGCCGGCCGTTTGTCCACGCGGGAGAACCCAGATGACTCGCCCCCTCGCCCTGACGTTCGCCGCCGCGCTGCTCGCGTTGGCGTCGGCGAGCCCCGCTGCGCTCGCGCAAACCGGCGTCCATGCAACCGCCCTCAGCGCCGCCCGGCCCATCCAGCCGCAAAAAGCCGCGAAGCCGCCGCTCAAGACCGCGCAAGCCGCGAAAGCCACCAAGCCCGCTCCGCAATCGCTGCGCTGGCTGATGTCGGAATCTCCATGAAACGAACCGGCGCGCCCGCGCCAGGTTCGCCCTTCGCCACTCCGCCTCGAAGCGCAGCCGTCGCGGCTCAGGACTGCGACGGCTTCGCGCTGTCTGCCGCCGGCGGCGGCGCTGCTGGCGTCCAGCCATAACCGAGCGCCTTGTAGAGGTTCACGATCTGCGAGAGTTCCTGGTCCTGCAGCGACGACTGCTGCAATTGTGCATTGAAGAGACTGCGTTCGGCGTCGAGCACTTCCAGATAGCTCGTGTAGCCGCCTTCGTATAGATCGCGCGCGACTGCCGTGTATTCCGTGAGCGCAGCCACCTGGCGCGTCGTCGAATCCAGTTGATCGCGCGTGCGCGCCACGCCCACGAGCGCATTTTCGACATCGGCGAACGCCTGCTGGATCGTCTGCTCGTAGGTGAAAAGCGCTTCCTGTTGCACGGCTTCGGCCTGATGCACGCCACCCGCGATTGCGCCGCCCTCGAAAATCGGCTGCGTGACCACGCCCGCGAACGACCATATGCGCGCGGGGCCGGTCCAGAGCCCCGAGAGCGCCGTGCTCGCGGCGCCGAACAGTCCCGTGAGCGAAATCTGCGGGAAATACAACGCGCGCGCTGCGCCGATCGAAGCATTCGCCGAAACAAGCGTTTGTTCGGCCTGCAGAATATCGGGCCGGCGCTCCAGCAGCGTAGACGGCAGGCCGGCGGGAATGGCGGGCGCGGTGAGTCCGGTAATCGGCTTGCCGCGCGGAATCGGCCCCGGATTCTGGCCCAGCAGCAGCGAAATGGCGTCTTCCTGCGTCGCGATCTGCTGCTGGATCGAGTACACGGAGGTCTGCGCCGATTGGTACTCCGACTGCGCCTGGCTCACCTGCAACCTCGAAACGACACCGCCCGAATAGCGCTCGTTGAAGAGATCAAGCGCGCCCTTGCGGCTTTCGAGCGTATCCTGCGCGATGACGAGCTGATTGTCGAAGTCGCGCAGCTGCAGATACGACGTGGCCACGTTCGCGATAATGGCGATGCGCGTGGCCTGCTGCGCGGACTGCGTGGCCAGATAATCGGCGCGCGCGGCTTCAGTGAGCCTGCGTAAATGGCCGAACAAATCGAGCTCCCAGGACACCGCGCCGTTCAGCTCCACCTGATTGCCGACCACGGGCGGGAAGCCGGGCGCCGGAACGCCGCGGCTGCGCGATGCGCCGAAGTTCGCCGAAACCTGCGGGAACAGGCCCGCGCGCGTCACGACGTAACGCCCGTAGAACTCCTCGACGCGTGCCGCCGCAATCAGCAGGTCCTTGTTCTGCGTTAGCGCTCTCGCGACGAGGTCGTTGAGCACCGGGTCGTTGAACTGCGTCCACCAGTCGAGCGACGTGTCGACGGCTTCCGCCTGCGGCGAGGCGTAGCGAAACGTCGACGGCGTCTCGACTGCCGGCCGGCGATAGTCGGGCCCGACCGCGCAGGCGCCGAGGCAAGCCGTCGCGACGACCAGCGCGAGAGGACGCAGCGCGCGATTTGTCAGATTCGAAGGTGTCTTCATCGCTCAGCCCTCCTGCGAAGGCGGCGCCACGGGGGGCGTGCCGGCATGCGGCGTGGCGTCCGCTTTCTTGCGCGACGAGAGCGTTTCCAGTCCCCAGAAGAACATCGGAATGAAGAACAGCGCAATCACCGTGGCCCCGAGCATGCCCGCGATCACGCCGGTGCCGAGCGAGCGCCGGCTCGCGGCCGACGCACCGCTGGCGATGGCGAGCGGCACACAGCCCAGGATGAACGCGAGCGAGGTCATGACGATCGGCCGCAGACGCAGCTTCGCGGCGTGCAGCGCGGCCTCGTACGGCGACATGCTCTCCTTCTCGCGCATTTCGACGGCGAACTCGAAGATCAGAATGGCGTTCTTCGCCGCGAGCGCGATCAGCACGGTCAAGCCGATCTGGAAGTACACATCGTTTTCCATGCCGCGCAACAGGATGCCCACCAGCGCCCCGAAAATCGCGAACGGAACGGCCAGCAGCACGCCAACCGGCAGCGACCACTTCTCGTACTGCGCCGCGAGAATCAGGAACACCATCAGCAGCGCGAAGCCGAACACGAGCGCCGCAGTCGAGCCGGCCTTCTTCTCTTCGTACGCCTGACCGCTCCATTCGTAGCTGTAGCCTTCGCCCAGCACCTCGCCCGCAATCTGCTCCATCGCGGCAATCGCCTCGCCCGAGCTGTGGCCCGGCGCCGCGTCGCCGGTGATCTTCGCCGCCGGGAAGTTGTTGAAGCGGTTGACGATGTCAGGTCCAGGCACGAAACGCGAGGTCGTCACGGCCTTGATCGGCACCATGTCGTTGTTGCGGTTGCGCACATAGAGCTGCTGGATATCGTCCGGGCTCAAGCGGTATTGCGGCTCGGCCTGGATAATCACCTGGAATAGACGGCTGCCCTTCGGGAACTGGCTTACGTACAAGGAACCGAACATCGTCTGGAGTGCGGAATAGATGTCCTGAACCGGAACGCCGAGCGTTTCCGCCCGCTCGCGGTCCACTTCCACGAGCAACTGACGCGAATTCGTGTTGATGGTCGAATTCACGCCGCGCAGCGCCGGGTTCTGGCGCGCCTTCGCAATCACCTGGCGCACCTTGTCTTCGAGCTGCTGATAGCTGCCGTCGCCGGTGCTTTGCAGCCAGAACTCGAAGCCGCCCGTTGTGCCGAGGCCCGGAATCGACGGTGGATTGAGCGGCACGACCACGCCGTCCTTGAACGTGGAGAACGCCTTGGTGGCGTCGCGGATCAAGTCCAGCGCCGTGCCGTTTTCGCCGCGATCCTTGAAGCCCTTGAGCGTCACGAACAGCGTGCCCGCGTTCGACTTGTACTGCGAGTCGATCAGGCTGTAGCCGATCGGCGCCGCCACCGAACTCACGGCAGGCTGTTTCGCGAACCAGTCTTCCGCTTTCTTCGAAAGGTCGCCGGTGCGGTCCAGACTCGCCGCGTCGGGCATCACGACCGCGCCGAACAGATAGCCCTGATCCTCCACGGGCAGGAACGACGACGGAATATGTCTGAACAGGCCGACGGTTGCGAACAGCATCACGGCGATCAGGCCGATGGAGAGGATCACGCGGCGTATCGCGGTCTGCACCCAGCTGCCATAGCCCTCGGTCAGCCGCTCGAACTTGTCGTTGAACCAGCGGAAAAAGCGGTTCTTCTTGTGCTCGCCCGGCTTGAGCAGGATGGCCGCGAGCGCGGGCGAAAGCGTGAGCGCGACGATACCCGAAAGCACCACCGAGACCGCGATCGTCACCGCGAACTGCTTGTAGAGCTGCCCCGTGATGCCAGAGAGAAACGCGACCGGTATGAACACCGCGAGCAGCACCAGCACAATCGCCACCACCGGTCCGCTCACTTCGTCCATCGCGCGCTTGGCCGCTTCCTTTGGCGGCAGCTTGAACTCGGTCATGTTGCGCTCGACGTTTTCGATCACCACGATCGCGTCGTCCACCACGATGCCGATGGCCAGCACCATGCCGAACAGCGTGAGCATGTTGATCGAGAAGCCGAACGCCTCCATGCCGATGAACGCGCCGATGATCGACACGGGCACTGCGAGCAGCGGCACGAGCGTCGCCCGGAAACTTTGCAGGAAGATGTAGACCACGAGGATCACGAGAATCACTGCATCGCGCAGCGTATGGACCACCTCGTTGATCGACTCGTGCACGAACTCGGTCGTATCGAGCGCGACTTCATATTTGAGGCCAGGCGGAAAACTCTTGTTCAACTGCTCGAGTGTCTCGCGCACCTGCCTCGCCACTTGCAGCGCATTCGCGCCCGGCTGCTGGTACACGGCGAGCAGTGTGGCCGTCTTGCCGTTATAGCGGCCGCGCAGCGAATAGTCCTTGGCGCCCAGATCCGCGTGGCCGATGTCCTTGAGGCGCACGATCGCCGCATCGCCCGACGCCGCCTTCAGGATGATGTTGTCGAAATCGGCGGGCTCCGTGAGGCGGCCCTTTGTCGTCACCGGGAACGTCTGGTTCACGGGCTTGTTGGTCGGCGCCTGGCCGAGCCGCCCCGCGGAAAACTGCTGGTTCTGCTGCGCAATCGCGTTCTGCACGTCGGCCACGGTAATGCCGAGCTTCGCCATGCGGTCGGGCTTGAGCCACACGCGCATCGCATAGTCTGCAGAACCGAATATCGACGCCTGGTTCGCGCCGGGAATGCGCTTGAGCGCGTCGAGCACGTAGACGTTGGCGTAGTTCGCCACGTAGGCCGCATCGTAGGCGTTATCGGGCGAATAGATGGCGATCACCATCATGAACGCCGACGAGCGCTTCTGCACCGACACGCCCTGGGCCGTCACCGAGTCGGGCAGGAAAGGCAGCGCGAGGTTCACGCGGTTTTGCACATCCACCTGGGCGAGCGACGGATCGGTGCCGATATTGAAGAACACCGTGAGCGTCATGTTGCCCGTCGATGAGCTCGACGAGTTCATGTACATCATGTTGTCCGCGCCGTTCACCTGCTGTTCGATCGGCGCGGCTACGTTCTGCGCGACGATATCGGCGCTCGCGCCGGGATACGTGGCGCTCACCGTGATCGTGGGCGGCGCGATGTCCGGAAACTGCGCGATCGGCAGGTTGAACATCGACACCAGACCCGCGACGACGAGCACGATCGAGAGGACCGACGCGAAAATTGGCCGGTCGATAAAGAAGTGGGAGAACTTCATTGTTCAGCCTCCCGCGGCGGGCGAGAACATGACGTCCACACGGCGGGATTTGTCGGGCGGATCGTTAGCGACGATCTGCGCCGGTTTGCGCATTTCGATGCGCTCGATTTTCACGCCGGCCACGACCAGCGCGGCACGCACCGTGGCCGCGCGGGCGGCCGCGAGACGCTGGTTCGCGGCTTGCGAGCCGCTCGAGTCGGTGTAGCCGGAAATCGCCACGCGCATGCCCGGCTCGGCGACGAGACGGCGCGCCACAGCCGCGAGCGCATCGGCCGACTGGGCATCGAGGCTCGAACTGCCCGACGCGAAGTAAAGCGCGGTGTGTTCGCCCAGCGCGCCGGAAGCGCCGGACGCAGCGGTCGGTTGAGCGGCTGTCGTGCCCGCGTTGGCCCCGGCATTAGCGTTCGCAGCCGCCGGGCCGGAAGCCCCGGCCGCGCCCGCCTGTTGGCCGCCTGTTGCGCCGCCGTCGGGCCCGCCAATATTCACGGCCGCGGGCGGCGTGGCCACGAGATTTGCCTTGACCGGTACACCAGGCATGAGCCGCAGCGTATTGTCGATCACGACATGATCGCCCGGATGCAAGCCCGACTTGATCACCCAGTCGTTGCCGTTCCATTCACCCGTTTCCACCGCGCGCTGCTGCGCCTTGCCGTCCTTGTCGACGGTCCACACATACGCGCCGCGCGGCCCCTGTTGCACCGCCGACTGCGGCACGGCCACCGCGGAAGTCCGCAGCGCGCCCAGCAGCTTGATACGCACGAACTGACCGGGCCGCAGCGACCCAGTGGGGTTCGGCATGGCGGCGCGAATCAGGTAAGTGCCGGTTTCCGAGCTGAGCGAGGCGTCGGTAAACGCGATGTAGCCGCGTTCCGGATAGATGCTGCCGTCGGCGAGTACGATCACCGCTTCGAGCTTGCCGATGGGCGGCAGTTTGAGCGTGCCATTCTGCGTTTGCGTGCGCAGATCGAGCATCTCGTTCTCGGAGAGCGAGAAGTTGATCCACATGGGATCGAGCTTCGCCACGTAGGTGAGCAGGCTGTTGGTCGCATCGATATACGAACCGTCCTGTTTCTTCGCGAAGCTCGAAAGACCGGTGACCGGTGCGACGATCGTCGTATAGCCGAGATTGAGCGTCGCGCCGATGACATTCGCCCGCGCGCCTTCGACTGCCGCGGCCGCCGCCTGCTCCTGGCCAACCGAATCGTCCAGATCCTTCTGGCTCAACGCGTTCTTTGCGGCGAGCGGACGCACGCGGTCGAGGTTGGCCTGCGCGGTGACGAGCCGCGCCTTCTGCTGCGCAAGCTCGGCCTGCGCAGCATCGAGTGCGGCCTCGAAGGGTTTGCGGTCCATGACGAACATCACGTCGCCCGCATGGACCAGCGAGCCTTCCGTATACACGCGCTTTTCGAGGAAGCCGTTCACGCGCGCGCGAATTTCGACCTGCTGCGAGCTTTCTGTCTGCCCTACGTATTCGAAGACCACCGGCACGTCGCGCAGCGCAACATTGATCACGTCGACGTTCGCGGCAGGTCGTGTTTCAGCAGCAGGTTTGTTATCGTGACATGCAACGACGCTTACCAGCAATCCCAGCGACAGGCACAAGCTGGCCACCCGAAATCCGTGAGTCATGCTGTTCTCCGTTGTTATCGACGATCTGCGCTGGACCGACGAACCCCAAATCAGGCGCGCGCGGGCGATCGAATCAAATCAGATCGCCAAACTGACTTTGGTGCTCGAGCAAATACTACTGTTTTTCGGAAGAACGCAGAATCAGTGCGGCTAAAAAAGTCGCACGCGATGACAAGACCGGCACTCACGGAGCAATAGCGATCGCATTCGTTTCGAAATCCGAAATTAAGGTACGCTAATCGTTCACTAACGTACGCACTGTGCGCAGCGCTTACGTAGGAACAAAGGGAGAGCGCGGGAAGCGGAGATTGCGGACGCACGAAACAGGCGTCGCGTGAACTGCGGACGGGGAGAACATGCAGGCGTGGCGCAACCGTCGCGGCGGCGCTTGCGCCACGCGTTGCGAATCAGGCGGCGCGATCGAGTTGGCGCACCGCACCGAACTCCGCGCACGAAAGCGTGCGCATGAGCAGTGCCATGGCCTCGGCCACGCGGCGGCGATCGAGTTCGACGTGCAGGCAAGCGAGATCGCTGCGGCGATCGATATCGATCGTATGCACGCCGAGCGCGCTACCCACCAGACCATGCAGCGTGCATCGCGCGAGCTGCGCTTCGCTCACAGGCACGCGCACGACCAGCTGGACCGTTGTGCGATGGGTTGCCGGGTGAAGCGGCTTGCGCGAATCGCGCGGCGAGAGAACGGTCCGCGGCGCGGCGGCTGAAAGGGAACCTCGGGAAATGGAGCCTTGCGAGACAATAGACGGCATACGTGTTGTGCGCACGCCGCCGTTAGGGGCGGCGCGCTTGAGTTGAACACGAACCGATTCTAGGCAGCGCCGCATAAACGTCTGGTAAATAAACACGACACGGCCGCTAAAAGTGCGTAGCGGCCGATGAGAATCCTCTATCGAGTGGTCGACCCGCTGGTTCGCGAATGAGCGGCAGCGCGAGCAGCGAGACCGCCCCGCAGCCGATCAGATACCAGGCGGGTGCGAGGGGATTGTCGAGGAGCTTGATGAGCCAGGTAGCGAAGAACTGCGCGAAACCGCCGAAGATCGACACGCCCACGCAATAGACCACGGACATGCCCGTCACGCGAATCGACTGAGGAAAGAGTTCAGGCAGCATCACGATATTGGGGACCGCCGTGAACGCGACGATCGCGCCCAGCACGGCCACGACCGCGAGCACGGTTGGCACGGCCGGCATGGCGTGAATGACCATGAAGGCCGGATAGATCACGGCGATCAGCAGCACGCGCGAGACACCCATCACCCGCTTGCGGCCCAGGCGGTCGGAAAGCGAGCCGGCGAACGGCGAGCAGAGCGCCGCGACGAGGGCCGCGCTCATGCCGACCGACATCGGCAGACCGAGAATCTTGATCGCGTAGGTCGACATGTAGAACAGCAGGATATAGTTCGCCGCCGTGCCGCCTATGGTCGTGACGACGCCGGCCACGAGCGCCGGGCGATGACGCCCGAAAATCTCGCGCAGCGGCCGCGCCACGTCGGCCACGGGTTCGGTGTCTTCGACTTCGACGGGGTTCGCGAGCGTTTCGTCAAGATGGCGGCGGATGTACACGCCCACCTGCACGACCAGCATGCCGATCACGAACGGCACGCGCCAGCCCCAGCTTTCGAGCGCGGCCTGCGAGAGCATGGTGGAGAGCGCCACGCCGATGAGCGCGCCGCACACCGTGTTGAGGCCCTGGCTCACGAACTGCCAGCTGCCGTAAAAGCCGCGCGAACGGTCGTCGGCGTATTCGAGCAGGAGCGATGTCGAGGCGCCCACTTCGCCGCCCACCGCGAAGCCTTGCACGAGACGCGCGAGCAGGATCAGTGCGGGCGCCGCGAGCCCGATCTGCGCATACGTGGGTGCGAACGCGATGAGCGCCGAGCCGAGCGCCATGAGCCAGAGCGTGAGCGTCATGGCGGCCTTGCGGCCCACGCGGTCCGCGAACGCACCGATCACCCGTGCCGCCCAGCCCGCGGTGCACCTCGTAGCCCCACTCGGTGAGGCGCTGCGCGACGAGGTCGCTCGTGACGAATTCTTCGAAGCCCAGTTCGGGATGCGCGTGGATCTCGTGGCGCAATGCGATCATCTCTTCTTCGATCGCGGCGATTGCGGCCGGGATAGCCATCGTGTTCATGGGATCGCACGGTGGTCAGCGTGGTTGCGCGGCGCGGTGTGCCGCTTTCCGCTGCGGCCGAATGCTTTCTGGAATGCCTCAAGGAGGCGATTCATGCCGGTGAGGCTTCTGCTAATCCTGAGCGCAGGCGGCTCTATCACTCGCTTGAGTTGCTGATCTGAGTTTCGTTTCTGCTCCTGATTATTTTTGGTTTTTTGATTGGTTTTTTTGATTTCGCGTTGGTACGCAGGCGTTGCCCCTGTGCGGGGCGGCACCTACTTTTCTTTGCAGCGGCAAAGAAAAGTAGGCAAAAGAAAGCCGCTCAAACCGCTAATGCCTGCCACAATTCACCTCTGGCCGTGATCGCCAGTGGCTCCGGAGCGTCTGTCACCTCGCACCATTCTCGTTAGTGACAAAGCACTCTTCCATTCCCGCTGCGCGCTACGCGCGCAGCGGTCGGGCCTGCAAGGGAAACCGAGCGTTCTGCCAGGACCTTCGGGTTTGGGTTATGCCCTTCGGGGCGCGCAGCGCCGCCGGAAGCATGAGCGCCTTGTCACTCCGCTTGTGGGCGAGTGGTGACAGACGCTCCGGAGCCACTACCTGGGGTGGCGCGAAGTGAACCGTGGCTGGCGCTGGCGGTTTGGGCGGCTTTCTTTGCCTACTTTTCTTTGCCGCCGCAAAGAAAGTAGGTGCCGCCCCGCACAGGGGCAACGCCCGCGTCCCGACGCGAAAACAAGAAAAGCCCAAATCGTCAAGGAACCACGAATCAACCCGCAACCCAAAATCTAGAACGAAGTACCAATCTGAAACTGGAACTTCTGATACTGATCACCCGCGTGCTTCACGATCGGGAAGCCCAGATCGAGCTTGAGCGGCCCGATCGGCGAGATCCATTCAAGCCCCGCGCCATAACTGTAACGCAGGCCGTTCGCCCCGGTGCTGCTGCCTTCCGTGCCCCACACGTTGCCGCCGTCCACGAACGTGAACACGCGCAGCGTCCGGTCGTAACCCGTGCCGGGCAGCGGGAAAGTCAACTCGATATTGCCCACCACCATCTTCGAGCCGCCGATCGGATCGTTCGTCGTGGTGTCGCGCGGTCCGAGCGAGCCCGACTCGTAGCCGCGCACCGAACCGATACCGCCCGCATAGTAGTTCTTGAAGATCGGATATGGCTTGCCGCCCAGACCGTTGCCGTATCCGCCCTGAAAGTTCAGCCCCAGCACGAAGCCTCGCGCGAATGAGTAGTAATACTGCATTTGTGCATCGCCCTTGTAGTACTGCGTGCCCGCCGGCGTGCCGTATTCGGCATTGGCCTGCGCATAGTAGCCACGGCTCGGCACCAGCGCGCTGTCGCGGTTGTCGCGCGACCAACCCACGGTGAGCGGCACGGTGTTCGAGACGCGCCCGAACTCGTTGACGTAGTCGATATAGGTCTGCGGTGTGCTGGAGTCGACGTCGAGGCGGTCCTGCTCGATGCCGAGGCCGAAATACACCATGTCGGTCTCGGAGAACGGAATGCCGAACTTCATGTCCGCGCCATACGAAATGATGCGAAAGCTCGTGTCGTTCGTGCTCGAGTAGTAAAGCGGCTCGGTCGTCCGGTAGTAGACGTCGGTAATGCGCTTGATACCGTCCACCGTGAAATACGGATCGACCTGCGTGACCGAGAGCGTACGGTACGTCGTGGCCGTATTCACGTTCAGCGAGAGGCTGTTGCCGGAGCCGAACACGTTGTCCTGCGAAATACCCGCCGAGATGATCGGCCCTTCGCCCGACCCGTAGCCGAGGCCCAGCGATAGCGTGCCGGTGGGTTTCTCGGTCACGTTCACGTTCACGTCCACCTCGTCCTGCGTACCTTCCACCGGCACCGTAGTCACCTCCACATCGGTGAAGTAGCCAAGGCGGTTGATGCGATCCTTCGAAAGCGCGAGACGGTTCGAATCGAACCACGAGCTTTCGAGCTGGCGCATTTCGCGCCGCACGACTTCGTCGCGGGTGCGTGTGTTGCCGGTGACGTTCACGCGGCGCACGTACACGCGGCGGCTCGGGTCGACCTGCAGCGTGAGCGCCACCGTATGGTCCTTCTGGTCGATTTCCGGCAGCGCGTTCACGGTCGCGAAGGCGTAGCCGTATTCGCCAAGCTTGTCGACAATCGCCTTGGTCGTGTCCTTGAGCTTTTGCGCCGAGAATCGCTGCCCCGGCTTGATGCCCACGAGCTTCTTCAACTCCGCCTCGCGGTCGAGCAGATTACCGGCCATGTTCACGCTCGAGATCGTATAGGGCTCGCCCTCGTGAATCCCGATCGTCAAATACATGTCCTTCTTGTCGGGCGACAGCGAAACCTGGGTCGAATCGATATTGAACTCCAGATAGCCACGGTCGAGATAGTACGAGCGCACGTTCTCGAGGTCGCCCGTGAGCTTCTCCTTCGAATACAGGTCGTTCTTCGTGTACCACGAAAACCAGTTCGGCGTGGATAGCTGCATTTCATCGAGCAGCGTGCGCTCGCTAAAGGTGTGGTTGCCGATGAAATTGATCTGGCGGATCTTCGCGCTCGGCCCTTCGACCACCGAAAACAGCAGCCCGACGCGATTGCGGTCGATCGGCGTGACCGTAGTCGCGACCTCGGCCGCGTAGTAGCCGCGCGTGAGGTACTGGCGCTTGAGTTCCTGCTCCGCCTTGTCGACGAGCGCCTTGTCGTAGCTCTGGCCCGGCGAAAGTCCGACCGACTTGAGCGCCTTCGTCAAGTTATCCTTATCGAATTCCTTGATGCCCGCGAAGTCGATCGTGCCGATGGCGGGCCGCTCCTGCACCTGCACGATCACTGTGCGGCCTTGGGTGGAAATGCGCACGTCGCTGAAGAGGCTCGTCGCGTAGAGCGCGCGAATGGCATCGGAGGCCTTGTCGTCGGTGAAGGTCTCGCCCTGCTTGATCGGCAAATAGGCGAACACGGTGCCCGGCTCGATGCGCGTCAGCCCGTCGATGCGGATGTCCTGGACCACGAAGGGCTCGGTGGCGTGCGCCGCCGCGGTCACGCCAATGCCGAAGCCGGCGAGAGTCAGTGCGCGCGCATAACGCGCCGTGGTAGTTGATGCCGTCATGCGGGAGGTCGAATGTGAAGCCAACGAAAGAGCCGTGAAAACGCCGAATGCGGCATTACCGGGCGCGAGACGCGCGCGGCCGGCATCCACGGATACGGGGTGTACGACGAGTGCCGCAAGCGAAGCCGGCGCGCCACGCCTATTGCATGCTCGCGCGGCCAGGGAGGCGCATCTTCGCGAGCCCCGTTGCGAGCGAGAGCACCTCGGTCATGTGCACGGCTTGCGCGGGCTGCAGGCGGAACGACAATTCGGCGCCGCCGGGCAGACGAAAACTCACCACGAGATGCTGCACGTCGCCCGACTCGCGGCCGATCTCCCAGGCCTCGCAAGGCATAGTGAATTTCACGCTCGCGGTCTTGTGGCGGATGCGCTCGGAGCGGCCAATCGCGTTGGAAAGCGCGGCGAGCAGTTCATGCATCACGGAGCAATGCAGCGCGACGCTGTCCGGCTGATTGCCGTTCACCATCAGGTACTGGCCGTCCGCAGTCAGCTCGAAATCGCGCAGGGAATGAATGGCAAGAGCCGGGGACGAGGGCATGAGCGGCGCTCCGTTACAAAAGCATCGGCGGAGTCTAGTGCGCTGGGCGTGTTGCGGGCGTTACCCCCGCATTACGGGGATTACTTTCATCAATATTGCGCGGGGGCCGGACCCGGTCGTTTCGCACGCACCCATTTGCGCGCCACGCCAATACCCTGCGTGCGTGCAGCGGCTTTCAATCTCCTCTCGCCTGCACGATGTCCCAGTTGCCTTGAATAATGTTTGGTAACCGTGCCGGTTACGTTCGCTTTCTATCGGCAAACACCGCGACGCTCGCCCGTACCGCGAGCGGCATCTCCGCCAGGCGCGCCGCCGTGTGCGCGAAACGCACCTGGAGGCCGTAGAACGCGCGTTCGGGTGTCAACGGGCCTCGTCTCCTTCGTCCACGATACAATGCGGCTGCGTCCGATCCGTCCCCCGCTGCCCCTATCCGACATGCAGAATTCTACCCGGGCCTTCCTGTTGGGCCCGTTGCTCAAAGGCGTTTCCCGTTCGTTCTACCTCACGATGCGCGTGCTGCCCGCCGGCATGCGCGACCCCGTGGGCGAAGCCTATCTGCTCGCGCGCGCCGCCGACACCATTGCCGACACCGCGCTGATTCCGCCCGAGCGGCGGCTCGCCCTGCTGCTCGCGCTGCGCGAGCGCGTGAACGGCGCGACGAACCATGACACCCTGCTCGCCGATCTCGCAGGCGAGGTTGCGGGCCAGCAAACGCAATCGGACGAGAAGCTGCTGCTCGAATCGCTGGGCGGCGCGCTCGACGTGCTCACGCAACTCGGCGACGCCGACCGCAAGGCCGTGCGCGAGATCGTCACGACGCTCACCGAAGGCATGGAGTTCGATCTACGCACCTTCCCCGACGAGCGCTCGGGCCAGGTGGCCGCACTCAAAGCGTGGGACGAACTCGACCGCTACACGTATCTCGTGGCGGGCTGCGTCGGCGAGTTCTGGACGAAGATGACCTACATGCACTTGCCCGGAACGCTCGCGCCCTCGCTGGAACAAACCATGTACACGCGCGGCATCCGCTTCGGCAAGGCCTTGCAGATGGTGAACGTACTGCGGGACTGCGGCAAGGATCTGCGCATTGGCCGCTGCTACCTGCCCGCTTCGATGCTGGCCCAGGCAGGGCTCACCGGGCAGGACCTGCTGCAGCCCGGCGCCTCGGCGCGCGCACGGCCGATCATGCTCGAACTCGTGCGCATCGCGCTCGATCATTTCCGCGCGGCCATCGACTATACGTTTGCGCTGCCGCGCCTTTCGGTGCGTCTGCGGCTTGCCTGCCTGTGGCCCATTCTCATCGGCCTCGAAACGCTCGAACGCCTTGTCGACAACGACGACTGGCTCGATCCCGCGAAGACCTCGAAGGTCACGCGCAACGATGTCTATCGCATTCTTGCCTGCTCCACCGCGCTCGCGCCTTCCAATGCGCTGCTCGGCGTGTGGTTCAGGCGGCTCTTCGCGCGCGTCGAGGCTCGCATCAGGGCCTAGGGCCTGTTCACGCTAATAACAGGCCCTAGCAAATATGGTCGAAAAAAAGCGCGCTTCACCGCGCGCCTTTCGCGACTCGAAACTACGCGCCTCAGCCTTTCCCGGCGCGATACAGCTTGATGATCGCCGAGAAGTCGAGCTTGCCGTCGCCGTGGCTGCTCATCGCCTGATAGAGCTGCTGCGCGAGCGCCCCCATGTACGCGGGCTGATGCACGCCTTTGGCCGCGTCGGTGGCGAGCCCCAGATCCTTGAGCATGAGGTCCGTGCCGAAGCCGCCCGTGTAGCCGCGTGAAGAAGGCGCCGTCTCGATCACGCCCGGATACGGGTTGTACGTATCCGAACTCCAGCAACGGCCCGTGGACGTGTTCATGATGCCGCCCAGCACTTTCGGGTCGATGCCGAGCGCCTCTCCCAGCGCCATCGCTTCGGCCACGCCGGCCATCGTGATGCCCAGCACGAGGTTGTTGCAGATCTTCGCCACCTGCCCCGTGCCGGTCTCGCCGCAATGGACGATGTTCTTGCCCATGCCCGAGAGCACCGGCTTTACGCTCTCGTAGTGCGCCGCGCTGCCGCCCACCATGAAGGTGAGCGTGCCCGCTGCCGCGCCGCCCGTGCCGCCCGACACCGGCGCATCGACGAACGCGTTCCCCTGCGCCTCGGCCAGCTTCGCGAACTCCTTGACGCTCGCAGGGTCGATCGTGCTCGAATCGATGATCGTCACGCCCTTCGCGATGCCCGCCAGCACGCCGTCTTGCGCGGTGAGCACACTGCGCACGTGCGCCGCCGCCGGCAGCATGGTGATGACGCACTCCGCACCGCTTGCCGCCGCCTTCGCCGATGCGGCCTTCTGCGCGCCGGCCTCGGCGAGCGTTTGCATCGCGCTCGCGCTCAAGTCGAACACCGCCACCGTGTGTCCCGCCTTGAGCAGGTTGAGCGCCATCGGTGCGCCCATGTGGCCCAGCCCGACGAATCCGATTTTCATGAGCCTTTCTCCCTTATTGTTCGGTACTCCATGTTTATACCGGGCGGCGCATCAGCGCAGGCTGATCGTCGTGTTCACGCCGTCGCTCACGGTCGCATCGTCGAACCAGCGCGCGGTAACCGTCTTGGTTTGCGTGTAGAACTGCACGACCTGCTTGCCGTACGGGCCGAGGTCGCCGAGCTTCGAACCGCGCGAACCCGTGAAGCTGAAATACGGCACCGGCACCGGAATCGGAATGTTGATGCCGACCTGGCCAATGTCGATCTCGCTCTGGAACTTGCGCGCCGCCGCGCCGCTCTGCGTGAAGAGGCCCACGCCGTTGCCGAACGGATTCGCGTTGACGATGGCGATCGCTTCATCAAGCGTCCTGGCAGTGAGCACAACGAGCACCGGCCCGAAGATCTCGTGCGTATAGATGTCCATGTCGGTCTTCACGTTGGTGAACACCGTGGGACCGATGAAGTTGCCGTTCTCGTAGCCCGGCACCTTCACGTCGCGGCCATCCAGCGCAAGCGTGGCGCCCTGTTTCACGCCCGAGTCGATCAGGCTGAGAATGCGCGTTTTAGCGGCGCGCGAAACGACCGGGCCAACATCGGTCTTCGCCTCATGGCCCGCATTGACCTTGAGCGTCTTCGCCTTTTCCACCAGCTCATCCACCCATTGCTGCGCGGTGCCCACGAACACGGCTACGGAAGTCGCCATGCAGCGCTGGCCCGCTGCGCCGAACGCCGCGCCGACGAGCGCATTGAGCGCCTGCTCGCGATTCGCATCGGGCAGCACGACAGCGTGATTCTTCGCGCCCATCATCGACTGCACGCGCTTGCCGTGCTCGCTGCCCAGACGATAAACGTGCGTGCCCACGGCCGTCGAGCCGACGAACGAAATCGCCTTCACGAGTTCGTGCGTGCAGATCGCATCGACGACTTCCTTGCCGCCGTGCACGACGTTGAGGACGCCTTTCGGAATGCCCGCCTCGATGGCGAGTTCCACGAGCTGCATGGTCGACAGCGGGTCCTGCTCCGAAGGCTTGAGCACGAACGTATTGCCGCAAACGATCGCCATCGGGAACATCCACAGCGGAATCATCGCGGGGAAATTGAACGGCGTGATGCCGGCGCACACGCCTAGCGGCTGCTGCAGCGTATAGGTGTCCACGCCGCCCGCCACGTTCTCGGCGAAACCGCCTTGCTGCAGCGTGCCGATCGAGCAGGCGTGCTCGACCACTTCGAGGCCGCGGAAGATGTCGCCCTCGGCGTCCGGCAGCGTCTTGCCCTGCTCGGCGGTAAGCGTCTGCGCGATGCGCGGCATATGCTCGCGAATCAACGCCTGCAGTTTGAGCATGATGCGCATGCGCGTGCCGAGCGGAGTGTTCTTCCACGTGGCGAACGCGGCGTGCGCGGCCTTCACGGCCTGATCCACTTCCTCGACGGTCGCGAACGGCACGCGCGCGAGCAGTTCCTGCGTGGCCGGATTGACGATGTCGCGCCATTCCTTCGTTTTCGATTCGACGAACTCGCCGTCGATGAGCAGCTTGACGGTCGAAACTTGCGCGTTGGATGCCTGGGTCACTGCGTTCATCGTGAACTCTCCCTGATGGATTCGAACGGGCCGGCCATGGCCGGATATGGCGAAAAGTGCGGAGTCGGCGAAATCTTCAGCCGCAGCACGCGCGCGAGCACTGTGTGCAAACGTGTGCAGTCATGTCGAGCGTGCTGAGAGTGGAGCTGGGCGAGGTAAAGGAGAGTCCTGCTGAATACGGGCGCGCCAGGCCCGCAGGGGGAACGACTGCATTTGCATCGTCTGTCTCCATCCTTATTGTCGTGCGACCGTGTCTGTTTCCGCCGCATTCGTCAACGAGTATAGTTATTCGAATATCCACGGCATAGAGATGAAAAAGCCCATCCGATATGCAAAAAAACACAACGAGCAGCATGGAGACACTGAACTGGGACGATCTGCGCTACTTCCTCGAAGTCGCGCGCACACAGCGCGCGAGCGGCGCAGCGAAACGCCTGGGCGTTGACCACACCACGGTCGCGCGCCGGGTGCGCGAGCTGGAGGCAGCGCTAGGTACCGTCCTGTTCGACAAATCACGCTCGGGCGGCTTCGTGCTGACGGCCGAAGGCCAGCGCCTGCTGGCTTACGCGGATGCCGTGGAAACCACGGTGCAATCGGCGAGCGAGCAGTTCGCGATCGGCGCGCAGTCGCTCTCGGGCCATGTGCGCGTGGGTTCGACGGAGGGCTTCGGCTGCTTCTTTCTTGCACCGCAATTGGCGCGCTTCACGGGCCAGCATCCCGACATGTCGATCGACCTCTTGCCGGTGCCGCATTTCGTGAGCCTTTCGAAGCGCGAGGCCGACCTCGCGATCATGCTGGAGCGCCCCGAGCGCGGACAGTACGTCTACACGAAGCTATGCGACTACCGCTTGCGCCTGTACGGCACGCCGGCGTATCTCGAGCGCCACGCACGCATTCGCACGGCCGCCGACTTGCGCAATCACGCCTTCATCAGCTATGTCGCCGATCTGGCTTTCAGCCACGAGTTGCTCTACCTCGAACGCACGGCGCCGAACGTGACCGCGAACCTGTGCAGCACCAGCGTGATCGCGCAATACCATGCTGCGCTGCAGGGCAGCGCGCTCGCGATCCTGCCTTGCTTCATGGCCGAACCAGACCCGCGCCTCGTGCCGATCCTGCCCGACGAAGTCATGGTGACGCGGCGCTTCTGGCTGTGCAGCCGCGAGGACTTGCGCAAGCTGCGACGCATCACGTCGCTGTGGGATTATCTGCGCGCGGCCGCCGACGCCAATCGCCCGCTGCTGATGGGCGAATCGCCGGAAATGCATTACGTCGAGCCGTGAGCGCAACGCGCTTGACGGCATAGCGCGTCATGTTTCGCGAGGCAATAAAAAAGCCGCACATGCAGTCCACCAACGGGACTGCATGTGCGGCCTTCAGGAAGAAAGACATTTGCTGCTGCGGCGGCGCCCGCACCTCGACGGGCGATGGACGCGCGCCGGCCAGCCGACGCTCAGGTCCCAACCGGGCGGATGGTCAGCGCGTTGCGCACCGACGTCACGCCTTCGACGCCCTTGGCGACATCGCCAGCGCGCTGGATCTGCGACGAATCGGGCACGGTGCCTTGCAGCGTGACGGCGCCGTCTTTCGCGCGCACGGTGATGTTGGAGACGCTCACGTTCTTGTCACGCGCGAGGGCCGCACGGACCTTGCGGCCGAGCGCACGGTTCGCTGCGCGTGCCTGACGCAACGCTGCCTTCGATTGATTGACGTTGTGCTGGGCTGCGGCCGTCGGGCCGCTGGCAGGGGCTTCTGCGGCCGCCGGGGCCGAGGCGTCCTGCGCGTAGACCTGGAACGAGGCCGCCACGAGTGCCGTGGCTGCGGCAAGCTTGAACATCTGAATAGCCTTCATGCAGTTTCTCCTGTTGTCAGTCTTATTGCTGGCCCAGGAATGGGCCGTTAACTACACCATTGACTACAAAACATTCACGCACCAAACGGCGATGGGGAGTAACAATACCGCAACTATTTCATTCTTGACACGAAGCGTGCCCAATCTGTGATTCCACGCCACACTTTCCGCCGCTTTCCGCAGACGAATACAGACGATTGTGCAAATAGTGAAGCCATCGCGCAAGCCGGCAATTGAATAGCTTCACAAGCCCGTTTTACGGTCCATTCACCGGCGTTACATTGCCATGCTTAACTTAAACGTGCGGTGCAGCGCCCTCGGCCATGATCCGCTTTGGTGCATGCGATATGAATACAATGACTAATCGCGTAATCCAGAGCGGGATTGAGCCGCTTTATTCAAACAGCAACGCGCATCACACAAGCAGCGTTGACAATACGGTCAGCGGCTAACCCGAATACCCGTTGCGCAATACGCGAGGCCTGCATCAATTGGCCAATTGCGCCTTTATCCATCGATAGAACTGCTGGATCGCCGCCTCGCGCGGATGCCCCTCGCGCCACGTGAAGTAATAGTCGAGCGAAGCCGGAATGCGGACCTGTCCCAACTGCACCAGTTCGCCGCGCTCGATGAAACCGCGGGCGAGCTGCAGGCGTGCCGTCGCCACCCCCTGACCGGCCACCGTCGCCTGCAGCAGCAGGCCCGCGTCGTCGAACACCGGTCCGCGCTGCGGCTCGTCGCCGGCCACGCCCGCCGCTTCGAAGAAGTCGCGCCACGAACGGCGCGAAAAACGCAGGAGCGGCATGCTCGCGAGATCTTCCATGCGAAAGTCGGCATGACGTGCGAGCAGGGCCGGACTGCACACCGCGACGACCTGGTCGTCCAGCAGCTTGCGGATCTGGAAGCCGGGCTCGTCGACCCGCCGATGCCAGACGCCGATGTCGAAGGGATAGGGATCGGGCGGCGTCACGTCGGCGTGCATGCGCAGCGAGAGGTCGACCATCGGATAGCGGTCGTAGAAGTCGCCAAGGCGCGGAATCAGCCAGACAGACGCGAAATCGGACATCACGCTCAGTTCCAGCCGTGTGACGCCGCTCACGCCGGGGCGCGTGGCGTCGAGCGCGTCGCGCAGGTCGTCGAGACTGCGGCGCACGCGCTCGGCCAGCTGTGCACCCGCCGCCGTGGGGATCATACGGCTGCCCGCGCGGCGGAACAGCTCGACGCCGAGTTCCGTTTCGAGCGCGCGCAGGTGGTGGCTCACGGCGCTGTGCGTCAAATGTAATTCTTCCGCGGCGCGGCTGAAACTGCGCCGCCGTGCGGCGGCTTCAAGGGCGCGCAGCGCCTGCAAAGGGGGGAGCGGTCGGGCCATGACGTCAAATTCTACTCACAATGCCGTTTGAAATCCCTCTCTGGCCTCACACCCGGCAATCGCCAATAATCGACAGCCAGGCATTCAATCCGCTTTCGCCCCCAACATGACCTCACTCAGACTGCGCGTCTTCGCCGTATTCGCGCTCGGCTACTTCATTTCGTACCTGTTTCGCGGCGTCAATCTCGGCTTCGCGCCGTTTCTCTCGCGTGAAATGGGCTTCACGGCGACCGATCTCGGCACGCTCACGAGCCTCTATTTCCTCGGCTTCGCGGGCGCGCAAATTCCGGGCGGCGTGCTGCTCGACCATTACGGCCCGCGCCGCGTCACCGCGTGCGTCATGCTCGTGGCGGCGGCGGGCGCATTGATCTTCGGCGTCTCGCACAACATGGCCGCAATGATGGCGGGCCGGCTGCTGATCGGCGTGGGCGTATCGGTTTGCCTCGGCGGCGCGTTCAAGGCCACGGCGCAGCACTTTCCCGTGGCGCAGCTCACGCTCGTAAACGGCCTCGTGATGGCCGTGGGCGGCCTCGGCGGCGTAGCGGTGGGCGCCCCGCTCTCGTGGCTGCTCTCGATCGCGCCCTGGCGCGCCGTGAGTCTCGGGCTTGCAGCGCTCACAGTACTCGTGGCCGCCATCATCTGGACTGCCGGCCCGCACACGCGCGACACGCACCACCAGGCGAGCGTGCTCGAGCAGTTCAAGGGCACCGCGCACATCTTGAGCAGCCATGCATTCTGGAAATCCGCGACGTTCTCGGGCCTCACCCAGGCCGTGTTCTACGCCATGCAGTCGTTGTGGGTCGGCGCGTTCCTGCGCGACGTCGCGCCGGCCGGCACCGCCGATGCCGGTGCACGCGCGGCCTCGCTCGTTTCCGTGCTGGGCGGCGCATTCATCGTCGGCAACATCGGCTTTGGCGCGCTCGCACGCAGCTTCGAGCGGCGCGGCGTGAGCGTCCAGCTCTTTTCCGGCGTCACGATGCTCGTCTTCGTGCTCGTGCAAGCCTTGCTCGCCGCGCGCGTGCCGCTTCCCGCGTCCCTGCTTTGGGCGGCTTACGGCGCGTTCGGCGGCACCGGCATCCTCACGTATGCCGTGCTCGCCGATTATTTCCCGCCGCGCCTGATCGGCCGTGTGAACACCACGTTCACGCTCGTCATCTTCATCGGCATCTTCCTTCTGCAGATCGCGATCGGCGCCGCGCTAGCGCATTGGCCCGCACTCGACGGCCACTATCCGGCGGTCGCGCATCAGACCGTGTGGGCTGTCCTCGTCGTGCTGCAAGTGCTCTGCGCGGGGTGGTACTTCATGCCGTCGCGGCGCGCCGCTGCGCCTGAAGCTGATTCGCCAGCCCGTGGACGATCGCGCTGTGGTCAGCCTTGAGCGCCTCGCGTCTCGTGAAAGCGGCCTGCACGCGAGTCCCGGCGATATGATTCGGACCGCTTAAGAACAGATCGAGAGCGGCGCGTGGTTCCTCGTGCTGTTCGGCATCGTCGTCGTGGGCGCGATTGGCTGGGCGCTCAATGCCCTCACAGGAGACGATCTGCTTCCCGGGCACCACGACACCGCTGCCCATTCTTCAGGCCAATGGCGCATGGCATGGTGAGTGCACCGACCGACTGGTCGGTTGCGCCTCTTCCCTCCCCACGATCCCGACATCACCGGCGACACCCCGGGGTGTGCCAATTGCGCCCAGCGTGAGAAAATCGCTTTTCGAACGTAAGCGCGACGCGTCAGCGCCTTCGCAGCAGCCCGTTTTCCCGCACTTAGCCGTCTTTTCGGCCGGTTTATCGACATATCCCGCCGGTTCGACGATCGACAACCGGGAAAGCGCTTGTCCGGCGCAACGTGACGCGAAGTTTTCCGATCCGCAAGGGGTCGGCTCAGCGTAAACTCCCGCTGTTGCCATTCGATAGTGTCGATTCATGATCAAGAGAGAAACATCCATGCCAGACAACACCCACCCGCACGACGGTCACTCCGATTCGTGCGGCTGCGATCTGTTACACCTGCTCAACGGCGTGGACGAATTCACTCATCACGTTTTTCCGGGCAACAAGGAGCTGTTCCACAGCCTCGCCCACAGCCAGGCGCCGCATACGCTCTTCATCACGTGCGCCGACTCGCGCGTTTCGCCGGAAATGATCACGCAGGCCAAACCCGGCGACCTGTTCGTTTGCCGCAACATCGGCAATATCGTGCCGGCATATGGGGAAATGCTCGGCGGCGTTTCTGCCGTCGTGGAATTCGCGGTGCTCGAGCTCAACGTGAAGCAGATCGTGCTGTGCGGCCATACCGATTGCGGCGCAATGAAGGGACTCGCCTCGGGCGCGGAAGCCACGGCCGACATGCCCACCGTGCAGGCCTGGCTGCGCAACGCGGAAGCCGCGCGCAGCGTGGTCAAGATCCGCGGTCTGGAAGACGACCAGATCGTTCAGGCGCTCGTGGAGGAAAACGTCCGCCTGCAACTCACGCACCTGCGCACGCACCCCGCCGTGGCGGCCCGCGTCGCCCAGGGCCAGCTCGAACTGCAGGGCTGGGTCTATGACATCGGCCACGGCGAGGTCACCGTGCTGGACGAAGCACGCGGCAAGTTCCTGTCGCTCGACGAAGCGCGCGCGCGCCTGCGCAAGCGCGTCGAGGAATAACGGCCGGGCGCTGGCGCGCCCGCGCCTTCACACTGGCCTTCAGGCCAGCGCCGGGGCGGCAGTTCACGCCGCCCCATCACACTTTCCTTATGCATTGCGCATGAATTGAAGTGCATTCACAGCGCATTTCGGGTCTTGCCAGGCGATTTTTCTCAATATACGTAATAATTCTTTTCGAATTAGGGGTTTACCCCAGGATAAAACCCGACTACACTCTGGCCCGTACCACATGCGGCACCTTGCCGCACAAGAAGAAGAATCCCGGAGGTTGGTCGCTATGCAGCACGTTGCCCCGCCGTCGCATCACCTGTCTCATCCCGGCTTCAACCGCACTACCGGCGCATTGCGCCGTCCCACGCTTCGCTAATTCAGCGCGCGTGTCCTGCCGTCGCGCACGCGTCGCTGCAGGCGAACTCGAAAGGCCCACTCCGCGTCATCGCCGTTTTCATGCTGCCGCCACGTCGCGGCAAACGGCGCGCGCTCTTGCGCGTATGGACGCCCGGTAATGGGCTTCGCACCCGTCACGGGCCGAGCGCCCGGTTACCGAAGGAGAAGCATCCATGGAGTCCGCGCAGAACCGTCAGTCGAAAGTCGAAGTGAAGTTGTTTCTGCACCCGGAAGACCATTGCCGCGCGATGGCCGCCGCGAAGACCCTCAATCTTGCGGAGCGCGAGTTCTTCGCGCTGGCGCTGCATCTGGGCGCGACCCAGATCCTGCGCCAGACTGGCGCGGCTTGATCAAATCTCACCGGGCGAAGCTATCCGTCACACCGGTGACGGGTTGCGCTCAGCGAAACCCTCCTGGTGCCAGTAGGGGTAGACGGGCCGCACCGCACTCGCGGCGTCGAGCTTCGCCACTTGCTCGGGCGTGAGGTTCCAGCCCACGGCGCCGAGGTTCTGGCGCAACTGCGCCTCGTCGCGCGCGCCGATCAGCACCGTCGCGACCGTCGGCCGCTGCAGCAGCCAGTTCAACGCGATCTGCGGCACGGTCTTGCCGGTTTCCCGCGCGATCTCGTCGACGGCGTCGAGCACGCGAAAGAGATACTCGTCCGGCACCGGCGGACCCTGCTCGGCCGTCTTGTGCAAACGGCTCTTCTCCGGCAGCGGCTGGCCGCGCCGGATCTTGCCGGTCAAACGCCCCCAGCCCAGCGGGCTCCACACCACCGCGCCCACGCCCTGGTCGAGCCCGAGCGGCATCAGCTCCCACTCGTAGTCGCGGCCGATCAGCGAGTAGTACGTCTGGTTCGCGACGTAACGCGGATAGCCGTAGCGATCGGCCACGGCCAAAGACTTCATCAGGTGCCAGCCGGAGAAGTTCGACACGCCTGTGTAGAGAATCTTGCCTGCGCGCACGAGTTCGTCGAGCGTGGACAGCACCTCTTCGGCCGGTGTGCGCGCATCGAATCCATGCAACTGGAACAGGTCGATATGGTCGGTCTGCAGACGCTTGAGCGCCGCGTCGACCGCGCGCTTCAAGTGAAAGCGCGATGAGCCCACGTTGTTGGGTTCGTCGTCGAAGCGGAAGGTCGCCTTGGTCGAGATGATCGCCTTGTCGCGCCGCCCCTTGAGCGCTTCGCCGAGCACCGACTCCGACGCGCCGCTCGAATAGATGTCGGCCGTGTCGAACATCGTCACACCGGCGTCGAGGCAGATGTCGATGAGCTTGCGCGCTTCGGCGACATCGGTTGCGCCCCAGGCCTCGAAGAACTCGCCTTTGCCGCCGAATGTGCCTGTGCCGAAGCTCAGCACCGGCACCTTCATTCCGGACGCGCCCAGAAAACGGTATTCCATTTCCGATCCTCCATTGATCAAGCGGTTGACGATGAGATGCCGATAGCGGACGAGTCTACGCGCTTCGATTCGGGCTTGCCGTAAAGGTCTCCCGGCGAAGGACTCGCAGCGCCGCCGCCCCCCCGCTATTCGGAAAGACTCGCCCGCACGGTGTATTCCGGTTCCTCGTCCGCTTCGAGTTCGTCGGCATGGGCGTGCGCCGCGTGGAACTCCGCGTGGAATTCGTTGGACAGCGGTTCGACCGGATAACCGTGGCGCTCCCAGGCGTCGAGGCCGCCCTTGAGCGCGCGCGCATGGTAGATGTGCTTGGTGCGCAACTGATCGACAATGCGCTTGGCCGTCGCTTCGTTCGGGCACACGCAATACACGACGATCGGACGCCCAATCAGCTCGGGCGACAGTTCTTCGTTCGATTCGAGATTGAGCGGCCGCGCACCGGGAATCCGGTAGGCCTCCTTCTCGCGCACGGCTTGCGGGCGCGCGTCGAGGACGATGGGCGGCGCGCTCGACTTCATCATCTCGTCGAGCTGATCGGGCGAAATGCGGTGCGTCGCCAGCCAGTGGCGGAACTGCATGCGCCGCAGCCAGCGCCAGGCGAGGAACAACACGCCCGCCACGGCGAGCACGTCGAAAATCGTCATGCCGTTCGCGCGCACGAACGCCGCGAATTGCACGATTTCCGCATGCAGCGCCGCGCCGCCGAGCAGCCAGGTGCCCGCCCACAACGCCGCGCCGACCGTGTCCCACAGCAGGAAGACGTGCACCGCCACCGTCGTCGTGCCGAGCAGCGGCGCGGAAATCAGGCCGAGCCCCGGCACGAACTTCGCCACGGCGAGAATGGGCGCGCCGTAGCGCTCGAAGACGTTGCGCGCGATGCGGATCGTCGTGTCCAGCGACAGCGAAAAACGCACGAGCCCGTTGAGCAGACGCCGCCCTCGCTTGCGGCCCGCGGCGAACCACAGCGAATCGGCGAGCAGCGTGGCGATCACGGCCGCCGCCAGCAGGCTCCCGTACGATGTCTCGCCGCTCGCCGCCATCGTGCCCGCGAGAATCAACACCGGCGCGGCCGGCACGGGCACGCCCAGTTGCGTCACGAGTACGCTGAGAAAGACCGCTCCGGCGCCGAAATCGGGTGGAATCGCGGTGGGGAGCGTCAACATTTCGAGATAACCTGCGCGCAGGGATGTTCAGGTAAGTCAACATGGCGCGAATACCGCGCCGGCCGAGGGTGGAGATTACCCCAACGTGCCATTCCTTGCTTACATTGACGCAAGGCTCACGGCGGCATCGCCCATGGCGATCGGGCCCCGCCACGGGCGCTTTCGCGCTGAGGCGACATGCTCGGCCCGGCGACATCGGTCACGCAGTGCACTGTGTTCGCTTACGAATTCGGTAACCGGCCGCGCACGGTTTCCGTGGCCGATCATCGCGGCGGACGCTTCTGCGCGACGTCGCTCTTTCTCGCGCGCTTCGCGCTGCTCGCGATCGAGCGGATCGGCAACGCGCAAACCTGCCTCGGCTTGGTCGATGCGGCGGGCGAGAACGTTTCGGCAGCCGCGCCGGAATAAGGGGAAGCGCAGCGCGCCTCAGCGCCGCGCCGACTGCACGAGCCGCGCGAGACGCGAACGGTTCGTGACACCGAGTTTCTGAAACGAACGATCGAGATGGGTGCGCACGGTCGTATAAGAGATGCCCAGCCGCTCGGCAATCTCCTTGTCGAGCAGCCCTTCCACGACGAGCGCGACCACGTCGCGCTCGCGCCGCGTCAGGCGGCTGATCGCCTCGTTATCCGCACTGGATGTGTCTGTTGGCGACGGCTGAACCTGCCCCGTCTGCGCGCGCGAGCGCGCCAGCGCGGCAACGAAAGCCGGGCGCACCAGATCGAACAGCACCCGCTCCCGGTCGGAAAAAGGTTCGCGCCGCTTGCCGCGCCGAATGCGCAGATGATCGAGATTGTCTTCGCCCGACCAGACGAACAGGTCTGCCCCCGCTTGCAGGCCGTCGGCGCGCAGCAATTCGAGCAGACGCCGCCCCACCTCGAGGCGCAAGGCGCCCTCCGGCAAGATATGGTCGGCCAGCAGCTTGAAGACGTCGGCGATCAACGCGAGTTCGCGGCTCGTCAGGTCCATGCCCGGTTGCGATGAGTCGTGGAGCGGGCGCGCGCCTCGCTCGCGTGGCGGCGCAAACGTCGGAGCCAGGGAACCTCGCCCGACGAAGTCACTATGCGGTCCGACCGTGAAGCTGTGAAGCGGAAATGCCGAAAAGAAAATGGGGCGGCAAAAGCCGCCCCAAGAAAAACACACGCCGGCAAAGGGCTGTCTTCCGCCGGAGGTTGCATAGTACGCGATGAATACGGGAGCGGCATCCCCAAATTTAGGGATAAACGCTCATTTCATGCAAACTTTTGCCACCCCATGCCAACTTGCCGATGCGAACTGGTTTGCCGTCATGCGCGGCGCATGGTTTCGCATCGGCGTCGCGGTTTTACTGGATCAGACGCGACACGCCGCGGCCGCGCGGGTCGGAAACCGCGTCGGGCGTATCGCCGTTGATCCGGATCGCCTGAATGTCGCCGTTAAAGGCCTGCGCCTTCAGCACGTAACCCTTCGCCTCGACCTGCTTTGCCAGTTCGCCGTCGATCGGCTGGTACGGCTCCCAGAAGATCGTGTTGGGCGGCAGCAACTGATGGTGGAAGCGCATCGCCGCCACCGAGTCCTTCAACGGCATGTCGAAGTCGTAGTTGTTGGTGATGACCTGGAACACCGACGTGAAGATGCGCGAACCGCCCGGCGTGCCGATTACGAGCGCCACCTTGCCGTCCTTCGTGAGGATAGTCGGCGTCATCGACGAAAGCGGACGCTTCTTCGGCGCAATCGCGTTCGCGTCGCTGCCCACCACGCCGAACATGTTCGGCACGCCGGGCTTGGCCGCGAAGTCGTCCATCTCGTCGTTGAGCACGATGCCGGCGCCCGGCACGACCACGCCCGAACCGAAGTAGCCATTGATCGTATACGTGTTCGAAACGGCGTTGCCCCACTTGTCGACCACCGAGAAGTGCGTCGTTTCCGCCTTCTCGGGCATCGAGGTGCCGAGGCCCGGCTGCACGCTCTTCGTGTCGGAAGGCTTGTCGGGGTCGACTTCGGCGGCGCGTTTCGCGAGGTACGCGTCGTCGGTGAGCTGGGCGACCGGCACCTTGTAGAAGTCGGGATCGCCGAGATATTGCGCGCGATCCGCGAACACGCGTTTCTCGATCTCCGCGATCAGGTGGATGTACTGCGCCGAATTGAGCGGCACGTCCTTGAATTGCGGCGCCAGCATCGCCTTCATCTTGAGCAGCTGCACGAGGCCCACGCCACCCGAACTCGGGGGCGGCGCGGTGATGATCTCGTAGCCGTTCCACTTCGCCTCCACGGGCTGGCGCCACACCGCCTTGTACTCCTGCAGGTCGCGCTTCGTGATGAGGCCGTGGCCCTTCATCGAGGCGGCGATCAGGTCCGCGGTCTTGCCGTCGTAGAAGTCCTTCGCGCCCTGGTTCGCAATGCGCGTGAGCACGTTGGCAAGATCGGGCTGCCTGAACGTCACGCCCTCCTTCAGGTTGCCGAAGTAGTCGTCGAAATTGGTCTTGCCGGCGAAGTCCTTTTCCGCGGCCTCACGGCGCTTCGCGAGTTGCTCGTCCACGACGAAGCCGTCGCGCGCGTACTGGATCGCCGGCGCGAGCACCTGCTTCCATTGCAGCTTGCCGAAGCGCTTCTGCGCTTCCCACATGCCCTCGACCGTCCCCGGCACGCCCACGGCGTCGTAGCCGTAGAGGCTCTTGCCGGGGATCACGTTGCCCTTGTCGTCGAGGTACAACGTGCGCGTGGCGGCAAGCGGCGCGCGCTCGCGATAGTCGAGGAAGTAAGGCTTGCCGTTCACGTAGAGCGTCATGAAACCGCCGCCGCCGATGTTGCCGGCTTCGGGGTACGTCACGGCGAGCGAGAAGGCGATGGCGACCGCCGCATCGACGGCGTTGCCGCCCTCCTTGAAGATCTGCTCGGCGGCGTCGGCCGCGTACTTGTCGGCAACGGCCACGGCCGATGCATTGAGGACCGCAGGACGTTGCTGCGTATCCTTCGCAAAGGCCGGCGTGGCTTCGAGGAAGCCCGTGGACAAGGCGGATAGCGAAAGCAGTGCGAGAGCGGCAGCGGAGATTTTCGTTTTTTCAACCAGCTTCATTGAGTTCACCCATGATTCGGTTCGTTGGCCTACCGGAAACCTGCCTTGGCCTTATAGCACGCCAGGAAAACGATTGCGATCCGGCGATCCGCTGATTTCCGCTGCCGACCAAGGCGGCGCCCTCCTGGACCGGATCAGGCCTTGCCGCGCCGGCCGCGCGCAATTTCTTCTCCCGCATTGGCGGGCAAGCGCATCGTCACCGGAATCGACGCCACCGAAAAGAGTCCGACCACGAGAAACGCGGGCCAGAAATCGGACCAGACGATGGCCGAATGCCCTTGCACCCGATGCGAAATCTGCAGCACGAGGCCCGCGACCGTCACGCCGAGGCCGAGCGACACCTGCTGGATCACGCTTGCCACGCTCGTGGCGCGGCCGATGTCGCGCGTCGGTATATCGGCATACGCGAGCGAATTGAGGCCGGTGAATTGCAGCGAAGGAAAAATGCCGCCCGCGAGCACGATGACCCAGATGAGCCACACCGGCGTGCCAGGCGAAAACGCGCCGCATATCGCGATGGCCGTGCCCGCGAGCACCGCGTTGACCATCAGCGTGCGGCGAAAACCAAAGCGCCCGAGCACGCGCGAGACGATCGCCTTCATGAAGATCGAGCCGAACGCCGAAGCACAGGTGATGGCGCCTGAAGCGAACGCCGTCATGCCGAGCCCTTCCTGCAGCGTGAGCGGCAACAAAAACGGCACGGCGCCAAGCCCGATGCGAAACAGCGATCCGCCCGCCACGCTCGCATTGAACGTGGGGATGCGCAGAAATTTCAGATCGAGCACGGGCCGCTCGACTCGTTGCGCGTACAACCAGTAGGCGCCCAGCAGCAATGCGCCGATCACGCACATCGTCACCGCAGTGCCGGTGGCGACGAGCTCCCCGCCCACGAGCGACAGGCCGAGCATGAACAGCGACGCCCCACCCGCGGAAAGCACGAAGCCGGCCCAGTCGAGCCGCCCGGGATGTTCCTCGTGCATGTTCGCGATATGCCGGTTCGCGAGCCAGATGCCGAGCACGCCGATCGGAATGTTGATGAAGAAAATCAGCCGCCAGTGCAGATAGGTGGTGATGAAGCCGCCGAGCGGCGGCCCCACGACCGGCCCGAGCAGCGCGGGCACCGTGAGATAGTTGACTGCGCGGATGAAGTCCGATTTGGGCAGCGAGCGGAAGATGATGATGCGTCCAACCGGCACCATCATCGCGCCGCCGATGCCCTGCACGAAGCGGGCGGCCACGAACATCTCGAGCGAACGCGAAGCCGCGCACAACAACGACCCCGCCATGAAGATGCCGATGGCCGTGCGAAACACATTGCGCGAGCCGAAGCGATCGGCCACCCAGCCGCAGATCGGAATGAACACGCCGAGGCCGATCACGTAGCTCGTGACGGCCAGCTTGAGTGTGATGGGGTCCTGGCCGAGATCGCGGGCCAGTGCGGGGAGCGAGGTGACGATGACCGTCCCGTCCACGTTCTCCATGAACATCGAGCACGCGACAATGAGCGGAACGATGAATGTGCCGAGGGCTAATGGCATGGGCGGGAACGACGATCAGCGCGGCTGATGGCGTAAAGCTGCCATTATGGCCCTTGTTGCGGAAAACGGGAACCCGGCAACAGATGAAGCGGCGCGCCTTGTGTGTGCGGCACGAAGCGAAAAGCGCGCGGATGCGCTTCAGAGAGCCGTCTGCTTCACACGGCTCACCACGGGACGCAATTGCGGCAGCACCTGCTCCGCGGCGCGCGTCACGTCATTGGGGAAGTCGATCTCGATCCACGGCGCGCCGGTCACGTCCGCGGTTTCGAACTCGCTGCCGCGTTCGAGCAGCAGGTCGCGCAGCGCTTCTTCGTGCGGCAGGTTCGCGCGGCCCGTATCGACGTAGCCTTCGACGATCTGCGCAAAGCGGCGCGTCGTCGCTTCGTTCAGGCGGAAGAAGCCCACCGACTCGCCGATCGTATCGTATTGCAGACCGACCGCCAGCTGCTTGCGCAGTTCGACGGGCACGCCGTTGCGCAGACACAGCTTCACGGGCTCGTCGCCGGCTTCGAAGTCGCGGTCGATCAGCAGGCGGTTGGCCGGCGCCTCGCCCGCCACGAGCGGCGCGAACACGCGCTCGTCGTAGAGCACGTCGGCGTCCATGAGCAGCACGTCGCCGCCGCGCGTGAGCGCTTCTGCCGTGCGATGCACCGTGAGCACGCTGCCCAGGTCGAAGCGCGGATTCATCACGACCTCGACCTTGTGCGGCCAGCCGATGCGCTTGAGTTCGGCCTCGACCAGCTCAGGCTGGAAACCGAGCGCGAGCACGACTTCCGTGACACCCGCCTCTTCCAGGTATTGCAAATGGCGTTCGAGCAGCGTCACGCCCTCGAACTGCAGCAGACATTTCGGAAACTGTTCTCCAGCGGGTTGCTGAAGGCGCAGGCCAAGGCCTGCCGCGAGAATGATGGCGCGCATGCGCAAACGTTCCTTGGAAGAAAAAAGTCAATCGGCGACTTCGACAGCGGGCACGCGCAAGGCGCGCCGGCGTTGCCAGCTACGTTCGCTGAAATGCAGATACAGAAGTCCCGGCAAGCCGAGCAGGATTTCTCTCGCGCGCTTGGCAAGCGAGAGCGCGAGCGCCGCCTCGGGCGGCAGGCCGACGAGCGGCGCAAGCAGCAGAAACCCGCCCTCTTGCACGCCCAGCGAGCCGGGAATGGCGAAGGCCGCGCCGCGAATCGCCTGGCCGATGCTCTCGAGCAGCAGCGCATCGATCCAGCCGACGGGATGGCCGAGAAAGCGCAGCGCGAGCCACACTTCCACCGTGCCCACGAGCCAGCCCGCGAGGCTCAGCGCGAAGCTGGCCGCCACGCGGCCACGCCGGGCGTATAGCGACTTCACGGCTTCGTCGATGGCGTCGGCGCGCGTGGCAAGCGCGGACCAGTCGCGCTTGCCGAACACTTTCGATGCGAGACGCAGCAGGCGGCCGAACAGACCGCGGCGCTGCGCGACATAGAACAGCGCGATCAGGCCGCCAGGCACGGCGGTCGCGATCAGCGCGGCGACGCCGAGATCGCGCGGCGCGCCATTCGCGGCGTAGGCCGAAAAAAGCACGACGCCGAATATGGCGAAGACGATCTGCGCGACGGCCTGCAGCGTCGTGCTCACGGTGATGGCCGCAGCCGCGTTGCGCATCGGCATGCCGCGTTGCCCGAGCTGGCGCACCATCGCCACGGGGCCGCCGATCTGGCCAGCGGGCAACAGGCTGTTGACCGATTCGCCGCTCCACCGCGCGAGCAGTGCATCACGCTGGCCGACGCGCCCGTCTTTGCCAAACAGCACGGCGATGGCGCCCGCGTCTAGCGCGAGCGGCACGACGTGGAACGCCGCGACGAGGACGAGGCCCCAGCCGGCGGCCGCGAGCGCGCCCGTGACCGACCCGAGCCCCTGCCAGGCGAGCAGCGCAATGAAGAGCGCCGTGCCGACCGACAGCAGCAGGATGGCAGCACGGCTCACGCCTTGCCTCCCAACACCTTGCGGAACACCTGGCGGAAACCGAAGTACGCAATGGCGTCCTTCATGTTCGAGATGAAACGGCGCCACGGGCGCATGTTCGGGTTCGTCACGTATTCGAGCGTGAGCGACACGCGCACTTCTCCTTCGAGGCTCGGCGTGACGCGATGGCGAAGCTTGTCGCCATCGAACACGATGAGCGCGCCCGGCGGATACTGCACCGAGCCCGGTTCGTCCGCCTTGTTCGGGTCTTTCGTGTGCAGCTCGTAGTCGAGCTTGCAGGACGACTCGTCGATCACGCCGAGCAGCACGGTATAGCGGCGGCCGTCGTAATACGACGTGTCGTAATGCCAGCCGATATGATCGCCGGCGCGTGTGTAGTAATAGAGCGCGTAAGCGTGCGGGTCGTCTTCGGGCGATAGCTGCAGGCGCTCGCCCGTGATCTTTTCGAGCCACGCAATGAGTTGCGGCGAGCGGTAGAGCTCGGCGATGTACGGCGCGAGGCGGTCGATGGTGTGACGGCTCACGCTGCCGCCCGCCTTGTGGCCCGGAAGATAGTTGCGGTTGACTTCGGGAAGCAGCGCGTTGGCTGCGTCGATCAACTGCCGCGTGGCGTCGGCAGGCAGAAAATCGGCGAGATACAGGAACGAGCCCTGGCGCTGATAGTCGTCGCGCAGGCGCGCGGTATTCAGCGGTTGCAGCGCGCGGCCGATCGCGCCGTCCGGCTCTCCGGCCGGCTCGCGTGCGGCGCGATCTGGCGCGGGAGCGTGCGGCACTACGACTTGTTCTTGTTCTGCTTGCAAGCTCATCTGCTGCTCCACACCTGTCGGGTTTCCTTGGCGGGGCGCTGGCGGCGCGTCACGCGCACATAGTCGAGCACCACCCAGACGGCGAACAACGGCGCCCCGATCGAAGCCGCGATAATGAATGGCGACACGACGCCCGTCAGCGTGACAAGGGGTAGCAGATACAGCACGTCCTCAGTCTCGAAGCCGCCGGCGAACGCCTGCTGGGTGCCCGCCTTGCCGGCCATTTCCTCGATGCGCATGCGCAGGAAAAAAATCACCGCGACCGCAACGCCCGCGATGCCGCCGAGCACGGCCGGCGGCACACGCCATTCGGCGCCGGAGTGGGCGGCCACGACGCCGAGGCCGTAGCCCATGCCGAGGAACAGCAGGACGGTGACGAGCGCGTCCGCCGCGAGATCGTAGAAATGCCCGATTCGACTGGTTTTGCCGCTGATACGCGCCAGTTCACCGTCGGTATGATCAACAAAATTCGACAGGACGATCAGAAATGCGCCAATATTGACGTACAGAAAGTCTCCGCACGCCAGATAAAAGCCGCCGGCAAGGCCGATCAGAAGCCGCAGCGTGGTCAGATGATTCGGGGTGACCCACGTGGATACGAGCGGAGTGACGAGCCAGCGCGCCGCGCGAGCGTCCCAGGTGCGCGGTAGCGGAGCCGTTTTTTCGGATTTATCTTTTTCGGTCATAACCGCGTAATGTATACGCCTTCCAGAAAACTTGCAGAAAGTCCGACGTTCGCCCCACTTTTCACTTGGGATTTGTAAGCCAGAACGCCCGATCGGCTCCCGCAGCGCCGCAAGCGAAGTTGCCCGAACACGCGTAAAGTGCACCCCTTCGCGCCAGCCCGGCCGTTGTGCGCCCCAATCCGGCCCCGGCGCACGCACTTTCGCCATTCACGTAATGAAACGTTTTACCTTTGCCGCCCTTTTTCTCGCTTTCCTGACGCTTCTCGCGGGCAACGCCCGCGCCGCCGCCATCGACGACTCGCTGACCTGCAGCGAGTCCGCGCACGACTTCATCTCGGGGCTCATCACGCAAAACCTGATCGATCCGAAGCCCATGAAGGTCGAAAGCAATTCGATCAACGCGTTCTGGCCCGCGCACGACCGGCACATGACCGCGTATGGCTTCAGCGTGTTCGCCATCGTGGGTTTCCAAAAGGACGACCCGCTCTTCAAGACCGGCGACGGCGCGCCCATTGCCCCTTCCGCCTACGGGGCTGTCGTGGTCGGCACCCAGGCCAGGGTGCAGGCGGCTCTCACGGCGGCGGGCAATAACGCCATCGCTCACCATGCCGGGCCGCTATTGACTGCGATCTTCTGCAAGCAGGAGTAAGCGGGCAAGCTTTGAGCGCTACTCGATACGCCCGAAACCGCCTTCGGCCCAGGCCTCGGCGCGCGCCTTCGTCAGCTTGAAGTTCGGCGCGACCCGCGCCTGAGCGAGTTGCTCGCCAAACGCGTCGATCGCGCTGATGAGCGCGTAGGGCTCGTACTCGTCGGGAACGATGTCGAGTGTCACGTCCACATCGCCTTCGGCGGTCTGCACGCTCACGCGCTTGTGCAGCAGCGCGCGCAATTGCTGCTCGTGCCGGCGCAGCACCTCCGAGGCGGTCTTCACGAGCGTGTTGAACGCCGGCGTATCGAGCGGCTTGGGATTCTTCTTGTCGCGGCCCATGGTCCACGGGCCGACGAGTGCAGGTTCCGGCTCGCCGTCCTTGATCATTTCGACAGCCCAGCCGTCGTCGTCCTCGTTCTTGATCACGCGCGCGGTCCAGCCGTCCTTGCGCCACAGGCGCGCTTCCTGGATCACCTCGGCTTCGGCTGCGAGGTCGTCGGCGGGGAAATCGGGATCGGTTGCGGGCGAGGAATCGGTCATGGCGGGATTTTCATCGGGTTCTGCGCGGGACTTGCCCGTCGCGGGGCAAGGGCAGGATTCTACCCGGATCGCGTCGCGCGCCGGGCGCCGCGTCTTTCTATCCAGCCGGTTCGGATTATCCCGTCATCGAAGCGGAATATCGGCCGGCAACTTCAATCATTGCGTTTTCCGCAACGCACCATTCCATCGCGCGCATCAATTTAAAATGATTTTCCGCGGGCAAAAAAAAACGCGGCCCGAGAGCCGCGTAAAAACAGATGAAAAAAGACCACCCTTGGTCGAGGGCTGAAGAAATTGTACCGCCGCGCCTTGCGTGTGTTCAGTCCATGATCTGGAACAGTACCTTTCACCAAACAACAAGAATCACACTTGAAAAAGCGATGAATTCGCGCTAGGCCAGACCCTGCGCGGGTTTGCCGCACCGTCGCGGCCGCACAACGGATTATCCATACGGACCATTTTGTCGCACCCAATAATCAAACAGAAAATCTCTTTATACGCAATCACTTACAGCGATTAATGCCAATCTCGAAATGAAATGAGTGCATTGTTGCTTCGATTTTCGTAAATACGCCGAATCTCGGACTACACTTCGTGGCGAATCATCCGGGCACGAAATCGATTTCCAGAATATTCGGCCTGAAATTCCCCAAGTTCTGACCGGAGAAAAACATGAAAAAAGCACTCATTGCTGCAGGCGTTCTCAGTGCGTTTGCCGTAAGCGCCCATGCGCAAAGCAGCGTCACGCTTTACGGCTCGCTCGACGCCGGCATCGTCTACGCGAACAACGTCGGCGGCCACAGCCTGTGGGCTCAGGGCAGCGGCGCGCTCTCGAACAACTACTTCGGCTTTCGCGGCGCCGAAGACCTGGGCGGCGGCCTGAAGGCGATCTTCGCCCTCGAGAGCGGCTTCAATCTCAACAACGGCGGCTACAAGAACGGCGACAACGGCTTCAACCGCCAGGCCTGGGTCGGCCTGAAGAGCGATCAGTTCGGCACGCTCACGCTCGGCCGGCAGTATGACTCGATGGTCGATTACCTCTCGCCGCTCTCCGAAGCCGGCGCGGGCTTCGGCAACAATCTCGCGGGCCACCCGTTCGACAACGACAACCTCGCGCAAAGCTATTCGATCAAGAACTCGGTCAAGTACGCCAGCGCGAACTACGAGGGCTTCCAGTTCGGCGGTCTGTACGGCTTCAGCAACGACGTGAACGGCTTCGCGAATGGCCGCGCGTGGAGCGTGGGCGCATCGTACGGCAACGGCCCGCTGAACGTCGCAGCCGCCTACTCGCAACAGAACAACACCGGGGGCCTTGGCGCCGCGAATAGCGCCGCTTCGGCCGACCAGAACATCTCGGCACGGCTGCAGCGCTCGTTCGGCGCGGGCGTCAACTACACGTACGGCCCGGCACAGGTTGGCTTCGTATGGACGCACTCGCAGATCGACGGCATGCAGAGTCTCTCGAGTGGCGGCGCGGCGCTGCCGGGCCTCGCGGGCCTGAACCTGCACGTCGACAACTATGAGCTCAACGGCGCTTACCATCTGACGCCAGCCCTCGCGTTCATCGGCTCCTACACGTTCACTGACGGCACAGTCACGGGCACTGGCAACAACAACAGCCCGAAGTGGCACACCGCGTTGCTCGGCACCGACTACTCGTTGAGCAAGCGCACGGACGTCTATCTCGCTGGCGTCTACCAGCACGCTTCGGGTTCGCTCGGCTATAACACCGACGGCTCGGGCATCGCAAACGCCGCTGCGATCAATACGCTCTCGCCTTCTTCGACGAACAACCAGGTGGCCGCGACGGTCGGTCTGCGTCACCGCTTCTGATCGCTCGGGGTTGGGCAAACCCGGCGCGACCCGCCACGCTGCCTTGCCTGTGCGAAACGCACGTGCGCCACAAGCGCATGTGCGTTTTTTCTTGTGAGTTGTTGCATCTTTTTACGTCTGTGTGGACCTTGATCCAGATCAGGGTGCGTATACTCATTGGCATAATCCGCTGCTTCGATATTGTCACGCCGCCCATGAAAACGCTCACGCAACGACTCCTCGCCGCAACTCCGCTCGCGCTCATCGCCGCTTGCGGATCGACACCGCCGTCCGGCACCGCTTCGAACGGCGAACCGATGATCTATGCTTCGTCGGCGCGTTCGGCGTCGTCGGTCGCGAGCTGCCTCGAAGGCCGCCTGCCGCGCGTGCACACTTCGCGTGACGGCAACACGACCGAGCTGAGCGTCGGCTCGCGCACGGACGCGTCGTACTTCGTCACGCTCACGCCGAACGGCCACGGCTCGGTCATTCGCGTCACGCACGGCGCTTCTGCATCGAACGATCCGCCTGAAGAAGAACTGCGCTTCGACGTGGCGCGCTGCACGACCTGACGCGCGAACGCCTGGGGCCAGCACTGCACGCGCCACGTGACGTACCGCATGTCGCCCGCATGCCCCCCTGTCATAACGGCGACACATCTGCGAAGATTGCGCCCCCTTCGACTTCGCAACACACCGCTTCATGGCATCAGGCACCGCACATCACGCCACGGGTTGGGCCGCCGGCGTCATCGCCGCCGCAATCGTCACGCATCAGGGCGCCGATAGCGCATGGCATCTCTACGCTGCGCTCGCGTTCGCGGCGGGGGTAGCGGGCGGATCGGCGCCCGACTGGCTGGAGGTCGCATGGTGGAGCAAGAAGCGGCGCCTCTGGATCACGCATCGCACGTTCACGCACTGGGGCATCGGCTGGCTCGCGTTGCTCGTGTGGTCGTATCACACACTCGGACACCTGCCGCTCGCGGCACCCGCGTTCGGCTTCGCTTGCGGAGGCATGATCCATCTGTTCGCCGACTGGCCCAATCCGCTCGGTGTGCCGTGGATCTTTCAGCGGCACTCGCTGAACTGGTGGCGCAGCGGACGCTGCGACCTGATCGTCGTGGCCGCGTCATGGGCTGCCGCGTGGTTTTTCGCCGTGCACGGCGTGCCGCACGACTGGTCGCTCGCACCGCTGCGTCGGCTCGTTTGATTCATCAGGTTTCCCTGGTAACAGGCACCGGCACGCCGGGTGTCATGCAGCCGATGAAGCGTCGATTAGCGATCGCCGGGACTGATCAGGCGCGACATCGCCGATTAATCAGGCAACGTTTATTATCGTTTTAATAAAAGCCAAAATAAAAACGGCACCCCTTTAAAGGACGCCGCCACTGCATCGCGTCACGCGGAATTCAGGTGTTCTGCTCGCACTCCGCGCGGCCCATGCGGTAGCCGACGATCAACCCGGCGTCGTACGCCGACTCCAGCGCGCGGCCGATATCCTCTGCGCTCACGAGGTGCACGTCGGCGGTCGGCTTCCCGGTCAGTTCGAAGCTCTCGATCCCGAGCGTTCTTCGCGAGATTGCCAGCAAGAATTCGAGTCGTTCGTCATGCATTTTGCGCTCTCCACTTGATCTAAATCATCTGATTACAATGATAAATATCAAAATCGGTGTGAGCCGCGGCGCATGGACGCATTTTGAGGTGCTGCTCTAATATCAAACCCAGGAAATCTTTAAATATTGTTAAATCATCGATGGAGCGATTTTTAAAAATCGTTAAACCGGATTGTTTTAATTCACAATTAAACGGGGCGTCGGCGCATGAAGGCTGCCCATGACGCCGAGCCGACGTCGCGGCCCGGCCCGGCGTGGCTTGGGTTTCGTGCGGGCAACCGTTTGATATGATCGGCAAGACATCGCGCGGCCCAACCAGGGCTTTTCGTCAGTCTTCGAACGTAGCCCATGGATTCCACGCTCACCCCATCCGCCAGCACGGCGACCACCGACCTCGGCCGCCGGGTGCGCGCCGCGCGCGTCGCCCAGGACCTGACGCTCGATACGGCCAGCCGCCTGTGCGGCGTCTCGCGCTCGACCCTGTCCAAAGTCGAAAACGGACTCATGTCGCCCACCTTCGACGTGCTGCAAAAGATCGTCGGCGGGCTCCGAATCGACCTGGCCGAGCTGTTCGGCACCCCGCTCAGGCTCAATGCCGGCGGCCGCCGCGCGCTCACGCGCAGCGGCGCGGGTCAGCGTCACGCCTATCGCGGCTATCAAATGGAGTTGCTCGCCACCGATCTCGCGCACAAGGCAATGCTGCCGTTTCGCATCCGCATCACGGCGCATTCGCTCGACGCGTTCGACGACTGGGGCCGCCACGAAGGCGAAGAGTTTCTCTACGTGATCAGCGGCAGCGTGTGCCTGTATTCCGAGCTTTACGCACCCACCTGTCTGGACGCGGGCGACAGCCTCTACTTCGACAGCCGCACGGGCCACGCGGCCATTTCGACGAGCGAGGAAGACGCCGAAGTGCTGTGGATGGCCACGAGCGCGCGCCTGCCCGGCATCGCGCCGGAAACGCCGGCAACGTCGAAGTCACGCCCCAGGACGAAGCTCGCAGCTAGCTGAATCCGGCGCGCGGCTTTGGGTCCTCGGGAGCCGTGAAGCTTCAATCCTTGGCGCCGGGCGAGCGCTTGCCGGCGGAAGGGTCGACGGCACGCGCACGCCGCGTCCGGGGCGCAGCCGAGCCATCCAGCCGCACTTCGCGCTCGCGCGCCGCGCGCCGCACGGCTTCGATCAGCGCCCGACCGGCAGGCGTGGGCTGGGTATCGGTACGCTGAATCACCCCCACCGGCTCTTCGCCCCCCGCGGAAGGCAGCGGCAGCCGCACCAGCGTCCCGCGCCGAAGGTCGTACTCGACGGCACCGTCGGGCACGAACCACACCGCGTCATTCTGGAGCGCGAGCGCGCGCCCCACCGAAACCGAAAGCAGTTCGACGAACGCCGACAGCGGCGGCGCGCCCCACGCGGCGAGCAGACTGTCCGCCGCCTGGCGGATCAACGTACCGAACGGCGGCAGCACCAGCGGAAACGATACGAGTTGGGCCGGCAGCCCCGCCCCCTGCGCGAGCGGATGCCCCGCACGCACCACCACGGCAAGCGGCTCGTTGTACAACTGCTCGAAGCTCAGGCCCACCATGCGCTCCGGGTCGGCGAGACGGCCCACCGCAAAGCTGATCGCCCCAGTCTTCAGCCGCTCGAGCAGCTCGGTGTTGGACCCCGTCACCAGACGCACGCTCACGCGCGGCCACTCCTCGCCGAAGTGGCGCAACGCGCTGGGCAGCAACGCCGTCGCCACCGTAGGCAGCACGCCGATATCGAGCGTTGTGGCCACCGCGCCTTCATCGCGCGCGAGCAACGCCACGCCCTGGCGCAACGCGCTCACGCAGGCGCTTGCGTGCGGCATGAAAAGCTGCCCCTCGCGCGTAGGCACCGCACCGTGCCGCCCGCGTTCGAACAGCTTCACGCCCAGCACCCGCTCCAGCTCGGCGATCGTCTTCGACACGGCGGGCTGTGTGACCGACAGACTTTCGGCGGCCTGCTGCACGCTGCCCATCTGCGCCACGGCAAGGAAACACTGTAGATGGCGGAATTTGACGCGTCCGTCCGCGAGCCGGTTTTGCATAACGATTCGTTATACGAGATGCGAAAAAACATCATTTTGCATAACTTTTCGCTTTGGATAAAGTGACTCCATCGGCTCGCAGCGGCAAATCGCTGCAGCCAACGAGCCCTTCCTCCAATAATCCACCCCAGGAGACACCCCATGGACGAGTCCATCCTGTCGCCGCGCGACTTCGACTCGCACCCCGCGTACGTTTATCCGCCGTACCGTTCGTCGGTCAAACGCGGTCCCACGCTCCCGCTCATCCCCCTGAAGGAAAAGCTGCGCAACCAGCACGCGCCTGTGTACGGCACCGACGACCTCGGCGCGCTCGATCACGACCTCACGCGCAATGCGGCCAGGAATGGCGCGCCGCTCGGCGAGCGCATCATCGTGACGGGCCGCGTGCTCGACGATGGAGGCAAGCCGGTGAGCAACACGCTCGTCGAAATCTGGCAGGCCAACGCCGCCGGCCGCTATGTGCACAAGCAGGACCAGCACGACGCGCCGCTCGATCCCAACTTCCTCGGCGCCGGCCGCGCGATCACCGATAACGACGGCCGCTATCGTTTCCTCACGATCAAGCCGGGCGCGTATCCCTGGGGCAATCACCCGAACGCGTGGCGTCCGAATCACATCCACTTCTCGTTGTTCGGCGATTACTTCGGCTCGCGTCTCGTCACGCAGATGTATTTCCCCGGCGACCCGCTGCTCGCGTTCGACCCGATCTACCAGGGCACGCCCGAAGACGCACGCGAGCGCCTGATTTCGCGCTTCTCGCTCGACACCACCGAAGAAGGCTACGCACTCGGCTACGAATTCGACATCGTGCTGCGCGGCCCGAACCAAACCCCTACGGAGCGTTGAACCATGACACTCAAGGAAACGCCTTCGCAAACGGTGGGCCCGTACTTCGCCTACGGCCTGTGTCCGCAGCAATATGATTTCGACCTCAAGAGCCTCTTCACGGCCAACGTGGCCGGGCCCGAAACGCCGGGCGAGCACATCACGCTGATCGGCCGCGTGATCGACGGCGACGGCAACGCCGTGTTCGACGCGATGCTCGAGTTTTCGCAGGTCGACGCAAACGGCCGTTATCCGGCTTCGCGTGAGGCAATCGCCAAGGACGGCTTCCGCGGTTTTGCACGCGTGGGCACGGGCACGGATGCGCAGCACCGCTTCATCGTGCACACCGTGAAGCCGGGCGTCGAGAATGCCGGCGAAGCACCCCATCTGAACGTGATCGTGATGATGCGCGGGATGCTCACGCACACCTTCACGCGCATCTACTTCGAAGACGAAGCCGCCGCCAATGCCGCGGACCCGGTGCTCTCAGCCGTGCCCGCCGCGCGCCGCGACACGCTCATCGCGCGCCGCAGCGAGCAGGCCGGCAGCATCGTCTACACGTTCGACATCCGCATGCAGGGCGAACAGGAAACGGTGTTCTTCGATCTTTAACGCATTGACGGACACGCGAGCCGGATCGCACGGACTTTCACGTGGCTTTCATGAATTGGCCCTATGATCGTGCCGCTGCGATCTGATCGCGGAACTCCGAGCTGTACCTTGTGAAGCCTGCCATGCGCAGGCTTCTTTTTTTGCAGCGCGCCTGCGGCCTGCTGCACGCTCAGCCGAGCGGCCGCACGCCGATCAGCACGCCATGCAGCCAGAAGGCGAACACGGCCCAGACCACGAGCCCGACCACGACGACGATCGCATCGCGCGAAACCTGTCCTGCCGGATAGACCACCCCGGCTTCGCGATCGCGCCGGTTCTCGCCCCGCAGTTCGAACAACGCCCAGACGAGGAAAACCCCGAAGAGTACGATGTCGTTCAGCGTACCGTTCGCGAGCAGATGCGCGAACGCCCAAAGCGCGACGCCGCTCACGAACGGCTGGCCGAGCGCACGCTTGAAGCGATTGCCCGGCACATAGGCCGCGACGATCATGATGAAGGCAATGGCGGTGAGAAGCGCCGTGACATGCGCCATCCAGAACGGCGGCAGCCAGATCGGCACGGGATAGCGGCGTGAAAGTCCGTAGCCATAGACGATCAGGACGAAGCCCAGAATGGAGAGCAAGGCGAACGCGCCTCGCCAGGCACGCGGACCCACGCGCTCGATCTGCGCGGCGCGCCACGGCCCTGCCACGATGCGGATCGAATGGACACCAATGAAAATCACGAGGCCCAGCACAAGTATCGCCATGACAACCTCCCTGCCGCAGCAAGAACGCAATGGGCGAGATTGTCGCGCAGCTTGACCGCGTGGCCAACCGATGTTTTCAAAAAAGCTGACTAATTACGCACGCGCAAATGCCAACAAGGACAATGCATAAATCAATGCACACCTAAACCGGCACGGCATTTCAGGAGGCGCAATTAAACCCGGCTCGCGCCGAAGGGCATTTTAAAACCATGCTGAATAATACTGGGCGCCGCACCAATGCGCGGGCTTGGCGGCTTGCGCCGCGAACGGTCTGGCAATCGTACGGCAGCACCGGCGCGCATTCACGCACCGTCATGGCTAGCAGCGAAAATGCTCGATATCCTGTCCCGCGTGCTTATAGCGCAACAGCCAGGACGGCATATCGCCCTCGCCATTCCACGTATTCCCGTATGCGTCGCGGTACTTGGGTAGTTTTTCGCTTTCGGCAATAGACGCTTCAAGCTCTTCGAACGTAATGCCGTACTCTTCCATGCGGCGCCGAATCCACACGATGAGCCGTTCGCGCGCCTCTCCATCGAGGTCGAACATCGATTAATTCCTCTCGCTTCGTCAAGGGCAAGGCACCGATACAACGATCGGCAGAGAATCGTCTTCCCTGAAAAGACAAAGGCCTCGCGAACGAACTGCGAAGCCTTGCTGCACTGATGAGGGGGTCTGGGTGTGGAGCCCGCGACCGGTTCGGAGGGGATCTGCAGTCCGCTGCTCCGCTCTCAGGTGACGCCGCTACAGGTGAGCGAACGTTTGCTGCAAGCGGAACCCATGATACCTTGCGCGCGCAGCACAGATCAAGCGGTTTCAAGGCGGAGCGGGCCTTTGCGGCCCGCTCCGCCGCTTTAGCGCGAAGCCGCCGCGCCGGTTGCGCGCCGCTCGGGTGCAGGTTTGCTTTCGGCAACGTTCACGCCGCCCAGGCCGCGCGCCAGCACGGGCGCGAGCGCCGCACCGGTATGGCTCGCCCGCACCTTCGCGAGCGCTTCGGGATCGGCTGCGGCGACGATCGTACCGCCGCCCACGCCGCCTTCGGGCCCGAGATCGATGATCCAGTCGGCCTCGGCGATCACGTCGAGATCGTGCTCGATCACGACGACGCTATGCCCCGCATCCGCAAGCCGGTGCAGCACGCTGATGAGGCGCGCCACGTCGGCCATGTGCAGGCCCACCGTAGGCTCGTCGAGCACGTAGAGCGTGTGCGGCGCCTTCTGGCCGCGGCGCGTGATGTCGTCGCGCACTTTAGAGAGCTCGGTCACGAGCTTGATGCGCTGCGCCTCGCCGCCCGAGAGCGTGGGCGAAGGCTGGCCGAGCGTGAGGTAGCCGAGACCCACGTCCTTCATGAGCTGCAGCGGGTGCGAAATACTCGTGATCGAACCGAAGAACGCCACCGCCTCGTCGATTTCCATCGTCAGCACTTCGCCGATGTTCCGGCCGCGCCACGTGACAGCCAGCGTCTCGGGGTTGAAGCGCTGGCCGTGGCACACGTCGCACGGCACCTTCACGTCGGGCAGGAAACTCATTCCGATGGTGCGCACGCCCTGGCCTTCGCACGCGGGACAGCGTCCGTCGCCGGTATTGAAGGAGAAACGCGACGCGCTATAGCCGCGGGCACGCGCCTCGAGCGTATCGGCGAAAAGGCGGCGGATCGCATCCCACACGCCGATATAGGTCGCGGGACACGAGCGCGGGGTTTTGCCGATCGGCGTCTGGTCGACTTCGAGCACGCGGTCGATGCTTTCCCATCCGCTAATCGAATCGCAGCCCTGCCACGTATGCGACACCTCGAGCTTCGGCTTCGCGCTCGTGCGCGCGAGCACGCTCGAACGGCGTTCGGCCGCGCCCGGCGCCTTCTCCTTCACGGCCTTGCGCGCGCGGCGCTCGGCAGGCGAGGACAGCACCGAACGCCCCACGGCGTCGAGCAGATTGGAAAGCAGCACGTCGCGCGCGAGCGTGGACTTGCCCGAGCCGCTCACGCCCGTAATCGCCACGAGGCGTCCGAGCGGAATCTGCGCGGTCACGTTGCGCAGGTTATGCAGCTTGCCGCCGTGCACGGTGAGCCATTGACCCGGCACCGCTTCACGCCCGGCGCGCGCAGGACGCACTTCGCGGCGCGGCTGCAGCGGGTGCTGGATCGGCTGCGCGAGATAGCGGCCCGTGAGCGAATCGGCCTGCGCCGCGAGATCGGCCACGCTGCCCTGCGCGACCACGCGTCCGCCGCGCTTGCCCGCGCTCGGACCGATGTCGATGATGTGATCGGCGCGCCGGATCGTGTCTTCGTCGTGCTCGACCACGACGAGCGTGTTGCCCTTCTCGCCGAGGCTGCGCAGCGCGTCCAGCAGGATCTGGTTGTCGCGCGGATGCAGGCCGATGGTCGGTTCGTCGAGCACGTAGCACACGCCCTGCAGGTTGCTGCCCAGTTGCGCGGCGAGACGAATGCGCTGTGCCTCGCCACCCGAGAGGCTCGGCGCGGCGCGGTCGAGGCTCAGATAGCCGAGCCCCACCTCTTCCAGGAACTGGAGCCGGCTGCGGATCTCGCTCACCACGTCGCGTGCGATCTGGGCGTCGCGGCCGTTGAGCTTCAGCGTATCGATCCAGCGGCGCGTGTCCGCCACGGTCCACTGCGCGACGTCGACGATGGCATGCGCGTCGAACGTCACGGCGCGCGCCACCGGATTCAGGCGCGTACCGCCGCAATCGCGGCACGGCTCGTCGACCACGCCGTCGGGCTCCTGCTCTTCCGAAGGCAAGGTTTGCTCGCGGCCACGGCCGTCTTCGGCGACGATCGTGTCGTCGTAGGCGGCGCGCTGCTCGCGCGTGAGCGCGAGGCCCGTGCCCACGCAGGTCGTGCACCAGCCGTGCTTGCTGTTGTACGAGAACATGCGCGGATCGAGTTCCGGATAGCTCGTGCCGCACACCGGGCAGGCGCGCCGCGTCGACAGCACCTTCACCTCGCCGATGCCCGCGGTCGAACCGCCATTGCCAAGCACGTGATCGAGGCCGTCGAGCGGCGCGAGCAAGTGCACGATGCCCTTGCCCGCTTCGAGCGTCGCGCCGAGCATCGTGCGCAATTGCGCCTCGTTTTCGGGCTCGATCACGAGGTCGCCCACGGGCAACTCGATCGTATGCTCGCGGAAGCGGTCGAGCTTGGGCCACGGCGCGACGGGCACGAATTCGCCATCCACGCGCAAATGCGTATTGCCGCGCGCCTTCGCCCACTTCGCGAGATCGGTGTAGACGCCCTTGCGATTGACGACGAGCGGCGCAAGCAAACCGACATGCTGGCCGCGATGTTCGCGCAGCAGTTGCGCGACAATCGCATCGACGCTCTGCGATGTAACGGGCGTGCCGTCGTGCACGCAGTGCTGCACGCCGAGCTTCACGTAAAGCAGACGCAGGAAGTGCCACACCTCGGAGGTCGTGGCGACCGTACTCTTGCGGCCGCCGCGCGAAAGGCGCTGCTCGATCGCGACGGTCGGCGGAATGCCGTACACGGCATCGACTTCGGGACGGCCCGCGGGCTGCACGATCGAACGCGCATACGCGTTGAGCGATTCGAGGTAGCGCCGCTGGCCTTCGTGAAAGAGGATGTCGAACGCAAGCGTGGACTTGCCCGAGCCCGACACGCCCGTGATGACGTTGAAGCGGCCGTGCGGGATATCGACGTCGAGCGCCTTGAGGTTGTGCTCGCGCGCGTTCACGATGCGCACCACATCCTCGCCCTGTACGTCGCGGCGCGCCTGCGCGGCACGCAACGCGGTTTGCAGCGCCACGCCCTCTTCTTCGGCGAGCAGTTCGACGCCGCTGCCAAGCGCGGCTTCGTAGCGCTCGAGCGCCGCGCCCGTATGCGAGCGCGGGCACGCGATCACGTCCTCGGGCGTGCCGACGCACACCACTTCGCCGCCCGCGTCGCCGCCTTCGGGGCCGAGATCGATCAGCCAGTCGGCGGCGCGGATCACGTCGAGGTTGTGCTCGATCACGAGCAGTGAGTGACCGCCCGCGAGCAGCTTGCCGAAGGCGCGCATCAGCTTGGCGATGTCGTCGAAATGCAGACCCGTGGTCGGTTCGTCGAACATGAAGAGGCGGCCGCCCGCCTCCTTGCCGCGCGACTGCGCGGTTTCCGCGAGATAGCCCGCGAGCTTCAGGCGCTGCGCTTCGCCGCCCGACAGCGTCGGCACCGGCTGGCCGAGCTTCACGTATTCGAGCCCCACGTCCACGATAGGCTGCAGCACGCGCAATACTTCGGCATCCTCAACGAAGCATTGCACCGCTTCGCTCACCGTGAGGTCGAGCACGTCCGCGACCGAAAGCGTACGGCCGGCACGCTCGATCTTCACTTCGAGCACCTCCTGGCGATAGCGGCTGCCGTCGCAATCGGGGCAACGCAGGTACACATCGCTCAGGAACTGCATTTCGATGTGCTCGAAGCCCGAGCCGCCGCATGTGGGACAGCGGCCTTCGCCCGAGTTGAAGCTGAACATGCCCGCCGTATAGCCGCGCTGCTTCGCGAGCGTTGCCTTGGCGAACAGCTTGCGGATCTCGTCGAACGCGCCGACGTAGCTGGCCGGATTCGAGCGCGCGGTCTTGCCGATCGGCGACTGGTCGACGAACACGGCGTCGCTGATCTGCTCCGCGCCGCTCAGCTTGCGGAACGTACCCGGCGCTTCCGTCGCTTTGCCCAGATGCCGCGCGAGCGCGGGATAGAGCACGTCCTGCACGAGCGTGGATTTGCCCGAGCCCGAGACGCCCGTCACGCAAACGAGCCGCTGCAGCGGAATCTGCACGGTCACGTCGCGCAGGTTGTGCTCGCTCGCGCCTTCGAGCAGAAGATTCGGCGTGGACGCGTCGACCGGGCGCCGCTCCCAGTGCGAAGCGTCGGCCACGGCGCGGTGGCCGCCCAGGTACTCGCCCGTCAGGGTGCCCGAGGAGCGGATATCGTTCGGCGTGCCATCGTAGACGATGGTGCCGCCGCGCTCGCCGGGACCGGGGCCCATGTCGATGAGGCGGTCGGCCGCGAGCATCACGGAAGGGTCGTGCTCGACCACGACGAGCGTATTGCCCGCGTCGCGCAAGCGCTGCATCGCTTCGACGATGCGGTTGAGGTCGCGCGGATGCAGGCCGATGCTTGGCTCGTCGAGCACGAACAGCGTTTTCGTGAGCGACGTGCCGAGCGCGGTGGTCAGGTTGATGCGCTGCACTTCGCCGCCCGACAGCGTGCGGCTCTGACGGTCGAGCGTGAGATAGCCGAGGCCGACGTCGCAGAGATACTTCAGGCGCGTGCGCACTTCCTCGAGCAGCAGCTTCAGCGCGTCGTCGAGCAATGCCGAGGATAGCGAAAGATTGTCGAAGAAGCGGCGAATGCGCTCGATCGGCAGCAGCATCACGTCGTGCACGGTGAGGCCCGGCAACGCTTCGAGTTGCGCGCGCGTCCAGTCCACGCCGTGCGGCAGGAAGCGCCCCGACGGCGCGAGCACGTCGTCCGCGTTCTGCTGCGTGCCGAGGCGCCATTGCAAGGCCTCGGTCTTCAGGCGTGCGCCGCCGCAGGTTTCGCACGGCGTGTAGCTGCGGTACTTCGACAGCAGCACGCGAATGTGCATCTTGTAGGCCTTCGACTCAAGATACTGGAAGAAGCGCTTTACGCCGTACCACTGCGTTTGCCAGCTGCCCTTCCAGTCCGGTGCGCCGTTGATGACCCAGTCGCGCTGCGCCTGCGTCAGTTCCGACCATGCCGTATCGCGCGCAATGCCGGCTTTCGCGGCATAGCGCATCAGGTCGTCCTGGCATTCCTTCCACGCCGGCGTTTGCAGCGGCTTGATCGCGCCGCCGCGCAGCGTCTTGCGCTCGTCGGGAATCACGAGCCCCCAATCCACGCCGATCACGCGGCCAAAACCGCGGCACGCTTCGCAGGCGCCGTAGGCCGAGTTGAACGAGAACAGCGCGGGCTGCGGATCGGCGTAGCGCAGATCGCTGTCCGGGCAATGCAGCCCCGTCGAGAAGCGCCAGATCTGCGGCTCGGCCGCGGCTTCGGCGTCGCCGCTCCCGAGCACGTAAATGTTCACGCGCCCGCTGCCGCGCTTGAGCGAGGCCTCGATCGCCTCGATCGCGCGGCTCTTCTCCACGTTCTGCATGCGGAAACGGTCGGCGACCACGTCGAGCAGCTTGCGCGTGCCTTCGGCGGTCTTCACCTCGCGCTGCGCCTGCACGCGCGTATAGCCGCTCGCGGAGAGCCACTGCGCGACTTCTTCCTCGGTGGCCGTATCGGGCAACTCGACCGGAAACGTCACCACGAGACGCGGATCGCCCGCAGCCGTGCGCGCCATCAGTTCGGCGTAAATCGTCTCAGGCGTGTCGTGCCGCACGGGCTGCGCCGTGACGCGGTCGAACAGATTCGCGGCGCGCGCGTAGAGCAGCTTCAGGTGGTCGTTCAGCTCCGTCATCGTGCCGACCGTGGAGCGCGAACTGCGCACGGGGTTGGTCTGGTCGATGGCGATGGCGGGCGGCACGCCGTCCACGCGATCGACCTGCGGCCGGTCCATGCGGTCGAGGAACTGGCGCGCGTAGGCGCTGAACGTTTCGACGTAGCGGCGCTGGCCTTCGGCGTAAAGCGTGTCGAAGACGAGGCTCGACTTGCCCGAGCCCGACGGCCCGGTGACGACCGTCATTTCGCCGGTGTGCAGGTCGAGGTCGAGGTTCTTGAGGTTGTGCTGGCGGGCACCACGGATTCGGATGGATCGGTTTTCGCTCACTTGCGCTGGCATTCCGGCTGGATCACACGCGTGGGGCCGGGCGGCGCGCGAAATGGGGCAAATACGCGGCGCGGCCCGGCAACTTGCAGCGCGGCGCGCGCGGGAAAGTCGGCGCGCGGCCCTGGCTGTCAGGCTAGGATTCTACTGTATATTTATACAGCACGCTGGATGGCCATTCGGTCAAGTCCCGGCCGCCGGTTGCCCCGTATTTGCGCGCCGGATCGCCCTATTGCGCCGCGCAACGCCACATACCCTCGTACGCCGCCTCGACGCCGCGCGCAAAACGCTCGCCGTCCATGAGCGGCGAGCCCGCCATGCGCCCGCGCAGCGTTGCGCGCAGATTCGCGAGGCGCGGCAGGTCGTTCGCGAGACTCACCGCCGTCTCTACGAACGCGTCGTCGGAATCGGCGGCCAGTTCGGCGAGGCCGAGGTTCGCCAGCTGGCTCAAGCCCGCGCGCCCCGCCACCGTCGGCCCGATCCGCGTGACGACGGGCACGCCCATCCACAACGCGTCGAGCGACGTGGTATGGCCGTTATAGGGCAAGGTATCGAGCCCAAGGTCGATCTCGTGATAGCTGCGCAAATAATCGGCGCGCGGCCGGAACGGCAGGAAGCGCACGCGCGCCGGGGCGATGCCGGCCTGCGCGAGCCGCTGCGCCAGGCCGCGTCTCGCTTCGCCCTCGGCGGCCATGAGCACGAGGCGCGCGGCAGGCAAGCGGGCGAATACGCGGGCCCACAGGTTCAGCGTCGTATCGGTGAGCTTGCACGGGTTGTTCAGGCTGCCGAACGTGACGTACCCCGTGCTCGATGCCGGCAGCGCATTCACTTCGGGTTCCAAAGCAAGCGGGTCATAACACCAGAACGTGTGCGGCAAACGCCACGACTTTTCGCTGTAGTAGCGGTCGTGCACCGGCGGATCGAGCCATGGATCGGTAAGGCGCCAGTCCACCGCGCCGATTCCGGTCGTGCCGGGATAGGCGAGCCAGGCGACCTGCACCGGCGCCGGCTTGCGTGCGAACAGGAGAGGCCGGCCATCGGACATGTGCATCGTGAGATCGACGAGGATATCGATGCCGTCCGCGCGGATCTGCTCCGCCAGCGCCGCATCGCTCAACGTGCGCACGTCGTGCCACTTGTCGACGTACGCGGCGAGACGTGCGGTCGTCGCATCGGGTCTGACCACGCTCGCATATGCGTGAATCTCGAAGCGCGTGCGGTCGTGATGCGCCAGGAGCGGCGTCATGAACAATGCCTGGCAATGCTCACGAAAATCGCCCGATACGTAGCCGATGCGCAAGTGCCGTCCGGCCGCGGTATCGACGGGCACCTGCATACGTTGCGCGCCGAGCGGCGCTTCGTGCTGCGCGGACCAGCGTCTCGCCTCGTCGAGAATCACCTGCGGATCTTCGGCCTGGAACGACAGCGCGTACAGTAAATTGCTGTGCGCGATGAGGTTGCCGGGCTCGCTCGCCACGGCCCGGCGAAAGCATTTGATGCCTTCGTCCAGGTCCCCGCAGTCCTTGAACACGTTGCCGAGATTGTTGAGCGTGGCCGAGCGCGATGGATCGAGGTCGAGGGCCTGGCGCAACAGCGCTTGCGCCTCGTCCAGGTTGCCGAGCGTGCGCATCAGGTTGGCGGCGTTGTTGAACGCATCGACGAAATCGGGCCGGACGCAGATGGCCGCCTCGTACGCTTCGCGTGCAGCCGGGTAATCGCCCAGATCGCGGCAGACATTCCCCAGGTTGTTGGCCGCTTGCGCATGCGCTGGGTCGAGCGCGAGCGCGCGGCGATATTGCGCTTCGGCGTCGCGCAGACGGCCGCGCGCCTGCAGCGCAACGCCATAGTTGTAGGCCGCATGCGCGATAGGTGGAACGATTGCCGCCGCGCGTTCGAGCAAAGGCAATGCCTCGTCGAGATGCTCGAGGCGCGTCAGCAGCACGCCGAGGTTGATCATCGCGACTGCCGTGTCCGGCGCGGCCGCCAATGCGGCGCGCAGGCTTTCGAGCGCCTCCTCGTCCCGCCCCGCCTCCTGCAGCAGCGTGCCAAGGTTCGTCAATGCGCTGGCATCGCCCGGTTGCAACGCGAGCGCGCGGCGGTACGCGGCCTGAGCCTCGCCGGAATCGCCGAGCAAACGCAGGCAATTGCCGAGGTTGTTGCAGGCGTCGGCCCGGTTCGCTTCGCGCTCCAGTGCCGCCCGCCACGCCTGCACCGCTTCCGCCAGCGCACCCTGCGCCTGCAGCGCCGAGCCGAACCCGCACCAGAGATCGGCGGAGGACGCGTCCTCGGCCAGCAGTCCGCGATAGACCTCCGCCGCTTCGGCATGGCGTGCGGCCATGGCGTAGGCCTGCCCCAACCCCTCGCGGCAGCGCCGCTGACCGGGCTCGACGGCGAGCGCGCGCTGCAGCCAGCCGATCGCATCGCCCGGCACGCCTTCCTGCAAACCGATCACGCCGAGCCGAAACATCGCACCCGCGTGGGTTGCATCGGCTTCGAGCATTTGCATGTACAACTGACGCGCGCGCGGCAGGTCACCGGCGAAATGGCTCTCGCTGGCGCGCTCGTAAAGGGAGTCGTTCTGCATCGGGCTCACTGAATTCGTGCAACGGAGTCGTTACCAAACCTTATTCAATATTAACGGCAGTTTCTTTCGAAAACTTCTCACCCGCTTTGTTACCAACTATTGAGCAAGTTCATCGCACGCGAAAATCCTTTCCTTCAAACTCGAAAGGCAGGCGGACGTGCGGCGACACCGCGATGCGCAACGCATCCGGCCGCACACCGCCATTCAGCCTCGACAGGAGCCCGACGATGAGCAAGACGATGCAAGCCGCGGTAGTCCGCGCATTTGGCAAACCCCTCATACTGGAGGAAGTGGCCGTCCCCACCCCGGGACCCGGCGAACTACTCGTGAAAATCGAAGCGTGCGGCGTGTGCCACACGGACCTGCACGCCGCGCACGGTGACTGGCCCGTGAAGCCGCAGCCGCCGTTCATTCCCGGTCACGAGGGCGTGGGTTACGTCGTGGGTGTGGGCGCGGGCGTCACGCACGTGAAGGAAGGCGATCGCGTAGGCATTCCGTGGCTCTACTCGGCATGCGGCCATTGCGAACATTGCCTCGGCGGTTGGGAAACGCTTTGCGAGCAGCAGCAGAACACCGGCTATTCGGTCAATGGCGGCTTCGCTCAATATGCAAAGGCCGACGCGAATTACGTGGGCCTGCTGCCGAAAAATATCGATTTCATCGACATTGCGCCCGTGCTGTGCGCCGGTGTGACGGTCTACAAGGGCCTGAAAGTCACCGACACGCGCCCCGGCAACTGGGTCGTGATTTCCGGCGTGGGCGGCCTCGGCCACATGGCCGTGCAATACGCGCGCGCGATGGGGCTCAACGTCGCTGCCGTCGATGTCGACGATACGAAACTCGAACTGGCGAAACGCCTCGGCGCGACCGTGACGGTCAACGCGAAAAACACCGATCCCGCTGCGTATCTGAAGAAGGAAATTGGCGGCGCGCACGGCGTGCTCGTTACCGCGGTCTCGCCCATTGCGTTTTCGCAGGCGCTCGGCATGGTGCGCCGGGGCGGCACGGTGTCGTTGAACGGGCTGCCGCCCGGCGACTTCCCGCTGCCGATCTTCGACATGGTGCTAGGCGGGGTGACGGTGCGCGGCTCGATCGTCGGCACGCGGCTCGACCTCGAAGAGTCGCTGATGTTCGCGCAGGAAGGCAAGGTCAGGGCAACCGTCTCCACCGACAAGCTGGAGAACATCAACGACGTGTTCGCGCGCATGGAGCGAGGCGCGATCGAAGGCCGCGTCGTGCTCGATATGGCGGGCTAGGCGGCGCGCAAGCGCTCGATGAAAACGCGCCGGACACCGCAGCAAAGCGATGTCCGGCGCTCGCCAGTCACGCAAACGAACGCGGCGTCAATCCGCTACGTCCACGCCCGTCAATGTCTGCACCTCGGGCGGCTGTGCCACCCACGCACCGATCTTCGCGCGGTACGCAGCATAGTGGGCGCTGTCGCGATGCGCCTGCACCGCGGCTTCATCGACATAGGCCTCGTAGAGGTAAAAACCCGGCGCGCCATCGGCGCGGCGCAGCAGGTCGTAGCGCAGATTGCCCGGCTCCTTGCGCGTCTGCGCGACCATGTCGCGCGTCAACGCTTCCACTTCGGCGACATGCTCGGGCTTGGGTGTAATGCTCGCGATTAGATAGACAGTCATCGGAATTCCCTCATCGTCAACGGTTTTGCGGATCGGCAAACTTCGGCAATTTTCAGCCGGCCTTGTAGCGCTCGAGCCAGTGCGCGTAAGGCGCGGGCAAGGTCCAGGCGGCGCGTTCGACGCCCAGCTGCTGGGCCGCGAAATACGGCCAGTGCGGATTCGCGAGATGCGCGCGCCCGACCATCACGAGGTCGAGCTGCTCCTTCGCCACCGTGCCCTCGGCCAGTTCCGGCGTGCCGATCCCCCACGCCGACGACACCGGCAACCCGGTTGCGCGCCGCACCTTTTGTGCGATCGGCGCGAGGAACGCGGGCGCCCACGGAATCTGCGCGGCGGGCGTGGAGAACCCGACGCTCACGCTCAGCATATCGAGGCCTTCGCGCTTGAAGCCCTTGGCCAGTTCAATCGATTCGGCGAGCGTTTGCTCGTCGCGGCCATCGTACTCGATCACGCCAAAGCGCGCCGTCAGCGGCAGATGCTCCGGCCAGACCTTGCGCACCGCAGCCAGCGTTTCCAGCAGGAAACGGCTGCGGTTTTCGAGGCTGCCGCCGTAGGCGTCGTCGCGCTGGTTCGAATGCGTCGAGAAGAAGCTCTGGCCGAGATAGCCGTGAGCAAAGTGCAGTTCGAGCCATTCGAAGCCGGCTTCGAGCGCGCGTTTCGCCGCGGCCACGAAGTCCTCGCGCACGCGCGCGATGTCGTCGAGCGTCATCGCCTTCGGCACCTTCGGCAGATGCGCGCCGAACGCCGTTGCCGAGGGCGCGATGGTCTGCCAGCCGCGCGCATCGCCTTCGGCGATGTGGTCGTCGCCTTCCCACGGGCGGTTCGCGCTCGCCTTGCGGCCCGCGTGCGCAATCTGGATGCCGGGCACGGCGCCCGCCGCCTTGATCGCGGCGACGGTCGGCTTGAACGCCTCCCTCTGCACGTCGTTCCACAGGCCCGTGCAACCCGGCGTGATGCGGCCTTCGGGCGAAACCGCCGTCGCCTCGACGATCACGAGGCCCGCGCCGCCGCGCGCGATCTGCGCGTAGTGGACGTGGTGCCAGTCGTTGATCACGCCATCGACGGCCATGTACTGGCACATCGGCGGCACGGCGATGCGGTTGCGCAGGGACACGCCCTTGAGCTTGAACGGCTCGAACAATGCGGACATCTACAGCTCCTTTCTTGGCACAGGTCGCGCGGCGCGCGGCATCTGCGCCGGTTGGCAAAAACGGGATTTCCTTGCGGCAACGCGCAGCCGTACACGCGCGGCGAGAACGGCTCGCAGCGCGGCCGAAGGGAAATAGAGGGAAGCGAACGCACTCGCGGAAAACGGGCGCGTTCGCGCAGCATCAAGCGCGGCGCAGCGCCGCGAGCAAGGCTTCGGCAACCGGCTCCGACGAAGCCGGGTTCTGGCCCGTGATGAGCAGGCCGTCGGTTGCGACGTGCGCTTGCCAGTCGGCGGCCTTGGAGTACTGGCCGCCGGCCGCCTTCAGCATGTCTTCGACGAGGAACGGCACGACGTCCGTCAACTGCACGGCCGCTTCTTCGTCGTTCGAAAAACCGGTGACCGATTTGCCGGCCACGAGCGGCTTGCCGTCCGCCCCCTTCACGTGACGCAGCACACCCGGCGCGTGGCAGACGGCAGCCACCGGCTTGCCCGCGGCGATCGTCTTTTCGATCAGGGCGATCGAAACCGGATCTTCGGCCAGGTCCCAGAGCGGGCCGTGGCCGCCTGGGTAGAACACGGCGTCGAACGCGCTCGCGTCGATATCGGCAAGACGTTGCGTATTGGCAAGCGCCGTTTGCGCCGCCGTGTCGGATGCGAAACGCCGCGTCGCATCGGTCTGCGCGGCGGGATCGCTGCTCTTCGGATCGAGCGGCGGCTGGCCGCCCTTGGGCGAAGCGAGCGTGAGATCGGCGCCAGCGTCGCGCAGCGCGTAGTACGGCGCGGCGAATTCCTCGAGCCAGAAGCCCGTCTTCTTGCCCGTGTTGCCGAGGTCCTCGTGCGAGGTCAAAACAATCAGTACCTTCATCGGCGTTCCTTTTTGGGTTGGGTTCGGGCGCTCGCACGCCCTTCGGAAACCGGTCTCTTCATGCACTATTAGACCGGTCGTCTAGTTCTTCCGCACAATGCGCAGCAATCGCGCGCAGTTCACGCGCCGCCGCTACTTCGCGTTCGATTGATTGCCCGCAGGCAGGTTCAGCAGAATTCGCGTGGTCGCCATGGCCGCGTCGAGCGGCTTGCGGTCGCGGTGGATCTTTTCGAGCAGCGTCGCCCCGAGCCACAGTTCGTAGAGCGTCACCGCCATGGTCGCGGCGTCGTTCACGCCCGCGAGCGAGCCATCCGCGCGCCCTGCCTCGAGACACGCGGCAATGCGCGAGATCGTCGCGTCGGTACCGAGACGCAGCGCCTCGCGCATGGGCTCGGAAAGGTCGCTCACCTCCGCGCCCAGCTTCACTGCGAGACACTTGCCTACGGGATCGTCGGCGCACTGGATCAGGCGCCAGTCGTCCCAGTAGCGCATCAGCTTCTCGGCAGCGGTGCCCGGCGCACGCAGCAGCATGTCGTCGAGACGCTCCGCATAGTCGGCGAAATACGACGTGAGCAAGGCTTCGCCGAACGCTTCCTTCGAGCCGAAATAGTGATAGAACGACCCTTTGGGCACACCCGCGGCCGCGAGGATCTCATTGAGACCGACCGCGGAAAAGCCCTTGCCCAGCAGAATGGGCATGGCGGTATCGAGGATGTGTTGCCGCACTTCAACGGCTGCCGCTGCATTCATGAGGTGGGATGTTACCGAGCGATTAGACCAGTCGTCTAGTAATCTCCCATGACGAGTAATGGCATTGCAGCGCAACCGGTCACATCGACCGCCGCTCTATGAGCGCGTGGCCGTGAAATGCATAGGGCCGCAAAAAAGAAAACGCCGCCGGCCCGAAGGCCTGGCGGCGTTTCCCTTTGCGCTTCACCCGAAGCGGGCGAAGCGCAGGTCCAGCAACGATGCGCGCTTAGCGCGACATCATGTTCATGCTGACGTTGTGCATGACCCACAGCGTGCCGACGACCACGATCAGGACCGTCAACACCGTGAAGCCGAATGCCGTCACGTTCCAGCGCTGACCCGACGACGTGTTCATGTGCAGGAAGAACACGAGGTGAACCACGATCTGCACCGCAGCCAGCACGGCGAGGCCGAGCAGCGCGGTTTCGCGCGGGAAGCCGCCGTGCAGCACGAGCCAGAACGAAGCGGCCGTGAGCACCACCGCCAGGACGAAACCTGCCAGGTAGCTGCCTACGCTGCCATGGCTTTCTTCTTCATGGATGGAATGAGCACTCATTTAGATCACGCTCGCAAGATAAACAAAGGAGAACACGCAGATCCAGACGATGTCCAGAAAGTGCCAGAAGAGGCTCAGGCACGTCAGGCGGCGCAGTTCGCGCTCGCCCAGCGTCGGGGCCTTCACGGCCTGAACCATCAGGACGATCATCCAGATCATGCCCATCGTCACGTGGATACCGTGGGTGGCAACCAGCGTGAAGAACGACGAGAGGAACGCGCTGCGCTGCGGGCCGTTGCCCTCGGCGATCATGTGCGCGAATTCATGCAGTTCGAAGTACAGGAACGTTGCGCCCAGCAGGAAGGTGATCGCCAGCCAGCCCAGCACTTGACCCTTGCGCTGCTTGTGCGCGCCGATCATCGCGAAACCGTACGTGATGGACGACAGCAGCAGCACGGCCGTTTCCATGGCCACGCCCGGAATGTCGAACAGGTCCTTGCCCGTCGGGCCGCCTGCGAACTGGTTCTGCATCACGGCGAACACTGCGAACAGCGAGCCGAACAGAATACAGTCCGTCATCAGGTACAGCCAGAAGCCGAACACCGAGTGTGACGGCGGGTGATCGTGGTGATCGTGCTCCGCGAGTGCGGCCGCACTTGTTTTCGTCAACATCAGTTGGCCTCCATTGCTGCTTCAACCTTGCCACGGCGTTGCTTGTCTTCGAACGCCTTGACCAGTGCGCGGCTACGCGCTTCTTCGTCTGCCCGGACCTTGGCGGCCGGGATGTAATAGCCTTCGTTCTTCTGGAAGCTGTAGGCGATGGCCGTGCCGAGAATGCCGACGAAGCCAACGATCATGAGCCACCAGATGTGCCAGATGCCAGCAAAGCCGAGCACCAGGCTGAAGAAACCGATGAACACACCCGCGCTCGTGTTCGAGGGCATGTGGATGTCGGTGTACTTCGTGTTCGCGACGTCCACGGTTTCGCGGCCGGTTTCCTTCAGGTGCGCAAACTCGTCGAGCTCGCTCACGTGCGGAATGATCGCGAAGTTGTACGACGGCGGCGGCGACGAGATCGACCACTCCAGCGTACGGCCACCCCACGGATCGCCCGTCAGGTCGCGGTTTTCCGGCAGGTTGCGGTCGCGGATCGACACGTACAGCTGCAGCAGCTGGTGTGCGATGCCGATTGCCACGAGCACGGCGCCAACCCACGCGATGATCATCCACGGATGCCATGCCGGATTGTCGTAGTGGTTCAGACGGCGCGTTGCGCCCATGAAGCCCAGCACGTACAGCGGCGTGAACGCCACGTAGAAGCCCGAGAGCCAGAACCAGAACGCGCGCTTGCCGAGCTTTTCGTTGAGCTTGAAGCCGAACGCCTTCGGGAACCAGTAGTTGAAGCCGGCGAGGTAGCCGAACAGCACGCCGCCGATGATCACGTTGTGGAAGTGAGCGATCAGGAACAGCGAGTTGTGCAGCACGAAGTCCGCGCCCGGAATCGCCATCATCACGCCGGTCATGCCGCCGATGGTGAAGGTGACCATGAAGCCGATCGTCCAGAGCACCGACGAGTTGAACTCGAGGCGGCCGCGGTAGATCGTGAACAGCCAGTTGAAGATCTTCACGCCCGTCGGGATCGAGATGATCATCGTCATGATGCCGAAGAACGCGTTGACGTTCGCGCCCGAACCCATCGTGAAGAAGTGGTGCAGCCACACGAGGAACGAGAGCACCATGATCGCGCAGGTCGCGTAGACCATGGCCTTGTAGCCGAACAGCGGCTTCTTCGCGTAGGTCGCGACGACTTCCGAGAAAATACCGAACGCCGGCAGGATCAGGATGTACACCTCGGGGTGACCCCAGGCCCAGATCAGGTTCAGGTACAGCATGGCGTTGCCGCCGCCGTCATTCGTGAAGAAGTGCGTGCCGACGTAGCGGTCGAGGCCGAGCAGCGCGAGCGTCACGGTCAGGATCGGGAACGCGGCCATGATCAGCACGTTCGTGCACAGCGCCGTCCACGTGAACACCGGCATCTTCATCATCGTCATGCCGGGAGCGCGCATCTTGATGATGGTGACGAAGAAGTTCACGCCGGTCAGCAGCGTGCCGACACCGGAGATCTGCAGCGCCCACAGGTAGTAATCGACCCCTACCCCTGGACTGTACGCAAGCTCCGAAAGCGGCGGATACGCGAGCCAGCCGGTCTGCGCGAACTCACCCACGACGAGCGAGATCATCAGCAGGATGGCGCCGACTGCGGTCATCCAGAACGACAGCGAGTTCAGGAACGGGAACGCGACATCGCGTGCGCCGATCTGCAGCGGCACGATGATGTTCATCAGGCCGACCATGAAGGCCATGGCCATGAAGAAGATCATGATCACGCCGTGCGCCGTGAAGATCTGGTCGTAGTGGTGCGGCGGCAGGTAGCCCGGCGCGTTGTACGCGAGCGCGAGCTGGGTACGCATCATGATGGCGTCGGCGAAGCCGCGCAGCAGCATGATGAGGGCGAGCACGATGTACATCACGCCCAGACGCTTGTGGTCGACGCTCGTCAGCCACTCCGTCCACAGATATTTCCACTTACCGAAGTAAGTGATGGCACCGAGCACGAGTGCCCCGATGACTGCCATGCCGATCATCGTGCCGACGATAATCGGCTCGTGATACGGAATGGCATCCAGTGTAAGTTTTCCGAACATGCCTGGTTTACCCCTTGGTCACGCACGACGGGTCACTGAAATTCGTGACGTGGCCGTTGTTGTACTTCGCGATGATGTTGTTGAAGAGCTTCGGGTCGACCGTCGAGAAGTACTCGACAGGAGCCTTTTCGCTGGGCTGCGCGACCGTTGCGTATTGATCCATGGAAAGCTGCGTCTGCGACGCCTTCACCTTCTGGACCCATGCGTCGAAGTCTTGCTGGCTGGTGGCGAGCGTGCGGAACTTCATGTCCGAGAAGCCCTTGCCGCTGAAGTTCGCCGAGAGGCCGGCGTAGTCGCCAGCGTGATCGGCGATCAGGTGCAGACGGGTCTGCATGCCAGCCATCGCATAAACCTGGGTGCCAAGCTGCGGGATGAAGAACGAGTTCATCACCGAATCCGACGTGATGCTGAAGTTCACCGGCGTGCCAACAGGCACGGCCAGCTGGTTCACCGTCGCGATACCGAGATCCGGGTAGATGAACAGCCACTTCCAGTCGAGCGCCACAACTTCGACGTTGATCGGCTTGACGTTCGATTCGAGCGGCTTGTAGGGGTCGAGCTCGTGCGTGGTTTTCCACGTGAGCACGCCGAGGAAGAGAATGATCAGCGTCGGAATGGTCCAGACGACGATTTCGATCGCCGTCGAGTGCGTCCACTTCGGCGCGTAGGTGGCGCTACGGTTCGACGCGCGGTAGCGGTACGCAAACCACAGCGTCAGGACGATCACGGGGATCACCACGATCAGCATGGCCCATGTGGAGGTAGCGATCAGCTGCTTCTCCGCCATGCCCACACTTCCCTTGGGGTCAAGGAGCTCCATGTTGCATCCGGAAAGACACATGGCCAATCCGGCGCTGATGGGCAGCAGTAACCTTTGAAAGGTCGTTCTTTTCATCACGTTTGCCTGAAATTCATTCATTGAATAGTTCCGGACACATCCCCTGACATCCGACAAGGAAGCGCGCCCGCATCATACAGCCGCTTTGATATTTCGCAATCAATGAATGTGGAAAATGACCTTTGTCAAAAGAAGGTTGAGACACTTTGTCGCATGTGTTCGCGAGGTTTGTCGCGCCTCGGAAACACACGCACGTCGCGCCCTGCTCTGCCCTTGACAGCGGCCCGCCGCGGCTACTTTTCGAATCTCAAAATTCGAAAACTCCTGGACGCACAAACGCGCCGCACTGCCCGCAGGCGGTGCGGCGCGTTGGTTGCGCCGTCAATCTTCAGCGATCACGTCGGCGAGTGCGAAGCACGAACGTCCGTGCCCGCGCGCACTGCGTCAGCAGGCGCTGCCTCGTCGACAGGTTGCTTGCTGCGACCGGCCTGGGTGACGAGGTTCGCCGCCGAGAGCTCGATCGCGTCGGTCATCGGCTTCGGGTAGAGGCCGATCGCGAGCACGAACGCGGCGAGCGAGGCGAAGATCAGCGTTTCGCGGCGGCCGATGTCGGCCAGCTTCGCAACGCCCTTGTTCGCCACAGCGCCGAAGATCACGCGCTTGTACATCCACAGGGTGTACGTAGCGCTCAGAATGACGGTCGTCGCGGCGATCGCGCCGACCCAGAAGTTCACGCGGATCGCGCCCATGATGACCATGAACTCGCCCACGAAGCCCGACGTGCCCGGCAGGCCGAGGTTGGCCATGCAGAACAGCATCATGAAGGTGGCGTAGCGCGGCATGACATTGACGACGCCGCCGTAAGCCGAGATCGTGCGCGTCCGGGTGCGGTCGAACAGCACGCCGATCGAGAGCAGCATCGCGCCCGAGACGAAACCGTAGGAGATCATCTGCACGATCGCGCCTTCGGTGCCGATCTGGTTGAAGAGGAACAGGCCCAGCGTGACGAGGCCCATGTGCGCGACCGTCGAATACGCGAGCAGTTTGGTCATGTCGGTCTGCGCGAGCGCGAGCAGGCTCGAGTAGACCACGGCCACGAGCGAGAGCGTGATGATCGCCGGCGCGAAGAAGTGCGCGGCGTCAGGCGTGATCGGCAGCGTGAAGCGCAGGAAGCCGTAGCCGCCGAGCTTGAGCATGGCCAGCATCACGGTCGCGCCGGTCGGCGCTTCGAGGTGGACGTCGGGCAGCCAGGTGTGGAACGGCCACATCGGGACCTTCACCGCGAAGGCCGCGAAGAAGCCGATGAACACCAGGATCTGCGGGATGAAGCCGAGCGTGAGGCCGTGCCACACCGACATGTCGAAGGTGTGCGACTGGCTGTAGAGGTACAGCATCGACACCAGCATCAGCAGCGAGCCTGCGAGCGAGAAGAAGAAGAACTTGACCGCGGCATAGGTGCGGCGGGCATTGCCCCACGTGCCGATCAGCAGGTACAGCGGGATCAGCGTGGCTTCGAAGAACACGAAGAACAACATGCCGTCGGTCGCGGCGAAGGTGCCGACCATCAGGCCCGAGAGAATCAGGAACGCGCCGAAGTACTGGGCGACGCGCACCGTGATCGATTCCCACGAGGCGATCACGATCACGAGCGTCGTGAACGCCGTGAGCACCACGAGCCACATCGAAATACCGTCGATCCCGAGTCGCCACGCCACGCCGAACTCAGGCAGCCATTCGCGGAATTCGACGAACTGCATGCCGGCCGCGTGGTTGTCGAAGCCGGAAATGAGCGGGAGGGTCAGCAGCAGACCGACGACGGCGCCAACGAGCGACAGCCAACGGGCACGCTGCGGATGACGATCCGACCCGAGGCGCAGCACGGCCACGCCGAACAGGATGGGAATCCAGATCGCCAGACTCAGGAATGGAACGGATTGCATTTCAACAGGACCTTAAAAATGCGGAGCAAATAGCTTCCACGGCGCACATTCAGGCGCGCAAGCAACTTGAAAGATTGACGCGAGGTGAAAATCGAACCAGGCTGGCTGTAATGTATTTGTCAGCGACGAGGCGAAATGCAACACACGTTCAAGGGTTAACGAGGGTAAACGGAATACGGAAGTTTTGCAGCGCAACAACACGGGACGGATCGATGATTGACGCAAGTCATTGTTTTTATTAAAAAACGTACTAAGAGAAAAAACAACAAACGGGCTGTTATCGCCCATTTTTGATCGCGAAATCAACGCGTTCGACCGCCGGGGCGCCGTGACGCGCGGCAGGTTGTCACGCTGCGCGGCCCGAATAATACCTTACTTGTTTCTTTCTGTTCAATGACTTATGCATTGGCGTATGGCCCCCGGCAGCCGTCAGGATGCGTGCCAGGGCCGCCCTGCGCGCCCTGGCGCGGTGCAAAAAAAAGCCCCGGCCTTCATGGGACCGGGGCCAACTCTCATGTTGCGCCAGAACACTGGAACACGCATGGACGGCACTTTAGCGACTTGTGCCCTCTTAATTAAGGGCGTGGGCTGGAACAGTCCCTTCCCGGTTGCGCGAAGTCATCGTCCTCCCAGCAGGTTTCTGGCCTTCATATACAAATGAGAATCATTTGCATTTATAAAAAATTTGTCCCAGAATAGAGCCCATGCCGGACGACCCGGCGCCACCCGAATGTTTTGTGCGGGACCGGAGGCTCCATGAACTACACCGCCCCTTTCGCGAGAAATGACACGCTGATCGACGACACCTTCGTCCATCACCCCGACACTGCCGAGCAGACCGTCCTGCGCGCGGTGCGCACCTGGTTGCGCCCGCATTGCGACGCCTACGCCAAGGCCGAAAGCTGGCGCGGCGTGCTCGCCGACGCGGGGCTCGGCGCGGAAGGCTTCGGCTATTTCGATCTGCTGATGGGCACCCTGTGCCGCGCCGCGCGCCGCCCGCTCGACATGCGCTGCCGCTGCGCTTCCGAACTCGCGAAGGACGAAGGCTCGCTGCTGCAGGTGATCGCGCTTTTGCAGTCCACGCGCAGCGAGGCCGCCGTGCAACTCCTCAACGACTGGCTGCCGACGCCGAGCGTAAGCGGCATGCTCAAGACCACGCGCTGGTTCGCCATCGCGCTGCTCGATGCGGGATTGCGGTTGAGCGACCGCTCGCGCCGCGTCACCTACATGCACTGACTGGCCCGCACGGCCGACGCTGCCCTCGATTCGCTGGGAGCCTTCGGGCCATGAAGCCGATGCGGAAGACTTCGACGCCGCAACGACCACTCAGGCGCTCGCAGGGCGGTACGTTTGCAGCACCGCCCCTTTTGTCTGGCTGAGCAGAAATTGCCGGACCCTAGTCCCGCTTGCTCAATCGTTCGCGCAGATAACGCCGCACGGCGCGCGCCATCTTCGGATACTGCTCGCCGGGCACGGCGAACAACACGAGCGCGCACAGCGCGAGCAGGCTGCAAAAGAGAAACGTGCCGCGATAACCGAACGCCTGCACGAGCAGGCCGGAAAGCACGCCCGAAAGAATCGAGCCGAGCCGCGACGCGTTAAAAAAAAGCGCCGTCGCCCGCCCCGGCGACGAGGGCATCAGATCCTGCACGAAGGTCATGCCAAGGCACGACGTGACGGCAACGACGAAGGCGTTGAGGATCTGCATCGGGATCAGCGCGTGCACGCCGGGCGCCAGCGCCATCGCGACGAAGTAAACGGCATGCACCACGGCGCACGCGGCCAGCCACCATGGCTTGTTCAGCACCGAGGCGCGCGCGCCGAGCGCGAGCATCATCGGTATCTCCATGAGCGCGCCGAGGCCGAGCATGATCGACACGTCGATGCTCGTGCCCTGCAGGCCATGCACGATGTAGAGCGGCAGCACGATCATCGTCGCATTGGCCGCGAGGCCGATGAGTGTGAGCGCAACGATCGCGCGCATGATGTCTTTCTGCGAGCCCTCCGCGGCAGGCGCAGGGGGGCGCACGGCCCTGGCCTGTGCCTTTGCCGATCCCGCCGCGGCCGCAAGCGTTGCAGGGCCGCGTGGCGCACCCGGCTGCACTTCGGCCTGCGTAAGCGGCTGGCCCTCGTACGCCGCAGCGCTTTCGGCGCTCATCTCCTGCGCCACTTCGTCCGAAGTGGGACGCGCCATCAAATGCTGCGTGGCGTGTTCGTCGCGGCGCGGCTCGCGCATGCGCCAGACGATCGTGCCGCACGCCGCGAAGCTCGCCGCCGCAAACAGGAAGAGCCCATAAAAGTTCGTGGCCGCAAGCACGAGCGCGCCAACCGCGGGCCCGAACACCCACGCGGCGGAGAGAATCGTGCGCAGCGTCGCGCTCGCGAAGGTCCGCTCGGCGTCGTCGCTCGCGGGCAACGCCGCGCGGCTGAACGAGAACACGAGCGAGAGCGCGCAACCGCCCGCGCCGATGAACGCAATGCCCACGAGCAGCAGAAGCCGGTAATCGCGCACGACGCACAGGCAGAGATAGCCGAGCGTGGCCGCACACAGCGAGACGAGCAGCAGGGTTCGGTGCTTGCCGGTGGCGTCGCTCCAGCGGCCTGCTGCCGTGCTCGCGATCACGCCGCTCGTGGCGATGGCGGTCATGAACACGCCGAGCCGGAACGGCGTCATGCCGGCGCGCTCGACGCCGAATAGCGAGAGGTAAGGCGCGGTGAAGGACATCGCCACGCCCAGCATCAGGGTCGCGCCGGCGAGTGGCAGGAAACCAGGAATACGCAGAAGACCGGCAAAACGCGAGTTTTTGAGCACGGTGCGGCGGGGGTGGCGAGGAGAAAGTTGCCCGTGCACGCGCGGTCACGCGACGGCCATATCGACGCCGATTATCGGGCCGAACTCCCACACCGTGCAAGGTTGATTCGGCAACGATCAACATCTGGGTGCGCTATCCACAACTTTCGTGGACAGCCTTGTGCGTAACCCTGGGACGACTATGCCAAGTGCTTGAAGCGATTCGGATTGTGCGCAGCGTTGCCGATTGTGGCAGCAGCGGCGTCTCACGGAAAAACGCGCCGGGGCTTTTCCACAGTTTTCGTTGACAGCCCTGTGGGTAACTTCTGGACATCCGCACCAAGTCGCTGATTGGAAACGGGAAGCGCGCTAACGACATGGAAAATGCATGTTTTTTGCGCAGCAAAGTTGTCCACAGTTTTTGGTGACAAACCTGTTGATAACCGCCTGGAGAGCGCGCCAACTCATTGATCGGATGGAAAGTTCGTCGCTTGTGTCGCGCTTGCATCAATTTGCGTTTCCGATGGGCAACCGGGGGAGGCGCGCAAACGTTTCGTGACGGCCGCCACCCTCTTCCCATCGATACGCGCAGCACTCAGGCCAGATCGAGCGCCGCCGTGAGATCGCCCGGCGGCGTCTGCTCTCGCGAGCGGAACGTCTGGTCGCGCGCGGCCACGCCGTCGAGCGGCGCGAGCCCGTGCACGCGGCTGATGCAGCGCAGGATCGACACCGTGTCGTAGAACGTGTGATCGACATGGCCCTTCTTCGCGAACGGCGCGATCACGAGCGCCGGGACGCGCGAGCCCGGTCCCCAGCGGTCGCCCACGGGCGGCGCGACCGGATCCCACCAGCCGCCGTTCTCGTCGTGCGTCACCACGATCAGCGTGTTCGCCCATTGCGGGCCGCGCTGGATGTGCTCGATCACGGTCGCGATGTGACGGTCGCCCGATTCGACGTCCGCATAGCCGGCGTGCATGTTCAGGTTGCCCTGCGGCTTGTAGAACGTCACGGCAGGCAAGCGCCCCGCGTCGATGTCCGCGAGCAGGCGGTTGGTCGACGGATCGTCGCCCATGCCCGCATCGCGCAGGTGCCGTGATCGCGCGGCCGTCCCCGGCGCGAAGTTGGCAAAGTAGTTGAACGGCTGGTGGTGATACTGGAAGTCGGGCACCGCGCCCGTGTCCTGATGGTCCAGCGCATATTGCCAGGCCCCGCTGTACCAGGCCCAGTCGACGCCCTTCGCCGAGAGCCGGTCGCCGATCGTCGCGTAGGTCTGCGGGCGCAGCACGCGCGGATTGGACGGATCGGCGAGCGCGGGGTTGCCGTCTTCCGACGCTCGCACGTTGCTCGGCTGATACGGCGGCGCCATCGTATTGACGGCGTAGCCATCGGGCGTGAAGAGACCGTCGTTCACGAACTTCGGCGGCCCGTCGAGCGCCGAGGCCGGCGAATTCGGCGCGACCTTCAGGCGCGTGCCGGTGGGGTCAATGCCCTCCACGACCGAGGCGAGATGCCTGGCTGCGCTCGTCTGGATATCGGCGTATTGCGGCACCTGCGCCGAGATCAGGAAGATGTGGTTGAGCCACGAGCCGCCAAACGCGGCCATGAAGAAGTTATCGCAGAGCGTGTACTGCTGCGCGATATTCCAGAGCTTTAACGTCTGCGCGGAATTTTCGTAGTAGCCCATGACGAGGCCGCCCGAATCGCCCCACGCCGCGAACTGGTCGTTGCGCCCCGCGTTGATCTGCATCTGGTTCTGATAGAAACGATGGATCAGATCGCGCGTGATGATGCCGTTCGGCAACGGATTGCCATGCGCATCCGCGATCAGAAACGGGCGGTTCGAGAGACCCGTGATCTGATGCTCCGCAATCATGTAGCGCTTGCCATCCACTTCCTGCGCCTGGGGCACGAGGCCGCCCCAGATCTTCGGCAACTGCGGCAACGGCGTCTTGCCGTCGCGATCGAGCTGCGCGTAGCGCTCGGCGCTCACGCTCGCAAGCGGCGTTTGCACGCCGGGAAAGTTGCCGTACAGATTGACGAAGCTGCGGTTCTCCGCATAGATCACCACGATCTGGCGAACCTGGTCGCGCAGTGCGGCATCGACACGCGCGTCGGCGGCGCTGCGCGGCGCGCTCGCCGCGCTCTGCGCCGGCGTCTCGCAGCCGCCGAGCGCGAGGCCCACGCCGACCGCCGCCAGACCGCCGAGCACACGGCGGCGCGCGGGGTCGTCCGGGCCCGCGGGAATGGAAGGTTCTTCGGGGCGCCCGTTCTTCGGGTCGTCGTTCTGCTTCATCAGCCTGCCTCCGGTGCCATGGCCCGTCAGGGCGAGTCGAGGGGACGCGCATTACGCGCGGCGTACCGCGAATATCAGGCAGCAGGATACCGGTTCCGCAGTTGGCGAGGCAAAGAGGACGCGCGCAAGCGCTGAACTGAAGCGGCCCTTTTAACCGTCGCGCGGCATGCGCGGAACGGTCGATGCGATATGCGGCTGGGCTTGCGCGAGCGTTTGTGCGGGCCGCGGTTCGCCGGCGTGGCCCTCATGCCCGGCGCGCGGTGCGCTGGGCAACGTCGTGCGCTCGCGGCGCGGCACGTCGCCTTCGTCGGTCCAGAGCGGATCGGGAATCTCGCCGAACACCTGGCGCAGCCGCTCGCCCCACGTCGAATGAATCATCTCGAAATACGCATTCGACTGGTCGAGCGACGCGTATCGCGTGACTCGCAGCGCGTCGCGCTCGTACACGAGCAGGTCGAGCGGCAGGCCGACCGAGAGGTTCGAGCGCAGCGTCGAGTCCATGGAGATGAGCGCGCACTTCGCGGCCTCGTCGAGCGGCGTATGCGGCGTCAGCACGCGGTCGATGATCGGCTTGCCGTACTTCGACTCGCCGATCTGGAAATACGGATTGACGCTCGACGTCTCGATGAAATTGCCTGCCGCGTAAATCTGGAAGAGCCGCATGGGATGGCCGCCGATCTGGCCGCCGAGGATGAAACTGCAGTTGAACTCGACGTTGAAGGTCTTGAGCGCGTGCGCGTCGCGCCGGTGCACTTCGCGCACGGCTTCGCCCACCACGCGCGCGGCCTCGACCATGGTCGGCGCGTTCCAGAGCGTGGCGCGCCCCGCCTCCTGCGGCTCGGTCAAGACCTGTAGCGTAGCCTGCGTGATAGCCAGGTTGCCCGCGACGAGCAGCACGAGCACGCGCTCGCCGGGCTCCTCGAACACGGCCATCTTGCGCGACGTGCTGATGTGATCGACGCCCGCATTCGTGCGCGTGTCCGCAAGAAACACGAGCCCCTCATCCACTGCCATTGCCACACAGTACGTCATGCGCCTCCTTGCCCGTCCCTGTCTTTCCCGCTGGACTTGTTATAGCGGGAAAACTATTGTTGCGACTGCTGCGCGCTCACGTGCACGCTGACATCGAGCGTTTCTCCGGCCCCGCCCACGCGACGGCCGCGAACCGGCGCCGCTGCGTCGTAGTCGCGTCCCACCGCGATCCGGCAATATTTTTCGCTTGCGAAACACGCGTGCGTGACGTCCACGGTCACCCAGCCGTTGTCGAGCCACACGTCGACCCATGCGTGGCTCGCCATCTCGGGCACGTCGCCGGGGTCGATGTAGCCGCTCACATAACGCGCCGGCACGCCGCGCGCGCGGCACACCGCCAGCATCACATGCGCATGATCCTGACACACGCCACGGCCTAGCGCCAGCGCGTCCGCCGCGGTGTGTGTCACGTCCGTGACACCGGCTTCGTAGCGCACGCGCTCGGTGATGCGCGAAGCCGCGTGAAGGATGGCCGCTGTGTCGTCCAGCGGGGGCAGGCCGAACGCGAATTCCGTGAGTGCCTCGTCGGCTTCGGTGAGGCGCGTGGGCGAAGTGAAATGGTACATCGGCACCGTGCCCTCGCCTTCGGACAAGCGGCCATCCGGCAGCGCCACGGTCTCGACTTCTCCGCGCACGCGCAGGCGGATTTCACGGTGGGGGCGCGTGAGCACCAGCGTCATCAGCGCGTTGCCATAGGCGTCGCGGCCCGCGTCGACCTTACCCGGCGCCTCGACCTGCCACTGCTTGACGATCTGCGTGGGCGTGGTGAGCGGCGAGAGCCGCAATTGCTGGATCGAATAATGCACGGGCACTTCGTAGCGGTACACGGTGTCGTGCCGGATCGCGAGTTGCATGAGGTGAATCCTCCATCGGGACATTCTGGGTATCGATGAGCGCGCAGTCGCGCTAACCGACCGGCAGCATCAGATAGGTGCGCGCAACCTGGTTGCCCAGCTCGTACACGCGCGCGAGAAACTGCGTAAGAAACGTATGCACGCCCATCGAAAAGATCTGCCGCAGGTCCGCATAAAGCAGCTCGGCGCGCAGCTTGCCCGCCGTGCGCTCGACTTCGCGCGAGCTATCGGTGCGCAGCATCGCGAGATTCGTGCAGACGCCGTCGAGCGACGCCAGCAGCGAGCGCGGCATTTGCTGGTTGAGGATCAGCAGCTCGACCACGCGCGCGGGCGTCACCACGTCGCGGTAAACCTTGCGATAGATTTCGAGCGCGGAAACCGAGCCGAGAATCGAGGTCCAGTAATAGAAGTCCTCGAGCTGCCGTGCGGCCGAGCGCGAGTCGGCGTTTTCCACGTCGACGAAACGCACGTCGAGAATGCGCGCCGTATTGTCCGCGCGTTCGAGGAAGGTGCCGAGCTGCGTGAAGAAAAGCGCGTCGTCCTGCAACGCCGTGCCGAGGCGCACGCCGCGCGACAGATGCGAGCGGAACTTCACCCACTCGAACAGCGCATCGGGACGCGCCTCCAGATCGCTCCCGCGCAACAGCTCGACGAATTGCAGCCATGTGTCGTTAATGGTTTCCCACCATTCCGTGGTAAGCGTGCCGCGCACCGCGCGCGCATTCTCGCGGGTCGCCTGCAGACACGAGTAGATGCTCGACGGGTTGGTTGGGTCCGCAACGAGAAACTTGAGCACGTTGCTGCTGGTCGTTTCCTCGTGGCGTGCGTCGAAGGCTGGCTCCAGTTCGGAGATGCGCAGCATCGCGCGATGCGTGCGCGCCTCCGCGTCCGCGCTGCCCGGCAGCAGGAGCGCCTTCAGATTGATGTCCAGCATGCGCGCGGTATTCTCCGCACGCTCCATGTAGCGGGCCATCCAGAACAGATGATCGGCAGTGCGGCTCAGCATGGTCGAACCTCTTCGTGTGCGTGTGGTGTGGCCAGTGAAATCATTCGAGCACCCATGTGTCCTTGGTGCCGCCGCCCTGCGACGAGTTGACGACGAGGGAGCCTTCCTTCAGCGCCACGCGCGTGAGGCCGCCAGCCGCCATCTGGATCGTCTTGCCGGAGAGCACGAAGGGCCGCAAATCGATATGGCGCGGCGCGATGCCCGCTTCGACGAAGGTTGGGCAAGCCGAGAGCGACAGCGTGGGCTGCGCGATGTAGTGGCCCGGCCGCGCGAGCAGACGGGCGCGAAACGCCTCGATTTCCTCGCGCGTGGAAGCGGGGCCGACCAGCATGCCGTAGCCACCTGCTCCGTGCACCTCTTTCACAACGAGGTCAGGCAGATGTTCGAGTGTCCAGGCGAGATCGTCGGGCCGGCGGCATTGCCACGTCGGCACGTTCTTCAAGATCGGCTTTTCGCCGAGATAGAACTCGATCATGTCGGGTACATACGGATAGATCGACTTGTCGTCGGCCACGCCCGTGCCCATTGCATTCGCGAGTACGACGCGGCCGGCACGGTACGCCGTGAGCAGCCCCGGCACGCCAAGTGCGGAGTCGGGGCGGAACGCCAGGGGATCGAGGAAGTCGTCGTCCACGCGCCGGTAGATCACGTCCACGCGACGCGGCCCTTGCGTCGTGCGCATGAATACGTAGTTATCCTCGACGAAGAGATCCTTGCCCTCCACCAGCTCGACGCCCATTTGCTGCGCGAGGAACGTGTGCTCGAAATACGCAGAGTTGTACATCCCTGGCGTGAGCAGCACCACAGTCGGATCGTCCACGCCTTCGGGCGCCACCGAGCGCAGCGTATCGAGCAGCAGATCGGGATAATGCGCGACCGGCGCCACCTTGTGCTGAACGAACAACTCGGGAAAGAGCCGCATCATCATCTTGCGGTTCTCGAGCATGTACGAAACGCCGGAGGGCACGCGCAAATTGTCTTCGAGCACGTAGAACGCGCCGTCGCGCCCGTCGCGCACGATGTCGATGCCCGCGATATGCGCATACACGCCCAGCGGCAGGTCGATGCCTTGCATCTCCGGCCGGTACTGCGCATTGGTGTAGACCTGCTCGGCCGGAATCACGCCGGCGCGCACGATGTTGCGCTCGTGATAAACGTCGTGCAGGAACAGATTTAGCGCCTGCACGCGCTGACGCAGTCCGCGCTCGAGCAGCGCCCATTCGTCTGCGGGAATGATGCGTGGAATCAGGTCGAAGGGAATGAGCCGCTCGGTGCCGGAGAGATCGCCGTTCACCGCGAACGTGATGCCGACCCGCCTGAACAACAGGTCCGCCTCGGCGCGCTTGCGCGCCATCGTCTCGCCAGTCTGCCTCTCCAGCCACTGCTGGAAGCGTTCGTAGTGCGGGCGCACTGCGCCCTCGTCGCGCATTTCGTCATGGACTTGCATCGGTTCGTTCTCGCGCGTGAGTGCAACTGCGTCGGCGGCGCCGCGTTTCGTCTCATGATTGAGGCAAGATGCGTTGCGCGCTGCAGTACAGGCTAAAAAGCAAGGCGTATGCCATCGGCCTTGCGCCTTGTTTCATGCGCTCGATTGGTGCAACGCGGGCAGGATCGGCAGTGTCGAAACGGGGCATGCCAATGCGGCGCCGCATTTGCGCTTCAAGCTGGTGCAACGCGTTCGCGCGGCACGCTATATGCAGGATCAGCAGGCAACTGGAGGGCCCTGAGTTCCAATGACCGAAGCGACATGCGTGAACGAGCGTCCTACGAAAATGATCGCATGGCAAGCGCTTTGCGCTATCGTGCCCGCGCTCGCACTCGGCGCATGCACAAACATGGCTGGCCCCTTGCCGGCCGCGATCGAACCGCCGGCCGAGGCCGGCCCGACGCGTACGTCCATTGCCGTCGTGCAGCGCGACTGGCACACCGACATCTGCCTGCGTGTGCACGACGCCGATGCCTGGGTCGACGCACTTGCGCGCGGCTTCGACGACGCAACCGTTCTGTGTTTCGGCTTTGGAGAGCGGCAGTTCGTGGTGGAACGCCGTCACGACCCGCTGACGATGATCGGCGCGCTCATACCGAGCCAGGCCACTGTGCTGATGACCGTACTGCGCGCGGCCCCGGAGACGGCCTTCGGCTCGCAGAACGTCGTGGAGGTGCCGGTGGACGACGCCGGACTTGCCAGCGTTCAGCGCTATCTGCGCACTTCGCTGCAAACCGGCGTGGATGGCGCGCCGCAACGCCTCGCCGAAGGACCCTATGCGGGCAGCGCCTATTTCGCGGCATCAGGGACTTATGACGCCCTCCATACCTGCAACACGTGGACCGCGCGAGCGTTGCGCTCGGCGGGTCTGGTCGATGTACCGGACGTGCTGTTCGCGGGCAGCCTGATGCGGGAAGTGCGGCGCGCGCTGGAAACGAAAGCGCCGGACGGCGCGATGCCCAACGCTGCCGCAAGTCAGTGAGCCGATCAGCAAGGCGCAACACAAGCCGCACCCGGCGGGGGCGGGGGCGCCTCAGGGGCCGGCTGCAGCGGCACGACGACGGTCCGCGGCGGCGGCGGGTCTGGATCGCTGCTGCTGAACGACAGGCAGCCTGCAAGTGCGAGCGGCAATAGTAGTAAAGCGAGGACGCTGAATCGATGCATTTGACTCTCCCTGACCGGTTTGAAGGCCGGCACGTGGCGCGGCCCTAACATGGGAGCAAGTCGAATGCCGCGGAAATCAGATCATTGCGACGCCGCACTCTCGCGGTTGCGCGCCGCCGCAATGCCAGTGCGATTTTGCACGCCCCACTTGCGCCGCCCGAGCAGGAAATGCAGCCAGCCGAGCGCCGCGCCGCTGTGGCGCATCAACTGGAACGAGAACGGCTCGAAGATGGCGGCGAGGAACGCCATGCCGAAACTCGAATGCGCGCGGTCGCCGCTCCAGTGCCGGTAAAGATGGACGGAGTACAAATGAAACGCGAGGTCGATCGCGATCTTGCCGACGATCACGCCCAACACCGGCAGCACGATCGTGAAGCGGCCGTCGAACAAGAAGCCGATCAACAGCGCGAACGCCGTCAGTCCATAAATGGGCTGCACGGTGTCGAACGCCTTCACGGGCAGCATCATGAGGCCGAGCTTGCCGTACTTGCGGTTGCCGGTCATGTCGCGATACCAGTACTGCGTTTGCAGGAAGCCCGCGAACCAGCGGCGGCGCTGACGCAGGAACGTCGTGAGCGTGCCGGGCGCGTCGGTGCGCGCGCGGGCGGTTCCGAGCACGCGCACGTCCCAGCCGAGGCCCTTGCGCGCCGAATAACGGCGCAGGCGGTGAATCAGTTCGTAGTCCTCGACGAGGCAATCCGCATCGAAACCGCCCACGGCCATCACGGCATCGCGGCGAAAGCCCGCAAACGCGCCCGAAATCAGCAACAGGCTGTCGGCGCGCATCCACGCGAAACGCGAGATGAAATTGCGGATGTACTCGTAGGTCTGGAACCACTGGAAAAAGCGGCCGCTCCACGTATGGTCGCAGACCGGCGTAAGCAGGCCCGCCGCCGCGACCAGTGCCGGCTCGCGGCCAAACGCGCTCGCCATCGCGGCGCAGGCGTCGGGTTCGAGGAGCGTATCGGCGTCCACGGTCATGACCGTTTCCGTTGCGATCGCAAGCAATGCCGCATTCAGCGCACGCGCCTTGCCGCCGTGTGCAAGCTTCAGCCAGCGCAGATCCGGATACTGCCGTGAAGGCGCGCTTAGCTGCCCTTCGCCGGGGTCGGCCAGGCCATAGCGCTGCGCGAGCAAGGCAGCCGTGCCGTCGGTCGAGCCGTCGTCGGCGATCACGATCTGCTGCGGCGCGCGGGTTTGCGCGAACAGCGCATCGAGCGTGATCGGCAGCACGGCCGCTTCGTTGTGCGCGGCAACGATCACGCCGAGCGTCGGCAGCTTCGCCGCGCCAGCGGCCGCGGGCGGCGCTGCAGGCACAAGCAGCACGCGCGCCTTCCAGGCGACGAACAGCAGCAACACCGTGTCGTAGACGACATAGGCAATGCCCGTGGACCACGCGACCACGCCTTGCAGGAAGAACGCGCGCGCGAACAGCACGAACCAGAGCGCCATGACGCCAAGATGGATTGCAATGCTCGCGAACGGCGTGGGAGGCGGCACGAGGCGCGGCGACGTGCGGGCGAGCGCCTCTTCAAGCGTGTTTTTCAAGTCGTACCCTTCTCGTGTTGCTCACGGCATCATCCGGCGCAGCACCGAATGACGGTCGATCCATTGATGCTTGAGCGCGCCCGCAATATGCAGCGCAAGCACGCCATAAAGCGCATAGCTGCACGCCGTGTGCAGCGCGCCGAACTGGTTGTGCAACTGGTCCTTCGTGGCCGGATCGAGGTTCATGATGAAGCCGATGCGCGGCCATTGCACGAGGCCGAAGAGATACATGGGATGCGAGGCGGCGGCGACCCATGCGGAGTCGTGCAGCCAGCCGGAAAGCGGCATCGCGAAGATCAGCACGTAGAGCGCGACGTGCGCCGCGTGCGCCGACGCGCGCTCCCAGCCCGGAAATTCTGCCGGCAGCGCCGGCGGGCGATGCGTGAGACGCCACAGCACGCGCAGGATCGCCAGCCCAAGCACGGTAATGCCGATCGACTTGTGCGTATCGATCACGAAGCGGATTGCGGTGTCCGAAAGCGCGCCGTCGGGCAGCAGCGCGGCGCTCAGGCCCAGTGCGACATTCGTGAGAATCAGTAGCGCGATCAACCAGTGCAATAGCACGGCAACGCGTGTGTACTTCTGCGCGCCGGCGTCGGCGCCGGCAAACGGGGATTCGGCGGAGAGGGGAGTTTTCACGTGGGCCTGGCCGTTGCGGATCAGTAGGGATAACGCACGGCGCGGCAAATTTATTCCCGCCGCGCGTGATCCACCGGCGGGACTGCGCGATGCTGCCCACACGGCGACTCGCGCATTATGCCCCCTCGTCCCTGACGCTGCAGAATCCGCCAGATGGCCGTTCTGCCAGTTTGGCGGCGGGCGGCCGTCATGCGCCTGTGCTGCAACGGCCGTGTGCAAAAGAAAACCGGAACGGGTCGTGCAACCCGTTCCGGTTTTCTCGCTCTCTCTCGCGGCTTCGGCGGCTTACTTGCCGCTGCCCGCCTGCTTTTCGATCTGTGCGCCCACTTCGGGGTCGATCTGCTTCCAGTAGTCGAACACGCGCTCGCGCACAGGGCTGCCCACGCCGCTCAGGCTCGCCACCACCTGCTGGATCAGCGCCTCGCGCTGCTTGTCGTTGTAGACATTGCGCACGAGATCGTGCGCCTGGCCGAAATCGTCGTCTTCCGCATGCAGCGAGTAGGCGCTGCGCACCAGCTCGCCGTCGGCTTCCCAGCCGTCGTCCGCCGCGCCCGTCGTATCGGCCCACGGACGGCCGAAGCTGTTCGGCACGTAAGTCGGTGCGTTGCCGCTATGCTCGTAGGCCATGTTGCCGTCGAACAGGTAGGTCTGCACCGGCACCTTCGGACGATTCACCGGCAGCTGGTTGAAGTTCGTGCCGATACGCGCGCGCTGCGCGTCGTTGTATGCGAACGCGCGGCCCAGCAGCATCTTGTCCGGCGAGAGGCCGATGCCCGGCACCGTGTTGCCCGGCGAGAACGCGGCCTGCTCGATTTGCGCAAAGAAGTTCTCCGGGTTGCGGTTGAGCGTCATCGTGCCGACCTTGATGAGCGGATAGTCCTTGTGCGACCACGTCTTCGTGAGATCGAACGGATTGAAGCGGTAGTGCTTCGCCTGCGCATAGGGCATCACCTGCACGGAGAGCGTCCACGACGGATATTCGCCGCGCCTGATCGCATCGAACAGATCGCGGCGGTGAAAGTCGGCGTCCTCGCCCGCCATGGCCGCGGCTTCGGCGTTGGTGAAGAACTGCATGCCCTGGTTCGTGTGAAAGTGGTACTTGACCCAGAACTTCTCGCCCTGCGCGTTCACCCACATATAGGTGTGCGAGCCGTAGCCGTTCATGTGGCGCCAGGTTCTCGGCAGGCCGCGCTCGCCCATCAGGTACGAAACCTGGTGCGCCGATTCGGGATTATTGGTCCAGAAGTCCCATTGCATCTGGGCGTCGCGCAGGCCCGAATCGGGCAGACGCTTCTGGCTGCGGATGAAGTGCGGGAACTTCATCGGATCGCGCACGAAGAAAACCGGCGTGTTGTTGCCGACGAGGTCGTAATTGCCCTCGGTCGTGTAGAACTTCAGCGAAAAGCCGCGCACGTCGCGCCACGTGTCGGGGCTGCCCATCTCGCCCGCGACGGTCGAAAAGCGCGCCAGCATTTCCGTGGCCGCGCCCTTCTGGAACAAGGCGGCCTTCGTGTAGCGCGACACATCCTCGGTGGTCCTGAATTCGCCGAACGCTCCGGCGCCCTTTGCATGCGGCTGGCGCTCGGGGACCTTCTCGCGGTTGAAATGCGCCATCTGCTCGAGGAAATGCACGTCGTGCAGCACGATCGGGCCGTCGGGGCCGATCGTGAGCGAGTTGCGGTCGCTGACGGCCGGCGCGCCGGTGCTCGTCGTGGAATGACCGGGAGACTTGTCGTTCGATGCACCCATTACGGCTCTCCTGTTGGATTTGCGCATGGCGGCTGCGCGCACCGCGCCCGTTCGACTGCTGCAGCGCGTTCGAGCCGCAGTCGGAGCCGCCACCGCTGGATTGGGGGACCAACCCGGGCTGCGCGGATGCCAACCTGCGGCACCGGCGCTCGCCCGAGGGAACAGCCATTTTGCGCGCAGACGCGCAGCGCTGCACTCAAGGGGTTCACACGCTGCGCAGTCCAACGGGACGTCTGTCGCCGTGTTGGAAATTCCCACCCAAAATCAGGCGTTTACATAATTGTTGCGACGCACAAAAAATTTCTTGACACGATTTATGGATCGGTTACCATGAAGTCGATTGCTGCATCGCACAAAACCTTCCCTGCGCGAACCGGTGATCGACCCGAAAGTTGATTTTCGCAACCGAAACCGACGCGTAGCGTCCCCTAAAAGGAAAGAGACATGAACCTGCCGACCCCCGAACAGTTCGCCGCCAACCAGAAAGCCGGTCTCGAGGCCCTCTTCGGCCTGACGAGCAAGGCATTCGAAGGCGCGATCAAGCTCGCCGAACTCAACATCGAAACGGCCCGCTCCGCGTTCGCCGAAGGTCAGGAACAAGCCCATCGCGTGCTTTCGGCCAAGGACCCGCAAGGCTTCTTCGCCGTGCAGGCCGGCTTCGCCCAGCCCGCCGCTGAGAAGGCGCTGGCCTATGGCCGCAGCGTCTACGGCATCGTTTCGGCCACGCAAGCCGAATTCGCCACCGCCGCCCAGTCGCAGTACGAAACGCAGCAGCGCGCGCTCGAATCGTTCGTGGACAGCGCCGCGAAGAACGCCCCGGCCGGCTCGGAAGCGGCTGTCGCCGCGATCAAGTCGGCGCTGAACACCGCCAGCAACGCGTACGCGTCGGTGAACAAGGCTGCGAAGCAGGCAGTGGAATTCGCGGAAAGCAACTTCGACGCCGCCGGCAAGGCCGCAACGAAGGCCGTCGCGCAAGCGTCGGCACGCGCCGCCAAGCAGGCTGCCTAAAGCGTTACGCTTCTCGTTGCGCTGGCGGGGGCAACAACTGCCGCCAGCCGGACCGAAGACGGGCGTGGATCTCGTGCAATGCGAGCTCCACGCCCGTTTGCGTTTTCGCTACAGCGCGACGCAGCGCTGACCGTCAAGGCGCGCAGCCTGCCGTATCGAACATCGCCGCCAATGCGCAACTCGACGTGAGCATGCGCGCGCCATCGTGCCCCACGCCGGGGACGACATGAAATGTCTGATTCAGGCCGCCCGGGTGACGGGTTTGCAGGTAGCGGTAGAAGCCTTGCGCGCGGGCCACGCGTTGCGCGCCCTGCGCCCGTGCAGCACAACTGTTGTCGAGCGATGCCGACGCGGGATCGTCGTCGTTGCCGCCCGCGAGGTAGACGATGCGCCGCTTCACGTAGTCCGCTTCGAGTTGCGCGGGCGTGCTCCCGGCGATGGACGCCGGCCGGTTCTCCATGCCGTATTTCCAGCGGTCGAAATCCGCGCAGCGCGAGGCGTCGAATGCCGCTGGCGCGCCGTTCGCGTCGGGCCGCTGCGCGTCGAAATACGCGTACGACGACGGGCTCGCCACCACGAAACGCACGTCGATGCCCTCGGCGGCAAGCGCATCCGCATGCGAGACGATCGCGTAGCGCTGCAGCACCTGGGCGCCGCCCGAATGCCCCACGAACACGATCGTTTTCAGATTGGGAAACAGACGCCGGTCGGCGAGATGTCGCGCAATGTCGTCGAGCACGGCGTATGAACTCACCGGCACGCCACTTGCGGCGTCCGCGCCGGCCATCCACGCGTTGCCGCGCCAGCTCAGAAGATCGCCCGGTGCGTGGTGCGCGCTCACGTCGGCGGTGGCGAGAAACTGTGGGGCGACGAGCAGCGTGGCCGCCGGATCGACGCCCGCCAGCTCGCGCGCATGCTGCGCGGTGCGAAAGTAGGTATCGGCGTTACGCAGCCGCCCATGCACGATGATCACCGCGCGTTGGACGGCGGGCTGCGGCGCGTTCCAGTCCGCGCTCACATAAAGCGGAAATTGCGCCTGGCCTTGCTCGACGGGCATGCGCGCGTCGGCGATCACGCTGACGGGCCGCACGGCACGCGCCGGTGCGATTGCCGGCGCAACGATCAGCGCGCTCGCAGCGATCGCAACTGCCAGCCGGAGCGGAACGTTTGAACCCATGAAGGCGCGCGCCGGGAAGATATGCTCAGGAACCGAACATCCGGTTCACCGCGCGCTCGAGATGCGCGCGCATGGCGGTCGATGCGCGTTCGGGGTCGCGCGCCTGGATCGCTTCGAGCACTTCGAGGTGTTCCTGCTGCACGAGACGCTGCCGCTCGATCGACTTCACGAGCGAGAGATTGCGCGACAGGTTCATGCTGAACACCATCTGCTCCTGAATGCCCGAGAGCGCCGCGATGAAGAACTGGTTCTTCGAGGCGCGCGCCACGGCCATATGGAACGCGAAGTCGTCTTTCGCGCCGATGCCCGAGGTCTCGACGATGGTCTGCAGGTTGTCCCACTCGTGCCGGATCGCGGCGATGTCTTCGTCTTCGGCCTTTTGCGCAGCGAGCGAGGCCGCCCCGGCTTCGACCACCACGCGGTATTCGTAGCAGCGGCGAATGTCCGACAGTGTTTCGAGCGGTGCGAAGCGGCGCACATCCGGATCGGGGCGCCGCATGACCGTCGTGCCCGATCCGTGGCGCGTGGCGATGATGCCGTCCGCCCGCAGCTGGGCAAGCGCCTCGCGCACCGTGGGGCGCGAGGTCGCGAAGCGCTCCGCGAGCATGTGCTCGGTCGGCAGGCGCTCCCCTTCCTTGTATTCGCCCTCGATGATGCGATTGAGGATGTCGCTGTAAATCCGCGCCGGCATATTCGGCGCTTTCTGCTCAGACATGATCGGGCGGTGCACGTTGGGTTGTCAGGAGTATCGTCAATTGTAAGTCATATCGCGGCCCGAAAGCGTCCACCCGCCGCCCGCCAGCCCCCATTCTGCGGGGGTTTCCGCGCTTCCCGCCCCGCTTTACCAATTTGCGGCCAATTTACGGGCCGCTTGCGCTTTTGCTTGGGCGCCCTGCCGCAAAGGCGCTTACTCGGATGCGCCGTTCCGCTTGCTGCGACTCTCCTGGCTCCAGCCAGCGCAGGCCGAAGCCGGCTGCATCGCCGACGATGATGTCGCCCGGCAACACGGCCACGCCGCCGCAGCCGATCGGCACGTTCAGGTCGACCGTGTGGTGCTTGCAGAGATTGAGCGGCGCCGAGGCGCCCGCGCGGAACACCGGAATGCCGGGCGCCGCGATGGTCGCGCTGTCGCGCACCGGCCCGTCATGCCGGGCCGGCATCGTCTCCTCAGTGAATCTCGGGTTCGCCGCCCGCGCTGGCGCACGCGCCGCCCACGCCGTCACGCTGCATGAAGTCGAACTCGCAGCCGTTGTTGGCCTGCATGACGTGCATCTGGTACATCGCGCCATAGCCGCGCTTGAAGCGAGGTTCCGGTGCGGCCCACGCGGCCTTGCGGCGCGCCATTTCCTCGTCCGGAATCAGCACGTTCAGGCGGCGCTCCGGCACGTTCAGCTCGATCAGGTCGCCGTCCTGCACGAAGGCGAGCGGACCGCCGATGAACGATTCCGGCGCCACGTGCAAAACGCACGCGCCATAGCTCGTGCCGCTCATACGCGCGTCGGAAATACGCAGCATGTCGCGCACGCCCTTCTGCAGAATCTTTCGCGGAATCGGCAACTGGCCCCACTCGGGCATGCCGGGCGCGCCAACCGGACCCGCGTGCTGGAGCACAATCACGCTGTTCTCGTCGCAGTCGAGGTCTTCGCTGTCGATGCGCGCAGCCATGTCGTTGTAGTCCTTGAACACCACGGCCTTGCCCGTGTGCACGTGCAGATGCTTTTCCGCGGCGCCCGGCTTGATCACGGCGCCGTCCGGCGCGAGATTGCCGCGCAGCACGGCGAGGCCCGTATCCGGCATGAGCGGCTTCGCACGGCGATGGATCACCTCTTCGCTGTAGATTTGCGCGTCGGCGATATTCTCGCCGAGCGTCTTGCCGTTCACGGTCATCTGCGTGCCGTCGATCAGGTCGCCGAGTTCCTTGAGCATCGCGCGCAGACCGCCTGCATAGTAGAAGTCCTCCATGAGGTACTTGCCGGTCGGGCGGATGTTCGCGAGCACCGGCGTGCGGCGCGCGATTTCATCGTACTGCGCGAGCGTGAGATCGACACCGGCGCGGCGCGCAAGCGCAATCATGTGGACGATCGCGTTGGTCGAGCCGGAGAGCGCGAGACACGTGGTCACCGCGTTGTCGACCGACTTGCGCGTGAGGATGTCCGAAGGCTTCAGGTCTTCCCACACCATCTCGACGATGCGCATGCCCGTCTTCGCCGACATCTGCGCGTGACGCGAATCCGGCGCGGGAATCGAGGCAAAACCCGGCAGCGTGAAGCCGAGTGCTTCCGCAGCGCTCGTCATCGTCGATGCCGTGCCCATCGTCATGCAGTGGCCCGGCGAGCGTGCGATGCCGCCCTCCACGCCCTTCCAGTCTTCTTCGGTGATCTTGCCCGCGCGCAGGTCGGCCCAGTACTTCCAGCTGTCCGAGCCCGAACCGAGCGTCACGCCGTTCCAGTTGCCGTTGAGCATCGGGCCCGCTGGCAGGAAGATAGTCGGCAGGTCCATCGAGATCGCGCCCATCAGCAGCGCGGGCGTGGTCTTGTCGCAGCCGCCCATCAGCACGACGCCGTCGGCCGGGTACGAACGGATCGTCTCTTCCGCTTCCATGGCGAGGAAGTTGCGATAGAGCATCGTGGTGGGCTTCTGGAACGGCTCGGCAAGCGTCTGCACCGGCAGCTCGATCGGGAAACCACCCGCCTGCCAGATGCCGCGCCGGACCTCTTCCACGCGCTGCTTGAAATGCGTATGGCAAGGGTTGATCTCGCTCCACGTATTGAGGATGGCGATCACCGGTTTGCCCGCGTACTCCTCGCGGCTGTAGCCCATCTGCGCGGTGCGCGAGCGATGCCCGAACGACCGCAGGTCGTTCACGCCATACCAGCGGTGGCTGCGCAGTTCCTCAGGGGTCTTTCGCTTCTTGCTCATCTTGCGTTGCTCCAGGTGTTTCCGCTAAGCCGCCGGCGTTGGTCCATGGCCTGTTCACATTCATAACGGGCTTGCGCTGGCCGCCAGAAGGGCCGAGCGCAAGGACTGCGACGAAGCGAATACTCGATGTATTCGGGAGGAAACGGAAATAGCGCCGCGTGTTCGCGCCGAAGATTGGCTCCGTTCAATTGCATGTTTGTGCCAAACCCGCTGTTCAGGCGTTGGCGGTCTGTGCCGTGCAACCCGCTTCTGCTCGAACGCGAGCAGCGCCCTGGCCGCCTCGCCGATCGCCGGCAGCGCCTCAGCGGGCGACTGCGAGAGCAGCGGCAGGATCGGGCCCATGTCGGCAATGCCCGAGAGTCACAATCGAGGCGAATTCGCTCTCGACGATCGGGGACAGTTTCATGCGGCCTCGTGCTGGAATGGAGGGTGGTCCATACCGGGCACAGTAGCATCGGCCCGCCGCAGTCGCAAAACAACTTGTTAAGTTTGTCAGATCTTTACAGGAAGGTATGACAATCGTGCTCCCCGCCCTTGCGCGCCCGATACCGGCCCCGTAAAGGAATATTGTAGAATCGCGCTCAAATCGTGGAACCGGTTCCATTTACTATGCCCGTTCCGTGGCCGCCGCGGCGGCGTGTCGTGCGCAGCGCTCATGATGGCTACGCGGACACGGTCGAATCACACGGCGCCGAACTCATACAGAATCCCACCATGTCCGAATCTCCTCTCACGACACGCCGCGGTTTCCTGCGCACGGCAGCGGTGCTCGTGCCTGCCAGCGCACTGGCGGGCTGCGAGGGCGGCAAAGCGCCGTCGAGCGAAACCGCCGCAGCGGGCAGCGCCGCCTCTGCGCCCAACCCGAGGGCTGAAGCCGGGCAGGCCGTCGCCTATAAGCCGCGCTTCTTCGACGCGCGCGAGTGGGCCTTTGTCGAAGCCGCCACCGACCGTCTGATTCCCGCCGATTCCGAAGGCCCCGGCGCGCTGGAAGCCGGCGTGCCCGAATTCATCGACCGGCAGATGGACACGCCCTACGCGCACGGCGCACTCTGGTACATGCAGGGGCCGTTCCAGCAAGGTGTGCCCGAACTCGGCTACCAGTTGAAGCTCGTGCCGCGCGACATTTACCGGCTTGGCATCCAGGCCGTGAACGCGTATTGCGCGAAGGCCTACGGCAAGGACTTCGACGCACTCGACGCCGGCACGCGCGACAGCGTGCTCGCCGCGCTCGAAGCGGGCAAGGTCGAACTGGACGGCGTGCCGGCCTCGGTGTTTTTCGGCCAGTTGCTGCAGAACACGCGCGAAGGCTACTTCTGCGACCCGATCCACGGCGGCAACCGCAACATGGCCGCGTGGAAGATGATCGGCTTCCCCGGCGCGCGTGCCGACTTCATGGATTTCGTGAACCAGAACGGCAAGCCCTACCCGTACGGCCCGGTCTCGATCAACGGGGAACGTACATAAATGGCGATCAAGAAACCTCACGTCGATGCCGTCGTGATCGGCTTCGGCTGGACCGGCGCGATACTCTCGAAGGAACTGACCGAAGCGGGCCTGAACGTGGTCGCGCTCGAGCGCGGCGAGTATCGCGACACCTACCCGGACGGCGCGTACCCCAACACCATCGACGAGCTCACGTACAACATCCGCAAGAAGCTCTTCCTCGATCTTTCGAAGACCACCGTCTCGATCCGCCACGGCGTGAACGACACGGCCCTGCCCTACCGCCAGCTCGCCGCGTTTCTGCCCGGCGAGGGCGTGGGCGGCGCGGGCCTGCACTGGTCGGGCGTGCATTTCCGCATCACGCCCGAAGAGCTGCGCCTGAAAAGCCACTACGAAGAGCGCTATGGGAAGAAGTTCATCCCCGAAGGCATGACGATCCAGGACTACGGCGTCACCTACGACGAACTGGAGCCGCACTTCGACTTCGCGGAGAAGGTGTTCGGCACTTCGGGCCAGGCGTACAAGGTGAAGGGCAACGTGGTCGGCGACGGCAATGTGTTCGAAGCCGCGCGCAGCGACAATTTCCCGTTGCCCGCGCAACTGAATACGTATTCGGCACAGCGCTTCTTCGACGCGGCGAAGTCGCTCGGCCTGCATCCGTACCGCCTGCCTTCGGCGAACACGTCGGGGCCGTACACGAACCCCTACGGTGTGCAGATGGGCCCGTGCAACTTCTGCGGCTTTTGCAGCGGCTACGCGTGCTACATGTACTCGAAGGCTTCGCCGAACCTCAACATCCTGCCCGCGCTCAAGCAGGAAAAGCACTTCGAACTGCGCTCGAAGTGCCACGTGCTGCGCGTCGAACTCGACGATACGAAAAAGCGCGCCACCGGCGTGACCTATATCGATCCGGCGGGCCAGGAAGTGTTCCAGAGCGCGGACCTCGTGATCGTCTCGGCGTTCCAGTATCACAACGTGCACCTGCTGCTGCTTTCGGGCATCGGCAAGCCCTATGACCCGGTTTCGGGCGAGGGCGTGGTGGGCCGCAACTTCGCGTACCAGAACCTTTCGACCATCACGGCGTTCTTCGACAAGGACACGTGGACGAACCCGTTCATCGGCGCGGGCGGCAACGGCGTGGCCGTGGACGACTTCAACGCCGACAACTTCGACCACGGGCCGCCCGGCTTCGTGGGCGGCTCGCCGCTGTGGGTGAACCAGGCGGGCGTGAAGCCGATCAGCGGCATCGCCACGCCCGCCGGCACGCCGAACTGGGGCGCCGGGTGGAAGAAGGCCGTGAAGGACCACTACGTGCACACCATTTCGATGGATGCGCACGGCTCCAACATGTCGTACCGCGACGTGTACCTCGACCTCGACCCGACCTATCGCGACTCGTACGGCCAGCCGCTCCTGCGCATGACCTTCGACTGGAAGGACAACGACATCAGGATGGCGCGGTACGTGACGGGCCAGATGCAAAAGATCGCCGAGGCGATGGGCCCGAAGGCCATCAATGTCTATACGCGCGAGTTCGGCGCACACTTCGACTCGCGCCGCTATCAGACCACTCACCTCGTGGGCGGGGCCGTGATGGGCACCGATCCGGGCACCAGCGTCATCAACCGCTATCTGCAGAGCTGGGATGTGCACAACGTGTTCGTGATGGGTGCCTCCGCGTTCCCGCAGGGGATCGGCTACAACCCGACCGGCCTCGTCGCCGCCCTCGCTTACTGGAGCGCGAAAGCCATTCGCAACCAGTATCTGAAGAACCCCGGCCCCCTGGTGAGCGTGTGAAAAGCCGCATGAAGAAGAGCATTGTCTCCCTGTACGCAATCGTTGTACGCGCAACGATTTCGGCCGCGGCTTGCGCGGCGCTCGCGTCATTCACGGCGCATACCGCATACGCGGCCGAACTGCCGAACACCGCGCTCGTCGCGCATGGCGAATACCTCGCGCGCGCCGGCGACTGCATTGCCTGCCATACCGCGCAGGGCGGCAGGCCCTTTGCTGGCGGCCTGAAGTTCGATACGCCGATCGGCGCAATCTACTCGACCAACATTACGCCCGACGCGAATACGGGCATCGGCAAGTGGAGTTACGACGATTTCGCCAGGGCGGTGCGTCAGGGCGTGCGGCCGAATGGCGAGACGCTTTACCCCGCGATGCCCTACCCCTCATACGCACGCCTCTCCGATGACGACATGAAGGCGCTCTACGCGTACTTCATGCGCGGCGTCGCGCCCGTGCGGGCACCGAACCGCGCCGTGGACATTCCCTGGCCGCTCTCGATGCGCTGGCCGCTCGGCGCCTGGCGCATGCTGTTCGCGCCGAAGGTGCAGGCGTTCGACGGAGCGCATTACAACGACGCGATCGTCGCGCGCGGCGCCTATCTCGTGCAGGGCCTCGGCCACTGCGGCGCATGCCACACGCCACGCGCACCTACGATGCAGGAACTCGCGCTCACCGACCTCGAAGGCGACGACTTCCTCGCCGGCGGCGGCCCGATCGACGGCTGGGTGCCCTCGAGCCTGCGCGGCAACCCGCGCACGGGCCTGGGCAGCTGGAACGAGGACGACATCGTGCAGTTCCTCAAGTCGGGGCGCAATCTGCATACCGCCGCGTTCGGCGGCATGACCGACGTGGTTCAGCACAGCATGCAGCACATGAACGACGCGGACCTGCTCGCCATTGCGCGCTATCTCAAGACGCTGCCCGCAAGCGACCCGAAGGAAACCGCGTACGCCTATGATCCCGCCGCCGCGAACCGGCTGCAAAACGGCGACGCGAGCGCACGCGGCGCGGCGGTCTATCGCGACAACTGCATGGCCTGCCACCGCAGCGACGGGCGCGGCTACACGCGCGTATTCCCGGCGCTCGGCGGCAACCCGGTCGTGCAGGGCAAGGACCCCACTTCGCTGATTCACGTGCTGCTCGCAGGCAGCGCGCTCGAAGGCACGAAATCGGCGCCCTCGTCGTTCACGATGCCGCCTCTCGGCTGGCGTCTGTCCGACCAGGAAGTGGCCGACGTGTCCACTTTCGTGCGTGCGAGCTGGGGCAATGCTGGCGCGCCAGTGAGCGCCGCAGACGTCGCGAAGGTCCGCAAGACCCTCACCGTGAGCACGCCGGCGCCGCCGCCCGGCGCAACGCTCAAGCGCTGACGCGCCCCGCGCCGCACTTTTCCCTCCCCCGCGTTTCGCGCCGGCAGCCTCGCTCGCGAGGCCGCAGGCGCGTGCGCGCATAAGCAGAAATCGCTCACGAGGCGATCTTTAGACGTTGAAACAACCATGATGAAAAAACACCTGCTCGCCGCGCCAGTCCTGTTCTCGCTCGCCGGCATCGCATCGGCGCAGGGGTCGGTCACGCTGTATGGCATCGCCGATGCCGGCATCACGTATCGCAGCAACGAACGCACCGGCACCGCCGGCGCCTACACGGGCCACTCGAACGTGAGCCTCTCCACCGGCAACCTCTCGGGCAGCCGCTGGGGCATCAAGGGCAAGGAGGACCTGGGCAACGGGCTCGCGGCCATCTTCCTGCTCGAAGATGGCTTCGACATCACGAACGGCACCTCCGGCCAGGGCGGGCGCCTGTTCGGCCGCCAGGCCTTCGTGGGCCTCGCCGATCAGCGTTACGGCTCGCTCACCATGGGCCGCCAGTACACCTCGCTCGACGACTTCGTCGGGCCGGTCGCGGCGGTGAACTTCATCGGCGGCTTCGGCGCGCATCCGGGCGACATCGACGATCTCGACCAGACCACGCGCGTGGACAACTCGATCAAGTACACGAGCGCGAATTACGCGGGCTTCACATTCGGCGCGCTGTACGGTTTCGGCGGCCAGGCGGGCAGCATGAAGCGCAAGAACACCTGGAGCGTAGGCGCGGGCTACGCAAACGGCCCGCTGCGCATGGGCGTGGGCTACGAGCGCTCGGACAACAGCAAGACCGGCCTCGACGATCCCACCTACGGCAAATGGCAAGGCACGTACGACGGCACGTTCAATTCGTCGATCAACGAAGGCTACGCGAGCGCGCAATCGCAACAGGTGGCGGCGGCGGGCGCAACGTGGGACTTCGGTCCCGCCGTGGTCGGCGTGAACTACAGCAACGTGCAGTATCGCCCGGGGGCGAATTCGCTGTTCTCGGGCAATGCGATCTTCAATATCGCGGGCATTTTCACGCAGTGGAACGTGCAGCCGCGCACGCATCTGTTCGCGGGCTACAGCTATACGCGCGGGAGCGCCGTGCAAGGTGTGGATGAAGACGCGCAGTACCACAACGTTTCGGTGGGCGCGACCTACGATCTCTCGACGCGCTCGACGGTGTACCTGCTCGCGGGCTACCAGCATGCGTCGGGCATGACGCTCGACGCTGCCGGCAATCCGGTCGCGGCAACCGCTTCGGTGTCGGACAAGGGCAACGGCCACTCGTCCGCCACTCAGTCGCAAGCCATTGTGAGCGTAGGCCTGCGTCAGAAGTTCTAGTCAATCTGACGCTTCGTTGCTGGCGCAACGAAACCGCGGGTGCTCATGTCCTGAGCGCCCGCCTCCTTTTGCCAGGCGCTTCGCGGTTCAGTGCAGCACCTCGGGCCGGTCCAGCAGGCCGTAAAACTCGTCGATCGTCACAGTCGGTGCGAACTGCGACAGTGTGGCGACGATCACGTCGTCGGTAATCGCCGATCCTGCCGCCGATTCGAGCTGAACCCCGGCCGCAGCGGCCTGGCTCTCGGCCAGCTCGAGGGCGATCGACAGGATGAAGCGTGCGTCGGTTTGGGTGAGTAGCGCTTTCATGCCAGCTCTAACGGCGCACGTGCGGGGAATCTTTAGGATTTTGTGGGGTTTCGCGAGGTTTGGCGGGGTTTCGTAACGGTTGCGCGCAACCCTATGCTCAACGCGTGCGCGCCACGAACTGCCCGGGACTCGTGCCCGTCAATCGTCGGAACATTGCGATGAACGCCGACGACGTGGCGTACCCCAGATCCAGCGCCACGGCCTCGACGCTGCGCCCCGCATGCAGCATCGGCAGCGCGTTGACGAGCCGGATGCGCTGGCGCCATTCAGTCAACGACATGCCCAGTTCGTTTTGCGCGCGCCGCATGAGCGTGCGCTCGCTCATGTGAAACGCATCGGCAAGCTCGGCAAGCGTGCGATTGTCGGCGGGATTCTGGCGCAGCACCTGGAGGATCGCGTTCAGATCGGCGTCGTCGGTATGCGGGACGAAGCTGCCCGTGGTCGCGCTGGTCGACAGCTGATCCACGAGCACGCGCAACAGACGCGCGCGCTGCGCTTCGCCCTCTTCCTCCGCCGGCGTCACGCGCAGATGCTCGAGGATCGCGCGCACGAGCGGCGACACCATGACCGCGCAGCTCGTTGCCGGCATGCGCGTGCACAGGTCGCGGCTGATGTACACCGAGCAATGCACCGTCTCCTGCTCGTTGAACCCCACGTGTTCCGTGCCCGGCGCGATCCAGAGCCCGAGATGCGGCGGCGTGATGTAGTGCTCGTCCCCCGCCTTCACCTCGGTCGTGCCACTGAACGCATAAACGAACTCGCCCCACGGGTGGCACATCTGCGGATACGTGGCGTGCGAAGGCATGTGCTCCATGCGGAAGAACACGGGCGTGGGCAGCACGTCGGTGAAGGGCGGCAGGCGCAGGTAGCGCGCCGGGCGAGCACGGTCAGGTGATTTGGGCATGGCAGCCTGGGGCTATCGATTGTCAGTTTTGCGCTATATGCGCGCATCCCGACGCATCAATACTACGCCCACTGCAACCGGACCTCAGCCGAATCCTTCAAATCAGCGAGCCCGCAATGAGAAAGCAAGTCGACGCAACGTCCGTGGCCATCATGGTGGCGCTCTGCCTCGCATGGGGTCTGCAACAGGTCGCGATCAAGGCAGTGGCCGGGGACATCCCGCCCATGCTGCAGATCGGACTGCGTTCGGGCGTGGCTGCGGCACTCGTGTGGCTCTTCAACCGGCTCGTTTCGCGCGAGCTTTGGCTGCCGGGCGTGGCACGCGGCGCGGGGCTCGTCACAGGCGGCTTGTTTGCGCTCGAATTCGTGTTCGTGGCCGTGGGACTGCGCTGGACCAACGCCTCGCATATGGCCGTATTCATCTATACCGCGCCGATGTTCGCGGCAATCGGCCTGCATATGCGCCTGCCCGACGAACGCCTCGCGCGACTGCAATGGGGCGGCATTGCGATCGCCTTCACGGGCATCGCCATCACGTTCCTCGGCCCCGCGCTGCTGGGCGCCGACATACCGGGCTCGCCGCTGTGGCTGCCCGGCGACTTCATGGGCCTGTGCGGCGGCGCGGCGTGGGGGCTCACGACTGTCGTCGTGCGTACGAGCCGCCTGAGCGAGGCGCCAGCCACACAAACGCTGTTCTATCAACTGGCGGGCGCTTTTGTCGTGCTGGTGCCGTTCGCGTTTCTGACCGGCCAGGCGCACTTTCACGGTACGCCGCTCGCCCTGGCCTCCCTCGCATTCCAGACCCTGCTCGTCTCGTTCGTGAGTTACCTCGTGTGGTTCTGGCTGCTGCGCCGCTATCTGGCCGCGCGCCTCGGCATATTGTCGTTCATGACGCCGCTGTTCGGCGTGGCGTTCGGCGTCGTGCTGCTGCACGAGCGCGTGGAGCCCGCGTTCCTCTTCGGCTCGGCGCTCGTGCTGCTCGGCTTGCTGGTGGTGAACGCGCAAAGCTGGGTCCGCCAGGCTTTCGGGCGCCGTACCGCCAGCGCAAACGGCGCCCGGGCTTCCTGATTGGCTTTCCCGCCGGATGAGTTCGGTCCTGCGCGATTGAGCCATCGCATCGCCGCGCTTGCCCACAGGCAACTCGCGCACGACCACCTCGGCCACGAACTCACCGAATTCTGAGGTAAAGTCGTTCGGGTTCCGACTCCCAGCGAATCCAGCACCCGATGCAAACCCTCTCGACTTTCACGCCCGTGGCGCCCGAACACGCGAGCCGCCTCATCAATCACGGCCCCACGGTGCTCGTCACCAGCAGCGACGGCAAGCGCCGCAACGTCATGGCGGCCGCATGGTCGATGCCCGTGGAATTCACGCCGCCGCGCATCGCCATCGTGATCGACAAGCGCACGTTCACGCGCGAACTCATCAACGCGAGCGGCACGTTCGGCGTGATCATTCCGGGCGCCGCTGCAATCGACCTGACCTATGCCGTGGGCAGCGTAAGCGGCCGCGAGATCGACAAGTTCCGGCGCTTCAATATCGCCGCCATTACGGGCCCCAGGCTTGGCGTGCCCCTGCTCGAAGCAGGCTGCTCCGCGTGGATGGAATGCCGCCTGATTCCCGAGCGGCATACCGAAGACGCCTACGATACGTGCTTCGCCGAAGTGATCGCTGCCGCGGCCGACCCGCGCGCCTTCCGCAATGGCCACTGGGAACTCGACAGCAGCAACGCGGACCTGCACACGATCCACCATCTCGGCGCCGGCAATTTCGTGCGCGCCGGCGAAACGATCAAGGCGCGCGAACTCACATAAGCGCGCAAACGCGAGCAGGCCGCTACGATCACGGGTGGGATGAAGTCGCCCCTGGCGACTCAAACAACCGCGTGCTTGAATTTTATAGACGATCGGTCTAATATCGGCGACATGGAACCGACCTTCGCCAAACCGCGCCGCGGCAGGCCGCCGAAAGACCCGCGCGCGCACGCCGACACACGCGAAACGCTCATTCGCGCCGGCATGGAAATGCTGACCGAACAGAGCTTCGCGGCCACAGGGCTGGATGCCGTGCTCAAGCGGGTGAACATTCCCAAGGGCTCGTTCTATCACTACTTCGACAGCAAGGAAGCATTCGGGCGCGAGTTGATGACCGCGTACGACGCGTACTTTTGCGCGAAGCTCGACCGCTGGCTGCAGGACGACACGCGCCCCGCCCTGGAGCGCCTCGGCGCCTTCGTCGACGACGCCAGCAAAGGCATGGCCCGTCACCGCTATACACGCGGCTGCCTCGTGGGCAACCTTGGCGTAGAGGTGGACATCCTGCCCGACGATTTCCGCGCAACGCTCGAACGCATTCTGCAGGGCTGGCAAGCGCGCATCGTTGCGTGCCTGCGCGAGGCCCAGCGCGAAGGCGTGCTCGCCAAACGAATCGACCTCGCGTCACTTGCCGCCTTCTTCTGGATAGGCTGGGAAGGTGCCGTGCTGCGTGCGAGGCTCGTGCGCAGCGCAGCGCCACTCGACACATTCTTCAGAGGTTTCATCGCGGGGTTGCCGCGCGCATGAGGCCGCGGCAGGCCAACCGTTCACTGTTTCAGGAGCAGGATCCATCATGTTCAAGGCCATTCTGATTGATAAGGAATCCGGATCGTACGAAGCACGCATCGCCGAACTCGACGACGCGCGCCTGCCGGAAGGCGACGTGCTCGTCGATGTCGGCTACAGCACGCTGAACTATAAGGACGGCCTGGCGATCACGGGCAAAGGCCCGGTCGTTCGCAGCTTCCCCATGGTTCCGGGCATCGATTTCGCCGGGACGGTCGCGCAAAGCGCGAACCCTGCCTACGCGGTGGGCGACGCGGTCGTGCTCAACGGCTGGGGCGTTGGCGAACAACATTGGGGCGGCCTCGCGCAGAAGGCGCGCGTCAAGGGCGACTGGCTCATTCCGCTGCCGAAGGGCTTCACGCCACGACAAACGATGGCAGTCGGCACGGCCGGATACACGGCCATGCTCTGCATTCTCGCGCTCGAACGACACGGCATCACGCCCGCGCACGGCGACGTGCTCGTCACGGGCGCGAGCGGAGGCGTGGGCAGCTTTGCCATTGCACTGCTCACGCACCGAGGCTATCGCGTCGTCGCTTCGACCGGCAGGCTGAAGGAGGCGGAGTATCTGAAGCAGCTCGGCGCCGTCGAAGTGATCGACCGCGCCTCGCTGTCGGAGCCGGGCCGCCCGCTGCAAAAAGAACGCTGGGCTGCCGCGGTCGATTCGGTTGGCGGCCACACGTTGGCCAATGTCTGCGCGAGCCTGCGCGCGGATGGCGCGGTGGCGGCCTGTGGCCTGGCACAGGGTATGGATTTTCCCGCGACGGTCGCGCCATTCATTCTGCGCGGCGTGAGCCTGCTGGGCATCAATAGCGTCACGCGTCCGTTTGCGCAGCGGCAGCAAGCCTGGCAAGCGTTGGGAGAGACGCTCGATCTGCAGCAGCTCGACACGATTACGCAGGAAATCGGCCTGGCCGAGGCCATTGCAGCCGCAAACGATCTGCTCGCCGGGCATGTGCGCGGGCGGCTCGTGGTGGACGTCAACCGGTAACATGCGCAGGCGCGGCGATTCAACGTCTCACGATTTCGCCGCATTCACGAACCCTTCGCGAACGCGCGCGGCGTGACGCCGAGAAGCCGCGTCATCCAGTGCGCCATATGGCTTTGATGCGCGAACCCCGCTTCGAGCGCCACCTGGCTCAGGCTGAGTTTGCCTTCGATGAGCAACACCCTCGCGCGTTCGACGCGCCGGCGCACGACATATTGATGCACCGGCATCCCCAGCGTTTCGCGAAACAGGGCCTTGAAATGCGGCGCGCTCAGGCCGACGAGCGCAGCGAGTTCGCCGAGCGTGAGGCGTTGATCGAGATGACTCTCGATGTAATCGGTCACGCGCGCCGCTTTATGTGCCGCAAGCACCGCTGCGCCCCGGCCGTCCGGTGCACCTGTGCCGCCGAGCAGCCGCACGACCATTGCGGTGGAAATGCTCTCGGTAAATAGCGGGTCGCAAGCCGTTCCCGCATCGACCTCGGCCAACAGCGCACCCGCCAGCGCATTGATGCGCGGGTCGCGCAACTGGAGATGCGGCCGGATCTCGCGCTCGCCCCACGGGTTCTCCATCTGCTCTGCAATCGATCGCACGAAAGCGTCGTCGAACCACACGCGCAAAATCGTGCAGTCCGCGTCATCGGTCCATTCGCCTTCGACCCCGGCAGGCACCACATCCGCGTCGCCGTGCGCCTGGAGCCGCGATTGACGGCGGCCGTCGCACGCGCATCGCGCGCGCACCGGCGTGCCGACATGAATGCCGATGCGGTGATACGTCATCGCGGGAAAGCGATACTGCCCAGCACTCACACGCAGCAGTTCGGCGCCACCGCCCTGCCAGCCCAATCCGGCGCTCGAGCGCAGGCTGACGCTGGTTCCCGCGTGCCGGTGCGAATCTGCAATCAGTGCGCTCATGGCATTCCTTTTCGACGCTCAAGCGGTGCGGGAAATCGTGCGATGTTTGCGGCCAGTTTACTGGATTACGGCCACGCTCGCGCACCGCGCAATGGTGGACGTATTCAATCATCCGTTTCTGCGCAGCGCCATCCGTTCCTGCGCGCCATGCGGCGTTCGTCTGCCTACGATGACGCAGACTGCGCACACCAGGAGAAAGCAATCATGTTTGTGATTTTTGGAGCATCGGGAAAAGCCGGATGTGTCACCGCTGCCGCGTTGCGTCGTGCGGGCAAGCCAGTGCGCGCCGTGGTGCGCCATGCCCGCCATGGCGAAAGCCTCGCGGCGCTGGGCTGCGAAATCGCGCTTGCCGATCTGACCGACGCGCAGTCGGTCGCGGCCGCGATCAAGGGCGCTCACGCCGTCCAGCTGCTATGCCCCGTCCCATCCGGTGATATGGACCCCGAAACAACCATGCGCACGATGATCGACGTCGCGGCCGGCGCCCTGCGCGAAAACCCGCCCGCCACGCTGCTCGCCATTTCCGACTATGGCGCGGAATTGCCGTTGAATACGGGCATCACGCGGCTCTATCACTACCTGGAAAAACAGCTGAAGCCCATTGCTACGCACCTCGTGTTGCTGCGCTCGGCGGAGCATATGCAGAACTGGGCGGCGTTCATTCCCGGCGCGCTCACAACCGGTACGCTGCCAAGCCTCCATCTGCCTTTGGAACGGCGCTTTCCCACGGTCGCCGCACAGGACGTCGGCGCGGCAAGCGCCGAGCTGCTGCTGGAATCGCATCGGTCTGATACGACGAGAGTCGTGAGCATTGAAGGACCGCAGAGGGTCAGCGTGAACGATATCGCGGCGGCACTGAGCAAGGCGAGCGGCCGCACGATCAGGCCTCATGCGCTGCCGCGCGATTCGTGGGCACCCATGCTTCTCAAAGCCGGACTCAGCGAGAAGCACGGCCGGCTCATCACCGATCTTTACGACATATACAACACCGGCCGCATCGACGTAGAAGCGAGCCGCAGCGAGCGGCGCTTCGGCACGACCGCGTTAGACGACGTGTTCGGGCCGCTCGTTGCCAAATTCAGCAGCAAATAGCGCGCACGCCGCAATGGCAAAAAAACGGCCGGGCGTTACGCGCGCCCGGCCGTTCCCGCAAGACCGCGCAGCGATCAGAACCACTTGCCGAACTGGCTGCCCGGCGCAAGCGACACCCCGCGCAGCACCTCGCCGAAGCCCGCATTGCGCAGCGTCACGAAGCGCTCGTTCGCAGCCCCCGAAGCCGTGGTGTTGCGCAGCACGTCGCGCACGGCGACGAGGCGATTCGGGTCCGCGCCCTGGTCGCCGTTGCCGCTCACTGTCGAGGTGATCGCCCAGATCGTGACCGTGCCGTCCTGCCCGACGTGGCCCGTGATGTTACGCAGGCCGTCCGTGGCAGGCGACCACGGCAGGTGGGTCGCGCTGTTCGTACCCACCGGATAACCGGCAACGGTGTACGAAGTCCCCAGATTCAGGCCGCTCTGGAGCGTGTACGCGAGCTTCCACGACTTCGTTCCGGCGTTGTACACCCACTTCTGCAGGCCCGCACCGGTCTGCTGCGCGGCGTGCGTGTACAGATCCGTGCCGCCCGAATAGCCGTCGCCCTCGTCTGCCACATAGAGCGTATTCGCGTCGGCGAACCACAGGCCGAACGGGTACGAAAGCGTTGTCGCCGTCTTGTTCGGCGTAGCCGGGAAGCCCGCGAGCACGCATACGTTGCTCGGCAAGCCGCTGGCCGTCAACGTGGAAGCGTCGTACGCAAGCGGGCTGGACGGCAGTTTCGCGCCCGCCACCGGCACGCCTACGCCGCCGGACGGGCACGCCTTGCCCGTGGTGTCGACGAAGTACACCGTGTTCACGCCGTTGCTGCCGCTGCCCTTTGTGAAGTACACGACGTTGTTGAAGACGGTGAGCCCGCGGAAGTTGTCGTCCTTGCCCACCTTGTCGGCCTTCGCACCGAGTTGCGTCACCGAGAAGCTCGCGAGCGGCGTGGGCGTGCCAGGCGTTTGCTGCGCCTCATGCTGATGCGTCGCTTCGATGAATTGCGCACCCGCCCCGAGTATCACGCCTGCCGGCTGCGGATTCGAGCCGTTGCCTGCGTTGCCTACCGTGTAGTAAATACCGTTGCCTTCGCCATTGTCGTTGCCGTTGTTGAGCAATGCGGCGCGGCCGTTATTGCCGCTGTATGCATTCGTCTGCGTAAAGGAAAAGTGCCCTTCGGCGTCGAGCCGCGCCACCGCTCGATAGAACGCCTGACCGTCCGGATTCGTCGGATCGATCGCGCCCGGCGTATTCGAGTTCGATACGTCGATCGTGTTGACCGGCGCAACATAGCCCATGAAAGTCAGGTAACGGCCGTCGCTCGAGAGGTTGAGCGCGAGTTCGGACTTGGAGCTGAAGCTCGTCACGAGCTGGTCGTGGCCATGGCCCGGATGCAGGCTGTTGGGCACTTCCAGCGTGTGGACGACCTGGCCGCCCGGCGTCATGGTGTCGAGGAAAATGCGCGCCGTGATGCCGAAGCTCGGATCGTAGAGCGCGTTGTTCCAGACGGCCGGATATGTGCCGTCGGTCGGCGCGCCTCCCGTGGGGCAGCTCGCCTGCGCGCTGTTGCAAGCGGGCGGCAGCGTCATGCCGGGCGTGACGTTGCTCGACAGATTGTCGTACACACTGCGGCTCACGACGAGCAGGCCCGAACCACCGAAGAACGCGTTGCTGTCTTGCGCGGCTGCGGCTGCGGCTGCGCCTGCACTGGCACAAACCAAAGCAGCGGCAATAGCAAGACGGGAAGGACGCGCGACGAAACAAGCGCCGCAAAATGCTGAGCGAAGGGTATTGATGGCCATCTGTAGCGTCTCCGAAAGGAATTACAGGCGTTTTGTCAAGACGAACACGGGGTCAATCCCGCTTACCGTAGCGAAATTTTGTGAAAGATTCGTTGCAGGCGATGCGGCGTGGCTCACACGATTTCCTCTGCGGAAAGTCGGGCTTCTCAGCCTGTTTTCGATTCGGCTATTTCGTTTGTTATCCTCATCATCTGTTCGCGCAGGTTCACTCGAAGGCTTCGTCGAAAATCCGGCAAACGATAGCAGGATTCAATTTGAATCTTGCCTGTCACCATACTGTAATTGACACCACGCGGACCAGACACTCTCCGCGACATCCCGCAAAACATGAATAACGGGAGAAGCTCGTGAGACCAATCCCCCCTCTGATTGCCGCTTTCGTTTGCGGCGTTTGCGCGTTGACGTGCCACGCACAAGATGTGACCGGCTGCGGCAGCACGCTCGCCGCGCCCCTCTACACGCATTGGGCCACCGACTATCAGAAGTCCGGCGGCGGCAAGGTGATCTACCGCAGCACCGGCTCCATGGACGGCATCAAGCAGATCGTCGCGCACACGGTCGACTTCGCCGGCTCCGACGCCCCGCTCACGAGCGAGCAATTGAGCAAGGAAGGATTGCGGCAGTTTCCCACCGCAATAGGCGGCGTGGTTCCGGTCGTGAATCTTCCGGGCATCAAGGCCGGCCAGTTGATGCTGAACGGCGAGGTGCTGAGCCGGATCTTTCTCGGCAAGATCCTGTACTGGGACGACCCGGCCATCGCGCGGCTCAATCCGAAGATCAAGATGCCCAACACGCCGATCGCCGTCGTGCGGCGTCTGGATGGTTCGGGCACGACGCTGATCTGGACGCACTATCTTTCGCAGGTGAGCCCCGAATGGAAACGCAAGGTCGGCGAAGGCACCAGTGTCCACTGGCCCCTGGGGATAGGCGGTAACGGTAATGAAGGCGTCGCCACGTTCGTAGGCTACCTGCCCGGGGCCATTGGCTATGTCGCCTGGGACTTCACGAAGCAGAATCATCTGACCTACACGGCCATGACCAACGCGGCGGGCACCGTCGTGCAGCCGGGCATCCAGAGTTTCAGCGCGGCGGCAGCGAATGCGGACTGGTCAAGCTCGCTCTTTCAGGTCCTGACCAATCAGCCGGGCAAGGATGCATGGCCCGTGATGGGCGCGACCTACGTGCTGTTGCAGGCGGCACCGGACCACTCGGCGCACAATGCCGAAACGCTGAAGTTCTTCGACTGGGCGCTCACGCACGGCGAGCCGACGATTCAGGCGCTGGACTATATTCCACTGCCTGCCATTGTCGTGACGAAAATCCGCGCGCAATGGCACGACGATAAGAGCGACGACGTCGCACGCAAGGCGGTTGCCGCACAGTAGCGCCCACGTCGATTCACGAGTGTTCACACGCCAGGCGCCGTTGCGCCGGGGAAGCGTTGATGAAACAGGAAGCGGCCGAAGAGGTCGGCCACGCGCTTGCACGAATCAACGCTTGCCTGCTTTGCGCCTGCGGGAATCGCATTTACGGCAGAGGTCCGTCAACACCCAGCGCGCGATAATCTCCGGGCGATTCGTTCCGTACTGCGCGAACTTGATTTCGTTTTCGAAGTAGACGATAACGCTTCCGGCCATGACGCGGTAAGCACCCGCGTAATTCACGCCATCCAGTTCGACGCTCAGAGGATGGGTGGTTTCGTATTCTGCAAGAGCCAAGGTAAGCGCGGAAATGTCTAAATTATGACAATATCGTTTCGCGGCCCCATTGGTCAATGAAATATGCGTTTTATTTCATATTGACGATTGCCTTCCCGATTTCGCCACATTACGGGAAGCTGTCGCCCCTCTTATCGGGGCACGCATTAATGCCGCCTGACTCAGCCTGCCATACGGGCTTGCCGCGAACCACCGCTCGCCAACGGAAGCGCTCCAGGCATTCACCCAGCGCGTCGCCATCATTTTTTCGGATTCCGCTTCGGCATTCATCAGCCGCTTCATCGCCAGGCCAAGGCGGTGCATTGCATACCGCTTACGGCGCGCTTCAGCATCTACTCGCGCGTTCATCGTCTCGCCTCTTCCGGTTGGGTATTGCGTAGACAAAAACCTGGAGACCCGCCTGCACCGATACCTTGCGAAGCCGGAGCATGACGCCCGCCGAACTACGCGAGAACGCTTATTAAGGCACGGAAAAAAAGGCAAAAACATCAGGGAGAGTATTGAGGCAGTCGCCATGAAAGCGCCTTTGCCGGACGGCGGGAAAAAGGGCACGCAACCCACGACGATCTGGCTCTCCGCTCACAACACTACGCCGCCCATATGACACTCGTTAGTAAGCCGCGAAATCGGGCCTTTTTGTCGAAATACAACCGATGAATGGCGGCGACCTCGCGACGCACCGCGCGATCATGGTGGATCGGCAACCCCTGTCCAGAAGGTTCACAGCGCATCGATCCATGCGAACAACGACACACGGCGGCCCCCGATTCGCGCTGGAGCGCGCACTGAAGCAACCGTTGCTGAATGTGGTGGCCCGGTTGCCCGACAGCGTGCAGCGCGCGATGTTCATCCCGCAGATACGGCGCATCTGCATTCGCGTTCCGGTATTGCGCGCGGTGTACTCCGGCTGCCTGCGGCGCCACCCCATCGATCTCCTGCACGGCACGGACACGAGCGGGCTGGTCGATTCCAACGCGCTGCAGCGCGACCCCGGTCTTGCCGCCCAACTCAGGCCTTACATGGGCTCGCAGCCGACCATCATCCGCCGCGCGCTCGACACCTTGGGCGATGTCACCGGCTATACGTTCATGGACATCGGTTGCGGTAAAGGCCGGCCGATGATCGTCGCCTCCGAGTATCCGTTCTCTCTGGCGCTGGGCTACGATATCAGCGCGGACCTCGTGAGAACGGCGAACGCGAACGCGGCCGTCATGGCGCGGCGCTTCCCGCAACGGCCGCCCATTCGCGCATTGCACGCGAATGTTGCCGACTTGAAGGTGCCGTCGGGCAACGTAGTCGTCTTTCTGTTCAATCCATTCGGGCCCGAGCTGATGGCGTCGTTGCTGGAGAAACTCGAAGCGGGCCTCGCGAGCGGTACCATCGAGCATCTTTTCATCGTCTACGATAACCCCGTCTGCGGCGAAGTCTTCGACGGCTCCCGCCAGTTGCAGCGCTGGTTCGCCGGCGTATTTCCGTACGATCACGACGAAGTCGGCTTCGGACCTGAGGACCACGAGAACGTCGTCGTCTGGCAAAGCGTGCGCGGCGCGCGCCCGGATGCATTCGCGGACCGCAATCGCCGCATTACGACGAAAGACCGTCTCAGCGCTTCCCTTGAAGGCTGAATCACAAGCACCACGAATTCATTGAGGAGACACAAGTGCCGACCTCCGTCGCGGCGATAGACGAGTCGTCGCCCGCCGCTTCCTTCCGGTACGCGTTGCGCACGTGCGAGACCATCGATGCGTTTCGTGCACTCGAACCCCAATGGCGCGCGCTTTTATCCGGAGCCGAGGCGTATTCTCCTTTCATCAGCTTTGCCTACTGCGAGGCTGCCGTCGCGGCGGCGCTGAAGAACGGTGCGAAGGTCGAAGTCGCGACGGTGCACGGCGCGCGTGACCTTCTGGCGCTATGGCCCGTTGCAATCATGCGCAAAGGCGCGTGGCGAACGGCCCGGGCGCTGGGCTGCGGATGCGGCGAGGAATACGGCGGCCCGCTGATCGCCGACACCCGGCGCGCGGAACTCTACGATGCGGCGGTCCAGGCGGTCTTGCGGATTCACGCCGACGTGCTCCACATTCCGATGCTGCAAAACGGCAGCACGCTGCAACATGCGCTCGACGCCGCGCCGCAGTCCTGGGTGCAGCGCGCGCTGCCGCAGCGATGGCGCGTGATGCCCGGCTATTCGATCAACCTGCGCGCCTCGCCCACGTGGAACGATTTCCTCGCAACGCGGCACGCGACGCTGCGCGCCGCGCTGCGTTCGAGCGCGAAGCGGCTGCGGCGCGAAGGCGAAGTCAGTTTTGGGTGGTGCAATAGCGCCGGGGACACCGAGCGCGTATTGAAGTGGCTATTCGCCAACAAGCGCCAATGGGCGCTCAAGCGCGGAATCGAATCGCCCTATTTGATGGACGACCGGGTACGCGATTTCTTCATCGACCTTGCAAAGCGAACCGACCTGACCACCCTGCCGCTCGTCGCCTATGTGCGGGTCAATGGGCAGCCGGTGGCGGCATCGGTCAATCTCGTCGGCGCACGCAGCGTCGAGTATTTGATCACCACCTATGACGAGGCGTTCAGCGTGTTTTCGGTGGGGAACCTGTTGATCGAATACATCGCGCAATGGGCTCAGGCCCATGGCCTTGATTTCGACTTTCGGCCGCTGCATGGCGACTACAAGGTGCGTTGGGCGGATCGCGAAACAGAGCACGAATCGCGTATCGTCGTGCTCAATGCACGCGGGCGGCTCATCGAACTGGCATTGTCGTGGGCCCAGGCCAGGCGCGTCTATCGAAAAGTCGCGACGCTTGTGATGGCGCGCCTGAAATGAGCCACTGGCGTACCCAGGCGCGGCTCACGGCCTCACCACACCGCCCTCCCCGTGCGTTTCGGTTTGCGGCGAGTCGTCGAGCGTTTCGAGCGCCGGGTTGTGAGGGAGGACGAGCGCCGCGCCCGCGCCCACGAGCCCCGCTCCCGCAAGACATAGCAGGCCCGCGCCGAAGCCGCCCGTGCTGTCCTTGATCCAGCCCATCGCGTAGGGGCCGAAAAAGCCCGCCAGATTGCCGAGCGAATTGACGGCGGCAATGCCGCCGGCCGCGGCCGCGCCCGAAAGGAACGCGGCCGGCAGCGTCCAGATCACCGGCAGGCAACCGAAAATACCGAAGCCCGCGATGGAAAGCGCCAGCATCTTGAGCACCGGATTATCGAGTCCCGCGGCAGCCGCAATACCGGCGGCGGCAACGGCCAGCGCAAATGCGACGTGACGCTTGCGTTCAAGCCGGCGGTCGGAATGCCGCCCCCACAGCACCATCGAAACGACGCCCACCGCGTAGGGCAGCGCAGTGACGAAGCCCGTCTGCACATTCGTGAGGCCGAACGCCTTGACGATCTGCGGCAGGAAAAAACTTAGGCCGTAATTGGTTGCATTCGCACCGAAATAGATCAGCGCCACTGCCAGCACACGCGGATTGATGAGCGCTTCCAGCACGCTGAACGTGCGCACTTTCTCCCGATGACGACGCTCCTGCGCCTGACGATCGACGAGCCAGCGGCGCTCGTCGTCGGCGAGCCAGCCGGCATCGGCGGGTTTGTCGGTCAGATAGAACAGCACGGCGACGGAGAGCACGACCGCGGGGATTGCCTCGATCAGGTAGACCCACTGCCAGCCCGCCAGCCCCCCTCTGCCGTCCAGCGAAAGCAGCGAGCCGGAAACCGGGCCGCCAATCACCGTCGACAAGGGAATGGCCGCCATGAAATAGCCCACCACGCGCGCGCGGTATTTGGCGGGAAACCAGAGCGTCAGCAGAAAGATGATGCCGGGAAAGAAACCCGCCTCGGCGACGCCGAGCAAGATACGCAGTCCATAGAATACGTGCGCGTTCGACATGCCGGTGATGCGGGCGAGGTCCGGAATGAACGCCATCGCGCCCGCGATAATGCCCCACGTGAACATGATGCGCGCGATCCAGCGTCTTGCGCCGAAACGTTCGAGCAGCAGGTTCGACGGCACCTCGAAGAAGAAATAGGCAATGAAGAAGATTCCTGCGCCGAAGCCGAACGCGCTCGCGGAAAGATCGAGTGCCTTGTTCATCTGCAGTGCAGCAAAGCCGACGTTGACCCGATCGAGATACGCCACGAAATAGCAAACGATCAGGAATGGCACGAGCCTTGCCGTCACGCGCGCCATGGTGCGGGTTTCAAGCTCCATATCTGTCTCCTTCGAGGCCGGCTGCGCGGCGCGATGCGCCAGCGACGTGCCGGACCGTCCGTTTGGAATCGTTAAAGACTAGTCGCTCGCGGCGCGATACGAAAGGACGGTTCACATGGTGGGATACGGATCGGAAACGGCATCAGCATTACAGCCGAATTAAAACTTCGGACACGAAAGCACCTGCATTGGCTGTGTGGTACCGCCGGGCTGCGCGCCACGGGTCGGTGTGCCCTGCGGCGGCGTCGAAACGAGGCGCACGCTGTCCGGACCGGCGTTGGCGAGTGCGTACTTCTCCTCGCTGCCTTCGGGTTGCCAGTACGCGCGAAATACGGGTCCATCGCTGAAAACGAGCAGCGTGCCGTGCGTCGCCTGTCCCGCGGTAACGAAATCGACCGGTTCGCCGCTGCGCAGTGCGAAACCGCCGGCGGCGTTTGTTCCCACGAGCTTGCCGCACGGCGGCGCGGCGTCGGGGGTGGGGGTGGGATCTGCGCCATGTGCTGGCTGGGTCGTGAGCAACACCACGCCGAAACATGACGACAACGCGAGCGTAAGAGCCGTCTTCACGCGCAACCTCGTGAACTCGTCATCGGTTGTTGCGGGGGACGCAAACCGCATTCCCGCGTGCGGAAGATACGAACGGGCGGCGCAGCGCCGACCACCGGGACGGCAAGCGTTAAACGTCGCCGGAATCCTTGCCGAGCGTGTTGATATCGATCTCGAGGGCGCGGCAGACATCGCGCACGAACTCATCCATGGCAGCCGTGCATTCGGGGCTCCCCGCCGGGAAGTCCTCGGGGTTCTTCTTGCCTTGCGCGCGGCGGATGACGCGAATGCTCGCCTCGAGCGCGCGAGCCTCTGCCCAGATCGGAGGTTTGTCGGGATAGTCGGGATGTTTGCGCGCCATGGCCGGTATTTCGGCAACGGCCAAGCGAACTTTAGGCCGGGGCAGCGAGCGAACACCAGGACCCCGCTGCAACACGCACCGTCACCACCCGACGGTCAACGATGAAAATTACGCGCGTTGCCTCCAGAAATAATGCAAGCGGTCGTAAACAGACGTATTCCATTTCGTTCCCGGCTGTTGCAACGGGACCGCACCGACTCGCAATACCATGTTCAACGTTCTGGCCCAGTATTGGGGAACGATTCGGCGCACTTTCCTCGCCGGAAACAGCGCAGCCCTGAAGCTGGCGCAGTTGCGCGTGATGATCTATCAGCTTCCCATGATGTATGGGCTGCTGGTCGTCAACACGTGGGGCGTGGTGCTGCCCCACGAGAACGAGATTCCCGTATGGCAAGGCGTGATCTGTCCGCTCGTGCTCACTGGATTTTGCTTTGTTCGCGTCGTCTCCTGGTTGCGGCTCTCCAGGATCCGTGTGAGTGCGGAAGATGCGGTCGCGATCCTGCGCAAATCCGACAGGCTCGCCTGGGTCTTCTCCATTTCGTTCACGGCATGGTCGCTCTCCCTGCTACCTCATGGCGGCGCGGCATTCAAGCTTCATGTCGCCTTTTACATGGCCATCACGGTCGTCGGCGTCATCTTTTGCCTGATGAACGTCGTCAAGGCAGCGTTCACCGTCACTGCCATTGTCAACGGCGCGCTCGTCATCACGTTCCTGAGTTCGGGAAATGGTGTATTTCAGGCGATCGCCATCGATACGTCGCTGGTTTCGCTGGCAATGCTGGTCGTCGCATTCACGCATTTCAAGAACTTCTCGGATCTCGTTGCCACGCAAGCCGAAAACAAGCGCCTCGCGAATATCGACAGTCTCACGAATCTCCCTAACCGGCGGGCCTTTTTCACTTCGCTCGACAGGCATTTCGATGCTGCCATGGCATCGGGTGGACGGCTCGCGGTCGGCCTTGTCGATCTCGACGGCTTCAAGTCCGTCAACGACATTCACGGCCACTCGCTGGGCGACCACGTGCTGGCCGAAGTCGCGTCGCGCCTCGCCGGCGCGGCGCGCGGCACAACTACGCTTGCGCGGCTGGGCGGCGACGAATTCGGCATCATCGTCACGGACGACTGCGCGGATGCCGGCCTCTCGCAACTCGGCCGCACCCTCTGCGATGTTTTTCAAACTCCCATACTGGTCGGCGAGATTTCCGTTCGTCTCGGGGCGACGATCGGCTTCTCCACCTATCCGCACATTTCACGAAACAAGGCGGACTTGTTCGAAACGGCAGACTACGCGCTTTACGAAGGCAAGCGACGCTCGCGCGGTTCGGTGACCATCTTTTCGGAGACGCACCGCAACGCCATCATTCGCGAGTCGCGGATTGCCCAGGCGCTGCGCGCCCCCGATCTCGCCAGCGAACTCGACCTCGCCTTCCAGCCGATCTACTCGCTCGAGCGCCAGCGCACCGTCGGCTTCGAAGCCCTGGCGCGCTGGCGAAGCGCGTTGCTCGGCACGGTCCCGCCCGGTGAATTCATTCCTGCCGCGGAGCGCAACGGCGTCATCAACAGCCTGACCCTCTCGCTGTTTGCCAAGGCGCTGGCCTGCGCGAAGCAATGGCCAGCGCATATCCGCTTGTCCTTCAACCTCTCCGCGCATGATTTCGCCAGTGAACCCGCCATGAAAGAGTTGGCCCGGTGCATCGTCAGCAGCGGCATCGACCCGGCACGGCTCGACTTCGAGATCACCGAAACCGCGATGGCCAAAGACTTCGAGCAGGTCCAGAAAGCGGCCAAGGTCCTGCGCGCGCTGGGTTGCGGTTTGTCAGTCGACGATTTCGGCACCGGCTATTCGAGCCTCTCGTACCTGTGCAAACTTCCGCTCACGCGCCTGAAGATCGACAGGACGTTCGTAAGCGGTCTCAAGGAGCGCACGACGGCGTTCACCGTGGTTCGCACGCTGCTCAATCTCAGCCGGCAGATGTCGCTCGACTGCATCGTCGAAGGCGTGGAAACGGCCGCCGAACTGCAAACGGTCGCGGCGCTCGGTGCAACGCTCATTCAGGGCTACTACTGTTCCCGCCCGATGGAAGCTTCAGCAGTGGCGGCTTTTCTGGAGTGCGAAAGTGAGGGCGAAGCGATGGCTCGCCCGGCGGGGGAATGACGAGTGAGCATCGCTTAGCCGGTTAACGCGCCGAGGCAGCGGCCACACGAACGCGCCTGGCCGAGCCGCAGGCGCCCGGCGCTCACTGTCACCTCATTGCCGCAATCGCACCGGCAAACCCACTTGCCATCGCCGGCATAACGATCCGTCGTCAGCTGGCCGAACACCTCGCCGCCTTTCAGCGCAGGCGAGCCCGGCCGGGACCGCCACACGCGGCGCTGCTCACCGCAGCCACAATCGCGCGTCTGGCCGCCCTCCACCGCATCCAGCGCGGCCGTGACGTGGGCGCCGCACCGGCACCGCCAGAGCCACACGCCAGCGCCGCGATATTGAAGCGCGACGAGATCGCCGAAGGCGCGGCCGCAAACGTCGCGATACGGCGGAAACGGCCATTCAGGCGGCAAAGGAGGACGGATTCGCTGGTTCACGGCAGGTAAATGGGATTCGGCGTCCCGGTCTCAAGGGCGTGCGCGCGTCTTCGACAGGCAGGCGCGCTGTCCGGCAAAGAGGGCCGGATCATCGCCTCGTTACGGGGCTATCTGCGTATTTTGGCATCGCACGTCACGAATGATAAATCGTGAACGTTCTGGCAGGAGCTCCGCGGGCAATTCGTTCGATGCGCAAGGCGTGGGCGGTGACGTATCGCGCCAGCTGATGCGCGATTCGGGTTACAGCGTCTGAGTTTCCGACTGCGCGCAAGCGAACTGAACCGCATCGGTACTGAACACGGCCCGAACCAGTTTGGTTGACCCGGACGACTCGAACCATGCACAGGAAAGCTGCGGACCAAATGCCGTCGGCACGACCTGGTTTACCGTCATCAACGGCCCGCCTGAACACAGGCGCACCGTCCTGCCTTTAAATCGCGCGGCGACCGAACTCAACGTCTCGGAGCGCGAATCCCTGTGAATCGTACACACTGCGGACATGTCCCCTCCCGGATTCTCGCGACTCGCTGATGAAGCGTCCCCGCTCTCGCCAACGACTGGAACCCGTATATTCGCCCTTGTCCGCATGCGCTGAATATAAGGTTTTCGCCTTCGTATCGGAACAAATTCGACATCGGAAGTCATTCGTGGACATCCTGTCCGCACGACGCACTGCGTGCCGGCAAACGGGCGTCCACCGACTCCCGGCGCAGCCTGCGGCGCTCCAGCGCGTTGCGCAACTGGCCGAGGAACAGCGTGCCGGCAACCAGGACGAGATAGAGCGTAACGAGATCGCGGCGTGCGCCGTTGAGGGCGGCTTGATGGACGGCGAGCGCGGCATCGACAGGCGGAAGCAGGTGGCTCTCCCCCTCGACGGCTCGCATCATGTGGATGAAGCCCGCTGCGGAAAGCAGCGGCAACAGGACGAAGACGGTCAGCAGCGCCAGCCGCATGCGACGCGCCCATGCGTGGTGGCGCAACCGGAACCACAGCCCGAGGCATCCGTGTATCCAGCCGGGCGCCAGCAGCGCGAGTTGCAGGCCTTGCGTGCCGCTCGCGAGCAGCACGACGATGACACGCTCGTAGTTGGGTTCGAAACCATAGAGCGATGACGCAAGCCGGGTCGTCACCGCATGGCGGATCAGCAGGAGCGGCAGGCTGAGCCCTGCCCACAGGCGGATCCATTCCGCGGGGGGCAGTGCCCAGTGGCGCCGCCCGTAAATCGTGTGCAATGCCAGCGCGAAATGCACCGACGCGGCGCCATACAGCGCAATCGTGCCAGGCGTGCTGCGCCAAAGCCGCAGCGCGAGTACGAGACCGCGTCCGGCAAGCTCGAGCGACCCGATGCCGAGCGCGTGATTGACCAGATGCAGAAAGAGATACGTCAGCATCACGAGGCCCGACGTGAGTTGAAGCCTGCGCATCAAGAATTGAATGCTGATTTTCGCTTCGCGCGAGCGGCGACGGGTCATGCCGACGATGTCCATATTGGTTTCCGCCATTTCGTGTGCCACGCCTGCCATACCGCGAACGCACACCGGTTATTCCCGTGCCCGGCCAGCGCAAAAATTCGGGAATAAAACAGCTGCTCTCGCGGTATTGCACGTGAAGCCCGCCCTGGAGGCGCTCCGTGTTGCACCGGCGGTCGACTTCCTGAACCCAGTCGAGAGGACATCATGTCGTCAGATCTTCCTTCCCAACCGTCACGCCGCAATGCCCTGAAATGCCTCGCCTTTGGTGGTGCCGGCACCGTGTTCGTTCTGGCCGGAGGCGTCCTCGCGCCCGTGGAGCTGGCGCTGGCGGCGAGCTCCAAAGAAAACGCCGGTATTCCGCTCTTTCTGCAGATCAGCGACTCGCATATTGGCTTCAACAAGGAAGCCAATCCCGATGTCGCGGGCACGCTCAAACAGACAATCGACTATGTCAACGCCATGCCCGTCAAACCCGCCCTGGCGATTCACACGGGAGATATCACCCATCTCTCCAAACCTGAGGAATTCGATCTGGCGGCGCAATTGCTGTCCGGCCTCAACATAACGGAGTTGCATACCACGCCCGGCGAACACGATGTAACCGACGGCCCGCAAGGCGAATACTTCAAGCGTTTCGGCAAGGCATCGGACAACCGCGGCTATTACAGCTTCGACCACAACGGCGTGCACTTCATCGCACTCGTCAACGTCATGCATTTCAAGCCGAACGGGCTGGGAAACCTGGGCGAGGACCAACTCGCCTGGCTGGAAAACGATCTGAAGGGCCGCACGTCGAGCACGCCGATCGTCGTGTTTACGCACATGCCGATGTGGACGATCTATGAACCATGGGGCTGGGGCACCGGCGATGCCGGCCAGGCAATGGATTATCTAAAGCGCTTCGGCTCGGTGACCGTGCTCAATGGCCATATTCATCAGATCGTTTCCAAGGTGGAGGGCAATATCACGTTCCACACGGCGCGCTCGACGGCCTATCCGCAACCGACGGCCGGCGACGGCCCGGGACCCGGGCCGCTCAAGGTCGCAAGCGATCAGTTGCCGAAGATGCTTGGCGTAACCAGTATCCGTATCACGCGCCACCCCCTCGCGGCGACGCTTTCCGACACGTCCCTCGCCTGACCTTGCGTCTTGCTCACTGAACAAGGATCCGAGCCATGCTCTCCATTCACTATCGTCGCGCGTTCGCCCTCTTCTACGGGATCGGGATACTCATGGCGGGGGCGACCTTTGGTTTGTCTGCCGCGCAGGCGCAGGAGCCCAATCAGATCGTCATCAAGAACTTCATGTTTTCGCCGATGGCCCTCACGGTCAAGGCGGGCACCACGGTGACATGGAAAAATATGGACGGCGAACCGCATACTGTCGTCAACGATGCGGGCGTCTTTCACTCCGCCGCGCTCGACCAGAACGATACGTATCAGTTCAAGTTCGACAAGCCGGGGGTATACAAGGTGTTCTGCGGTATTCACCCGTATATGAAGGCCACCATCACGGTGCAGTAGCAACGGGCGCTCATGGCGCGGCGGCATGACCTCATATGGCCCAGCCGCGCCCGCAGGCGTCGCACCGACAATCAGTAGCATTCCTATATTGTCAGCGTTTCGCGATATCGTCGCCGTGCGAATCCTTGTACACGACCTCGACGTCGACGGTCCGGCCGTCGTCGCCGAACTCGCGCGCCTGCCGGCGCAGCGCGCGGATCTTCCACCAGAGATAGCCGGCGACAATCGCGCCTACGCCGAACAGCACTGCCAGCAGCACCACCGACAGCATCGCTGCCACCACCAGCACGATTGCGCTGACGACGACGGCCGCCAGCCGGCCGAACCATCCGTACTCGCCGATCCGGATCCCTTTCTCGTATGTCGCGCGCCTCGGCGACGGATTGTCGTTGCCCATCCCACCTCTCCTGGCCGCCGTCCGGCCGAACTGCCCGCGCGAGCATGAACTTTGCCCGGACGGCGGACCATCAATGACGCCGACGAATCCAGCGATACGCGTGGCGCATATACCGGATCCCACATTGCCGATGCACGTGAAGCGTTCCGAAACATCTCTGCCCACGCAAGCCGGTCGTCGTCGTTCGATTAACCGAAAACTTACCCTTCGCCCACTCGCGCCTGTGTCTATTCTAAAGAAGTAAGGTAAGCCGAATCGAGTCGTTTCCCGTCACAGTTGAATGGGACAACCTGTCATGGCTGACACGAGCTACACGGCGCGCAAATCCGTCGCCGACATAGTAGGAAGCGCCGATGCCGAAGGCGGCCGCGCGCTGTCGAAGACCCTGGGTGCGCCCAGCATCACGGCGATGGGAATCGGCGCCATTATCGGCGCGGGTATTTTTGTCCTCACCGGCACGGCGGCAGCGCAATTTGCCGGACCGGGCATCATTCTGTCCTTCGTGCTGGGCGGCATTGCGTGTGCGTTTGTCGGCCTCTGCTACTCCGAACTGGCCGCCATGCTCCCCGTATGCGGGAGCACCTACACGTATACCTATGCGACGCTCGGCGAAGTGTTTGCGTGGATCATCGGCTGGGACCTGATTCTCGAGTACGCCATGGGTGCCGCGACGGTTGCAGTCGGTTGGTCAGGGTATATCGTCAGTCTGTTGCGCAACGTCGGAATCAACATTCCGCCCACGCTCGCTGCCGCGCCCGGCACGACGGTCCAGCTGCCTGACGGCTCGGCTGTCGCCGGCACCATCAATCTCCCCGCCGTGCTGATCATCGCGATTCTCACGATGATGCTGGTGCTCGGCACGCGGGAGTCGGCACGCGTCAACAACGTGATGGTCGCAATCAAGCTGACGGTCGTGCTGGCCTTCATCGCCATCGGCGCGTTCTTCGTGCATCCCGCCAACTGGCATCCATTCGTTCCGCCCAACACCGGCGCGTTCGGCAGCTTCGGGGCAAGCGGCATTCTGCGTGGCTCCGCCGTCGTGTTCTTTGCGTTCATCGGCTTTGATGCGGTATCGACCGCCGCCCAGGAGGCGAAACGGCCACAGCGCGACATGCCTATCGGGATACTCGGATCGCTGATCATCTGCACCTTGCTCTATATCCTGGTGGCCGCCGTGCTGACCGGACTCGTTCCATACGCACAACTTAACGTACCCGATCCGATCGCCAAGGGCGTCGACGCCATTGGTTTCACCTGGTTTTCCGTACTGATCAAGATCGGCGCGCTCACCGGGCTGACCACGGTGATACTCGTGCTGCTCTATGGGCAGAGCCGGATCTTCTTCACGATGTCGGAGGACAAACTGCTTCCCCATCTGTTCTCAACCGTCCATCCGCGCCTGCACACACCGCATCGGAGCCAGATCATGATCGGCACGGTCGTCGCCATCGTGGCGGCCCTCACGCCGATCGGCGTGCTAGGCGAGATGGTCAGCATCGGAACGCTGTTTGCGTTCGTGCTCGTGTGTGGAGCAGTCATGTATCTGCGGCGCAGCGACTCCAACGCGAGCCGTCCATTCCGCGCGCCCGGCGTGCCGATCGTCCCCATTCTCGGAATCGCGTTTTGCGTGTTGCTGATGGTGGGACTGCCGCTCATCACCTGGGTACGGCTGATCGTCTGGCTGCTGATCGGCATGCTGATCTACATGTCCTATGGCCGGCATCATTCGCGACTGCGCCATCCGGAGCGCGAATGACGGCAACGGCGGACACCATGAGCGCTCACCACGCTTGTTCCGTTCGCCCGGCGCGGGCTGCATTTTGCGTGGCTTCCCTCGCGGCGCTTGCCGCCTGCGGCGGAAACTCGTGCATCGGCCTCGGCAGTTGCGGCGGCACAACCGTGACGCCAAACGTCGCCATCTCCGGCACGGCCGCCACCGGCACGGCGATCGCCAACGCCACGGTCAATCTCAGTTGCGCTCAGGGCTCGGGGTCCACCCTGTCCGACGGCGGTGGACACTACGCGATTACGTTCAATGCCACGCCTCCCTGCATCCTCACAGTAAGCTCTGGCGGCATGAGCCTGCATTCGGTGGCGTTCGCCGGGGGCACTTTCAATACGACGCCAGAGACCGAGCTGATGCTCGTCTACCTTGCCTCACAACTCGGCACGACCGGGAGTGGTTTGATAGCTGGCTTTTCAACCAGCTCGCAGTACCAGCAGGTACTGGGCAGTCCGTCCGACGTGCAGGCTGCGCAATCCGCTGTCGTCACGAATCTGCAGCAGCACTACGCGGTCACACTGACGGCGCCGGCATTTCTCACGACATCCTTCACGGTTGGCCAGGCAGGCGTCGATAGCGATTTAGGCACGCTGGCGGCAGCAGGCGCGATCGGCGCGAATGGCATGCCAGATCCGGCCGCCATCTCGCTGCTGTCCGCTGCGGGCGCCGCGCATCCGCTTACCACGACGTCCGCCCCCTCTTCCGGCACTGGCGGCGCGGGCAGTGGCAGCGGAACGATGTGACGTGGACCTTCCAGCGTCGACAGCACGAACGGCGGCTTTGAGACGGCTACGGGCGATCGACTGGCAAGGCAAATCCACCACCGGATTTGCCCCGCTGAGATCGCCTTCTTACGGTGCAAACAACAGGCAAACAACAGGCAATCAACGTTCAATGGACTGCGATGCCTTCGAGCACCTCATCGTGCTCTTCGCGTTCCGCGAGGTACGGCGAGCGGTAGCCCGAATTCACGCCCCAGTAATAGAACACGAGCGAGACCAGCGCGACGACCAGCATGTCCCAGCCGTAGGGAAGCAGACCGCTGCCGCCGAACTGCCTGCTGCCGACGAGCGAAAGGAGCGCCATGAT
>NZ_QEOL01000009.1 GCF_003096715.1 Paraburkholderia silvatlantica
GTGTGAGCGGCTTTCTTTTGCCTACTTTTCTTTGCCGCTGCAAAGAAAAGTAGGTGCCGCCCCGCACAGGGGCAACGCCTGCGTCCCGACGCGAAAAAAAGTTTCAAACATGAACAGTCGCAGGCGCAAGAACCGCGACAGAAGGCGCATCCAACCCAGAAAGCGGCGCAATCCGCTTCCGCCGTTCCCCAGTCGGCGCACTCCCAAACGCATCCCGATAGCTCTTGCTAAAGTGACAAGCCGACTGAAACCCGCAAGCCATCGTAATTTGCATAATCGACATATCGGTCTGCAACAGCAACTCACGCGCGCGCCGCAACCGCAGCGTCAAATAATAATGAGTCGGCGTCATGCCGAGATGCTCATGAAAGAGCCGCTGCAACTGCCGTTGCGACATATTCGCAAGCCGCGCTAACTCCTCACGCGAAAGCGGCTCCTCGATATTGTTCTCCATAAGCGAGATCACTTCGAAAAGCGACTTGTTCGCAGACCCGAGCCGCGCAACAAGCGGCATGCGCTGCTGCGCAGACGTATCGCGCACATGCTCGACCACGAACTGCTCGGCGATCTGCGTCACGCGCGCCGTCCCCACACGCGCCGTGATGAGGTGCAGCATCATGTCGAGCGGCGCGACGCCACCGGTGCAGGTCACGCGGTCGCGGTCAATGACGAAGAGCTCCTTGAGAAAACGCGTGGACGGAAACTCCTCTTTCAGCGCCGACATGTTCTCCCAGTGAATCGCACAAGCATACCCGGCCAGCAGGCCGGACTTCGCAAGCGCATAGGTTCCCGTGCAAAGACTCCCAAGCGCAACCCCCATGCGCGCGAAGCGGCGCAGCGCAGCGAGATGGGCGGGCGTGGTGGCCCGCTGCACGTCAATGCCGCCGCAGACGAATACGATATCGGGCTGCCCCACGCATTCGGCCGGGCCGGTGTCGATCGAAAGCCCGTTGCTCGACGCGACCGGGCCGCCCTCCGGGCTGATGATCGACCACCTGTAAAGCGGCTGCCCGCTCAGGTAGTTAGCCATACGAAGAACTTCGATCGCGTTCGTGAACGCGATCATCGTGAAGTCGGGCAGCGGCATGAAAGCGAAGTGCGCTAACGACGCTGTGCGATCCGGCAGCATGGGGAACGTTTCCTTGAGATCGGTAGCCTGGCGCCCAGTGCAGGCCCGGTAAGGCCAGAGGCCGGCTACGCTATCGCAATTTTCGAATTTGGCGGGTCCAGTGTGCCATGCGGCAAAACCCTGAGTCATCTGGACAAAAAAGCCGGACGCAGGAAAAAGGACGAAGGTGCGGGATTGGTGCGCTGCATGCACGATAAATCATTCGGATTGGAAAACGTGGGGCACGGTGCACCGCCAGCGGGCGCGAGGCGGAGCCACTTGTGAAAAATGGACGCCGATGGCGGAAAAGGAAAAGAACGCGTCTGAATTTCGACGTTGAGCGCCAATTCGAACGACAAGAATAGAACCGTCGGTCCCCAGCCGGTCAGCGGGTTCAAAGCCGCTCTCAAGCCAGTCGCGACGGGGCCTCCAGCATTGCAGGAAGTCCTTCATTCATCGTCACGGAAGCCCTATGTCGAACACCCAACCTTTCTTTTCGCAAACGCTGGCGCAGCGCGATCCGGCGGTTCGCAGCAGCATCCTGAAAGAACTCGAGCGGCAGCAGTCGCAGGTCGAAATGATCGCGTCGGAAAACATCGTGTCGCGCGCCGTGCTCGAGGCCCAAGGCTCGGTGCTGACCAACAAGTACGCGGAAGGCTACCCGGGCAAGCGTTATTACGGCGGCTGCGAGTTCGCCGACGAGGTGGAAGCGCTTGCCATCGGCCGCATCAAGCAACTCTTCAACGCCGGCTTCGCCAATGTGCAGCCGCATTCGGGCGCACAGGCGAACGGTTCGGTCATGCTCGCGCTCGCCAAACCGGGCGACACGGTGCTCGGCATGTCGCTCGACGCGGGCGGCCACCTCACGCACGGCGCGAAGCCGGCGCTTTCCGGCAAGTGGTTCAACGCCGTGCAGTACGGCGTGAACCGCGAAACCATGCTGATTGATTACGACCAGGTCGAAGCGCTCGCGCAGCAGCACAAGCCGGGCCTCATCATCGCGGGCTTTTCCGCGTATCCGCGTGCGCTCGACTTCGCGCGCTTTCGCGCCATCGCCGATTCGGTCGGCGCGAAGCTGATGGTCGATATGGCGCATATCGCGGGCATCATCGCGGCGGGACGTCATCAGAACCCCGTCGAGCACGCGCACGTCGTCACCTCGACTACCCACAAGACGCTGCGCGGCCCGCGCGGCGGCTTCGTGCTGACCAACGACGAGGAGATCGCCAAAAAGATCAACTCGGCCGTGTTCCCCGGCCTGCAGGGCGGCCCGCTCATGCACGTGATCGCGGGCAAGGCGGTGGCGTTCGGCGAAGCGCTCGATCCGGGCTTCAAGACCTATATCGACAGCGTGCTCGCCAATGCGAAGGCGCTGGGAGAGGTGCTGAAGGCAGGCGGCGTCGACCTCGTGACGGGCGGCACCGACAACCATCTGCTGCTCGTCGATCTGCGGCCCAAGGGGCTCAAGGGCAATCAGGTCGAGCAGGCGCTGGAACGCGCCGGCATCACCTGCAACAAGAACGGCATTCCGTTCGACGCCGAAAAGCCCACGGTCACCTCGGGCATTCGCCTGGGCACGCCCGCCGGCACGACACGCGGCTTCGGCGTGGACGAATTCCGCGAGATCGGCCGCCTGATTCTCGAAGTGTTCGACGCACTGCGCGCACATCCCGAAGGCGACGCCGCCACCGAGCAGCGCGTGCGCCGCGAGATTTTCGCGCTGTGCGAGCGCTTCCCGATCTATACGCAAGCCTGATTCCTCACACTACCGCCTTTCAATTTCATTTGCGAGTTTCGGAGCGGCTAATGAGCACTCTGCATGACAACAGCATCATCATCGACGGTCTGAACATTTCGAAGTTCGAGCGATCGGTGTTCGAAGACATGCGCAAGGGCGGCGTCACCGCCGTCAACTGCACGGTTTCTGTGTGGGAGGACTTCCAGAAGACCGTGGACAACATTGCACAGATGAAGCAGCAGATTCGCGAGTACAGCGAGATCCTCACGCTCGTGCGCACGACCGACGACATCCTGCGCGCGAAGAAAGAGAACAAGACGGGCATTATCTTCGGCTTCCAGAACTCGTACGCGTTCGAGGACAACCTCGGCTATATCGAGGTGTTCAAGGAACTCGGCGTGAATGTCGTGCAGCTTTGCTACAACACGCAGAACCTTGTCGGCACGGGCTGCTACGAACCGGACGGCGGGCTCTCGGGCTACGGGCGCGAAGTGATCCAGGAGATGAACCGCGTGGGGATCCTCGTCGATCTTTCGCACGTGGGCGGAAAGACTTCGTCGGACGCGATTGCTTGCTCGAAGAAGCCGGTGACGTATTCGCATTGCTGCCCGTCGGGCCTCAAGGAGCATCCGCGCAACAAGACCGACGAACAGCTGAAGGAGATTGCCGACGCGAACGGCTTCGTGGGCGTGACGATGTTCGCGCCGTTCCTCAAGAAAGGCCCGGACTCGACCGTCGAAGATTATCTCGAAGCGATCGAATACGTGGTCGATCTGATCGGCGAGGACCGCGTGGGCATCGGCACGGATTTCACGCAAGGCTACAGCACCGAGTTCTTCGACTGGATCACGCACGACAAGGGCCGCTATCGCCGCCTCACGAATTTCGGCAAGGTCGTGAACCCGGAAGGCATCCGCACGATCGGCGAATTTCCGAATCTCACGGCCGCCATGCAAAAAGCCGGCTGGAGCGAGACGCGCATCAAGAAGGTCATGGGCGAGAACTGGATGCGCGTGTTCGGCGAAGTCTGGGGCGGTTGACCGCCGGGCCCGACCGTACAACACGGAAAGGCCACCTTGAATACCTGGAAACCCTAACTAAAAACGCTCACCGAATCATTGGAGCCCCACGAAATGCAACCGCAATTGCCGATCGATGTCGATCCCGCCACCGGCGTCTGGACCACGGACGCGCTGCCGATGCTGTACGTGCCGCGTCACTTCTTCACCAACAATCACACCGCCGTGGAAGAGGCGCTGGGCCGCGATGCGTACGCCGGGATTCTCTACAAGGCCGGCTACAAGTCGGCGTACCACTGGTGCGCAAAGGAAGCCGAAAAGCACGGCATTGCCGGCATGGCTGTGTTCGAGCATTACCTGAAGCGTCTTTCGCAGCGCGGCTGGGGCCTCTTCACGATACGCGAGGCCGACCCGGCAAGCGCGCGCGCGACGATCGAATTGCGTCATTCGTCGTTCGTGCTCGCGCAGCCGGGCAAGGAAGGCAAGCTCTGCTACATGTTCGCGGGCTGGTTCGCGGGGGCGATGGACTGGGTGAACGACACCACGGAAGGCGCAAAGCACGCGCCGCGTTCGCAATCGAAAGAAGTGCAGTGTGCCGCCGAAGGCCACGCGCACTGCGTATTCGAAGTCTCGCCGATCGCCGCCTGAACGACCGCGCGCCTTCCGTAACACAGGACATACCGAAAGACACGAACGCCAGAGGTCGTCTGCGATGCGCTACCCCAATCTGTTCAAACCCTTGACGCTCAATCAGCTCACGCTGCGCAACCGCATCGTCAGCACGGCCCACGCCGAGGTCTACGCGGAGCCGGGCGGCTTGCCGGGCGACCGCTATATCCGCTATTACGAAGAAAAGGCCAAGGGCGGCGTGGGCCTCGCCGTATGCGGCGGCTCGAGCCCGGTGTCGATCGACAGCCCGCAGGGCTGGTGGAAGTCGGTGAATCTTGCCACCGACAAGATCATCGATCCGCTCGCGCGTCTGGCCGAGGCGATGCACCGTCACGGCGCGAAGATCATGATCCAGGCCACGCACATGGGCCGCCGCTCCGCCTTTCACGGCGAACACTGGCCGCATTTGATGTCGCCTTCGGGCGTGCGCGAACCCGTGCACCGCGGCAACGCGAAGATCATCGAGGTGGAGGAAATCCGCCGCATCATCGGCGACTTCGCGGCGGCTGCGAAGCGCGTGAAGGACGCCGGCATGGACGGCATCGAAATCTCCGCCGCGCACCAGCATCTGATCGACCAGTTCTGGAGCCCACGCACGAACTTTCGCACCGACGAATGGGGCGGCTCGCTCGAAAATCGTCTGCGCTTCGGCGTGGAAGTGCTCAAGGCCGTGCGCGAAGCCGTGGGCAAGGACTTTTGCGTCGGCTTGCGCATGTGCGGCGACGAATTTCACGAAGACGGCCTCGATCACGAGCAGCTCAAGGAAATCGCGCAGGCGATGTCGGAAACGGGGCTCATCGATTATCTCGGCGTGATCGGCTCCGGCGCGGATACGCACAACACGCTCGCGAACTGCATGCCGCCCATGGCGCTGCCGCCGGAGCCGTTCGTGCATCTCGCGGCGGGCATCAAGTCGGTGGTCAAGCTGCCGGTCATGCACGCGCAAAGCATTCGCGACGCGGGCCAGGCCGAGCGTCTGCTGGCGAGCGGCATGGTCGATCTCGTGGGCATGACGCGCGCGCAGATCGCCGACCCGCACATGGTCATCAAGATTCGCGATGGCCGCGAGGATGAAATCAAGCAGTGCGTGGGCGCGAACTATTGCATCGACCGCCAGTACAACGGGCTCGACGTGTTGTGCGTGCAGAACGCGGCAACGTCGCGCGAGGCGACCATGCCGCACGTCATCGAAAAATCGCGCGGGCCGAAGCGCAAGGTCGTGGTGGTCGGCGCGGGCCCGGCGGGCCTGGAGGCCGCACGCGTGGCGCGGCTGCGCGGCCACGATGTCGTGCTGTTCGAGAAGGGCGACGCCGTGGGCGGCCAGATTCTGCTGGCTGCGAAAGCGCCGCAGCGCGAGCAGATGGCGGGCATCGTGCGCTGGTTCGACATGGAGACGAAACGCCTGGGCGTGGATCGCCGCCTTGGCGTAATGGCCGACGAGAAAACCATTCTTGCGGAGAAGCCCGACATCGTCGTGCTGGCCACGGGCGGGTCGAGCTTCACGCAGCAGGTTCCGGCCTGGGGCGTGGAAGCGGGGCTCGCCGTGAGCGCGTGGGACATCCTGAGCGGAAAGGTCGAGCCGAAGCAGAACGTGCTCGTCTACGACGGCGTGAGCACGCACGCGGGCGCCGGCGTTGCCGATTTTATTTCGAGCCGTGGCTCGAAGGTCGAGATCGTGACACCCGACGTGAAGGTCGCCGACGACGTGGGCGGCACCACGTTCCCGATCTTCTATCGCCGGCTCTATGCGCAGGGCGTGATTCATACGCCGAATTACTGGCTCGACCGTGTGTATGAAGAAGACGGCAAGAAGATCGCCGTGCTGCGCAACGAGTACACGGAGGAACAGGAAGAGCGCGCCGTCGATCAGGTGGTGATCGAAAACGGCAGCACGCCCAACGACGCCTTGTACTGGAAGCTCAAGCCAGAATCGGTCAACCGCGGGCAGGTGGATGTGCACAAGCTCTTCGCAGCCGAGGCGCAGCCGTGCCTTTCCGAAGAACTCGGCAACGGCCGCTTTCTGCTCTTCCGCGTGGGCGACTGCATCTCCTTGCATAACATCCACGGCGCGATTTACGACGCGCTGCGGCTCGCCAAGGACTTCTGAACCATGAATCCGACCTGGCTCATTACCGCGCTGCTGTGGGTGTCGATGGCGGGGCTCGCGTTCGCGCTCGCGAAGCGCGCCGCTTTCTGGCGGGTGGGGCGCGCGGCTGCGCCCGGCTCCGTCGGCGTCGGCAAGCTGTTCAGTATCCCGAAGCGTTATTTCGTCGATCTGCACCACGTGGTGGCGCGCGACCCGTACATCGCGAAGACGCACGTCGCCACCGCGGGCGGCGCCATCGCGGCGCTCGCGCTCGTGTTCATCAACTACGGGTTCGCGATCTACTCGCCGTGGCTCGACAAGCTGATCTTTCTCGCGGCGCTCGCCATGCTGACCGGCGTGGTGTTCGTGTGGCGCCGCCGCCGCGCGAAAGCGGTGCCGGCGCGCCTCTCGCGTGGGCCCTGGAATACGCTGCCCTGGCTGCTCGGTTCGTTCGCGCTGGGCGTGGCGCTCTTCACGGTCGTGCCGGCGGGCGCCATGTCGGGCGGCTTCGCGGTGCTTTGCGCGGTGCTGATCGCGGTGGGCGCGTTCGCGATGACGTTCGGCGCGGCGCACGGCGGCCCGATGAAGCATGCCGTGGCGGGCCTGTTGCACCTCGCGTTCCATCCACGCCAGGAGCGCTTTGCGGCCACGCGCGAGAGTTGGACCGGCAACGGCACGGCTACGCCCCCCACGGCGCTGAAGCTCCCCGACATCGAAGAGAAGCAGGAATACGGCGTGGCGAAACCCGTCGAGTTTCGCTGGAACCAGCTGCTGAGCTTCGACGCCTGCGTGCAGTGCGGCAAATGCGAGGCCGCTTGCCCCGCCTTCGCCTCGGGCCAGCCGCTCAACCCCAAGAAGCTGATTCAGGATCTCGTGGTCGGCATGGCGGGCGGCACCGATGCGGCCTATGCGGGCAGCCCCACGCCCGGCATCAAGGTCGGACAGCATGGCGGCGCGCCGCATGGCCCGATCGTTTCGGGCCTGATCGAAGCGCAAACGCTGTGGTCCTGCACCACCTGCCGCGCCTGCGTTCAAGAGTGCCCGATGCTGATCGAGCACGTGGATGCCATCGTCGACATGCGCCGCAACCAGACGCTGGTGCACGGCGAAGTGCCGGGCAAAGGCCCCGAGGTGCTTGCCAATCTGCGCGAGACGGGTACGGCGGGCGGCTACGACAAGGCGGCGCGCTACGACTGGTCGGTCGATCTCAACGCGCCCGTGGCGCAACCGGGCAAGCGCGTGGACATACTCGTGGTGGCGGGCGAGGGCGCGTTCGACATGCGCTATCAGCGCACGCTGCGCGCGCTCGTGAAGGTGCTCAACAAGGCGGGCGCGAACTACGCGGTGCTGGGCGCGCGGGAAACCGACACAGGCGACGTGGCGCGCCGCCTCGGCGACGAAGCCACCTTCCAGCAGATGGCCAGGGAGATGATGGCGACGCTCGCCACGCTGGACTTCGCGCGTATCGTGACCGCCGATCCGCACGTCATGCACAGCCTGCGCAACGAGTACCGCGCGCTTGGCGGGCGCTACGAAGTGCTGCATCACACGACTTACCTCGCGGAACTCGCCGCGACCGGGCGCATCGCACCCAAGGCCGTTCAGGCGCTCACGGAAAAGCGCACGACGTATCACGATCCCTGCTACCTGGGCCGCTATAACGGCGAGACCGAAGCGCCGCGCAAGCTGCTCAGGACCATTGGCATCAAGGTCGTGGAGATGGAGCGCAACGGCATGCGCGCACGCTGCTGCGGCGGTGGCGGCGGTGCGCCGCTCACGGATATTCCGGGCAAGCAGCGCATTCCCGACATCCGTATCGCCGACGCGCGCGCGGTCAATGCCGAGGTAGTCGCCGTGGCCTGCCCGCAGTGCACGGCGATGCTCGAAGGCGTGGTGGGCCCGCGCCCCGATGTGCTCGACGTGGCCGAACTCGTGGCCGCCTCGCTGGAGTGAATCGATGAATACCCTTAAACGAATCGATCCGCGCCGCCCCTTCGTCGTCACGGCGGCGGGCCTCAAGCGCATCACGCTGGGCGCGGCAGGCAGCGCGGACGCGAGCGCCGCGCAATGGCTCGCGCAGCACGCGCATGCAAGCGCGGCGAAGCCACGCCGCGTGATTAGTCATCCCGATCATGTCCTGCTCGTAGTCGCACACGCCGAACGCGGCGCGCTCGACGATCACGCGTGCCAGGCCGTTGCCGCCGCCGCGTTGCTCGCCGATGCGCAAACCAAAGTGGCATTGCTCGTGTTCGGTGAGCTGAAGGACGATGCCGGCGCGCTCGGCGTGGACAAGCTGATCGAGCTGCCTGATTTCGAGCGCCGCACGTTCGCGCCGGAAAGCGCGTTGCGCGCACTGCAGGCCTGCGCGGCGGCGCTCGCGCCGAAGCACATATTCCTGCCCGACAACGCGAGCGGCGACGGCGACCTCGGACGCCGCTATGCGGCCGCCGCCGGTGCGAGCGTGGCGACCCACGTGGTCGAGATCGACCCGAAGCATGTGGGCGTATATGAGCAGGCGAAGCGCGCGTGGGCCGTGCGCTCGCTGCCCGACGTGATCCTTCTTGCGCCGAACGCTGTCGAGGCGAAGCTGCCCTTCGTCGGCGCGGGCGAACGCCTCGCGGGCGATTTCATCCGGCCGGCTGCTGACTTCGCATCGCCATACCAGGACCTGGGCCTCGAAGCCATCGATGCTGCCCAGGTTGCGCTCGAAGAAGCCGATTTCATCGTTTCGGCGGGCAACGGCGTAACCGACATCGCCGCGTTCGGGCGGCTCGCGGGCGCATTCGGCGCGGCAGTCGGCGCGAGCCGCGTGGCGGTGGACAACGGGCACTTCACGCGCGACAAGCAGGTGGGCGCGACGGGCAAGACGGTCGAGGCGAGCGTGTATATCGCGTTCGGCATTTCGGGCGCCGTGCAGCACTTGCAGGGCATCAAGGACTGCCGCCATGTGATCGCCGTGAATCTCGACGGCAGCGCGCCGATTGCGAAGCGCGCGAACCTGACCGTGGTCGGCGACGCGCAAGGCACGATCGCCGCGCTGATCGAGCAGGTGCAAGCCGCACGCGCCAAGCCTGGCGGGGCGAGCGCCGTACGTGACGAAACGCATTCCGCAGGAGTCGCCGCATGAACGCACGCCATGATCCTCAACGCGGCATCGAGCGCATTGCGGTGCTCGTATCGGCGGGGCGTCACCCCGTGAGCGGCACGCCGCGTTACAGCCGAAACGATGCGCTCGCGCTCGACCTCGCGCGGACGCTGGCCGAACGGCATCACGCGCGTCTCGACGTGCTGCACGCAGGCGACCCCGCCGATCCCGCGCTCGCCGAATACCTCGCACTAGGCGCGCACGAAGTGGAGGTGCTGGCCTGCGCGCCTTCCGGCGACGCGGCGCGCATGCTCGCCGAGCGCGTGCGTGGCTACGACCTCGTGCTGACCGGCACGCGCGCCGAGGGCGCGCACGACAGCGGCATGCTGCCGTACCGTGTGGCGGCTGCGCTGGGCGCGCCGATCGTGGGCGGCGCGGTCGACATCGACGTGGACGTCGCTGCGCGCGCCGCGGTGGTGCGCCAGTTTCTGCCCAAAGGCCTGCGCCGTCGCGTGCAGACCGCGCTGCCCGCGGTGATCGCCGTTCATCCGCTCGCGAACGCCCAGCCCCGTTACGCCTATGCACGGCTGCGCGCGGGCGCGGTGCGGACTGCGAACGCAACGCGCGCTAGCGGCGCCGAATCGACCGAAGCCTGCGCATGGACGGTCGGCCCGATCGAGCGCAAACCCGTGCGGCTGGCCGCGGCGGAAAAGCGCTCGGGCCACGCGCGCATGCTTTCGGCGACCACGACCGAAAGCCGGGGCGGCAACGTCGTAATTGAAGGGAGTTCGGTCGAAAAAGCACAAGTGATCCTCGCGTATTTGCGCGAGCATCAACTCATCGATTACTGATTTTGCTGGCCTGTCGGCAACGAACTGGGATGAAAAATCCGGAGCACACATGAAAGTAACGGCAGAGATTCGCGCACTGATCGAGCGCCGCCAGGCGGGTTACAGCCTGGAAGCGCCTTTCTACCTGAGCGAGGAGATTTTCGCGCTCGATATGGAGACGATTTTCCGGCAACACTGGATCGAGGTCGCCACGGAAGCGGAAATTCCCGAACCGGGCGACTACGTGACCGTCGATCTGGCGGGCGACTCGATCCTGATCGTGCGCGACGACGACATGCAGGTGCGCGCGTTCCACAACGTCTGCCGCCACCGCGGCGCGCGCCTGTGCAACGAAGAGAAGGGGTCGGTGGGCAATATCGTTTGCCCGTATCACAGCTGGACCTACAACCTCACCGGCGCGCTGATGTTCGCCGAGCACATGGGCGAGCAGTTCGACCGCTGCAAGCACAGTCTCAAGAGCGTGCACGTGGAGAATCTCGCGGGCCTGATCTTCGTGTGTCTCGCCGAAGAACCGCCCGCGGACTTCGCGCTCATGCGCGCCGAGATGGAGCCGTATTTGCTGCCGCACGACCTGGCGGGCTGCAAGGTCGCCGCGCAGGTCGACATCATCGAGAAAGGCAACTGGAAGCTCGTGATGGAAAACAATCGCGAGTGCTATCACTGCGTGGCAAATCATCCCGAGCTGACGATTTCGCTCTACGAGTACGGCTTCGGCTACGCGCGCACGGAAGCCAACGCCGAAGGCATGGACGCGTTCGAGCGCACCTGCAACGAGCGCGCGAAGCAGTGGGAAGCGATGGACCTGCCGTCGGTCGAGATCGAAAAACTGCTGGACGTCACGGGTTTTCGCACGCAGCGCCTGCCGCTCGACCGTTGTGGCGAGTCGCAAACACTGGACGCGAAGGTCGCGTCGAAGAAGCTGCTCGGCGAGTTTCGCACCGCCGATCTCGGCGGCCTCTCGTTCTGGACGCAGCCGAATTCGTGGCATCACTTCATGAGCGATCACATCGTGTCGTTTTCCGTGATTCCGCTTTCGGCCGGCGAAACGCTCGTACGCACGCGCTGGCTCGTTCACAAGGACGCGCGCGAAGGCATCGATTACGACGTGGAGAACCTCACCGCCGTGTGGAATGCGACCAACAACCAGGACCGCACGCTCGTGGAGTATTCGCAGCGCGGCGCCGCAAGCAGCGCCTATGAACCGGGTCCGTATTCGCCGTACACGGAAGGGCTCGTCGAAAAGTTCTCGGCCTGGTATATCGGCCGCCTCGCCAGGCAGATTGGCGCATAACGCGCCCGCAAAGCGCAAAAAATGCGGCAAAGATAGCGGAGTTTGACATGATGCGAGACGCGGCCCAATTCAATCCACTCGATCCCGGCGACAGCCGGGTGACGCGCCCGGCGTTCTGGGGCGCGCTGCCCGAGCGGTGGACGAGCGAGGTCGAGGAAACCCTCGTGTGCTGCCACGTGTGGCAGGAAACGCATGACGTGAAGAGCTTTTTCCTGCGCTCGCCGCAGGGCCGCACATTCTTGTTCGAGCCGGGGCAGTTCCTCACGCTCGAACTCGAGATCGACGGTGAGGCCGTCAACCGCTGCTATACGATTTCGTCGTCGCCCGCACGACCTCATACCATTTCCATTACGGTCAAGCGCGTGCCGGGCGGCAAGGTGTCGAACTGGCTGCACGACAACCTGCGCCCGGGCGTTTCGCTACGCGTGCTCGGGCCGGCCGGCGAATTCACGTGTGCACGTCACCCCGCACCGAAGTATCTGTTTCTTTCCGCGGGGTCCGGCGTCACGCCGCTGATGTCGATGAGCCGCGCGCATCACGATCTCGCGGAGGACCGCGATATCGTTTTCGTGCACAGCGCCCGCACGCCCGACGACATCATCTTCGCGCGCGAGCTGGAACTGATCGCTTCGAGCCGCGCGAATTTCCGCACGTCGTTCGTCTGTGAAAGAGTGGGTGCGCGCACCGACTGGTCGGGCGTGACGGGCTTTCTCTCGCTGCCGCTCCTGAAGTTGATTGCCCCGGACTTCATGGAGCGGGAGATCTTCACCTGCGGGCCCGCGCCGTACATGAAAGCCGTGCGCGATCTGCTCGACGAGGCCGGCTTCGCACGCGAACGCTACCACGAAGAGAGTTTTTCGTTCGAAACGCTTACGGCGCAAGCCGAGGCGCCGGTGGAACAGCCCCCGGCGGAATCGTCCGCCGAAACGGCCAGCTTCAAGATCACCTTCGCCAAAAGCCGCCGCGAGATTCAGTGCGGCGCACATCAGACCGTGCTCGACGCCGCGCGCCAGGCCGGCGTGCGTCTGGCTTCCTCGTGCAGCCAGGGCATGTGCGGAACCTGCAAGGTCAAGCTCGTTTCCGGGCAGGTGGATATGAAGCACAGCGGCGGCATACGCCAGCGCGAAATCGATCAGGGCATGGCGCTGCTGTGCTGCTCGAAACCGCTGTCCGACCTCGTCGTCGACAAATAGCGCGCGCGTCGCGCAACGACAAGAACACGTCGTAAATCGACGTTAGCGGCAGATTGTGGCGGGCGAATCTGCATAGGCACGGGGCGCTTGCCCATATCACAGGAGATCGACCATGAAGCTGTCTGGAAAACTTGTTTGGACCGGTGTGTTTTCGGCGATGGTGTGCTTGAGCGCCCCGGCGTTTGCCGACGGCAAGCCGACCGTGAAGATCGGTTATGTCGAAGGCTGGGACGACAGCGTCGCGACGTCCAACGTGGCCGCGCGCATCATCGAGAAGCGCTATGGCTATCCGGTGCAGCTCGTGCCCGTGGCCGCGGGCATCATGTGGCAGGGCGTGGCGCGCGGCGACCTCGACGCGACGCTTTCCGCCTGGCTGCCCGTCACGCAGGGCGCGTACTGGGCGCAGTTCAAGGACAAGGTGGTCGACCTCGGCACGAACTTCCCGGGCGCGAAGATCGGTCTCGTGGTGCCCGACTACGTCAGTGCGAAGAGTATCAGCGATCTCAACGCGGACAAGTCGGCGTTCGGCGGCCGCATCGTCGGCATCGACGCCGGCGCGGGCGTGATGCGCAAGACCGACGAGGCCGTCAAGCAGTACGACCTCAGCTACAGCGTGATGCCGAGTTCGGGCAGCGCGATGACGGCCGAGCTGGCGCGTTCGGTGGGGTCGAAGAAACCGGTGATCGTTACGGGCTGGACGCCGCACTGGATGTTCGCCAAGTACAAGCTGCGCTTCCTCGACGATCCGAAGAACGTCTACGGCGCCGCAGAGCACGTGGACAACGTGGCCAACCCCGAACTCGAGAAGAAGGCCCCGCAGGTGGTCACGTTCCTGAAGAACTTCCAGTGGAAGCCGGGTGAGATCGACAGCGTCATGCTCGCGATCCAGAACGGCGAGAAGCCCGATGCCGCGGCCGACACGTGGATCGCCGCGCACGGCGATCGCGTGAATGCCTGGGCGGGCACGCAGTAATCGCAGGCAATCAACGGCAGGGGGCCCGTAGCGGCCCCGCCAGACCCGTGCCCGCTACGGGCCGCGCGCTGCGATTGTGCCTATGCAGCATGTCACTTTTCTGATGCGGCGCCGTGTCGCTTTTGCGTAAGCGTTTGTCGCAATTCGCCATCCCGGCAGGGTTTTTTCTGGCAACCATGTAGACATACCGTGCGGGCCGGCGCCTGCCGTTCGAGGAGATGGAGTCGATGAAATCCCCCAAGATCGTGGTCGATGGATTATGCAAGGTATTCGGGCCCAACCCGAAGCTTGCACGTGAGCTGCTCGCAAAGGGCGCGACGAAAGACGAGCTGTTCGCCAGGACCGGCTATGTGCTCGGTGTGAACAATGCCTCGTTCGAGGTGCACGAGGGCGAGATTTTCGTGCTGATGGGGCTGTCCGGCTCGGGCAAGTCCACGCTGATCCGGCTCATCAACCGGCTCGTGGAGCCGACGGCCGGCAAGGTCATCATCGACGGGCGCGATATCGCGGCCGTGCGGCGCTCGGAACTGGTCTCGCTGCGCCGTACCGACATGAGCATGGTGTTCCAGTCGTTCGCGCTCATGCCGCAGCGCAGCGTGCTCGCGAATGCCGCGTTCGGCCTCGAAGTGGCGGGCGTGGGCCGCAAGGAGCGCGAGCAACGCGCGCTGGCCGTGCTGGAGCAGGTCGGCCTCGCGGCGTTTGCGCAGAAGCTGCCCGCCGAGCTTTCGGGCGGCATGCAGCAGCGCGTGGGCCTCGCTCGCGCGCTCGCGGTGAATCCTTCGCTCATGATCATGGACGAAGCGTTCTCCGCGCTCGATCCGCTCAAGCGCAAGGAAATGCAGAACGTGCTGCTGCAACTGCAAAAAGAGCAGCGCCGCACGATCATGTTCGTTTCACACGACCTCGAAGAGGCGCTGCGCATCGGCAGCCGCATCGCGATCATGGAAGGTGGCCGCATCGTGCAGATCGGCACGCCGCAGGAGATCATCAGCAATCCTGCCGATGACTATGTGCGGGCGTTCTTCGACGGCGTGGATACGAGCCGCTATCTCACCGCCGGCGACCTCATGCAGCGGGAAGCCGTGCCGCTCATCCGCTCGCTCGACGCGAAGAGCGTAGCCTCGTCGCTCAACGGCAGCGCCGATTACGCGTTCGTGCTGGACGCGCAGCACCGCATCAGCGGTTTCGTCACGCGCGATGCGATAGGCGCTGCGCAGCCGGCGCTGAAGCAGGTCGAATGCATCACGCTCGGCACGCCGCTGGAGCAGGTCGTCTCGCGCGTGTGCGCGAACACGACGGCGCTGCCCGTGGTCGACGACGAGGGCCGCTATTGCGGCTCCATCGATCAGGCCGCCGTCCTGAAGGTCATTACGCGTAATCGAGGTGCCGCCCATGTCTGAGATCATTCCCGTCGGCCAGTGGGTCGATCAGTCGGTTCACTATCTGCTCGACCACGATGCCAACAGCTTCGACGCCGTCGGCAAGGCAATCGAGAGTTTTGCCGCACTTGTCGAGCACGGCTTGCAGGCCATTCCCATGTGGGCGCTCATGGCGTTCTTCATCGCAATCGGCCTGTGGCGCGTGGGCTGGCGCTTCGCGATCTTCGTCACCTGCTCGCTATTGCTGATCTACGCAACAGGCTTCTGGGATCAGACCGTCGTGACGCTCGGCCTCACGCTCTCGTCAACGGTGATCAGCCTCGTGATCGGCATTCCGCTCGGCATCTGGACGGCGAAGAGCAAGCTCGTGCAAACCATCGTGCGCCCCATTCTCGACCTGATGCAGACCATGCCGGCCTTCGTCTATCTGATTCCTGCCGCGATGCTGTTTGGTCTTGGCCGCGTGCCCGGCATTCTGTCCACCGTGATCTTCGCCATGCCGCCAGCCGTTCGCCTTACGAGCCTCGGCATCAAGCACGTGAACCGCGAGATCGTCGAAGCAGGGCAGGCGTTCGGCTGCACGCCGTGGCAACTACTGTACAAGGTGCAGTTTCCCAATGCGCTGCCGTCCATCATGCAAGGCGTGAACCAGACCATCATGATGGCGCTTTCCATGGTCATCATCGCTTCGATGGTGGGCGCGGGTGGTCTTGGCAACGACGTGCTCGCGAGCATTCAGCGGCTGGATATCGGCCTCGGCTTCGAAAGCGGGCTTTCCGTTGTGCTGCTCGCCATCATTCTCGACCGGATTACCGAGAGCTTTGGCCGGGCGCCGGGAGCCGTGAAAGCGCCGCTGTTCTCGGGACTCAAGCAATTGATGCGCGTGCGTCCCGCGGTCGTAGAGGCGTAAGCGTCGGAATCACACCATCAACCGCCATTCCCGAGGAGCGCAATGTGACGACCGACATCGTCGTGCCCGAGCCCGAAGCGCGCACGGCATCGTCTCTCAGGCATTTCGGTTTCCTGACGTTGCAGAACTTTTCGATGATCGCGTTTTCGAGTGCGGTCGAGGTTCTGCGCATGGCGAACTACGTGGGACGCGCGGACCATTACCGCTGGTCGATCTACTCGCTCGACGGTGCACCGGCCCGCGCGAGCAACGGCATCACGGTGCGCCCCGCCCAGGCGCTCGACCCGGCGTGCCTGCCCGACGTGCTGATCGTGTGCGGCGGCATTCGCATTCGCGAGATCATGAGCGAAGGCGTGCGCGCCGCGCTCGCCATGGCGGCGCGGCAGGGCGTGCCGCTTGGCGGCATCTGCACCGGTGCTTATGCGCTGATGGCGAGCGGGCTGCTGGACGGCTATCGCTGCGCCGTGCATTGGGAAGATCTCACGGTCCTGCACGAAGAGTTTCCGCGCGTGCGTTTCGCCGACGAACTATTCGTCGTCGATCGCGACCGGCTCACCTGCACAGGCGGCACGGCGCCGCTCGACCTGATGCTCGAACTCGTTGGCGCGCGCCTTGGGCAAAGTCTTGCCGCCAAGGTATCGGAACAGTTTATTCTGGAGCGGATTCGCGGCTCGACCGATCTGCAGCCCATCCCGGTGGATGCGCGCGTGGGTTTTTCGCGCGCGGAGCTGGTGGAGGTCGTGCGGTTGATGGAGGCGAATATCAAGGAGCCACTGTCGCTGGAAGAACTCGCGCGGCTCGTTCGGCTTTCGCAACGGCATTTGCAGCGGATGTTCAAGGCGTATCTGAACGTTTCGCCTACGCATTATTACTTGACGTTGCGGCTGAAGCGTGCTCGGGAATTGTTGCGTACGACCGATACTTCGATTTCGCGTGTGACCGCTATTTGCGGGTTTAATTCGCCTTGCCATTTTAGTAAGGCGTATCGGGTGCAGTTTGGGCATGCGCCTAGTCATGAGCGGCGTGGCTCGGAGTGAGTTTTTTTGCTTTATTGCCTTTTCTTGAATTCGCGTCGGGGCGCGAGCGTTGCCCCTGTGCGGGGCGGCACCTACTTTCTTTGCGGCGGCAAAGAAAGTAGGCAAAGAAAGCCGCTCACACCGCCAATGCCTGCCACAGTTCACCTCTGGCCGTAATCGCCAGTGGCTCCGGAGCGTCTGTCACCTCGCACCATTCTCGTTAGTGACAAAGGGCTCATCCGTTCCCGCTGCTCGCTACGCGCGCAGCGGACGGGCCTGCAAGGCTAAAATTGCCCAACGCCCATAAACTGAAAATCCCCTCTCAAACCTTTGCCAGACAAGGCTTTGACGGTGCGTGTGGCGAGTCTCGACGTGCCGGGAGCGTGGTCAATCCGGGGTGGCATTTATGCCGACGGGCGTCGCGTAAAGATCTGCTCGATCTGACATGTACGCTCATCCGCACTGCACTGGAACGGCATGGCGAGATCGCCGCGATGACGGCTGAGGGCAAACGCGACGATCTGCCGACGCGTCCGGCCGATCCCGCCGCGCGCCGACTGCCTGCCCTCAAGCGCCTGCGCACAATAGCGCTGAACGGCTTTGCGCGAGTCGACGCCTGCGTACCACGCGCGCAAGGCGGATAGGCTCGCAGGGGCAGGAAATGACAGGGAAACCGGATCGATCAGCATCCTGCCATTGTAGGCAACGAAATGATCGCGGTGAACCGGCTGGGTGTGACGCGATTTGCGAAAGGTGAGTTTTATCGGGAAACAGGTGCATATTGCTAAGAACACTTAGCGACACACCCGCCGTGTTGATGCACATCAACCTGCTTACCCCGCATGCGCGATAAGCTCGCCAGCGCTTCGCACTCGTTCAACCCTCGCTGACCAAGGATCACTTCATCATGCTGATCGAAGGGGTGAAGGTTACCGGCGTTAACCCCGGCATGGCGAACGCAAAATCCAGTGACTCACAAACCAATCATATTGAACTGGTGTCACTGATGTACGATCGCATCACATGGCATTATACCGATGGCAATATCAAATTCACCGATGACTGGAATGAGCGATAGTTGATATGTCGAATCCATACGCGGCGGAACGGGGCATCCCGAGCGCTCCGCTTTGTGCCAGGTCGAGCATTTCATTACGGTTTAACGGGCGGTTCCTGACCATGATTGGTCCGGGAGGGCGAGCCTATGCTGCCGTTTCAGGTCGCCCCACTGACGGGGGTGAGTTTGATTATTCTCCTGCCAGACAACACGAGAGCCGCACAGGACCAATTCCCGAGGGACAGTATTGGGTTAAGCCGTCGCAGATGTGGACGAACCACTGGTACAACCTCGCGCCGCGTGCGGCATGGGGAGATCACCGGCTCACGATTCACGTTTTACCAGGCACGCAAACCTATGGTCGTGGCGGATTTTTTATCCATGGCGGCACGCATGCAGGAAGCGCAGGCTGCATCAACCTGCACGCCCGAATGGAAGACTTTGTTCACGTTTTGAAAGACGTAACCGCTGGGTCGCCAGATTGCTATATTCCCCTGACTGTTCAGTACTGATATGGCAAAAATTCGATCTGTTCATGTGCTTTGCGGAGCGGCCTTACTTATTTTTCTGGGATTGGTCATCACATTCAACGTGATCAATTTTAGCGAAGCCTATGGCAGTGGCCCCCCGTATTATTCACGAACAACGAACATGGATAAATGGTCCAGCCCGTTGCCACTATTGACGGTGGTCGATGCTGTCTCGGTATTGGCAATTGTTTTGTGTTTCTACATGCTGAGACGAAAAGATTGAAGGCGTGAATAACGAAACCCACCCTTGGTCAAGGCATCACCCGCCGCTCAAATAGCCATCAGCACTTTTGTTTGATGCGTGAGCTTCCGGTGCAATGGGTTTCGTAAGCAAAACTTATGACCTCGCAATCCGTCCGCACACATTTCCCCGGACCGCCGGATGCAGGCAGATGGTCGATCACATGTCCGATTTCCACCGCCTGATGCAAAGCCTCAACAACCCTGCTATCAATTTTCTCGGACAGGAGTTCGGTGGCGTCTATCGCTATGCGAAAATCGTTGAAACGCTCGCCACAGGCGTGGCCACAGGACAGATCCATGTTCCCGGTCAGGAGCGGAAATTCGCCGAAGAGCATCGCATCGCCGCCGCGATCGATCAGCGCGTGCGCCAGCTCGAAGCAAACGGTATCTGCGGAAAGGCACTGCTGGAACCGATGGCTGGATACACGCCCGATCTGCATCGGCTCTGGAACAGCACATCCGATGAGCTTCTCGTCGCGCTGTGCCATACCTATCCCGGGTTATACCGTTATGGCGGCATCTTCGAGCAGGCATGGCTCGCCGGAGAGGGCAAAATGACACCCACACCACCGACACTGCCCGATTCCGTCAAGCCGGCAGTTCTGCGGCTGCTTTCGGACGGCGCGACGCTTGAGCGCGAACTCCAGACGATGCTCGATGCTCGCCCACAACGCGATCTCTGGGTGCAGGCGTAACTGCTTGAGGAAACATATCAGCAATGGAGCGCGTTGCTCGCGCAGTTGCCTGAAATCCTGAAGGCAGCCGACGTTGCCGAACTCTCGCGTGTAACTGTGCAGGAAATCTTCGAGCCAATGGCGCAACGCATCGACACACTTCGCGCTCAGGTTTACGGCTAGATGTGCCAGACTTCTGCTGTCAACCTTGCCTGGCAAAGGTTTGAGAGGGGATTTTCAGTTTATGGGCGTTGGGCAATTTTAGCCTGCAAGGGAAACCGATCTGTCTGCCAGGACTCGGGGTTTGGGTTATGCCCTTCGGGGCGCGCAGCGCCGCCGGAAGCATGAGCGCCTTGTCACTCCGTTTGTGGGCGAGGGGTGACAGACGCTCCGGAGCCACTAGCGATAACGGCCAGAGATGAACCGTGGCAGGCGCTGGTGGTTTGAGCGGCTTTCTTTGCCTACTTTCTTTGCCGCCGCAAAGAAAGTAGGTGCCGCCCCGCACAGGGGCAACGCCCGCGTCCCGACGCGAATTCAAGCTACAACCAACCCGCGGGGAACCGCAAAAAAGCAGAGAGACCAGCATCACTCAATCAATGCAGCGAAGTGCTAACAGCGCCCCCTTCCGCCTCCTGGCCGCCGAGAAGCGGCTCATTCCGCAATAGCGCATCAAGATCCGCCAACTGCACAGAATCCTGCCCACTCCGCTGCGCGCGAAACATAACAGGCGGCATCCCGAACTGCTTACGAAACTCACGCCCAAGATGCGAAGCATCCGAAAACCCGCAACTCGAAGCAATATCGGCAACGGTGCGGTCCGAACTCGTGAGTAGCCAGGCGGCTGTACGCAGGCGCAAGGCATTGGCGAACGCGCGCGGACTCTTGCCCGTTTCCGCCTTGAAAAGGCGTTCGAGCTGCCGCGGCGAGAGGTTCAGCTTGCAGGCCAGTTCCTCCAGCGGCACGTTGCGCCCGACTTGCTGCTCGATCAACAGTACGGCGCGCTTGACCTTCGGATGCGTGGCGGGCTCGAGGCCAGGCGGGTGAGGCTGGGGCGCATTGCCCTTCTGCATTTCGCCGACCAGCAAAATGCGCAGCGCCTTTTGCACCGTCGCGTGGTCGAAATGGCGCAGCAAAATGGCGGCGGCGACGTCGATCGACGCGCGGCCGCCCGAGCAGGTAATGCGGCGGCGGTCGATCGCGAACAGACGGTCGGCCACGATGGCGTCGGCATTGACGTTGGGGAAGCGCTCGATGAAGTCCCAATAGTGGAACCAGCTCACGCATATACGATGACCGTCGAGCACACCGGCGCGCATCAGCGCGAAAACACCCGTGCAGATTCCGACGACTGTCGTCTCGCCGCCGGCCGCGTGGCGGATGTACTTCAGCGTGGCTTCGCTTGCGTGCGGGCCGGAATGCAGCAGTCCGCCCACGACCACGAGATAGTCGACCGGTTCGGCGTCGGCAAAGGTTTCCCAAGGCGCGATCTGAATGCCGCAGCTTGCGCGCACGGGCGCGAGTGTTTCGCCGATCACGCGCCACGAGCAGTGCACGGGCTTGCTGTAGTCGCCTTCATCGGCGGACAGGCGCAGCATGTCGACGAAACCGGAAAACGCGGTCAGCGTGAAGTTCGGCAGCAGCACGATGCCGAAGCGGATGCGCTCCTTGGGAGCGGCATCGATGGAAACGGCGGTGGCGAGTGTGTCGGACATGGAGGCAGGATAGCGGCGATGCGGTTTCTGCCAAGCTTCTACGATATGACACGGAGGCGCTTGTCGTTTTCCGCCATCGATCTTCGCAAAAGCGAAATCCTGAAGGAATACGCGCCGCATGGCGGGGCGGTTCCGCCGTCCTGGCGCATTCGTTCTAGCGGCGCCGCCGCGGCTTTGGTCAACTCGCCAGCGGGCACATGGCCCACTCCGCCCCATCCACGAGACCTGCCGTCATGCCGCGCACCGCCACTGTCGAACTCAACAAACGCGCCGGTCACGGCGATGCCGAAGCCGCGCTCGCCCTGCTGGAGCAGAGCATGGCGCGCGGGCACGGGCGTATCGGCCTGCTGCGTTATCTGCAGGCGCGTTGCGTGGGCGCCCCGCTCGCGCGGCGGCATCACGACTATGCAGAGCGGGTGGCGAGCCGGATGAGCGAGGGCGCGTTCGCGGCGCTGGTAGCGCAGGCGCAGCGCCGCCACAGCATGGCGGCGTGAACGCCCACGCGCTCGCTCACAGCACGACGGTGCGGCCGTCGTTGATGAAGACCCGGCGCTCGAGAAATACCCGCACGGCGCGCGCGAGCGTCACGCATTCGACATCGCGCCCGACGGCCAGCAGACGCTCGGGGTTCAGCGAGTGGTCGACCCGTTGCACTTCCTGCTCGATGATCGGGCCTTCGTCGAGATCGTCGGTGACGAAGTGCGCCGTTGCGCCGATCAGCTTGACCCCGCGCACGTGCGCCTGGTGATAGGGGCGCGCGCCCTTGAAGCCCGGCAGGAAGGAGTGGTGGATGTTGATGGCGCGGCCGGCCAGCTTCTGGCTCGTTTCGTCGGAAAGAATCTGCATGTAGCGCGCGAGAATCAGCAGCTCCGAACCGGTCGAGGCGAACAGGTCGAGGATGGCGTTTTCCTGTTCACGCCGCGTTTCAGGCGTAACGGGGAGATAGTGAAACGGCAGGTCGTGCTGCCTTGCGAGCGGCTCGAAGTCGCGGTGATTCGAGGCAATGCCCGCAATGTCCATCTGCAACTCGCCCATGCGCCAGCGAAACAGCAGGTCGGCCAGGCAGTGTTCGAGCCTGGACACCATGATGAGCACTTTGGGACGCACCCGCAGGTCGTGGATGGCCCAGGTCATTTCGTGCCTGCGCGCGACGCTCGCGAACCCGTCCCTCAGGCCCGCGAGATCGAAGCGCTCGCTTGCGCCAGTCTGCACAACCTCGTGAAAGACGCAGCGCAGGAAGAAGCGTGTGCTGATGTCGTCGTCGAACACCGTGAGTTCGTCGATATAGCCGCGGTTCGCGTCGAGAAAGCCGGCGACCGCGGCAACCTGCCCGGCGGCGGCGGGGCAGGACAGCGTGAGCACGTAGCGGTGCTGCGGGTTTTCTGTGGGCATGCGCGTTCTCCTCGTGTCGTGGTGCGTCCGCTGCAGCTTGTGCTTCGTGCCGCGGCGCTGGCTTGATGGCGCAAGTAAGCCATCAATCGGCGTGTGCCACATAGAACCCACGCGCTGTATCGCGAGAATGAATTCGCCAACCCGGCGACACACCTGCGCCAACGCGCCGCCAGCATGAAGAAGGGCACTTTTGCCCCTATGGTTGTCGCATTCCTGCTATCTGCTGCCTTTTTCTTCGGCAAGCATGAGCCTGCGGATCATCTGGAGCGGAGATGGAGAGTTACCTGGGTTTGCAGGCGAACGCGTTGAACGGGCAGCGTGCCGCGCTTTTTCGCGTGCGCACATCGGTCGCCGACGTGTATATGTCGGTGAGCCGCTCGAACTACGGCAACGAGGAGCGGGCCGTGGTCGAAGTGGATTGCGCGCGCTTCCTGAAGCTCTGGCGGGACGGACCACGCGGCGAGCACACCGGGCTCGCAAACGGAACGCCGCAGACATGGCGCGCCGACCCGCGCTTCGAACTGGCGGCCGAGGGTTTCAGCTTCGGCGAGCAAGACCCTGTGCCGCTTGCGGAAGTCAGTTGCCGGGCGAGCGCCGCCGTACCGTACGTTGCGTTCACTGACGGTGTGATGCGGACCCTCTGGCTGGCCGCCTACGCGGCAAAGTCCTTTCCGGTGGAATGCGGCGCGACCGACGCCGAGGCGCTGCAGCGCCTGGCAGGCACGGCTGGCAGCCGCTGGTTCAGCGTTGCCGAACTCGTTCCGCCGCAAATCGCTTGAGCCCGGGAATGGGACGATAACGTCAGTGCGCGAGCGCCCACATGAGCGACACCGAAAAGGCGCCCACCACGACGGACGCGCAACGCTGGAAGAACGCGGGTCGAATGAACGGCGCACGGCCGTTGCGCGGCGCAGCGCCAATGGCGATCCACGTCAGGCCAATCGGAATCAGCAAGACTGCGAAGATCGCCATGGCCTGGAGCCACGTGATGACACTCGCGAACGCCACGGACGGAAAAATCGAACCGGCGAACAAAATGGCCTTGGGATTGAGCACCGTGGCGCTGAACAGCGTGCGCGTGCTGACCACGCCGCTGGCCGACGTTTCGATCGAGTTCGCCGTGAACCAAAGGCGCAAGGCAAGCCACGCCAGATAGAGGCTGCTGGTCACGCGCAGCACCTTTGGCAGCCAGCCGAGCGATTGCGACGCATGGGTGAAGCAAAGCCCCCAAAGGGTAATCGACACCAGGTAGCCGGCCAGTTCGGCTGCGCACAGATGCGCGGAGCGCCTCAGGCCCTGCCTCAAACCGGCGGCGGCGAGCAGGGTGTTGGTCGGCCCCGGCATGAGCAGCACGATCGCGCAGCCCGAGGCCATCAGCCCGATGGTGGAAATGGGAAGCATGGGGGGGCGAGGGGAATAGGGGGCAGGATTATTGAAGGCAGACTGCAGGGCGACGATGCGGCGCGAGCGGAAAGCCTCGGCCAGCAGGCGAAATGACTTGCCCTGACCGTAACCGACATCGACGATTTCGGGCGCGTCGGGAGACGCGAGCATTGTAAATGCACGGGCGCAGCGCGGGGTGTCAAAATCACGGTTTCGCGCAGCGCGGTGCGCTTGCATTGGACATACAAGCCGTAACAGGACGTGACAGAACGTAACAGTGCGCGTCAGGACGCAGAGAAGGATATGACGATGGAAAAGAGGATTGGAGAAGCAGTGACGGCGCCACCCGCTCGACGCGAAGCCGTCGACGTGGCGATCATCGGTGCGGGCCCCTCGGGCGCGGTGGCTGCGGCCCTGTTGCGCAAGGCCGGACGCTCGGTGCTGGTGCTCGAGCGCCAGCATTTCCCGCGCTTTTCGATCGGCGAGAGCCTCTTGCCGCAAAGCATGGCGTACCTCGAAGAGGCCGGCATGCTGCAGGCAGTGGTGGAGGCCGGGTTTCAGTACAAGAATGGCGCGCATTTCGTGTGGCGCAACGAGGTATCGTCGTACGACTTCCGCGACAAGCATTCGGCGGGCTGGGGCACGACCTACCAGGTGGAGCGCGCGAAGTTCGACGAGCTGTTGATCGGCTGCGCCGCGCAGCAGGGCGCCGAAGTGCGCTTCGGCCACACGGTGACGGGCATGCGCACGGGCGACGCGCCGGTGCTGGAGGTGATCGACGAAAACCAGGCGCGCTATGAAGTGCACGCGCGTTTCGTACTCGACGCGAGCGGATTTGGCCGCGTGCTGCCGCGCCTTCTGAATCTGGAGGCGCCCACCGGCCTGCCGACGCGAGCCGCGATCTTCAGTCATGTGCGCGACGGGCTGCCGCTGGACGCCTTCGATCGCAACAAGATCTGCATCGCGACGCACCCCGAGCACCGCGACGTGTGGTTCTGGATGATCCCGCTCGCGGGCGGCCGCTCGTCGGTGGGCTGTGTTGCCGAAGCCGCCTTCCTCGATGTCCCGCAAGCGCAGCGCGAGGCGCGGCTGCGCGCGCTCATTCGCGAGGAGCCGACCCTGAACCGCCTGATCGGCGACGCGCCTTTTCTCATGCCCGTGAACCAGATCGGCGGCTATTCGGCCAACGTCGAACGATTGCACGGGCCCGGCTTCGCGCTGCTCGGCAACGCGGGCGAGTTTCTCGATCCGGTGTTTTCTTCGGGCGTCACCATTGCGCTGCGTTCGGCACATCTGGCCGTGAAGGTGCTCGAGCGCGCGCTCGGCGGTGAGGTCGTGGACTGGCAGGCCGAATACGACGTGCCGTTGCGCAAGGGTATCGACACGTTCCGCGCCTTCGTCGAGCGCTGGTACACCGGCGAGTTGCAGGACATCATTTACTACCCGCGCCAGACGCCCTTGATCCGCCGGATGATTAGCTCGGTGCTGGCGGGCTACGCGTGGGACGAGAGCAACCCGTACGTGGCGGAGCCGGTGCGCAGACTCACTTCGCTGCATGAGGCGTGCAAGCTGTCGTTGTAGCGATCGATAAGGGCTGCATGCCGGGTTGGCGCCTGCGACGGGTCGCAGGACCAACCCGGTTCTCGCGGTTTCACTGGCCCGGTGGACGAACCGCGCCTAGCTGGATCATCAGCCCAAGCGTATCCATGATGAGGCGGGTTTCCTTGATCCTGGCATCCTGAAAGCGGTCGACGACCATGCCCCATACCTTGACGGAGCGCCCCGTTGCGTCCACGCCCAGGAACGTTCCCCTGTGCGTGCCTGTCCACTCGAAGCGGGTCAGCACGCGGTCGCCTTCTGTGAGTTGTTCCTCGACGCGCCAATGCATGTCAGGGAACGCGGCTCGCATCCCTCGCACGACATCCTTAAGGCCCTCGACACCCGGGCCCTGGCCGGGGAACGGCACCTGCTCGACCATGTCCTCCCAGAAAAACTGGCCTGCGGCGTCGATCTGCCCTTGATTCAGGACTTCCTCGATAAACGCGCGGACAATATCGCTTGACTCATGCATGGAATGAACGCCTCCTGGCGGGCGAGAGTGCGAAGTGAAAGCCGGTTGCTGCAGAGTAGACGGGCAAGCGCAACGACGTACGCAAGTGTCGCGCGAGAACGTGCGGTGGCGCACATTCGGGGCTTTGGCGTCAAGCTACGGAATGCCGGCGCTGGCGGGAAGCCTGCGATCCGCGCGTGCCGCCGAAAAAAGTCACCGCGTCGCGGGACTTTTCGCGGTAATTCGATACTCGCTCACCAATCAGAACAAGCCGCGCAGGACGCGACCGCCTTTCAGCGCCAACGCTCAGCTGACATCCATTGGAACGTAGTAATTCATATAGCTGCCGTTCGCCGTGCAATATTGATGGTCGTAAGTATGCCCGGACGGGGGAACGTTATTTGTCCAGTTTGATTGTTCAATCGCATTTCTTTGAACCCGCACCGCACCGACGAATGCCTGATATTTTGCCGAATTGAAGGCCTGGCCTTTGCAATCCTTTTCGGCAAGGTGGTTGAGGGTCGACCCACTCATGAAGTGATCTTCAAACAGCACGGCCTGGGCTTGAATGGGCCATGGGTCCACCGCCACACATTGACCGATGTTCCACCCGGACTTTCCCACAATCGCAAAGCTGTGGCCGGGCCCGGTCACCCACGCCACGCGGAACTGAGCCGGCAGTCGTTCTCTGCACATGACATACGCTATCGCTCCGAAGTGGTCGCAGTTTCCGGCGCCCGCCGTTACTGCGGCGAGAGCGGTGTGCCTCGGTTTTGCGTGGTTATAGAAGCTGTAGGCGAGCCCCGTGAGGACCCGATTTTCCCCAAGCGGGAACATCTGGTCGGCGGCCTGCTGATTGCCACTCCCAAAAGGCAGAAGCTGCTTTGCGGTTGCGATGATGTCATCGCCGGTATTGAGCAGCGTCATCTGGTCATCGGTTACGGCCTTGCCTGGCATGATTAGCCTCCATTCGAGCTGGTCAGAAACATCGAGATTTCGCGTCGCGCAACGCGCCTCCCGCGCGGCACGTCGAAGAACGATGCCTACGGAACAAGCGTAGACACCTGCCCCGGCTGCACCACCTTGATCACGCCGCCCCAAATGCAAACGAGGGTAGCCTGAGCATCCAGCGTCGGCATCGCACCCAGCGTCACGGTTGGCGCGCCGCCCGGAATCCACGGCGACGGTGTAGCCGGAACGCAGGGCATGGGCGTGAACACCCCCAGTGCCGCTGCGGTCGCGGCAATCACCGTTGGGTTCGCCGGGCTCTGGCACAGCGCGAACGGCGTGATATTGGCGATGGGAATCGAATCGGCAATCGTCGCAGCGGGCACACCGCTCACGAGCACGCGATTGAGGGGTAGAACGTTCAGCGTGCCCGGCGCGCCGCCAAACGAGCATTGCAGCGTGGCGCCGGCGCAAACTTGCGGACTGGTCATGGTGTCCCTCCTTATGCGTTGCCCGCGGCAGAATCAGACCGAAGACGGATTAGCGAGCGATTGCCACCATTGCTTCCAGCGCGGCAGCGGCTTGCCGTCCGCCGCTATCGGGCGGCGATCGTCCGTATAGCGTTGCGCCGCTTCGAGCGGCTTGCCCGCGCTGAACGGTTGCCGCAGCGCCAGGCAGCCATTCGGATGGAAGCGCTGCAAGACACCATGCAGTTTGCCGTTGCGGTAGTGCGCTTCTTCGAGCAGCGTGCCGTCGGCCAGCCACGTGCGCGAAACGCCGTGCAGCACGCCGTGCGCGTAGTGCGTCTCGCGCTGGACCGTTCCATCGGGGAAGTAGAAGCGCGCCTTGTCGTCGAGCTTTCCGTTCGCATACTGCACCTGCGCCGAGGGGTTACCCTCCGGATAGAAATAAGTGGCCGGGCCGCTGAGCGCGCCATTCGCGTAACGCATCGTCGCAACGGGGCGTCCTTCCGACTCGATGCGCACGGGGCCGTGCAGCGCGCCGCCCAGCGTCGCGCCCTCGATGCGCGTGTCGTCGCGTTGTATCGTGACAGGCTGAATCGTCTCCATGCTCGCCTCAGTTGATCTTCACAATGCCGCCCTTGACCACCAGCATGCCGCCGCCGTCCACCGTTTGCTGTACGGCGCCCTTGTTCGTCACGCTTTGCGCTTCGTTCGAGAGCGTGCCGTCCGACTTGTTGGTCAGCGACGTCCCGGCCTGATTGGTGAGCGACACACCGGCCTGATTCGTGAGCGATGCATCGCTCTTCGCTGTGAGGTTGCCCGTGCTTTGCAGCGTCAGCGTGCCGCTCACCTTGATGGTGAGGTTGCCGTCCACGGTGAGCGTCATGTTGCCCGTCACCGTCTGTTCGAGGTTGCCGCCCACCGTGCGCGTCTCGTTGCCGCCGGCTTTCACGATGCGTGCGCCTTTGATGTCGACAGTTTCGTCGCCCGTCTTGACCGTCGTGGTGCGGTTGCCCTGTTCGACCGTGAGCGTATCGTTGCCTTCCTTGATCGTATGCGCGCGGTCGTTCTTGATCGTGCTCGTTTCGTTGTGGTCTATGGTCCACGTGGCGTCGTTGATCACCCTGGCGTTCAGGTCCTTTTGCGCCTGCAGGAAGATTGCTTCGCTGTCCTGCTTGTCTTCGAAGCGGAGTTCGTTGAAGCCGTTGCCGCCTTTGGAGGTATTCGTCTTGATGCCGGACTGCGTCTGGTTGTCGGGCAGCGTATAGGGCGGCAGGTTCGCGCCGTTATACACGCTGCCCGTGATGAGCGGCCGGTCCGGGTCGCCGTCGATGAAGGTCACCACGACTTCGTCGCCCACGCGCGGCATGAACTGCATGCCAAAGCGCTTGCTCGCCCAGGGCTGCGCCACGCGAATCCAGCACGAACTCTGTTCGTCGTTCTGGCCGTCGCGGTCCCAGTGAAACTGGACCTTCACGCGGCCATACTGATCGGTCCACAATTCCTCGCCGCTCTTGCCGACTACCGTGGCGGTCTGCGTAGGCATGAAGGGGCGCGGCGTCGTGCGCGCGGGGCGCCAGGCCGTCGCAAACGGGAACGCTTCGAAGCGGTTGCGATAGTGGTTGTGATCGGCTTCGTGAATCACGCTGCGCACGACCCATTCGACGTTGGCGTCGCTGGATTCGTGATCGGCCAGCGTAAAGCGGCAGCCTGGCGCGAGCGCGCGGCAATCGCTTTCGCCAATGAGGGTCCGTGCGGGCGTACGCAGCGCGTCCACGCGGTGCTTGGAGAGCGTGGAGCCATCGCTGCTGGTGGCGTAGCGCCCCGGATACTCGTAGACGCTGTGTCCGTTCGATGCCGCCTGTGCCTGCGAATAGAGTTGTGCGGCCGGCGTCTCCCACGCGTAGTCGGTGTGCGAGAAGAGACCGCTGGCCGTCTCTTCGACGACCTCGCAATGGACAATCTGCGTCGATTCGCGCGTGCCGGCCGTGCCGCCTGTGTAGTGCAGTGTCGCGTCGCCGGGCAGGGGCGTGAAGGCGTCGTTGCTGTCGGCGATGACGAGCGTATGGCTGCCCGTATCGTGGCGGAAGAAATAGAACCAGCCTTCCTCTTCACACAGGCGGCTCACGAACGCGAAGTCGGACTCGGCGTACTGCACGCACCATTCGCGTGCAGCGGCCGTGCCCGTGACGGAGAAGGAATAGTCCGTCAAGCCGTGCCCCCCGAATACGGCCTGTATGATCTCCTGCGCGTTTTTGCCCTGAAATATGCGGTTGTTTCGCGAGAGCGTGAGCAGCCACAACCATGAACGCAGTTCCAGGGTGAAGTGGCTGGCGTCTATCGTCGAGGGCAACTGCGCGGCACGCGTGCAGACGGCGTCGATGAGGCGCGGCGACTCGCCCCACGCGAGCGAGAGCGTTGCATGGCTGCCCGTCATGCCCGAGGGCGCCGGCGGCGGCAATCCGCCGTGAGCGTGGAGCGTCAGCGTGGTGGGAGCGTCCAGCGCCTCGCGCGCATCGAAGCGGGCGGGAAAGAGCGTGCTGAACGCGCTGCCGGTGAGGCTGATGCGCGCATCGGTGTCGGCGGAAATGGGGCGGTTCATCGCGGGGATCGGGTTGAGTTAAACGGCCTGGCGAGGCCCGTGCATCGTCATTCGAGTGCCCACTGCGCGAGCGTGCCGACTAGTTCGTTCATGAGCACGTTGTCGATCTCGCGCGCACCGCCCGCGGCACGGCAGCGCGCGAGCACGGCGTCGATGATCCTGCTGTCGAAAGCGAACTGCTTGCCCGTGGCGTCGCGGTAGCGCATGCGTAGCTGCTCGAGCTTCTTTTCGATGATGGTGCGCAGCACCGCATCGTCGAGCGCGGCATAAGGCACGGCGGTCATGCGTGCGAGAAACGCCGGGCGAAACGCGTGCAGCAGTTCTTCGTGGAGCCGCCGCGCGAAGGCGTCGGTGGCAATCGTGGCGGCGGGCGTATTGAGCAACAGCTCGGCGCCGACATTGCTGGTGGCGAGGATCACCGTGTTGCGAAAATCCACCACGAGGCCGGTGCCGTCTTCCATCACGCCCTTGTCGAAGACGTTGTAGAACGCTTCGAGCACGTCGACATGTGCTTTTTCGATTTCGTCGAGCAGCACGACGCTATATGGGCGCCTGCGCACGGCCTCGGTGAGCTGGCCGCCGCTCGCATAGCCCACGTAGCCCGGCGGCGCGCCGCGCAGCTGCGAGACGGCGTGCGCTTCCTGATACGCGGCGAGGTCGATCACGATGAGATTGCGCTCGCCGCCGTAGAGCGCATCCGCAAGCGCGTAGGCCGTCTCGGTCTTGCCCACGCCCGTCGGCCCCACGAGCAGGAACACGCCTACCGGGCGCAGCGGGTCGGCAAGTCCCGCGCGCCACGCCTGGATGCGCATGGCGATGCGCTCGAGCGCCGCGTCTTGCCCCACGATGCGCTGCGCGAGACGGCCCTTGAGCGTACGCACGGCGTGGGCTTCGTCGGCGAGCATCTTGCCCACCGGAATGCCGGTCCAGCTCGCGATCACGGCGGCGATGGCTTTCGAGTCCACGCAAACCGGGACCATGGGGTCGTCGTCGCGAATCGCTTCGAGCCCGCTTTCGAGGCGCGCCAGTTCGGCGGCGAGGTCTTCGCGCGGGTCGGCCGCCTCGTTGGTCTCGCTCGCGTCTGTGCTGTCTGGCGGTTCCTGCTGGCCGTCGCTGTCGCGAAGCGCTGTGTCGAGGGCGGTCAGGCGCGCGCGTACCGCGAGAATCTCGCGCACGGCAGCGGCCTCGTCACGCCAGCGTGCTTCCAGCGTCTCGACGAGCGCGGCGTTGTGCGCATGTTCGGCTTCGAGCGCGGCGAGGCGCTGCGTGTGGTTCGCGCCGAGCACCGTTTCCGTGCGCAGGCGCAGCAGTTCGTCGTCGAGCGCGCGCTGCCGGTGCCTGGCCGCTTCCAGTTGCGGCGGCGTGTCGTGCTGCGCGAGCGCCACGCGCGCGCACGCGGTGTCGAGCACGGCGATCGCCTTGTCGGGCAACTGGCGCGCGGAGATGTACCGGTGCGAGAGTTTCACCGCATCGACGATGGCGGCGTCGAGGATCGTCACGTTGTGATGCGCCTCGAACTTTTGCGCCAGCGCGCGCAGCATGGCGATGGCCGTGGGCTCGTCGGGCGCTTCGATCTGCACGAGCTGGAAGCGCCGCGCGAGCGCGGGGTCGCGTTCGAAGTACTTTTTGTATTCGAGCCATGTCGTGGCGGCGATCGTGCGCAGTTCGCCGCGCGCAAGGGCGGGCTTGAGCAGGTTCGCGGCGTCGCTGCCGCCTTCCGTGCCGCCCGCGCCGATCATCGTATGGGCCTCGTCGATGAAGAGCACCACGGGCCGGGGCGAGTGCCGCGCCTCGTCGATCACCGCGCGCAGGCGGCGCTCGAACTCGCCTTTCAGGCCCGCGCCCGCCTGCAGCAACGCGAGGTCGAGCATGCGCAGCGAGACCTCGGCAAGCGGCGGCGGCACGTCGCCGGCCGCGATGCGCAGCGCGAGTCCTTCGACCACGGCTGTTTTGCCCACACCTGGCGCGCCAACGAGCAAGGGGTTGTTCTGCCGCCGCCGCAACAGGATGTCGAGCATCTGGCGGATCTCCGCATTGCGTCCGATGATCGGGTCGATGCGGCCGGCCCGCGCTTCGGCGGTGAGGTCGAGCGTGTATTGGTCGAGCACGGCGGCCGACGGAGCGGCGGGCGCCAGGGCACCGGTCAGCGCGGGCATGCTCGCGTCGTCGTTCATGGCCGCTTCGAGCGGGGCGCCCGGCGGTGTCGACGCGAGCGGCGCCGCCGCTTCGATGGGCGCGAGCCAGACGGCGAAGTTGGCGCGCAGCGCGGCGCTCGCCACGCGCTGCAGCGTGGGTGCCGCATGCACGGCGCGCGCGCGCAGTGCGTCGTTTTCCAGCAGGGCGATGAGCAGCGTCGCCGCGAGCACGCGCGGCTGCTGGAGCACGACGGTGGACTGCACGAGCGCGTCCTGGAGCCACACGAGCAGGTCGGGCGAGAACGACGGCATGCCCGTGTTGCCGCGCTTGAAGCGTGCGATAGCGATGCGGATCTCGGCGCCGAGCGCGGCGCGGTCCACGCCGAAGTGCGGCAGCACGCACGCTAAATCGCCGCCCTCGGGTTCGGCGAGCGCGAGCAGCCAGTGCTCGATCTCGACCACGAAATGCGTTTCGCGCAGGCACTGCTGCGCGGCGCGTTCGAGGGCTTCGCGCGGTTCGCGCTCGAGGCGCGCGACGAGCGTCTTGAGATCGAGCGTCACGGCCCGGTACGCCCCTGAATGTCGTCGGGCGCGAGGCACGTGAGGCGCGCGGGCGCCGATTCGGCCGCGCCGGCCCAGGCGGTCCAGCCTAGCCTCAGCGGCGCATGCCGCGAGAGGCGTGCACGCGGCAGTTCGCCCGCGCCGAGCTGCAGTTCGAGATGCACCCTGAGTTCGGCGCCGAACCACTCGGCGGCGAGCGTTTGCAGCGCTTCGTGGGCGGGCGCGCCAGGCAGGAAGGCTTCGTACTGTTCGCGCCTGAGCGGCCCGAGGCGCACGCGGATGCCCTGGTGTTCGTCCCAGATCCTCGTGCCCGCGACGGCATCCTGGCCGAGCCGCCGGTTGCGCCCGCCGGAGCCGATCGCCGTGCGGCTCGCCGGGGGCAGCGTGCGCCAGCCGCCCGCGAACGGCGTGGAGCGCACGTGGACGCGGAAATGATGGAGCACCATGACGTCGAAACCCGCGAGCGAACGCCGGCGGTTCGCGAAGAGGCCTGTGCGCGCCAGTACGGCGCGTATATCGAGCGGCTCCGGCGGTGCTGCCGCTTCCCGCGCCGCCCGCTCGTGCCAGGCGAGCGAACTCAGCGAGGCGTTGCCAGTCAGCGCGCGCAGCACGACGTCGGCCGAGCGCTGCGCGGTGGCGGGCAGCGGCTCGGCGCTGCGGTACTTGCGCTGGGCACGATAGAGCAGTGCCAGCAGCCGATGCTGGAAGATATCGAGAAACGCCGCCGCCGAGCGGTCCTTGCGGCGCAGACGGTCCTGCAGCCATTCTTGCCAGGCACCGGGCAGCGGGCCGTTCGGGCCGCCCAGCGCGAACGCGTTGACCTGGAGCTGGGGCGGTCCCGCATGTGCGGATGGTGCGGATGGTGCGGATGGTGCGGATGGTTCCTCGCCAGCCTCAGGCGCAAACGCGAGCGAGCGCGGCAAGCCGCGCCGCAATGGCCCGAGCGCGCTCGCCGGAAACGCGGGAGAAAGATTGCCGCTCAACGCGAGCGCTTCCTGGCTTGGGTCGAGCCCGGTGCCGAGCGGCTGCGCATGCGGCTGCAACAACTCGAGCAGGCGCACGGCCTGGGTGAATTCGAACGCGTGCGGTTCGTCGAACAGCCGCTGCGTCAGAGAACGAGGGGGCTGCCCATCGTCGGCCGCCATGTGCGGATCTCCCGACCGTCGCGCACGAGCGAGGTCTGTACGAAACGGTTGACGCTCGCATAGAGCGAGAAGAATTGCGCAAGCACGCCGGAAAAGAGCACGGTGCTCGCGCCCACGAAACTCGCTTCGTCGAGTTCGATCCGCACGCCGAGTCCATTGCGCCAGCCGCGCCAGCGGTCCGCCCCGACATGCGCGACGAGCGGTTCGCTCGACACCGCTGCGAGTCCCGCGATCTGGCGCTGCGAGGGGGCATGTGCGCCGAGATTGTGGAGCATGAGCATTTCGCGCAACGACGGTAGCGCCTGCGGCCCTTCCACGATCGACGTGTGATTGAGCACGAGTTGCGAGACGAGGCGCCAGCGCGACGTGCCGTCGAGCGCGGCCACGATCTGCGGCGTGGGCCGATGCGCAATGCGCACGCTTGCCACCGGGCCCGGCACTTCGAACGATAGCGCGGCGCCCGGTGCGAGCCGGTGGGCCAGATGACGGTTGGTGCACAAGAGGTCCGCAGTGAGCGTGCGCGCCGCGGGCGCGGCGGGATTGAAGCGCGTATCGACGAACGTGAGCATGATGTCGCTGCCGGGACGCGACGCATGCAGCCCGCTCACGCGCCGCGCGTGCCAGTACACAGCCGAATCCGCGCCGTGCATCGAGCCGTACCAGGGCGGCACGTCCGTCACCGTGCGGCCCGCCACGGCGCGCACGTTGCGCACGGCGTAGATCTCCGTGCCCGATTCACGATGCGCGTCGGGACTCACGCGCATTTCGCGCGCCGTGCCGTCGGGCCGCAACGGTTCGGAGGTGCGCGCGAACAAATTGAGTGCGGGAGCGCAGCCAAGCTGGATATCGTCCCTATGCAACGTGAAGCGTCCGCGCGGAGCCGCCGTGAAGCCGATCACGAGATCGAGGCTGTCGAGCGCATCGGCAGGCGGTTTGAACGGCAGATCGAAGAACGCGAACTTTTCGGGAAATGCAAAGTACTCGACCAGCAGACGGCAGGCCGGATGCGCGCCGTCTTCGAGCGGCAGGAGCGCGTCCTGCTCGTCGAAGCCAACCGGGGAGGGCAGTCCGCGTTGCGCGTGCAGCGTACCCTCGGGCATCTGCAGCCAGGCGGCGGCGCTGTGCGCGCCGAGCAGATCGTAGAGCGCGGCGGAGGTGACGGGCGACCCCGCGAGGCGCACACGCAAGCGCTCGACCGGCAGCGCGCCCAGCTTGTGCGGCCCGCTGCCCTGCAGCGTGAGCCGCAGCGCAGCTTGCAGCGACGCATTGCCGGTGAGCGCCTGGGCTTCCTCGGCGTCGAGCAGCTGGGCTGCGGCGAGGGTGATCGGCCAGAGCGTGACGTCGCTGCTGGTGCGCCAGTGGATAGTCGCGCCGCTCGCGTCCACGTGCATGAGGGGCGTGTCGCGCGGCACGCGATACCCCGCCGCGATGCTGCCTTGCGTGGGGTCCGGCTCGAACTGCACGATCGTCATGGAGGGCACGGGCCGCGACGCGTAGGGATAGAACTGTTCGAGCAGGCCGTCCGTGAGCGTGGTGTATTCGTCGTCGAGCGTGCGCTGGATGCGGGCGGTCAGCACCGCGAAGCTTTCGATCAGCCGCTCGACGTTCGGATCGGCGCTCTCGCCGGGGCCGAGTTCGAGCCGGCGGGCGATCTTCGGATAGCGCTGCGCAAAGCCTTCGCTCGCGCGGCGCAGATAAGTCAGCTCGCGCTGGTAGTAGTCGAGCAATTGCGCATCAAGCGAGTCGTTCATCGACGATCCCGATGGACTGCGTTTCGCCGTCCTGCCCGGCGACGTAGGTGACGACGTGCTCCACGCCGTCGCTGCCCCGCAGCGTTCCCCGAATGCGCAGGCACAGGCGCCATGGTGCGGCAGCGTCCGGTTCGATCTTCACGCGCGGCTCGCGAAGGCGCGGCTCGAACGCGCGGATGGCCTCAGCCACTTCGCGCTCGATCACCGCCCGGTCTTCCGCGCGCGCGGCGCTTTGCCCGCTCCAGTCGGGCAGGCCGTAAAGCAGGACGTCCGGCGTGCGCGGCATGCGTGGCGTCCCGCGGCGCGTGTTGAGAAGGCGCAGCAACTCCGAGCGCACGGACGCGCGCAAGCCGGCCGCGTCGAGCGTGCGCGCGGCCAGCTCGTCGATGGACTCATGCGCATCGAAGGGCGCGTCGTCGGCCAGCCGCTCGAAGAGCGGCATCGGCGCGACGGCGATAAAGGCGCGGGCGTTCGCCACAGGCGCTGCGCGCTAGGCCGCCTTCACGACCTTGTTCGCGGCCAGGTCCCACGTGGTGGCCGCCGTGCCTTCCTTGGTGGCGTCGTCCTTCTGCGCGGTCAGTTCCCACTTGATCTTCGTGAAGTTCATCGAGAGCGTTTCCACGGGCTTGCCACCCGCGCCGCCCGACACGCTCACGTTGCTCAGCACGACATTGTTCAGCGTATAGGTGATGAACGGCATGATCTTGCCGTCGCTTTCGGCGGCGTTGCGGCCCACCACGACGGTCGCGCTCGCAATGGCCTTGCCGGAGCAGCAATACTCGTTGAGCGTGGGCGTGGCGACGTCGACGAACTTCGTCACGGTGAATTCGCCGAGATGGGGCTTGCCCGAGGTGCGCTCCGAGTTGCTGACGTCATTGGTGACCTGCATCGCCACGTTGTGGCTGTACGACATCAGCTCGATCTTGTCGGTATAGCCTTCCAGCGTGCACTCGCCTTTGATGTCGCTGCCCAGGTCGAGAATGATCGAATCCATGGTTTGCTGCTCCCGAAGCCGTAAAGAACCGCGCGGGCCGCGTGCGCGGCGCCAGGCGCGTTCAGGGACCCAGGGGCGCTCATGCGCCGCCCGGCCGTCGTCTCTTCATCGAAACCGCTTTTTTTCCGCGGGCGGATCAGGCGGCCGCCGGCGGCGGCAGCGTCGCCACGAGCCGGATCGAGGCAGTGAGTTCCTCGAGCTGGAAGTGCGGCCTCAGAAACACCGTCGCGCGGTACGCGCCGGGTTTGCCCGGCACCTCGGTCACGTCCACGCGCGCCTCGCGCAGCGGATACTGGGCCTTGATTTCCTGCGGCGCGTTGTCGTTGACGAGCACGTAGTCGGCAATCCACGTGTTCAGATAGCTGCGCACATTTTCGCGCGTCATGAAACTGCCGACCTTGTCGCGCATGATCGCCTTGATGTAATGCGCAAAGCGCGACGCCGCGAGGATATACGGCAGCATGGCCGAAATGCGCGCGTTCGCCGTGGCCTCGGGCGTGTTGTAGAGCGCCGGCTTGCAGGCGGTCTGGCCGCCGAAGAACACCGCGAGCCCTTCGTTTTTCTTGTGCACGAGCGCAATGAAGCCGAGCGAGTCGAGCTCCTTTTCGCGGCGGTCGGTGATCGCCACTTCCGTGGGGCACTTCATGGCCTTGTCGCCCGACGCCGTCTGGAAGATATGGTCCGGCAGGCGTTCGACCGCGCCGCCGCCTTCCACGCCGCGAATCGCCGCGCACCAGCTGTACTGCGCGAACGCGTTGGTGATGCGCTGCGCGAGGGCGTAGGCGGAGTTGCCCCATAGATACTTCGAGTGGTCGGTACCGTCCACATCTTCGAAAAAGTTCATGCCCTCCACCGGATTGCTGTCCGGATGATAAGGACGCCGCATCAGGACGTGCGGGAGTGTGAGCGCGACATAGCGCGAGTCTTCGCTCTTGCGGAATTCGCGCCAGCGGGCCATGTCGATCGTCTCAAAGACCTTGGAGAGATCGCGCGGCACGCCCAGCTCCGTGAAACTCGACATGTCGAACAGCTGCGGGTGCGCCGCAGAAATGAACGGCGCGTGCGCGGCGGCGGCGACCGAGGCGAGCTTTTCGAGCAGGCTCACGTCGGGCGTCTGGCGCGTGAAGTAGTAGTCGCCCACCAGCACGCTGAATGGAAATCCGCCGAACGTGCCGTATTCCTCTTCGTAAATCTTCTTGAAGAGCGCGCTCGTGTCGACGTCGATCGCTTTCTCGAGATCGTTCTGCAGGTCCTTCTTCGAAGCGTTCAGGAGGCGCAGTTTCAGGCGCGTGCCCGTTTCGGAGCCTTTCACCAGAAAGTGCAGCCCGCGCCACGACGACTCCAGCGCCTGCATGTCGGGATGGTGCAGCACCTCGTTGAGCTGCTCGCTGATCAGCTCGTCGATCTTGCGGATGTGATCGTTGATCATCGCCACCGTGTCGCGGCTGATGGTCATGTTCTTGTCGAGCACCTGCAGCGCGAACTCGGCGAGCAGCTCGCGTGCGTGCTGTTGCTGCTCCTCGTATTGCGCCATGCGTCCTTCGTGCACGATGCGGTCGAGCAGCGTGACCGTACCCGCCTGCGCGGTCGCGGCGGCCTGAATGTCGGACATGATCGTCTCCTCGCGTTGAGCTTAGCTGGCCGGCGTGTCACTGGAAGGGCTGGCGGGCGCAGGGGCCTCGCCCGCGGGCGGCGGCAGCTGCGCAGCCGGCGTGTCCTGCGGGTGCGCCGAACGGATCTCGCTCAACCCCTTCGGGTCGTGCACCACTTCCTGGAGAAGCTTGTCCAGTTCGTCGTTGCCGTCGAGCTTGGTGAGGAGGTCGCGCAGGCGCAGCCGCGCGTCGTAGAGCTGTTTGAGCGGGCCGATCTGCTGAACGATGCTCACGGGATCGAAGTCGTCGATATGCTCGAATTTCAGCTCGACGTTGATCTTGCTGCCGTCGGCGGCGAGCGTGTTGTCGACCTGCAGCGTCACGCGCGGCCCGATCGACTTCATCACGTCGTTGAAATTGTCGCGGTCGATGTCGACGAAGCGGCGCTCCGTCATTTTCGGCAACGGCTCGACAGGCTTGCCGGACAGGTCGGCAAGAATGCCCACGACGAGCGGCAGCTCGCGCTTTTCGATGGCATTGCCCGTTTCGACGTCGTACGTGATCTGGACACGCGGCGGTCGGTTCCGTTCGAACCAGTGCTGGGTACTGTCGGCCATGGTCACCTCGGTGGCGGTCGTTCTTCTATTGCATTGTGTAACGGGAGAGATGCGCGTTTGTCGTCAATCTGCCCTTTTCATGATGCGTTTTCTTTAAGACGACAATGCCCCGCAAAACGTAATTAAACGATTGCCACGTGCATTCCCGGTCCTTCAGAAAAAACACAGCTAAAGCATGCCCCGGATTCGTCAGACGAGAGCATTCACGGCGTCAAGCGTTCGCGCTGATCGGCTCTTCAACTTGTGCTTCGTCGCGCGCGTCGTGAAGTCGTGAAGATAGACGGTCACGACTTTAGGACAGTAAACGGGGAATTTCAAAGTATATTTACGGCGCATAGACTCATTGTCTTTCAAGTTTATTTACGGATTGTTTTTTGAATTGATCGATAAAAATCGTTATTGCAATGTCGCGTGGGGCGCTTGTAGACTACGCGCGAAACAGCTTGCGCAGGGCAAAACATGCGTCTTGATTAGAAATACGAACTAGCATGAATTCTCCTGCGCGCGGGCAGGAGGCATCGCAGACAAGAGGCGACGCACACAATGGGGATTGCGCAGTGATCACCACGTTATTCGCCGGCGCTTCGCGCGCAGCGAAGCCGTACGGCTGGCGCGCCGCCACGCTGGCGTTCGCGCTCGCGCAGGGGCTCTCGGCGTGTTCGTCGCTGCCCAAGGTACAGGTAGATACCCTGGCCATTGCCGTTTCCACTCAAGCGAATCAGGACACGCCCATTGCCGTGGACGCCGTGCTCGTGCGCAATCGGCAACTGCTCGACGCCTTGCTCGGCCTGCCTTCGGCGAAGTGGTTCGCGCAGCGCGATCAATGGCGCCGCGATCATCCCGAGGACATCGCGGTGGTGTCGTTCGAAGTCGTGCCGGGCCAGCAGATCGCGGCGGCGCCGTTTCCGTTTGGCGGCAAGCGGGGCGCGGGCGTGGTGGTGTTTGCCGACTACCAGACACCGGGCGCGCACCGCGTGAGGCTCGACAGGGGGCCCGCTCACGCGCTGCTGCTGCTCGGCGACCAGGATCTGAGCGTGCAGGCCGCGCATTGAGTAACGAAACTGTGTGACGCAACGGTGTCATACGACGATGTCATACGACGGCGCGGCAACACTGCACGACGACACGTTTAGCAATAGAAAGCAAACACATCATGCGAACTTCGTTTCCCGATCCGGTCTGCTGGTTCGACGGCATGCCCTTGCTGCCGCAGCATTTCCAGACCCAGGCGCTGCACGCGGCGGGGCACGCCGCCTTGCTCGCGGGCGCCGCGCGGGCGCATTACTGGGGCGTACTAACGCTCGAGCACGACGCCGCGGGGCTCGCCCAGGGTCTCGTGCGCATCAGCGCGCTGGAGGCGATTCTGGCCGACGGCCTCGCCATCCGCCACACGCCGCACGATCCCGTCCTGGAGATCGACGTGAGCCACGCATTCAGCGCGCCGGACGAGGAAGTCACGATCTATCTCGCGGTGCCGCCGCTGTATCGCGGCGGCCAGCTCGATCCGCAGGCCGGGCGCTACACGCAGCGCGAGAGTCCGGACGTTCCCGATCTGGTCTCGGGCGGCGAGCCGGCTTCGATCACGACGTGGACGCCGCGCCTGCATCTCATGACGGATCTCGGGCGTCACGAATTCGACCGCTTGCCGCTCATGCGCGTGAGGCAGCAGGGCGGTGGCGTGGCGATCGCGGACTATGCTCCGCCTTGTCCGTTCGTGCGCGCCGACTCGGTGCTCGGTCAACGCGTGATGCAGCTGCTGCTGCGCGTGCGCGAAAAATGCGTGTTCCTGGCCGGGCGTCTGCAGGCGGCGCAACGGGCGGAAGAGCGCGACGACGCGGGCCAGATCGAGCGCCAGCTTTGCGCGCTCTGGAGCCGCCTGCCCGAAGTGGAGGCGACCCTCGTCACCGGCATCGCGCATCCCGCCGAACTGTATCGCGCCGTCGCCGGCATGACGGGTGCGCTCGCGGCGCTGCGTCCCGCGCGTGGCGTGCCCGCATTCGCGACGTTCGATTACATGGCGCTACTCGCGTCGTTCGATCCGCTGCTCGCATGGGCGGACGAAGCGCTCGCGACGATCCGCCAGGGGTATCGCGTGCGTGCATTCACCGAGGAGGGCGGCAGCTTCTGGATCGCGCCGCCGTTCGAAAGCGGCGGCAACGTGGCGCGCGAACTGGTGATCGGGTTGCGCATGCCGCCCGACGCGGGCGAGCACGACGCTAGCGTGTGGCTCGATCATGCCGTCGTCGCGTCGCGGCCCTACGTACCCACGCTCGCGCGCCAGCGGATGCGCGGCCTCGCGCGCCGGCGGCTCGCGCGCGAGGAGCGTGCGGCCTACGCGACGGGCGACGACACGACGCTCTTCGCGGTAGCCGTGGAGGATGCGTGGTTCGACCGAGCGCAGCCGTTGTGCATCGAGGTCCGCACGACCGTGCCGGGCCGCGCGCCCTGGGCCGTGCAACTCTTCACGCCCACGGACGCCGACGACGGCGCACGCCAGGCGGGAGCCGATCATGCTTGATGCCAGCGGCCAGAGCGACGAGCGCCTGCCGCTCATGCGCGCGTTCGTCGTGGCGTTCGCGTTCGCGGAGAACGTGCGCCTGCGTGCGGTCGCGCAGGCAGCGAATGCAGCCGGCGCGGCGAACGCCGCGAGCGCCGAGACGCTTGCGGATCCTCAGCGCGATGCCAACGCGCTCGCCACGCAGCTGCAGTCCGCCACACGCAAGCTCGCGCGCGACGCGATGGCCTGGACCGGCGCGGCGGGCGAAGCGGACATTGCCGCCGCACAGTACGCCTATGTCGCGCTGCTCGACGAATTGCTGCTGTTTTCGGCGTGGAACGGCGCGAGCGCGTGGGAAACGTATCCGCTCGAAGCGCGCATTTTCGGCACGCGTGCGGCGGGCGAGCGCATTCCGGCCGCCATCGAAACCTTGCTCGCGCAACGCGATCCGGCGCAGCGCGATCTCGCCAACGTCTATCTCGCCTGCCTCACGCTAGGCTTTCGAGGGCGCCTGCGCGGCGAGGCGGGCGCCTTGCGTCACGACCAGTTGCGCCACGCGCTGTTCGCGTTCGCCATGCAGCGCGACCCCGAACCCGACCGGCTCGGCGCGCCGCTCGAGCGCGCCGCGCTGGCGCCGCGCGAAACACGTCCGCTCACGCAGATGTTTCCCGACCGCGCCCGCCTCGCGCTGTTCGTGGGCGGCGGATTCGCGGTGCTGCTCGGCGTGTCGCAACTGCTGTGGCTCTACGCGACGGCGCCCGTGCGGCCGTCGCTCGAACAGTTCGAAACCGTGTCGATGGCGCAGGGGCGTCCGGCGCAGGCGAGCCATACGAGCACAACGGGCATGGTGCTGCCGCACGCACGGACGGTGCGCAGATTGAGGCCGGCGACTGTGCCTGCCGATGTTCAGGCCATGCCGCAAGCTCAGGACATGCCCGCGGTGCCGACGGTTTCCACGCTGGCGCCCGACACGCTCGCGCTCGCGGCACGGCGCATCGTCACGGTGAGCGCGCAGGGCGCCGACGAAGCCGGCGAGAACAGCCAGGACGCCACGCCGAGCGGAGCACGGCCATGACGACCACACTGATAGTCGTCCTGATTGTCCTCATCGCGCTGTTGATCGTGGGGCTCGCGGCCGCGCTCGTCGTGCGCTGGGTGCGCGGGCGCGACGAACGCAGGCCGCTGCGCAACTTCTCCGCCATGATGCGTACGGCGCACAACGCGATGGGCGTGCGCGATCCGTACTCGGTGCCGCGCGTGCTGGCCACGGGTGCACCCGCGGCGCTCGACGCGCTGGCGCTTGGCTGGCGGCTCTCGCCCGTCGGCGAACCGTCCTGGTTCGGCAGGCTCTGGCACGACGCCGAAGGCATTCTGATCGCGGAGCCCGGGGACTCGCTCGGCGCGCGTGCGGCCGCCGAGCGCAGGCGCGGCTCGACCGGCGGGCGTTTGCTGCGCGGCCTGCTGCGCAACCGGCCGGGCCGGCCGCTCGACGCGCTCGTGTGGGTGATCGCGCTCGATGCGCTCGTCGACGAAAGCGGGACCGCGCGCGGAGATACCGACGCGGCGCTCGAAGCCTCGCGCACGGTGCTCGCGCTGCAACGTCAACTGGGCCAGATGCTGCCGCTCTACGTGGTGGTGACGGGCTGCGATGCGCTGCCGGGCTTCGATGCGCTCGCGGCACGCCTGCGCCGCGAGCGCATCGAAACGCCGCTAGGCTGGGCCTCGCCGTATGCGCCGCGGCGCGCCTTCGAACCCGCGTGGGTGGACGAAGCCTTCGCCGACATGAGCCGGGCGCTCGCGGCGACGGTCACGGAAATGGGCACGCTCGACGGCGCCCTGGACGGCGACGTGTTCCTGCTGCCGCAGCGCCTCGACACACTGCGCGAGCCGTTGCGCGAGTACATCGAGCCCACCTTGCGCGGCGCCGCCGACGGCACCGCGCCGCTCATGCGCGGCATCTGGTGCGTGGGTGCGATGCCTCAGGCGCAGGAGCGGGCGGAGCCCGCCATCACGAATACGGCGCGCAGCGAGGCGCGCGCGGCGCCGGCCTTCGCGTCGCGTCTCTGGCACGACGTGCTGATGCCGGGGCAGGGACTCGCCCTCGCCATTCCGCGCGTGCTCGCGCTGCGCATGCGGCGGTACCGTATTGCCACGTTCGCCGCGATCGCGCTGGGCGTGTGCTGGTGCGTGGGTCTCGGCGTCGCCACCTGGCACGTGCGCAGCGATGCGCGCTCGCTCGCGGGCAGCTACGACGCGCTCGCGCTCGCGAGCGCCGCCTGGCACGAAGCGGGCGCGAGCAGCAGCGAAAAGGCGGCGGCGAACGCGCTGGGCAGCGCCGCGAACGCCTTCGTCAAGGTGCCGCGCTGGCAGCTCGCCACGCCGTTCATGCCGCTTTCGTATTTCGGCCTGCGCCGCCGGCTCGACGAGGCGCAATACCGCGTGCTGAGCGGGCTCGTGTTCACGCCGTTGCGCGCGCGGCTCCTCGGCCGCCTCGCCGATCTGAACTGCGACGGCGCCACCGGGCCGGGCGGCAACGCGAGCCTCGCGGCCGCCGCGCGGCGTCCCCAGGACCTGCCCGAGTACACGCGGGGCACACGGCTCGTCACGAACGCGGCGCAGACCGAGCGGCTGATCACGAACTACAACGAACTGGTGGAACGCGATTCGGGCAACACCGTCATGCTCGCCCAGCTCATGCGCGGCGCGGTGGGCGTGAGCTTTGCGCCCGATCTCGTGGCCGACCGCGCGGGGCTGGACGACGCCGTGCGCGCGACCGCGGTCGAGGGCGGCGAGCTGTCGTTCGACGGCGCCGAGGCGCGCGCCGCCCAGGCGCGGGCGAGCGTGTGCTTCGAGGACACCTTCGATCGCTGGTTCGACGACATTTATCAGGACTCCTCGCTCACGACGAACGCCGCGCAAATCCAGGCCATGCTCGCCGATCTCAAGGCGCCCGGCGCCGTGCCGACCACCGCTTCGCTCTCCGAGCTGGCCACGCGCATCGACACGCTCGCGACTCAGGTCGACACCGCGGACCACGGCTGGGCGGGTACACACGGGCAGGAACTCGTGCCGGGACTCACGGCGACCTTCGACACCGCAAAGGGGCTGCGTCTGATCGGCGCGACGCCCGTGGCGAGCGTGCTGGAGCACGAACAGAGCGAACAAAGCGCGTTTGCGGCGCGCTGGCTCGCAAGCGGCAACCTGCCTGGCGTGCTGGCCTCCAAACCCACCACAGGACTGCAACTGGCGCCGGACCTGCTGCCGCTGCGCGACGCGTTGCGCACCCTGCTCGGGCAGTCGTTCGTCGCGGGCGAGGGCAGCGCGTCGGCCGAAATTCGCGGTGTGGATGCCGACTCGGCGCAGCGTGCGCTGGCGATCTTGCCGGCCTACAAGCAATACTCCGCCGGTCTTCTCGCCCAGGCGCCCGAAGCGTGGCGCGGCGCGCTGCTCGCCGCGGCGGGTAACGCGACCGTGCACAGCATGGTGGCCGCGCTTTCGGCACCGGTTGCAACGGCGGCAACGACGGGGACGCCGGCAGCAGGCGCGCGCAATGTCGCCTACACGCCGCAGACGCAGGGCGCATCCTTCGACATCCTGCGCAAGAACGCGACCGACCTCGTGGAAGCGTTCGACTCGCTCGGCCGCGCCGATCTCGCGCAAGCGGTCGCCCTGCGCGTGAGCGACGCCGCGCTCGACGTGCTGCGCTCGACCGACGTGCAGCTGCAATCGCTCGAACCGTTTCGACCGCTGCGCGGCGACTTCTCGGCGTGGAACGGCAACGCCGGCGGGTCGATGCGCGCATTCGGCGCCGCCACGCCTGAAGCGCTGCAAACCTACCTTGCCGCGCAGTCGAGTGCGGTGGCGGATACGGCCACGCTCGCGTCGAGCGCGCTCGACTGGCTGACTACGCAGAATCCGCCGCTCTCCACCGCGGACGCGCGACTCGTGGCGCGCTGGAAGGCGCTCTTCGCGGACCTCGCGCAATACCGCGCCCGCAGCCCGGCGAGCGCGCTGGTGGCGGTGCCGTCGATCATCTCCAACCAACTCGACAAGATGGACCTCGACACGTGCGGCGCCTCGCTCGCGCAGGTGGACGTGCCGGGCTCGGGCGACATCGTCGCGAGCGCGGGCGCTCGGCTCGTATCGTCCGCGCGCGAGCGCTGCTACCGGCTGCAGATCGGCACCGGCGGGGAGGCCTACGAACAGTTGCGCAGCTATTTCGCGCGCTATCTGGCCGGCCGCTTCCCGTTCTCAGCCGATGCGAACGCGCAGGCCGCCGACCTGCGCCAGACGGCGGCCTTCGTGGCGCTGCTCGACGCGAAGCTCGCGGACGCGCAACGCGGCATGAGCGCCGCGGCGGCCAGCGGCGGCTCGCAAGCGCTCGCGCAGCAATTTCTGGCGAAGCTCGCGCGCGCGAAGCCCTGGCTCGACGCGCTGGTGGCGCGCGGCGCGGACGGCGCGCTCGTGGGTGTGGATGTGGCGGTGGATTGGCGTATCGATCGCGCCGACGAAGCCGGTGCGGACCAGGTCATCCAATGGTCGCTCGCGAGCGGCAGCCAGACGCTTGCCTGGCCCGCCGCGGCTGGCACGCCGCTGCGCTGGGCGCCGGGCCAGCCTGCCGCGCTGAGCCTGCGCTGGGCGAAAGACGGCCCGTGGCGGCCCATGCAGGACGCTTTGCAGCCGACGCTCTCGGTCGACGGCGAAGCGGCCACATGGGCGGCGAACGACGCGTGGTCGCTATTGCGCCTCGTGCGCCTGCACGCGGTGCCGGACGATGGTCTGGATAGCGGCACGGGCACGGGCAACGCGCGCATGGTGCTGAGCGTGCCGGTGCGCGACCGCAACGGCGGCACGCAAACGGCGCGCATGTTCATGCGCGTGGGGATGACGGGCGCATCGAAAACGGCGCTCGCGTGGCCCGACTTGCCGTACGCGGCGCCGGGCTACAGCGCATACGGCGCCCCTGCGGTCACCTATGGACCGTATCCGTCGAACACACAGGCAGGGCGCGGATGAACCCGGCATTCGACATCAAAGCACTCGTTCAACCGATACCGGGCGGCGCGCCGGCCGGCGTCTCGCTCCTGCACGACGCCGCCTTCGACGCGATCAAGGCGGCTCGGCGCGAGGACGATCCGGCATTGCCTGCGGGCATCTGGCAAACCGCGCTCAAGGTCGCCGACTGGGCTGCCGTCGAAGCGGGCTGCGAGGACCTCCTCGCGCGCCGCAGCAAGGACTTGACGCTCGCAGCATGGCTGGGCGAGAGCTGGCTGCATCGGTATGGATGTATTGCCTTGCCGGATAGCTTCGTCTTGCTGAGCGAATTGTGTGCGCGCTATTGGGACGACATTCATCCGTTGCCGCGCGATGGCGATCTGGGCTTTCGGGCCGCGCCGCTCGCGTGGGTTGCCCAGCAGTATCCGACCTTGCTCGGCGGCAGGATCGCGTTGTGCGCGGGGCCTGACGGATCTGCGCTGACGCTTGCGCGTTGGCAGGGCGCGCAGCGCGAGGCTGTTGCGTTGAAGGACCGCAAAGATGTGCCGGCCGCGAAGCGCGAGGAGGCCGCACGCGTGGCGCAGGCGTTGGCTCAGGCTGCGCATGCAGCGGAGCCTGCCGCGTTGCGCGACCAGTTACAGGCGCTGCGCGCGGCGCGCGTGCCCATCGTGAAACTCGATGCGTGGTGCACGCAGCGGCTCGGTGCGGAGGCGCCGTCGTTTGGAGTGCTGCTGGAGACGCTGGAGCGCATGGAGAGTGTGTTGCGCGACTGGCTTACGGCGCATCCCGAGTGGGAGGACATATCGATGGTTGAGGTCGCAACGATTCCGGAACACGCGGTGGCTGAACCTGCAGCGGTTCAGGCTGCTGCGGCTGGCGCGGTGCAGGAGCAGGCTGGCCCGCGGAGACTGGACGCGCCTCAGTCGCGCGATGAGGCGTATCGGTTGCTCGCTGTCGTGGCGGACTACCTCATGCGGTATGAGCCGCATAGTCCTGTGCCTTATATGCTCAAGCGTGCGCTGGACTGGGGCGGCAAGCCGTTGCCGGAACTGCTGGCCGAGCTGATGGCCGGTGAGCGCGGCAGGGCGTTGGGGGCGGCGCTTGGGTTGCTGCCTGAGAGTGAGTAAACGTTGGCGCGTTTGGGTGCCTGACTGTTTGGACTGCTTTGGCATTTCCTTGAATTCGCGTCGGGGCGCGGGCGTTGCCCCTGTGCGGGGCGGCACCTACTTTTCTTTGCAGCGGCAAAGAAAAGTAGGCAAAAGAAAGCCGCTCACACCGCCAATGCCTGCCACAGTTCACCTCTGGCCGTGATCGCCAGTGGCTCCGGAGCGTCTGTCACCTCGCGCCACTCAAGCTAGTGACAAAGCACTCATCCGTTCCCGCTGCTCGCTACGCGCGCAGCGGTCGGGCCTGCAAGGGAAACCGATCTGTCTGCCAGGACTCGGGGTTTGGGTTATGCCCTTCGGGGCGCGCAGCGCCGCCGGAAGCATGAGCGCCTTGTCACTCCGTTTGTGGGCGAGTGGTGACAGACGCTCCGGAGCCACTAGCTGGGGCGGCGCGAGGTGAACCGTGGCTGGCACTGGCGGTTTGAGCGGCTTTCTTTGCCTACTTTCTTTGCCGCCGCAAAGAAAGTAGGTGCCGCCCCGCACAGGGGCAACGCCCGCGTCCCGACGCGAATTCAAGCTACAACCAACCCGCGGAGGAACCGCAAAAAAAAAATCCACCCCTAACTCCTCCAGGCCTCCCCCCCAGGAAAATGATATCGACCAAGCGATTCAGCAATCATCTCGATGCTATACCCAGGCCTCTGAGGCGGCATATACCGCCCATTACGAACGACAACAGGATCAACAAAATGCTCATGCAAATGATCGACATACTCGAGCACACGATTCTCGAGCGAAGCCGAAACGCACAAATAATCGAACAGCGAAATATGCTGCACGTACTCGCACAGCCCAACGCCACCCGCATGCGGGCAAACCGGCACACCGAACTTCGCTGCCATCAGCAGCACGACGATCACTTCGTTGAGTCCACCTAACCGACAGGCATCCACCTGACAAAAATCGATCGCCTGCGCCTGCAACAACTGCTTGAACATCACGCGATTGTGACAGTGCTCGCCGGTGGCAACCCCAATCGACCCCAAACGCCGGCGAATCTCCGCATGGCCGAGAATATCGTCGGGGCTCGTCGGCTCCTCGATCCACCACGGATCGAACTCCGCAAGCCGCCGCATGTTCGCCACCGCTTCGTCCACGTCCCACACCTGGTTGGCGTCCATCATCAGCTTCAGATTCTCGCCGATTTCCTCGCGCAGAATGCGCGCGCGCCGCACGTCCTCGTCGAGATTGCCGCCCACCTTCTGCTTGAAATGCGTCCAGCCCAGCGCCACACCCTCCCGCGCGAGGCGCCGGATCTTGTCGTCGTCGTAGCCCAGCCAACCAGCCGAAGTCGTATAGGCGGGATAGCCCTGCGCGAGCATTTCCGCTTCGCGCGCACCCTTGGTCGTCGCGTGGCGGTGCAGGATGGCCAACGCTTCATACGGCGTAATCGCATCGGTCACGTAGCGAAAATCCAGGCAGCGCACGAGTGCCTCGGGGCTCATGTCCGCGAGCAGTTTCCATACGGGCTTGCCAACCGATTTCGCCCACAGGTCCCATACCGCATTCACGACTGCCGCCGTAGCCAGATGAATCGCGCCTTTGTCAGGTCCGATCCAGCGTAATTGGCTATCCGAAGTGAATGCGCGCCAGAATGCGCCCATGTTCGCGGTAATGTCTTCGAGCCGCTTGCCGACGATGAGAGGCGCCAGTGCGTTGACCGCCGTTACGCAGATTTCATTGCCGCGCCCGATGGTGAACGTGAGGCCGTGCCCCGCGAATTTGTCTGGAGAATCGGTTTCGAGCGTGACGTAAGTCGCGGAATAGTCCGGCGCGGCATTCATGGCGTCGGAACCGTCGAGCGAACGCGAAGTGGGAAAGCGGATATCGCGAACGGACAGACTGCTGATCGTGGTCATTCGAACTCCCTCTGGAAGGGACGGCTTTCGGGTAGGGAAAACCAGGCGTTTGCACGCGTTGACAACGCTGAATCTGCTACCTAGCATGCTAGCATGTCTTCACAAAATCAAGCGCGCCGTGAACTCTTCATCTGAAGTGGCGAGTGTCGCCGGCAATCCTTATGTCGCACTGCAAAAGATCAGGGGCGGCGAGCATCGCAGCCTGACCGACGCGGTCGAGCAGGCACTGAGAGAAGCGATTGTGACGCTCGCGCTGGAACCCGGAATGATGATCGACAAAATGGCGGTCTGCGAACGTATGGGCGTGTCGCGCTTTCCGGTTTCCGCTGCGCTGGCGAAGCTCGCGCATGCGGGTCTCGTCGAAGTGTTGCCGCAGCGCGGAACGCGCGTCAAACCAATCGCGCTCGACGATATTCGCCAGCATCTGTTCATTCGCAGCGCGCTCGAAGTCGAAACGGTGCGCGGTGTCGCGCGCATGAAGGACAGTGCCACGATCGACGCACTGGCAGCCAATCTCGATGCGCAGCGCAAGATCGCCGGTAATGGCCAGCGGTTCGAGTTTCATGAGCTCGATCTGGCGTTTCATGAAATCCTGCTCGACGCAGTGAAGCTGCCGCGCGTGAAAGAGATCGTTGCGGTGTCGCGCAACGCGCTGGACCGCGCGAGGCAATTGCTGGCAAGTCCCGAGCGTCTCGTGCACACGCTCGACGAGCACGAACGGATTTTCGAGGCCATTCGCGCCGGCCGCGCCGACGCGGCGGCAAAAGCGATGCACGACCATCTCGACCAGGTGATCGAGGAATTGCACCGGTCCGCGAAAGAACGGCCGGATCTCTTTGCACCGTGAGCACGCCAGGGCCTGTTGACATTCATAACGAGCCCTGGTCTTACGTCGAGCAACGCCCGTCCTTCAACCACTATCGTGCAGCGCTGCAAGCCACGCCGCGCACGCAATCAGGAGGCTCCGGTAATGTGTCTGGCTTTTCTTCGCGGATTAGCGCCATGACGCCGCTCATTTCCGTCAACAAGCTGAGCAAGAGCTTTCCCGGCGTGAGAGCGCTTCACGAAGTGCAATTCGAACTCATGGCGGGCGAGGTGCACGCGCTGATGGGCGAGAACGGCGCGGGCAAGTCGACCTTGATGAAGATTCTCGCTGGCGTCTATACGCGAGATTCGGGCGACATTCTCTACGATGGCCAGCCTGTGGCGTTCGCGAGTCCGGGCGAGGCCCAGGCCGTGGGCGTCGGCATCATTCATCAGGAACTCCAGCTGATGAATCACTTGACCGTCGCGCAGAACATGTTCATCGGCCGCGAACCGCGCGGGCGTCTCTGGCTCTTTCTCGACGAAGACAAACTCAATGCGCAGGCGCGCGCGATTCTCGCCCGCATGCACGTGCCGCTCGACCCGCGCACCGTGGTCGGCTCGCTCACGGTCGCAAGCCAGCAGATGGTCGAAATCGCCAAGGCGCTGTCGTTCGATTCGCGCGTGCTCATCATGGACGAGCCGACTTCCGCGCTCAACGACGCGGAAATCGCCGAGCTTTTCCGCATCATTCGCCAGTTGAAAGAACGAGGCGTGGGGATCGTCTACATCTCGCACAAGATGGATGAACTCAAGCAGATTGCCGACCGCGTCACCGTGCTGCGCGATGGCGAGTACGTCGCCACCGTCGCGGCCGCCGATACGAGCGTGCAGGCCATCATCGGCATGATGGTCGGCAGAACGCTCGCCGATGCCGCACCGTATCAGGGTCCGGCGCACCAGGGCGAAGTCGCGCTCGAAGTGAAGCATCTGAACGCAGGCCCGCTCGTGAGGGATGTGAGCTTCACGTTGCGCAAGGGCGAAATACTGGGTTTTGCGGGACTCATGGGCGCGGGCCGCACCGAGGTCGCGCGCGCCGTGTTCGGCGCGGACCCGGTCGAATCCGGCGACATCTTCGTGAAAGGCGCGAAGGCATCGATCAAAACGCCGAGCGACGCGGTCGCGCACAGCATCGGGTATCTCTCCGAGGACCGCAAGCGCTTTGGTCTCGCGACAGGTATGGACGTCGAATCGAACATCGTGATGTCCAATCTCGGCAAATTCCTCTCGCTGAACGTGTTCCTGCGCCGCATGCAGATCCGCAAGACGGCGGCGCATTTCATCAGTCTGCTCGCCATTCGCACGCCTTCCGCGACGCAGCCGGTGCGTCTGCTTTCGGGCGGCAACCAGCAGAAGATCGTCATTGCGAAGTGGCTGGAGCGCGACTGCGACGTGCTTTTCTTCGACGAGCCCACGCGCGGCATCGACGTCGGCGCGAAAAGCGAGATCTACAAGCTGTTGCGCGCGCTCGCCGAACAAGGCAAGGCGATCGTGATGATCTCGTCGGAACTTCCGGAAATCCTGCGCATGAGCGACCGGATCGTAGTGATGTGCGAAGGCCGTATCACTGGCGAACTCTCCGCCAGCGAGGCGACCCAGGAGCGCATCATGCATCTCGCGACCCAGCGCGAAACCCTGCAAGCGGCATGAGCCTCAAGAGGTCGAATCCATGACTATGCAATCGGATACTGCGGCGCTGGCCGACCAGAAACGGTCGTCCGGTTTGAAGGCGCGCATTTTCTCGCCCACTGCGTTGCAGAAAATGCTGGCGTTCGCCAGCCTGATCCTGCTGCTGATCTTTTTCAGCTTCGCCTCGCCTGCCTTCATGCAGATGGACAACATCCTCGGCATTCTGCAGGCAACCGCCGTGAACGGCGTGCTCGCCATTGCGAGCACGTTCATCATCATCACAGGCGGCATCGATTTGTCGGTCGGCACGCTGATGACCTTTACGGCCGTGATTTGCGGCGTGTTTCTGACCTACTGGCATTTGCCGATGTGGATCGGCGTGCTCGCCGCAATCGGCACGGGGGCGGTGTGCGGAACCATTTCCGGCACGCTGACGGCGAAGATGAAAATCCCGCCGTTCATCGCTACGCTCGGCATGATGCTGCTGCTCAAAGGGCTCTCGCTCGTCGTCTCGTCCGACAAGCCCATCTATTTCACCGACACCGAAAACTTCTACATGATTTCACAGGACTCGCTGATCGGCTATTTCCTGCCCAGCGTGCCCGTGCCGAACGCCGTGCTGATCCTGTTCGTGCTCGCCATTATGAGTTCGATCGCGCTGAACCGCACGGCGCTCGGGCGCTATACGTTCGCGCTCGGCAGCAATGAAGAGGCCGTGCGCCTTTCCGGCGTGAATGTCGATCGCTGGAAGATCGCGATTTACGGTCTCGGCGGCGCGATCTGCGGTATTGCAGGGCTCTTGATCGCTTCGCGCCTGAACTCGGCTCAACCGGCGCTTGGCCAGGGCTATGAGCTGGAAGCCATCGCGGCGGTGGTGATCGGCGGCACGTCGCTGAGCGGCGGCTCGGGCACGATACTCGGCACCATCATCGGCGCGTTCATCATGAGCGTGCTGACCAACGGCCTGCGCATCATGTCGGTCGCGCAGGAATGGCAGATCGTGGTGACGGGCCTCATCATCATTCTCGCGGTTTACGCGGATATCCTGCGCCGCAAGAAGCGCTAGAAGAGGAGACGGCAGGAGCACGGAAAGAACGGGGAGTCGAACAGGGCTCCCGCAACGGCTGGAGGTCTATGGCCCACCTTAGGAGGAGAAATGTCATGTTGAAAAGAAAACTGATCGGTGCCGTGATCGGAGTGGGCGCGCTCGTGGGCGCGTCCAGCCTGACTTACGCTGAGGAACCCTATATTCCGATCATTTCGAAGGGATTTCAGCATCAGTTCTGGCAAGCCGTGAAATCCGGCGCGGAACAGTCGGCGAAGGCGAACAACGTCAGGATCACGTTCGAAGGTCCTGAAACCGAGGCCATGGTCGACAAGCAGATCGACATGCTTTCGGCCGCGCTCGCCAAGAAGCCGCAGGCGCTCGGCATTGCCGCGCTCGACAGCAAGGCCGCCATTCCGCTGCTCAAACGCGCGCAGTCCAGCAAGATCCCTGTGATTGCGTTCGACTCGGGCGTCGACAGCGATATTCCGCTCACGACCTGCGCCACGGACAACCTCGCCGCCGCCGCGCTCGCCGCCGACAAGATGGCGGAGATGATCGGCAATTCCGGTGAAGTCGGCGTGATCGTGCACGACCAGACGAGCCGCACGGGTATCGACCGGCGCGACGGCTTCCTCAATGAGATGAAGACGAAGCATCCGGGCATCAAGATCGTTTCCGTGCAGTACGGGGCGGGCGACCACCTGAAGTCGGCGGAAATCGCCAAGGCCATGATTCAGGCGAATCCGAACCTCAAGGGCATTTTCGGCGCCAATGAAGGCTCGGCGGAAGGCGCGGCGATCGGCGTGAAGGAGTCGGGCAAGAAGCTGGTGCTGATTGGCTTCGACTCGGGCAAGGAGCAGAAGGAAGCTATCATGTCCGGCCTGATGGCGGGCGCGATCACGCAGAACCCGGTCGGCATCGGCAAGTGCGTCGTCGATTCCGCGGCGAAGGCGTTGAAGGGCGAAACGCTGCCGAAGAAAATCGACACGGGCTTTTACTGGTACGACAAGACCAATATGAGCGACCCGAAGATCGCGGCGGTGCTTTACGACTGATTGGTATTGGTGCGAGTCATGCGCAACGGTCGGCGTCGCTGGGAAAGATAGAGACCCAACGCTGAAAGGAGACCGGATTCGACATCCGGTCTCCGCTTCTTTTAACGCTTCGATCCTGCTTGTGCTGCCTTATGCCGTTGCCGTTCCACTCGTCGCGGCAATCGCCCACTGCGGTGCATCCTGCAACGCAACGGGGCGCAGGAAACGCTCGATCGCCGCATAGCCCACGGAGGTGGTGTGCGGCTGCGTCGAAGCGGGCCACGGGCCGCCGTGCTGCTGCGCATCGCACACGGCAACGCCAGTTGGCACACCGCCGAACAGCACGCGCCCTGCGATACGTTGCGCAGCCGTTGCGAGCGCGCGATTGGCCGGCGTATCGGCCTGCGCGCCCCACAGCGTGACCGTGAGCGAACCTTCCACCGCGCCGAGCACGTCGAGTGTCTGCGCTTCGTCGCGCACCTTCACGATCAGCGCGGCCGGGCCGAACATCTCTTCGTGCAGCGCCGCGTTGGCGATGAACGTCTGCGCGTCGGTTTCGAACAGACGCGGCGCGGGCGCAGCGGCTTCTTCGTCGTGCGCCGGCGCGGCGAGACGCACGCTCACGCCCGCCTGGCTCGCGATATGCGCGGCGGCGCTTTCGAAACCGTGACGCATCGCGGCCGTGAGCATGGCGTGCGGCTTTTGCGCGGACAACGCTTGTGCCAGCGCATGCGCAAAGCGCTCACCATCGGCGTCGTCGCGCACGACGATCACCCCGGGGCTCGTGCAGAACTGCCCGCAGCCCATCGTGATCGAGGCGGCGAGGGTCGCGGCAGGCGTGTCGACGCCGTCCGCGAGTGCGTGCGGCAGCACGACGAGCGGATTGATCGAGCCGAGTTCGCCATAAAACGGAATCGGCCGGCGACGCGCATTGGCCGCGCGCCACAGGGCCACGCCACCCTGATAGGAGCCCGTGAACGCCACCGCCGCGACATCGGCATGACCGACGAGGTACACGGCCGCTTCGCGCGAAGCCTGATCGACGAACGCGATCACGCCCTCCGGCAGGCCCTGTTCGCGCAGCACGCGCTCAGCGAGCGCATGCACGCGGCGCGACAGTTCGGGATGGCCCGGGTGCGGCTTCACAATCACCGTGCACCCCGCAGCGAGCGCCGAGGCCGTATCGCCGCCGAGCACCGAGAACGCAAACGGGAAATTGCTCGCCGAGAACATGGCGACAGGTCCGAGAGGCAGTTGCACACGCGTGAGGTGAGGGCGGCCTGCGGGCGGCGCGCCGGGCACGGCTGCGTCGTCGACGTGGCGATTGGCGATGCCCGCTTCCACGCGCTCGGCAAAGCCGCGCAGCTGAAACGCGGTGCGCGCGAGTTCGCCATTCAAGCGTGCGGCGCCAAGCGACGTTTCTTCGTCGGCGATCGCGACGAGCTGGGCGGCGTCGCGCTCGAGCGCGTCGGCGAGGCCGCGCAGCAGGGCGCTGCGCACGGCACGCGAAGCGGCGCCGTAAAAGGCCTGGGCTTCGTGTGCGAGCGCGGCGGCTTCGTCGATACGCGCGAACGTCGCGTTGTTTTCTGTCTGCATTACGGCATCCACTCCAGATTAAAAAAGACCGCGCTCGGCGAGATTGGCATAAAGGGCGCGTACGCCGAACGTCCACGGTTCGATTTCGGTGCAAAGGCGCACGGTGTTGACGATGGCGCCAAGCGGCGGCGCGCTGATCGTGACGCGGTCGCCGAGGTGATGCGTGAAGCCGCCGCCAGGCGCATCGCGGTCCTTGATCGGCGAGAACATCGTGCCGAGGAACAGCATGAAACCGTCCGGATACTGATGGTGGCGGCCCCACGCCTGCGAAACGAGATCGAGCGGGTCGCGGCTGATTTCCTGCATATGGCTCACGCCTTCGAGCAGGAAGTTGTCGCCGGCGCCTTCCACGCGCAGCGAGACGCTGGTGGTGCGAACCGTGTCGAGCGTGAAGTGTTCGTCGAATAGACGAATGAACGGACCGATCGCGCACGAGCCGTTGTTGTCCTTGCATTTGCCGAGCAGCAGGGCCGAGCGGCCTTCGATATCGCGCAGATTGACGTCGTTGCCGAGCGTCGCCCCAACCACCTCGCCCCGGCTGTTGACCGCGAGGACAATCTCGGGTTCGGGGTTATTCCACGCCGAGGCGGGATGCAGGCCGATATCGGCGCCGAAGCCCACCGCGGACATCGGCTGGGATTTCGAGAACACCTCGGCGTCAGGACCGATGCCGACCTCCATGTATTGCGACCACGCTCCACGGCGCTGAAGTTCCTCCTTCAGCTTGCTCGCGGCCTCGGAACCCGGCTTGATCTTCGAAAGATCGGCGCCGATCAGTTTCGTGATCTCGGTGCGCACGTCCTGTGCCTTGGCGGGATCGCCGCCGGCCTGTTCTTCGATCACGCGCTCCAGAAGACTCACCGCGAACGTCACGCCGCAGGCCTTGATGGCCTGCAGGTCACACGGCGCGAGCAGCCAGGGGCGATCCGCGGGGCGATCGCCCGCGAAGCTGTGTTCGAGCAGCGCCTCTACGGTGCCGAGCGGCTCGCCGGGCGTATGCCGCACGACATCGAGCAGATCGTCGTAATCGAACAAGTCGGCGGTGGTGGGCGCCGCCTCCGAAATATCGAAGACCATGCCGCCGCGCACGACGACCACGCAGGGTCCGTCGCCCTCCGGGGTGGGCCGCCAGACACGGCCGACGAGCAGCGCGCTATCGAGATCGTGCGGGAGATAAGCGGATGTTGAGGACATGGCGGGCGTTTCGGAGTGAGCGTGGCGACACGCATCGTAGGGCGGATGCGCGTGCGCGTCCAAAGGAAGGTCTCTTTGTCCAACTGGCTGGACGATCGTGCCGCCCCCGCCGACAGTGAGCAAGAACCCCGCTCAAGTGCTTCAATGTACGTTGCGCCGCCTTTGCCGGTTGGCCCTGGCGCTTCACCCTGTCGTGCTTCGATCCACTGCTCACCCTGGCCCCTATGACGAACCGTACCGAAATCAAGGCTCTTGTATTCGACGTCTTCGGCACCGTTGTGGACTGGCGAAGCGGCGTCGCGAGGGAAGCCGCCGCGTTTTTGCACCGCCACGCACCGCACCTCGACGCTTTCGAGTTCGCCGACGCCTGGCGACGCGAGTATTCGCCTGCCATGGAGGAAATCCGCAGCGGCCGCCGGTCTTACGTGCGCCTCGACGTTCTGCATCGCGAGAACCTCGTGAAGGTGCTGGCGCGCAGCGGTATTGCCGGCGTGACGGACGCCGAGATCGGCGAACTCAACCTGGCCTGGCATCGTCTCGATCCATGGCCGGACGCGCTCGGGGCACTGAATCGCCTGAAACGCCGCTTCATCATCGCCCCCTTTACGACGAGGAACTCGACGCGTATCGGCGGGCGATCGAACTCAAGCCGAATTTCGCCGCCGCGTACGTCAACCTGGGCGTCGCGTTGCGCGACCTGCATCGCTTCGACGACGCGCTGCGCCAGTTCAAGAAGGCATTGTCGATCGACACGAACGACGCAGGTGCGCGCACCAATCGCGCGCAGACCAATCTGCTGCTCGGCGAATTCGAGCACGGCTGGCGCGAATACGAATGGCGCTGGCGCGACGGCACGATGACGCACGATTTCCCCGACGCGACGCAGTGGAAGGGCCAGCCGCTCGCGGGCAAGACCGTGCTCGTGCATGCGGAACAAGGTCTCGGCGACACGTTGCAGTTCGTGCGCTTCGTCGAGCGCCTGCACGCGAAGGGCGCGAACGTGATCGTGCGCGTGCAGGACGCGCTGTTGCCGTTGCTCCAGAATGTGGCGGGCGCGGCCAGCGTAATCGGCGATTCGTCTGCGCTGCCCGCGTTCGACTACCACGTGCCGATGTTGAGCCTGCCGCACGCACTCGCGCTGCGCGAGGCGGATTTCGCGGCTTCGGGCGCGTATCTGGGCGCGGACGCCGACGCTGCGGCGCGCGCGTCGTGGTCCGACGTCATCGGCACCGGTGACGTCGGCGATCGGCGGCTGCGTGTGGGCCTCGTCTGGTCGGGCAGCACGACGCACGTGAACGATCGCAATCGCTCGATGCCGCTTGCGGCACTCCTGCCGCTTTTCGACGCCGACGTGCGTTTCGTGTCGCTGCAAAAAGAACTGCGCGAGCGCGACCGCGTGTGCATGGATGAACTCGTGCAGCGCGGCCGGCTGATCGACGCCGGCGCGCGCCTCACGACGTTTTCGGCAACGGCGTCGCTCGTCGCGCAACTCGATCTGGTGATCGCCGTCGATACGGCGGTTGCCCATCTGGCGGGCGCGCTCGGCAAGCCCGTGTGGATTGCGCTGCCGTTCACACCGGACTGGCGCTGGCAGCTCAATCGCGACGACAGCCCGTGGTACGCCAACGCGCGTCTGTTCCGCCAAACGCGCCGCGGCGAGTGGGCCGACGTGGTGATCTCGGTGCGCACGGCGATCGACGCGCGGATCGCCGCGAGCGAGGCAACCCACGAATGATCGCAACAGGCCGGCTGCCACGAACCGCAGCCGGCCTGTTGGAGATTGCCCAACATCGCCCGGCCAGGTGATGGTCGCGCCCAGACTCGCGTCATCGCGATGCACGTTGGCAAGGGCGCCGCGCGGATCGCTCCGGAATGGCATGACATGTGCATGGCGTGTTGCAAGCGGCTCGCCGCTTGACTGTTCCTGCTACCGTCCTGTTCGAGGAGACCCCTCATGACCACACTCACCATCCGCGATCTTCAAAAATCGGTAGAACTCGATCACCGGGAAATGGCCAGGTTCCAGGGCGGCCGGATCAAAATCGTCGGCCAGCACCCCGGCTCACTGCTCACGTCCGCCGACGGCGACCCCGTTGGCGTATATGTCGACGGCGTGCTGGAAAACTCCGTCGGCGACGGCTACTACCACGGCTGAGCGTCCAACGACACACGGAGCGTGCAAGCGCCGCGGCGTAACCGGGGAGACCGACGTGGACCCGACCTGGCTGGGTATGGCTGCCGGCACGATCGTGCTTGCGATCGCTGCGGCCGGCGTGACGGCGCACTACCTCCGTGAGCGCCGCCGCGCCGATTTTCTGCGCAATTTCGATCATCACGCATGGTGGCAACGGACCCACGGTGCAGCCTGCGCTTCAGGTGGAGTCGACGCAGGTCGCCGGGCAGTGCAAACAAGAACGTGGCGGACACAACGAACGGGGAATCAGGCCTCCGTCAAGTCATGGAGGTCCGCGGGGGCGCGGGAAAATTGGCGATAGCGTATTGAACCTGCGCATCGGTTCACGCTTTTCGCTCCCTACGTGGCAATCGTTAGAGGAACTTCATCATGAAATCCCTTGGTAAAATTTTCGTTATCCTTAGTATTATGGCAGCCCCTGCCGTCTCGTTCGCACAATCGAACAGCGCCGTGACGCCTGAGCAGGTCCGCGCCGAGCTTGTCCAGCTCGAACAGGCGGGGTACCGCCCAGGTGACGGCGACAACACCAGCTACCCAGCCGATATCCAGGCTGCCGAAGCACGCGTTGCCGCGCAGAACGGCGCGAGCGGTTACGGCGGGATGGCAGGCAGTACGTCGGCGTCCGGGGCACCCGCCGCCGGTGACAGCATGAAGCCGATTTACTTCGGTCAATAAGCGATGGTGTTGACGAGCCCCTTCCTCCGATCGAAGGGGCGCTTTTCGGGAACCTGCCAAAAAATGAGGGCCGGATTTACGAGACCATTGCATGGAACCTGAAAAGTTGCCAGCATTTCGTGTCGACCGGGAACGCGGTATGCTCAGCGCCTTTGAGAGCGTTGAGCCATCGCTCATTGACTGACATGTGGTCCACGATGCCATCACTACGCTATTTGAGCGTTTTCGCAATCTGTGCGTTGTTCACAGCGTGCGGACAGATGGCGTCCCGGCAAGCAGCGTGCAGGGGCGAGTCCTGCCATCTGCGGCACGAGGCGATGCAATCCGGCGAGGCATCCTGGTACGCGGAGAAGTTCCAGGGACATGAGACCGCAAACGGAGAACGCTTCAATACCGGCGCATTCACGGCTGCCCATCGAACCTTGCCGCTCGGCAGCTATGTGCGTGTCAGATCGGTGGCAACCGGAAAGTCGGTCGTGGTGCGCATCAACGATCGCGGACCCTACGTGAAAGGCCGAATCATCGATCTCTCGTATGCCGCGGCAAAAGCGCTGGGATTGACCGAAGCACGGTCGATGCAGGTGCAGATTGAACGCGCAGGGAGCACGCCGAACGCACAGACGGCGTCGGACAGCGACGGAATCCTGGCGACAGGAAGGTGACGTAAGGGAGCGCGTCAAGGCACGCGCCAGTCGCCACATCTTCGGCTTCAACGCCACAACGGCCACGAGACCGAGCGCGATGCCGATCATCGCATAGAGCACCGGCGCCAGTGGCGAGCCCATGACCGGCATTATCGCTGCGAAGACGGCGAAGTCGAACCACTCCATCGCATTGGCCAGCACGGTGGCGGTGACCCGGTGTTCGTTGCGCGCCGTGAACAGCAAAAGGCGTGCGCAGCAGGATATCGGACCAAAGTCCCATTGTTTTTGCCCTGGACCGCTACCAAACTTCACGACTACGAGTGCCGTGACAATGCGGCCCGATAGCCGGGCGCCGGGCGGCTCCGGTGGCGCTTTCGAGCGCGCCCGATGCCCGACGCCCCAGCCAGAGGACGAAAAATCATGCCGGTCATTGCGTAAATCAACGGGCGCGATGTATCGAGGAAGTCATAACCGGCATGGACATTTCGTCCAGGAGCGGCAAGCCGGCTAGCCCTGTCCTGGCCGGCGTCGCATCGAGCGCAGGGTACGGATCCTTGCTGGTCCGGATCGCGAACAGTAAGCGGGCAACGAAAAGGCGACCATGGCGCGCGCACCGGGGCGAAGCGCAGGTCCGGCGCGTTGCGGGAGGCCATTCATGAGCGGACCGTTTTTTCCCGGGCATCGACCGTTACCCCGGGTTGCGGCACGCCGGCACCGCCTGCCGCTAATCCTCGTCGCCGTTGCCCTGACGCTCTTCGCCGGCTGCAAGAAGGCAGCGGGGCCGCCGGCGCTCGGCGCACCGGAAGTCACGGTGATGACGGTCACGGCTCAGGACACCCCGGTCCAGCTCGAGTTCACGGCACAGACGCAGAGTTCGCGTGAAGTCGAAATTCGTGCTCGCGTGGACGGCTTTCTCGACCGGCGGACGTATTCCGAAGGCGACAAGGTGAAGGCCGGCCAGACGATGTTCCTGATGGATCCGAAGCCGTTTCAGGCCGCGCTGCAGACGGCGCGGGGCGAGCTTGCGCAGCAGCAGGCGCGGCTCACGGTAGCACAGCAGAATCTCGCCCGGGTCAAGCCGCTCGCCGCGCAGCAGGCATTGAGCCAGAAGGATCTCGACGACGCGGTTGGCAACGAGAAGCAGGCCCAGGCCGCGGTGATTTCGGCGCAAGGGCAGGTGGAGACCGCGGAACTCAATCTCGGCTACACGACAATCAAGTCGCCGCTGGATGGACTCGCGAGCTACGCAAGACAGCAGGACGGCAGCTATCTGATCGCCAATTCATCTGGTCTCCTTACGTTTGTCTATCAGCTCGATCCGATCTGGGTGAACTTCAGCATTTCCGAAAACGAAATGCTCCACTTTCAGGACGAAATTGCGGCCGGCAAGCTGATCTTTCCGCCGAACAGCGAGTTCGTGGTGGCCGTGATCCTCGCCGACGGCACGGAGTTTCCGCAGCACGGCACCATCAGCTTTGCGAATCCGGCGTTCAGCACCGACACGGGTACGTTCCTCGTGCGGGCCACACTCGCGAACCCGAAGGGTACGCTGCGGCCGGGGCAGTTCGTGCGCGCGCGCGTGTCGGGCGCGACGCGGCCGAATGCGATCCTCGTGCCGCAACGGGCAGTGCTGCAGGGCGCCAGGAGCCACTTCGTATGGGTTGTGGACAATGAGTCGAAGGCCAGACAGCGGGTGGTCGAAGTCGGCGACTGGAGCGGCGACAACTGGTTCATCAACGATGGCCTGAAGTCCGGCGAGCGCATCGTGGTGGACGGCGCGATCCGCGTCGTGCCCGACGTGCCGCTCAAGATTGCCGGGACGCTCCCCTCGACGCAGACCGGCGGCAAGGCGATCGTCGAGAAGGGTGGCGCGTCGGCGCCACAGGTTAGCGGGGGCGAGCGAGCGACGGTGCCGGCCAAAACCGGCGGTGCGTCGCAGTAAGAGGCGACTCGATGAATATCTCGCACTTCTGCATCGACCGACCCATCTTCGCGTCCGTCATCTCGATCGTGATCACGCTCGGCGGCGCATTGACGATGCTCGCGCTGCCCATCGCGCAGTATCCGGACGTCACACCGCCGCAGATCACGGTCTCCGCGACCTACCCGGGGGCCAGCGCGGACGTCGTGGCGAACAATGTGGCCGCGCCGATCGAGCAACAGGTCAACGGTGCGGACAACATGATCTACATGTATTCGTCCGGCTCGTCGACTGGCAACTACACGCTCAACGTGTTCTTCGGTATCGGCACCAATCCGGAACTCGCCCAGGTCGACGTGCAGAACCGCGTGAACCTCGCGCTGCCTCAACTGCCTCAGCAGGTGCAGTCGCAGGGCGTCCAGGTCCAGAAGAAGTCGAACGCCTTCATGATGGTGATCGCGATCTACTCGCCAGACGAGCGCTTCGATCCGACCTATATCGCGAACTACGCGAACGTCTACGTGCTCGACACGCTCAAGCGGATTCCGGGCGCGAACCAGTCGTCGATCTTTGGCACGCCAGATTATGCGATGCGGATCTGGCTGAAGCCCGATCGCATGGCGCAGCTCGGCATCACCGCCGGCGACGTGCAGAATGCCGTGCGGGCCCAGAACCAGCAATTCGCGGTCGGCACCGTCGGCCAGGCGCCAACCGGCAACCCGGTCGAGCAGTCGTTCGCGGTGACGACCACCGGGCGGCTCGCGACGCCTGCCGAGTTCGACAACATCATCATCCGCGCAGCAAGTAACGGCGCGGCGATCGTCCGCCTGAAAGACATCGGCCGGGCCGAGCTGGGTCAGAAGAGCTATTCGAACCGCACCACCTACCAGGGCAAGCCGGCGACGATCATAGCGGTCTACCAGCAGCCGGGCGCGAATGCGCTCGACGTCTCGAAGCAGGTGCGCGAGACGCTTGCGGAGCTCAAGACTTCATTTCCTGAAGGGCTCGACTATCAGGTCGCGATGGATACAACGGAATTCACGCGTGCGTCGATCGCCGACGTGGTCCATACGTTCTTCGAAGCGCTCGTGCTGGTGGTGATCGTCGTGTACGTGTTTCTGCAGAGCCTGCGCGCGACGCTCATTCCGGTGCTGGCCGTACCGGTGTCGATCGTCGGCACGGCGATGGGGATGGCGGCGCTGGGTTTTTCGATCAACATGCTGACGTTGTTCGGGATGGTGCTCGCCATCGGCATCGTCGTGGACGACGCGATCGTCGTGATCGAGAACGTCGAGCGCAACATGACCGTGTTCAAGCTCAGCCCGAAAGACGCCGCCAAGCGAGCGATGGACGAGGTATCGGGCCCGGTCATCGCGATCGTGCTCGTCATGTGCGCCGTGTTCGTGCCGGTTGCGTTCCTTGGCGGCATCACCGGACAGTTGTACAAGCAGTTCGCGATCACGATTGCGATCTCGGTGGTGTTCTCGGGCATCGTGGCGCTCACGCTGTCGCCGGCGCTTGCCGCCATCCTGCTCAAGCCCGCGCACCATGAGAAAAAGGGCTTCTTCCGGTGGTTCGACCATCAGTTCGAGCGCATGACGGCCGGCTACGGGCGCGCCGTGCAGTTCATGATCCGGCGCTACGTGCTGGGCCTCCTCGTTTTCGGGGCCGTGATCGTGCTCGCCGTCATGATGGGCAAGTCGATCCCGGGCGCTTTCCTGCCGCCCGAGGACCAGGGCTATCTGCTTGGCGCGATCGTCATGCCAGATGCGGCGAGCCTCGACCGGACCGCGGACGTGGGCGACAAGGTCACCGACTATTTCATGAAGCAGGCGGCGGTCAGCAGCATCACGATCGTGAACGGCTACAGTCTGCTCGACAGCCAGAACAAGAACAACGCGGGCACGTTCTTCGTCGGCCTGAGGGGTTTCGACGAACGGTACAAATTCTCGAACATCAGGGAGCAAAACGCGCGCGCGGTGCTGATCAAGGCTTACGAAACGCTCTCGAAAATTCAGGAGGGCCTCGTCATCCCGGTGAATCCGCCGTCCATTCCGGGTCTCGGTACGACAGGCGGCAGCGAGATGTGGATCGAAAGTCACGGAGACGGTTCGATTCAGCAACTCGCGGGCGTCGTACAGGACTTCATGGCGAAGGCGAGGGCGCGCCCCGAGCTGACCGGCGTGACCACGACGTTCAACGCGAGTTCGCAGCAGTTGCTCGTGAACGTCGACCGCGACCAGGCGGAGACGCTCGGCGTGCCGGTCGAAGAGGTGTACAGCGCCATGCAGACGATGTTCGGCTCGCTTTACGTGTCGCAGTTCAACAAGGACGCGCGGCTCTGGCAGGTGATCGTTCAGGCCGACCCGCGCTACCGGCTCACGCCCGCCGACCTCGACCAGATCTACGTGCGCAGCCGCTCGAACAACATGGTGCCGATCAAGGCGGTGATGACTTACAAGTACGTCACGGGACCCGATCTGATCACGCGCTTCAACAACTTCCCGGCGGTGAAGATTACGGCAAATGCGGCGCCGGGCTACAGTTCGGGCCAGGTGATCGGCACCTTGAAGGAACTCGCCGCGCAGATGCCGCCGGGCTACGGCGTAGGGTGGAGCGGCGAGGCGTTCGAAGAGATCAAGTCGGGTTCGACCGGGGGGCTCGTGTTCGTGTTCGGGATCGTCATGGTATTCCTGATCCTCGCCGCGCAATACGAGAAGTGGTCGCTGCCGCTCGGCGTGCTCATGGCGGTGCCATTCGCCCTGTTCGGCGCGCTGCTCGCGATTCTGCTGCGCGGCCTGAACAACGACGTCTACTTCCAGATCGGGCTGACCATGTTGATCGCGCTCGCCGCAAAGAACGCGATCCTGATCTTCGAGTTTGCGGTGCTGAACCGGGAGGCGGGCAAGACACCATACGACGCCGCGCTGATCGCGGCGGAAGAACGCCTGCGGCCGATCGTGATGACGTCGCTTGCGTTCATCCTCGGCTGCGTGCCGCTCGCCATTGCGCTCGGCGCCTCGCAAAACAGCCGCCATTCGATCGGCACAGGCGTGATCGGCGGGATGCTGGGTGCAACCGCGATCGCCGTGTTCTTCATTCCGATGTTCTACTGGGGGATCGAGTCGCTTGGCTCGGGCAAGGGCGGCGGCAAGGACACAACCGTGCCTGGCAGCGGAACGCCGCCGGCGTCCGGCGGCCCTGGCTCGCCGACCGTCACGCCGTCCGCGCGGCACGAGGACGACTGAGATGCGTGCCACAGCCTTCGCGCGCGTCGCGGCGCCAGTCCTGCTCAGCGGGATGCTGAACGGCTGTCTGCTCGGCCCTGACTATGAGCGGCCCAAAGTGGACGTGCCGGCAACGTACCGGTTTGCGTACCCGGAAGCGGCAGACGTTGCCAACACCGCGTGGTGGGAGCAGTTCGACGACCCGGTGCTGAACGGCCTGGTGAAGACCGCGCTCGAGAACAACCTCAACGTGAAGCAGGCGGCTGCGCGTGTCGACGAGTTCATGGGCCAGTTCGTGAGCACGCGCTCGGCGCTGTTCCCGCAGGCGAGCGCCGGTTTCAGCGCGGCGCGCGAGCGCGCATCGCAGAACGGGCCGACGCCGATACCGGCCGGCGTCTCGCCGGTCTTCAACGAGTTCCAGGCGAGCGTGTCGGCGTTCTGGACCATCGACCTGTTTGGCCAGGTACGGCGCGAAACCGAGGCGGCGCGTGCCAACGTGAACGCCGCCGAACAGAGCCGCCGCGCGACGATCCTGACGCTCGTCGCATCGGTCGCGACGTCCTATATCACGCTGCGCAGCCTCGACGCGCAACTCGAAATCGCGCAGAGCACAACCGTGAGCCGGGCCGATTCCGTGCATGTGTTCACGCTGCGCCAGCAGTTCGGCCAGACCTCGGATATGGAGCTTGCACAGAGCCAGTCCGACTATGCGGCGACGAAGGCGACCATCCCGCAATTCGAGCAGCAGATCGCGCAGCAGGAAGACGCGCTCTCGGTGCTGCTCGGCAGCAATCCGGAGCCGATCCTGCGCGGCCGCGCGCTGGTGGATCTGTCGACGCCCGCCGTGCCTCAGGGTATGCCTTCGGATCTGCTCGAACGCCGGCCGGACCTGCTGCAGGCCGAGCAGAACCTCGTCGCGCAAAATGCGCTGATTGGCGCGGCGCGCGCACTGTATTTCCCGCAAATTTCACTCACGGGGCTGTTCGGATCAGTGAGTACGCAGTTCTCGAGCCTCTTCACGGGACCTGCGCGGGTATGGTCGTTTGCCGGCTCGGCAGCGATGCCGCTGTTTACGGGCGGCAACATTTACGGCCAGAACCAGCAGGCCGACGCGCGTCAGCAGGAGGCGCTGTTCGCCTACGAAAATGCGGTCAAGGTTGCGTTCCAGCAGGTCGACGACGCGCTGATCTCGGTGCAAAAGTCACGCGAGCAGTTTGAGATTCAGAGCCAGCAGGTCGAATCGCTGCGCAAGTATCTGCGGCTTGCGCGGCTGCGCTACGAGGGCGGCTATACGAGCTACCTCGAGGTGCTCGATGCCGAGCGCAATCTGTTCAACGCGGAACTGCAGCAGACTCAGACCCGGGCCGCGACGCTGACGAATCTCGTCAACCTCTATATGGCGATGGGCGGCGGCTGGGTCGTACAGGCGGAGCAGATGACCGTGCCGCAGCCGGCGAGCGGTTCAGCGCCGGTGCAGCCGGCAACGGCGGAACCTGTTGCGCAGGTGCCGCAATGATCGTCGGGCAGCAAATGGATGAGCCGCGCTGAGGAGAGTCGGATCGCAAGGAGCGTGGTGCTGGGAACGGGGTTATTTTTTATTTGACATAATGCAAATTATCGCATTTTTGACTTGTAGTGGCTAAGTTCAAATGTCCGCTTTTGACCAAGTTCAAATGTCCGATTCGCGTTCGTCGTAAGCTTGCCGCCCGCTGGAGGATCCAGCTTCGGGGAGCTTCGATGCCGATATCGAGCACCACGGCAAGCCAGGCGCGCTGTACAGCGACAAGGCGAGCCCCTGACGATTAAGCTGCTCTGCCGTGGTCACACGTCGCACCATTTGACGCAGCATCCCATTCCGGCGACCAGGCAGCCTTGCTAACCCGCCCGTCCGGCCGTGCGAGCCCGGCGATCGCGCGCATATCGTCGCCGCTCAGCGCGAAATCGAATACGTCGATGTTTTCGGCGATGCGCCGCGGATTGCCCGATTTCGGTAATGCGGCCACACCCGGCTGCTGGATCAGCCAGCGCAGCAGGATCTGCGAAACCGATTTGCCGTAGCGCGCAGCGATCCTGGCGACCGACGGATCCTGCAGCAGTCGGCCGCTGCCGAGCGGCGTATGCGCGACGAACGTGATGCCGTGCTTCGCACATGCCGCGAGGACCTTGCGCTGGTTCAGATACGGGTGGTACTCGCACTGATTCACCGACAGCGGTACCGGCGACGAGGCAACCGCGCGCTCCAGCCACGCCACCGGGAAATTCGATACGCCGATCTTGCGCGCCCGGCCCTGCCGGTGCGCTTCGGCCAGCGCGTCGAGCGTCTCCTCGAGCGGAATGTCGGGGTTTGGCCAATGGATCAACAGCAGATCGACGTAATCGAGTTTCAGCGCGGCGAGGCTGCGTTCCACCGATTGCCGCAGCGCGGGCGCATGCAGGTCGGTCCACCAAACCTTGGTGGTCACGAATAGCGAGTCGCGCGCGATGCCGCTTTGGCGGATGCCTTCGCCGACCGCCGCTTCGTTCTGATAGCGCGGCGCCGTGTCGATATGGCGATAGCCGCTTTCGATCGCGCTGCGCACCGCGCGCACGCCGTCGTCGTGTTCCGATTGCCAGGTGCCGAGGCCGATCGCCGGAACGGCCAGCGGTTGTGTGTCGGTATTCATCGTGGTGCTCACCAGTTTCGTCAAGACAGCACTTCGTCGAGTGCCGCCGCCATGCGACTCACGATCTCGTCGGCGTCATCGTGCGTTGTAATCAGCGGCGGCGCGAAGCCGACGATATCCGTGCCGAGCGCGCGAATCAGCAAGCCGCGCTCGCGCGCCGCCGCGACCACGCGCGCGTTGATCCGCTGATCGGCGGGAAAGCGCTCGCGCGCGGCGGGATCGCGCATCAGCTCGACCGCCAGCATCATGCCGACGCCGCGAATGTCGCCGACCGCGTGGTGCGTGCCAAGCGTCGCGCGCAGCCGTTCGAGCAGATAGCCGCCGACGTCGCCCGCGTTCTGCACCAGCCCTTCGCGCTCGATGATGTCGAGATTCGCGAGCGCGGCCGCCGCGCCGAGCGGATGTCCCGAGTAGGTCCAGCCGTGGCCCATCATCCCCTGCTCGCGCGATCCGCGCATCAGCACGTCCCAGAACGCCTCGCCGACCACCACCGCCGATAGCGGCGCGTAGCCGCTCGTCAGGCCCTTCGCGAAGGTCACCAGATCGGGCGCGATGCCGAAGCGCTCGCAACCGGTGCGCGCGCCGAGACGGCCGAATCCGCACACCACTTCGTCGGCGATCAGCAGGATGTCGTGACGCCTGAGCAGCGCCTGCACCGCGGGCCAGTAGCCGGCTGGCGGCGGCACGATACCACCGGTGCCGTTCATCGGTTCGGCGATGAACGCCGCGATCGTGTCCGCGCCCTCGCGCTCGATCAGCGCTTCGAGTTCGGCGACGCATTGTTCGGTGAAACGCGCTTCGCTCATGGCGGGATCGGGGCGGCGATAGTAGTCCGGACACATCGCACGAATCACGCGGTCGAACGGCGCATCGAAATTGGCGTGATACACCGGTAGCCCGGTCAGGCCGCCGGTCACGATGCCGGAGCCGTGATACGCCCGGTCGCGCGCGATGATTTTCTTTTTGTTCGGGCGGCCGAGGATGTTGTTGTAGTACCAGACGAGTTTGATCTGCGTTTCGTTGGCGTCCGATCCGGACATGCCGTAGTACACCTTGATCATGCCCGGCGGCGCCCACTGCTCGATCAGCCGTTGCGACAGTTCGATCGCCGGTGCGTGGCCCGCGCCCTGGTAGCTGTGGTAGTACGACAGCCGCTTGCACTGCTCCGCGATCCGCACGGCGATTTCCTCGCGGCCATAGCCGACGTTCACGCAATACAGACCCGCGAAGCCGTCGATGTACTCGCGGCCTTCGACGTCGGTGAGCCGGATGCCGCTCGCGCGATCGACGATCAACGGCGGCAGCGCGCCGCTCGCGTGATCGAAGGCGTGCGTGCCCGGATGGAAATAGTGGCGGCGATCGGCCTCTTCGAGCGTGCTCAACATGTCCTCCTGTACGCCATCGAGGCAACCGATGAAGATGAAAAGATCAAGCGAGTCCCCCCTGGCACACGTACTTGATCGCCAGATAGTCGTCGAGGCCGTAGCGCGAACCTTCGCGGCCATAGCCCGATTCCTTGATGCCCCCGAACGGCGCCGCCTCGCTCGACACCGCGCCCTCGTTCACGCCGATCACGCCCGCTTCCAGCGCCGCCGACACGCGCTCGATGCGCCGCATGTCCTGCGTATAGAAGTACGCGGCGAGGCCATATGGCGTGTCGTTGGCCGTGCGAATCACCTCGGCTTCGTCGTCGAACGAAAAGAGCGGCGCGACCGGCCCGAAGGTTTCCTCGTTGCAGAACAGCATGTCGCTCGACGCATCGACGAGCACGGTCGGCGCGTAGAAGTTGTCGCCGAGTTCAGACAACCGCCGGCCGCCCGTCAACACTTTCGCGCCGCGCTCGACCGCGTGATCGACGTGACGCGCGATCTTTTCCACCGCGCGCGCGTTGATCATCGGACCGATCTGCGCGGACGGATCGGCGGCGGCGGCAACCTTCAACGCGCCGACGCGCTCGGCCAGCATCGACGCGAAACGGTCATACACCGACGCGTGCACGTACACGCGATTCGGGCACACGCAGGTCTGCCCGCCATTGCGGAATTTCGCGGCGATCACGCCGTCGACTGCGGCAGAGAGATCGGCGTCCTCGAACACGATGAACGGCGCGTTGCCGCCGAGTTCGAGCGACAGCTTCTTCAGCGTGCGCGCCGAATCGCGCGCGAGCAGCTTGCCGACCGCGGTCGAGCCGGTGAACGTGATCTTGCGCACGCGCGAGTCTTCGAGCCAGTCGGCCACCGCTTCGATGCCGCTCTCGCGCGACGCCGCGATCACGTTGAGCACACCGTCCGGCACGCCCGCTTCCTGCGCGAGCAGCGCCAGCGCGAGCGCGGTCAGCGGCGTGTCCTCGGCCGGCTTGGCGACCACCACGCAGCCCGCCGCGAGCGCGGGCGCAATCTTGCGAGCGATCATCGCGAGCGGAAAGTTCCACGGCGTGATGGCCGCGACGATCCCGACCGGCTCCTTCACCGCCGTCATCCTCTTGCCGCGCTGCTGCGGCGGCAGGATGTCGCCGTGAACGTGCGCGGCTTCGTCGGCGAACCACGCGACGTAGCCCGCGCCATACGCCACTTCACCGCGTGCTTCCGCCAGCGGCTTGCCTTGTTCCGACGACATCAGCCGCGCGAGGTCCTCGGTATTCGCGACGATCAGCGCGTGCCAGCAGCGCAGGATTTCGGCGCGCTCGCGCGGCAGCCTTGCGCGCCATGCGGGAAACGCGGCATGCGCGGCATCCGTGGCGGCGCGCGCGTCGGCGGCGTGGCTGTCGGGAATGCGCGCGAGCGTGTCGCCGTTGGCCGGATTGGCGACGGCGAAGGTGCGGCCGCTCGCGGAGGGCAGCCAGCGTCCGCCGATCAGGTTGGCGTCGCGAACGAGGTCGGAACGGGTCAGCAATTCGATCATGTGAATGTCTCTCTGCGATGGCGACGCGGGCTCAGACGGCCGCGCGCTGGCGCAGCGCGGCGCGCACGTCGGCGGCGTCGAGCACGTCGTCGAGGGTTTGGCGCACGCGGCGGAACATCTCGGCGCATTCGTCCTCGCTCAGACACAGCGCGGGCGCGAAGCCGAGGATGTTGTCGCCGAACGCACGGAACACCACGCCGTTGCGATAGGCGGCCTGCGCGATGCGGCCCGGCAGCTTCAGCGAGGCGTCGAACGGCGCGCGAGCCGTTTTGTCGGCGACCAGTTCGAGTGCGCCGAGCAGACCGCGATGGCGCGAATCGCCGGCGAGCGGATGGTCGAGCAGCGCGTCGAGGCCCGCCGCGAACTGCGGCGCTCGCGCGGCGGCGTTGGCGAGCAGCCCCCCTTCGTGATAGAGGCGAATGACTTCGAGGCCGATCGCCGCGCTGACCGGATGCGCGGAGTAGGTCTGACCGTGGCCGACCGGCGCGTCGGGCGGCGCCGCTTCGGCGATCGCCGAATAGATCGCCTCGCTCATCAGCACCGCCCCCATCGGCGCGTAACCGGCGGTCAGCCCCTTCGCGATCGTCATCAGATCCGGCTCGACGTTTTCGTCCTGACACGCGAACAGCGGACCCGTACGCCCGAATCCGGTGATCACTTCATCGGCGACGAACAGGATGCCGAGCCGCTCGCACGCGTCGCGCATCGCCCTCAGCCACCCGCGCGGCGGGACTATCACGCCGCCCGAACCCTGGATCGGTTCGCAAAAGAACGCGGCGACGTTGTGCGCGCCGCCGAGTGCTTCGACCTTGTTTTCGAGCGCTTTCACCGACGCGGCGATGATCGCCTGTGGATCGTCGGGCGTCGCGCTGCGGTACGGATACGGCGACGGAATGTGATGCTGGTTGCCAAGCGGCAGATCGAAGTTGCGGTGAAACGCGGGCAGCGCAGTGAGACCCGAGCCGAACGACGACGAGCCGTGATAGCCGCGCTCGAGCGCGATGAAGTGCTTTTTCCGCGGCTTGCCGAGTGCATTGTAGTAATGCGTGATGAAACGCACCGCCGAATCGACCGCATCCGATCCGCCGAGCGAAAAGTACACGCGCGTCAGCGACTTCGGCGCGAGCGACACGAGCTTGTCCGCCAGTTCGATCGCGGGTTCGGAGCCGAAGTGGAAATAGCCGGTGGCGTACGGCAGTTTCGCCATCTGTCTGCTCGCCGCCTCGACGATGCTTTGCTGGCCGTAACCGGTGTTCACGCACCACAAGCCCGCGAAGGCGTCGAGCAGTTCGTTGCCGTCGGCGTCGCGCAGCCACACGCCCTTGCCCGATTCCAGGATCGTAACGCCACGCGCTTCGTGCGCGCGATAGTCGACCACCGGATGAATCAGATGTCGACGGTCGGATTCTACGAGATCGTGCTGGTTCATAAGTTTTCCTGAAATGGCAGACGCGAGACGCGCATCCGGGGCCTCGCGGGTTGATCGTCAGTAGATGATGTTCGGCGCGAGCGTTTCTCCCGTCATGAAACGCCGATGTGCCAGGTGTTTCAGATCGTCGGACATCCTGCCCGTCGCGATCGCCTCGGCCAGCATGCGCCCCGCGCCGAGCGCACTGCTGAAGCCGTGTCCGCTGAAACCCGTACAGAGATACACGCCGGGATGCTCGCTGCACTCGGAGACCACCGGAATGCCGTCGGGCGTGTTGTCGATCGCCCCGCCCCACGCGATATCGACTTTCGACGGATCGAACTGCGGAAACACCTTCTGCGCCTCGTCGTACGCCGATCGCACCAGCGACAAATCCGGCGCCGGATCGAGCACGCGATTGCGCACGAAAGGCGATCGTCCGAGATGCAGGTAGCTGAACTCGTTCCACAGCTGCCGGAAGAACTCGCCGCCGAACCGCACCTTGATGCTGTTGCGGCGGCTCGCATAAAGCCCTTTGAAACGCATGCCGTAGCGCAGGCTGTTGGGCACCACGTGGACAGTGCCGCGCCCGCTCTTCGCGAGGGTATAGCCGCCGTCGGCCCGCTCGCGCAAGGCGAATTCCGGCGTTTTCAGCGGCCCGTTGAATGCGAGCCGGATGTCGCTGCATGACTTCGACGCAGACGAATACACATTGAGCGTCGGCAGCACGATCTTGTGCTTCAGGCAAAACAGCGACGACCACGCGCCGGCAGCGATCACGACCGCATCGGCGCGCACGCGGCCACGCTCGGTTTCGATGCCCGCGACGCGCCCGCCTTCGATCAGCAGATCGTTGACGGCGCAGTGCTGCAGGATCGATACGCCTTGCACGGCGGCGCGCTGCGCGAGTAATGGAATCGCGCACGACGGATCGGCGTAACCGTCGTCGAAGGTGCGTACGCCGCCGATCCACGGCTCGCCGCCATCGGCGTAGACGCGATTGGCCTGCTCGCGCGACAGCATCTCGGCGGCGACGCCGCTTCTGCGCGCGAAATCGAACCAGGCCTGCCAACCCGCCAGTTCCGCTTCGCTGCGTGTGACGAAGGTGATGCCGGTCTTGCGGAAACCCACGTCCGCGCCGATTTCGTCGGCCAGACCGGTCCAGCGCTCGACGCTCAGTTTCGCCATGCCGAGTTCGCGCAGATCGCGGCCAAGCGTGCGGCACCAACCCCAGTTGCGGCTGCTCTGCTCGGCGGCAACGCGGCCTTTTTCGAACAGCGCGACGCGCTTGCCGAGCCGGTTGAGTTCGTAGGCGGTCGCCACACCCGCCGCGCCGCCGCCGATCACCGCGACGTCGACGTGCCTGGGCAACGTCATGTCGGTGTCGATTTTCAATAACGGTTGTTTCACTTTCGAGCGGGACCTCTGGAAAATGCGTGCAGTAGAACGTTGAAGTGAGGTCGTAGTGTAGGAACCCATGTTCGCGATGACAAATTCACAAATATTCGGAGGACATCCTTTTTTGATATGGTGAGCGCCGCGCGAAACCCGGCACGTCGACGTCGAGTTCGCGCGACACGGACGTGGCGCGTTCGCTCGCGCAAGCCCATATCAAAAAGCGATTGGGGGTCAAAAATGGCGCATTTGAGTCCGCTACGGATCCGTCAATAAAATGGATCGCAGAGCGACCGGATCAGCGGATCGTGCGACGCACGACATTTCGTGCCGCGAGCTCGTTGATCACCAGAGACAGGAGGACAACATCATGAAAACCAGCAGAAGAGATTTCCTCTCGATGTTCGCGGCAGCAGGCGTGGCAAGCGCCCTGCCGGGTATCGCAGCGGCGGACGAGGCGCCGCGCAAGGGCGGCAACGTGCGCATGGCGGTGCAGAACGGGTCTGTGTCAGACACGCTCGATCCGGCCAAGGGCGCACATTCGGGCGACTGGACCAAGCAGTTCTGCGTGTTCAACGCGCTCACCGAGTTTAACGGCACACTGAGCGCCAGCAACGCGCTCGCCGACAAGCTGGAAAGCACCGACGGCAGCAACTGGCACATCGTGCTCAAGCAGGGCGTGCATTTCCACGACGGTGCCGAGATGACCAGCGAGGACGTTGTTTATTCGCTCGCGCGTCACAAGGATCCGGCCAACGCATCGAAGGCTTTCGCGATCGCGAGCGAGTTCAAGGAGATCAAGGCCGCCGGTAAATACGAAGTGGCGCTGGTGCTCGAGCGACCGAACTTCGATCTGCCGTCGGTGCTCGGCAGCAGCTATTTCCTGATCGTGAAGAACAACACGAAGGACTTCGCCAAGCCGGCCGGCACGGGTCCGTTCATCGTCGACAGCTTCACGCCGGGCGGCAAGTTCGCGGCCAAACGCAATCCGAACTACTGGAAATCAGGCCTGCCGTATCTCGACACCGTCGAAATCATCGGCGTGCCGGACAACGCGGCGCGCGTGAACGCGGTGCTGGCGGGCGACATCGACATCTGTTCGCTGGTCGATCATCGCTACGCCGCGCAGGTGAAGGGCCATCAGAACGTGCAACTGGTGGCCAACAAGCTCGGCATCTACACCGACCTGATCTTGCGTCAGGACAATCCGATCACCGGCAACGCCGATTTCGTCTCGGCGGTGCGTTATCTGCAGGATCGCAAGCGGATGGTGAGCGACGTGATGCAGACGTATGGCGTGATCGCCAACGATCATCCGGTCGCACCATGGGACCCATACTTCCTCGAAGGCCTGCCGCAGCGGCAGTTCGATCTCGACAAGGCGAAGTTCCACATCAAGAAGAGCGGCTGCGCCGGCCAGTCGATGGAGATTTTCTGCCAGCCGGGCATCGCGTCGTCCGTCGAGGGCGCACAGTTCCTGCAGAGCTTCGGCGCTCAGGCGGGCTTCAATTTCGTGGTGCGCCAGGTGCCGACCGACGGTTACTGGTCGACGTACTGGACCAAGCGTCCGATCACCTACGGCTCGATCTCGAACCGGCCGAACGTCGGCATGATCTTCGAGCTGTTCTACTCGTCAAAATCGCCGACCAACGAAGCGCGCTGGAAGGATCCGAAGCTCGATCAGCTGCTCGATTCGGCGCGCGCGGAAGGCGACTTCAACAAGCGCAAGGCGATCTACGGCGACATGCAGACGCTGGTCCACGACAGTTCGGGCACCGTCGTGCCGGTGTTCGACGTGATTCTCGACGGCGTATCGAAGAAAGTCCGCGGCTACAAGTCGAACCCGTCTGGCATGAACATGGGCTACCGGTTCGCCGAAGCGGTCTGGCGCGCCTGATTTTTGAGCCTTTCTGCAGGTGCTATCGCCGTTCAGTCGTGAGGCTGAACGGCGTTTTAACACGCTTCACGCCTTCGCGCGCAGCGCCGTTTCCTCCAGCCAGTTCGCACGCATTTCGGGAACCGAATCGATCAGCAGCGACGTGTACGGATGGCGCGGCTGGCTGAACAGCGCGCTGCGATTGCAGGCATCGACTTTCTGGCCTTTGAACAGCACGACGATATCGTCGCAGATCGAGCGCACCGTCGAGAGATCGTGGCTGATGAAGAGATACGACATGTTCAGCTCGTGACGCAGCTCGACCAGCAGATCGAGAATCGCCGCGCCGACGACGGTATCGAGCGCCGACGTCACTTCGTCGCAAATGATCAGTTCAGGCTCGGCGGCGAGCGCGCGCGCCAGATTCACGCGCTGCTTCTGCCCGCCCGACAGCTCGGCGGGACGCCGCCGCGCGATCGAGGCCGGCAGCTTCACCAGATCGAGCAGACGGGCAATGCGCGCCGGCACTTCGCTCGGCGCGCAGCGCTCGAACAACCGAAGCGGCCGCGCGAGGATCGTGCCGACGTCCTGAGCCGGATTGAGCACCTTGTCCGCGCTCTGGAACACCAGCTGGATGCAGCGATACAGATCGCGATCGCGTTTCGCATGCGTACCGGGCAGCGGCTTGCCGACAAAGCGGATGTCGCCCTTCGCCGGCGCGAGCAGCCCGGCAATCACATACGCGAGCGTCGATTTGCCCGACCCCGATTCGCCGATCACGCCGAGCGTGGTGCCGCGCCGCAAGGTCAGATTGATGTCGTCGAGCACGCGCACCGCGGGCATGCCCGCGCGGTCGCGCTCGCCGTAACCCGCGACCAGGTCGCTGATTTCGAGCAGCGGCGGCTGTTTGAGCGCCTGGTCGGCGTCGGCTTCGGTCAGGCGGCACGACGGCTCGGCGGCGGCCATCAGACTGCGCGTGTAAGGATGCGCGGGCGCCTCGATGATCTGCTCGAGCGCGCCCTCTTCCTGGATTTCGCCGTTGCGCAACACCAGCACGCGATCGGCGATCTGCGCGACCACCGCGAGATCGTGCGACACGTACACCGCGCTGATATGGAATTCCTCTATCGCGCGCTTGAACGCGCGCAGCACTTCGATCTGCGTGGTCACGTCGAGCGCGGTGGTCGGTTCGTCGAACACCACCACTTCCGGATCCGACATCAGCGCCATTGCCGCCATCAGGCGCTGCAGCTGGCCGCCCGAGACCTGATGCGGATAGCGCTCGCCGATGGTGTCCGGCGACGGCAGCGCGAGCGCGCGAAACAGTCTGACCGCCTTCGTGCGTGCATCCTTTCGACTCATCAGACGGCGCACGCACACGCCCTCGATCACCTGATCGATAATGCGCAGCGCCGGATTGAACGACGCCGACGCGCTCTGCGCGACATACGCGACGCGCCGGCCGCGCAGATCGCGCAGGGCCGCCGGCGAGGCCGTCAGCACGTCGGTCCCGCCGACGCCGACGTGGCCGCCCGCGATCCGGCAGCCGCGCCGCGCATAGCCGAGCAGCGTCAGCGCGATGGTCGTCTTGCCCGAGCCGGATTCGCCGATCAGCGCCAGCACTTCGCCGCGCTGGATCGAGAAGCTCACGTCCTTGACGATCGGCACTTCGTTGCCGTCGTCACCGCATGCGACTACCTGCAGATTCGAAACTTGCACCAGACGTTCCGTCGACATGGTTACCCCCTTGCACCGCCGTGCCTGCGCACGGCCAGACTGTCGATCAGAAGGTTCACGCCGATCGTCAAGGTGGCGATCGCGAGCGCCGGCATGATCACCGCCGACGCACCGGAAGACAGGCCCGACAGGTTCTCGCGCACGAGCGAACCCCAGTCGGCATACGGCGGCTGCACGCCGAGACCGAGAAAACTCAGGCCGCTCAGCATCAGCACGTTGTAGACAAAGCGCAGACCGAAGTCGGCGAACATCGGATGGATCATGTTCGGCAGGATTTCGCGGCAGGCGATATGGAACGTGCTTTCGCCGTTGAGCCGCGCGACCGTCACGTATTCCATCGCGTTGATGCCGACCGCCTGCGAACGCGCGATGCGAAACGCGCCCGGCATGTAGATCACGCCAGCGGTCAGCACCAGTACGCGCAGATCGGAGCCGTAGATCGCGATCACGAGGAGCGCGAGGATCTTGCTCGGCGTCACCAGCAGCGCATCGACGATGCGACAGACGATCTCGTCGAACCAGCCGCCGATCACCGTCGACACCAGCGCGAGCAGCGTGCCGCTCGTGCTCGCGATCAGCGTCGCGGCGAGCGCGAGCCCAATGGAATAACGCGCGCCGAACAGAATGCGGCTCAACAGATCGCGGCCGAGGAAATCGGTGCCGAGCGGATAGGCGAGACTGCTCGACGCGAACACCTTGCCGCCGCTCATGTCCATCATGCCGTACGGCGCGATGGCTGATCCGAAGATCGCGATGAAGATCCACGCGATCGAAATGATCAGGCCGATGCGCCCGAGTCCGCTCAGCGACAGGAAAAAGCGGCCGAAGCGGCGCGGCGAAGAAAGAAGATAAGTCATGGCATCACCGCAGTTTCGGATTGCAGACGATCGTCACGATGTCCGCTATCAGTAGCAGAAGCAGATAACAGGTACTGAAAAACAGCACGCAGAACTGCACGATCGGCAGGTCGCGGTTGCTGACCGCATCGACCAGCGTACTTGCGAGGCCCGGATACGAGAAGATCGCCTCGACGATGATCACGCCGCCGAGCAGATACGACAGGCTCAGCGCCATCGCGTTGACGATCGGCCCGATCGCGTTGGGCAGCGCATGCCGCAACACCGTGCGCGACGGGCGCAGGCCCTTGAGAACCGTCATCTCAGCGTACGGCGCATCGAGCTGGTTGATCAGCGCAGCGCGCGTCATGCGCGCCATCTGCGCCACCACCACGCAGCACAGCACCAGTACCGGCAAGCTGTACGACCTGAGGAATTCGCCGACGCTCGATACGTCCGGGTTCACCGATACCGCCGACACCCAGTGCAGCCTGACCGCGAACAGCAGCACGGCGAGCGTCGCGAGCAGGAATTCGGGCACCGCGACCACCGACATCGTCAGTACGCCGATCACGCGGTCGAGCAGCGTACCGCGCACCATCGCCGCGACGATGCCGACCACCAGCGCGATCGGCACCGAGACGGCAGTCGCCGCGCCGGCCAGCATCAGCGTGTTCGGAATGCGCGCGAGCACGATCGTCCTGACGGGCACCTGCGCCGCGTATGACGTGCCAAAATTGCCGTGCAGCAATGCGCCGAGCCACATGAAAAAGCGCAGCACGAGCGGCTCGTCGAGACCCAGCTGCTTGCGCAGCATCGCCACCGTTTCGGGCGTGGCGTACTGGTCCAACGCCATCTGGGCCGCGTCGCCGGGCAAGAGGCTCGCCATGAAGAACACCAGGCCGGAAACCAGAAACAGCGTGAGCGCACCTATTGCGATACGACGGCTTACCATACGCAGCACGACACCATTCATCACTCACCTCGGTATGCAAAAACGCCGATCCGGCTCGCGACATGCCGAGCCGGATCGCTCCCGGTCAACGCGGCCGGGCAATCAGGAGACCGCGTCCTTGAAGCGGAAGTACGCGCCCACCAACGGCAGGAACCACTCGCGTCCCGCGTAGCCCGGCAGCGCCTTCCACTCCTGCCGTGCCCACGGGTTCGCGCGCGCGGTACCCGTCACGATATCGGCCATCACGTCGCCCATGTACGTCGACATCTGCGTGCCGTGTCCGCTGTAGGCGACCGAGTAGTACAGCCCATCGTGCTTGCCCGCCGACGGCAAACGATCGGCAGTCGCTTCGACGAGGCCGCCCCAGCAATAGTCGATGCGCACGTCGCGAAGATCCGGCAGCAACCTGTCCAGCGAATCTTTCAGGATTCCTCCGCTCTTGCGATCCGATGCCGGATTGCTGCGCGCGAACTGCGCGCGGCCGCCCCACACCAGCCGATCGTCGTCGGATGTCCGGAAGTAGTTGCCGAAGTTCAGGCTCGTCACGTAGTTGCGGCGATTCGGCAATGCGCGATCGAGCAGTGGCCCAATCGGTTCGGTGACGATCACGAAGCTGCCGACCGGCACGATGCGGCGCTGCCACCATCCGAACGGTCCGTGATTCGAGCAGCCCGTGGCGAGCAGCACGCGTCCCGCTTCGATCTCGCCTTTCGCCGTGACCACGCGATGCCGGTCGCCGCCGAGGTTGGTCAGTTTGGTGACCGCCGCGTTTTCGAAGATGCGCGCGCCGTGACGCGCCGCCGCCGTCGCGAGTCCGGTACCGAAGCGGCCCATGTGCATCTGCGCGCCGCGCCGGTCGAGCATGCCGCCGTGAAATGCATCCGATGCGATCTCGCGGCGCACGTCGCTCGCCGACAGCAGTTCGACGTCCTGGCGCAGATACTTGCGCAGCGCTTCGTAGTTGCGAGCGATACCGGCCATATGGCTCGCTTTGCTGGCGAGCTTGAGCTTGCCGTGGCGCACGAAGCTGCAATCGATCTGCTCGCGCTCGATCAATTGCTCGACGTAATCGACCGCATCGGTGTAGACCTGATAGTGCTGTTTGGCGGTCTGCTCGCCATAACGGTCGATCAGATCGGGCAGGCTCTGCGCGGTGCCCGGACTGCAATGGCCGCCGTTGCGGCCCGATGCCTCGCCGTGAATGCGCGACGCCTCGAGCAGCACCACGTCGACACCCTTGCGCGCGAGCGACAGCGCCGCCGACAGCCCCGTGAAGCCGCCGCCGATCACCACCACGTCCGCGCGCGCCGGAAGATCGCCGGTCGCGCCGGCGTCGAAACACGGCGCGGTCGCCAGCCAGAAAGATTCGAGTTTCATAGACCGACGACGGCGGCGAGGCCACCGATATCCCTGATTTCCGTATAGCCGTAGTACGGGTTGGCCGGCTCGTGACCGCGGTTGACCCACACCTTGTTTTTGATACCCATGTCGTGCGCGGTCATCAGGTCATAACGGAAACTCGACGACACGTGCAGAATGTCTTCCGGATTGCAGTTCAACTGGCCGAGCAGATATTCGAACGCCTTCATCTGCGGCTTGTACGCCTGCGCCTGCTCGGCGGTGTAGACCGCGTGGAACGGCACGCCGATGCGCTCGATGTTATGTGGAATCTGCACGTTCGCCGCGTTCGTCAAACCGACGAGCGGGAACTCCTTCGCGACTTTCGCGAGACCGGCGCTGGTGTCCGGATGCGGCCCCCACGTCGGCACCTGATCGTAGATGGCCTTGCCGTCGCCTTCGCGATACTCGACGCCCATACGCCTGCAGGCGCGGCGGATCGCGTTGTCGACCACCTGTTCGTACGGCTTCCACGCGCCCAGCACTTCGTCGAGGCGGTAAGCGGCAAACGCGTCCGTGAACGCGCGCATTTTCCCGGCGGGTACGCGGTCCTGGTAGAGCGCGGTCGCGGCCGGCGCCATCTCGAAGTTGATGAGCGTGCCGTAGCAATCGAAGGTAATGAACTTGGGCTGGAACAACGACATGGGGGTGTCCTTGGAAACTGGGCGCGAAGCCCGGAATTAAAAATCGATCAGCACGGACTTGTAGCGAAGGTTGGCTTCGAAGGCCTGACGGCCGAGATCCTTGCCGAGGCCCGAGCCTTTGAAGCCGCCGGTCGGAATGATGAAGTCCCACGTGCGGCCGAAACGGTTGATCCACACGGTGCCCGCCTGGATGCGGCGCGTCGCGCGCAGCGCGCGGCCGATATCGAGCGTGTGGACGCCGGCCGCAAGGCCGTAGGTCGCGTGATCGGCGAGCGCGAGCGCTTCGTCTTCGTCGTCGAAGGTTTGCACGGTCAGCACGGGACCGAAGATCTCCTCGCGCACCGCGAGCGATTCGCCCGTCACGCCGGCGAGCAGCGTCGGGCGGTAATAGTGGCCGCCGCCGTCGCAATCGAAGAAATCGGCGCCGCACAGCGCGCTCGCGCCGTCGTCGATGGTCTGCCTGACCGCCGCGTGAATCTTGCGCGCCTGCGTCTCGCTGATGATCGGCGGGAAACACGCCGGTTCGCGCCAGGTCGGCCCCGGCCGCAGCGCGCCGGCCTTCGCGATGACCGCGTCGATCAGCGGGTCGGCGATGCCGCGCTGCACAATCAGCCGCGTGCCGGACACGCAGGCCTGACCCGCGTTCGACGTGAAGCCACGGACGATACGGCCGGCGACCGCATCGACGTCGCCGGCATCGTCGAACACGACCTGCGGACTCTTGCCGCCGAGCTCGAGCGTGACCGGCTTGGTGCCATGGCGCGCGGCGTCGCTCATGATCGCGGCGCCAGTGCGCGTCGAGCCGGTGAACGACACCTTGCCGATCAGCGGATGCCTGACGAGCGCCGCGCCCGCGCTCGCGCCGCGGCCCTGCACGATATTGAAGACGCCGGGCGGCACGCCCGCTTCGATCGCGAGTTCGGCGAGACGCATCACCGAGTACGGCGTCAGCTCCGACGGCTTGAGCACCATCGCGTTGCCGGCCGCGAGCGCGGGCGCGCATTTCCACGACGCCATCATCAGCGGGAAATTCCATGGCGCGATCGCGGCGACCACCCCGTACGGTTCGGGCAGCACGAGACCCAGGCTGTCGCGTTGGGTCGGCACCGCGTCGCCGCCGAACTTGTCGGCGCACTCGGCGAAAAAGCGGATGCACTCGGCGGTGAACGGCACGTCGAACGCGCGCGCTTCGGCGATCGGACGCGTCGAACCGATCGCTTCGAGACGCCCGAGCGCATCCGCATCGGCATCGATCAGATCGGCCCAGCGCGACAGCACACGCGCACGCTCGCGCGGCGCACGCGTGCCCCAGCCGCTCGCGAGCCAGCTGCGATGCGCATCGCGCACGGCCCGATCGACCAGATCGCCGGATGCGTCGGGCAGCGTGCCCATCACACCGCCGTCAGACGGGCGCAAGACCTCGATTTCCGCGCGGCCTTCGACGCGTTCGCCGCCGATGAAATGTCCGCCCGGAACGGAATCGAGATGGAAAGTGTCGTCCTTCATGGCGTTTGGTATGGATCCCTCATGGACAGGGAATGAACGCTGCGAAGTCTGTCGCGGCAACGTTTCATCATGTTCCGGCGAGTGTATGAACGACAATTTCTTTTGACAAATGCGCATATAATCGTGGGTCATTCCTTTTTGATATACCCATCAGCCGATGCTGAATTTCCGTGAAATTCAGGCCTTCCGCGCGGTCATGCTGTCGGGTTCGATGACGCAAGCCGCCAAGGATCTGCACACCTCGCAATCGAACATCAGCCGCGTCATCAGCCAGCTGGAACGGCGTATCGGCGTCAAGCTGTTCGAACGGCAGATCGGCAAGCTGATGCCGACGCTCGAAGGCCAGGTGTTCTTCCGCGATGTCGAACACACGTTCGCGAGCCTGCGCGGTCTCGAAGAGAAAGCCGAATCCATCCGCAAGCGCGGCAGCGGCCGTCTGCGCGTCGCCGCGGTGCCGTCGATGGCGATCGTCGCCGTGCCCGATGCGATCCACCTTTTTGCACAGCGCTTTCCGGATGTCGATGTCACGCTGCAAGTGGCCGATTCGCTGACTGTCTGCCAGTGGCTCGCGACCGGTTACGCCGACGTCGGCATCGCGTCCGAAATCTTCAACGGCACCAGCGTCGCGTCGGAAGTGGTACGCAGGAGTCAGGGCGTATGCATCGTGCCGTCCGACCACCGGCTCGCGCAGCGCGAAGGCGCGGTCACGCCCGCTGATCTGATCGGCGAGCGCTTTCTGTCGCTCAAGTCGAGCGACGTGATGCGCAAGCGGATCGACGATGCGTGTCTGATCGACGGCGAGGACAAGCGCATCCTCGCGTACGAATCGCACTTTGCCGCAGCGATCTGCCGGATGGTCGTGCGCGGCATGGGCGTGAGTCTGATGAATCAGCTGGTCGCGCGCGAATACGCGGACCAGCTTGCCATCCTGCCGTTCTCGAAGCGCATCGAATTCGCCACCTACGTCGTCTATCCGCTCAACATTCCGATGAACATGCTGGCGAAATCGTTCGCCGACGCGTTCCGCGAAAGCAGCGGATGACGGCGCGCCCATCCTCGCGCTTACCCCCGCGTTTACCCCATATCAAACGATGATCGCCGCATCTCGAATGCGTATTTGACGTGCGATTTCGTCCTTCGTAGCCTCGTCACGTTTTGCTTCGGACACCGCGCGCGCGTTGGTCGCGCCGTCGTGCCGGTCAAACGGAACGAGGAACCATGTCGGATCACCACGGCTTTGCCGGCCTCGCGCGATGGCTGATCGCGCACCGCTTCGAAACCATCCCCGCCGACGCGCTGGCGGCGGGCAAGCAATGCGTGCTCGACGGCCTCGCGTGTCTGCGGGCCGGACTCGACACCGTGCAACTGCGGGCGATGCTGCGCGCGCTGGCGCTGAATTCGGTAGCCGCCGAAGGCGCGATTCCGCTCGGCCGCGGCCTGCACGGCGGCCTGCTCGACGCCGCGCACGCCTACGCGCAAGCCGCGAACGTGCTCGACTTCGACGACTGCTATCGCGAGGAAGCGCCCTCGCATCCCGGCGCGACGATCATCGGGCCCGCGCTCGCCTGCGCGCATCGATCATCGAAAAGCGGCCGCGACCTGCTGCACGCGATCGTCGTCGCGTACGAGGCGTCGCTGCGGATCGGCACGATGCTCTGCCCAAGCGAGGCCGCGCCGTCGAAGGACATCGGCTACGCGACCTGGCAGACCTTCGGCGCGTTCATCGCCGCCGGCATGCTGCTGGAACTCGACGAAACGCAGTGGCGGCACGGCTTCGGGCTGACCGCGCAGCAGGCGCCGATGCCGACGATCGTGCGGGCCAATCCGCAAGGCGGCTATACATGGCTCAAGAACGGCTACGGCAACGCGGCGTCGATCGGCGTGCTGTCGGCCTGTCTTGCGAAGGAAGGCTATGCCGGCGATCAGCATTTCTTCTCCGACGAATTCGGCTTCTGGAAAACTTATGGTTCCGACCGCATCCGTCCCGCCTGTCTCGACACGCTGCCCGGCGACGACTGGCTGATCCGCCGCATCGAATTCAAACCGTGGGCATGTTGCCGATGGGCGCATCCCGCGCTCGAAGGCGTGCTGCAGATGAAGCTGCGCTTTCCACTCGAACAGATCGACGCGATCGACCTGTATTCGTTCAGGGAATTCGTCGATACGCTCGACTCGCCGTTCCCGGCCAATCTGATCGATGCGCAATTCAACGCCCGCTTTCTGATCGCGTCGGCCTTCGTCGCCGACGATCTCAACGACGCGCTGCGCGAACCCGATTTCGCATCACCGGCGATTCGCGCGCTGTTCGCGAAGATTCACGTGCATCACGAACCGGCGTTCGACCGGCAGCACCGCGCGGACATGTCGATCCCGACGCGTGTCGTGCTGCGCCTCGCCGACGGTTCCCGCCACGAAACGCTGCTCGCGGAACCGCTCGGCTCACATCGCCGCGAGCCGATGTCGCCCGACGCGACGCGCGCGAAGTTCGCCGCCGCGCTCAGGCCGGTGATTGGCGCGGTGCCGACAGAACGCGCGCTCGCGACGATCCTCGAACTGGAGGCGCACTCGGCGCGCGATCTGATGCAGGCACTGTTTCCCTCGGTGTGAGCGGACCTTTCAATCGACGCTGGCGCCGCTGATGTCGTTAGCGGCGTTGCGCACCGCGCGTCCCCATTCTTCGATCCGCTCCGGATCGAAGCGCGAGCCTGGCATCGAGAAGCACACGCTCGCCACCGCGACGCCGTTGCCGTCGAACACCGGCGCACCGATCGCGTAGATCTGGTGACGGTACTGGCCGAGATTCACGGAGTAGCCGCGCTCGCGAATGCGCTCGAGCTCTTCGCGGATCAGCGCCGGATCGTTGACGGTGTTTTCGCCGTACTTCGGCAGTTCGCGCCCGAGGATCGCATCGATCTGGCCGTCGTTCATGTGAGCGAGCATCGCAAGGCCGTTGGCCGTCGCATGGAACGGCGACACGTTGCCGATCGAATACGCGGTGCGCACGAACTGCCTGCACTCGGTTTCCTCGATCAGAACCATCGCCGTCGTGCCGTCCGGAATCGACAGATGAACGGTTTCGTTGACGAGATCGCACAGGTCCTGCATCGGCTGGCGCGCGGCTTTCTGCAACGCACCACCTTTCAGCGCAATGGGTCGCACACCGACCACCCGTGCGCCGACTTCCCAGCGCGTCACTTCGGTGCCGGCCTGGCGCAGCCAGCCCGCTTCCTGAAACGTCATCAGCACGCGCTGCACGCTCGATTTCGGCATCTTCAGCAGCTTCGACAGCTCGCTGACGCCGATCGGCTGATGCTGCGAAATCGTTTCGATGATCTCGATGCTCTTGAGAAGGCTGTTCATTTTTGATCCCTTGCGATCAAAAGGCTTGCATGCTAATTTGTACCGTATTCAAGCACGGCGTGCCGTATTGTGGCACACAACCAAAGCGTGTGCAAATGCGTGAGTGCCGTGAATTGTTCGTCACCGATCGTTGGAATCCTTCACCGCGTTGGGAGAACCATGGAGTTCATCGCCTCGAAAGTCCGTCGTCCGTCGACAACCCTGCTTCTCACCGGCGCCTTCGCGCTCGCCTGCCTGTCGGTTTCGACGGCCGCGTTCAGCGCCGATCTCACCGTCACCGCGTTCGGCGGCACATGGGAAAAGGCCTATCGCAAATGTTTCGTCGAGCCGTTCGAAAAGAAGACCGGGAAAACCGTCGACGTGACGCTCGGCAATCCGCTGCAATGGGTCAATCAGGTCGCAGCGAACCCGGCCAGGCCGCCGATCGACGTGATGGTGAGCACGCCCGAAGCGACGTATATCGCGATCGAGCGCAAGCTGCTCGATCCGGTCACCGTGAAGGACGTGCCCAATCTCGCGCAACTCGATCCGCGCCTCGTGCAGTACGGCCACGGTTACGGCTTTCCGATCACGTACGGCGATTTCGGCCTGATGTACAGCGTGAAGCGCGTGAAGAATCCGCCGAAGTCGTGGAAGGAATTCGTCGACGGCGTGGTCGCGGGCAAATATCAGGCTGGCATCCCGGACATCAATTACGTCGCGACGCCGGCGGGCCTCATCACGCTTTTCAACCAGATCTACGGCGGCTCGCCGACCAACATCCAGCCGGCGCTCGATCAGGTCAAGCGCATGCGCGACAGCAGGAACGTGACGTTCTTCAGCGAGCCGAACGCGCCGCTCAACGCGATCCGCAACGGCGACATCGACATCGCGATGTACTACGACGGCCGCGCGTGGAGCGAACACGACTCCACCAATGCCGACATCGCGTGGATCAACCCGGCGCCCGGATCGGTGGCGTTTCCGAACATGGCGGTAAAGGTAAAGAACGGCTCGCCGCTCGGCATGCAATTTCTCGATGAACTCGCGTCGGCGCAAGGGCAGTCGTGCTTCGCCAACGCGATGCAGTACACCGCGTCGAACACCAGGGTCACCTACGACGCGAAGGTCAAACCGCGCATCGCCACGGTCGACAAATCGATCTGGGTGAATTTCGAGGACATCGGCAAGTACGTGCCGCAATGGATCGAAAGCTGGAACAAGCAGATCGGTCACTGAAAGGCGCAACGCGGACGCACAGGCGCCGCATGGCAAATCCGGAGAAAGGCAGAGGAAGGCAATGGGCTTGAGAATTGGAGTCGACATCGGCGGATCGTTCACGGATTTCGCCGTGCTGGACGAGGCAACGCGCACCACGCGCACGCTCAAAGTATTTTCGCGACCGGACTCGCCCGGCAGCGAAGTGATCGACGGGATGCAGGGACTGCGCGAGCGTTTCGGCATCGATCCGCACGACGTCGCGTATTTCACGCACGGCACCACGGTCGGCGTGAACGCGGTGGTGATGCGCAAAGGTCTGCGCCTCGCACTCGTCACTACGCGCAATTTCGAGGACGTGCTCGACATTGCGCGCCTGAAGATTCCCGACATGTATCACCTGATGTCGCGCCGGCCCGAACCGCTCATCACGCGCGATCGCGTGTTCGGCGTCGATGGCCGCATGCGTCCGGACGGCACCGAAGAAGCGCCGGTCGACGAAGCCAGCGTGCTGGCCGCGCTCGCCGCGCTGCAGGCCGCGAAGTGCGAAGGCGTCGTGATCTCGCTGCTGCATTCGTATCGCAATCCGGCGCACGAACAGCAGGTCAAGGCGATCATCGAGAAAGCCGCGCCCGGTTTCTTCGTGTCGTGCTCGCACGAAGTCTGGCCGATCATCCGCGAATACGAACGCACCGTGACCGCGACGATCGGCGGCTACGTGCAGCCGCGCGTGTCGGATTACCTGACGCGTCTGCAGGCCGCGCTCGCCGAAAGCGGCGTCGGCGCGGATCTCAAGGTGACCAAGTCGAACGGCGGCGTGATGAGCGCCGAGAACGGCAAAAGCAACTGCGTGCAGATGATCCTGTCGGGCACCGCGGCGGGCGTGATCGGCGCGTCGTATCTGGCGGGCATGTGCAAAATCAAGGACTGCATGAGCCTCGACATCGGCGGCACCACGGCCGACGTCGCGCTGATCGTCGACGGCAAGCCGCAGTACGCGACCGGCGAGTACATCGGCGATTTCCAGATCCATATTCCGTCGGTGTCCGTATCGTCGATCGGCGACGGCGGCGGCTCGATTGCGTGGGTCGACGATTTCGGCGTACTGAAGGTCGGCCCGGAAAGCGCCGGCTCGAATCCAGGTCCGGTGTGTTACGGCCGCGGCGGCACGCGCCCGACCATCACCGACGCGTTCGCCGTGATCGGCGTGCTGGGCCGCGCATCGCTCGGCTACAACGCGGTGAAAGTCGACGTCGACGCCAGCCGCCGCGCGATCGAACCGCTCGCGCAACGCCTCGGCATGGACGTTCACCAGACCGCTTCGGCGATCATCGACGTCGCCGTGTCCGGCATGTACGGCGGCGTGAGCCGCATCGTATCGCGCTTCGGCATCGATCCGCGCACCTTCTCGCTGATGCCGTTCGGCGGCGCGGGTCCGATGCTCGGCGGCTTCCTCGCGCGCGCGCTCAACATGAAGCATCTGATCGTGCCGACCACGCCGGGCGTGCTGAGCGCGCTGGGCGGTTTGATCGCCGATACCAAGAACGACTTCGTGCGCACCACGTATTACCCGCTCGACGCGGCCTCGCTCGACAAGCTGACCGGCGATCTCGCCATACTCGAGCAGCAGGCGCGCGAGTGGATCGTCAAGGAAACCGGCTCGGACGCGGGCGCGGAAATGTCGGTGTCGGCCGACATGCGCTATCGCGGCCAGTCGTTCGAAGTCGATACCCCACTCGATCCGCAATCGATCCGCAACGGCGACATGGCGACCATCGCCGACGCCTTCCATCGCGAGCATCACCGCCTGTACGGCCACAGCGACGCCGCGTCGCCCGTGCAGGTCGTGGCACTGCGTCTCGTGATCAGCCTGCCGACGCCGAAGCCGGAAATGCCGAAGATCGCGAGAGGAGAAGGCGCGCCGAAAGCCGAGGCCATGATCGACGTCTATCTGGACGGCGAATGGCGCATCGTGCCGCTCTATCACCGCTCGGTGTTCCTCGCCGGCCAACGTTTCGACGGCCCCGCGATCATCGCGCAGGACGACACGACCACTTGCGTGCTGCCCGGCTGCGAAGCGGTCGTCGATGAATACGGCAACTTGCTGCTGTCGGCGCAATGAGCGCGCAGCGATCCACGAAGGACCAGACAATGACATTCAACCGCTCCGCCCTGCAGATTTTCGCCAACTACTGCGTGGCGGCTGCCGAAAGCATGGCGCACACGCTGATGCGCACCGCGCACTCGGCCTTCGTGAAGGAAACCGAGGACTTCTCCTGCACGATCATGACACCCGAAGGGCTGACGTTCGCGTCGCCGAAGACGCTCGGCGCGACGTGGTACCCGGGGCTCGATTTCGGCTCGGTGATCGAAGCGATCGATCATTACGAACCCGGCGACATCGGCATGACCAACGATGCGTACAGCGGCTACGTCGCGACGCACACGCCCGACGTCATGATGTGGAAGCCGGTGTTCCATAACGGCGAGATCGTCTGTTACGTCGGCGGCCACATCCATAACACCGACATGGGCGGTGCGGTGCCCGCCTCGCTGTCGCGCACGCTCACCGAGATCTATCAGGAAGGCATCCGCTGGGCGCCGACCAAAATCATGCGCAAAGGCGTGCTCGACGAAACGCTGCTCGATCACATGGCGATCAACGTGCGCGCCCCCGAGCAGAACCGCGGCGACCTGAAGGCGCAGATCGCCATGCTGATGACCGGCGAGCGGCGCGTGCTCGAGATCATCGAGCGCTTCGGCGTCGAAGACTTCAAAGCCGGCATGTACGCGATGATCGATTACTCGGAAGAACAGGCGCGCGCCATCGTCGCCGCGATGCCGGACGGCGAGTACTTCTTCGCCGAATACGCCGACGAGGACTCGGTGAACGGCAAGCCGCTGCGCGTCGCGCTGAATCTGAAGGTCGAAGGCGAATCGCTGGTGCTCGATTTCACGGGCAGCGATCCGCAGCTCAACTCGTCGCTGAACATGCCGACCGGCGGCAAGGAGCGCCACGTGCTCGCGCTGGTCGGGCTGAATTACGTGCTCTATTCGCTGCATCCGGATCTGCTGCTCAACGCCGGCATGCTGAAGGTCGCGCGCTGCGTGCTGCCGGAAGGCACGATCATGAACTGCGTGCCGCCCGCCGCCGTCGGCATGCGCAGTCTCACCTGCAAGGTCGCGCAGAACGTCACTTTCGGGGCGTTCTCGATGGTCTGTCCGGAGCGGCTGCCCGCGTGCCCGGCCGGCGGCATGTCGATTCTCAACGTGCGTACCGTCGATAGCGACGGCCGCACCGTCATTGCGGCGATCGGGCCGGTCGGCGGCGGCGCGGGCGGCATGATCAGCGCGGACGGCTCGGACGCGTCGGGCGCGAACGTCGCGTTCCTGCGCAACACGCCGGTCGAGATCAACGAAGCCGAAGTGCCGATCCGCATCCTCAAGTACGGCATGGTGCCGGGCAGCGCGGGCGCGGGCCGCCATCGCGGCGGCCTCGGCACGGTCATGGAGTTCCGCGTGTTTTCGCCGGGCACGCTGGTCACCGCGCGCAACCGGGACCGGTCGCGCTTCGCGTCGTGGGGCGTGCTGGGCGGCAAGGCAGGATCGAATTCGCGCTTCACGCGCAACCCGGGCACGGAGCATGAGGAAAACCTCGGCGTCACCGATCTGGTCGTCTGCGGTCCCGGCGACGTGATCCGCCTCGAAGGCTGCGGTGGCGGCGGTTACGGCAATCCGTACGAGCGCGATCCGCAGAGGGTTGCCACCGACGTAAAGCGCGGCTATCTGAGCGAAGCCGAAGCGCTGGCACAGTACGGGGTGGTGCTGAACGCCGGCGAAGTCGATGCGGCGGCAACCGCCGCGAAACGCACCGCGCTTGCCGCCGACGCACCGAATGCGGCGGTCGAGCATTTCGACTACGGCGCTGCGCGCAGCAGTTACGAAGCGCGCTGGACCCGCGAGCGTTACGCGGTGCTCACCGAGATCCTCGCAGCCGCGCCGGTCGTGTGGCGTCACTTCCTCAAGCACAGGATCTTCGACGCGTTCGATGCATGGGAGGCCGACGGCCGGCTGCAACCGGGCGCTCAGGTGATCCACGAGATTTTCCGCGAGGTCGCGGCGAAGTATCCGCAGTTGCTCGAAGCGCAGCGCGCGGCCTGACGCCCGGCCCCGCCGCGTCGAGTCTCCATGTCAATCACGTCACTCACGTCACTCACGTCACTCGAGGTGAAGCGATGTTGCAATCCGCCAACCCGCTCCCCGCAACTGCGGTGAACGCCGATGCGCCCGCCGTGCCGTCGCGCTCGCAGCCGTTGTCGCTCGACGGCATCAGCAAGCGCTTCGGCGCGATCACCGCGCTGGAACAGCTGTCGCTGGAAGTGCGCGCGGGCGAACTGGTCGCGCTGCTCGGTCCGTCCGGTTGCGGCAAGACCACGACGCTACGCCTCATCGCCGGATTCGAGTTCCCCGATACCGGCGCGATCCGGATCGCCGGACGCGACGTGACGAATCTGCCGCCCAACAAACGCGGGCTCGGCATGGTGTTCCAGAACTACAGCCTGTTTCCGCATCTGACCGTGGCGGAGAACATCGCGTTCGGGCTGCGCATGGCAGGCGTGCCGAAACGCGATCGCGGCGCGCACGTCGCGCGCATGCTCGACATGATCCGCCTGCCCGCCTTCGGCGATCGACGCATCGCCCAGATGTCGGGCGGTCAGCAGCAGCGCGTCGCGCTGGCCCGCGCGATCGTCACGAATCCGTCGGTGCTGCTGCTCGACGAGCCGCTCGGCGCGCTCGACAAGAACCTGCGCGAGAACATGCAGTTCGAACTGAAGTCGCTGCAAAGCCGGCTCGGCATCACCAGCGTGATGGTCACGCACGATCAGGAAGAAGCGCTCACGATGAGCGATCGCGTCGTCGTGATGAACCACGGGCGCATCCTGCAGTCCGGCACACCGAACGAGGTCTACGACCGGCCACGCACGCGTTTCGTCGCCGAATTTCTCGGCGCGGCCAACATCCTGCCGTTTTTGGTGCTGCGCGGCGAAGCGAACTGGCTCGAGGTGTCGATCGGCGAGCCGCGCAGCCCGGCGCCGGCGCGCTGCCGCGTCGCGCATGCGCTGCCCCGCCCGCTCGCGCCCGGCGCGGCCGGCGAGCTCGCGGTGCGCCCCGAAAAGCTGCGCCTCGCCAACCCACGTCCGGACGACATCCGTTTCGACGGCGTGGTCGCCGCGCGCGTGTTCCGCGGATCGCAGCATGCCTATCGCATCGACGTGCCCGCGCTCGGCCAGACACTCGGCGTCTATCAGCAAGCCACCGCCGCCGCACTCGAACCGGGTCACGCGGCCAGCGTCTTCGTCTGTCCCGACGATCTGGTCGTGCTCGAAGCCGAACCACAGGGCGCAGACGCGCGATGAGCTCACTCACCACACTGCCGCGCGCGACGCGGCGCCCGCGCCAGTGGATCTCGCCATATCTCGTGCTGTGCGCGCCCGCGCTCGTCGTGCTGGCGATCTTCTTCGGCATGCCGCTGTATGAAAACGCGCTGCGCAGCGTCGGCATTTCGGCGATTCCGGGCGCGCACCCGGCGTTCACGCTCGCCTATTACCGCAAGCTTTTCACCGATCCGTACTACGTCGGCATCATGTTCGAGACGCTGAAGGTCAGCGTGCTGACGACCTTCTGGTGTCTGATCGTCGGCTATCCGGTCGCCTACTTCATGGTGCGGCGCGCGGGACGTCTCGCCGGCCCGCTGATGTTCGTGCTGATCATGCCGCTTCTCACGTCGATCATCATGCGCACGTTCGGCTGGAATGTCCTGCTCGCGCGCCACGGCCTGGTCAACGACGCGCTGCTCGCGCTCGGCGTCATCGACGCGCCGCTGCGCATGACCCAAAGCCCTGCGATCGTCTATCTCGGCAACGTCCACGTGATGGTGTCGTTCATGGTGCTGTCGATCATTCCGGTGCTGCGTTCGGTCGACCGGCGTCTCGAGGAATCCGCCCGCGTGCTCGGCGCGGGCGCATGGCGCGCGTTTTTTCTCGTCACGCTGCCGCTGTCGGTCGAAGGGATCGTCACCGGCTGCCTCATCGTGTTCATGATCGTCAACGGCAGCTTCATCGGCTCGCTGCTGCTCGGCGGCGGCACGGTCGTCACGCTGCCGCTGCTGATCTTCCAGCAGTTCAGCCAGTCGCAGGACATGGGACTCGCGAGCGCAATGGGCAATCTTCTGTTGATCGTCGTGCTGGTGTGTCTGTATGTGCAAGGCCGCTTCATCGGACGACGCAAGGAGGCGCGCCCATGAGTCTGACCGTTCAACAACCGTCGAGCGGCGGCTCGCGCGTCGCCGACAGGCTCGGTAACGGCGCCGCGACGCTGTATATCGCGCTGTTCGTCGTGTTCCTGCTCGCGCCGATCGTGATCGTCGTGCTGGCGTCGTTTACGCCGGGCGAATCGGTCGCGGTGCCGGTCGGCGGCGTATCGTTGCGCTGGTACCGGCGCTTTCTCGAATACAAGCCGTTCACCGATTCGCTGATCACCAGTCTGATCGTCGCGGGCGTCGCAACCGTGTTCGCGATCCTGCTGGCCGTGCCAGCCGCGCTCGGCCTCGCCCACTCGCGCTCGCGGCTGGCCAATCTCGCGTCGTCGTTCCTGCTGTCGCCGATCGCGGTGCCGCCGCTCGTCGTCGGTCTGTCGTCGCTGTACTACCTGTCGGAGCTCGGCATCAGCGATTCGTTCGCCGCGTTGCTGATCACGCATACCTGCGTGTCGGTGCCGTACGTGCTGCGCACCACGATCGCGGCATGCAGGAACCTCAATCCCGGCTACGGCGAAGCGGCATCGGTGCTCGGCGCGAGTGTGTGGCGGCGCTTCTGGCACGTGACCATGCCGCTGATCTCGCCGGGCATTTTCGCGGGCGCGCTGTTCTCGGTGCTGGTGTCGCTCGACAACCTCGGCGTGTCCTACTTCTTCGGCAGCGCCAACACCACGACGCTGCCCGTCGTGATGCTGTCGTACCTGCAGAACCAGTTCGATCCGTCGATTGCCGCGATCAGTACGGTGCAGATGCTGATCGCGATCGGATTCCTGCTGGCGGTGGAAAAAATTTATGGCTTGCGAACGATGAATCGATAGATACGAAAGGGACCTGGCAGATCGACGAAGCGATCCGGAATCTCGAACGATCACGAAAGCTGTAAACTGCATGTCCCCTAATGCACTTTCAGCCGCGCGATTCGAAGATTTCGCGCGCCATAGCGCAAACCAGCAAGGAAGATACTGCTCGTGACTGGCCGCTTCAGTTTCAACTGGAAGAACTTCGATCCTTCCTCGCCGGATTCCGTCGCTGTCGTCTCAACCCTCATCGTTGCGTGCGCCTTCTTCATGGAAGCGATAGACGCGAACATCATCGTCACGGCACTGCCCGCCATGGCGCGCGGCTTCGGCAAAGATCCCGTCGCGCTGAAAATCGCCGTAACCAGCTATGTCGTCAGCCTCGGCGTGTTCATTCCGGTTTGCGGCTGGCTCGCCGATCGCTTCAGCGCGCGCGCCGTGTTCCGCACCGCCATCGGCATTTTTGTCGCCGGTTCGCTGATGTGCGCCGCCTCGCCGTCGCTGCATCTGTTCACATTCGCGCGCTTCATACAAGGCATCGGCGGCGCGTTGATGGTACCGGTGGGCCGCATTATCGTCGTACGGGCCGTGCCGAAGCACCTGTTCATTCGCGCAATGAACTATCTGAGCATCACATGGGTCGTCGGCCCTATCCTCGCGCCGCTGCTCGGCGGATTTATCGCTACCTATCTGCACTGGCGGATGATGTTCCTCATCAACGTGCCTGTCGGCATCCTGGGCATTTACCTGTCGGGGAACTACATCGCCAATACGAAAGAAGCGCATCCTGGCGCCTTCGACTGGGCTGGCTCTGTGCTGTCTGCATCAGGCGCGACTCTCGTGCTGCTGGGGCTGTCGCTGGTCGGCAGCGGCATCATCGAGGATTTCACGGCTTGGGAGATGTTCATCGCCGGCGCGATCCTGCTTGCGATCTACGTCCTGCATGCGCGGCGGGCGACGCATCCTGTGCTCGATCTGCGTTTCTTCGACATTCCGACCTTTCGCGCGAGCGTGCTCGGCGGATCGCTGTTCCGCATCGGATGCGGCGCGATACCGTTCCTGCTGCCGTTATCGCTTCAGGTCGGTCTGGGGAAATCGGCGTTCGAATCGGGGCTCATCACCTGCGCAACGGCTTTCGGCAGCCTGTTCATGCGACCGCTGATGTCGATGACGCTGCGCCGCTTCGGATTCCGGCAAGTCCTTCTCTACAACGCGGTGTTTTCGGCGATCACCACGTCGCTCTGCGCATTCTTCACGCCCGGATCTTCGACGCTGACGATCTGGCTGATCGTCCTCGTCGGCGGCTTCTTTTCCGCCCTGCAGTTCTCGAGCCTCAACTCGATGCTTTATGCGGATATTCCGGGCGCGAGCGTGGGCCGCGCGACGAGTCTCGGCAGCGTCGTACAGCAGGTGTCACTGGGGCTTGCGGTCGCGGTCAGTGGCATCGTGCTGCAGATTTCCCGTGCGCTCCACGGCCACGCGCAAGTCGAAGCATCGGACTTCTGGCCCGCCTTTCTGATCGCCGGACTCTTTGCGCTCGGTTCAATCCCGCTGATTTACCGGCTGCCGGCGAATGCGGGCGATGAGATGGCCCGCGCAAAGGCGAAATCTTGAGCCTGGCACGATCGAGAATTTGCAGGCCGAGGTTAAAGGAAATAAATCTCGACTCCTGCTCCATATTTCCATTCTTGAAGGCGTTAAACAGGGAGTCGCGAGAACTGGTCTCACTCGGGGAACGGGCCAGCCCCTCGCGTTTAGCACCATTCGGTGCTCACCATGATCCAGCAAAGCCTGCGCCGCCAGGCGCCTGCTGACGTGACGCTGTATGAGGTCTCGTGGTTCAGTTAGTGTACGGCGCTCTGAGCCGCATGGCATCGGGTCAACCTGAGACCCCTCGCGGAGAACTCCCACGTTGTTGCGTTCGAGCGCCGCGTTGCAGACATCGGCGGAATGCCGATAGCCGCTGCATGGCGCGCCCCCGGACCTCAAACCGTCTTCAGCATCCCGCCCGTCACCACGGCTACCTTGCCACACAGTTTCAGATCCATCGAGTGTCTCCTGTATCGCGCCCCGTCAGTGCTGCCGGAGTCGGTCTTCTTCGGATTCGCGGGCGCTGCGCGCGAGCGTTCAGATCACGCCCGAAGAGCGCATATCGGCGAGATGGCGCTTCATGTCCTGGACGTCGAGCGCATGGGCTTCGCCCTTCTTCAATGCCACGCTGGTCGACAGGATGTCTACGATCACGAGCGCCGCGAGCCGCGAGGTCGTGGGCGTGTACACGTCGGTGTTCTCCAGCGTCTCGGCCACCACCGCCACGTCGCAGTAGCGCGTGAGCGGGCCACGCGAGCCCGTGATCACTACCACGCTCGCACCGCGCTCCTTCGCCGTGCGCGCCACTTCGATGAGCGAGCGCGTCGATCCCGTGTTCGAGATCGCCACCACGGCGTCGCCGGGCTTGAGCATCGAGGCTGCGATGAACTGCTGGTGCGAATCCTGGTGCGCGATGCAGGGCACACCAAAGAGCGGAAACTTCTGCTGCGCGTCGAGCGCCACGATCCCGGAAGCACCAAAGCCGAAAAACTCGATGCGTTGCGCCACCGCGAGCAGATCCACGGCGCGCCCGATCGCCTCGAAGTCCAGCTTCTTTCGAGCCCAGTCCAGGCTCGTGATGGTGTAATCGAAGATCTTGGTGGCCACCGTTTCGGGCGTGTCGGCGCCCGAGAGCACCGAGTGCGTGGCAGGCGCTCCCAGCGCGAGGCTCTGCACCGCGCGGATCTTGAACTCCTTGAAGCCGCTGCAACCGATGGTGGCGCAAAAGCGCAGCACCGTGGGCTCGCTCACCTGCGCAAGCCGCGCGAGTTCGGACAAGCTCAGGTCCGCGATCGTGTGCACGTTGGCGAGAATGTAATCGGCGACTTGCCGGCTTCCGCGCCGCAGGTTCGGTCGGGCACGGTCAATCACTTCAAGAATGTTGTAATCGGGCACGCGTAAATTCCTTCGTCGACAGGCTGGCGCAACGCCAAGGCCGCATGGCGGTCACATGCGGCTGTCATGCGGTTACGACGCAGTTTAGCGGAAGAGCCAGCGGCGCCAGAAAATCGGGCCCTGCTGCATGAGCACCGCCGCGACGATGATCGCGCCCATCACCACCTGCTGGTGATAGCCCGGCACGCTCGCGAGATTCATGATGTTGCCGATCACGCCGAGAATCAGCACGCCCATGAGCGTATTGAGCACGCCGCCCTTACCGCCCGCGAGGCTCGCGCCGCCGATCACCACGGCGGCGATCACGGTGAGCTCGTCGCCCACGCCCACGGTCGGTGCCCCCACACTCGCGCGCGAGGTGGAGATGATGCCCGCCATGGCCGCCAGCACGCCCGAGAACACGTAGGTGCCGAGTACATGGCGCGCCACCGGCACGCCGGAAAGCCGCACCGCCTCTTCGTTCGAGCCGATGGCGCGCACCACGCGCCCGGCGCGCATGCGCCCGAGCGCAATGCCGCCCAGCACGAACACGATCAGCATCACGAGTGTCGGGCCCGGAACGCCAAGGTAGCTGTGGCGGCCGAAGTCGAGCAGCGCCTGGCCCGCGTCGTCGACCAGGATGGGCGAACCGTTCGAGACGATCATGGCGAGGCCGCGCGCGACCGTCATCATCGCGAGCGTGACGACGAACGGCGTGAGGCGGCAGAACGCCACGAGCACGCCGGAGACGAGCCCGCACAGGCCGCCGGTCACGAGCGCCGCGGCCAGCGCGAAGGCAAGTCCATGCTCGGGAATGAGCAGCGCCGAGAGCACGCTGCCGAGCGCGGCGACCGAGCCCACCGAAAGGTCGATGCCGCCCGTAAGCACGACCAGTAGCATGCCGACCGACATGATGCCGACGCCCGCCACCTGGCGCGAGATGTTCGAGAGGTTCGCGACGGAGAGGAAGTCGCCGGAGACGAACGAGGCGGCCACGATCAGCACGACGAGGATCGCGACCGTGTTGAACTTGCGCGCGGCTTGCCAGCCGTGCTTGAGCGACGCGATGCCGGAGCGGCGCTCGCGCGGGTCGGAGGTGACGGCGCTGGGGTTCATGATAGGTGTCTCCAGACTGATTGAGCTTGATGAGCTTGAGGGTCAGACATGTGTGAGCGAGGCGTTTTCACGCTGGGGTGCGCCGTGCGGGCTGCCCTGCGTTTCGCCCGGATCTCGGCGCAGCGAGAGCGAGAGAATCGCTTCTTCGCTGTACTCTGCGGGTTGCAGTTCGCCGCGTATGCGGCCGTCGCCCATCACGAGAATGCGGTCGCACAGGCCGATCAGCTCCTGATGCTCCGACGAGATCACGAGCACGGCCTTGCCGCGTTCGGCAAGCTGGTTGATGAGCGTGTAGATCTCGACTTTCGCGCCCACGTCCACGCCGCGCGTGGGCTCGTCGAGAATGATGAGATTGCCGTCAGCGTGGAACCACTTCGCGAGCACGACCTTCTGCTGGTTGCCGCCCGAGAGCGTCGAAACATCGGCGTCCATCGAACGCGCCTTGATGCGCAGCGCGTCCATGAGATGCGCGACGCAGTCGCGCTCGCGCCTGAAGGCGAGAAAGCCACCTGGCGCACTCACCGACTTGAGCGCCGCAAGCGTTACGTTGATGCGGATCGGCATCCTGAGCACGGCGCCCTGGCCCTTGCGGTCCTCGGGCACGAAGCCGATGCCCGCGCGCACCGCCGCTCCCGGCGAGCGTGCGCTCAGGCGCCGGCCATTGAGCTCGATCTCGCCCGCGTCGGGCCGGTCGGCCCCAAAGATCAGACGCGCGACCTCGGTACGTCCCGAGCCGATCAGTCCGCCGAGCCCCACCACCTCACCCGCGCGCACCTCGAACGAGACACCGCGCACCGCGTCGCCGCGCGCAAGATCGCTCACCTTGAGCACGAGCTCGCCGCGCGTGGCGTGCCGCTCGGGAAACAACACCGAGAGCGGGCGGCCCACCATTTTGCGGATCAGTTCGTCCCGCGTGAGATCGGCTGGCTTGAGCGTGTCCACGCGCTTGCCGTCCTTGAGCACGGTAATACGGTCGGCGACCGCGAACACTTCTTCGAGGCGGTGCGAGATATAGACGATGCCCACGCCCCGCGCGCGCAGCCCACGCACGATCCGGAGCAGGCGTTCGGCGTCCGAGGGCGCGAGCGCGGCGGTCGGCTCGTCGAGCACGAGCAGCTTGAGCTCGCCGGAAAGCGCCTTGGCGATTTCGATCACCTGGCACTGCGCGGCGGACAGCGTACCGACGAGCGCCGCCGGATCGATCTCGAACCCAAGGCTGTCGATCAGCGCGCGCGCTTTTTCGCGCAGCGTGCGCCAGTCGATCATGCGCGGCAACGCACCGAGAAACACGTTCTCAGCCACCGAAAGATCGGGTGCGAGCGCCGTTTCCTGGTGAATCACGGCGATGCCCTCGGCGAGCGCCGCGTGGGGATTGCGCAGCACAATCTCGCGCCCCTCCACGCGAATGACGCCAGCGTCGGGCTGATGGCCGCCACCGATCACGCGCATGAGCGTCGACTTGCCCGCGCCGTTTTCGCCAACGAGCGCATGCACCTCACCGCTCATCACGTCGAAGTCGATGTTCTCGATCGCGTGAATGCCGCCAAAGCGTTTGTCGATGCCCGTGAGCGCGATGAACGGAATCATGTAACTCTCTCCACTCGAACAGGCGCGCCGCCTTACGTGCGGCGCGCTTTCGTCTTCAACAGCCAGAACATTCGCAGACCTGAAAAACGGCCGCTTCAGAAGATCGCCTTCGGGTTGTAGAACTTGTCGACATTGCCCTTGGAGATCGCCGCCGAGGGCGTGTACGACACCTTCGGCACGTTCACGGCGTCGCCCTTCGCAGCCTTCACGCCGATGTCCACGGCGGTGCGCGCCACGAGCGCCGGGTCGTTGAGCGCGGTCACGCCGTACTTGCCCTGCTTGATGAGCGCGAGCGCTTCCTTCTGACCGTCGGCGGCCGCCACGAGCGTGATCCCCTGGCGGTTCGCGCTCTCGATCGCGCGGCGCGCGCCGAGCACCATGCTGTCGTTCTCGCCGAGCACCATGTTGATGTCTTTGTTGGCCACGAGCAGGTCTTCCATCGCCTTCAGCCCGCCTTCATCGGACCAGTTGCCCCAACCCTGGCCGACGATCTGCACGTTGGACTTGCCGGTCTTTTCGAGCTGCGCCTCGATGATCCCTTCGAGCACGCCGTCGCGGCGCTCCTTGCCCACCGGATTGCCCTTCTCGCCCGAAATGAGCGCGATCTTCAGCGGCTTGTCGCCCATGTTGTCGACGACCCAGCGGCCCACCAGCGCGCCGTTCTGACGATTGGACGACTGCACGAGCGTGAGGTAGTTGGCCTTCGGGTTGAGCGTGCTGTCGATCACCACGACCTTCACGCCCGCCGCGCTCGCGGCGTTCACCGCGCCCACCAGCGCTTCGGGATCGGCCGGATCGATCACGAGCACCTTTACGCCGCGCGTAACCAGGTCCTCGACGTCGGCGATCTGCTTTTGCATCTTGCCTTGTGCGTCGGCAACGATCACGTCGGCGCCAAGCTCGGTGGCGCGCGCCTTGGCCGACTCCATCGCGGCGGCGAAGTATGGCGCGTTGAGCACCTTCATCGAAACGCCAACCTTCAGCTTGTCCGCGGCGAACGCGGGCGCGGTGGCCACTATGCCGGCCGCGGCAAGCGCGGCGGCGCACATCAGCTTTTGCATGAGACGCGACATGTCTCCTCCTTATATAGGTGTGTCACGCGGTAAAACGGCGCGTTGCGCGCGGTGCGGCGTCGTGCAGGTTCATGACGCGAGCAACTTGCCGGGATTCAGAATGCCGAGCGGATCGAGCGCGGCCTTCACGGCGCGCATGGCGGCCAGTTCGGCCGGGGTGCGCGAGAGCGCGAGTACCTCGAGCTTCCTGGTGCCGATACCGTGCTCCGCCGACACCGAGCCGCCCATCTCCCCCGTCACGCCGTACACGGTTCGTTTGACTTCGGCGGCGGCGCTCGCGGGCCAGTCCGGCTGCTGCACGACGATGTGCAGGTTGCCGTCGCCGAGATGGCCGTAGATCAGGATCGTGGCGTCGGGCCAGTGCGCGCGCAGGCGTTCGTCGCAGCGGCGCGCTGCCTCGCCCACGTCGGCAATGGAAAAACTGACGTCGAACGAGACGCGCCCCGGAATCAGGCGGCCATACTCGCCGGGTGCGTCGCGAATCGCCCAGAACGCGGCGGCATGCGTTTCATTGGCCGCGAGCGCGGCGTCTTCGAGCGTGCCCGCTTCGAGCATGTCGGCAAGGAAGGCTTCGAAGGCGGCGCTCTGGCTTTCGGGCTCGGCGCCGCTGCTTTCGAGCAGCACATAGAACGCGTGACGTCCGGCGAGCGGCGCACGCAGTTCGGGCAGACGCGTGAGCACGAAGTCGTAGTATCCCGGCCACATCACTTCGAAGGCCGAAACACCGGCGGGCAGGCGCTCCTGCGCAAGACGTAGCAGCGTCGTGACGCTGGCGTAGTCGGGCACGCCGCACCATGCGGTCGAGACAGCGCGTGGCTTCGGGCGCAGCCGCAACACCGCGCGCGTGATTACGCCGAGCGTGCCTTCGCTGCCGATTAGCAGATTGCGCAGGTCGTAGCCCGTGTTGTTCTTGATCATTTTGCGCAGGCCGCCCACCACGCTGCCATTAGCGAGCACGGCCTCCACGTCGAGAGCCTGCTCGCGCATCATCCCGTAGCGGATCACGCGGTTGCCGCCAGCGTTGGTCGCGAGATTGCCGCCGATGGTGGCGCTGCCGCGCGCGCCCAGATCGAGGGGAAACATGAACCCTGCGGCGTCGGCGGCTTCCTGCACGGTTTGCAGCGGCACGCCCGCCTGCACCGTCATGGTCGCGCTCACCGGATCGATTTCCTCGATCTCATTCATCAGTTCGAGGCTCAACGCCACCTCGCCGCCCAGCAGACACGCGCCGCCAGCGAGGCCGCTCAACCCGCCCTGGGTCACCACCGGCTGACAGTGCGCATGGCAGATGCGCAGTGCTGTGGCCGCCTGTTTGGTCGTGCGCGGACGCACGAGCGCAATGGGCTCGGCGCACGGCATGCGGCTCGAATCAGCGTGGCTGCGGCCGGCGAACTCCGCCGGCAGGCTCACCACACTAGCGCCAAGCGCCTCGCGCAAGGCTTCCACCACGGGTGCGCCGGCCGAGCCGAGCGCCTGATGAGCGCTTTCCTGCATGCTTGCCTCCTGCTTTTTTCGTGTTGCCTCACTGGTCGCGAAGCGTGGGTTATTCGAGTAAAAACGATAGTAACACTACTATTAATAAAGTGAAAATAACGATAACACTCGGTATAAACCCGAATAGTCGTTTGTTTCGCAAACTATATCATCATAAATACTAACGTTTAGAAAACCACACGGACCCAATTTCGACGGAGATGAAAGCGATGCAATGGCCCGAACCGCGTTCGTTCGACGTGGATCTGGCGACCGGCCTGATGGCCGGCACCGGTTCGCACTATCAGAAACGCCTTGGCGATCTCGCCGGGCTCTACGCCGACACGCGCGCCTTCGAGGCGCTCGCGGCCTCGCGCGGCGATGAAGTCGTTTATGAAGTCACCGACCACAGGCCCAACGCGAACGCGGGCGACCTCATCACGGGCGTGACCCGCATGAGCGCCGGCAAGGTGGGCGATGAGTTCTTCATGACGCGCGGCCACATCCACGCAAACGTAGACCGACCGGAGCTGTACTTCGGCCTCAAGGGCCATGGTTTGATGCTGATGGAGGCGCCCGACGGCGAGACGCGCACCGTCGAGATCCGCGCAAACACGATGTGCTACGTGCCGCCGCGCTGGATTCACCGCTCCGTGAACCTCGGCGCAAGCGACTTTGTGATGCTGTTCTGCTACCCCGCCGACTCGGGCCAGGACTACGCGATCATCGAGCGCTCGAACGGCATGCGCACGCGCATCGTCGACGACGGCAAGGGCGGCTGGCAAAGCGCGCCCAATCCCGCCTGGCGCGCGCGCACGCATGCGGAGATCGACGCGCTGCTCGCGTCCCACACTGAAATGGAGCAGGCACGATGAGCTACGCTGCCGCCACGAAACCGACCTTCTACTTCATCGGCGTAACCACCGCCCAGAGTTCGATCATGCATGTGTTCCCCGCGTGGGCGCGCCATCTCGGGCTCGGCAATGTCGAGATGAAAGGCATCGACTTCGCGCCGCACGCAAGCGCCGAGGCGTATCGCGAAGCGGTGGCGTTCATCCGTCGCGATCCGCTCTCGCTCGGCGCGCTCGTCACCACGCACAAGATCGACCTGTACGCCGCGTGCGAGGATCTCTTCGACGAGATCGACACGCACGCGCGCATCATGGGCGAAACAAGCTGCCTCTCGAAACGCGATGGCAAGTTTGTGTGCCACGCGAAAGATCCCATCACATCGGGCTTCGCGCTCGACGGCTTCCTGCCGCCGGAGCATTTCGCGCACTCGGGCGCAGAGGTGTTTTCGATGGGTGCGGGCGGCTCGACGATCGCGCTCACCTGGCATCTGATGCAGCAAAGCCGTGGCGCGAACCGACCCTCGCGCGTGATCGTCTCGAACCGCTCGGGCGAACGTCTCGAGGAAATCGAGCGCATACACCGCGAGCTCGATCTGGGTGTGCCGTGCGAGTACGTGATCGCGCCACGCCCCGAGGACAACGACGCCGTGGTCGCGCGCCTGAAACCAGGTGCGCTCGTGATCAATGCGACCGGCCTGGGCAAGGACGCGCCGGGCTCACCGCTCACAAACGCGGCACGCTTTCCCGAGCGCGCCATTGCATGGGACCTGAACTATCGCGGCAATCTCGTGTTCCTCGATCAGGCGCGCGTGCAGCAGGAGGCCCGCCATTTGCAAATCGAGGACGGCTGGACCTATTTCATTTACGGCTGGACGCGGGTGATAGCCGAGGTGTTTCATATTGACATTCCGACGCACGGCCCGGCTTTCGATGAAATCTGCCGGATCGCCGCCGCGGCCGGTAAGCCGCAGGCAACACAATCGGCGTAATCAGCCCACGCCACGTAGCCAGACGCACTATTGGACGTAGAGCCACAGCAGCCAGTCGTGCGAGCGCGCGCTGGCGCACTCATTCACTCCATTCGAAGGACCGACGATGTATCTCGACAAATTCCGCCTGGACGGCAAGCTCGCCGTGGTGACGGGCGCGGCGCGCGGGATCGGCTACGCGATCGCCGAAGCGCTCACGCAGGCCGGCGCGCGTGTCGTGCTTACAGACATGGACCAGGGCGCACTCGACGCTGCCGTGAGCAAGCTCGCGGCAGCGGGCACGCAGGTCGAAGGCGAACGGCTCGACGTCACCGACGTGGCCGCCGTACAGCGCGTGCACGACGCGGTGATCGCGCGCCACGGCCGCGTGGACGTGCTCGTGAACAACGCGGGCATCGCCATCTCGAATCATCCCGCCGAAACCATGACCGACGAAGTATGGGACCGCGTGATCGACGTGAATCTCAACGGCGTGTTCCGCTGCTGTCGTGCGTTCGGCAAGAGCATGCTGGAGCACGGCGGAGGCAGCATCGTGAACGTGGGCTCGATGTCGGGCTTTATCGTGAACCGGCCGCAGGAGCAGGCGAACTACAACGCGTCGAAGGCGGGCGTGCATCACCTGACGCGCTCGCTCGCCGCCGAGTGGGGCGCGCGCGGCGTGCGCGTGAACGCCGTGGCGCCCACCTATATCGATACGGAGATGAACAAGTACGTGTACGAGAACGAGGAGATGTATCGCCACTGGGTTGGCGGCACGCCAATGAATCGGCTTGGCCGCGTGGACGAAGTGGCCTCGGTCGTGCTCTTTCTCGCCAGCGAGGCCGCGAGCCTGATGACAGGCTCGATCGTGCTCGCCGACGGCGGCTACGTGTGCTGGTGAGCATGAGCACCGCGCGTCTTTCCATCGACGTCGAGACCTTCGAGATGCCGCTTGCGGCGCGTCTGGCCGCGCCGCAAGCGCATGCGCCGGTCGCCTCCGCCGACGTCGCGCTCTACTGGCTCGGCCAGGCGGGCTTCGTGATCGAGGGCGCGGGCTTGCGCCTCTTGATCGACCCGTATCTTTCCGATTCGCTCGCGCGCAAGTACCGCGGCGCGCACTATCCGCACGAGCGCATGATGGCCGCGCCAATCGCACCCGAAGATCTCGAACGCGTCGATCTCGTGCTCTGCACTCACCGCCACACCGACCACATGGACCCGGACACACTGCAACCGCTCGCGCGGCGCTTTCCCGGGCTGCGTTTCGTGGTACCCGCCGCCACGCTCGACGAAGCGGTGAAGCGTTGCGGCGTGGATGCCTCGCGCCTGATCGCAGTCGACGCGGGTGAGCGCGTGCAACCGCTGGCAGGCGCGCCAGGACTCAGCGTCACGCCGCTCGCCTCGGCACATGAAACGCTCGACGTCGATGCGCAGGGCCGGCATCCGTGGCTTGGCTACATGATCGAAATTGCGGGTGTGCGCATCTATCATTCGGGCGACTGCGTGCCCTACGCGGGACTCACCGGGCACGTGGCCGCGCTCGCGCCGCATGTGGCACTGCTGCCTGTGAACGGGCGCGACGCCGAGCGCAGCGGCAACGGCGTGCCGGGCAACTTCACGCTAGACGAAGCAGTGACGCTCGCGAAAGACGCCGGCGTGCGCGTGATGATCGCGCACCACCATGGCCTCTTCGACTTCAACACGATCGCGCCTGGCGAGATCGACGCGCGCATTGTCGGGGAGCGCGGCGCGCTGGCGCTCTACCGCGCGCGCACGCAATGCGCGTGGCGCGTACGCGCCCATGCGGGCAGCGCCTGAACGAGGCACTTGAACGAGGATATTCCCGACGACGATGGGACAAGCAAGCATGGAGACAACCTATCTGGCGATCGACGTGGGCACCGGCAGCGTGCGCGCCGCACTCGTCGATGCGAGCGGCAAAATCCGTCGCCTCGCCGCGCGCGAGCACGAGCAGATCGTGCCGCGCTATGGCTGGTCCGAGCAGCGTCCACTCGACTGGTGGACGGGCGCTGCTCACGCGATCCGCGAAGTGCTCGCGGCCGAGCCGGGAGCGGCGCAGCACATCGCCGCGATCTGCGCCTGCGGACAAATGCACGGCACCGTGCTCATCGACGCCGATGGCGAACTCACGCGCGAGGCCGCGCCGCTCTGGAACGACAAGCGCTCCGCCGCGCAGGTCGAAGCGTTTCGCGCTCGCCACGGCAGCGGCCCCGGTGCGCACGCCTGGCTCGCGCGTACCGCGAATCCGCCTACGCCCGCCTGGCCCGGCTTCAAGCTCCAGTGGATCCGCCAGCACGAGCGCGACGCCTACGAACGCGCCACGACCGTGCTCATGCCGAAGGACTACGTGAACTTCCGGCTCACCGGCGAGCGCGCGTGCGACTGGAGCGACGCCTCGATGACCTTCCTGATGGACCCGCAAACGCGCGCGTGGTCACCGGTCATGCTCGATGCGCTGGGCCTCGACGCGCACAAGCTGCCGCCCATCCGGGCGCCGCACGAATTGCTCGGCGCGGTCACGAAGGCGGCCGCGCAGGCCACGGGGCTGCGCGAAGGCACGCCCGTCCTGGTGGGCGCGGCCGACTATCCGGCCTCGGTGCTGGGCTCGGGCGTGTATGAGCGCGGCCTCGCCTCGGACATCACGGGAACCTCGTCAATCATCACCGTGATCGCCGACACGCCCATGCTGCACCCGGAGGTCTCGAACGTCGCGACCTGCGAGGGCTTGTGGGGCCGCTTCACGCTGCTTGATTCGGGCGGCGACGCCATGCGCTGGGCGCGCCGCGCGTTCCACGAAAACGCGCTCTCGTACGAGGACGTCGCGCGCAAGGCCGCCGAAGCGCCCGTGGGCGCCGAGGGCCTCTTCTTCCTGCCGTATCTCACCGGCGAGCGCTTGAGCGCGCAACCGAACTCGCGCGCACAGTTTTTCGGCATCGCGGCGCACCACGGCCTTGCGCACCTGCATCGCGCCGTGCTCGAAGGCGTGGCCTTCGGCGTGCGCCGCAACTTGGCGATGATCCAGCCCGCGGGCGTAGCGATCGAGCGGCTGGTGGCGGCTAGCGGCGGCGCGAAAGCCGCATTGTGGCTCGATATCAAGGCCAGCATGTATCGCACGCCGGTGCTCGTGCCCGCCGAGGTCGAATGCGGCGTGATGGGCTGCGCGCTGCTCGCGGCCACCGCCACCGGACGGTTTGCGACACTTGGCGACGCCGTGCGCCGTTTCGTGCGCTTCGCGCGCGAAGTGCAACCCGACCCGCGCGCTGCCGACACCTACGACCGCATGATGCCGATCTTCGAACGCCTCTATACACACTCGCAGCAGTTCTACGACGACCTCGACCGTTTCGCCGGAGACAACGCATGAACACACCGCCACGCGCCGTGCTCTGGGATATGGACGGCACGCTCGCGCTTAGCGAACCGCTGCATATGCATACCCTGATCGCGGCGCTCGCGCACTGCGGCGTTCAAGCGGGCGACGAATTGCATCCGCTGATGTTCGGTCGCACCGGTCTCGACGTTTATCGAATCTGCCGCGAACGCTTCGGCATCGAAGTGGATTTCCCTGCCTGGTCGGCGCTGCGCGCCGCGCGCTACGTGGCCGAAGCGCCGCAGCTCGAAGCGCGCCCCGGCGCGCTCGAAATCTGGCGCGCCGCGCACGCGGTCGGGCTGCGCCAGGCCGTCGTTTCGAACGCGGGCCGCATGCTGCTCGAAGCCAATCTGAACGCGCTCGGGTTGCAAGCGCCCGAGCGTGTCTCGGTGAGTGCCAACGACGTGCGGCACGGCAAGCCCGACCCCGAAGCCTACCTGCGCGCCGCGTACCTGCTGGACGTCGTGCCCGCCGAGGCCATCGCCATCGAAGACAGCCCAACGGGCGCGCGCGCCGCACTCGCCGCCGGCATGCGCGTACTCGGCTGGCCCGATGCCGGTGCGCAGGAGGCCAACGTGAGCTTTCCGCAGGGCACGCAGATCGTGCACAGCGCGCGCGAGATCGCCGCCGCGCTCGGGCTGTCGGGCGTGCTTTCTTTCGAACCCGCATCCGAACTTACTTCGCAAACCAGACCATGTTGAGAACCAGCATATTCCCCTCGCGCTACGTCCAGGGCGCCGGTGCGCTCGCCACGCTCGACGCCGAACTCGCACGTCTTGGCTCGCACGCTGCATGCCTCGTCGATCGCAACGTCTCGGCGCTGCTCGAACCGGTACTCGCGCGCGCCGAACGAGTCACATTGCAGGTGCGTGAAGTCGATGCCGCCTGCACCGAGCGCTCGGTAGCCGAAACCGCCGGGTGGATTCGCGCAAGCGGCGCGGACGTAGTGGTCTCGTTCGGCGGCGGCAAGGTGATCGACACCGGTCGCGCGGCCGCCGACGACCTGCGCCTGCCGTTCGCCTGCGTGCCGACCATCGCAGCGTCGGATGCGCCGTGCAGCGCGCTCGCGGTGATCTACGACGAAGAAGGCCGCGTGGTGCGCGACCGCTTCGTGCGCCGCAACCCGGACCTCGTGCTGCTCGACACCGCCGTGATCGTCCGCGCGCCCGCGCGCTTTTTCATTGCGGGCATCGGCGACGCGCTGGCGACTTACTACGAAGCCGAAGCATGCCGGCGCGCCCATGCCCGCAACCTGTGCGGCGGGCGTGGCACGGCGCTCGCTTTCGAAGCCGCGCGGCTGTGCCGCGACTTGTTGTTCGCACACGCGCCGCAAGCGGTCGAAGACTGCCGCGCGCAGCTCGTCACGCCCGACTTCGACGCGACGCTCGAAGCCACGGTGCTGCTCTCCGGCATCGGCTTCGAATCGGGTGGCGTAGCGGCCGCGCACGCCATCCATCACGGACTCGCCGACCTCCCTTCGTCGCACAGCCTGCTGCACGGCGAAAAGGTCGCGATCGGCGTACTCGCCTCGCTGTTTCTTTCGACCGTGCCCGACGACGAACGCCAGCGCGTGTTCCGCTTTTGCCGCGCGGTCGGCCTGCCCACGCGCCTCGCCCAGATCAACGTCGACGCGGACGACAACCACGCGCTCGAAACCGTGTCGGCACGCGCCTGCCGCGCCGGCGAGATCATTCACAACGAGCCCTATCCCGTCGAGCCCGCCATGGTAGTCGCCGCCCTCAAGGCAATGGACCGCTACGGCGCGCGCCTCGGCACACTCATCCAGCAAGGAGCTGCCTGAACATGACACAAACCGCCCCGCAAAAAGACTCTGCGGAAAACCAGGAAATCCACGCTTTCCGGGCCGGCCTCTTCAGCGGCAAGACCGTGCTCGTCTCGGGTGCGACGAGCGGGATCGGCCTCGCGATCGCTGAAGGCTTCGCCTCGCTCGGCGCACGCGTGATCGCTACGGGCAGCTCGTCCGCCAAGCTCGAAGCGCTGCGCGCCGACGGCGCGCTCTCGCACATCCGCTTCGAGCGTGTAGACGTGCGCAACGTCGATGACATCAACCGCTTTTGCAGCGCTCTGGAATCGTTGGATGTCCTCATCAATGCGGCGGGCGTGGCACGCCCGATAGAAGAGTACCGCGACGACGTGTTTCGCGAGGTGCTCGACGTGAACCTCACCGCGGCCATGCGCTTTTCGATGGCGGCCCGGCCGTTGCTCGAACGATCGAAGGGCGTAGTCGTGAACATCGCATCGATGCTTAGCTATCTCGCCGACGTGGAAGTGCCCGCCTATTGCGCGAGCAAGACCGGCATCCTGGGTCTCACACGCGCGCTTGCGCATTCGTTCGGCGTGGCGGGCGTGCGCGTGAACGCGATTGCGCCGGGCTACCATCGCACGGACATGACGCGCGCGCTCTGGGAGACCCCTTCGTCGGCGGAGAAGATCGCGGCGCGTGCGGCACTCAAGCGCTGGGGGGAAACCGAGGATCTGGTGGGCGCCGCCGTCTTTCTCGCCTCGCACGCGGCGGCGTTCGTCACCGGTGTCACCTTGCCGGTGGATGGGGGGTATGTGAGCGGCAGCTAGGCCGCGGGACCCCGGCCCGGTTCACGGGCCCTTTGCTTTTGCCTTCAGCTTTCGCCTTCATTCGCAGTCCTGCGGCGAGGCACAGACGAGGCGGCGCCGCCTTCCTCAGCAGCGATTTTTGCCAGTCTTATCGCGCCGTCAAAACTGCATGCCGTGGCTGTCTGCCTTCGGTCGACGGTTACGACCCAGGTGTTGAAGCTGTATCGCCATTTTGATACGGCGCTCCTCCAGCAAAGTCGACAACCCCCGCCAGACAGACGCATCGTCTGCATTCGCGGCGGCCGCGGCTCTGTTTCGTTCGCGTTGCGTTGTATCGCTTGCGGCGGCACGTCGAGGCCGCGAACCGCCGCAACTCCTTCTCGCTCGCATTCTCGATCCCGATCAGCGCATGGCATGTCCGCATGCCGCGCATTTTGACTTAGGTCAAAAACCATCTTCCTCGCGGATTGCCGGCTCATTTCCCGCCAATCGGCGCCCCACGGCCAATCGGCCGTCCCGACCGCACCCGTTCGCCCCAGTCAGCACAAATAAGAACGCTTCTCAATTACAAAACAACCGAATAGAATGTATTGAAATATTTTTGTAATAACCGCGAAATGATATGGAAAGGCTTGCGCCACACCGTCCAGCGCGGATCACCACGAGGAAACGGAATGAAGTCGCGCATCGACGAACTCAAGCTCGGCAAACTCGGCACCACGCTGTGGAGCGTCCTGGCCGCCAGCCCCGCCTTCGCCCAGAACAACGGCACCGCGCCGCCGCCCTCCGACGGCGAAGGCCAGCTGGCGCCGATCCAGATTTCCGGCCAGGCCGAACGCGGCTTCAAGACTGGCCATTCGTCCGACATCAAGTTCACCGCGCCGCTGATCGACACGCCGAAATCGGTCTCGGTGATCCCGCAGGAACTGATCGAAAGCATCGGCGCCGCCACGATGACCGAGGCGCTGCGCACGGTGCCCGGCGTCACGTTTGGCGCGGGTGAAGGCGGCAACCCGCTCGGCGACCGTCCATTCCTGCGCGGCTACGACACGCAAGGCAGCCTGTTCGTCGACGGCATGCGCGACATCGGCGCAACCACGCGCGAAGTGTTCAACACCGAACGCATCGAGGTGGTCAAGGGCGCCGACGGCGCGCTCGGCGGACGCGGCGGCCCCGGCGGCAGCATCGACATCACGAGCAAAGCGCCGCACCTCGGCAACAGCGCGGAAGGTAACATCGGGCTCGGCACCGACAGCTATCGCCGCTTTACCGCCGACGGCAACTGGCAGTTCGCGGACCACGCCGCGTTCCGCCTGAACCTGCTGAGCCACAACAACGACGTGGCCGGCCGCGACGCGGTGAACAACACGCGCTGGGGCGTCGCGCCGTCGGTCGCATTCGGCCTCGGCACGCCCACGCGCGTGACCGCGAGCTACTACCACCTGAACACCGACGACCTGCCCGACAGCGGCATCCCGTACTTCTACACGACCGGCAACAAGCCGGCCGGCGTGAGCACGCTCTATCCGGCAGATGTCGACCGCCACAACTTCTACGGCCTCGTCGACCGCGATTTCCGCAAGACGCAGTCCGATATCGGCACGCTGCGCATCGAGCACGACATCACGCCGGCGCTGACGATCCGCAATACGACGCGCTACACGAAGGCGAGCCAGGACTACATCTGGACCCAGCCCGACGACAGCCAGGGCAACGTCGCGAACGGCATGGTGTGGCGTCGCGCCAATACCCGTGCGAGCGATGTGTGGAGCATCGCGAACCAGACCGATCTGTACGGCGAATTTCGCACCGGCTTCCTGAAGCACAGCTTCGCGACCGGTCTCGAACTGTCGCGCGAGCGTTCGGCAAACGACTCGTACACGGTCGCGGCGGCGAGCGGCGCGATCTGCCGCACCGCCGGCATCGGCGCGCCGTCCGGCTACAACTGCACGAGCCTGTGGAGCCCGAATCCGAACGATCCGTGGGCCGGCAGCGTCAGCCGCAACAACGACCCGAGCCGCCAGCGTACGACGACGAAGGCGCTGTACGTGTTCGACACGGTCGAGATCACGCCGCGCTGGTTCGTGAACGCCGGCCTGCGCGTCGACGATTACTCGACGCGCTTCACGGACACCGCCGCAAACGGCGGCAAGCAGATCACCCGCGACGACACGCTGTTCAACTACCAGTTCGGCCTCGTGTTCAAGCCGGCGGCCAACGGCAGCGTGTACGCGTCGATCGCGACGTCGTCGACGCCGGCCGGCGCGCTGCTCGGCCAAGGCAGCGAAACGCAGTCGCTGACGCCCGGGCGCGGCGGCGTCGGCGTGAACGCGGACCAGCTCGGGCCGGAGAAGAACCGCAGCATCGAGATCGGCACGAAGTGGAACGTGCTGGACAACCGCCTGTCGCTCACCGGCGCGCTGTTCCAGATCGACACGACCAACGCGCGCGTCACGCTGCCGAACAACGAGTACGCGATGGTCGGCAGCAAGCGCGTGCAGGGTCTCGAACTCGGCGTGTCCGGCCGGCTGACAAACGAGTGGCAGGTGTTCGGCGGCTACACGTATCTGCACAGCGAGCTGCGCGACAACGGCAAGACCACGACCGACAACGGCCACGAATTCCCGAACACGCCGCGCAACAGCCTGAGCCTGTGGTCGACCTACGATGTGCTGCCGCAATTCACGGTCGGCGGCGGCGCGTTCTACATGTCCCAGGTGTTCGGCGATACCGCGAACGTGCATGCAGTGCCGTCGTACTGGCGCTTCGACGCGACCGCGCGGTATCGGGTCAACAAGTATCTCGACGTGCAGCTGAACGTGCAGAACCTGTTCAACCGCAAGTACTTCGACCAGGCGTATCCGACCCACTACGTGTCGATCGCGCCGGGACGCTCCGCGTTCGTCACGATGACCGCGCGTTATTAAGGACTCCGCGATGCACGACCCCAAGCATCGCGACGACGACGTGCCGCTGCACGAGCGCGTGCCGTTGCGCGCGCTCGCGTCGGTGTCCGCGGACGCGTTCGCGGCGATCCTCGCCGGCCCGTCCGAACGGGCCGCCGCGTGGGTCGCGGCGGCCGCGCACAACGGCATCGTCGACGCGCAGGCCGTGTACGGCCAGTACCTGCTCGACGGACACGGCGTCGAACGCGACCCGCAGGCCGCGTTCACGTGGTTCCGTCACGCGGCGCGACGCGATCATCCGATGGCGATGAACATGCTCGGCCGCTGCTACGAGAACGGCTGGGGCACCGCGCCGAGCGCGGAAGTCGCCGTCTACTGGTATCGGCTCGCCGCGCGCGCGGGGCTCGACTGGGGTATGTACAACTACGCGTCCGCGCTCGCGCTCGGCCGCGGCATCGAGCCGGACCGGACCGAGGCGCTCGACTGGTTCCGGCGCGCAGCCGCGCTCGGTCACGCGAAGTCGCTGAACTTCATCGGCAGTTTCCACGAAGACGGCTGGGTGGTCGAGGCGGACGCATCGGCCGCGTGCGGCTACTACCGGCAGGCCGCCGAAGGCGGCGACTTCCGCGGGCAATTCAACTACGCGCGGATGCTCGCGGCGCGCGGCGAGATCGACGACGCGCTCGCGTGGCTCGCGCGCGTGCCGCGCACCGCAACGCCCGCGTTCCTCGCTCAGGTGCACGCGTGGCTCTCGAACTCGCCGGTCGATGCGTTGCGCCGCTTCGCGTCCGCGCTGTCGCGCGCGGACGTTCACACAGATATAGGGAGAACCACGACATGATGTTGCATATACCGCAGGTGCTGACCCGCGAGCAGGTCGCGCAGTGCCGCGACGCGCTCGACGGCGCGCAGTGGATCGACGGCAGCGTGACGGCCGGCGTGCAGTCCGCGCAGGTCAAGCACAACCAGCAGTTGCCCGAAGGCTCGCCGGTTGCGCGCGCGATCGGCGACGCGATCCAGGACGCGCTCGCGCGCAACGCGGCGTTCTTCTCGGCCGCGCTGCCGCTCAAGGTCTTTCCGCCGCTCTTCAACCGCTACGCGGGCGGCGACGGCTTCGGCCTGCACGTCGACAACGCGATCCGGCTGCTGCGCGGCAGCGACTTCCGCATCCGCAGCGATCTGTCCGCGACGCTGTTCTTCGCCGATCCCGACACCTACGACGGCGGCGAGCTGTGTGTCGAGGACACGTACGGCACGCATCGCGTGAAGCTGCCGGCCGGCGACATGGTGCTGTACCCGTCGTCGAGCCTGCATCATGTGACGCCGGTCACGCGCGGCGTGCGCGTCGCGTCGTTCTTCTGGATCCAGAGCATGGTCCGCGACGAAACCGAACGGCGGCTGCTCTATCACCTCGACAACGACGTGCAGCGTCTTTCCGCCGAACGCGGCTCGAACGATCCGACCGTCGTGAGCCTCACCGGCACCTATCACAACCTGCTGCGCCGCTGGGCCGACGCGTGAGCCGCACGTCTGACCGTCGCGCCGGGCTCGCGACAACGCTCCTACAGCCCTCCGTCCCCCTGGCCGTAACGGTAGACCCCGCGCCCGGTCTTCCGGCCCAGGCGTCCGGCGGCCACCAGTTCACGAAGCAGCGGGCACGCACGGTATTTCGAATCGCCAAAGTCCTTGTAAAAGACATCCATGACCGAAAGCACCACATCGAGTCCAACGAGGTCGGCAAGCGCCAGCGGTCCAATCGGCTGATTCGCGCCAAGACGCATGCCGGTATCGATTTCCTCGGCTGGCGCGACGCCTTCGGCGAGCAGGAAGAAAGCCTCGTTGATCATCGGCACGAGAATGCGGTTGACCACGAAGCCCGGCGAATTGCGCACGCTGATCGGCGACTTACCGAGCCGCAACGTCAGTTCGTGGACCGCGTCCGCAGCGGCGCTTCCGGTTTCGAGGCCCCGGATGATTTCGACTAGCGGCATCAATGGCACCGGATTGAAGAAATGCATGCCGACGAGGCGCGACGGGTCGCATAGTGCGGCGCCAAGCGTGGTAATCGAGATCGAAGACGTATTGGAAGCGAGAATGGCGTCAGGACGCGCAACCGCTTCAATCTGCGTCAAGATGCGCAGCTTCAGATCGAGGTTCTCGGTGGCGGCTTCGATAATCAGACCGGCAGCATCGAGGCGCTGATAATCCGTGGAGGTCTCGATGCGTGCGAGCGCGGCATTGCTCGCCGCCGCGTCCAGCTTGTCTTTCGCGATGAGCCGATCGAGACTTCCCTTCAGCGCGTTGAGGCCTCTATCGAGCGCGGCTTCACTGACGTCGACCACGATCACGCGCAGGCCAGCGAGCGCGGCGACCTGCGCGATGCCGGAACCCATCGTCCCGGCGCCCACGATTCCCAATGTTTCGATTTGCATGGCTTGGATATGGCGCGCCCGAAGGCGCACGCGATTTACTGGACGTTTTCGAAGATGGCGGCGATCCCCTGCCCGCCCCCAATACACATCGTGACGAGCGCATAGCGGCCACCAATGCGCTTGAGTTCGTACAGCGCCTTCACGGTAATCAGTGCGCCGGTCGCGCCAATCGGATGGCCGAGCGAAATACCCGAGCCATTGGGGTTCACCTTTTCAGGGTCCAGGCCCAGCTCCTGCGTGACCGCGCATGCCTGGGCGGCGAATGCCTCGTTCGACTCGATCACATCGAGGTCCGCGACGGACAGTCCCGCGCGCTGCAAGGCAAGCCGCGTAGCCGGCACCGGGCCGATGCCCATGTAAAGCGGATCGACGCCCGCGTGTGCGTATGCCACGAGTTTCGCCATCGGCGCGAGGCCACGCGCCTTGGCCGCCTCGCGCGACATCAGCAGGACGGCCGCGCCCGCGTCGTTGATGCCGGAAGCGTTGCCCGCCGTGACCGTACCGTTCTCCTTCGCGAATACGGGCTTGAGCTTCGAAAAGTCGTCGATCGTTGCATCGTGGCGCAAATGTTCGTCGGTGTCGAAGACGGTCTCGCGCCCTTTCACCGTGCGTTTGACCGGCACGATCTGGCTGGCGAAGCGGCCCTCGGCGATCGCTCGCGCGGCGCGGCGATGCGATTCGAGTGCGAGATTGTCCTGACGCTCGCGCGTAATGCCGTAGCGACCGGCGACATTTTCCGCCGTCACGCCCATCGGCACCGTGTGGAAAGGATCGTTTAGCGCGCCCAGCATCATGTCGATGAGGCACGCGTCGCCCATGCGTGCGCCAAAGCGGGCCTCGCTCGTGATGTACGGCGCGCGGCTCATGTTCTCGGCGCCAGCGCCGATCGCCACGTCAGCATCGCCGAGCAGAATGGTCTGCGCGGCGGAGACGATCGCCTGCAGGCCCGAACCGCACAGCCGGTTGACGTTGAACGCAGGCGTCGATTCGGGAATGCCGGCGTTGATTGCGGCGACGCGAGAAAGGTAAAAATCCCGTGGCTCGGTGGCGATCACATTGCCGAACACCACATGCCCCACGTCCTTTGCCTCGACGTGGCTTCGCGCGAGCAGTTCGCGCACGACGATTGAACCGAGTTCGCTTGGCGGCACGTCTTTCAGGCTGCCGCCGAATTTGCCGATCGCGGTCCGCACACCGCCCACCACCACAACTTCCCTGCTCATATGGATTCCTCAGTTATCGGTTTGCCGCCTGTGAAGCGCCGGCGCAGCCTGTTTCCACACCTGGTCCCGACCTGATCAGGAAATACCCAGGGCGCGCCGTGGCAATCCTAGCGCCAACCGTCGTGGCACAGACTGATCAAACAGGCCGACATACTGACAAAACCGGCCACGTCATGCCGCACATGGCGGCCGCCACGGCCCGACCTCGGAGCATGGTTAGACCGTGGCGGTAGCAGGCAGCGGATTGTCGGACTTCTGTAAGCAAGGCGGCTTATGTGGAGATGACAAGTCGACCTGCATGCGGCGTCTAAGGCTCATCGGCCCCGACCTGGTCGAGTGCGTTCACATCATCGGAGAAATCGTCAGGCAGCCTCGCAGCGGTTTCATGGGTGCGCGGCAGAGACTTCACGACCGGCGGCGGCATTGCGCCCATGCCTTCATCGATACGTTGCAGCAAATAAGGAAAGAACGGATTCGACGCGATGCGGAACATCGAATCGAGCGTCAGAATCAGGGTGCCGCGCTCGCCGCGCGGCGCAAGCGTGCCGAGGTGCTCATTGAAGTTTTCCGAATCGTCCGGCGCGATGCCGTACAGCGGGTCCGTGACCGGGAATGGAATCGCGACGTGCGATAAGGAGAAGATTTCCTGCGGATAATCGATATCCAGAGGTTTGATTCTCGTCTGCACCTCACCCGCGTAGGTGCTGCGCTCGACGGTATGCGCCGAGTCCGGCGAGGCGTTGCCGATCACCGTCGTGCGATAGTTTTGGGGACCGGTACGCAGCAGCCGCGAAATCGCCGTGTAGGAAGCGACGCGCAGAAAAGTCCTGAATCGCACGCTGCGGTTCACATCGAATAACACCACTTCACTGCCGTTCTCCGGAAGCTTGTCATAGAGCGAGGACATGATCGCCGGCGTGCTGACCGTGAAATCGGTCACGGACTGGAAGGTCAGGATCGGCGGCAGCGTGTCGAGCCGGTTCTCACGCTCGAGCCTCGCCATTTGCTCCTGAATCGCGGCGGTCAGAAGATACGATTGACGCGCGCCATTCACCGGGAACGAGTTGTATTTGAACGGATTGAATTCCGGAATGACGCCAAGCCATGCGGCACGCGCGAACACCGGCAATATCGCCGGCAATCCGGCGAGCCCCGCAAAGCGCGCGTAGCGCGTCACGCCTATCATCGGGGAAATCAGCACCAGCCGGCTCGGGCGCGTGAGCGCGCGATTCTCGATCGCGTCGAGCGCGTATTGCAATGCCAGCGCCCCGCCGTTGGAGAAGCCCACCAGTTCCAACGGCTTGTCCGGCCCCACCCGCCGGCGCGCTTCCCGTATGGCGAGCCGGGTGGCCGCAGCCCAGTCCTGCCAGTGAACGTTTGCCAGCCCGGCTGGCACGGTACCGTGCCCAGGCAAGCGGATGCCGATGGCGACGAAGCCGCGATCGCGATAGTGGCGCGCGATGTGACGCAAACTGAACGGCGAATCCGTCATCCCGTGCAACAGCACCACGGCGCCAACCGGCGGACCCTGCGGCTCGAGAATGTATGAACGGTTCCAGTCTTGCGCGAAGTGCCCCGGATAGATCGGCGCTCCTTCGTAGTATCGGTTCGTCGGGATGCGCTCGGACGGCTTCAATTTCTCGACAACGTTGACGCGAACCGCCTCGAAAATGCGCGCCTCCGCATTCATGTAGGCGTTCCAGTCCCCCGCATCCATTTCCTCGACAGTCATTTCGCGCGGCACATAGGTGTGCCAGACCGCGAGATCCGGGCTGCGCTGCGAATACCAGGCGCGCAGACCGAATGCGAGTATCACCAGCAGGACTGCAACCCATGCACCTATTTTTATTGCCTTCACTGAGGTGCGTAACATTGTCGTTCTCTTTCGTTATTGAAATCTGGGAATCAGAAAATACGCGCACCTCGCAATAGCCACGCAACGCTTGCGAACTGGCTTCGAATGCTCACGCCTTGACTCGGAGAAAGATATTGATCGACGTTCGCTAACAACCTCAGATCAGCGTGAAGGAAATGTGAAGATGGTCAGTCAGAGTATAGGCGGCACGAGAAATCGTGATGTCTGGCTGTGCCATTGTCAGTAGGGTTGAACCTCTTTCCGGCATTCGCCCTCGGCGGGCGCCAGGCCACCTCGTCGCCGCTTGCGGGAGTATTTCTCGTTCTTTGCTGAAATTCCATACCGCCTGCGGCCATGAAGATAATCTTTCTTATCACAAGATATCTATCTTTGCGCTAAACTTCGTCACATGAAAACGCGCCACGCACCTCTTCCCGCACCCCATTCCGCCGAGCCTGCCGGTTTCCCCGATGCCGACGAACTCGCCATGCTGCGCGCGTGGTATGCAGGCCTTGCCGTGCGGCCTGCCGTCGAGCGCTATCTACCCTCGGCACTCGGAGACGGGAAATCGGCGCGTGGCGTGCTCGGGCGCATCCGGCGCAGGCTAGTTGGCCTCGCGCGCGCAGCGCATCGCGACGATCTGGTGGCGCTGCTCGAACATCCGGTAGAAGAACGGGAGCGGCACGCCAAGGCCGTCGCGCAGGCAATCGACAGCCTGCGTCACGCCCGGCCTCCCGAACCCCAGATCGCCGACGACATCGCACAGTGGTTCACGCCGCGCGCCGTGCGGGTGCTGTACGCGCACGGCATCACCACGCTCGCCGACCTGACCGTGCGTATCCCGCGCCGCCGGCAGTGGTGGAAAGCGGTGCCGGGACTCGGTGTGGCGAGCGCCCGCGCGATCGAGGCGTTCTTCGCGGCCTGGCCAGCACTCACGGAAAAGGCGCGCGCGCTCATCGTGGCGAGCCAGCGCGGCGACATCGCACCGTGGGAGTCCTTGAAGCTGCCGCACGAAGTCGACGGCTCCGAAGGCACGTTCCGTGCACCACGCGCGACCTGCACGCTGGACGCGTCAAACGACTATGAAGCCGTTCAGACCTGGCTCGCGCTGCACGAGTCGCCCGCCACGCAGCGTACCTACCGGAAGGAAGCCGAACGCCTGATCCTCTGGGCGATCGTCGAGCGTGGCCGCGCGCTCTCGTCCCTCTCGACCGAGGACGCCATCGCCTACCGCGCGTTCCTGCGTCATCCCTCACCGCGCAGCCGCTGGGTCGGCCCCGTGCGGGCGCGCACGTCGCTGGACTGGCGGCCGTTCAACGGCAGCCTCTCGGCGCGTTCGGTCGCGCATGCGCTATCGATCCTCGGCGCGCTGTTCCGCTGGCTCATCGAACAGCGCTACGTGCTCGCCAATCCGTTTTCCGGCGTGAAAGTGCGCGGCGCAAGCGGCGCACAGGCGCTCGACACCTCGCACGCATTCAGCGAAGGGGAATGGGCGCTCGCGCGCACGATCGCAGACGGCCTGGAGTGGTCGTACGGCTGGTCGGCGCCGGCGGCACAGCGGCTGCGCTTCCTGCTGGATTTCGGCTACGCGACCGGCCTGCGCGCGAGCGAACTGGTCGGCGCCACGCTCGGCCACGTCGAGACGGATGCACGCGGCGATCACTGGCTGCGCGTGACGGGAAAGGGAAAGAAGCTCGCGCGGGTCGCCTTGCCGCCGCTCGCGTGGGAGGCGCTCGCGCGCTATCTGGCCGAACGCGATCTGCCGGTCGTGCCCTTGCGCTGGAACCCGGCCACGCCGGTCATCGGCAGTCTCGAGGCCGACAGCGACGCCGCGATCAGCAGCGCGCGTTTGTGGGGGGTGCTGCGGCGCTTCTTCCTGCTGGCCGCCAAGGCCATCGAGGCCGATCATGCGCCGCTTGCAGAGAAGCTGCGACGCGCGAGCCCGCACTGGATGCGCCACACGCACGCCACGCACGCGCTCGGGCGCGGCGCGGAACTCACCACCGTGCGCGACAACCTGCGGCACGCTTCCGTTTCGACCACCTCGATCTATCTGCACAGCGACGAGATCAAACGCGCCCGGCAAATCGCCGACGCATTCGCCAAGCCAGGATCAGCATGATTCATGCCGGATGAAAGCTTCCCGGAGTGCGATCGTGCCAGCGGATCGGGTATGATCGCGGCAGCATCGCGCTCCATTCGCATTCCTTACGACTGAATTTCCGTGGAAACAGATATGTCGACGTCACAGCCGGATCGTGCGGGCTCCGCGTATGAGGTCCTGCGCGTCTTTCTGAAGCTGGGCCTGACGTCGTTTGGCGGTCCCATTGCGCATATCGGCTACTTCCGGCGCGAGTTCGTCGAGCGGCGCCGCTGGCTCGACGACGAAACCTTCACCGATCTGGTCGGTCTCTGCCAGTTTCTCCCCGGTCCCGCCAGTAGCCAGACCGGTTTCTCGATCGGTCTGCTGCGCGCCGGCTGGCCGGGCGGGCTGGCAGCCTGGTGCGGCTTCACGTTGCCATCCGTTGCACTGCTGATCGCCTTTGCCATTATCGCGCCTGAACTCGGCGGCCCCGTGGGAAGCGGGCTGATTCACGGTCTGAAACTCGTCGCCATTGCCGTCGTGGCGCAAGCCGTCTGGGACATGGCACGCCGCCTGTGCCCCGACCACCGCCGCGCCGGTATTGCACTCGTTGCCGTCGTACTTCTCGCGGTCATGACGACGGCGTATGCGCAGTTGATTGTCATCGCGCTCGGCGCGCTGCTCGGTATCGTGCTGTGCCGGTCCACGGCTGCGGGAGCCATCGCCGGTGCGCGTCAGCATACGCAGGCGTTCCGCGTGTCGCGCGCCGCCGGTCTGTTCGCACTTGTCCTCTTTTGTGCGCTGTTTTTCGGGCTTCCGGCGCTTGCCGCATTCGACACGACGCATACTGTGCGCGTGTTCGACGCCTTCTACCGCTCGGGCGCCCTCGTGTTCGGCGGTGGTCACGTGGTCCTGCCGTTGCTGCAGCGCGAGACCGTGGCGACGGGCTGGGTTTCGCCGAACGACTTTCTCGCGGGCTACGGAGCCGCCCAGGCCGTGCCCGGCCCGCTCTTCACGTTCGCCGCTTTCCTTGGATGGATCATGAGCGGCCCATCCAGCCATGCGTTGGGCGCGTTCGTGGCGCTGGCAGGCATCTTCTTGCCAGGCCTGCTTCTCGTGCTCGCCGCGCTGCCATACTGGCAAGCGCTTCGCGCCCATCCCTCCATGGCGGCCATGCTCGCGGGCGTGAATGCAGCCGTGGTCGGGCTGCTTGCCATGGCGCTCTATACGCCGGTGTGGACGAGCGCTATCCAGTCACCGATCGACTTTGCGGTCGCGGCCGTCGGCTTCTTGTTGCTCACGCGCTGGCAAGTGCCGCCGCTCGCTGTCGTCGTGCTTTCGGCGGCGGCTGGCGTGGCCGCGATGCTGCTTCGCTGAGCGGCTCGGCCCTTCTGGCGGCCAGCGCAAGCCCGTTATGAATGTGAACAGGCCCTAGCCTCGCCAGGCTTGAAGAAACCGGAGCCAGGCCGTCGCGCCAGGATCGGCGTGACCGATGCTGCGTTCCTGCACCCACGCCGCACGCCCTTTCCTCGACTGCAACGCGGCGGTGGCCCGCACCTGTCGCTCTGCAGTGCCGATCATCGCGTCGAGGAGCGCACGCGCGTCGCCACTGTCCGATTCTTCGAGCGTATCGAGACTCGGCACAAGGGCATCGAGCACCGTCTTGTCGCCGAGCTGCGATTTGCCCCGCTCGGCAATGCGCGCGGCCGCCGCGCGCCCCATGGCGAGCGCCTCGGCCCGGCCCGCAGCGTGAGCGCCCGCCACCGTCTTCGCAGCGGCGAGCAGGCCGCCGCCCATGAGCGCACCGAACGTCGAAGGGTTCGCCGTCGAAAACGCCTTGCCCAAAGCGATCAGCACGTCGCCAAGCGCTGCGTCGGGAGGCAGCTTCGCGATGGCATCGGCCGCTGCGAGCGAGCCCGCCTTCACGGTCACACCCAGGTCGCCGTCACCGAGCGCAGCGTCGAGTTCGCGCAGTTCTTCCGCGCTGGCAGGCATGGCATTCAGGGCGCCAATGAGACGCGTCCTTATTTCGTTTGCCGTAAGACTCATCGCGCACCTCCCTCGTCCACGCGCCATCCTTCGCGCCAGAACGGCGAGCGCACCGGCGCGTCGAGCAGTGTGTCGAGTTCCTCGTCGAGTTGCACCACGGAGATCGAGGCGCCCGCCATTTCGAGGCTCGTCACGTACTCGCCCACATAGGCGCGCGCCACGCGCAGCCCTGCGGCGGCAACGGCCTGCGCGGCGCGCCGGTACAGCAGATACAGCTCTTCGAGCGGCGTCGCGCCAAGCCCGTTGACGAGCAGCGCCACGCCCGAACCCGCCTTCGCCCGCAAGTCGCCCAGGATCGCACCCGCAAGCCGTTCGGCTATGGCATCCGCGCTCTCCAGTTTGCCGCGGTGCGTGCCCGGCTCGCCATGAATGCCGATGCCGATCTCCATCTCGCCATCGGGCAGCGTGAAGGTGGGCTTGCCTGCGGCCGGCAGGATCGTCGGCGAAAGGCCCACGCCCATCGTGCGCGTCGCGCCGTTTGCTTTCGCGGCGATGCGCGCGACTTCGTCGAGCGTGTCGCCGCGTTCGGCCGCGGCGCCCGCGCACTTGAAACCGAACACCATGCCCGCTACGCCGCGGCGATCCGAGGCCCGTTCGGGCGGCGCGGAAGCGACATCGTCGGCGACGAGCACGGTGCGGGTCTCGATGCCGTCCGCGTCGGCCAGGTCCGCGGCGAGATCGAAGTTGAAGACGTCGCCGCCGTAGTTCCCGTACAGGTAGAGCACGCCCGCGCCGCCGTGCACCGCCCTGGTGGCCTCGTAGATCTGCTCCGACGACGGCGACGAAAACACGTTGCCCACCGCCACGCCGCTCGCGAGCCCCTTGCCCACGTAGCCGAGAAAGCCCGGCAGGTGCCCCGAGCCGCCGCCCGTCACGATGCCGACCTTGCCCTTGTTCGGCGCGTCGGCACGCACGAGCGCGCGGCGGTCCGCAGTGACCGGCTTGAGCCAGCCCGGATGGGCGAGCAACAATGCGTCGATCATCTCGTCGACAAAATGATCAGGATGATTAATGATTTTTTTCACGTGTCGCGTCTCCAGTAATGGGTGGCCTTCGCACCACCGCTCACGTTGACTTCTGAGCTCAAAGCTTGCGCCGTTGGCTCAGCGCGTCGAGCAAAACGGCCGCGAGAATCACGCCGCCCTGGATGAACTGTGTCCAGAACGGATTGACGCCAAGCAGCGACAGCCCGACATTGATCACGCCGATGAGCACGACGCCAATGAATGTGCCGACGATCGAGCCGCGCCCGCCCGCAAGCGAGGTGCCGCCGATCACGACGCCTGCGATCACCTGCAGCTCCAGCCCGTTGGCCGCGGATGGCAAGGCCGAATTGAGCCGCCCCGCGAGGACGATGCCTGCAATGGCAGCGGTCACGCCCGCGAACATGTAGGTGAGGAAGATCACGCGGCTCACCGGAATGCCCGCGAGCCGCGCCGCTTCCTTGTTGCCGCCCACGGCGAACACCTGGTGGCCGAACTCGGTCTTGCGCAGCAATACATGGCCAACGACGAATACGGCCAGCATCACGAGCATCGGCGCGGGCAGGCCCGCGAACGTCTTCGCGCCGAACGCGGTAAACACGGTGGGAAAGTCGAATTTCGTGCGCCCGTCCGAAATCGCGAGCGTGAGGCCGCGCCCCATTGCCATCATCGCGAGCGTGACGATGAACGGCACGAGCCGCAGCCACGCAATTCCAAAGCCGTTGAGCGCGCCCACCGCCGCGCCGGTGACGAGCGCGATGACGAGCCCTGCCACCCCGAGCCCGACCGCGTCCGGGCTCGCGCCGGCCATGACGGTCGCGGCCACCATGCCGCTCAGCGCGACGAGCGAGCCCACCGAAAGGTCGATGCCCGACGTGATGATCACGAACGTGCCGCCCACTGCCGCGATGCCGACCACGGACACCTGCACCATGATGTTGGTGAGCGTGCTCGTCGTGAGGAATTCGGGCGACGCCAGCGAGAGCGCGACGCAGATGAGCACGAGCGCCGCGATGAGCGGCCCGAGGCCGCTGCGCAGCTGGCGCAGCACGCGTTGCTGCAGGCTTGGTGTTTCTTCACGCGGTCGAACCGTGGTGGACGTCATGCTGCAACTCCGGTGGTAGCCCATTGAATGATCGTCTCCGAGCTGGCGTGCTCGCGCGCGACTTCGCCGACGATGCTGCCGCGATACATCACGAGCACGCGGTCCGACATGCCGAGCAGTTCCGGCAGCTCGGAGCTCACGAGCACGACGGCCGCGCCGGCGCGCGCCATCGCGACGATATGCGCATAGATCTCGGTTTTTGCGCCGACGTCGATGCCGCGCGTGGGCTCGTCGAGCAGGATGACTGCCGGCGCCGTGGCGCTCGCGCGCCCGAGAATCACTTTCTGCTGATTGCCGCCCGAGAGATTGCCGGTGAGCGACGTGACCGAGGGCGCGCGCACCGCGAAGCGCTCGACCGCCTCGCGCGCGAGCCGGCGCTTTCTCGCCGCGCTCACGAAGCCCCCGCGCACGAGCGCCCGCAAGCTCGATAGCGCGACGTTTTCTTCGATGCTCGCTTCGAGCACGAGCCCCTCGAGCTTGCGGTCCTCCGCGGTGTAAACAATGCCCGCGCGCATGCCCTGCGCGGGCGAGCGCAGCGCGAGCCTGCGCCCGCGCAGCCGCAGTTCGCCGCCGGTGAGCGGCAGCGCGCCGCATAATGTTTTCAGAAGCTCGGTGCGTCCCGCGCCTGCAATGCCGCCGATGCCCACGATTTCGCCGGCGCGAATGCTGAAGCTGCCGTCGCGCAGCACGGGCGCGCTCGCCACGTTGTGCGCTTCCAGCACGACGTCGCCATAGGGCCGAGCCTCCCACGGATAGAACGAGTCGAGATTGCGCGCGACCATCGCCTGCACGAGCGCCGGTTCGTTCCATTCGGACATGGGCCGCGCGCCGACCGTTGCGCCGTCGCGCATCACCACCGCCGAATCGGCCAGTTCGAATACCTCCTCGAGATGGTGCGAAATGAAGATGATGCCCATGCCCGCCGCACGCAGCCGCCGCACCACGGCGTAGAGATGCTCGATGTCGTGATGCTGGAGCGCAGCCGTGGGCTCGTCCATCACGAGAATGCGGGCGTCGCGCGCGAGCGCCTTGGCGACCTCCACGAGCTGGCGCTTGTTGAGCGGCAGATCGCCCAGGCGCATGGCGGGCGTCACGCCTTCCAGCCCGACCTGGGCCAGCGCCTCGCGCGCCATGGCGTTCGCGCGGCGATGATCGACGAGGCCATAGCGCCGCGGCATACGGCCGAGAAACAGGTTTTCGGCCACCGTCATGTCGTTGACGAGCGAAAGCTCCTGATAGATCACGGCCACGCCTGCCTCGATCGCGGCCTGGGTGCCGCGCGCGAGGCGTACGCCGCCGATCTCGATCGTGCCCTCATCCGGCTCGTAAGCCCCGGAGAGCGTCTTGATGAGCGACGACTTACCGGCGCCATTCTCGCCGACGATCGCCATCACGTGCCCCGCATGCAGTTCGAGGCTCACGCCTCGCAGTGCCTTCACGCCGGGAAAGCGCTTGACGATGCCGTTCATGCGCAACAGCGGCGGCGCGTCGCTGCGGTTGCCCGTGCTGGTGTACTCCTGCTGGGATACGTCCATGGCCGAACCTGACTCGCGTTTCATCCGTTCATCCCGGGCGCCGGCGCACGCGTCGCGTGCGGCCGGCGCTCAACACCGCCCGTTACTGCTTGACTTCGAGGGCCCACAGACCATATTGCTTCACGCCATCCGAATCGATGTTCGACTTGTCGATCAGATAGGTCGGCCACGCGTAGTTCGCGGGTACGTCCTTCTTCGCCTCGTAGTCGGTGATGAACGTCATCGCCTTGGCGGACATGCCGATCGGGTTCTGCGAGATCGTCGCGTCCTGCTTGCCCGCGCGGATCGCCGATAGCGCCTGCGCCGTGCCGTCCGCGCCGATCACCATGATGTGGCCGGGGTCCCCGAGCGGCTTGTAGCGGCCCGCATTGTCGATGGCTTTTTCCGCGCCCACCGTGTTGTCGTCGTTCGCGCCGAATACCGCGTCGATCTGCGGATATTTCTGCAGGATGCTCGTCATCGCGTTAAGCGACTTCTCCTGATCGAAGCCGCCTTCCTGGCGCGCGACGACCTTGATATCGGGATACTTCGCGATCTCTTCCGAGAAGCCCTTCTCGCGATCGGTCGCCGCCGTGGTGCCGATGAGGCCGATCAGATCGACCACGTTGCCCTTGGGCGAGCCATAACGCTTGCTCAGCTGGTCGGCGATCCACTTCGCGCCGGTGGCGCCAAGCGCTACGTTATCCGAAGCGACGAACGAGGTCACCTTGCCGCCGTCCGAGCCCCGGTCGAGCATGAAGACCGGCACCTTCATCGAATTGGCCTTCTCGACTGCCGGGATGATCGCCTTCGAGTCGATCGGATTGAGCACGATCGCCTGCACGCCCTGGCTCAGCAGATTGAGCGTGTCGTTGACCTGCTGCTGCGCGTCGCCGTTCGCGTTCGTTTGCACGAGATCGAAGCCCTGCTTCTGCGCACCACGCTCCACGCCGTTCTTCAGGCCGACGAAGAACGCGTTATTGAGCGTGGCGATCGAGAAGCCAACCTTGATCTTCGTGACTGCCGGCGCCGCTGCCGCGGCCTGCGCCGGCGCGCTCGCCGCGGCGGCGTCGGACGCAGCCGCCGTGGCCGAAGGCGACTCGCTCTTCGAGCAGCCTGCCAGCATTGCCGCGGCGGCGAACATCGTCACGCCGGCCGTGGCTCCCATGCGCGCACTGCGCGCCACCCATCTGTCGAACCCTGCTGAACTCCACGCCATCACCGTCTCCTGTCTTTGATCTGCTGGTTTTAGACTGACCTGCGAACCGCCAACCGACTGCGTAATTGTCTGTACCGCGTGTGTATCGCATTGCAACGACTGCCCGGACGCGCGAGCGGGCGCGTATTACTTGCGAGGGCCGTAGCCCTTGAACTTCTCGATGACTTCCTCCATTTGCGCGTCGGAAAGCAGCGGCGGCTCGCCGAGCTGGCAGGCCAGCAAATACTGCTTCGCGAGCACCTCCACTTCGTTCGCCAGCCACAACGCCCGCGCGAGATCGCGCCCGAGCGCGATGACGCCGTGGTGCGCGAGCAGGCACGCGAGCCGTTCGCGCAGGGCTTCGAGCGCGTGATCGGAGAGCGCCTGGCTGCCGAAAGTCGCATACGGCGCGCAGCGAATCGAATTGCCACCCGCCGCGGCCACCATGTAGTGATGCGCGGGTATGCCGCGACCGTGAATCGCGAGCGCCGTCGCAGCTTGCGAATGCGTATGGACCACGGCGTTCACATCGGCGCGCGCACGCAGGATGTCCCGATGAAAACGCCACTCCGACGAGGGGCGCTGCGCTTCGAAGAGCGGATCGTCGTCGCGCACGTCGAGCGGCATCCAGACGATGCGCTCGCGCGCGAGCGCGGCGCTCGGCACGCCGCTCGGGGTAATCAGGAGTCCATCATGCCAGCGTGCGCTGACGTTGCCCGACGTGCCCTGATTGATGCCGAGGCGCTCCATTTCGCACGCGATATCGACGATCTGCTGGCGCATTTCGGTTTCCGAACGTGCATCGCGCGCACGTTGCGCCGCCTCGCCCGCACGGCGGCCTTCGCTCGCGCCGCTCACGCTGCCGCTCCGGTCGCGAAAAGCGCGGCAAGACTCGCCTCGAACGGCGCACGCACGATGCCCCGCTCCGTCACGATGCCGGTAACGAGCGTATGCGGTGTGACATCGAACGCGGGGTTGCGCACCTGAATGCCCTCGGGCGCGGTGCGCTGTCCCGCGAGATGCGTCACCTCCGCCGCGCCGCGCTCCTCGATTACGATGTCCGCGCCGCTCGCGGTGCGCAGATCCAGCGTAGACGAAGGACACGCCACATAAAAGGGAATGCCGAAATGCTTCGCCGCGATCGCCACGCCGAGCGTGCCGATCTTGTTCGCGACGTCGCCGTTCGCGGCCACGCGATCCGTGCCGACGATCACGAGATCGATGAGCCCCTGGGCCATCAGGGTCGGCGCCATGCTGTCGGTGATGAGTGTGACGTCGAGCCCCGCCTGCTGCAGTTCGTAAGCGGTGAGCCGCGCGCCTTGCAGGAGCGGCCGCGTCTCGTCTGCATAGACGCGAAAGGCCACGCCGTCGCGGTGCGCGCAATAGAGCGGCGCGGTCGCCGTGCCGATGCCCGCTGTGGCCAGCGCACCGGCATTGCAGTGCGTGAGCACGCCGCTGCCGGGCGCGATCAGCGTGCGCCCGGCTTCGCCGATGCGGGCGCACAGTTCGATATCCTCTTGATGAATGCGCTTCGCCTCGGCAACCAGCGCTTCGTAAAGCGCGGCGCCCGTCGCGCCGGACTCGGCGCGTGCCTGTGAGAGCATGCGCTCGAGCGCCCAGCGCAAGTTGACTGCCGTGGGCCGTGCGCCGTCCAGGTAGGCGGCGTGCGCTTCGAGACGCGCGAGAAACGCATCGCGCGAATCTCGTGGCTCATCCCGCATCGCCACACACAGGCCGTAGGCGGCCGCCACGCCAATGGCGGGGGCGCCGCGCACGCGCAGTTCGTGTATCGCGCGCCAGACCGCCTCGACACTGTCCACGGCTTCGACCACGCATTCGCGCGGCAAACGCGTCTGGTCGAGCAGATAAAGGGTGCCGTCGCGCCACTCGATGGTGGGCGGAAGATTCGATTGTTGCGCATGCAACGTCATACGTTCTCCGTCGATGCCGGTTGTCCGGTCGCTGCCGCCCATGCGGCAGCCTGTATTCGCTTACGCGGGTTCTGTGAGCACCTGCGCGGCTAGCGCCGTGACCGCCTCGATCGACGCCAGCTCGCGGCGCCTCACCAGCAGCGCTTCGGCGAGCTTCAGGCAGCGCACTTCCACCCGCGCGCGCACCGCGCCGTCCTTGATTCGCTTACGCGGGTTCTGTGAGCACCTGCGCGGCTAGCGCCGTGACCGCCTCGATCGACGCCAGCTCGCGGCGCCTCACCAGCAGCGCTTCGGCGAGCTTCAGGCAGCGCACTTCCACCCGCGCGCGCACCGCGCCGTCCTTGATGCCCGTAATCTCCGCCACTTTCGCCATGCCGACGATGCGGCGGATCATCTTGCAGCCCGCAAAGCCGAGCGTGTCGGCGAAGAGCCGTCTGACGAAAGCGTCGCGGAAGGCCTCCGCCGCACGCGTGCCTGCCGGGCCGCCAATATAGGCGTGACCGGTCTCGCGCTCGTGCTGCCGCCAGATCTGCCCGAACTTCTGCGCGAAGGCGTTCCACACGGCCTCCACCTGTTCGAGCAGCCAGCCCTGGTAGCCTGCCGGGTCGCGTCCCGCCTCGCGGTCGTGCCAGTCGCGCGCGTAACAGGCGAGCAGCAGGTTCGCAATGAACGCGCCCGTGTCGAAGCCCATCGGCCCATAGAACGCGAACTCGGGGTCGATCACGTACGTCTCATGCTCGTTCGCCATGATCGAGCCCGTATGCAGGTCGCCGTGCACGAGCGTTTCCGCATGGTTCATGAAGGCCCACTTCATCTCGCCTGCCGCGAGCCTCAGCGGCTCGTGCGTGCGCAGCCGTTCGATCGCAGCCGCGGGGAGCATGGGGCTGTAGACATTCGAAGGATGATCTTCGAACGGAAATGTGAAGACCAGTTCCTCTGTAATCCTGCACAATTCCGTGTTGATGTCGCCTCCGACAGCCGCTTTCTTCGCATCCGGTGCGAGGCAGAGATCCGAGCCATGAAAGAGCGTGCGGGCGAGAAACGTGGAAATGTGATCGGCGAGCCGCGGATACACAATGCCATCCATCAACCCGCCGCGCAGCACGCGATGCGAATCGAGCCGCTGCATCACCATCAGGAACTTCTCGCTATCCGCGTGGAAAACGCTCGGCACGTGCTCCGGACACAGCGCGCCGAAGCGGCGCAACGCCGCCACTTCGCGCTCCATGCGCTCGCGCGGCAGCGGCCACGCTTCGCCAACCAGCCGCAGGTACGGCGGTGCCTGCTTCACCACGACGCCCAAGCGCGGGTCGCGCGTGCTGCTCACGAAGTACACGTAGTTCAGGTTGCCATCGCCCACTTCGACGACCTGCAATTCGCGGTCGCCGCCAAGCCTTGCGCAAACGGCCGGAATACCCAGCAGATAGTCGGTCAGTTCGGCAGAGCTGAAAGCTTCGAAGTGCATACGTTCTTCCTGTCCGGAAATGGGCCGGCGGCCCGCCTAACGTCGCTTGCGCACGAGATCGAACCTGAAAATACTGGCGTTGTAATAGTCGTTGCTGTAGCAGACCGCGCGGCCGGTCTCGTCGAAATCGACTTCGTCGATCAGCAGAAACATGCCGATGCTCTCCTGCAACTCCGGCAAATCGCGCGCGGTGAGAACGGTCGGCTGAATCGAGCTATGGGTGTGGGATAGCCGAACGCCCGCGCGCTCCAGCGTGCCGAACAGCGACTCGCCCAACTCGTGCCCTTCGAGCAACGCCTTTGGCACGATGTCGATGCAGTAAGCGGCGATCGCATCGTCGGCACGCCGCACGCGTTCGAACCGCACGCAGGGATCGCCTTCGGCGAGGCCGAGCTTTTGCGCGAGGCTGCCGGAGGCAGCGACCGTCCTCACCTGCAGACGGCTGGTGGAAGGCACCGCACCGACACTTCGTATCATGTCCGTCACAGACATCAGATCATCCAGGCCGCCTTGCAGCTTGAGCGTGATTTGTCTGACGAAGGTCCCCTTGCCGTGCACGCGCGTGAGAAGACCGTGGGAAATCATCTGCGCGACCGCCTCACGCAGGCTGGAGCGGCCCACACCCAGCAGCTCGCAAAGCTCGGGTTCGGGAGGGATTTGATCGCCCGGCTTGAGCGAGCGCTCGCGGATCATTTCCAGCAGCGAATCCTGGATTCGCTCGCACATCGACTGATCGACGCTCAGGCGCATGTTTTCCGCAAGATCGCGTAGGTTGGCTGCGTTGGGCTCCAATCTACATCAGACGTCTGATGTGATGGGCTCGTGGTTTTCCCTTTCATGCGGCGCAACATGGCAGGCGAAGTCGGCGCGCCATCGCGTGCGTCAACGCCCTGCGTTATTTGCCGGTCACCGAAAACGGCACCGACTCCAGCAGATCTTCGACGCCGAGCCACAATATCTGCAGGCCGATGCACAGCAGCACGAAGGCGAGCAGGCGCATGAGCACTTCCGTACCGACCGGTCCGAGCAGCCGGCCGACATGCCCTGCGAAACGCACGCACAGATAGATGCAGCCGCAAAGAACGATCAAGGCGAGCAATACGCCGACGACATTGACGAGTTGCACGTGACCGCGCGGCCGGCCCGTGCCAAGCGCAATCGCGACCGCAATCGACCCCGGTCCAACGGTGACCGGCAGCGTGAGCGGATAAAACGCCATGGAGCGCAGCGTCGCCTGGCGCGCCGAATCCGGCGGCGCCTGCGATTGTGCCGCCTCCCCGCCATCGGGCGATTTGTGAAGCAGGTTCCAGCCGGCGAACGCGATGACCAGCCCGCCCGCAACCCGCAATACGGGTATCGATATGCCAAAGAACGAGAGCACATAGGCGCCCATGAGCAGCGCCCCGAGCAGAATGAAGAGGCTGTTGATGGCGATGATCCGCGCGAGAAATGCGCGTTCGCTGGTTGTCGCATGCGGCAGCATGCTCAGCACGATGAACCCGGCCGCGGGCGGATTGAGTACCGGAAAGAGACCGGCGAAGACGAGCAGGAAGGTGTCGGAGAGTTGATTGAGCATCTCTGTTCCCTCGTGGCATCACGGAGTATACGGGCCCACTCGCCGCCCGTTCAATACGACGATGGTCCCATTGAACGGGGATTATGAAGTCGGAATGGAACTTCCTCGGCCGTTGCGGCATCGAACCATGCCGCCCAAACTCCGACGCGCGCCGCGCAGACCCAACGTACAAGCCCATCTGTCGATGCCCTTCGCTTTCCGACTTCGATTGCTGCCCAGCCTGTTCGCCCTGATCGTCGCGGGTCTCGCGGCTGGTCCGGCTCCGGCCTGCGCCCACGCAGCCCCTCATCAAACGGCGGCAGAAAAGACCGTCCACGCCACACCCGGGAAGAAAAAGAGAGTCGCGCACAAAACAAAGCCCGCGCATCGTTCGGTGCCCGCGGACGCGCCCTCCACCCGACTCTCCGGCACGAAGCGCCGTACCAAACGCGCGAAGCCCAGACACGGCCCGCCGCCCGCGCCGCATCACGCCGCGCATGCGAGCACCAAGAACGCGCACGCCCCTCGCCTGCTCGCCCGCTGCGGATTCACGCCGGCGTCGCGCAAGCAGCTCTTTTCGCATGCGGTCTACGTCATCGACGAAAACACCCACACGCCGCTCTACGCGCGCAATGCCGACGCGGCGGTACCCATCGCTTCGGTGTCGAAGCTCATGACGGCCATCGTCTGGCTCGATAGCGCGCATGCGCCTCTGCAGCAGCGGCTCTCGGTCACGACCGCCGACCTCGACACGCTCAAATTCACGCATTCGCGCCTTGGCGTGGGGGCGTCGCTCACGCGCGCGAACATGTTGCACGTTGCGCTGATGTCGTCGGAAAATCGTGCGGCTTCTGCGCTCAGCCGCGACTATCCGGGCGGGCGGGCCGCGTTCATCGCGGCAATGAACGCGAAAGCGCAGCGTCTCGGCATGAAGCACACGCATTTCGTCAACGCGACGGGGCTCTCGCCACAGAACGTTTCAACCGCGCGCGAACTGGCGAGCCTCGTGCGCGCAGCCAATGGCTACCCGCTCATTCGCCGCTATTCGACCGATCACCAGGAACGCGTGACCACGGGCCAGGGACAGTTGCAGTATGTGAACAGCAATCGGCTGGTGCGCTACGGACAAGTACGCGCGAGCGTGCAGAAAACCGGCTTCATCAACGAGTCCGGCCACAATATGGTGATGCGCGTGATGGTGCACGGCCGGCGGCCCGTGATCGTCACCCTGCTGGGGAGCGCGACGCCCGAGGGTTCGCGCCTGGACGGCATGCGTATCGCGCATTGGCTGTCGTGCTCCTTGCGCTGAGCCGGCGCGCCGGGCCTCTTCACATCAACGCCCTGCGCTCGCCGAGCGCGTTCCAGCGGCGGATGGCGCGGCTTTCGTGGTCGAAACCGAGAATGCTCACCGAAGCCGTGTCGAGGTACAGATGCTCGCCTAGCGCCGCCGAGCCGGAAATCCAGCAACCGCCCAGCGCGCGCAGGAAATGCGCGTGCGAAAAGAGCGCCACGCGGCCCCGCATGGCCAGCAGGCCCTCGATCACCGACGCGGCGCGCGCCTGAACGCGCGCGAGATCCTCGCCATGCGCGATGGGCGAATGCCACACGCTCCAGTCGGGTTCGGTCTTGCGGATATCCGCTGTCTTGAGGCCTTCGTAGACGCCGTAGTCCCACTCGTGCAGGTCGGCCGAGATCGTCATCTCGTCGCCGAGACCCGCGAGCTGGCAGGTCTCGATGGCCCGCGCCATCGGGCTGCAAAGCACCGCGTCGAAGTGCTGGGTGGCGAGCGACGGCGCCAGCGACCGCGCCTGCTCGCGGCCGTGCCCGGTGAGCGCAATGTCGGTGCGTCCGGTGTGTTGCCCCGAGAGGCTCCATTCCGTTTCACCATGACGGATCAACCAGACTTCGCGCAGCCCGGAGGACATACCGGCAAGATTGGCAGACATCGGGGACTCCACGTTCGTGCCCCGCGCGGGACACACGGGATGCCTGCAGCATACCTGTTTTGCGGGTCCACGCGACCTTCGCGGTGCTGAGGCCGCCGCCTGAGCGTCATGCGCGCCACGCGCGCAGCATGACGCCGCCGCCCCTTTCGAGACGGCGGCGCTGTGGGTTAGCCGTCGTTTATCAGTGATGGCGCTTCACGTCCTTCGCCATGTCCTTTGCGGCCTCCTTCATGTCGCCAACGTTCTTGCGAGCCTGGCCAGCTTCCTGCTGGACCTCCCCCTTCATTTCGCGCGCCGGGTTGCCGGTTGCGCGGCCCACGGCCTCGTTGACCTTACCCTTCATCTTTTCGGCCGTGCCCTTCACCTGGTCCTTGTTCATGGTCACACTCCACGTAAAAGCGACGGTGTGTCGCGACGCTTCGCATGGCGCATGCACTGTGCCCGGGGTGTCCGGCGCGCGTATCAAGGGACGCAGCGTAGCGCGTCAATCGTGCGCCATGGCGCGGTCGATCGGGATCTGCGTGGGCATCATGTTGACGTTGGCGTTGTGCATGACCCACAGCGAGAGCCCGACAATCACCGCAATCAGAAATGCCGTGCAGACGAAGATGCCCGTGTTGGCGCGCTGGCTGCGCGACGCGCCGATATGCAGGAAATACACGAGTTGCACGACGAGCTGCGCGATGCAGAGCACGACGATGGCCGCAAGCCCGAAGCCCGGCGAAACGACGCGAAACATCACCACGCCGAACGACGCGAGCGTCAGCACGAGCGAGAGCACGGTGCCGACCATGTAGCCCTTGAAGCTGCCGTGCGACGCGTCGTGCGCGGCGTGATGAGTGGCATGGGACTGGCTCACAGGAAACCTCGCAGATAAACGAACGTAAACACACAGATCCACACGAGATCGAGAAAGTGCCAAAAGAGGCTCAGGCAGGCGAGGCGGCGGCGGACCGTGCCCGTCAGCCCGAACTTGAAGGTCTGGTGCATCAGGATCGCGATCCACAACAAACCCGCGGTGACGTGCAGGCCGTGCGTGCCGACCAGCGTGAAGTACGCCGAAAGGTACGCACTCGTGCCCGGCCCCGCTCCATCGGCGATGAGCTTGGCGAACTCGTTCACCTCCATCGCGACGAAGCCCGCGCCGAACAGGAACGTGATGGCGAGCCACATGGTCACCTGGCCGCGGCGCTGCGCGTAGAGATTCAGCATGGCCATGCCGAAGGTGACGCTGCTCGCCAGCAGCAGCAGCGTTTCGCCCAGCACATACGGCAGTTCGAACAGTTCCCTTGCGCCCGGACCGCCTGCCGTCGCATTCGCGAGCACGCCGAACGTGGCGAAAAGCGTCGCGAAGATGAGACAGTCGCTCATCAGGTAGATCCAGAAGCCCAGCGTGGTCTTGGTGCTGTCGTCGTGATCGTGACCAGGGGCGAGTGTAGTAGCAGCGTGAGCCATGGTTTACGCCATCTCCTCAATGTGCTCGGATTGATCGAAACGCCGGATGCCGAGTTGCCTGAAGCGCGCGTTCTCGATGCGCTCGACCTCGGCGGCCGGGACCCGGTAATCCACGTCCTGGTTGTAGCTGCGCACGATGAACGTGGCGATCATGCCGATGAGGCCCGCCGCCGCGAACAGCCACATGTGCCACACGATCGCAAAGCCGAACAGCAGACTGAACGCGGCGATGATGAAGCCCGCACCCGTGTTGCGCGGCATATGGATGTCCTCGTACTTCGCCGGCTGCACGTAGGCGCGGCCCGCTTCCTTGTTGTCCCAGTGCTGCTCCATCGAGGTGATCTCCGGCAGCACGGCGAAGTTGTAGAACGGCGCGGGCGAAGCGGTCGACCACTCGAGGCTGCGGCCATCCCACGGGTCGCCGGTCACGTCGCGGTTCGCTTCGCGATCGCGCAGGCTCACCACGATCTGCACGATGAACGAGAGAATGCCGAGGCCCACGAACACCGCGCCCACGAGCGCCACCACGAGCCACGGATGCCACCCGGCCACGTCATAGTGGTTCATGCGGCGCGTCATGCCTTCGAAGCCGAGAATGTAGAGCGGCGTGAACGCGAGCCAATAGCCGATCAGCCAGCACCAGAACGACACCTTGCCCCAGAACTCGTTGAGCGTGAAACCAAACACCTTGGGGAACCAGAAGCTGATGCCCGCAAGACAGCCGAACACCACCCCGCCGATGATCACGTTATGGAAGTGCGCAACGAGAAAGAGCGAGTTGTGCAGCACGAAGTCCGCGCCCGGCACGGCCAGCAGCACGCCGGTCATGCCGCCCACGGCGAACGTCACCATGAAGCCGATGGTCCAGAGCGTGGCGCTGTGATAGCGGATGCGCCCGCGATACATCGTGAAGAGCCAGTTGAAGAGCTTTACGCCCGTCGGGATCGAAATGACCGTGGTCATGATGCCGAAGAACGCGTTGACGTTCGCGCCCGAGCCCATCGTGAAGAAGTGGTGCAGCCACACGAAGAACGAGAGAATGCCGATCGACGACGTTGCATAGACCATCGACTTGTAGCCGAACAGCGGCTTGCCCGAGAACGTCGCGATGATTTCCGAGTACGCACCGAACGCGGGCAGGATGAGGATGTACACCTCCGGGTGACCCCAGACCCAGATCAGGTTGATGTACATCATCGCGTTGCCGCCCAGCTCGTTCGTGAAGAAGTGCATGTCGAAGTAGCGGTCCATCGTGAGCAGCGCGAGCGTGGCGGTGAGCACCGGGAACACCGCCACGATCAGGATGTTGGTGATGAACGCCGTCCACACGAACACCGGCATCTTCATCATGTCCATGCCCGGCGCGCGCATGCGCAGGATCGTGACGATGAAATTGATGCCCGAGAGCGTGGTGCCGAGGCCCGATAGCTGCAGCGACCATATGTAGTAGTCCATACCCACAGTCGGGCTGTAGCCGAGTTCCGAGAGCGGCGGATACGCCACCCAGCCCGTGGCCGCGAAATCGCCCACGAACATGGACATCATCACGAGCACCGCGCCCACCACCGAAAGCCAGAAGGAGAGCGAGTTGACGAACGGATAGGCGACGTCGCGCGCGCCGATCTGCAACGGCACGACCACGTTCATCAAGCCGAGAATGAGCGGCGTGGCCACGAAGAAGATCATGATGACGCCATGCGCCGTGAAGATCTGGTCGTAGTGGTGCGGCGGCAGATAGCCCGCGGCGTCGCCATAGGCGATGGCCTGCTGCGCGCGCATCATGATCGCGTCGGCGAAACCGCGCAGCAGCATGACGACCGCGAGAATGATGTACATGACGCCAATGCGCTTGTGATCGACCGAGGTGATCCACTCGCGCCACAGATAACCCCACTTGCCCGCGATCGTGATCGCGGCGAGCAAGGCGAGCCCACCGAGCGCCACGACGGCGCCCGTGCCCATGATGATCGGCTCGTGCCAGGGAACGGCGTCGAGCGTGAGTTTTCCGAACATTGTGATTACTCCGCTGCCAGGATGGCACTACGGTTGAGCGTGAGCGCCGGGGCGCCTGTGCCAGGGACTGCGCTTGGGACTGCGCTCGGGACCGTGCCGCAAATCGGATTGCCGTGCACGTCGCGCATATATTTGCCGACCACGCCGTCGAACAGGCCCGGCGCGACGTTCGAATAGAGCGTCACCGGCGTCTTTTCGCCGGGCAGCGCGAGCCGTTCATAAGCCGCACGGCTCAGCATCGCGGGCGACGCCTTCGCCTGCGCGATCCAGGCGTCGAACTCGGCGCGGCTCGTGGCCAGCGTTTCGAAATGCATGTCGGAGAAGCCCGGGCCGCTGAATGCCGCCGAGCGGCCGGCATAGATACCGGGCTCGTTCGCGATGAGGTGCAGCTTCGTCTGCATGGCCGGCATCGCATACACCTGGCTGCCCAGTTGCGGGATGAAGAACGAGTTCATCAGCGACTCGGCGGTGAGGTTGAACTCAACGGGCGTATCCACGGGAATCGCGAGCTGGTTCACGGAGGCCACGCCATAGTCCGGGTAAATGAAGAGCCACTTCCAGTTGAGCGCAACCACGTCCACGCGCACGGGCTTCGTTTGCGACGCGATCGGGCGATACGGGTCGAGCGAGTGCGTCGTGCGCCAGATCAGCACGGCGAGCGTGAGCACGATCACGCAGGGAATCGTCCACACCACCACTTCGATGGCCGTGGAATGCGACCAGCGCGGCGCGTAGGTCGCGTTCGTGCTGGAGGCGCGGTAGCGCCACGCGAACCACAGCGTGAGCGCGATCACCGGAATCACCACGAGCAGCATCAGCCCGAGCGAGATCAGGATCAGGTTCTTTTCCTGCACGCCGATATCGCCCTTCGGGGCGAGCAGCGCCATGTTGCAGCCGCTGACCAGCAGGAGCGGCGCGCCCGCCGCGACGAGGGCCGCGCGTCGCGCAAAGCGGGTGACAAGAGGTGGACGTGATGAAGAAGGTGGGCCGGCGGTAGCAGCCTGCCCCGAGCGAGGGTCTGGATTGCGCATGTCTAGTTCCAAGGTTGACGTTCGCGCAAACCCATCCATACGTGCTCACTCTGCTGCCGCACGAGCGGCCCCGGGAGGGCCGCCGCAGAAGCCATACATAGCCTATATGTATGGATTTACGCGCTTCATGCACGCATGCTAGAGTAAGACATGACACATACATCCGCGACACAATGACACACGACCAACCTGCCGAAAGCGGCGGGCAGATCAATGCATGGGCCACGGCGCTGCGGTCCGGCAATGGCCCGCGCTACCAGCGGCTCGCCGATTTCATTGAGGGCGCGGTGGCGCAAGGCACGCTGCGCCCCGGTGAGCGCGTGCCCGCGCAGCGCAGTCTCGCCACCCTGCTTTCGGTCGATCTGACCACCGTCACGCGCGGCTTCAACGAAGCCCGGCGGCGCGGGCTGATCGAGGCGCGCGGGCCGCTGGGCACCTTCATCGCCGCGCCGCGCGCCGAGTTGCTGCAGCGCGTGGATCTGAGCATGAACATCCCGCCCGCGCCTGCCGGCCTCGACATGAATGCGCTGCTGCGCGAAGGCATGGCGCGTGTGCTGGTGCGCAGCGATGCCGATCTGCTCATGACCTACCACATGGGCGGCGGCGGCCGCGCCGACTGGCAGGCGGGCGCGAAGTGGCTGCAGCCCATGCTCGGCCCCGTCGCGCCCGAGCGCGTGGTGGTCTGTTCCGGCGCGCAGGCGGCACTTGCCGCGCTGATCCTCGCCTTCACGCAGCCGGGCGAGGTCATCCTCGCCGAGCCGCTGCTCTATCCGGGCCTGCCGCACGCGGCGGCGCAACTGGGCCGCCGCATCGCCCCCGTTGCCGCCGACGCCCACGGCATGCGCCCCGACGCGCTCGAAGCGGCTTGCCGCGAGCACGCGGCGCGGCTCATCTACGTGAACCCCACGTTGCAGAACCCGACAACGGCGACCATGCCACAGGCGCGCCGCCTGGAAATCCTGAAGGTGGCGCAGCGCTGCGGCGCGCGGATCGTCGAAGACGATCCCTACTGGCGCTTCGCACCCGATGCGCCAGCGCCGCTCGCCCGGCTCGCGCCCGCTCAGGTCTGCTACCTCGCGACGCTTTCCAAGACGCTCTCGCCCGGCCTGCGCACGGCTTATCTCGCGCTGCCCGATGACGAGGCTCATACGCGCCTCGTGACCGCGCTGCGCACGTTCTCGCTCATGGCCGCGCCGCTCACGAACGCGCTCGCTACGCACTGGATCGAGGAAGGCATCGCCGAGCAGATATGCGCGGACGTGAAGGCCGAAGCGCGCGAGCGCCAGCGCATCGCGGCGCATACGCTGGGATCGTCGGCGGGCGCGGGCATTCATCTCTGGTACGCGCTGCCGCGCTACTGGCAGGCGCGCGAACTGGCCGCGGCCGCGAGCACCGAAGGGCTCGCCGTGGCGCCCTCGACGGCGTTCCAGCAAGGCCCGGAAACCGCGAATGCGATCCGCATTTCGCTGGGCGCAACGGGCGGGCGCGAACCATTGCAGGCCGCGCTGCGCAAGCTCTCGGCGCTGCTCGCGAACGACCGCAGCGCGCAGGCGCAAGTCATCGTGTGACGGCGCGTGCCGCGCGACCCCTGGCATCGCAATTGCTACAGTTTATCGTTTCCCTTCTTCAGCGCGGCTGCGCGGCCATGCCCACATAATGGCAAAGACGCGGCGCAGCGGCGCAAGTACACTCGTCGCAGCAGGCGGCGACCGGATTCGAGTAACCGCGTCCGCAAGGGCGCCCCACAAACGGGAGATACGACGATGGCAAACGAGCAAATGCTTGCGCAGATGCGCGACAAACCGGGCTTCATCGCCGCGCTGGACCAGAGCGGCGGTTCGACGCCTGGCGCACTGCGGCAGTACGGCATCCCCGAAAGCGCGTATAGCGGCGACGCCGAAATGTTCCGCCTCATCCACGAAATGCGTGTGCGCATCGTCAGCGCCCCCGCGTTCACGGGCGAGAAAGTGATTGGCGCGATCCTCTTCGAGGCGACCATGGATGGCCAGGCGCAAGGCAAGCCCGTGCCCGACTTCCTCTGGAACGAGCGCCGCGTCGTGCCGTTCCTCAAGGTCGACAAGGGGCTGGAAGCCGAGTCCGACGGCGTGCGCCTCATGAAGCCGATTCCGGGCCTCGACGCCCTGCTCGAACGCGCCGTGAAGGCCGGCGTCTTCGGCACCAAGATGCGCTCGGTGATCGAGCATGCCTCGCCCTCCGGCATCGCTTCGATCGCTGCGCAGCAGTTCGCATTCGGTGCGCAGATTTCCGCGCACGGACTCGTGCCGATTCTCGAGCCCGAAGTCTCGATCAAGGCCCCCGACAAGGCCAAGGCCGAGAAACTGTTGCGCGACGAACTGCTCAAGGGGCTCGACGCGCTGCCGGCCTCGCAAAACGTGATGATCAAGCTCACGATTCCCGATACGCCCGACTTCTACCTGCCGCTCATCGAACATCCGCGCGTGGTGCGCGTGGTGGCGCTCTCCGGCGGCTATTCGCGTACCGACGCGTGTGCGCGTCTCGCCAAAAACCATCGGATGATTGCCAGCTTTTCGCGCGCGCTCATCAACGACCTCACGAAGTCGATGAGCGACGCCGAGTTCGACGCCGCGCTCGCCGCGAGCATCGACGAAATCTGGAAGGCTTCGGTGCAGAAGGACTGAACCCGGCCTGAAGGCGCGCCGGGCGCGACACCCGGCCCCCGAGACGGGTCAGGGATGTGAAAGCGGGACGACGCGCAGCCGCCCTCATTAATCGGGGCCGGTTATACTTGCGCCTTCTTGTTCTCCTATGCACCGGCCATGAGGCAGTTACTCTGCCTGCTCGTCCTGTTGCCGGGCCTCGTGCAAACCGCGGCCGCGCAGGCGCAGCAGCAGGCGAGCGCAAGCGACATCGTCAGCGCATCGGTTGCGAGCGCGGTTGCGCCTGCGAGTTCCGGCGCAACGTCCCGCGCGGTTTCGAAATACCTCACGCAAAAGTTCGGTATCGCGAAAGAGAAAGCCGCGCAAATCTCGCAAGCCGTCACGGGCGCCGCCGAGAAATATTCGCTGCCGCCTGCGGTGCTGCTCGCCATCATCTCGATCGAGTCGCGCTTTCGCGAGAGGGCGCGCGGCGCGAACGGCGCGACCGGACTCATGCAGGTTGTGCCGTCGGCGCATCGCAATCTCCTGCACAACAAGGATCTCACCGATCCCGAGGTCAACATCGACGTGGGCTCGTCGATCCTCTATGGCTACCAGCGGGCCGCCGGCGGCGACCTCAACGCCGCGATGAAGAACTATGGCGGCTCGAAGGCCTATGCGGAAAAGATCCGTACGCGCGCCGTGGAATTCAGCCGGGTGCTCGATACCGCTAGCGCGCCTGCCGCAAGCGATGCGCCGGCGGCCGCCGGACTGGCGGCTTCGGCGGCCTCCGCCTTTGCGGCTGCGGCGGCAACGGCCGCGATCGGCGCGTCCGCGCCTGCCGCTGCACCCTCCGCGATATCGGCGGCGTCCGCGCAGGCGGCCGTGCAAGGCGCGGCTTCGGCCAACGCGCACTAACACCGTTTCCTGCTTCGCTCAGACGGCCTTGCGTGGGATCGGCGGTCATGCTGCGTGCATCGAAAGCACCCGGGATCACGATACGAAGGCCGACGCGAGCGCCGAAGGTTGCGTGCGCATCGATCGGCAGCGGTTCGCCAGACGTGCGAACGCCCCTCTCGCGGCGCTGCTGCGAGAGGGGCGTTCGAAGGTGCAACTTCCGGCGCGCGGGCTCAGGCGCCGCTTGCGGGCATCGCGCCGTTTTCGGGTTGCTGTAGTGCGGCTTCCGGCGCGCTGGACGGGGCTTGCGGCTCTGCGCTCCGGGCTTCGGGCTGGGGCGCGGCTTCGGCCTTGGCCTCAGCCTTCACTTCGGCCTTGGCCTCGGGCTGGGTCTTGCCCGCTTCGCGCGCCTTGGCTTGCGCCTCGGCCTTGGCCTTCTGACGCGCAAGCGCCGCATTTGCGCGGCCGACGTGCGACGGATCGATGCCCGGGCCTTCCGAGGCCGTGCCGTCGAGCTCGTAGCGCGAGCCGCCTGCGGCCACACGCTCGTGATAGCGCGGATGGTTCACATGGCGCTTGAGCACGGCGACGATCATCGTGCGCTCGTACTCGGGGTGACGCGCGACGAGATCCTCGGCCACGCCGATCTTGAGCGGCAAACGGTCGCGGAAAGCCGGATAGTGCTTCGCGAACACGTTCCAGACTGTGTTGAGCTGTCGATTGCGCTCGATGCGCGCCTTTTCGGCCTCGCTCAAAGGCGCGGCCGGCGGCTGCTGGGGACGCGCCGGACGGCGGCGCTGTTGCCCCGAACGCTCGCCCGCCTCCGGCCCGCGTGCCGGCTTCGGCTGCTGCGGCCGGCGTGGCTGCTGGGCGCGCTGTCCCTGCTCCCCCTGATTCTGTTCCTGCGCTCTCGCGCCCTGAGGCCGGCCGTGGCGCGAGCGCGCACGCTCGTCCTTGCCGCCCGCCGCGCCAGCAGCCGCCGAACCCTCTCTCGGCGCACGCGGGCCCTTCGGGGCGTGCGAGCCGCCATGGCCCTTCGCGCCCTTGTGAGCGGGCTTGCCTTGCGATTTTTGCGCCTGTTCTTCGGCGGGCTGGCTTACGCTGCCCCCCATGCTCTTCTTGATCTCAAGAAGACCTTCCTTGAAGCTCAGGGTACGGCGTTGTTGCGATGCGGCTTTCACGTCCAGATCTCTTCCATATGGAACCGGACGCTATGATACCGAAAACGCGGCCGACCCAACCGGGCAATCGCTTGCCACAGCCGGTTTTGGGTCCGCCATCGCGCGCCGCGCCACGACACGCATCCGTGCGGCGCGCGGCAAAATCCCTCGAATTCCTTGCGTCAACACCTTGCGCGCGCAAGGATCGCATCCTTTTTTCATCAAAACACCATGACGATTTCGACATCCGCCCCCCGTTTCGCCATTCGCGCCATCGTGACCGGTCATACGCGCGGGCTGGGTGAGGCGCTCGCGCAATTGCTGCTGCAACGGGACATCGAGGTGCTCGGCCTCGGCCGCGGCGCGCATGCGGAACTGGCTTCCCGCCATCCACAGCGGTTCTCCCAGGCGGTCGTGGACCTCGCCGATCCCACCGCACTCGAACGCTGGCTGGCGGGCGGCACGCTCGATGCGTTCGCGCTCGGCGCACAGTGCGTGCTGCTCTTCAACAATGCGGGCACTGTCGAGCCCATTGCGCCGCTCGGTGCGCAGGACCCGCTCGCCATTGCGCGCGCCGTAACGCTCAACGTGGCAGCGCCGCTGATGCTCGCCAATGCGCTTGCCGCCGCGCCTGCGCTAGGCGCTGGCGCGTCTCGCCGCATCGTGCATATTTCGAGCGGCGCCGGGCGCAACGCGTATGCGGGCTGGAGCGTGTATTGCGCGACCAAGGCCGCGCTCGACCACCACGCGCGCGCCATCGCGCTCGACGCGCCAACCGGCGTGCGCATTTGCAGCATCGCGCCAGGCGTGATCGACACCGGCATGCAGGAGACGATCCGCGCGACGAGCGTCGACCAGTTCCCCATGCGCGAGCGCTTCGAACAGCTCAAGCAGAACGGTTTGCTGTCCACGCCCGAATCGGCCGCCCGGCAATTGATCGACTATGCGCTGAGCGAGGCGTTCGGATCAGCGCCCGTCACGGACGTGCGCGAACTCGGCAACGCGTGAGCGCCTGGTGCATTGGACGCACCTTGGACCCACCTTGAAGGCACCTTGACGGCACTTTGAACGCACCCACATGGCTCCCGCAAACCCCCACCTTTGAATCGTCGCCGTCGCGCCTCACGTGAGCGCGACGCGCGGCCGTACCGCTTTCAGGCGACGCATGCCACCCGCGAGCACGAGCAATGCGCCGACCGCGAGCACATCGCCCGCGAGCCGTGCGGGCAAGGAAGCCGTCACATGCGTCGCACGCAGCAGCGTGTCGATGACGTTTGAAGCCACCGCGCCCCCCACGAAACAGACGAGGCCCTGCTGCCCCACGGTGACGACGGCCGGCAGACGGTGCGCAAGCCACGCTATCCAGCCCTTGCGCACCGCCTGCGCGGCGAGCCAGGCCACGGCGGCGAAGTTCACGATGCGCAAACTCGCGAGATTCTGCTTCATGTAGCCGGGCTGAGGGTCCAGATTCGCGAACAACTGGATGAACGCGAACGTGGCGACGAGCAACAGCGCAAACGCCGTCAAGGCGCAGCCCGTCCACGAGATCTGGAACGCGCGCGACACCGGATAGATGCGGCACAGCAGGCCCAGCATGAACATGGCCTGCCACGCAAACGGGTTGAACGGCCAACTGGCGCCGGGCGCGGCAGGCAGATAACCCGCGAGCCAGCACCCGCCGAACCACAGCACGAAGCTGCCGACGAGCGCGAGATCGGGCGAGCGGCGCGCAAGCGGCATCACGAATGGCAGGAGCATCACGAGCACGATGTACATGGGCAGCACGCCAGCCAGATAGGGCTGGTCGCGAAAGACCGCGATATTGGCGAGCATCGTGAACGGCTGCGCGGCGAAGCGCAGATAACCCGACTCTGCGACGAGCGGCGAGTCCACCCGCAGCATCACCGCAACGGCGCCCGAAAGCAGCATGAGCGCAGCGGTGCACAGGTAGGCGGCGTAGATCTCGCGCCCGCGACGCCAGAAGCGCCGGTTGGCCGCACCCTCGCCCTTTCGCCCGGCAATGGCGAGCCAACTCGCCGCACATACATAGCCGCTCACGAACACGAAGACTTCCGCGGAGTCGCAGAACGCGAAGTTGTGCAGCATCGCATGCGAAAGCACGCTGGAAGGAATGTGATCGAGCGCGATGGAAATCAACGCGAAACCCCGGAAAAAGTCGATTTCGATCGATCGCTTCGCTGCCTGACTCATTGGTGACGACTCCCATTCGTGTCGAAGATTACGATTGAAGGGGTGCAAGATCCCGATTCGATGAAGCTGTCAGCTTGATGGATCTTTTTGTAAGGATGCCTGATCGATTCGTTGCCGCACACGCTACGCATGAAAGGGTTCCGTAAAAGGCTGCGCCGCAGCGCCACCTCGCCATGCGACTTTAATGCCAGCTCGACGCGAAATGGGGCTGCGTAACCCATGGTAAGCATTTCGCGCGCTTGACGCTTCCACGCAATCGCGCACGCACGCCCGGACGGTGCGCGCCATGCACAGCGAGCCAGCGCTTTCCCTTTTCTGGTGCCACATCCCGTGCTTTCACGTCTGCGCCATCCCGACATTTCGGCCGTCGTGCCGCGCGGAAAGGCGCGCGAAAGCATGCATGTTCCCTTTACTCGCGTCATGGCGAGTTGACGCCGGGCCGCGCCAAGGGTTCCGGAAAAATTCAGATGTTTCGCGCCCGTGATGGCAAAAATAAAAACTGCCAGAAACGCCCACGGAGGAACCACGGTTTTGAAGGCGGCACGTAAGTGTCAAAACGGTATTATCGAGCGGCTCACAGCGGGAATAGAAAAGAAAAAGTGTCAGCGAAATTGGGGCAAGAGTCGAAGCAACCCGCCTTTTTGCATGTGATGCACCTGTTCGCAAACCGCAAGGATCCGGCGAACTGTCTCGGCAGCCAAGTCGTCAACGCCGGCTTCACCCAGGCGCTTGTACCAACGCGTCAATCGACCGGAGCAGCAGCAAAACCCGCGAGCGAGGTTTCGATCACAACGACAAACGGTCCGCTTCGACCCTGTCAGCCTCGCAAGCTTTCCAGTTCCAACTGCTTCGTCATGCTGTCTATCGATGTCGTCCGGGCGACGCCCTCCGCGCGCTCCTCCAGCTTTCTCTGTCACGACAACACTTCATCGCCGCACGGTTGTTCCGCTCTGCGCATCTAGCTCGTGCGGAAAGATAGGTAACTATAAGAAATAGCGTGACAGTCGCAGACAACGGACCGGCTAAGAACACAAGTCTATGCTGCCACGTGCCGGCTAGTTCCCATCTGTCCTGTTACGAACACTTTGCCATGGTGCGCAAGCTGCACAGGCTCAAGACTTCTTCCCAAGTTCTCTAGAAGTTCGTGGTCGCGTGCAAGGGAACGGTGAAAGTGCTCTTGCAGGAAATGGATCCAATCCCGTGTCTTCACGTTCAGGTATTTTCGCGACGCGTAAATCGCGTAGATATCCTTTCGTTGTAAAACAAATTCGGGAAGAACGCGGACTAGCGAGCCATCTAGTAGCCCGTCCTTGGCGACGTGAGCCGGTACAACGCCAATCCCCATGTTTTCGCGAATCGCGACGACAAGTGAATCTGGAATATTGACCTTTACGGATCCGGCGACGGGAATCGTCACCTTTTCATCACCGCGTTCCAGCTGCCATTCATGATCCCGGAACGTGGGAATGCTCAGGAGGAGACATTCATGTCTTGCCAGATCGGAAGGTTCAACCGGTAATCTGAAGCGTCTTATGTATTCTGGCGAAGCACATAGCACGCTGTAGGTTGATCCTAAGCAGATGGCATGGCATTCCGAATCCGGCAGCGTGTTCGCTCCAACGATGGCAACGTCTGTCTTGCCGTCGTAGATATCCGGCATCGTCTGCGCAAGCGTTAGATCGAAGCTTACTTTCGGATTTAGCTGGCGATAGAGTGCTACGGCGGGAAGGACGTAGTGTTGAGCTAAGCCCGCAGAACTTTTGATATGTAAAGTTCCAGTCGAACTCCCCTGCGCAAATGCGAGATCCTGAGCCGCGGAATCAATTTCCCCAAGAACGAGCAGGCATGTTGCCAGATATCGTTGACCGGCACTGGTCAACGCTTGCTTTCGCGTGCTCCGGACCAACAACCTTACTTCGAGGTGCGCTTCGAGTTCGGTGATAGTCCGCGACACTCCCCCAACCGTGGCACCCATCGAGTTTGCGGCCCTGGTAAAGTTTCCAGTTTCGGCGACACAAACGAACACTCGCATGGCGTGAACCAGGTCCATCCACTCATCCTTTACATAGCAAATTCAATAGTGCTCCAGGAAGGGAAATATTTGTGCTTCCCCCTCTCCTCAGCAATCTAGCTCACTCTCGTAATTTCGAAAAATACGAATTCGATCTGACCGCGATCGGCGATACTTATGACCTTGGCCAGTGAACGGCCGTTCTCGTAACGGTGTCCGCGTGTCCTGAGTTACGGGGCAACTCCGACAAACTCGTCCAACTTCTCTACTCGCGCGGACACCGCGCGACGTTTCATACGTTTGTTCGCTGTCCATGAAACGACACTTCTGGCGGAATTTTGATACGATGCGTTCGTCGCCGGCTTCGGCCGCTGTATCCGGAACTGGCAGACGAGAGGCACTACACGGCATTGATGCCGTTCGTTGCCCGGGGTGCGGCAGCCGCACTATCGGCCCCCTCTTCAGCTCAGTGTTTGAAAGATGACAGGAGAAATGTTTATGTGGACCAAGCCTGCTTATACCGATCTGCGTCTCGGTTTTGAAATCACGATGTACATCGCGAACCGCTGATCCTTGCACCCGCGAGTTGCCCCAAAGCCTCGGATTACCGGGGCTTTTTTCTTCCGCACACGAATTTCATCCGCCATCGTCGAACACGCATGCACATTCAAATTCTTGGATCGGCCGCAGGCGGCGGTTTCCCGCAATGGAACTGCAACTGCGCGAACTGCGCGGGCTTTCGCAACGGCAGCGTCAACGCGCTTGCCCGAACCCAGTCGTCGATCGCGCTGTCGGACAACGGCACGACCTGGGTGATCTGCAACGCGTCGCCCGACATTCGAGCCCAACTGCAGGGCTTCGCGCCGATGCAGCCCGGCCGTGCGCTGCGCGACACCGGCATCGGCGCGATCGTGCTGATGGACAGCCAGATCGATCACACTACCGGCCTTCTGAGCCTGCGCGAAGGCTGTCCGCTCGATGTCTGGTGCACCGACATGGTGTACGAGGACCTGACGACCGGCTTTCCGCTTTTCAACATGCTCAAGCACTGGAACGGCGGTCTGAACCGGCAGCGGATCGAGCCGGGGCAAAGTTTCACGATTTCCGCTTGCGCCGGGCTGCGCTTCACGCCGCTCACGCTGCGCAGCGCGGCGCCGCCCTACTCGCCGCACCGTCACGACCCGCATCCGGGCGACAATATCGGCCTGATCGTCGAGGACGTTCGCACCGGCGGCAAGCTTTTCTACGCCCCCGGTCTGGGTGAAGCGGACGCCGCGCTGCTGCGCCACATTGAGGATGCCGACTGCCTGCTGGTCGACGGCACGCTCTGGACCGACGACGAGATGCTGCGTCGCGGCGTCGGCACCCGCACCGCACGCGAGATGGGCCATCTCGCGCAGAGCGGGCAAGGCGGTATGCTGGAACTCCTCGAATGCTTGCCACGGCCGCGCAAGGTGCTCATCCACATCAACAACACCAATCCGATCCTTGACGAGGATTCGCCCGAGCGTGCCGAGCTGAAACGCCGCGGCATCGAAGTCGCGTTCGACGGCATGAGTCTTGTCCTCTGAGACAGGCAGCAATCGCGCCCTGTCATAACCGATCCTGTTTCCCGGAGCCCCTCAATGAACCAACCGGCTCTCTCTCCAGAGCAGTTCGAGCAGGCATTGCGCGCCAAGGGCGCGTACTACCACATCCACCATCCGTATCACGTCGCGATGTACGAAGGGCGCGCGACACGCGAGCAGATCCAGGGCTGGGTCGCCAACCGCTTCTACTACCAGGTCAATATCCCGATGAAGGACGCGGCGATTCTCGCCAACTGCCCCGACCGCGAGGTGCGCCGACAATGGATCCAGCGTCTGCTAGACCATGACGGCGCGCCCGGCGAGGACGGCGGAATCGAGGCGTGGCTGCGGCTTGGCGAGGCGGTCGGCCTGGACCCCGACCAGTTGCGCTCGCAGGAGCTGGTGCTGCCCGGCGTGCGCTTCGCGGTGGACGCCTACGTCAACTTCGCGCGGCGCGCCTCATGGCAGGAAGCGGCTAGCAGCTCGCTCACGGAACTTTTCGCGCCGCAGATTCACCAGTCGCGGCTCGATAGCTGGCCGCAGCATTACCCGTGGATCGACCCGCGCGGCTACGAGTATTTCCGCTCGCGCCTCGGCCAGGCGCGCCGCGACGTCGAGCACGGCCTGCAGATCACGCTCGCGCACTACACGACGTACGATAGCCAGCAGCGCATGCTGGAGATCCTCCAGTTCAAGCTGGACATCCTGTGGACTATGCTGGATGCGATGTCGATGGCTTATGAACTGCACCGGCCGCCGTACCACACGGTCACCGACCAGCGCGCCTGGCACAGGGGGATCGCACTATGAGCTTCGATCGCACCCTTGTCCCGGCCTGGCGCCGCGGTTATCGTTTCCAGTTCGAGCCGGCGCAGAACGCCCACGTCCTGCTCTACCCGGAGGGCATGATCAAACTGAACGAGAGTGCGGCCGCCATTGGCTCGCTGATCGACGGCCAGCGCAGCGTTGCCGAAATCGTCGAGCTGCTCGACCAGCAATACCCCGGCGTTCCCGAACTGGGCGAGGACGTCGAACAGTTCATGGAGGTCGCGCATGCAAAGCACTGGATCGAACTCGCCTGACGAAGCTGCCGCACAACCGCGACAAGCGCAACAGCAAGCGCTGCCGTCCGGCGAGGAGAAGATCGGGCTGCCCCTGTGGCTACTCGCCGAACTGACTTACCGCTGCCCGCTGCAATGCCCCTACTGCTCGAACCCGCTGGACTTCGCGCGTCAAGGCGCCGAGCTAGGCACCGACGAGTGGCTGAGGGTAATTTCGGAAGCACGCCAGCTAGGCGCTGCGCAAATCGGCTTTTCGGGCGGCGAACCGTTGGTACGCGCGGATCTGGCGGACCTGATCGGCGAGTCGCGCCGGCTTGGCTATTACACGAACCTGATCACGTCCGGCATCGGGCTGACTGAGCAGAAGATCGCGGACTTCCAGCGCGCAGGGCTCGATCACATCCAGATCAGCTTTCAGTCCAGCGACGAGCAGGTCAACAACATGCTCGCCGGGTCGAGCAAGGCCTTTGCGCAAAAGCTCGCGATGGCGCGCGCCGTGAAGGCGCACGACTATCCGATGGTGCTCAACTTCGTCACCCACAGGCATAACATCGATCACATCGACAGGATCATCGAGCTGTGCATCGCGCTCGAGGCCGATTTCGTTGAACTGGCCACGTGCCAGTTCTACGGCTGGGCCTACCTGAACCGCGAGGGCCTGTTGCCAACCCGGGAGCAGCTCGAACGTGCCGAGCGCGTCACAAACGAATACCGCGATCGGCTCGCCGCCGAAGGCCACCCGTGCAAGCTCATCTTCGTGATGCCCGACTATTACGAGGAGCGGCCCAAGCCGTGCATGAGCGGCTGGGGCAGCCTGTTCCTGACGGTCACGCCCGACGGCACCGCCCTGCCCTGTCATGGCGCGAGGCAGTTGCCGATCGCGTTCCCCAACGTGCGCGATCACGATCTGCGCCATATCTGGTACGAGTCGTTCGGTTTCAACCGTTTCCGGGGTCGCGACTGGATGCCGGAGCCGTGCCGGTCGTGCAGTGAAAAGGACAAGGATTTCGGCGGCTGCCGTTGCCAGGCGTTCATGCTGACGGGCGATGCCGCCAATGCCGATCCGGTGTGCGGAAAGTCGCCGCATCACGGCCTGATCGTCGACGCACGCAACGAGGCGCTGCACGCCATCCAACCCATTCAGCAGCTCGTGTTCCGCAATGACAAGAACTCCTGCCGCATTTCCGGCACCTGAACGGCTTTCGGCACGCGACGCGGTTGTCGCAGGCCGGGACTTTGTCGAGCTCGCGGCCGGCCACGGCGGTCTTTTCTGGAACGAATACGATCCCGCCACCGGTACCTGCGGCATCTGGCACTGGCGAGAAGGCGCGCTCACGCGCGTCACTGCGGACGGGTTCAGTGTACGCAGCCGGGTGTACGAGTATGGCGGCGGCGCGTTCTGCGTCGCCAACGACGCCGTGGTGTTCGTCAATGACAGCGACCAGCAGCTCTACCGTCTGGCGCTCGACGGCAGCGTGCCGCAGCCGCTCACGCGCGGCGGCCACCGTTATGGCGGCCTCCGGTACGGGCACGGACGGATTCTCGCGGTCGAGGAGGACCACGACACGCACCGGCTCGTGTCGATCGGCGTGGCTGACGGCGTGCGTACGGTACTTGCCGAAGGCGCGGACTTCTACGCAGCGCCTGCGCTGAGCGAAGATGGGCGGCGCATCGCATGGGTCGAGTGGCAGCGCCCGCATCAGCCGTGGACTTCGACCGTACTCAAGAGCATGACACTCGATGACGGGGGGCAGGGTTCTGCTCCGCGCGTCGTAGCGGGCAGCGATGACGAAGAGTCGTTGCAGCAGCCGTGCTTCGATGAATCCGGGCACCTCTTCTGTCTCACCGACCGAGCAGATTTCTGGCAGCCCTGGCAGGAGCATGCAGATGGCCTCGAGCCCTTGCCCGCCGCCGCTGCCGACCATGCGTCCGCGCCATGGCAACTGGCCCAACAAAGCTGGTTGCCGCTCGGCGGCGGCGCCTCGCTCGGAAGTTGGCTCGAAGACGGCTTTGGCGTGCTTGGCTACCGCGACGGCAATGGCCGCGTGCACCGGCTTGCGGCGCATTACAGCCGCTTTCGCAACCTCGCGGTGGACGCCGGGCATTTCTATTGCGTGGCGGCCTCGCCGGACTGCCCTGCCGCCGTGCTGGCGATACGCCGCGACGATCACCACGTCGAGGTGCTCGCCAGCGTCGCGCCCCCGCTGTCAGCCGATAGCTGCGTGCGGCCGCAGCCGCTCTGCTACCCGAGCAGCGGCGCTCAAGTGAACGGCTTTTTCTATCCGCCCGCGAGCGGCGCCGCGCGCGCGCCGCTCGTCGTGTTTGTGCATGGCGGCCCGACCTCGGCCTGCTATCCGGTATTCGACCCACGCATTCAGTTCTGGACCCAGCGCGGATTTGCGGTGGCCGACCTCAACTACCGCGGCAGCACTGGCTACGGCCGCAGGTACCGGCAGGCGCTGCATCTGAACTGGGGAGTGGTGGATGTCGACGATGCGTGTGCTGCTGTCGGTCATCTCGCTGCCAGGGGCCTCGCCGATCCCGACCGCGCGTTCATTCGCGGCAGCAGCGCGGGCGGCTACACGACGCTATGTGCGCTGGCGTTTCGCGACGTGTTCCGGGGTGGCGCGAGCCTGTACGGCGTCAGCGATCCGGTCGCGCTGGCCCGCGTCACGCACAAGTTCGAAGCCGACTATATCGACTGGCTGATCGGCGACCCGACGGCCGACCATGAGCGCTTTCACGACCGCACGCCGGTGCTGCACGCCGACCGTATTCGCGTGCCCGTCGCATTCTTCCAGGGGGAGCTGGACGCTGTCGTCGTGCCCGAGCAGACACGCAGCATGGTCAACGCGCTGAAGGCTAATGGCATTGCGGTCGAAGCGCATTACTACGCCGACGAGCGCCATGGCTTTCGCAAGGCCGGGAACCAGGCACATGCGTTGCAGGCCGAATATGCGTTCTACTGCCGGATACTCGAACCGCCGGAACAATCCGCGAGCGGGATTTGAAGATCGGCAAACTGTTCTGCAAGCCACGAACCGTGATGCCCCGGCTGCCGCGCGCCGCCCACCATTGAATCAAGAAAACGGGCGGCGCGCAGCGGGGCAATGCGCCTCGCTGGGCGCTGGCGAAGTAAGAGCCGTGTTACTGAGGCAGCGCGTACGCGATCACGTAGTCGCCAAGCTTCGTGCCGAATGAGCCGTGCCCGCCTGCGGCGATCACGACGTACTGCCGGCCGTTGATGGAGTAGCTCATCGGTGTGGCCTGGCCGCCTGCCGGCAGGCGCGCTTCCCAGAGCTGCTTGCCGGTGTTCACATCGAACGCACGGATAAAGTTGTCCGCGGTCGCTCCGATGAACGCGACGCCGCCCGCCGTGACCATCGGGCCGCCCAGCATCGGCATGCCCATCTTGAACGGCAGCGGAATCGGCGAGCTGTCACGCACGGTGCCGATACGTTTCTTCCACACGATTTCGTTGGTTTTCAGGTCGACCGCCGAGATGTAGCCCCATGCCGGCTGCTTGCACGGCAGGCCGAACGGCGAGAGGAACGGATTCAGCGTCACGCCGAACGGCACGCCATACTGCGGCTGGATGCCCGACTCCGTACCACTGCCCTTGGCGCCAGCCCGCGGCTCCATCGGATTGCCCGCACCGCGCGCAACCAGCCGCGAAACGAACGGCAGCGCGATCGGGTTTGCGATGGCGATCTGGCGGTCGGTGTCGACAGCAATGCCGCCCCACTCGAACATGCCGAGATTGCCCGGGAACACGAGGGTGCCTTGCAGCGACGGCGGCGTGAACGTGCCTTCATAGCGCAGCTTGTGGAACATCACGCGGCACACGAGCTGGTCGTACATCGTCGCGCCCCACATGTCCGCGTCCGTGAGCAGCTTCTTCGGGCGGAACGTGAGTTCAGAGAACGGCTGTGTCGGCGAGACGTGATCGCCAGGCGCCGCGCCTTGTGGCACCGGCAATTCGGGTGCGGGCACGACGGGCTCGCCGGTGCGGCGGTCCAGTACGAACAGGTTGCCGGTCTTCGCGGGCGCGTACACGACCGGCACGGTCTTGCCGTCCTTGTCGGTGATGTCCGCGAGCGTCGGCTGCGAAGGCATGTCCATGTCCCACAGGTCATGGTGCGCGGTCTGATAGAACCAGGCGAGCTTGCCCGTCGACGCGTGCAGGGCGAGCAGGCCACTCGCGTAGCGCTCCATCACTGGCGTGCGGTCGCCGCCCCAGATGTCCGGCGTCTTCACGCCCATCGGCAGATAGACGATGTCGAGCTTCGTATCGTAGGCGGCGGGCGCCCACGAATTCGGCGAGTTCCACGTGTAGTGTTCGCCCGCGCCCGGAATCTTGTTCGGGTCCGGCGCGCCCGGATCGAACGCCCACAGCAACTCGCCCGTGCGCACGTCGAAGCCGCGGATCACCCCCGAGGGTTCGCGGTTCGAGAAGTTGTCCTCGACCGCGCCGGCAACAATGATCACCTTGCCCGTAATCACCGGCGGCGACGTCGGCTCGTACATGCCGGGCGTGGTGACCGGCTGCGCGTGCTGCAAGTCGAGGCTGCCGTCGTCGCCGAAGCCCGCGCAGCGTTCGCCCGTCAGCGCGTCGAGCGCGTAAAGGTGGCCATCGTTGACCGGCAGATAGATGCGGCGCGTGCAGGCGCCGTTCGCAACGGTCGCTACGAGACCGCTACCGGGCGCAACGGCTTGCGGAGCCGACGCAGCAGTGGGTTCGCTTGCGGCGGCAGCAACGCCGGCGGTCGACGCGTTGGCCGAGAGATCGACATACGACACGCCTCGGCAGGTCACGTGCTGGAAGGACGGATCGGGCTGAAGCTTCGGATCGAACTTCCACTTGAGCTCGCCCGTCTGCGCATCCAGCGCGAAGAGCTTCTGATGTGGCGAGCACAGGTAGAGCAGATTGCCGATCTTGATCGGCGTAACTTCGTCGGTGATCTCGACCGGATCGTTCGGGCCTTTCATGTCGCCGGTGCGGAACGTCCAGGCCACCTGCAGGTTCTTCACGTTATCCGGCGTGATGGCCTGCAACGGCGAGTAGCGCGTGCCCTCCTGGTCGCGGCCATACGCGGGCCAGTCGGACGGCGCGATGCCGTCGACGTGCGCCGCGGGAGTGCCATTCGACGCGCTCAGCGTGCCGTTGACCGTCTGCGGATCGTTGAAGCAGGCATAGACGAGCACGCCCGCCCAGATCACGAGCGCGCCGACGAGCGAACTCACGCCGAGCTTCTTCGCGCCTTCGAGTCGCCAGCTCACGAGCAGCAGCAGCCACACGCCGAACACGACGAGCACGCCGGAGCGCGGCGCGAGCGCCCAGAAGTCAGAACCCGACTCCCACAACGACCAGATCGCGGTGCCGACCAGCACGAGCGCGTAGAGCACCAGCGCGGACGAACTCCGGCGGTACAGCATCCACGTCACGCCGAGCAGTACAACGCCGGTGACGACGTAGTACGCCGATCCGCCTAGCGAGAGCAGGTACGCACCGCCTATCAGCAGATAGAGCGCAGTGAGCGCGGTGAAGAGTAGTGTGATGACGCCGATGAATCCCGGCGATGTCGATTGTCTGGACATGTTGATCTCAACTTTCTTTTGAGGACGCCAGGCGCATCGCCTGTCACGCGATGCCTGCGGCGCAGGCGCGCCGGCGCGACCGCCGGCGAGTCAACCGGACAGTCCGCTACGCTCGGACTGCCCGGCAATGCGAATAAAACGAACCGCGAAAATGTCCTTTACGTCAGAAGACGTGCATCATCCCGACGTAGGCGCCGGTCTGCGACTCGCCCACATTCGGGCTCGTCGGCGAACTCGAATCGCGTGGCGTGGCGAACACCGAGAAATTGCCGTTCTTGCTGTTGTCCACGTAGGCAACCGTGCCGTACAGGAACGTGCGCGCGCTCAGGTTGTAGGTGGCGCCGAGCGCGTAGAGCATGGCGTGGCTCGCGGGATCGTGCGAAACGTCGCCGCTGCCCTCGCCCACGTGGATGTAAAATCCCGCTGCCGTGACGGCCCACTTGGGCGTGGCCTGGTACGTCGCGCCGAGCCAGTAGTGGTCGGCGGTATCGGACACGCCCGCGGGCGAATCGGGCGCGGAATAATGCGTGTATGCAGCCTGGATCTTGAACTTCTGCACGCGCAGGTTGCCGCCCACGAAGTATTCGCGCGAGGCCGTGAAGATGTTGGAGAAGCGCCCGCTCGAGTCGCGCAGTTCGTCGTAGATGCCGCGCACGTCGAAAAGCGGCGAGTGATACGTGAGCATGATGCCGTCCGAGCGGCCGAACTCGCCTTCGGCGCCCGCATTGAAGTTGCCCGGCTGGTTGCCGAACGAATACTGCCCCTGCACGTCCAGCCCGCGCCACACCGGGCTGTGATATTCGATGTTGTTGCTCGTCTGCTGCCAGTTGCGCCCGCGCACGAGCGAAGCCGACGACACCGCCTGCTGCACGAACGGATCGAATTCCCACACGCCGTCGCTGTCGATAAAGAGATTACGGCCGGCCTGCAACTGCCCCCAGGTCTCATCCTTGATGCCCACATACGCGCGCCGCGAGAACAAACGCCCGCCGCCCGTGGTGCCGTTCATGATCTGCACCGCGGTTTCGAGGGTGAAGATGGCGGCGGTGCCGCCGCCGAGATCCTCGGTGCCCTTGAAGCCGAACATGCTCGTGCCCCAGTCGCCGCCTTCGGCGCTCCAGCGGCTCGATGTGCCGCCGTTGCCATTGGCAATGTGATTCAGATATTCGATGCCGCCGTCCACGCGGCCGTACAGCGTCACGCTCGATTGTGCCGATACAGCCGAACTGGCTGCGAGCAGCACAAATGCTCCCAGTTGATATTTCACGTCTGCTCCCAGGCGGATTCTTATTTCATTGTCCGTGCCGTCCAGGCGCTGCCCGCTCCGCCCGACCAGGCTTGAGCGGGATGCGCAAACGGGCCGATCGACCCGCACCGCGCAGATGCTTCACGCGGCGCCCGGCGGCAACGCAGGAGTGCAATGCGAACCGGCCAGGCACATCGCATCAAAAAAATACAGCGCGTTATCTGGAAAAGTGTTCTCGCCGATTTGCAGCGCGGCGTGACTATAGCAGCCTGCGACAAACTGCGCATTGAAAGTTGCGCAATTGGGCAAAACCCGCACGGGAGAGCGGACCACTGGGGAGGTTCACTCGGGAAGCGCGTCGCACTTCATCGAGGCTGAGCACGGGTTCTTTCATGCCGCAATAGGTTCGGCTTATGACCGCTACATAAATCTGATATTTCCGCTCGTCCACACGTTCAAATAAAGTCTCCGCACCGAAAACGAATTCGCCGGCCTTCTCTGGCCGATGACGCAGGCACTTTTCCTGCACGACTGACGCGTGAAATTTGCATGTGCGTCGGCAGAGGCAGGAGAAATAGTCCGAGGTTGGCTGCATGCCTTCCAATGAAAGGTAGACACCAGATGCCGTGGAAACACAAACTGCAACAGTGGGTAGAAGAAGTACGCAACCAGGCTGAGCTGCCTGCGCGCCTCGTCCTTTGGAGCGGTGAACAGTACGACTTCGGGCGCTTCGTCGCGCCGCAAGTCACGCTGAAGGTCAACGGCCCGTCGGCATTGCCGCTCCTGCTCGAACCGAGTCTCGACAATCTGGGTGAAGCCTATGTGAAGGGCAAGATCGACATTGAAGGCAAGCTCGCCGACATCATCGAGATTGGCTATTCTCTCGCGCGCGGCACGATCACGCGCGCCAGCAAGCTGGCGCGCGTGCGTCGCTACTTTACGCACTCGAGGTCGAGCGACAGGAAAGCCATCCAGTATCACTACGACGTCTCGAACGAATTCTACAAACTGTGGCTCGACGAGAGCATGGTCTATTCATGCGCCTACTTCGAAAACGGCGATGAAGATCTTGCCGCCGCTCAGATCAGGAAGATCGATCACCTCCTCACCAAGATCCAGCTCAAGGAAAACCAGACGCTGCTCGACATCGGCTGTGGATGGGGAGCACTCGTGCTGCGTGCGGCACAGAAGTTCGGCGCGCGCTGCGTAGGCGTAACGCTCTCGCAGAACCAGTTCGACCTTGCTACCGCACGCGTGAAGGCCGCCGGCCTCGAAGACCGCATCGAAATCCGTCTACAGGACTATCGCGACGTGCAGGGCCAGTTCGACCGCATCACAAGCGTCGGCATGTTCGAGCACGTCGGGCGCAAGAACCTGCCCGACTACTTCCGCAAGGTAAGCGACCTGCTCGTCGACGACGGCATTGCCATGAATCACGGCATCACCTCTTCGGATGCCGAAAGTGGCGAGACGGGACTTGGTGGTGGCGAGTTCATCGACCGCTACGTGTTTCCCGATGGAGAACTGCCGCACATCAGTCTCGCGCTCGAGGCGGCACAACGCGGCGGACTTGAAGCGGTCGACGTGGAAAGCCTGCGCCGCCACTACGCGCGCACCCTCGATATCTGGGCGGAGAATTTCGAGGCGTGTGCAGAGGAAGCGAAAAAGCTCGTCGACGACGAGACGTTTCGCATCTGGCGCGTCTATCTGGCGGGCTGCGCGTATGCGTTCGAACACGACGACGTGTCGATCTATCAAATCGTCTGCCGCAAAGCGGGCCGCAGTGCGAAGACATTGCCGTGGTCACGCCGGTATATGTACAACAGCCCCCCGGATTAACGAGTGTCGGCGGCAGTCGAATGCTGCCACCTTGCGCAGACCCGTCCGCGACAAGCATCTGAACCGTCTGGTTTGTCGACCCGTGACCTCGCTGCTAAATCTCCTCGATTTTCCGAAACCGTATCGCAAGAAAATCGATCAATGCGCGAACCGAAGGGAGCAGACCGCGTCTCGACGGAAACACCGCGTGAATAACACCGCTCCTCGGGTGCCACGACGGAACGACGCGAACCAGACTCCCGAGTTTCGACTCGTCAGTCACCATCATGACCGGCAACTGGACGACACCCGCTCCCGCCAAATCAGCCTGCCTCAGAATAACCCGCCCGGAAAAAACAGACCGACCCCTTGCGCCCGGCTGTCACGAATTGCAAAGTGGGCCGCCAATGTCAGGCGCAGCTTTCAAAATCCCGGCTTCTGAAACTACAGTGTGCGTCGTTGCAGCTGGGTCGGTCAATGATCCGGCGCGTTCCTTTAAATTGAAAGCCACAGGCGAACATTCGCGCTCAAATCGAACTGCTCGCATGTCATACCACTTTCGGCGCGGCGTGGAATGATCACTTTGGGAAGATGTACGGTCTGTGCAGTCGTCACGCTTTCCTCGATATGCGCCACCAGCGCAATGGGACAAAGCAAAGTCACGCTCTTCGGCTCACTCGACGCAGGCGTGAGCTACGTCAGTGACTGACCATGATGAGGTCATGTGTCCGCTTCTTTCAATCCTGCGCGCCCTTTCGTTCTGGCATCAGGGCGACCGAACACGCCTTTCAGAATTTCACATGGTGGTGCAAGGGTGACACTTCTTATTTCCAGGATCACCCGCGCCCAGGGTCATCCCTTCCTCTACCGCACATTACTTGACACCTAAAGTAATTCAACCTACATTGCCCTTGCAGACCGAACGAAGGAGCGAGCATGCGCATTGTTTGCATTGGCGGCGGGCCGGCGGGCCTCTATTTCGGCCTCTTGATGAAGCGCCGCCACCCCGGCTACGAAATCACCGTGATCGAACGCAACCGCCCGTACGACACGTTCGGCTGGGGCGTGGTGTTCTCGGACCAGACGCTTGGCAACCTGCGCGCGGCCGACCCCGAGAGTGCCGACGAAATTCTCGACGCCTTCAATCATTGGGACGACATCGAGATTCACTTTCGCGGCAGCGCAATCCGTTCGTCGGGCCATGGCTTCTGCGGCATTGGCCGCAAGCGTCTGCTCAACATCCTGCAGGCGCGCTGCGAAGCGCTCGGCGTGAAGCTCGTGTTCGAATCGCAGATCACCGACGACGACGTGACCCACGCCGACCTCATCATCGCGAGCGACGGCCTGAACAGCGCCACGCGCCAGAAGTACGCCGCCACGTATCAGCCCGATATCGATTTGCGCGATTGCCGCTTTGTGTGGCTCGGCACGTCGAAACTCTTCGACGCATTCACGTTCGCGTTCGAAGAAACCGAATGGGGCTGGTTCCAGGCGCATGCCTACCGCTTCGACGACAACACGTCGACGTTCATCGTCGAAACGCCCGATCACGTGTGGCGCGCAGCCGGCCTCGACACCATGAGCAAGGAAGACAGCATCGCCTTCTGCGAGAAGCTGTTCGCGCGCTATCTCGACGGCCACGCGCTGCGCTCGAATGCGTCGCATCTGCGCGGTTCGTCGCAATGGATCCGCTTCCCTCGCGTGGTCAATCGCGAATGGGTGCACTGGAAAGCGGCGGTGGACGGCAAGCAAACGCCTGTCGTGCTGATGGGCGACGCGGCGCACACCGCGCACTTCTCGATCGGCTCCGGCACGAAGCTCGCGCTCGAAGACGCGATTGAACTCGCCAACAGCATGGAAGCGCATCCCGCCGATCTGCGCGCGGCACTCACGCACTACACGAACGTTCGCAGCGTGGATGTCCTGCGTATTCAGAACGCCGCGCGCAATTCCACTGAATGGTTCGAGCACGTGGACCGCTACGCGAAGTTCGAACCGCAGCAGTTCGCCTATTCGCTGCTCACGCGCTCGCAGCGCATCTCGCACGAAAATCTGCGCGAGCGCGACGCGCGTTATCTGTCCGGCTTCGAAACGTGGCTCGCGCAGCGCGCGGGTGGCGCGGCGCGTGCCGTGCCGCCCATGTTCACGCCTTATACGGTGCGTGGCGTCAAGTTGAAGAATCGCGTGGTCGTCTCGCCGATGGCGCAGTACTCCGCCCATGACGGCGTAGCCGGCGACTATCACCTCATGCATCTGGGCGCGCGCGCGATGGGCGGCGCCGCGCTCGTGATGACCGAAATGACCTGCGTCTCGCCCGAGGCGCGCATCACGCCCGCCTGCCCCGGCATGTATGCGCCCATGCACGTGCAGGCGTGGAAGCGCATCGTCGATTTCGTGCACGCTAACTCGGACGCAAAAATCGGCATGCAGCTCGGCCATTCCGGCGCCAAGGGCTCGACGCGCGTGGCATGGGACGGCATTGACCAGCCGCTCGACGACGGCAACTGGCCGCTCGTCTCCGCTTCGCCGCAGCAATATCTGCGCGGCGTGAGCCAGTGGTCGCACGAAGCGAGCACCGAAGAACTGCGCGATATCGAGGCGCAATTCGTGCAAGCCACGCAAATGGCAAACGAAGCGGGCTTCGACTGGCTCGAATTGCATTGCGCGCACGGGTACCTGCTTTCCAGTTTCCTCTCGCCGCTCACGAACCAGCGCACTGACGAATACGGCGGATCGCTCGAGAATCGTCTGCGTTATCCGCTCGAGGTTTTCAAGGCGATGCGCGCGGTCTGGCCGCAAAGCAAGCCGATTTCGGTGCGCGTCTCGGCACACGACTGGGTGGAAGGCGGCAACACGCCCGACGACGCCATCGAAATCGCACGCGCGTTCAAGGCAGCAGGCGCGGACATGATCGACGTTTCGTCGGGCCAGGTGAGCAAGGAAGAAAAACCCGTCTTCGGCCGCATGTTCCAGACGCCCTTCGCCGACCGCATCCGCAACGAAGCGGGCATCGCGACCATCGCCGTCGGGGCGATTTCCGAAGCGGACCACGTGAACGGCATCATCGCGGCCGGACGCGCCGACCTGTGCGCCGTCGCGCGGCCGCACCTGGCCAACCCTTCGTGGACGCTTACCGAAGCCGCGCGCATCGGCTACCTCGACATCAAGTGGCCGAACCAGTACATCGCGGCCAAAACGCAACTCGAACGCAACATCGAGCGCGAACGCGCCGCCGCAGGCGCCGCGGCCGGCCTTTCGCCGATCGAGCGCGCGCAGCGCGCCGAAGGAACCCTATGAGCATGAACCATGCAATCCTAAGCGAACGTCATGCGGTGGTGACCGGTGGCGGCAGCGGCATCGGCGCGGCGACGGCCGCCGCGCTCCTGCATGCCGGCGCGCGCGTTACGCTGATGGGCCGCGACGCCGCACGGCTCGACGCCCAGCGTGCCGCGCTCGGCGGCGGCGAGCAAGTGGCTTGCGTCTGCGTCGATATCACCGACGAAGACGCCGTGAACGCCGCGTTCGCGCGTGCGGAGCAAACGCTCGGCGCCGTCGATATCCTCGTGAACAACGCGGGCCAGGCCCAGGCCGCGCCGTTCACGCAAACCGACCTCGCGTTGTGGAAGCGCATGCTCGACGTGAATCTCACCGGCGCATTTCTCTGCACGCGCGCGGTGCTGCCGAGCATGCTCGCGCGCAAGGCCGGGCGCATCGTCAATGTCGCGAGCACGGCGGGCCAGGTCGGCTACCCGTATGTCGCCGCCTATTGCGCCTCGAAACATGGCGTGATCGGCATGACGCGCGCGCTCGCGCTCGAAGTGGCCGCGCAGGGCGTGACCGTGAACGCCGTGTGCCCCGGCTACACGGAAACGGAACTGCTGCAGGCGTCGCTCGAACAGATCACGCGCAAGACCTCGCGCAGCGAAGCCGAGGCGCGCAGCCTCCTCGTGCGCCACAACCCGCAGCAGCGCTTCGTCACGCCGGAAGAAGTCGCCAATGCCGTGCTGTGGCTGTGCGCGCCCGGATCGTCAGCGATCACGGGCCAGTCCATATCCGTTTCCGGTGGAGAAGTCACATGACATCGCCCGCATCCACGCGCAAGAACGTCACCGCGAAGGCCGCAACGAAAGCGCCGCGCAAGGGCGTCGAAAAACCGGCGGAGAATGTCGTCGACATGGAAATGAGCACGGGCGCCGACAGCCACATGGGCCTGCGCCTGTGGCTGCGCCTGCTCACCACGACGAACCTCGTGCAAGCCGAGCTGCGCCGCCGCCTGCGCGTCGAGTTCGATACGACGCTGCCGCGCTTCGACCTGATGGCGCAGCTCGAGCGCCATCCTGAAGGTCTGCGCATGACGGAACTCTCGCGCCGCCTGATGGTGACGGGCGGCAACGTCACGGGCATTACCGATCAGCTCGAAAAGGAAGGCCTCGTCGTGCGCGACGTCGCCCCCGACGACCGGCGCGCCTTCGTGGTGCGCCTCACGCCCGAGGGCCGCGCCCTCTTCGACCGCATGGCGGCCGCGCACGAGCAATGGGTCGTGGAACTGTTCGGCGGCCTTTCGCTCGACGAGAAGTCGAAGATGCACGAGCGGCTCGGCAAGCTCAAACAACATCTGCGCAGCGGGCTCGAAGGCTGAAACCACTGAATTGCAAAGTTCCGGGAGACATATCTTGACGACACGTTCCAGCGCCGAGGCGCTCTTCGCGGGCAACCGCGCAACGCTTGCCGGTTATGAGGCGCAACACTTCGGCTGGTCGGTTCAAGGCCGCGTGGCAACCATCACGCTCAACCGCCCCGAACGCAAGAATCCGCTCACGTTCGAATCGTATGCAGAACTACGCGATCTGTTTCGCCAGCTCGCCTGTGCGACGGACGTGAAGGCCGTCGTACTGCACGGCGCAGGAGAAAACTTCTGCTCCGGCGGCGACGTGCACGACATCATCGCGCCGCTCGTCGATCTGCCGATGCCCGAACTGCTGATGTTCACGCGCATGACCGGCGACCTCGTGAAAGCCATGCGCCACTGCCCTCAGCCGATCATTGCCGCCGTGGACGGCGTCTGCGCCGGCGCGGGCGCGATTCTCGCCATGGCGTCCGACATGCGCTACGCCACGGCGCGCAGCAAACTTGCGTTCCTGTTCACGCGCGTGGGGCTCGCGGGCTGCGACATGGGCGCGTGCGCGATCCTGCCACGCATCATCGGTCAGGGGCGCGCGGCCGAGCTGCTCTACACGGGCCGCTCCGCGAGCGGCGATGAAGGCCACGCCTGGGGCTTCTACAACCGCATCTGCGAGCCCGACGTGCTGCTCGCCGATGCACAGAAGCTCGCCGCCGATCTCGCCTGCGGCCCGACCTTTGCGCACGGCATCACCAAGACGATGCTGCATCAGGAATGGACCATGAGCATCGACGAGGCCATCGAGTCCGAAGCGCAGGCGCAGGCGATCTGCATGGCTACGCGCGATTTCGGCCGCGCCTATGAGGCGTTCGCGGCCAAAACGCGTCCGGTTTTCGAAGGAGACTGAATTGAACGCTGCCGTTGAAACCCACCTCCACGACGCACTCGCGTGGCCGTTCTTCGAAGATCGCCATCGCGCGCTCGGCGCGGGAATCGAAGCGTGGGCGCGCGAGCATCTCGCGCACGTGCCGCACGACGATGTCGATGCGACCTGCCGCGCGCTCGTGCGCAAGCTAGGCGTTGCCGGCTGGCTGCGCTACGGCGTGGGCGGCACCGCTTACGGCGGCCATGGCGATACGATCGACACGCGCGCCGTCTGCCTGCTGCGCGAAACGCTCGCGAAGCACTCGGGCCTCGCCGACTTCGCGCTCGCCATGCAGGGGCTCGGCTCCGGCGCCATCTCGCTGGCCGGCAACGAGACGCAAAAGGCGCGCTATCTGCCGCGCGTCGCGCGCGGCGAAGCGATCGCCGCGTTTGCGCTCTCCGAACCGCAAGCGGGCTCCGACGTCGCCGCCATGGCCCTCGCCGCCCGCGCCGAGGGCAACGACTATGTGCTGGACGGCGAAAAGACGTGGATCTCGAACGGCGGCATCGCCGACTTCTACGTGGTGTTCGCCCGCACCGGCGAGGCGCCGGGCTCGCGCGGCATCAGCGCATTCGTGGTCGATGCCGATACCCCCGGCCTCGAAATCGCCGAACGCATCGACGTGATCGCGCCGCATCCGCTCGCGCGTCTGCGCTTCACCGGCTCGCGCGTGAAGCGCAGCCAGATGCTCGGCGCACCGGGCGAAGGCTTCAAGATCGCCATGCGCACGCTCGATATCTTCCGCACCTCGGTCGCCGCGGCTTCGCTCGGCTTCGCGCGCCGCGCGATGGCCGAAGGGCTCGCGCGCGCCGCTTCGCGCAAGATGTTCGGCCAGACGCTCGGCGATTTTCAGCTCACCCAGGCAAAGCTCGCGCAAATGGCGCTCACCATCGACAGCAGCGCCCTGCTCGTCTATCGCGCGGCGTGGCTGCGCGACCAGGGCGAAAGCGTGACGCGCGAAGCCGCCATGGCGAAGTGGCATGCAAGCGAGGGCGCGCAGCAGGTGATCGATGCGGCCGTGCAGCTTTGGGGCGGCATGGGCGTGCAAAGCGGCAACATCGTCGAGTCGCTCTACCGCGAGATTCGCTCGCTGCGCATTTACGAAGGCGCGACCGAGGTGCAGCAGCTCATTGTCGGGCGTGACTTGCTCAAGGCATACACCGCAGCATAAGCGCGTGGCGCGCGACGCCCCACTACGGAACCGGACGAAACATGAAACGAGCCCTTCTTCCTGCAGGCTGGGTCAAGCCGCGCGGTTATGCCAACGGCGTCGCCGCAGCCGGCACGCAGGTCTATATCGCCGGCCAGATCGGCTGGGACGAGAACGCGCGCTTCACGAGCCGCGAATTCGGCGCGCAGGCCGTGCAGGCGCTGCGCAATATCGTCGCCGTACTCGAAACCGCGGGTGGCAGGCCCGAGCACCTCGTGCGCATGACCTGGTACGTCACCGACAAGAAGGAATACCTGGCATCGCTGAAGGAAATTGGTGCCGCGTTCCGCGAGCTGATCGGCGACTACGACATCGCCATGAGCGCGGTGCAGGTGGTGGCGCTCATGGAAGACGACGCAAAAGTGGAAATCGAAGCGACGGCAGTGATTCCCGACGACGCGCGTATCACGCGCCAATAAACCGTTAGACCGCCGCCCACGCAACGGAACGATCAGCTCACACAGACAGCCGGAGACGCCATGCAACCCACCGCCCATGTCGATACGTTCGCGCGCGATCATCTGCCGCCCGAGTCGCAGTGGCCCGACATGCTGCTCGACAATCCCGACGTCGCCTACCCCGCGCGCATGAATTGCGCGGTCGAGTTGCTGGACCGCGCGATCGAGGCTGGGCACGGCGAGCGCCCGGCCATCTGGTCGGACGTCGACGGCAAGCCGCAAGCCACCACATACGCTGAACTGCTCGCGCTCGTCAATCGCAGCGCCCGCGTGCTGGTGGAAGACATGGGGCTGAAGCCGGGAAACCGCGTCCTGTTGCGCGGGCCGAACACGTTGCAAATGGCAGTAGCGTTTCTCGCGTCGCTCAAGGCAGGCCTCGTGGTCATTCCCACCATGCCGCTGCTGCGCGCGAAGGAACTCAAACAGATCGCAGACAAGGCGCAGGTTTGCGCGGCGCTGTGCGACGTGCGGCTCACCGAGGAACTCGCGCGCTGCATGGACCCTGCCGGCGAGTTCTTTTGCGAAGGCATCAAGCAGGTCCGTTACTTTCACGACACGGCGCCGGGCACGCTGGAAGCGCTCGCGGCAGGCAAGCCCGCCGACTTCCCGGCCTGCGACACGGCCAGCGACGACGTCTGCCTCATCGCCTTCACCAGCGGTACGACGGGCACGCCCAAGGGCTGCATGCACTTTCACCGCGACGTGATCGCCATGTGCGACCTGTTCCCGCGTCACGTCCTGCAGCCCGCGGCCGACGACGTATTCTGCGGCACGCCGCCGCTCGCGTTCACGTTCGGGCTGGGCGGGCTGCTGTGTTTTCCGCTGCGCGTCGGGGCGTCGACCGTGCTGATCGAAAAGCTCACGCCTGCGCTGCTGCTGGACACGATCCAGCGTTTCCACGCGACCATCGTCTTCACCGCGCCCACGTTCTATCGGCAGATGGCGGCGCTGGTCGCGCAGTACGACCTGTCCAGCCTGCGCAAGACGGTATCCGCCGGAGAGGCGCTGCCGCAGGCCACACGCGACCTATGGCGCGACGCGACGGGCATCGAGATGATCGACGGCATTGGCGGCACTGAGCTGATTCATATCTTCGTGTCGTCAGCGGGCGCCGACGTGCGCCCCGGCTCGATCGGCCGCGCAGTGCCCGGCTACGTCGTGCAGGCGCTGGACAACGACCTGCAGCCGGTGCCGCCCGGCGTGACGGGCAATCTCGCCGTGCGCGGCCCGACTGGCTGCCGCTATCTCGCCGACGAACGCCAGAGCGTGTTCGTGCGCGGCGGCTGGAACCTGCCTGGCGACGCCGTATCCATCGACGCCGACGGCTATGTGTTCTACCAGGCCCGCTCCGACGACATGATCGTTTCGTCGGGCTACAACATCGCGGGGCCCGAAATCGAGACGGTGCTCATGCAGCACCCCGCCGTGGCCGAGTGCGGCGTAACGGGCGTGCCCGACGAAGTGCGTGGCCAGGTGGTGAAGGCGTTCGTCGTCTTGCGCCCGGGCTTCAGCGCCGGCGACGCCCTGGTCGCTGAATTGCAGAACTTCGTGAAGAACGCCGTGGCGGCGTATAAATATCCGCGTCAGATCGCTTTTATCGACGCACTGCCGCGCACCGAGACCGGCAAGCTCAAGCGCTCGGCGTTGCGGTCGATGTGAAACGCACGAGATGCAGGAATTACTACGTAAACCGGCAAATTTTTGACAATTGCGCATCGCACCAATGGAAACACAGATATGCGCACGATTTTGCGCATATCTGTGTTTCCATCGCCATTTGCGCAAAATTGCACGCATATCCAACCGTAAGCCTTAGCTGACCTGATGCGCGAGATTATGCGCAAATTTCCCGATGACGACCTATAATGCGCACCATGATGCGCAAAAAACCCGCGAACCTTTCCATTTCCAACGTCGAGCGCCTGGCAGATGGCCTGCGCGCGACGCGCCGCGAGCGCAAGCTGACCCAGCAGGCCCTGGCGGAGCAGGCCGGCGTCGCCCGCCGCACCGTCACGAACGCCGAACACGCAGGCAACGTCGGCGTACGCGAACTCTGCCGTCTCGTGAACGCGCTCGGCTATGAGGTCGTGCTTCGCCCCATGGACACCGTCGTCCTCGAGGACCTGAACGACATATTCAGGGACGACGAATGACTGCCGGCGCCTCATTCGACCTCGAGCGGCTTTTGCGCGAAATCCGTAATCTGGAAGTCCATACGCCGCAGGGACCGAGCGGCCTGCTCGCACGCGAAAGCCGCTTCGTCTTCAACTACGGCGACGTGCCGGACATGGCAGCCGTATCGCTCACCATGCCGGTGCGGCGCCAGAGTTATGCGAGCGGCGACCTGATGGGCATCTTCGCGATGAACCGGCCAGAGGGCTACCTGCGCTTCGTCATCGAGGAGCGGCTCGCGCGTTACGGCGCGCCGAGCGACATGTTTCTGCTGTTTCTCGCCGGCACCAATCAAATCGGGCGGCTCACCTATTCCGTACCGGGAGAGCAGGTGCCGCAGAGCGATGGCGAGCGTCTCGACGAATTGCTTTCCTCGCCTTCGGGCCGGCTGTTCGAGCGCCTGATCGACCGCTACGCGCTCGGCTCGGGCATCTCCGGCGTGCAGCCGAAGGCTGTCGTGCCACTCGCCGCCGATACCGCCGCGCGCCCCGCCGAGCACACGGCACTGCCCCTGCGCACGGTGATCGTGAAGGCTGAAGGCGACGACTTCCCCGGCCTCGCGCGCAACGAATACTTCTGCATGTCGGTGGCGAAAGAGGCGGCGCTCGAGGTCCCCGACTTCTGGCTTTCCGAAGACGGTCAGCTCTTCGTCATGTCACGCTTCGACCGCGAGGCGAACGGCACGCCCCTCGGATTCGAGGACATGAGCGTGCTCACCGGCAAGGCGAAATACGAGGGCAGCTACGAGATGATCGCCAAGGCCGTGGACATCTATACGCGTTCGGACCCGGCGCAGAAACGCCGCCTGTTCGAGCGCATCGCCCTCTCATGCCTGCTGCGCGACGGCGATGCCCACATGAAGAACCTGGGAATCCTCTATATCGATCCGACCGGACCGCGCCGGCTCGCTCCGGTGTTCGACGTGGTCTGTACGGACATCTATCCGGACCTCGACGGACGCATGGCGCTCAGCCTCAACCGGAGCAAGACTTTCCCGCTGCCGGCGGAACTCCATGCCTTCGCCCGGCGCCTCGGCCTGCGGCAGGCCGAGAGCGAGGCGATCATGAGCCGCCTGCACGACGCCTATCTCACGGTCGCCGAGCGCTTCGCGCAGGACCGGCGATTCCACGAGGGCAATCTGCTCGCCAGGATCCGGCATGCCGTCGAACGTCCGGGCGTCAAACCCGCCTCGCGCCCGAAGCGGGTGCGCTAGGGCCTGCTCACATTCATAACGGGCTTGCGCCGGCCACCTGCATTAGCTTTCGCCCGCCCCCTGCAGCGCGAATGCCATACGTTTGGCCGCTGCGTCGTAACGGCATACGACTTTGGCGCCCTCTTTCACACCGCCCTTGAGCATTTCCTTCGCCAGTTCGTTCTCCACCGCCTGCTGCATTTTGCGCTTCAACTCGCGCGCGCCGAATTCCGGCCGATACCCCTCCGCCGCGAGGTAATCGATCACGCTGTCGTCGAACGTCAGGTCGATGTCCTGGCTGCGCGCCATCCGCCGGACCTGTTCGAGCTGCAGCCGCACGATCGCGCGCAACTCGTCGCTCGTGAGCGGCTGGAACATGATGATCTCGTCGATGCGATTCAGGAACTCGGGCCGGAAATGCTGGCGCAACTCTCCCATCACGGCGCCCTGCATCGACCCTTCGGCGCTCGAGAGGAAACCGGGCCCCGAGCGCTTTTGCCCCGAGACCACGTCGGAGCCGAGATTGCTCGTCGCGATCACGACCGTATTGCTGAAGTCGACCACGCGCCCCTTGCCGTCGGTGAGCCGGCCGTCGTCGAACACCTGCAGCAGCACGTTGTAGACGTCGGCGTGCGCTTTCTCGATTTCGTCGAGCAGGATCACGCAATAGGGGCGGCGGCGCACCTTCTCGGTCAACTGGCCGCCTTCGTCATAGCCGACGTAACCCGGCGGCGAGCCGATCAGCCGCGACACGGCGTGGCGCTCCATGTACTCGCTCATGTCGATGCGCACAATGGCGTCTTCGTCGCCGAACACCACTTCGGCCAGCGCCTTCGCAAGCTCCGTCTTGCCGACGCCCGTCGGCCCGAGGAACAGGAACACCGCCGTGGGCCGCCGGCCGCGGCGCAGCCCGGCGCGCGAACGGCGCACCGCGTCGCTGACCGCGACGATGGCCTGCTCCTGACCGATCACGCGCTCATGCAGCCGCTTTTCCATTTCGAGCAGTCGCGTGCGCTCCTCGGCGGTCAGTTGCGTGACCGGCACGCCCGTGAGTTTCGAGACGATCTCCGCGACATCTTCGCTCGTCACGTCGGAGGTCACGGTGCCGAGCTGACCTTTCCAGTCGCTGGTGGCCTGCGTGAGCGCCTTTTCCTTGTCGGCAATCGGCTCATCCAGCGTATGGGCGCGCTCGAAATTCTTGCGCGTCGCCGCATAGTCCTGCTCGCGCCGCAACTGCGCCAGCTCCGCTTCGAGTTCGAGGATCGCCGCAGGCCGCGAGGTGGCGGAAAGGTGCACGCGCGCCGCCGCCTGGTCGACCAGATCGATGGCCTTGTCGGGCAGGAAGCGCCCCATCACATAGCGGTCCGACAGTTCGGCCGCCGAGACGAGCGCGTCGTCGCGAATGGTGACGTGGTGATGCACCTCGAGCTTGTCGCGCAAGCCGCGCAGGATGTTGATCGTCTGATCGACGCTCGGCTCGGAGACGAACACGGGCTGAAAGCGCCGCTCGAGCGCCGCGTCTTTCTCGATGTACTTCTGGTACTCGGAGAGCGTCGTGGCGCCGATCAGGTTCAGTTCGCCGCGCGCCATGGCCGGCTTGAAGACATTGGCGATGTCGAGCCCGCCCTCGCCGCCGCCCTGGCCCGCGCCGACGATCATGTGCACTTCGTCGATGAAGAGCACGAGGCTTTCGCGATGCGCCGAGATTTCCTCCATCAAGCCCTTCACGCGTTCTTCGAATTCGCCGCGATACTTCGCGCCCGCAATCAGCCCGTTGACGTTCAGCTCGACGAGCCGCCGCCCGCGCAGCGATTCGGGCACGTCGCCGTTGAGCATGCGTTGCGCGAGGCCTTCGGCGATCGCGGTTTTGCCCACGCCCGGTTCGCCGATCAGCACCGGATTGTTCTTGCGCCGGCGCGCGAGCACTTCCACCACGGTCTCGATCTCGCTCGAACGCCCGATCACGGGGTCGAGCTTGCCTTCGCTCGCGAGCGCGGTGAGGTCGCGGCTGTATTGGTCGAGCTGCGGCGTCGCGCTCGGCCCCGTCGCGGCGGGACGCTCGCGTTTGTCGCCCTGGGCCTCCACGAGCCGCTGCAACACCTTCTGGGGCGTGACACCGTAGCGGCCCAGCAGATGGCCCGCAAAACTCTCCGGCACCTGCGTGAGCCCAAAGAGCAGATGCTCGGGCGCGACGTAGCTGTGACCCAGTTCGCGCGAGACGAGAAACGCGCGGTCGAGCGCGCCCTTCAGGCGCGGCGAGACGCCGATGCGGCCGTCCTCGGGCGCGGGCGCGCCTTCGCGCTTCTGCGCATTGGCGTCGATGAACGCGCGCACGTCGTCGGGCTGAATGCCGAGACGCCTCAGGATCGCCGCGCCGGCGTCGTTGCCCGCGAGTTCGTAAAGCAGATGCTCCGTGTCGACCTCGCGCCGCCCGAACTGCACGGCCCGCTCCGCCGCGCGCTGGAGCAATTCACGCGCCACGTCGCTGAAATAGCGTTCGACGATGGCGCCGTCGCCGGCTTCCATCGCCTGCGGCGCAGGTTCGCCCGCCGGGCCGCCGGCGTCGCCTGCGCCGTCTGCCTGCTGCGAGGCGCGAAACAGCGCCTCCAGCGGGCTCAAGGTGCGCTGATGCCGCGTAAGCTGCGCGTAGTGATAGTCGCAGACATCGAGAAAACGCCGCCTGCCGTCCTGCAACACGGCGACCCGCACCGTCGCGGGGCGCACGCCGCAGATATCGCAGTTGAACTGAGCCATTTCGTCTCCCTGGAAGCGATGCGCGGCGCGCGCGGATGCGCTGCCCGCGCCCGGGAATGGCACGAGGCATGCCCACGCGGGCGCCGCATGAATGCTCTAACAAATGCCGAAGCGAAGTCCAGACGTCATCGTAACGTCGAATCGAACTGCGCGTCGGCAAGAGGGGACGTTTGCTAATCGATGGCGTCGCCTGCGCGCCCTCAAACGTCCTGGCGGGCGGCCGGGCTGGACGCCCCGCGGGCTTGCGCAGCCGGGTCGCGTATCCAGGCGCTCAGCAGGGTGGACGAAACGGCGAGGATCACCGGCCCGATGAAGAGCCCGACGATACCGAAGGCGAACAAGCCGCCGAGCACGCCGGAGAGAATGAGCAGCATCGGCAGATTGACGCCGCGCCGGATCAGCACCGGACGCACGAGATTGTCGAGCATGGCGACCATCACCGACCACACCGCGAGCAGGATGGCCGCGACATGCGCATCATGCACGAACAGCCAGATCACGCCGCCCAGCAGCGGCAGCGTCGGGCCGATCTGCGCGAGACACAGCATGAGCATCACGGCCGTGAGCACGCCTGCGCCCGGCACCCCGGCCACCCACAGGCCGATGCCGCCGAGCGCCGACTGCAGGACCGCCGTCACGACGATGCCGAGCGCCACCGCGCGCACCGAAGCGCCTGCGAGCTTGACGGCCTGCTCGCCGTAAGCGGGAGCCACGCGAATGGCGAAGCGCGTGACGTAGTCGGCGGCCTGCTCGCCGTTGCTGTACAGAATGCCCGTAATGATGACGGTGATGAACATGTGCATGACGAACACGCCCACCGAGGCGGCGTGGCCGATCAACCAGTGGGCCGCGATCGAAACGTACGGTTCGAGCTGCGCGAGCAGACCGCCCGGACCGGCGTCCGAAAACTCCTGCCACTTGCCGGCAATGCGCCCGCCCACCACGGGAATGTCGCTGACCCACTGCGGCGGCGCAGTCAACGCATAGTCGGGCAGCTTGCGGATCAGCTCCATGATCTCGCCGCCGTGCACCGCGAGCGTCGAGATGGCTTCATAGAGCGGCAGCACGATCACGACCAGAAGGATCAGCAGCATGACGAGCGTGGCGAGCCAGCGGCGGTTGCCGCAGCGCCGCTCGATGGCTTTCATGGCCGGCCAGGTCGCGACGACGATGGTCGTGGCCCAGATCAGCCCCGGGAGGAACGGGCGCATGACGTAGAGGCTGCCGATCGTCAGCGCGCAGAGTATGGCAACAACGAACAGGATGCGGGCTAGGTCCGGCATGGCTTGCGGCTTCACGTACTTCTCCTCACGGCTGGGCGCGCCTCACGGCGCCGACGCGCTAGTCTATATCGGATAGGCTACGAATCCCTTTTAAAAGTCCCGCACGGCTGCCGCCCGGAACGCACTCTGGAATAATGGCCCTTTCCCCGACCTCGCCACGAAGAAGAGCCAGCCATGACCGCAACCGATACGAAACTGCCCTGCGTGCTCCTCACCAACGACGACGGCATCGACGCGCCCGGCCTCGCCGTGCTCGAAGCCGTGGCCGCCGAACTCGCGCACGAAGTCTGGGTCGTCGCGCCCGAACACGACCAGAGCGGCACCTCGCACTCGATCAGCCTGCATACGCCGCTGCGCGTCTCCCGGCGCGGCGAGCGGCGCTTCGGCGTGCTCGGCACGCCGGGCGATTGCGTGGTGATGGCGGTGCGCCAGCTCATGGGCGACGTGCGCCCTTCGCTCGTGCTCTCGGGCATCAACCGCGGCGGCAACCTGGGCGTGGAGACGATGTTCTCCGGAACGGTAGGCGCAGCCATGACGGGCCTGTTGCTCGGCCTGCCGTCCATCGCCTTGAGCCAGACCTTCCGTGACCGCGAGCGTGTGCGCTGGGACACGGCACGCGCGCTCGCACCCGACGTGATTCGGCGCCTCGCTGCCGTGGCGCACGATGCGCCCGTCTGCCTGAACGTGAATTTTCCCGATATCGACGCGGGCGCCGCAGGGCCGCTCACGGTCACGCGCCAGGGCGTCGGGCTCGTTCAGGGCATCGACGTCGTGCCGCAGATCGACCCGCGCGGCATGGACTACCATTGGCTGCGCTTCAATCGCGGCCCGCGCGAAAACGGGCCCGACAGCGAAACAGCGGTGGTGAACTCCGGCCGCGTTTCGGTCACACCGCTGCATTTCGAACGTACCGACGAAAAAACGTTCGCTACGTTGCAAGCGGCGCTGGGCGCTGCCGCCTGAACGTGGCCCGATGATTGCGGCGATTATGCGCGCGCGGCGGACGCCATCGCCCGCGCGATCGCCTCGCGGATGTCATCAGGAATGCCAATCGACTTGTGAGTGTCGAGCGAGGTGGTCACGATGGTCTGGCGTGCCGCCATGCGCAACACGCCGTCCACACCCGTGCACGCCCACGCGAGCGTGAGCGACGCCCCGCCCAGGCGCTCGACGTCGAGCGAGAGCCAGACCTCGTCGCCCATCTTGCTGATCGCCTTGAAATCCACTTCGAGCCGCACGGTCGGCATGCCCACGCGGCGAGCGCTTATCACGCCGTGATAGCCCTCCTGCGGCAACAACTCGTCGATCCACGACTCGACGAGATCGTTGAAGAGAACGAAATACTGCGGGTAGAACACGATGCCGGCGGGATCGCACTCCGAGAAGTGAATCTTGTGTTTGCGGCGGTACGTGGGCGTCGCCATGCGTGTGTCTCCTTTCATGCCTCATCGTAACTGCGCGAAACTACGGGTAATTGCGCACGGCAGCGTCAAATCACGAGCCGCGACACCTTCACGCCTTCCAGCGACACCCCGGCCATGAGGCCTGCGTTGGTCAGCACGAACGCTTCCACGGGGCTCGTGGCGGTCGAGGTATCGACGTTGCCGTTCGCGCCCACCGTGACGAGCGCAACCGTGGCGTCTGCGCCTGCCGACCAGCCCTGGCTGCTCGTGAAATCGTTGAGCGCGACCGGGTTCATGAACGCGAAGATGATGGCCTTGGACTGCGCGCCGATCTGCAGGCCGAACGAGCCCGCAATGGTGCTGTAGTAGCCCGTCGTGCGGCCATCCACGCGCAGCGCCCCGGTGCCGTACTGACCGCCGATCCAGAAGCCCGCCGAGAGAACCTGCGGAAAGACGAGCACGCCGCTCGCCTTCGAGATCAGTTCCTGCGACCCGCTCACCGTGCTGAACAGGCGCGAGAGCGTGGCGTCGACGCCCGCGTCGATCGAATTGCGCTTCGCCGCGTTTTGCGAAGCGCTGTTCTGCGTGCCGAGCGGCGTTGTCGTGCAGCCGGCAAGCCCGAGGCCGCCGGCGGCGAGAACGGCACTGGAACTGAGTAGAAATTGACGTCGGCGCATTACGTGGTTTTCCTGTGCAAATGGGGCTTCGGGTGCCCGCGCCGGCCCGATCGTCGACAGCCGGGCCGTGCGCAAAGCGCTACAGGATAGCGCGCATGGCCGTCGCCGGGCAACCACAAGCCGGCGCGTGGGCAGCCGGCCGCCTGCGGCGGCCATGACCGCTCGTCCTTGGGGAGATAGGACCCTGCAGCGGGCATCGAGTTCGCGCGAAGATGTAAGGAAATCCCCAGCCCGGGCGTTTCGATGCGACGCAACCGCCACGCGTGTGCAAACACGAAAGGCCGTGTTAGACTCCGCCGCGCAATCATTCTCATTCTCATGAACTCACGCAAGCATTCACTGCTGACCGCATGGCTTGGCCTCGTCGCCATGTGGCTCATCGTGCTTGCGCCGCTCGTGAGCCAGCTCGTCGCCGCGCAGCACGCGCACGAGCCGGACGCCACGCTCTGCTCGGCCATGCAGCCGGCCCAGGGCGGTAGCGCGCCGCATCTTTCGCACGACGATGCATTCGGCGCCTGCGGCTACTGCCATCTGCTCGAGCATCATGTGGCGGTGCCTTCGGTCGCCGCGCCCGGCCCGCTTGCCGCCCTCGTGCTCGCGCGCGAGACCGTCGCGCCGCCCGTCACGCCCGACCTCCCCTTAGGCGCCTTCCCTTCGGGCAGGCCGCGCGCCCCGCCCGCCCTTTCCTGAGTTACGCCTTTACCGGCCGGCCAACCGCGATCTGATTGCGTGCGCGACGAGCGCGCACGCCGCGCGCGGCTGTTCGATTCCCGTTTTCAGGAATGCACCTCATGTCCACGCTCACCACGCGTGGCGCTGGCGTTCGCTCGCGCGAACGCACAGCGCCGCGCGCGCTGCGGCACGCCGGGCGCCTCGCGCTCGCCATGCTGCCGCGCGTCTTGCCGCTGCCTCTCGTAGCACCCATCGTCGCAACCATCGTCGTTCACGCGGCCCAGGCTGCCGAGGCGCAGCCCGCCGACGCGGCCTCGTCCGCCACGCTGCCCACCGTCAAGGTCAGTGCCACCGCTAGCGGCGGCGCGGCGCACGCCGTCGACGCCAACCTGCCCGCGACGGTGGAAACCGTCACGCCCGCGCAGTTCGCGAACTGGAACGTCGTGAACACCGAGGACGTGCTCAAGTACCTGCCCAATCTCGCCGTGCGCAAGCGTTACGTGGGCGACCTGAACTCGATCATCGCCGTGCGCGGTACGAGCAACACGCAAAGCGCACGGGGCCTCGTCTATGCCGACGGCCTGCTGCTCTCGAACCTGCTCGGCAACAGTTACAGTTTTCCGCCACGGTGGTCGATGGTGTTCCCCGACCAGATCCAGCAAGTGGATGTGATCTATGGGCCGTATTCCGCGCTCTATCCCGGCAACTCGCTCGGCGCCACCGTGCTCATCACCACGCGCATGCCGAAGCAGTTCGAGGCGAACGCGGACGTGAAGGCGTTCACGCAGCACTTCAGCCTCTTTGGCGTGAACCAGAACTTCAACGGCAGCGAGATGAGCGCGTCGATCGGCGACCGTATCGGCCAATTCTCGTATCTGCTTGGCGTGAATCACCTGGAGAACACGAGCCAGCCGCTGCAGTTCGCCACGCTTGCGCAGTCGACGAAACCCGCGCAGCCTGGCGACGTGCCCGTGCGCGGCGCGTACTTCTATAACAACCAGACGAACACGCCCACGGTCGTGGCCGGCGTGAACGGCGAAGGCATGCAGCACACGGTGCAGGACCAGTTCAAGCTGCGCATGCAGTACGACTTCACGCCCACCGTGCAAGGCGGCGTGACGCTCGGCTACTGGCACCAGTCCTATAACAACGCCACCTCGACCTTCCTTTACGATGCGAACGGCAACCCCGTGTACAGCGGCAGGGTGTCGATCAATGGCTACGAGTACACCCTTCCCGCGGCCGCGTTCGCACCGAGCCGCGGCTGGAGCGAAAACTGGCTGTATGGCGCGACACTTCGCACGCATCAGGCCGCCGGCTGGAATGCAGAAGCCATTGCTTCGTACTACGACGTAAGCAACAGCGTGGCGCGTACGGCGAATGCGGGGGGACCCGGCAACGGCCCAGGCGTCATGACACTCGGCGACGGCACCGGCTGGAAGACGCTCGACCTCAAGACGACGTGGACACCCGCCGCGCGCGACGCCGGGCTCGCCGCCCACTGGCTCACGTTCGGGTATCACTACGACAACTACGCGCTCGACAACCGCACGTACAACACGCTCGCGTGGCGCGACGGCGGCGCGGGCAGTTTTGCCAACGCCTTCGCGGGCAAGACCGAAACCCAGGCGCTCTACGCGCAGGACGCCTGGCGCTTCCTGCCGCGCTGGAAGCTCGTCTACGGCGTGCGCTACGAGCACTGGCGCGCCTTCGACGGCTATCAGGCGCTCGGCAGCGTGAACGTGCCTTATGCGAGCGTGGGCGACCATCACTTCTCGCCGAAGGCCTCGCTCTCGTTCGACGTGACCGACGACCTCACGCTGCGTGCATCGATTGCGCGCGCCTACCGCTTCCCGACTGTGAGCGAGTTGTTCCAGGGGCAGGTGAACGGCTCGTCCATCGTCAACAACAATCCGAACCTGCGCCCCGAGGACGATCTCTCGAAGGAACTGAGCGCCGAATGGGCGCACTGGAACGGCCTCTTTCGCTTGACGCTCTTTCAGGACGACGTCAAAAACACGATCTTCAGCCAGACCGATACGACGGTCATTCCGAACGTCACGAACTTCCAGAACATCGGCAAGGTGCGCTCGCGCGGCGTGGAAACGAGCTATCAGGGCGAAGACGTCATCCTGCGCGGGCTCGATCTCGAGGCGAGCGTGGCGTATACGCAGTCGAAGATACGGGAGAACGCGCAGAATCCGGCGAGCGTCGGCAAGGCCTTCTACCGCATTCCGCTGTGGCGCGCGAATCTCGTCGCAACCTGGCGCTTCGATGCGCGCTCCGCGCTCACGCTCGCCGCGCGCTACTCGGGGCGCCAGTACAACACCCTCACGAACACGGACACGAACCCGAACGTCTTCGGCGGCACGAGCACCTACACGGTCGCGGACGTGAAGTACACCTTCCGGCCGACGAAGAAGAGCGAGATAGGCGTGGGCATCGACAACCTGTTCGACGCGCGCTACTTCGTCTATCACCCGTATCCCGGCCGCACGTACTACCTCGAAGCGAAGCTCGGCATTTGAGCGGCGCGCTCGCAGCCTTCGTTTCCATGTGCGCTTTTTCGTTTCAATCATCCATGTAGTCGGGCCGTGCCGGCTCGACAGGGAGTACCCCATGTCCACGATATCCGACCCGGTGTGTGCACCGCCCACCCACGCGGCGCAGCCCGGCTACCGCACGCTGTGGCGCTGGCATTTTTACGCGGGCCTCTTCGTCATGCCCTTGCTGCTCGTGCTCGCCATTACGGGGACGATCTACTGCTTCCAGCCGCAGATCGAACCGCTGCTTTACCCGCATCGGCTGGTGGTCGCGCCCGCGGCTACACCGCGCCTGCCCGTGGATGCGCTGCTGGCTCGCGCGCGAACCGCGCTGCCGCCAGACGCGCGTGCCCTGCGCGCCCACGTCGAGTCGGATCCCGCGCGCAGCGCCGAATTCGTTTTCGCGCTGCCTGATGGGACCAAAACGGGGACCAAAACGGGGACCCAAGAGAGCGTCTACGTGAATCCCTATGATGGCGCGGTGCTCGGCACGCTCGACGTCGATCGCCGCTTCATGCAGGTCGACCGCATGCTGCATCGCAAGCTCCTGCTCGGCAAACCCGGCGAGCTGCTCATGGAACTGGCCGCCTGCTGGACGCTCGTGATGCTCGCCACCGGCATTGCGCTCTGGTGGCCGGGCGCGGGCGCGTCGTGGCCAGCCGCCCTGCTGCCTCGCTTCGGCACGCGCGGACGGCCATTCTGGAAGAGCGTGCACGCGAGCGTCGGTATCTGGCTCGCCGTGGGCGCGCTCGCGTTCGTGCTGAGCGGCTTGCCGTGGACGGGCTCGTGGGGCAAGCAGTTCAAGGCGCTTGCCACGCGCGCGAGCCTCGGCGCGCCGCGCGGCGCCTGGGGCGGCGGCCTCGCGCTGAAGTCGGCCTTGCCGGGTGCGCCGGCCGCCGCCGCAGCAGCAAGCGGCGCGGCGGAGAACCCTCCCGCAGGCCACGCCGACCGCCGGGAACACAGCGCAGAGCACGCGGGCCACAACATGGCGTCGATGCCGGGCATGGTGATGGACGACCTGCCGCTGCCGCTCGTGCCCTGGGCGGTCGGCGCGGTTCCCGTGCCGCACTCGCCTGACGCGTCCAGCACGCCGCAACACTGGACGCTCGCTCAGGTCGTTGCCCAGATGCGCGATCTCGGCGTGCGCGGCGGCTACGACATCGTGCTGCCCGCCACGCCCGATGGCGTCTACACGGTCTCGTACTTTCCGCCCGATCCGAAAGCGGAGCGCACGGTGTATATCGACCAGTACAGCGGCGCCGTGCTCAGGGACATTCGCTATGAGGATTACGGCGCAGTCTCGCAAGCCATTTCATATGGCACGTCGCTGCACATGGGCCGCTATTTCGGCCTCGCGAACCAGCTGATCTGCGCGGCGATCTCGCTGGGCCTTGGCGCGCTTGCGGTAACCGGCTTCGTGATGTGGTGGATGCGCCGTCCCGCGCGCGCGAAGGGCGCGTCAATGCTCGCCGCGCCGCCAAGCGAGCGCGCTGTGCCCCCGCTGCGCGCCTGGAAGACCGGTCTCGTACTGCTCGGCATCGTGTTTCCCCTGATGGGCGCGACGCTCGTGGCGGTCTGGCTGTTCGACCGCGCAGCCTTCCGACGCGCCTAGAAGCGGTCGTCCTGCCGGCATCGGCGGCATCGGCGGCCCTGCGGTAATCTGCGGACACAATTGCGTCTGAACCTGGCTGCGCCAAACGGTTTCAAACGTTTGTATCTATGCGGAGACGATCGTGTTGCGGCTAATTTCGACACTGGGCGCGGCGGCAGTGCTCGCAGGCTGCGCGGTCGCGCCTTATCCCGGGTACCCGGGATATGACGGCTATGACTACGGCTACCCCTACTACTCGGGCTATCCGTACGCCTACGGTTACGACTACTACCCCGGTTATTTCGGCGGCGGCTACGGGGGCGTCGCCATCTGGGGCGGTGGCGGCGGATGCTGCTATCACCATGGCTGGCACGGCAACGGTTGGCACGGTGGCGGCGGGCATGGAGGCGGTTGGCACGGCGGCGGGGGGCACGGCGGCTGGCATGGAGGCGGTGGCGGCACTTGGCAAGGCGGTGGCATGGGAGCCGGTGGCGGCCACGGCCACTAACCGGTCACCACGCGATCACGGCGGGACCGCTCCATTGAAGCGGCCCGTGTGCCGTGCGCGCGAGCGCGGCGCCCCGCTTACACGCGCCCGTTCACGGGAATCAGCGCTCCGGTAATCGCCTGCGCGTCCGCGCCCAGCAAAAACGCGATCACCGTCGCGATCTCGCGCGGCTGCACCCAGCGCGTGAAATCGGCGTCCGGCATGTCGGCGCGGTTTTGCGGCGTGTCGATGATGCTCGGCAGAATCGCATTCACCGTCACGCCCTTGTCCTTCAGTTCCTCCGAGAGCGCTTCCGTCAAGCGCGCCACGCCCGCCTTCGACGCCGAATACGCGCCCATGCCGAGCCCCGCCTTGAGTCCCGCGCCCGCGCCGATGTTGACCACACGCCCCGCGCCGCTCTGCACGAGATGAGGCAGCGCGGCCTTCGAGGCATTGAGCGCCGTCTTCACGTTCAAATCGAACATCAGATCCCACGTGCGCGCGTCGCCGTCGCCAATCGTCTCCCACCGGAACGCGCCCGCCACGTTGACGAGCGCGTCGAGCCCGCCGAGCTTGCCCTGCAACGTGCTGAACGCAGTCTGCGCCGCGTTCGCGTCGACGAGATCGACGCCGCCCATGCACAGCGCGCCCGCGAGCGCGCCGGGCAGCGCCGCCGCTGCGGGGGCTGCACCCCGGCCGATCAGCGCCACGCGGGCGCCGCGTTCGGCCAGCAATAGCGCCGTCACCAACCCCAGGTTGCCGAAACCGCCCGTCACCGCGACGACTTTACCGTTCATACCGTTTTCCATGCGCTTGTTCCTCTCATTCCTTCGCTAACCTGATTCGATGAGGCCCGCGACCGGTGCGGGCGCCGCTGGCGCCACGTTACGCGACGTGCGGCCTGCCATCAACCCGCGCTCGGGCGTCCGTGCCGTGCGTCGGCGCGTACCGTGGCGAGCGCGCGCTGCTTGCGCAGGTTCTCCGTGGTGTCGCCGCCGCCGTCCGCGCGCCAGCCAGGCGGCAGGAAAACGTAGCGTACGGCAGTCCAGACGTTCTGCGCCGTCACGACGTCGCGTGCGAGCGTCGCCCAGTGTTCCAGTTCGACGACGAACGGATTGCGCGAGCGAACGGGCGTCACGAGGCCGTAGCGGCAAGGCTCTTCGGCACGCTCCGGCACATAAGTGCCGAACAGGCGGTCGAAAATGATCAGGACTCCGCCGTAGTTTGCATCGAGATAGTCGACGTTCGAAGCATGGTGCACGCGGTGGTTGGACGGCGTGTTGAACACGTACTCGAGCCAGCCGAGCTTCGGAATCCACGTGTTGTGCAGCCAGAACTGATAGAGCAGGTTCAGCGAGAGAATGGCGAGCACGACTTCGGGCCGCACGCCGAGCCACACGAGCGGCGCGAAGAACATGGCGGGGCCGGTGAGCTTGCCGGTCCATCCCAGCCGGTACGCAGACGAAAGCGTCAACTGGTTCGGCGAATGGTGCACGGCATGCGTGGCCCAGAAGAAGCGGATGCGGTGCGACGCGCGGTGATACCAGTAATAGCAGAACTCCTGACCGATGAAGACCAGCGACACGAGTGCAACCGTGTCGATATCCAGCGTGAAGAGGCGATGCTCCCATGCGAAATCGAGAATCGGCGTGGCAAGCGAAAGCGGCAGGAGCGCGAAGAGCTTGCGGCCCGCGAGGTCGGCGAGCGAAAGCCAAACCTCAGACCAGGCGAAAGCGGGCTCTCCCGCTGTTTCGCGGCGCTTACTGAACGTGAGGACGCACGCCTCGATCAGCGAAACGGCAACGACGAACAGCGTGACATAGAACGCGAGTTTTCCTGTAGTGAGCATGATGGATCGTGTGCAATAGGCGCGTCTTGCGCGGTGAAGAAAGACGCGTGTTGCACGGATGCATCCCGGCGTCGCGTCGGATGAAAGGCACTGTAGTGGCGCGCCACGGGAAAAACCACGCGCAAAGTATGTCGGGATATGTCACGCGCCCGGCGGGCCAAACACGCCAATACGCCTGCCCCGCCGCGCGCGCGGGGAGCGCGCGCCAGAGGCAACGCGACGTGTAACACGGCGACATGGTTTACGACGCGACTTGCGCAGAGCCCGGCCCTATAGTTCGTTCCGCTGACACGCCGCAGCGTGCCCCCCGAAACGAACCGCAAGGACCTCTGATGAAAACGCTCCCCCTCGTTGCCGCCGCGCTCATCGGCTTCGCCAGCGCCCCCGCCTTCGCCGGCTGGTCAGGCCACGGCACGGCGTACACGCCGCACGGCACTTACAACGGCGCGCACTACGGTTCCTGCGGCGGCGGCACCTGCTCGCATGCGGGCGGCGTAGCCGGTCCCTGGGGCGGCATCGCCACCAACAGCGGTTCCGTCACGCGCACCGCGCCGGGCCAGTTCAGCAACAGCGGCACGGCCTACGGCCCGAATGGCCGCTCGGTCCAGCATTCGGGCAATACCAGTTGCGCGGGCGGCACCTGCTCGCACACCGGCTCGCTCGACGGCTCCGATGGCCGCAGCGCGAGCACCTCGGGCAGCGTGACGCGCACGGCGCCGGGCCAATACTCGTCGACAGGCACGGTCACGACGGGCAACGGCAACACGTACGGGCACTCGGCGTCCACGACCTGTGCGGGCAACACGTGCAACCGGTCGGGCACCGTCACCGGCTCGCAGGGCGGCAGCGTCTACCACTCGGGCAGCGCCACGGGCGTCGGAACCGGCGTGGTGACCACGAGCGGCGGAACGACCGTCGTCCACGGCGGCACGGTCACCACAGGCGGCACGACGGTGGTGCATGGCACGGGTTCGACCGCCGGCACGGTCGCCACCACGGGCACGACGGTCGCCGTCGTGGGCGCCCCGGCCCCCGCGCCCGCGCCGGTCGTCGTCGTGCCGCCGCCGCCCGGCACCACGGTGTATGTCGCCCCGCCGCCGCCCGCCCCCAAGACGGTGGTCGTCGCACCCGCACCCGTACCGCAGACGGTTTATGTCGCGCCGCCCGCACCGAAAACCGTCTATGTCGCGCCGGCACCCGCACCGAAAACCGTCCATGTCGCGCCGGCACCCGCACCGAAGGTCGTCTATGTGACGCCTCCGGCACCCAAGGTCGTCTATGTGGGCCAGCCGCTGCCGCGCGCCGTGTACATCGCCCCGCGCCCCGCCGTGTGGGTTCCCGGCCACTGGGTCGGCCGCGTGTGGATCCCCGCCCACTGGGCGTGAACCATCACCGGCGGCTGCGCATTCGCATGACTCGCAGCCGCCCGCCTCATTCGCTTGATCAACCGGCCGGCGAGCTACGTCGGCCACCTCACGGAGAACACCATGAAGAAGATGATCGCCGCCCTCGTTTTGTGTATCGTTTCAGCAGCGGTTTGCGTGCCGGCGTCGGCTCAGGCCTTGCCAGGCGGTTCAGGCGCCACCGGCAGCGCACGCGTCGAACGTATGATGGCGCAGTTGCAAGGGCGTTTCGCCGCCGCGAACACGACGCATGACGGCAAGCTCACGCGCGAGCAGGCGCAGGCGGGTATGCCGATGGTCGCGCAGCACTTCGACGAAATCGACGCGCAGAAGGCCGGCTTCGTCACCCTCGCGCAGATCGAGGACTTCATGCGAGCGCGCGCAGCAGCCCGTTGAACGCCGGAGGCGTCACATGGAGCAGGCGAACAGGATCATCGTGCTCGACGACGAAGCCGAACTGCGCAACATGCTGCAGCGCTTTCTCTCGAGCCAGGGTTTCGAGGTGCGCGCCGTCGCCGACGGCAAGCGCCTCGACCGCCTGCTCCAGCGCGAGCCCTACGACCTGCTCGTGCTCGATCTCATGATGGAGCCCGAAGACGGCCTCGCGGTCTGCCGCCGCTTGCGCGCCGAAGGCCAGACGCTGCCGATCCTCATGCTCACCGCGAAGGGCGATGCCGCCGACAAGGTGATCGGACTCGAAACCGGCGCCGACGACTACCTCGCCAAGCCGTTTCTCCCCGACGAGCTGGTCGCGCGCATTCGCGCCTTGCTGCGCCGCCAGAAGATGGCCTCGGGCGAACCCACGGTCACCTCGCAAATGCTGCGCTTCGGCGACTTTCAGTTCGACGTTGGCAAACAAACGCTCTACCGCGACGGCGCGCCCGTCGAGGTCCACTCGGCGCAGATGCTGCTGCTTCACGCGCTCGGCTCGTCGCCGAACCGCGCCGTGAGCCGCGAGAATCTGCTCGCCCGCGCGCGCGGGCGCGACCACAGCGCGCTCGACCGCAGCGTGGACGTGCAGATCCTGCGCCTGCGCCAGATCGTCGAGGACGATCCGGCCAAGCCGCGCTTCATCAAGACCGTCTGGGGCATCGGCTACATGCTGGTGGCCGGCGTCGAAACGTAATGCACTTGCGCCTGCCGCGCTCGCTGCTCTCGCGCAACATCGCGCTGCTGGTGGCGCTCGTCGCGCTCTCGCAGGTCTGCTCGCTCGCCGTGCTGCTGCACTTCGTGCAGCGCCCGCGCATCGAGCGCGCCTCGATCATCTTCGCCGATTACGTCAAGCTGCTCGACACCACGCTCGCGTCCATGCCGCCCGACGAAGGGCGCGCGGCGGCCGCGCGGCTCGCTGCGCACAAGGCGCTGCCGCCCACGCTGGAGACGCCCGCCGAAACCCACCCGAGCCTCGTCGACTTTTTCCGCACCTGGCAGCGCGACGTGTTCGTCGAAGCGCTGCAACGCCATCTGCCGCCCGAGCTGCTAGTGCGCTGGGACGCGAGCCACGACGCGCCCGCGGCGGCTGGCGCAGCCGCGCAGGAGCGCCTGTGGATCCGTCTGCACGCGGCGGGCGAACCGGTCTGGATCGCCCTGCCGATGACCGCCGACGCGCGCGCGAGCGGCATCACCACGGCGTTGATCCTCTCCGCCGTGCTGGCGCTGCTCGCCGCGCTCACCGGCTACCTGCTGCAGCGCCACATCAACCGGCCGCTGCGCCAGCTCGCGCGCGCGGCACGGCGTGTGAGCGCCGGCGAAACGCCGCCGCCGCTGCCGACCGACGGTCCGACCGAAATCGCCCAGGTGAGCCGCGCCTTCAACCAGATGACCGAAGCGCTGAAGCAGGCCGAGGCCACGCGCGCACTGATGCTGGCCGGCGTCTCGCATGACATCCGCACGCCGCTCACGAAACTGCGCCTCGCGATCGCGATGGCCCTGCCGCGCGGCAGCAACGATGCACTCGTGGCCTCGTCCGAGAGCTATCTGGACCAGATCGACACAATTCTCCAGCAATTCATGGACTACGCCGGCAGCGGCGAGCGCGAAGCGCCGCAAGCGGGCGACCTCAACGCGCTCGCAGGCCAGCTCGTCGCCGATTTCGCGGGGCTCGGCCATGAATTCGAGTTTGACGAAGGCGAGTTGCCGGTGTTCGCGTTCCGGCCCATCGCCGTCATGCGTCTGCTGATGAATCTCATGCAGAACGCCGTGAACTACGGACGCACAGGTCTGACGATTCGCACCTGGCGCGACGGCGACACCGCCTGTGTGATCGTTGCCGACCGCGGCAACGGCATCCGCGCCGAGGAACTGGAGCGCCTCAAATCGCCCTTCAGCCGCGGCGCGAACGCCCGTACGCATTCGGGCGGCTCGGGCCTCGGGCTTGCCATCGTCGAGCGCATCGCGCGGCTGCACGGCGGCTCGCTCACGTTCCGCGACCGCGAAGGCGGCGGCCTCGAAGCCGTGGTGCGCCTGCCGCTGACGCGTCCCTCGTCGAGTCAGAACGGCGCGCTGCCGGCCGCGCACGCGTGACATGACGCGACATAATTTGCGCGTGGATTTCGCGCGCCCTTGCCCCCATACTTGCGCCTGAGCCTGAGCAGCGGAACAGAAGCCAACCGGAGCCCAGACGTCGAAGCACCCTGGTCGATAGTTCGCCATCCTTAATGATTTGCGAGTATCGGCAGACACGAGACACTCTTTCAGGCAAAGGACATCGACATGCAAACGATCATCAGCTTCCTCGTCAACAAGACCCGGCGCATCGCGGGCGCCACGTTACTCGCCGGCGCGCTCTTCGCGAGCGGCTGCGCATCGGCAGCGCCAGTCGTGCAGACGAACGGGCCGCTCCCGCAGCTGCACGCCGACGTCGTCTACGTCTACACGTTCGACGCCGCCGCCGACCAGGTGAAGCTCGACAGCACCGGCCTGCTGCACAAGCTCAAGACGATGACGAGCGGCGAGTCGTCGGCGCAGCAGCAACAACAGGCCGCACTGCAAACGCGCGAGCATCTCGCCGATCAGCTCGTGAGCGAACTTCAGAAAATGGGCCTGCCCGCCGTGCGCATGGACGGTCCCGCCCCCGCCGGCCGCAACGCTCTGATTGTGGAAGGCCGCATCGATACGATGGACGCGGGCAGCAGCCGTCGCCGCATGCTGATCGGCCTCGGCGCGGGCAAGAGCGAAGTGGGCGCGACGATCGCGGTGCTGTTCCAGCCCGCCGGCGGCGGCGAACCCCAACCGCTCCTGAGCTTCGAAACGAAGGCGGATAGCGGCCATATGCCCGGCATGGCCGAGACGGCGGGCGTGGGCGCGGCGGCCGGCCATGTGGCGACGGCGGCGGTGGTGGGCGGCGGTCTGCACGGCGCCTCGGAGGCGAAGCGCGACACGCTTTCCTCGGATGCCGGCAAGCTGGCCCGCTCGATCGCGAAGGCACTCACGCAGATCAGCACGCAGAACGGCTGGATCGCAACGACGGCGAAGAGCTGATACGGGGGAAAGTGCGCAGCGCAGCGCGAAGGTTCATGCCCTTTCCGGCGACGGTTCGATACCGCCGCCGTCTTTTTGTTTACCGGGCCTGCGAGTCGCACTGCGCCTGCGGCTCGCGATAGCGCGCGAACTTCGACGTATGGCCGATACCCGGATTGAAGCAGTTGCACGGATCGAGCGTTTCGTAAAACGACTTCAGCGCAGGCTTCGCCACATAGAGATGGCCGACATTGTGCTCGGCGGGATACTCGGCCCCGCGCGCGTCGAGCAGCTTCCACATCTCGTGTTCCAGCGCGAGGCAATCATTGCCCTTGCGGACGATGTAGTCCTGGTGAAACACATGGCAAAAGAAATGTCCGTAATAGAGCTTGATCGCGATGGGTTTCTCCACCGCCGCGGGCAGTTTCTCGAACCAGTCGCGATCATTGCGGCGCAGCGCGATATCCAGCGCGACGATATCCTCCACTTCGTCGCCATGCACCGCGCGATAGCGCACCGCCGCGCCCGCCGCAGCGAAACGATGGAGAAACGCCTTGCTGCCTTCTTCGTCGGTGCATTCGAAAAAGTCTCCGCTCGCCACGCCGAAGAACGTGTCCAGATAAGCACGCGTTTCGTCGACCATATCGGCCGAAACCTTGAGCATCAAATGATGTTCGTAGCGCTGCCTGTAGTCCTTGAGCCGCGCGGGCAGATGGCCCGGAAAAAGCCGGCTCGCGGCCTGCGCCACGCGATCGGTGAAATGCGCGGGAAGGAACGGCAGCCGCTCGAAAAGCGCATCGCAACGGCTCTTGAAAGCGAACAGCGCGGGCAGCCGCTGCGTGCCGAGATGCTGGATCAGCAGGAACATGTCCTTGCCGTAGCGCTCGGCAATATCGAAGGCGTCCCGATGCAGGTATTCGCCCGCGATCGGCAGCTTCGGGAACTTGCCGAGCATGTCGCGGCGCAGGTCAGTGAGTTCGGCCGTCTCGTTCGTGCCGATGTAGAACACCTTCGCGCCGCGCTCGATGGGAAACGTGTCGAGCCGCACCGCGAACACCATGACCTTGCCCGCCGAACCCGCCGCTTCGTGCAAACGAAGCGGGTCGGCGTTGTAGCGCGCAGGCGTGTGAGCTTCGATGTCGCGCACATGATCTGCGTAACGGTGATCGGAACCCGCGCCCGCGTCGTGGAGGATATCGGCTTCGGGCAGCTCGCCGCGATCGAGGCGGCCAAGCACCGCTTCCGGCGTCTCGCCTAGCCGGATGCCGAGATGATTCACGAGGGTCAGACGGCCCGCCGCATCGACCTGTGCAAACACGGACATTTCCGTATAGGCCGGGCCGCGCCGCACGAGCGAGCCGCCCGAGTTGTTGCATACGCCGCCCACGACCGAAGCGCCGAGGCATGAGGAGCCAATGACAGAATGCGGCTCGCGCCCGAGCGGCTTGAGCGTCTGCTCCAGCTGATCGAGCGTCGAGCCCGGCAGGCAAACCACCTGCTTGCCGCCATCGATCACATAGACCTTGCGCATGCGCGTCATGCTCACAATCACGACGTCGCGGTCGTAGTCGTCGCCGTCGGGCGTGGAGCCGCCCGTCAGGCCCGTGTTCGAAGCCTGCGAGATGACGATCGCATTCGCGGCCACACAAGCCTGCAGCACGCGCCACTGCTCGACGAGCGTGCCGGGCCGCACGACCGCCGCCACCCTGCCCTCGCCGAAGCGAAAGCCCTTGCGGTAGCGCCGCGTGGCTTCGTCGCCGGTGAGCACGTGCTGGCGGCCGACGACGGCTCGCAACGACGCGACAAGCGGCTCGCGAGCGGCGCTCGAATACGTGTTGGACATGCGAACGGCTCCTGCAGAAAACAATGATCGCGGAACGATAAAACACGAGATTTATTACGTCCAATATTGCGGTCACGCAAAATCAAGACGAAAAAGATATGGATAAGCCCCTGAAGCCGGGGAATCAGCCCTGCGGCGCATGCCGCGACGCATCGCGCACGATGCGCGTGAAGTTCTGAACCGTAGGCGCCTTTTCGCGCGGACGGTGCACGAGCGCAATGGTCGTGTGCAGCGTGCCGCCCTTGAGATCGTGGTACGTCACGCCCTTGGCCTGGATCTGGCGCATCGAGGAAGGAATGAGCGTGACGCCGAAGCCCGCCGCCGCCATGTTGACCGTCGAGGAAATCTGCGGCGACTCCATGCTGATCACGGGATTGAAGCCCGCCGCGTGGCACGCGCTGATGATCGAGTCGTAGAGATCGGGGCCAATCGGGCGCGGAAAGAGGATCAGCGGGTCGCCCGCGAGATCGCCCAGATCGATGCGGCGGCGGCGCGCGAGGCGATGGCGCGGCGGCAGCGCGGCAAGGACGTCCTCTTCCACGAGCACCTGCGTGGCGAGGCCGCGGCAATCGAGCGGCAGGCGCACGAAGGCGGCATCCACCTTCGCCTCGCTCACGCGATCCAGCAGCACTGAACTGTTGCTCTCCTCGCATCCGATCACGACACCGGGGTACGCGCTGCGAAAGCGTTGCAGCACGGTTGCAACGAGCGGATGAAACACCGTGGAGCCCGCGAAGCCGAGCACGAGCCGCCCGCTCTCGCCGCGCCCCGCGTTTTGCGCCTCCGCGAGCGCCAGATCCGCGTCGTCGATGAGGCGTTGCGCGCGCTCCCGAAAGAGCCGCCCGGCCTCGGTCAGTTCCACGCGCCGCGAGTGGCGAATGAAGAGCCGCGTGCCGATTTCCTTTTCGAGCTTGAGGATCTGCTGGCTGAGCGGCGGCTGCGCAATACCGAGAAAGGCCGCTGCCTCGCTGAAATGCAGATACTCCGCGACGGCGAGAAAGTAGCGTAGCTGGCGCAATTCCATAGCTTTTTCGTCTTGATGCAACCGGTGGATTGTGAACCTGCTGCGCGTGCGCGTCCAATCCCGACGGCAGGACGCGTGCGCAACCGGTATGCATCAGGACGGCGCAGGCCAGACAATCAGCCGAGCCCCACGCGCGTCTCGTCGACGAACTTCTCCGTGGCGTCGTCGATCTTGCGGCCCTTGCGGCCGGTGGGGCCATGAATGTAGACAGTTTTCATATCGACCTGCGACGCCCCGTTCATGCCGGGAGGCGGCGTCATCTCGTAGTGGACTTCGCGCGCGTGGTCGGCCATCTGCAGGCGCGGATCGAACACCGAGCTAAAGCGCCACAGCATGCGCACGAAATTGGTCTGGCCGCGCAACAGCAGGCGCGTGGCCTGCCCCGCCGCGCCGCGCAGCGCGGTCCAGCCCATGTGCTTGCGATTGAGCACCTGCTGCGTGCGCACGAGTTCAGCGTAGAACTCGGGCAACGGGAGCTTCGTCGGCACGACGGCGTGCTGGATGTCATAGAGACGATAGTCGAGGCTCGTGAGGCGCCGCGCCTCGCGCTGCCAGTTCTCCGTGCCCGGATACGGCGTATTCACGCTGATATTGACGATCTCGGGAATCTCCAGGCACCACTGGCGAATCGTCTCGAAGCGTTCGCGGTCCCAGTCCGGATCGGCAATCAGATTGATCGCGACGGTAATTCCCAACGAACGCGCGAACTCGAGCGCCTCGAAATTCCGGTCGAGGCTGATCCGTTTGCGAAACGCCTTGAGCCCCTCTTCGTCAATCGCCTCCAGACCGAGGAACATGTACTTCAGGCCAATGGACTGCCACAGGCGGAACACGTCCTTGTTGCGCAGAAGCACGTCGCCGCGCGTTTCGAGGTAATAGCGCTTGTCGATGCCGCGCCGCTTGATCGCCTCGCCGATCGCCATGCCGTGTTCGGCGTGCACGAACGCCACATCGTCGACGATGAACACGCCCGGCTCGCGCAGCGCCGCCAGTTCGTCCACGACGACTTCGGGACTGCGCGTGCGGTAGCTGCGTCCGTAGAATGTCCATGCGCTGCAGAACGTGCAGTCCCACGGGCAGCCACGCGCGAATTCGATGGAGGCGCAAGGATCGAGCGTGCCGATGAAATATTTGCGGCGATGGCGCAGCAGGTCGCGCGCGGGCCGCACAGGATCGAGATTCTCGACGAAGCGTGGCGGCGGCCCCGATCCGCGGCTCGTCACGACGCCGGGCACCGCGAGCAGACCGGCGCCGCGCGACACCGCTTCGAGCAGTTCGTTGACCGAAGCTTCGCCCTCGCCGCGCAACACGCAATCGATCGCGCCTTCGGCATGGCGCAGCAAGTCGTGCGCCGTGAACGACACGCTGTGCCCCCCCACGAAGACGAAACACGAGGCCAGCGCGGCCTTCACGGCCTTCGCGAGGTCGATGATCTCGGGAATGTTGGCCAGATAGTTGCCCGAAAAGCAGAGCGCCTCGGGCTGCCAGTCGCGCACCATGCGCATGAGGTCGCGGTGCGTCTGGACCTGCAGATCGAGCAGGCGCACGTCGTGGCCCGCCTCGCGCGCCGTGCCGGCCACGGATTCGAGACCCAGCGGCTCGAGCCGCAGGAACACGCGCGTGTACATCAGTCCGCTCGGGTGGACAGCAAGCAATTTCATGAAGCCTCCTTGCGAAGGACCGCCGCTTCGCGAGAGTCTACGCGCGTTGGCGGATCGCTGCCCCGCGGCGTATCTCGCGCAGGAGCGACGCTCAGAAACTGCCGAACAGCGACCCCAGCACGATCACCACGGCGAGTGCGATGAGCGCGCCGACGATGCTCACCACCACGAGGTCGCGGTAGCTTTCGCGATGCGTCGAGCCGCACACGGCCAGCAGCGTGACGACGGCGCCGTTGTGCGGCAGGCTGTCGAGCGTGCCCGACGACATCACGGCGACGCGGTGCAGCAACGCGGGATCGATGCCATGCTGGGCGGCGAGCTGCATGTAGGTGCCGCCGAGCGCGTCGAGCGCGATGGTCAACCCGCCCGACGCCGAGCCCGTGAGCCCGGCGAGCAGGTTCGTGGCCACGGCGAGCGAGACGAGCGGTCCGCCGCCGATGCCGAGCACCCAGTCGCGCACCGCCCCGAACGCGGGCAATGCGGCGATCACGGCACCGTAGCCCACGAGACTGCCCACGCTCAGCACCGGCAAGACCGACGCGTTGGCGCCCGCATCGACGCTTTCGCGCAGCGCGCCGAGCCGCCCGCGATTGAGCGCCGCCAGCACGATAATGCCGAGCGCTAGCGCAACCGAGACACCCCACACGCCCGCAACCGCCGAAAGCGTGGTCGAGCCCCAGCGCGGCTCGGCGAGATACGAGGCGTCGATGCGCGGGAATACCACGACGTTCATCACAAAGTTCATCCCCACGACGACCACGAGCGGCGCGAGCGCGACGAAGGGCGACGGCGGCCCGGCATGGTCCGAGGCCGCCGCGCTGTTGCCGATCTCGGCGGGATCGAAGGCTTGCGCGACACTCGCGCGCTCGCGCACGAGCGAGGACTTGCCGCGCGCCTCGTCAGCGGCGCCGCCGTTGTCAGGTTCGACGAAGCCCTCGCCGTTGCGCCGCGCCGCCGCCGCCGCGCGCCCGAGCCACCAGAGGCCGAAGCCCGCCATCACGAGGCTTGCGATCACGCCGAGGCCCGGCGCCGCAAACGGCGTCGTGCCGAAGAACGGCATGGGAATGGCGTTTTGCAGTGCGGGCGTGCCGGGCAGCGCCGACATCGTGAAAGTCGCCGTGCCGAGCATGATCGCAGCGGGCATCAGGCGGCGCGGGATATCGGCGGAGCGAAACAGCGCCTGTGCCATGGGGGCGAGCACGAAGAACGCGACGAACAGGCTCACGCCGCCATAGGTGACGAGCGCGCCGCCCAACACCACAGCCACGAGCGCGTGGCGCGTGCCGAGCTTGTCGATCATGAGGCGCGCCACGGCATCCACAGAGCCGCTATCTTCCATCAGCTTGCCGAACAGCGAGCCGAGCAGGAAGAGCGGAAAGAACTGGGCAAGAAATCGGCCCGTGCTCGACATGAATGTTTGCGTCCAATGCGCGAGCACCGGTTCGCCGGAAATGAGCGCGGCGAGCATGGCGCACAGCGGCGCGAGCAGCAGCACGCTCCAGCCGCGATACGCGAGCCAGATCAGCAGCGCGAGACTCGCGAGCATGCCGCCGAGGCCGATAACGAGCGTGCCCGCGCTCATTGCAGCACCCCTTCGAGCAGCGCTTCGAAATGGAACGTGGACGCCTCGCCGAGATGCGCACCGTGCTGCGCGAGGAACTCATCGGCGGCGCGGCGGCCTTCGTCGCGCAGCATCGTAATGAACGACCACTCGGCGTTGAGCTTCGACGACGAGCCCAGCGTGACGAGCTTCGCGCTATGCACGCGATGCAGGCGCATATGCGCCCAGCGGCGGCCCTCCTCGCTGCCTGCGTCGGCGACCTTGTGCAGCAGCGCCATCATGCGCAGCTCCTTGATTAGCGGCGAGTTGAACGCGATCTCGTTCACGCGGTTGATGATGTCGCGCGCCGAGCGCGGCGTGCCCGTGCGTTCCACGGGGTTCACCTGCACGAGAATCGTGTCGATCGAATCGGTCTCGCGAATCAGCGGCGTAATCGTGGGATTGCCCGCGTAACCGCCGTCCCAGTAGGCTTCGCCGTCTATCTCGACGGCCTGAAACAGCGTGGGCAGGCAGGCCGAGGCGAGCAGCGCGTCGGGCGTGACGTCGGCATTGCGGAACACGCGCGCCTGACCGTTGGATACGCGCGTGGCCGTGACGAAGAGCTTGATGCGCGAGCGGCGCAATGCGTCGAAATCGATGGTGTCGGCGAGAATCGTGCGCAACGGATTCACGCGCCCCGGATTCAGGTCGTACGGGGAGACGACGCGCGCCATCATGTCGAGCGCGACGAACACGGGCGAATGATCGAGCGACCAGCGCCCGAGCAGGATGTCGACGGGGCCGCGCCGGAACGGGCTGAAGCGCGCGCCGTCGGCCACGCGGCGCCAGAAGCGCTCGAGCGCCTCGCGCGCGCCGGCCGCGCCGCCGAGCGCGTGGCCGCTCGCGAGCACGGCGGCGTTCATCGCGCCCGCCGAGGTACCCGAAATGCCTTCGATCTGCAGCCACGGCTCTTCGAGCAGGCGGTCCAGCACGCCCCATGTGTATGCGCCATGGGAGCCGCCGCCTTGCAGCGCGAGATCGACGAGCAGGGGCTCAGTGCGGGTCGTGCGGGTTGACGTCTCGGCTTCGGCAGGCATTGCGGCTCCGTTCCAGACAGACCACGGGCGAGATTACAGGAAAAGCGTAAATGACCGCACGAGAATGACGCAGCGCGCAATGGGGTCCAAGCGTGGCTCAGGCGTGGTTCAAGCGGGCCGGAATCGCGTTTGAATCCTGCCGCGGCCGGCACGCAGCGTGCCAGTCGCAGCGGCACGCCAGGGCGTTTGGTAGACTGGAACTCCCGCCACGCCTTCCCGCCTTGCCGTGTCGAATGTCCATCCGCTGCGCGGGCCGCTTTCGCTCTCGGGCCCGCTTCCCGCGCTGCTCGCCGAAATCCGCGCCTGCCATGCCTGCGCCGACGCGCTGCCGCTCGGGCCGCGCCCCGTGCTGCAGGCGAGCGATACGGCGAGCCTGCTGATCGTCGGCCAGGCGCCGGGCGCGAAGGTCCACGCCTCGGGCGTGCCATGGGACGACGCGAGCGGCAAACGCCTGCGCGCGTGGCTCGGCATCGACAGTGAAACGTTCTACGACGCCGCCCAGGTCGCCCTCGTGCCGATGGGCTTTTGCTACCCCGGCCGTGGCGGCGGCGGCGATAACCCGCCGCGCCCGGAATGCGCCCCGCTGTGGCACGCGCGGCTCGTCAAGCAGTTGCGCGGCGTCCGCCTGACCCTGCTCGTCGGCCAGTACGCCCAGCGCTATTTTCTGGGCAGCGAGCGCCGTAGCTCGCTCACCGAAACGGTGGCGGCCTGGCGCGACTACGCACCCGATTTCGTGCCGCTGCCGCATCCGTCGCCACGCAATCAGGCCTGGTTCAAGCGCCACCCGTGGTTCGAACTCGAGGTCCTGCCCGCGCTGCAGGAGCGCGTGCAGGCGTTGCTGGCACCCGGGGGCCGCCACGCGCAAACCGCTAAAACGGAGCCGACGATGACGAAACCGGCAATCGATATCCAGCGCGTCTACGAACCGCTGCCCGAAAATGGACACCACTGCTATCTGGTCGACCGGCTGTGGCCGCGCGGACTGAGCAAGGAAAAGCTCGCGAACGTGGAATGGCTGAAGGAGGTGGCGCCGAGCACCGAACTGCGCCAATGGTTCCACAAGGACCCGGAGCAGTGGACCGAATTCAGGAAACGCTATCTGGCCGAGCTGAACGCCAATCCCGACGCCTGGCGGCCGCTCGCCGAAGCGGCCGGGAACGGGCACATCACCCTGCTCTATAGCTCCCACGACACGGAGCGCAATCACGCGATCGTGCTGCGCGACTATCTGGCGAAGCACGTGAAGCACAATTGAGTGGACGGCGCGCGGGCGCCGCCCGTTTCAGGCTCAGAAGAGATACATTCCCGCGACGAATACCACGCCCGAAAACAGCAACGTGGTCACGCAGTAACCCATGATGTCGCGCACGCCAAGGCCAGCGATCGCGAGCGCGGGCAGCGCCCAGAACGGCTGCGCCATGTTGGTCCAGGCCTCGCCGTAAGCGATCGCCATCGCCGACTTGCCGAGGTCCGCGCCGAGCGCCTGCGCCGCCGGCATCACGAACGGCCCCTGCACGACCCAATGGCCGCCGCCCGAAGGCACCGCGAAGTTGATCAACGCCGAGCTGAGAAACACGAGCAGCGGAAACGTGTGCACGTTCGCGATATCGACGAACCACTTCGTGATGACGCCCGCCAGACCCGAGTGGTCCATGAGCGCCTGAATGCCTGCGTAGAAGGGGAACTGGATCATGATGCCCGAGGCGCCCTTTGCGGCGCCCGCCACGGCGCGCGCGTAGGCCATGGGCGTTTTGTGCAGCACGAGGCCCGCCGCGAGGAACACGAGGTTGACGGTGTCGATGTCGAGCGCGAAGCCCTTCGTGTGAAAGCGCAAGCCGAGGAACACGAAACACAGCGCCGCCACGAGCAGCGAGAGCGCGCGGCTTTCCTCGATGCGCTCGGCGAAGGTCGCGCCCGGACCGAGCTTGCGCTCGACGCTCGGCGGATCTTCGAGCAGCGCAGGGTCGACCGAGACGACATCTTCGGGCTTCGGCATCATGAGACGCACGAGTATCGGCAGCAGCACGATCAGGCCGATCGTGATGAACGCGTTATAGCCCGTGAAGATGGTCTGCGAGACCGGGATCAGGCCGACGGCCTTTTCCATAGGGTTGCCCTTCGTGGCCGCGACAAGCGGCACCGAGCCGGAAAGGCCGCCGTGCCACGTGAGAAAGCCCATGTACGCGGCGGCAACGAGCAGCCGGTAATCCGCGCCGCGCACCCGCCGCGCTACTTCGCGCGAGAACATCGCGCCGAGCACGAGGCCGAAGCCCCAGTTGATCGCGCAGGCAATCGCGCCCACGAACGCAACCAGCATCACGCCCTGGGCCGGCGTGCGCGCGCAACTCGCCAGCGCGACCAGCATGCGCTTGACCGGGCCGGAGCTGGCGAGCGCGTGGCCGGTCACGAGAATCAGGACCATCTGCATCGCGAACGCGAGCAGGTTCCAGAAGCCCGAACCCCACATCATGACGAGCGCTTCGGGCGGCTGCGGCGTGAGCGCGAACGCCAGCACGAAGGTCGCGACGGTGAGGAGAATGGCGAAGATGAGCGGGTCCGGCAAGATCCGATGCACTACGCCGGTAAAGAATTGGGAAATACGCTGAATCACGGTGGTCTGCTCCTCGTCTGCTGATACGGAATCGGCCGCCTGTTTTCTTCTTTGCGAACCGAGGCCGCGATTCTTGCACAGCGCGGCACAATGCGTGCGCCCCGCCGGCAATTTGCCGAATGCGCGCCGAACGCACGCTGGACGTCACGCCCGACCGGTGATTGTGCGCCCGCACGAAATAAGCCGTTACATACCTCTACGCGCCCTAAAAAGTCTTATCTGCTACCGTTACGGTTGCTATCTCAATAAATCTCCGGGTGGTTCCGCCCAGCGGGAGGCAGCAATGCGCAAGCAGTTTCTCGGTGTCGTGCTCGCCGCGCTAGCCGGCATATTCGTGGTGTCGCCGCCCGCGCACGCGCAGTCGCAGGCATTCACGAATCAGACCGTCAATCTCTACGCCGGGCCGGCCGCCGATTTCCCTATCGTCGCCCAGATACCGGGTGGCGTGGCCGTCACAGTGTGGGGCTGCGTCGCCGGTTTTAGCTGGTGCGATATCGGCTTTCCGGGTCTGCGAGGCTGGGTCTACGGCACCTTCATCAGCTATCCATGGCAAGGACAGCGTGTGCCGGTCATGAGCTATGGCCCACGCATCGGTCTGCCCATCGTCACGTTCTCGCTCGGTACGTACTGGGGCCTTCATTACCGCGACCGGCCGTGGTATTCCAATCAATCGCGCTGGGCGCGCCATCCAGGGCCGCGCCCCGTGCCGCCGCCGCCCGTGCGGCCGCGTCCGCCCGTCGGTCGTCCGCCGAGCGGCACACGGCCGCCTAACCAGGGCGGCGGGCACCGCCCGCCCAACAACAACGCGCGGCCGCCCGGACAAGGGAACGCACGGCCTCCGGGACAAGGACATGCCCGGCCGCCTGGCCAAGGAAATGCACGTCCGCCTGGCCAAGGCGGCGGCCGGCCGCAGGGGCAAGGCGGCGGGCGACCGTCCGGTGGCGGGAATAATCGACCGCAGGGAGGCGGTGGCGGCGGTGGCGGCCCTGGTGGTGGTGGTGGCCCTGGTGGCGGTGGCAGCCCAGGTGGTGGCGGTGGCCCAGGTGGTGGCCGTCCGCCTCAGGGTAGCTAACGTCGCGACTCGCGCGCGGGCAAGTCGTGCCAGGTCACGGCATGCCTGCGCTGGCTACGTCACCGTCGCTCAGAACCGATAGCCGATACCACCCAGGATCACGTCCGTATCGCGGCTATAACGCGTGACCTCGCTCTTTCAATTAATTACGGGATGGCGCAGCATAAATTTCCGGTCTTTATTTCGCCATCCTAATTAGGAGATAAAAAAAGCAACGCCGCACAAAAAGTGCGGCGTTTTCCTGCAGCCTGCTTCGCAATCGGCGCAATATCAGCGCACGTGGTGGCAGACGCGCTCAGCGTGATGGTGAACGTGCTCGATGTGGCACACCTCGTGGTGATACGGCTGGGCGACAGCAGCGAGCGGCGCGAAAAGCGCGGCGCAGGAAATCAGGGCGAACAGGCGGACAACGGGCTTGATGACGGCGTTCATGACTCGGCTCTTGCGTGTGAAAACAGCGGTGGGTGAAATCAAAAGCCAGCACTGTATCGCAGAGTGTTCCGCGGCGTATTACACGGATGTAACGGACGTAGCGCCCGATAAAACGCTCTTGACAGCCCTGCTGCACAAGACCGGGTCGCGGCGGCCGCTCAAATGGCGGGTTCGCCCCCCTCTTCGTGCGTAAGACGGCGCAGCAGTTCGCGACCTCGGGTGGTGAGGCGCAGCGTGGGGTCGCCGCCCGCCTCGTCCATTTCGACGAGACGGTAGTGCTGAAGCGCCCGGAAATCGGAATCGAGCATCTGAATCGGCGCATCTGTATCACGGATCAGGAGCAATGTCGCTAGTTCGTGGTGGCTGAGCATCAGGTCTCTCCAGTTGTTGGCCGGAGTCGAGGCGCGGGCGCCGATTCCGGCCACATGCCCGAAAAGCAATCGACCGAAGGGCCGTGGGCTTGAGTCACCCCAGCATAGCGAGTCAATCGTACAGTTTCGCTACAGTCGTGTTTCGCTGTGTTACGTGCGGTATCTGAAGCAAAAAAGCGGTGCGCAACTGCACGATGTGCAGCTTGCGCACCGCTCGCTCACCCCCCTCTTCAGCCTTAGTTGATTTCGAGGCGCTTACTCGCGCCTGCAGCGCGCTTCGGTAGCGTCAGCGTCAGCACGCCATCCTTGTATTGCGCGCTCGCCTTTTCATCGTCGATTTCCGCGGCGAGCGTGAACGCGCGGCTCACGCTGCCCGCATAGCGCTCGCGACGCACCACGCGCTCGCCTTCCTTCAACTCGCTCCCGCGCTCGACTTTCGCGGCAATCGAAACGAGATTGCCATCGATTTTCACGTCGATGTCCTTGCGGTCGATGCCGGGCATTTCAGCCTTCACGGTGAAACCGGCCTCGTCTTCCGTCACGTCGATCCGGATACTGGCCGCCTGCCCTTGCACGCCGCCCGCAGCACGCACCGGCCGGAACAGCCCGTGAAACAGATCGGGCACACCTTCAATCGAAAACGGATCGTAACGCGAGATAGTGCTCATTGATGCCTCCATGGGCTGAACGTTTTGCGTATCCACGCAATGGCGATATTGCGTGGGATTCCTAAATTCCCCGCCAGTCGGTGCAGATGCATGACGCCTCTGCGGCTTACGACGGAGAATGGCCTGTAACGAAGCGCGCCGCTCGCGCGGCGCGGTCGCTGCCGCTTACCGTTCCAACATGAAGGCGCCTCGCGCGTTTGCAAGACCCTTTTTTTCCGCGTGCGAAATTTTTGTGTCGCAGCGCGGCGGGTCATTGCATGTGCATGCCGCCGTTGATCGCGATATCGGCGCCGGTGATGAACGCGGCGTCGTCCGAGCAGAGGAACGCCACCAATGCCGCGACCTCGTTCGGCTGGCCGAGACGGCCTACCGGAATCTGCGGGAGGATGCGCGCATCCAGCACGTCTTTCGGCACGGCTTCCACCATTTGCGTGGCGAGGTAGCCCGGCGACACGGTGTTCACTGTCACGCCTTTCTTCGCCACTTCCAGTGCGAGCGCCTTCGTGAAGCCATGCATGCCCGCTTTCGCCGCCGAATAGTTGGTCTGCCCGAAAGCGCCGCGCGAGCCGTTGACCGACCCGATATTGATGATGCGCCCGAAGCCGCGCTCGATCATGCCGGGCAAAAACGGCTTCGTGACGTTAAAGAGCGCGTCGAGATCCGTGCGCAGCACGGAATCCCAGTCGGCTTTCGACATCTTCACGAAGCTGCGGTCGCACGTAATGCCCGCATTGTTGATGAGCACGTCAACGTGGCCTAGATCGTCGAGCGCCTGCTGCGCCGCACGCTCGCAGGCGTCGCAATCGGCGACGTTCATCTGGTGGCAGCCGAAGTCGCGGCCCGCCGCGCGTTCGGCTGCAAGCCAGGCATCGGCGCGCGTGTTCGCCGCCGAGCAGGAAACCGCGACGGTCATGCCCGCGTCGTGCAGGCGCCGGCTGATCGCCTCGCCTAGTCCGCCCATGCCGCCCGTGACGAAAGCAACGCGCTTAGTGGCCATGCTGGCCTCCGCCCACGCTCGCGCCCTGCGCGCGGGCTGCGCCCGCCGCCTTGCCCGGATGAGCGGCGCCGTTGGCGGCGCCGCTCATTGCACGTTCGAAGGCGTTCATCCACTCGCGCATCGGCAGTGCGCCAGGCGCCCTGGACGCACCGGCTTGCGCGCCCGCGCAGGCCTCTTGCCACTGCTGAGTGAAGTCGCGCGCACTGTCGGACCAGGTACTCGCGCCCTGGATCGCCGCCGCGACACCTTCTTGCCAGAGCGTGGTGCTCGCGCCGAGATAGTCGCGCCAGACCGATTGCGTGGCGACCGCGAAGTCGGTCCAGTCGCGCGCGGTGCGCAGCGATTCGAGCAGACCTTCGACCGCCTCGCGGTCACGCGCGACGCGGCGCTGCTCCAGCTTCAACAGCTGCTCGCGCCATTGCTGCTGCCCGACGAGCAAGCGCAGCGCAGCCGACGTGTTGGCACGGTACGCGTCGAAAGAGGCGCCCACCGCGTTGCCTGGCGAGACGGCATCGAATGAGGGATGGGAAGCGGTTGCCATGGTCAATCTCCTCCTTATGTAGCTTTCGCCCGGCGCGGCCGGATACGTTTGCTGCCAAAGGGACCGCGGTGGACCGCGAAGGGACGCGGGCTGCGGCGAGCGAAATGAGAGCGCTTCACGCGCGACGATGGAGAACGGGATGCTTCGGAGTGCCGTGTGTTCGCAAGACAGCCGGCTCAAGCCAACATCATAGGCAGGAAGACGGCCTGCCGCGCGACGAATGGGCGATTTTGCCGCTTGATCGGCGTCACATTTCGAGATAGTTGATGCGCAGCGAATCAAGACCAGGCCTGCTATTGCGGGTATTTCGCGACGTATCCTAAGGGCGGTAGGGGCGGGAGCGCGGGTCGCCCGATCGCGCCCTCGCCGCTGACCGGCCGTTGGAACCGGGGCGCCCCGGTCAGGCGGCAGGCGCCTCTTCGTCGCGCACCAGCATCACCGGCCGGTCCGCCATGCGCAGGAACGATTCGGCCACGCTGCCGAGCAACAGGCGCTTCATGCCCGACAAACCACGCGTACCCATCACGACGAGGTCCGCGCCGTCCTCGGCGGCGATGCGCGAGATCACCGCGGCAATCTCCTCGCCGCTCGCATCCGCTGCGCGCGTGGAGCCCGGCACCTGAGCCTCGGCGAACACCCGTTTCGCTTCTTCGAGCGCCGCCGTGGCCGCGTCGTTTTCCGCCGAGTGGCGCGCCTGCTCCTCGGCGAAGCCCGAACTCACGTCCACGAGCCGCGCCGGATGCCGCACGACACACAGCGCCTGAACGGCACCGCCCGTCGCCTTCGCGATCTTCACGCCCTCCTCGAGCGCGCGCCGGCCGCTGCGGCTGCCATCGACCGCTACCAGAATCTGCTTGTACATCATGGACCTCCCGGGCGTTGCCCATGTTGCGCGGCATGATTGCCGCGCGCGTGCCGGGTAAGCGTCGCGCGCGGCGGACAGCCGGCCGTTGCGGGGCGCGCACCGGCTCCCGGCGCGCGCTATCTACATAAATCGTTGTAGCGCATTTGGGTACGGATGCGCGCCTTCGTCATTGCGACCCGTTGTCTCCCCGGCGCCGGCAGCGTGATCCACCTGACCCGTTCAGCGCATCGTCAACACCGCCGCTCCCGTGAGCCGTCCCTCGCGCAAATCGGCCAGCGCCTCGTTCGCGCGCGCGAGCGGGTACGGCGTGGTCTCGATTTCGAGCTTGTGTCGCGCGGCGATCGCCATGAAGGTCGCGCCGTCTTCGCGCGTGAGATTCGCCACGGAGACGATGCGCCGCTCTTCCCACAGCCATGCGTAAGGAAACGAAGGAATGTCGCTCATGTGGATGCCGCCGCACACGACCGTGCCGCCCTTCGCCAGCGCCCGCAGCGCCGCGGGCACGAGCGCACCGACCGGCGCGAACAGCAGGGCCGCGTCGAGTTCCTCCGGCGCGCGCTCGTCGCTGCCGCCGGCCCACGTTGCACCGAGACGCCGCGCGAACTGCTGCGCCGCAGCGTCACCCGGACGCGTGAAGGCGTAGACCGTGCGCCCCTGGTGGCGAGCGACCTGCGCAACGATATGCGCCGCCGCGCCGAAGCCGTAGATGCCGATGCGCCGTGCATCGCCCGCCATCGCGAGCGAGCGATAGCCGATGAGTCCCGCGCAGAGGAGCGGCGCGGCCTCGACGTCGCTGTACTGGCGCGGCAGATGGAAGCAGTAGCGGGCGTCGGCGACGGTGCGCGTGGCATAGCCGCCGTCGATCGTATAGCCGGTGAAGCCGGGCGCGTCGCAGAGGTTCTCGCGCCCGTCGGCGCAAAAGCGGCAATGGCCGCAGGTATGGCCGAGCCACGGCACGCCCACGCGGTCGCCGGGCGTGAAACCCGTCACGCCCGCCCCGATCGCGGCGACGGTGCCGACGATCTCGTGGCCGGGAATGACCGGCCTTTTCGGGTGATCGAGATCGCCGTCCACGACGTGCAGGTCGGTGCGGCACACGCCGCACGCGCGCACATCGATCAGCAGTTCGCCCGCGCCCGGCGCCGGGTCGGGCAGATCGGCTTCGCGCAGCCGCGGATTCTCGCCATCGAACAGCATTGCCCGCATCGCCATCCTCCTCGTCAGAACGCGGCTGACGCGCCGCATCGATCAGCATAAAGCCATGTTATGCAATCGGGCCGCGCGCTGCCGTGCATTGCGCGCTGCGGCGCAGCGACACGGCAGCCCACGGCCCGATGTGACTCACGGCCGCAGGACATCCACGCGTGGCGCGCCGCGCGATCGTGGCACCATAAGACATCCCACAGGACCACGAGGGCTGCCGCCCGGCCACGCGTGCGGAGTACGTCCGCCGTGCGGGCCGCTCGCTCGCGCCACGCGCGCCGTCGCGCCGCGCACGCAGTCCGCCTCGGTCCGCCTTCCGCCGCTGCGCAACCGGAGCCCCGCATGAACGCTGCCGACACCCCTGCCTACCCGCCGCTCTCCGACGACCTGCTGCGCCGCATGGACGCCTGGTGGCGCGCGGCCAACTATCTCTCGGTTGGCCAGATTTATCTGCTCGCCAATCCGCTATTGCGCGAGCCGCTGCAACTCGCGCACGTGAAGCCGCGCCTGCTCGGCCACTGGGGCACCACGCCGGGCCTGAACTTCCTCTACACGCACCTGAACCGCGTCATCAACGCACGCGATCTCGACGTGCTGTTTCTCGCGGGGCCGGGCCACGGCGGGCCGGCCGTCGTCGCGAACACCTGGCTGGAAGGCACCTACAGCGAGACCTGGCCGAACGTGCCGCTGGACGTCGAGGGCATGGCCGCGCTCTTCAAGCAGTTCAGCTTTCCGGGCGGTATTCCGAGCCACGTCGCGCCGCAAACGCCGGGGTCCATCCACGAAGGCGGCGAACTCGGCTACGCGCTTTCGCATGCCTACGGCGCGGTGTTCGACAACCCGGATCTGATCGTCGCCTGCGTGGTGGGCGACGGCGAAGCCGAAACGGGTCCGCTCGCCACCGCCTGGCACTCCAACAAGTTCCTCAATCCCGCCACCGATGGCGCGGTGCTGCCCATTCTCCATCTGAACGGCTACAAGATCGCGGGGCCGACCGTGCTTGCGCGTATCGGCGACGACGAACTCGCCTCGCTCATGAAGGGCTATGGCCACGAACCGATCTTCGTGGAGGCCGAGGAGCCGGACGTGGCGCATCGCCTGATGGCCGCCGCGTTCGACACGGCGTTCGACGACATCGCGCGCATCCAGAAGACTGCACGCGAACTCGCGGACGAACACGGCAACCTGCCGCCCGGCTACGTGCGCCCGCGCTGGCCGATGATCGTCCTGCGCACGCCCAAGGGCTGGACGGGCCCGAAGACCGTGGATGGCCAGAAAACCGAAGGCTCGTGGCGCTCGCACCAGGTGCCGCTCGCCAACATCTCGAAGCCCGGGCATCTCGCGCTGCTGGAAAGCTGGATGCGCAGTTACAAGCCCGAGGAACTCTTCGACGCGCAAGGCCGCCTCGTGCCCGACATCGCCGCGCTCGCGCCGCAAGGCGAAAAGCGCATGAGTGCGAACCCGCGCTCGAACGGCGGCGGCCGCGTGCGCGAGCTGCGCGTGCCGCCCTTCGAGCACCACGCCGTGGATGTGCCCGCACCCGGCCAGGTGGACGCCGAAGCCACGCGCGTGATGGGCGCGTTCCTGCGCGAAGTGATGCGTGTGAACGACGCCACGCACAACTTCCGCATCTTCGGGCCCGACGAAACCGCGTCGAACCGCTGGAGCGACGTATTCGACGTGACGTCGCGCACCTGGCTCGCGGAGGTCACGCCCGACGACATCCAGCTCGCCACCAACGGCCGCGTGATGGAAATCCTCTCCGAGCACACCTGCCAGGGCTGGCTGGAAGGCTATCTGCTCACGGGCCGCCACGGTTTCATGTCGTGCTACGAGGCGTTCATCCACATCATCGATTCGATGTTCAACCAGCACGCGAAATGGCTGAAGGTGATCCGCGAGATTCCGTGGCGGCGGCCGCTTCCCTCGCTCAACTATCTGCTCACCTCGCACGTGTGGCGCCAGGACCATAACGGCTTCAGCCATCAGGACCCGGGCTTCATCGACTATGCGGTGAACAAGAAGTCGGACACCGTGCGCGTGTATCTGCCGCCCGACGCCAACACGCTGCTCGCCGTGACCGACCACGTGCTGCGCACGTGGAACCGTATCAACATCGTCGTGGCAGGCAAGCAGCCGCAGGCGCAGTGGCTCGACATGGACGCGGCCATTCGCCACTGCGCGGACGGCATCGGCATCTGGCAATGGGCGAGCAACGATGACGGCGGCGAGCCCGACGTGGTCATGGCCTGCGCCGGCGACGTCCCGACCATGGAGACGCTAGCCGCCGTGGACCTGCTGCGCACCTGCCTGCCCGACCTGAAGATCCGCGTGGTGAACGTGGTCGACCTGATGACGCTCGAACCCGCCGACCGCCATCCGCATGGCTTGCCGGACGCCGACTTCAACGCGCTCTTCACGACCGGCAAGCCCGTCATCTTCGCGCACCACAGCTATCCTTCGCTGATCCACCGGCTCACGTACCGGCGCGCCAATCACGCGAACATTCACGTGCACGGCTTCATCGAGGAAGGCACGACGACCACGCCGTTCGACATGACGGTGCTCAACCGGCTCGATCGCTACCACCTGTGCGAAGCCGTGATCGACCGCGTGGACGGCCTCGCGCAGCGCGCGGCGCACCTGCGCCAGACACTGCACGACAAGCTGGCCGCGCACCGCCGCTACGTGGACGAGTACGGCGACGACATGCCCGAAATCCGTAACTGGCGCTGGCCGGCGCCGCGCGCCGCGCAGGGCTCAGGCGAAACGGCTTAACCGCGCCTTGTGCCGCTCATGCCGAAGCCGGCTTCGCGCGCCCGAACACGCGCGCGAACGCGGTGACGAACGCGTCGAGCCGGTTCGATTCGAGACAGTCGATGCCCGCCGCGCCTACCCGGCCGTTTCCGCCAGGGAACGCGCGGCAGAGTTCGTCCGCGCCGCGCGGTGCCTCGAGCGGCGCGCGCACGCTCACCGCGTAGTTGCCGTCCCCGTTCACGCTCAGCACCGCGTGAGCGCGCGAGGGTTCCTCGTTCGCGAGCACGTTGGCGAACACGCCGCGCACGCGGCGCGCCCATGGCTCGTCGGGCAACACGCAAACGCTGCCGTACTGGAGCGCGACGAGCGGCGCGATAGCCTGGGCCAGTTCGAGATCGCCGTGACGGCAACGGGCGAGCTGCCCGACGATGGGCTCCGACACAATGAAATCGAACGGGTCGGCATAAGGCTTCATCGCCGCGTACAGATCGAGCGGCGCGATCATGAGATCTTCGACGCAGTCGCCGTAAGCGTTGTAGTTGATCGACTCGCCAAGCTCGCGCAGCTGTCCGGCCTGCGCGGTGTCGAGCCCGGCCTGCTGTGCGAGCGCCTGCGCCGTGTCGCGCAGATTGTCGCCCCAGGCCGCCGCAATCGCCCACGGCCGGTAGCGGCCGGCGAGATGCCGGTCGACGAGCACGCTCGTGCAGACCTGCGCCGTGGTGTCGATGTGCGCGACGAGATTCCTGTTCACAGGCAGATCGCCGGCGTGGTGATGGTCGAAATATTCGATCGCGACGTCCTTCGCGAGCAGCGCGGTGAGCGCCTTGCGATTCACGTCGAACGAAATGTCGAGCACCGTGAGCGAGTCGCCTGGCTGGGCGCTCACGCGCTCGACGAGTGCGATGTCGCGCTTCGCGCCGGTGATGAGCGTCGCCTCGCGCGGCCTTGCAAGCCGCAGTTGATGCAGCGCGCAGATGCCGTCTGCGTCGCCGTTGAATACGTCGAAATGCGCCATGTCTCCGAGATTCCATTGGGTTGAACATGACAGTATCGCGCAGCCTCGGTGGATTACACAAAACGTGCAATCCGCCGAGGCCCATGCAGGCCGTTTCGATCAGGGCCTTGACATGCCGCGCAACGGTCTTCCCGCGCTGGCTCGCGCTATGCTGGCCTTCATGCGTATCGCCCCGTAGCCCACGATTCCCACGATAGCCATGCCGGAAACGCCGACCTCACGCCATGTCCTCAACCGTCAGCGCGCGGCGCGCCGCCACAGCCGCCTCGTGGACGCCGCGCTCTCGCGCGCCTGCACTTACGCGCACCCGGCCGGGCGCATCGTGCGCATCGAAACCCATATTTCCGTGGTGTTTCTCGCCGGGCGGTACGCGTACAAGATCATGAAGCCCGTCGATTTCGGCTTCGTCAATTTTGTGCGGCTCGATGCCCGGCGCCGCTGCTGCGAAGCCGAGATTCGTCTGAATGCGCCCTTCGCGGGATCGATTTATCGCGACACCAGCGAACTATTGATTGACGGTCGGCGCTGCAGGCTCAGGCGCGGCGGGCGCGGCAACGCCAGCGTCATCGACTACGCGGTTCGTATGCGCCGCTTCGATCAGCGTCTGCTGTTCTCGAACCTGCTCGCGCACGGCGAACTGGGCACGGCCGATATCGATGCGGCCGCAGTCAGCCTCGCCGCGAGCCATCGGCATGCGCGCCGGGCCGGACGCGGGCCGACGGCACCCGCGGCGCGCCTCGGCTCGGCAGCACTGCTGCGCGAACAGGTGCTCGCGGCGCTCGCGCCCCTCGAAGCGGATCCGAGCACGGCGCACGCGGTGGAAAGCGCCGCGTTGCGCGCAACTTGCGAAAGCGAACTCGCCCGTCTCGCGCCACACCTCGACGCACGCCGCGCAAACGGATTCGTGCGCGCCTGCCACGGCGACCTGCATCTCGACAACATCGTGCGGGACGGGCGGCGCGCGCTGATGTTCGATTGCATCGAGTTCAGCGACGCACTGCGCTGGATCGACGTGACCTGCGATCTTGCGTTCCTGCTGATGGATCTGCGCGCGCGTGGCCACGCGGCATATGCCCACCGTCTGCTCAATCGCTACCTCGACGCGACAGGCGAATTCACGGGGCTCGCTGCGTTGCGGCTTTATATCGTTTATCGCGCGCTGGTGCGGGCCCTGGTAGCGATGCTCAAGGCGCACTCGCCCGCGCGGTCCGACGCGCAAGCGAGCGCAGGCACCGCTTCGCGCTACCTGGCGCTCGCGGCCAGCGAAGCGCGCGCCATGCGCGAGCCCGCGCCCTGGCTTTTGCTGTGCCACGGCTTTTCCGGGTCGGGAAAGTCGGCTGCGAGCCGCGCGCTCGCCGAATTGAGCGGGGCGATCCGTGTGTCGAGCGACCTCGAACGCAAGCGGCTCGAACCCTTCGCGCCACCCTCGCTCGACGCCCTGCCGGCAAGCGCCTACACGCAAGCCGCGCTCGACGCGCATTACGAACGCCTCGTCGCCGATGTGCGCGACGTGCTGAACGCGGGCTATACGGCGCTAGTGGATGCGACGTTTCTCAAGGCGGCGCATCGCGCACGTTTCGCGGCGCTCGCGCGTGAGCTGAACCGGCCAATGCTGATCCTGAACTTCCACGCGCCGCAAGCGCGGCTCGCAGAACGTGTCGATGCCCGCGAGCACGGGCCGCGCGACGCTTCCGACGCCGGTGCCGACGTGCTCGCCGCACAGTTTGCGCAAGCGGATCCACTCGATGCGCGAGAGCGGCAACGCACCGTCGATCTCGATACCGACGTGGAAATCGAGGCGTTCTCGCGCGAGCGATGGTGGGCACCGCTGTTCGAACGCATGCGTGGGGAGGATGGGGAGATCTGATTCTGCGGCGCACACGTGATCGGCCGCGAAAAATCTGCGTGCCCGCTCACCGTTCCACGAAAGGCCGCGCGAGCGGCCAGCGCAGCGAGGACGCCACCGGAAAGCGCGGCTTGCGGCCGGCCGGCGCGCGCCACGGCTGCATGCGTGCGGCCATGGCCGCGCACAGGGCGAGGCCTTGCTCGCCGTGCAGACGCTCCATGGCGTGATGCACGAGACCGGCGTCGAACCACAGCTTGAAGCGGCGATGGCAGGTGCGGAAATCGGGATACTGCTCGGGCAGCTTCGACCAGACCGAACCGGTGACCAGAATCCAAAGAATGCCCGCGAAAACGTGACGCGGATTGTGCGCCGGACGACCGCGACGACCGTCAACGCGGATTTCGTGAAAGATGGGCGCGATGCTGCGCCACTGTGCATCGGTGAGTTCCGGAGATATGCGGGAAGACATCTGATGGTCCCTGTGAGGTTATCTGACACGAAAGGACTAAAGTAGCCTCACAACGAACAAGAAAATATCGGACTATGCCTAAAAATCGAGATGAACTCGCGAGTCCGGAATCCGCACGCTAACCCGCGGCCGCAGCCGGTGCTGCGCTACACTGCGCGATTCAGGCTTCGACGGCGGATTTCCCATGGCGCCTTCATCCACTTCAAAAGCCCGGCACGGCCGGATTCGCGTCGGCGTGGGCGGCTGGATCTATGCGCCGTGGCGCGGCGCGTTCTATCCCGGCGGGCTTGCGCAGCGCCGCGAACTGGAATATGCAAGCCGTCATCTCTCGACGCTGGAAATCAACAGCACATATTACGGCGCACAGCGCCCGGAAAGCTTCACGCGCTGGCACGACGAAACCCCCGAAGACTTCGTGTTCTCGCTCAAAGCCCCGCGCTTTGCGATGAATCGCCGTGTGCTGGCCGAAGCCGGGGCCACGATCGAGCGCTTTCTGAGTGGCGGCGTGCTGAACCTGCGCGACAAGCTCGGGCCGATCAACTGGCAGCTCACGCCAGGCAAGCGCTTCGATCCCGAGGACTACGCACGATTTCTCGAACTGCTGCCAGACGAGGCCGAAGGCCGCCCGCTGCGCCATGCGCTCGAAGTGCGCGACAAGAGCTTTTGCACGCCGGAATTCGTCGCGCTCGCGCGCAAGCACAAGGCGGCGATCGTCGTCAGCGGCGATTCCGGCTACCCGCTGATCGGCGATGCAAGCGCGCCGTTCGTCTACGCCCGCATCATGGGAACCGCGCAGGATCACCCGCAGGGCTATGCTCCCGCCGACCTCGACCTTTGGGCGGCGCGCGCGCTCGCCTGGTCGCGCGGCGAAACACCCGACGATCTCGCCACCTACGCGCAACCGCTCGCCGGGAAAGCCGGCCGGGACGTGTATCTCTACGTCATCAGCGGCTTCAAGGAACGCAACCCTGCGGCAGCGATGGCGCTGATCGAACGCATCGGCGCGAACTAGCCGCGCGCGCCGGAAATCGCCTTGAAGCGTGCCTCAAATCTGCCGACGCATTTCCGCCGCCGGCAACTTCATCATCTGCCGATACTTCGTGACCGTGCGGCGCGCCACCTGCACGCCCTGCTTTTCGAGTTCCTGCGTGAGAATGACGTCGGAAAGCGGATCGCGCGGATCTTCGGCGTTGATCATTTCCTTGATGAGCGCGCGCACCGCAGCCGCCGAGCACGTGCCGCCCGTTCGCGTCTCCAGCTCGCGCGGGAAGAAGCGCTTGAACTCGAAGATGCCCCGCGGCGTAGCCATGTACTTGTTGCCCGTGGCGCGCGAGACGGTCGACTCGTGCAGGCCCAGTTCGTCGGCGACGTCGCGCAGCAGCATGGGCCGCAGCGCGATTTCGCCGTACTGGAAAAACGCCTTCTGACGCGCGACGATGCACTCGCCAACGCGCAGGATCGTCTCGCAGCGCTTGTGCGCGTTGCGGATCAGCCAGCGCGCTTCCTGCAACTGCTGGGCAAGCGGCGAGCGGCTCGTCTGATCCGAGCGCGCGAACATCTCCGCATAGAGCTTGTGGATGCGCGCCCGCGGCTCGATGGCCGGGTTCACGCTCACCACCCACTTGCCGCGCACCTGGCGCACGATCACGTCAGGAATGACATAGCCGCCGTCCGCGCGCCCATAGTGATTGCCCGGTTTCGGATCGAGGCGGCGCACGAGCGCACTCGCGGCTTGCAGGGAGGCGGCGTCGCAGCCGAGCTGGCGCTGCAGCTCGCCGTGCTCGCGGCGCGCGAGGCGTTCGAGATGCTGCGAGACGATCTGCATGGCCAGTTCGCGATGCGGGGTGTCGTGCGGCATCGCCTCGAGCTGAAGCGCGAGGCATTCGGAAAGCGAACGTGCACCGATGCCGGGGCGATCGAGCGTCTGCACCACGCGCAACGCCACACGCAGGCGGTCTTCGTCTAGCGTTTCGCCCGGCGTGTCGCCCGCGCCCTCTCCGTCGGCGAGATCGGCGAGGTCCTGGCGCAGGTAGCCGTCGTCGTCGAGCGCCTCGATGACGATCTGCGTTGCGATCCGGTCAAGGTCGTCGAGCGGCGAGAGGCGCAGCGCCTCATGCAACTGCTCGCGCAGCGTGACCGGCACGCGCACCCAGTCGGAGGCCTCGGAATCGCCGTCCTCGCCGCCGCGATAGCTCGACGTGCGCAACGCGCCGGGCGTTGGCATCTCGGCGGTATAGCCCGAGCCTTCGTCGCTGTAGCTGGACTCGGCGTACGAATTCTCGGCGTAGGGGGACGTTTCCTGCGCCATGCCGGCATCGAGGCCGGACTCGCCCGTGCCTTCCGCCGCCATGGCGGGGGCTTCGCCCGCGGGCGAAGCCGCGGTGCCGATGCCCGCCGCGCCGTCGGCCGCTTCGGCAGCCTCGCCGGTCTCCGAAGCAGGCGGGACATATTCGAGGAACGGATTGGTGTCGAGCGCCTCGCGCAGCTCCTGCTGGAATTCGAGCGACGACAGTTGCAGCAGCCTCACCGCTTGCTGAAGACGCGGCGTGAGCGCCAGATGCTGGCGCGCGTGTAACGCGATGGAAGGCATGGCAATCCCGTTTTGTTGAATTGAGTGGTAACCCCCTCATGCAACAGCCATGCCAGTTTTTACAACGCACTGTTTTGAAACGGGATCGGCATTTGCAACGCAGGTTACACGAGCCTCTTTTCCGACCCCACCGTGGAGATTTTTACAACGGTGCGGAAAAAATTTTGCGCGTGCCGGTCGGGAAAACCGTGGCCGCGAGAATCGGCCGCGATCCCGCATAGTGGGCGCGCAAGCGGCTTCCAGCAGGCTTTCAACGTTGCGCGCAGCGAGCACGGACGCGGCGAGGTACGCATCTTGCGGACAGATGCCGCGACCACAACCAGAAAGGGAGTCACCATGAAGCGCATCCTGATCCTCAAGACCGCGGCTGGCGCCGCCTGCATGACGTTCGCACTGGTCGCCGGTGCGCAGACCACGACGAACGGCTCCGCGCCTGCGGCCAGTTCGGAATCCGTGGGCCAGCACGTTGACGACGCAACCATCACGACCAAGGTCAAGGCCGAACTGCTCGGCGCGAAGAACGTGAAGTCGGAGCACATCCACGTGAAGACGCGTAAGGGCGTGGTCTCGCTCACCGGCACCGTGCCGAGCGCCGAGGACCGCGACAACGCCAAACAGGTCGTGGAAGGCGTCTCGGGCGTGACCTCGGTGAAGAACCATCTGAAAGTCTCGGCGGCGAGCTGACCGGTCCGCCGGCAACCGGATCGATCCAGCCTCAGGCCAGACCGCGCCGGCGGCTTTCACCGCCGGCGCTTCTCATCCCCCTCTCCGTCCTTGCCTCATTCCCGCGTCACACCTCTTCCTGCCGCAATTGTCTGAGCTGCGCGCGCCGCTGCTCGCCCTGGCGCGCGAGCATCCAGCCCGGATACTCCGCGGGCAGTCCGCTCGCCTCGCCCAGCACGCCGAGCTCTTCGGCACTGAGCTTGACTTTCGTCGCGGCGATGTTGTCGTCGAGCTGGTCCACGCGTTTGGCGCCGACGATCACCGATGTGACCGCCTTCTGATGCAGCAGCCAGGCGAGCGCGATCTGCGCGACCGACACGCCTTTGGCCTGCGCGATCGGCCGCATCGCGTCCACGCAGTCCCATGCGCGCTCGCGGTTCACGGGCGGAAAATCGAACGTCGTGCGGCGGCTGCCCGCCTCGCCTTGCTGGTCGCGTCCGTACTTGCCGCTCAGGAGCCCGCCCGCGAGCGGACTCCAGACCATCAGGCCGAGCCCCTCGCTTTCCAGCATCGGCACGAGCTCGCGTTCGAGATCGCGCCCGGCGATGGTGTAATAGGCTTGCAGCGACTCGAAGCGCGCGAGCCCTTCGCGCTGCGCGATGCCGAGCGCCTTCACGATCTGCCAGGCCGCCCAGTTCGAAACGCCGGCGTAGCGCACATGTCCCTGCTGCACGAGCGTATCGAGCGCGCGCACCGTTTCCTCGATCGGGGTGACGGGGTCGAAGGCGTGAATCTGATAGAGGTCGATATGGTCGAGCTGCAGGCGCTTCAAGCTCGCCTTCACGCCGTCCATGATGTGATAGCGCGTGGCGCCGCGCTCGTTCGGCGACGCGCCCATTTCGCCGAACACCTTGGTCGCGATCACCACCTGCTCGCGCGGGATCTTGAGGTTCCTGAGCGCCTGCCCGGTGATCTGCTCGGAAACGCCTTGCGAGTAGACGTCGGCGGTATCGATGAAATTGACGCCTGCATCCAGCGCGCGGCCAACGAGCCGTTCGGCGTCGGACTGCTGGAGATCGCCGATCTGGTTCCAGATGCCGGCGCCGCCGCCGAAGGTCATCGTGCCGAGGCAGAGTTCGGAAACGAACAGGCCGGTGCGGCCCAGGGGGTTGTAACGCATGGTGTGACTCCGTCGTGGTTCGAGGGAAAGCCCAACGCGGCGAGGATACTGCGTTCGCGCCGCGCCTGCCCGACGGCCGCCACGGCTTGAAACGCCGCAAGGCGGCCGTACCTTCCTGCTTGCGCACCGCAACGCCCGCACCCGGCCCGCCCCGCGCCAGGCAGACGCGCACGAAAGCTGCGAGACTGGCAGACGTGCAATGCCGCCTTCTCTGCCGCTTTTTTTGCCGCACACCGCCCGCATGACAACGCCTTCGCCCGCATCCGATCCGCAAGCGTCTGAAGCCGCCGCCAATCCCGACGGCGCGCAAAGCGGCGTGCTCGCGCGCTTCCATCCGGCCGTGGCCGGCTGGTTCCGGCGCAGCTTCGACGCGCCCACTGCCGCGCAATGCGCCGCGTGGCCGCTCATCGCGAGCCGGCGCGCGACGCTGGTGGCCGCCCCGACCGGCTCGGGCAAGACGCTCACCGCCTTTCTCGCCGCGCTCGACGAACTGGTGCGAGAAGGCCTCGCGAACGGCGGCGCGCTGCCCGACACGACGCTCGTCGTCTACGTGTCGCCGCTCAAGGCGCTCTCCAACGACATCCGGCTCAATCTCGAACGGCCGCTCGAAGGTATCGGCGAGGAACTCGCGCGACTTGGCTTGCCGCCAGTCGAAATCCGCACCGCGGTGCGCACTGGCGATACGCCGCAGCCCGAGCGCGCGGCGCTCCGAAAACGCGCGCCGCACATTCTCGTCACGACGCCCGAATCGCTCTACGTGCTGCTCGGCTCCGAATCGGGCCGCCGCATGCTGGCGAGCACGCGCAGCGTGATCGTCGACGAGATTCACGCGCTCGCGGGCAACAAGCGCGGCTGCCATCTCGCCCTGAGCCTCGAGCGGCTCGACGCGCTGTGCGGCTCACGCCTGCTGCGCATCGGGCTGTCGGCCACACAAAAGCCGATCGAGACCGTCGCGCGCTTTCTGGTGGGCATGGGTAACGCGGCGCAGGATCGGGACGCGAACCCACCCGCGTGCGAGATCGTCGATGTGGGCCATACGCGCACGCGCGACCTTGCGATAGAAATACCGCCCGTGCCGCTGGAAGCCGTGATGGCGAACGACGTGTGGGAGCGCGTGTACGACCGCATGGCCGAACTCGTCGCCATGCACCGCACGACGCTCGTGTTCGTCAACACGCGCCGCATGGCCGAGCGCGTGGCGCGCCATCTCACCGACCGTCTGGGCGCCGAAGCCGTGGCCGCGCACCACGGCAGCCTCGCGCGCGAGCATCGTTTTCTCGCCGAGCAGCGGCTCAAGAGCGGCGATCTGCGCGTGCTCGTGGCGACGGCGTCGCTCGAACTGGGCATCGATATCGGCGATGTCGACCTCGTGTGCCAGATCGGCTCGCCGCGCTCGATCGCAGCCTTCCTGCAGCGCGTCGGGCGCTCCGGCCACCAGGTCGGCGGCGTGCCGAAAGGACGGATCTTCCCCACATCGCGCGACGACCTGATCGAATGCGCGGCGCTGCTGGATAGCGTGCGGCGCGGCGAACTCGATCGTCTCGCACTACCGCAGGCGCCGCTCGATGTGCTCGCGCAGCAGATCGTCGCGGAAGTCGCCTGCGAGGCGTGGGAGGAAGATGCGCTCTACGCGCTCGTGAAGCGCGCGACGCCGTGGGCCGCGCTCGGGCGCGCGCAGTTCGACGCCGTGCTGCGCATGCTCGCCGAGGGCTATACGAGCCGTCACGGGCCGCGCGCCGCCTACCTGCATCGCGACGTGGTGAGCCACACGCTGCGCGCGCGGCGCGGTGCGCGGCTCATCGCGCTCACATCGGGCGGCACGATTCCCGACAACGCCGACTACTCGGTGCTGCTCGAACCGCAGGGCGTGCAGATCGGCACCGTCAACGAGGACTTCGCCATCGAAAGCCTGGCGGGCGATGTGTTCCAGCTCGGCAACGCCTCGTACCGGATCCTGCGCATCGAGGCGGGCCGCGTGCGCGTGGAGGACGCCCAGGGGCAGCCGCCCAACATTCCGTTCTGGCTCGGCGAGGCGCCGGGCCGCAGCGACGAGCTTTCGTTCGCGATTTCGCGGCTGCGCAAGCAGGTGGAAGCCGCGTTGATCGACGCGGGCGCAAACGCCGGCGCGACGGATGACGCCGCGGCGAGCGCCGTCGTCGATCGCGCCACGGCGGCGCTCGCCGCTGCCCTCGAGATCGACGATGCCGCCGCACGCCAGATCGTCGAATATCTTGCGCGCGCCCGCGCCGCGCTCACGGTGCTGCCCACCCAGGACACGCTCGTCATGGAGCGCTTTTTCGACGAGGCGGGCGGCACGCAGCTCGTGATCCACACGCCGTTCGGCAGCCGCCTGAACCGCGCGTGGGGTCTCGCGCTGCGCAAGCGTTTTTGCCGTCAGTTCAACTTCGAATTGCAGGCGGCCGCGACCGAGGACGCCATCATCCTCTCGCTCACCGGCGCACACAGTTTCGCGCTGGACGAGGTGTGGCGCTATCTCCATTCGAACTCCGCAGAGCATCTGCTCGTGCAGGCGCTGCTCGACGCGCCGCTGTTCGGCGTGCGCTGGCGCTGGAATGCGACCACGTCGCTCGCGCTGCCGCGTCAGACCGGCGGGCGCAAGACGCCGCCGCAGATCCAGCGCATGCGCAGCGAAGACCTGCTCGCGGCCGTGTTTCCCGACCAGGTGGCGTGCGTCGAAAACATCGCGGGCGAGCGCGAAGTGCCGCGCCATCCGCTCGTCGACCAGACGCTCGACGACTGCCTGCACGATGCCATGGATACCGAAGCATGGGTCGCGCTGCTGCGCCGCATCGAGGCGGGCGACCTGAAGCTCGTGGTGCGCGAACTGCCCGCGCCCTCGCCGCTCGCGGCCGAAATCCTCACCGCGCGCCCGTATGCGTTCCTCGACGACGCCCCAATCGAAGAACGCCGCACCCAGGCCGTGCTGTCGCGCCGCTGGAGCGACCCCGAATCCACCGACGATCTCGGCGCGCTGGACCCCGAAGCGATTGCGAGCGTGCGCGAAGAAGCCTGGCCGCAAGTGCGCGACGCCGACGAAATGCACGACGCGCTCACGAGCCTCGGCGCGCTGGCCGAAAGCGAGGCGCAGCAAGAGCCGCAGTGGCTCGCATGGCTCGCCGATCTGGCGGCGGCGGGCCGCGCAACGCGGCTGCCGGTTGCGGACCGCGACGCGCTGTGGGTGGGCATCGAGCGGCTTGCGTGCGTGCAGGCCATCTATCCGCAGGCGCGGTGCGAGCCGCCGCTCACGCCGCCGCCTGAATACGCAGAGACGTGGACCGAGGACGCGGCGCTCGTCGAGATTGTGCGCGCGCGCCTGTCGGGCTTCGGGCCGCTCACGGTCGCGCAGGTGGCGCGGCCGCTCGCGCTGGAGGCGAGCGTGGCGGCGCTCGCGCTCACGCGCCTCGAAACCGAAGGCACCGTGATGCGCGGGCGCTTCACGCCGCAAGCGATGGGCGGCGGCCAGGAAGAATGGTGCGAACGCCATCTGCTCGCGCGCATCCACCGCTACACGGTGCGCAAGCTGCGGCGCGAAATCGAGCCGGTCGAGCGTCACGACTTCATGCGCTTCCTGTTCGAATGGCAGCGCGTGGCGCCCGGCGCGCGCGGCTCGGGCCGCGACGCGCTGGCCGCCGTGCTCGACCAGCTCGAAGGCTGGGAAGCCTCGGCGCTCGCGTGGGAGGACGAAATCCTGCCGGCGCGCATCGACGATTACACGCCCATGCTGCTCGACGAGCTGTGCCGCTCCGGGCGCCTCGCCTGGGCGCGCCTGCCGGCGCGCGCGGGGGCCGCGTCGACGGTGCGCAGCACACCGGTCGTGCTGCTCGCGCGCCGCGAGCTGGCGCGCTGGATGGCGCTCGTCGAAACGACCGACACGGCCGGTCTGTCGGCGCGCGCGCAGCGCGTCTACGAGGCCCTGCTGCGGCACGGGGCGATGTTCTTCGACGAACTGGCCGCCGACGCGCACTTGCTAGGCGTCGAACTGGAGAACGCGCTCGGCGAACTGGTGGCGGCGGGCCTCGTCAACGCAGACAGCTTTGCCGGGCTGCGCGCGCTCGTGAAACCGGCGGCTCAGCGCAGCGCGCATCACGGCAGACGCCGGCCGCGCGGCTTCGGGCCGCTCGCGGGCGGCATGGCCGACGCGGGGCGCTGGGCGACGCTGCGGCGCGTCGAGCGGGCCAATCCGCAGGCCGATGCGATGGCCGATTCGTTGGCCGATTCGTTGGCCAGTTCGTTGGCCGCTCCGCTCGCGGATCTGGACGATGAAGCCGCGCTCGTCGAGACGGGATCGGCTGTATCGAATTCGGGCGCAGCAGCGGGCTCGCGCTCGCAGGCGCTTGCGCGTGCAAGGCAAACGGCCGCCGGCGCCGCGCGCCGCCCGCCCGCCGCCCCGGATCTGCTGGAGCACGTCGCCAATGTGCTGCTGCGACGTTACGGCGTGGTCAGTTGGCACCTGCTCGGTCGAGAGGCCGCGTGGCTGCCGCCCTGGCGCGATCTGCTGCGCGTGCTGCATCGCATGGAGGCGCGCGGCGAGGTGCGAGGCGGACGCTTCGTCACCGGAATTTCGGGCGAACAGTTCGCGCTGCCCGAAGCCGTGGCGCTGCTGCGCGACGTGCGGCGGCGCGCGGCGGCGCAAGGCGAAGGCGAAGGCGGCGTGCTCGTCTGCGTGAGCGCCGCCGATCCGCTCAATCTCCTCGGCACGCTGCTGCCCGGCGAGAAAGTGCCCGCGCTCGCCGGCAACCGCATCGTGTTCCGCGACGGCATGCCGGCCGCCACCCTGATTGCCGGCCGCTTCGGCTTTCTCGGCGAGTTCGACGAGAGCACGCGCGCCGAACTCCGCGCGCGGCTCGCCAAACCCTGGTGAAGCGCGCTGGACGAGCGCGGATGGGGTTGGCAGTTAGTTGCGTTACGCACTTACGCGGAAGGCTTCATCACGTTGCGCGTGCCGTCGAAATGCCGGCGCACGCGCAGACCGTTCGCCACGACGAGCAGACTTGCGCCGACGTCGGCGAACACGGCCATCCAGAGCGTAGCCTCGCCCGCCATCGCGAGCACGAGAAATACGGCCTTGATGCCGAGCGCAAGCGCGATGTTCTGCTTGAGCACGCCGGCGGTCTTGCGCGAGAGGCCGATGAACGCGGCGATCTTGCGCGGATCGTCGTCCATGATCGCAACGTCGGCGGTTTCGAGTGCGGTCGCGGTGCCCGCCGCGCCCATCGCGAAGCCGATATCGGCGCGCGCGAGCGCGGGCGCGTCGTTCACGCCGTCGCCGACCATTGCCGCCATGCCGTACTGCTTCGAGAGCGCGGCGATCGCGTCCTGCTTGTCCTGAGGCAGCAGATTGCCGCGCGCGTCGTCGATGCCGAGTTGACCGGCAATCGCCCGCGCGGTCGACACGTTGTCGCCGGTCAGCATGACGGGCGTCACGCCGAGCGCGCGCAAGGCGCGCACGGCCGGTGCGCTTTCCGTACGCAGCGCGTCGGCCACGGCGAACACGGCGACGGCCTCCTGCGGCGCGCACAGCACGATCGCCGTCTTGCCCGCCCGTTCCAGCGTTGCCAGTTGGGCTTCGAGTTCGGGCGAGCACAAACCAAGCTCCTCCACCAGACGATGATTGCCGAGACTCCAGAGCGTGCCGTCGATGCGGCCCTGCACGCCGCGGCCGTTCAGCACAGCGAACTGATCGACCGCGAGCAAGCGCGCGTTGGGCGCACTCGCCCGCCAGCCTTCGACCACCGCACGGGCGACGGGGTGCGTGCTTGCATCGTCCAGGCTCGCGGCAATGCGCAGCGCCTCTTGCGGCGAAAGCGGCGCCTCGCAGGACTGACCAGCGGTGGCCAGCACCCGAACGGGCGCCGCGAGCGAGTCGGTCAGGACAGGTTCGCCGCGCGTGAGCGTGCCGGTCTTGTCGAGCGCGACGGCCTTGAGCAGCCGGCCGCGTTCGAGCCACACGCCGCCCTTCACGAGCATGCCGTGGCGCGCGGCGGCGGCAAGGCCGCTCACGACCGTCACCGGCGTCGAGACGACGAGCGCGCACGGGCAGGCGATCACGAGCAGCACGAGCGCCTTGTAGAGCCACGCACTCCACGCGCCGCCGAACACGAGCGGCCCGGCAAGCGCCACCGCCACGGCGAGCACGACCACGGCCGGCGTGTAGTAGCGCGCGAACTGGTCGACGAAGCGCTGCGTGGGCGCGCGCTGCGCCTGCGCCTCCTGCACCGCCGCGGCGATGCGCGCGAGCGTGCTGTCCTTCGCGCCCGCGGTGACGAGCGCCTCGACCACGCCATCGACGACGATGCTGCCCGCGTACAGCACCGCGCCGGTCTCCTTGTCGACGGGCAGGCTTTCGCCCGTGATCGGCGCCTGATCGAGCGCGGCCCGGCCCGCGATCACGCGCGCGTCGAGCGGCACGCGCTGGCCGGTACGCACGCGAATACGGCTGCCGACAGCCACTTCGCCCACGGCGGATTCGCGCCATTGGCCTTGCCCGGGTGCGCCATCGCCGGCTTGCCAGACTTCGGCGGCTTCAGGCGCGAGCGCGGTCAGCGAGCGGATGGCCTGACGGGCGCGTTCGAGCGACAGCGCCTCGATTTCCTCCGCGAGGGCGAACAGGAAGACCACCATCGCCGCTTCAGGCCACTTGCCGATGGCAACGGCGCCGATCAACGCAAGCGACATCAGGAAATAAATATTGATCGTGACATTGCGCAGTGCGATCCAGCCCTTGCGCAGCGTGGGCAAACCCGCGCACACGATCGAGATGACTGCACAGGCGAGTACCAGCAGGCTGGTTTCCCGGCCAGTGCTCCAGGCGAGCACCTCGGCGCCTGCGGCTGCCACGCCGCTCACCGCCAGCAGCAGCTTCTGGCGCAGCGCGAGACCGGCCGGCGCAGGGGCGGCGGCTTGCGCGGATGTACTGTCGTCCAGCGCACGCGGCGCCATGTCGAGCGCGCGCAGCGCGGCGACGACAGGCTGCGTATCGTCGAGCCGATGATGCACGGTCAGCTCGCGCGCGAGCAGGTCGAAGTCGAGGCGCACGACGCCCGGCATGGGCTCGAGCCGGTTGCGGATCAGACGCTCCTCGGTCGGGCAATCCATGTTTTCGATGCGCCAGCGCGCGCGGCGCGTGCCCTCGGGCGCCGGGTCCGCATTGCGCCGACCGTGCGGCGGAGTGCTGTGCGCCGCGCCGCCGTGACAGCAACCGTGAGCGTGTGCGTGACCTTCCGGCCCAGGTTGTCCATGGTGTCCGTGGTCATGGGCGTGTCGTTGATCTGTGCCATGGTCGTGCTCGTGCTGACACTCATGACCGCCGCACGCGCTCTCCACGCCGCCAGCCCCGTGAGCGCCGCCCACCGTCCGTTCCTCGTCACGCGCGCGCAGGCGCTGCGCAATGCCGGGCCGCGACGCGTTGCTCTGGTTCATAGCCGGGTTCTCCCAAAAATGACACAATCATTGGACAGCCTGTAGCCACTACAGGGTCAAGTCATCTGGGAGAGCCGCGACCATGCGAATCGGTGAATTGGCGCGCCGCGCGCACTGCGACGTCGAAACGGTGCGCTTTTACGAGCGCGAAGGCCTGCTGGACGAGCCCGCGCGCGAAACCAACGGATACCGCAGTTACACGGCCATGCACGCCACGCAACTCAGCTTCATCCGCCATTGCCGCTCGCTGGGCATCGGGCTCGCGGACATCCGCATGCTGCGCCGCTTCCAGGCCGATCCCAGCCAGCCCTGCGACGAAGTCAACGAATTGATCGACAGCCAGATCGAGAGCATTCATCAACAGATCGAAGCGATGCGCGTACTCGAGCAGCAATTGCGCTCGCTACGCGAGAGTTGCCATGCCCACCAGAGCAGCAGCGCGGAGTGCGGGATCATGAAGAGCCTCGAACAGCCTATCGACGAGGAAAGCTGCTCATGCCATGGCGACGGCCACGCTGCACAGGACGCGCCGCCTGCAGACGGCGCGCTTTTCCCCTAACCGCCACTAGCCGCTCAAGGGCCAGTCAAGGGCCAGTCAAGGCGCCGCGGCGATCACTTCGGCCACCGTAGCCGTGAGTTTCTTCGCATAGGGAACATGCAGGAACTCGTTCGGCCCGTGCGCGTTGGACTTCGGGCCGAGCACGCCGCACACCATGAACTGGGACTTGGGGAACCCTGCCTGCAGCACGTTCATGAGCGGAATCGTGCCGCCTTGGCCGAGATAAGCGCAGTCTGCGCCGAAATGCGTGCGCGAGGCGGCGTTGAGCGCTTCGGTGAGCCACGGCGCGAGTTCCGGCGCGCTCCAGCCGTTGGCCGCGCCCGCGTCGGGCTTGAAGGTGACCTTCGCGTTATACGGCGGATCGAGTTCGAGCAGCGCCTTCAGTTCGGCCACGGCCTTCGAAGCCTCGACTAGCGGCGGCAAACGCAGCGAGAGCTTGAACGCCGTGCGCGGCCGCAGCACGTTGCCGGCGTCGGCGAGCGCCGGCAGGCCCGCCGCGCCCGTGACCGAAAGCGAGGGCCGCCATGTGGAATCGAGCAGCGCCTGCTGCGGGTCCGTGGTGGTGGGCAACACGCGCCGGCCGTCCTGGCCGCATGCCCAAGGCAGGCCCTTCCAGACGCTCTCGCCAAGGATCTTCGCCGTGGCCTCGGCTTCGCTCAAGCGTTGCGCGGGAATCGCGCAATGGAAACCCTTGGGCAGCAGCGTGCCGCTCGCGGCGTCTTCGAGACGCTCGAAGAGCTGCCGCATCACGCGGAAGCTGGACGGCGCAATGCCTCCATAAGAGCCCGAGTGAATGCCCTCCTCGAGCACCTCGACTTCGAGGTCGCCCGCCACGAGCCCGCGCAGCGACGTGGTAAGCCATAGCTGGTCGTAGTTACCCGCACCCGAATCGAGACAGACGACGAGACCGACGTTGCCGAGCCGCTCGCGCAGCGCATCGACATAAGGGAGCAGGTCGTAGCTGCCCGACTCCTCGCAGGTTTCGATGAGACCCACGCAGCGCGGACGCTCGATGCCTTGCGCGTCGAGCGCGGCGAGCGCCGTGACGCTCGCGTAGATCGCGTAGCCGTCGTCAGCACCGCCGCGACCGTACAGGCGGCCGTCTTCGAGCTTCGGTGTCCACGGGCCGAGGTCGTTGCGCCAGCCTGCGAATTCCGGCTGCTTGTCGAGGTGGCCGTAGAGCACGACCGTCTCGCTGCTTCCCGAGCGCGTGGCAGGCGCCTCGAAGAAAATCACCGGCGTGCGGCCCGGCAAGCGCACGATCTCCAGCTTCAGGCCGCGCACCGGCTGCTGCTCCGCCCACTTCGCGGCCTCCTGCACGACGCGCTCGAGATAGCCGTGCTGCGCCCATTGCGGGTCGAATGCCGGACTCTTGGCGGGCACCGCGATGTAGTCGGTCAACGCGGGCACGATCTCGTCATGCCATTTGCGTTCGACGAAGGCGCGCAATTCGTCGTGGTCGAGTTGGCGGGTAGCCTCGGACGAGTCGGTGATCATGGTATGGGTTCCCAGCGATGAAAAACCCGATGATAGACCCGAACCCCTGCCCGCCGACAGCCCTCGCGCCCAACGTCGGCCGTTCGGCCAGGACATGGCGTGCGCTCAAGGCCAATCCGCGCGACAATGATGAATCGGACATATTCCGCCCTTTTTTCTGGAGAATGGAAATATGGTGAGCCGTTCCGTCTTCGAGATCGTCGTTCTCGCAGCGGTGGTCGCGCTCTACTTTCTCCCGGCGCTGATCGCCGACAGGCGCCAGCGTCACGACCTGCTGGTCATCGCGGTCTTCAATGCCGTGCTCGGATGGACGCTGCTCGGCTGGCTGCTGGCGCTCTTTTGGTCGCTTCAGCCGAATCCGCCGAAGGATCTCGGCGGCCAGACCAGGGTGCGCAGCCGCCGGCTAGGCATGCTGCTCTTCTCGCGCCGGCTCGACGATCGGGTCCAGGCGCGTGAAACGCGCGCCGCCGAAAGCAAGCGTTCTCCGCATTGAGGCTGTCGCGGCTTATCCGTTTGGCCAACGTTGCAGGCCATGGCGCGCAAGCGCCGCCGTCGCATGAAATAATCACCGGGAATCAAGCTGCATTGGCGGCGCCGCTTTAATCGCGCAATGTGACGCTGAAGCGCACAAGCCTGCACCCACAGCTCGAGTCACCCTGCACCTGACAGCAACCCCAGCAACCCTCGACACGGAGCCCCGTCATGCCACACGCCGCCCCGCTGCTCGCCTTTGCCGCCGTCGCACTCGGCATGGCGCTCACGCCCGGACCCAACATGATCTACCTGATCTCGCGCTCGATCTGCCAGGGCCGCAAGGCAGGTCTGATTTCCCTGGGCGGGGTCGCGCTCGGCTTCGTCTTCTACATGCTGTGCGCCGCCTTCGGCATTACCGCGTTGGTCATGGCCGTGCCGTTCGCCTACGACGCGCTGCGCCTGGGCGGCGCACTCTACCTGTTCTGGCTTGCGTGGCAGGCGCTCAAGCCCGGCGGCCGCTCGCCGTTCCAGGTGCGCGAGCTGCCCGCCGACCGCCCGCGCAAGCTCTTTCTGATGGGGTTCGTCACGAACCTGCTGAATCCGAAAATCGCGATTCTGTATCTGTCGCTGCTGCCGCAGTTCATCGACCCGCAGCACGGCAGCGTGCTCGCGCAGTCCATCGCGCTCGGCAGCGTGCAGATCGCGCTTTCGATCAGCGTGAATGCAGCCGTTGCGATGACGGCGGGCACGATAGCAACGTTTCTCGGCAACCGGCCGGGCTGGCTCAAGCTTCAACGCTGGCTCATGGGTACGGTGCTGGCCGGACTCGCCGTGCGTATCGCCGCCGAAGGCCAGCGATAAAGCAAACGGCCGGGCGCTTCTGGCCCGGCCGCTGGTTCGTCTGCCTCTGTCCGTATTTGGCACGCCTGCGACGCGTGCGCGCGTTCGCAGGTCCGTCTCGGGGTCTGCCTCAGATCCCGCCGACGGCCCTTCCGCCAGCCGGACTGCGCATCTTGACGAACGCCGCAGGAATCGAGCGCGGCTCGATCTGCACCATGTCCTGAGCGAACATGTCCTGGCGCAGTTCGCCGTGCTCGTCGAACCACTGGCAGATCAGCCAGTGACCGCTGGCAAAGCCAACCGGACCGGCATACATGACGGTCATGCGCGGGCCGCCCGATTTCAGGGTGACAACGTCGCCAATTCCGGCCATGGCAGCGAGCGGCTTTTCGGCTACGTCGATGGTCGTATCAAGCATGATGTTCCCCGTTAAAAAAGTCGCACAGAGAAAAAAACCGGGCGCGGGTTAGCACCCCGGCTTCCTACCGCCCTTTCGATAATGAGAATGGCGCGGTCATTAATAAGTTTGGCAAGACTAACAACTCGAATTAATGCGCGCAAGTGGTTTTCATTAAACCTGCTGAAAACCCTGTTATTCGACGCACGGTGAAACAGCCGTTTAATCCCGTCCCGCACAATTTACGCGGAAAGCCGCACATGGCTGGCAAAAGCTACCGGGCAAGGTTTCTCCACGAAACAGTCATATTATTTCGAATCCTCGGCCACAAAATACCGCAATGCAGCGGCAATAAACATGGCATGCGGCGATTGCATTAACGATTTCGTCCAGAACCCGTAAGCCCGGTCACAGCGAGTGGAAACGTTTTCTGCACCAATAAACCGTCCGTTCGATTAATTCGCTCGCGCCGCACTCGAACTGCCTGTCTGCGGGCAAATCCTCATGTTTTACCCGGTGGCCGCAAAATTCATGCGGTTGAAATACGGCTGTCACTTACTTAAATGGAATTGCAGTGCAAAAAAAGCCCCATCCGGCAAAACCGGATGGGGCGGCGCGTGTGCAGGGCGCGGTCGGCCGCGCTTATTCGGCAAACGGCAACGTCGTCTGGCCTTCGGCGCGCATGCCGAAGACGTTGAGCGTCATCGCAACGAGTGCGTAGTAGCCAAGCAGTCCGACCAGATTGATCGTGGTTTCGTGGCCAAAGCGCTCGACGGCACGCGCATAGGTCGCGTCGGACACACGCTTCGCGTCGTACAGCTCGGTCGTGAACGCATAGATCAGCGCGTCGTCGGGCTCGTCGAACTGGGGCGTTACGCCCATGCGGATCTGCTCGGCCAGCGCCCCGGGCACGCCCGCCCTCAGCGCAATGGGATAGTGGATGTACCACTCGGCCTGCGCCTGCCAGCGCGCGGCCGTGACGAGAATCGCCAGCTCGGAAAGGCGCAGCGGCAGGCCCGTCTGGTAGCGGCAGAACGCGCCAAGGCGCTGCGCATGCTGCGCCAGTTCCGGGCTGTGGATCCAGCCCAGGAACGGGCCGTTCAGGTTGCCGCGCGGACCCGAAAGAATCTCGTCCAGCACCGCCTTCTGTCCCGGCGAAGCCTGGGCAGCGTCGAATGCGGGAAGCCGCGAGGTCGGATTTTGCGTCATGGAAGGACTCCGTTGGAGGTCATGGCAGGTCGCGTGCGACCGTTTGCGGTCGCCGCGACTGCGGTTGCCGCGCGCGGCTGACAGTTAGTTGCACTTCAATGCCATATGGCAAAGCTTATGCCGGACGCTTCACACCCGTTGCGTCGAGCGCACCGTCGAGCGCGGCGGCAAGCCGCTCGACGATTGCGTCGATGTTCTGCTCCGTGCAGATGTAAGGCGGCGCGAGCAGCACATGGTCGCCGTTGCGCCCGTCCACGGTGCCGCCCATCGGATAAACCATCAGGCCGCGCGCGAACGCCTCGCGCTTGATCGCCGCGTGCAGCTTGAGCGCCGGGTCGAAGGTCGCCTTCGTGGCGCGGTCCCTCACCAGCTCGACGCCCACGAAAAGGCCGCGACCGCGCACATCGCCCACGTACGGATGGTCCGCATAACGCTCGCGCAGACGCGCGCGCAGTTGCTCGCCACGGGCGAGCACGTTATCGAGCAGCTTCTCTTCGGCGATCACGCGCTGCACTTCGAGCGCCGCCGCGCATGCCGTGGCGTGGCCGATATAGGTGTGGCCGTGCTGGAAGTAGCCGCTGCCGCCCACGATCGTCTCGTAGATGCGCTGGCTCACGAGCGCCGCGCCGATCGGCTGGTAGCCTGCGCCCAGGCCCTTCGCGATCGTCAGCAGGTCCGGTGCAACGCCGTCCTCTTCGCAGGCGAACAGATGCCCGGTGCGGCCCATGCCCGACATGATCTCGTCGAGGATCAGCAGCACGCCGTAGCGGTCGCACACCGCACGGATCTTGCGGAAGTACTCGCGCACGGGCGGCACCGCGCCGGCCGTTGCGCCCACCACGGTCTCCGCGACGAAAGCCGCGACCGTCTCCGGGCCGAGTTCCAGAAACTTCTGCTCGAGTTCGTCGGCAAGACGCTGGGCGTAGGCCTCGTCGGTTTCGTCCTCGTTGCGCTCGCGGTACGCATAGCACGGGCTCACGTGATGCGATTCGATCAGGATCGGCAGGAACGGCTCGCGGCGCCACGCATTGCCGCCGATCGCGAGCGCGCCGAGCGTGTTGCCGTGATAGCTCTGGCGGCGCGCGACGAAGTGCCGGCGCGCGAGTTCGCCTTTCTCCACGAAGTACTGGCGCGCGAGCTTGAGCGCAGCCTCGATCGCCTCCGAACCGCCCGACACGAAGTACACATGGTCGAGCCCTTTGGGCGCGGCGGCGATGAGGTGATCTGCCAGTTGCTCCGAGGCCTCGGTCGTGAAGAACGAGGTGTGCGCGTACGGCAGTTGCTGCGCCTGACGCTTGATCGCGTCGATCACGCGCTGGTTGCTGTGGCCGAGGCATGAGACAGCGGCGCCGCCGCTTGCATCGATGTAGCGCTTGCCGCCGGAATCGATGATTTCGATGCCTTCGCCCGCGACCGCGACGGGCAAGGTAAGCTTTGGCAACCGGTGAAACACCTTGGTCATATGTGTCCTCGATCAAGTCCGTGAATGATTAACGAGTCGCGCCGTCTACATGGCGCGCGTTCGAATCGATAAAGCGGCCGAGCGTGCGCTCGCCGCCCTGCCAGACGTCGAACGCCACGCCGCGCGGCTCGACGCGCATGCAGGCGGTGGCGAGCGTGTTTTCGCCGTCGGGGTCGTGCGGGTCGTCGCGGAAGATCGGCAGGCCAGCGCCCGCGCGATCCTGCAGCACCTGCACGAAGGCCGCGCCGCCGGGCTGCGCGCCAAGCGCGGGCAACAGTTCGGCGAGACGGGCCTGACGATCGCGCGACGAATCGGTGACGATCTGCACCTCACGCTCGCAACCCGTGTGGATGAGGTGATTCGCATGTCCCGAGGGCGTGCTCACTTCACGCGCCGAAGAACGCTGCGCGGTCGCTTCGACGCTATATACACGCGCCTCGCCCGCCTCGTCGGTCCCACCGATCGTGTGGTGGAAGCCGCTCGCGCGCGGCGTGTCGCGCAGCAGCGCGAGGGCTTCTCCCAGCGTCGCGCAATCGAGCACGGCGCGCGCGAGAATCATGCGCGGCACGCCCACGCGCGGTTCGCGAATGCGCACGTTGTTGATTGCTTGCGCAAGTCCCGCGCGCGTGGCCGCGAAGGTATGCCCAGGCAGCGAGCCCGGGTAGTAGAAGCTCACGAAACCGGGCTTTCCTTCGGGTTGCACCTCAACCAGGCCGCAGCGGCCATGCAGCCAAGGGTCGCCGTCTTCGTTGTGCGCAATGAGGCCTGCGTCCGGCGTGCACACTGCAAGCGTCGTGCAGCCGTCCGGCGCGTTGTGGATCAGTTCGCCGCGGCAATTCCAGAGGAACAGGTCGTCCGCGGACCAGTCCAGCGCATGCGCCATTGCGTCGATTTCCGCGACATAGGCCGCGAAATGGTGTGTGGCTGCGGCGCGCAACTGCTGCGCGAATGCACTGCCGCGCCAGAGGCTCACCGCCTGCCAGGCGCTGCTTTGCGCCATGTAGTCGGCAAAGATCGGCTTCACGTGTGCGCCTAGCTGCCGGCCGATCGCCTCGGGCGAGCCGGCTACCCGGAAGACCGGCCCGCGGAATGTCTTGAGTTCCTGCATCTGTTTTCTCGCTTCGCTACCGGTATGGGTCTACCTCTTTCTATAGTGGGCTTTATACGCCTCAACAACATATGTTGTCAATATAAATATATATTACAACAAATGAGATAGATACAAACGCGACAATGCCGGATGCCGTCTCACGACGCCATCCATCTGCGGAAAAACAGGCATGAAATGACGGAGAATTGCCGGGGCGGCGCTCAGGGCACGTAAGCGCCGCGTGCGTTCAGGGACCTCTCGGCCTGTTCGAGCTGCGCGACTGCGCCCGAGCCTTCGAGCGCCAGCAGATGGGCGACAAGCGACTCGGCCAACGCCGTCGCCGCCACGAGCGAAGGGAAAAACGACGGGCTTTCGTGCGTGAAGATCAGCGCCTTGTCGGCGTTCAGCGCAATGGGCGAGACGGCACTGTCGGTAATCGCGATCAGACGGCTGCCCTTGGCGAGCGCGGCCTCGGCCACGCGCACCGCCTCGACCGAATACGGTGCGAAGCTGACAACAATCGTTGCGCTGTCGCGTTCGATGCCGAGCAACTGCATCTCGAGCGTCCCCGCCTCGCCGCCCAGCAAGGAAACCGAAGGCCGGAACAGGCGGTAACCGTAGACGAGCCCGAACGCCACCGCGTAGCACGAGCGAAAGCCCGCCACGTGCACGTGCTTCGCGCGGCGCAATACGCGCGCCGCCTCGACCGTCGAACGTGCGTTGTGCGCGGCGCTCGCCTCCAGATTGTGCTGTTGCGCCACGAGCAGGTCGCGCGCGAGGCCGTCCTTCGCATTGCCCGCCACGAGTGAGCGAGCCCGCGAGGAAAGCGGCTCCGGCCGCGTGCGCACACGTGCGACGAACAGGTCGCGCAGTTCGTTCCAGCCCGGGAAGCCCAGTTGCTGTGAAAGCCGCACTAGCGAAGCGGGCTGCACGCGAGCGCGCTCGGCCACTTTGCGCATGGACGAGACGGCCACTTCGTCGGGATGGTCGAGCAGAAAGGCAGCGCCGGTCTGGAACTGGGGGCTCAGGTCGGAGAAACGCGCGCGGATCAGCGCGGCGAGCTGGTCGAAACTGTCTGGCATGCGTCGCTCGGGCGGTGGATGACAACAAATGTTACCACTGGTGTTGCCGGATGTTGCAAGTCGGGACAGATGTGGCGCATGTCGAACGAAGCGCGCCCAGTCGATCAACTCGCTCGCTGTTCGTTTGACGAAATACGCAGTCAAACTTGAGAGCGTCGGTCAGCGCGAGCAATTCTGTTCGATATCCTGATTGGTCCGCACGCGTGCTGAAAGGTCGATAATGAATTCGTCCAGTACCGCAAGTGCGAACAATGGCGCAATCGTTTTTCACTAGCGCCTTCGGCGGCTGGATCAGCCGTTCGCTATTGGTTTCTCGAAACAGGAGTGTCAATACCTAAGCTGGGCTTGCACACCCCAATACGGTGTGAGCGTCTGGATAGGCGACTTCGCCTTCCAGGCGCTTTGGCATGCCCCCATCCCGGCCCGAATAAGTCGCGCCGGGATCAGTCAGATAGCCGAGTAAGCCCGAAGCTCCGTCTCGGTTCGGGCTGAATCGGGATCGTCGATAGAAACAACGGCTTCGATGGCTCGCACGTAGTCGTCAGGCAAATTCGCCTCTCTCGCACCCACCAACACATGCTGTTTGTACCAGTGATATGGCTGAAGACCAGGCTGCTTCTTCGTAGCGACGTAGGTCAGCGCATACACTCCGCCAGTCGCGGTCTCAACCCGGACACTCAAAGGCTCGTAACCCTTACCGGCTCCTTCGAATGTGTCGAGCGCCTCCCGTTCGCCACGCACCACCGAGAAAATGACGCCGTAGACTCTGTCACCGCCGTTTCCCGTGTGCTCACAATCGCACTTTCCCGAGCCGTCCTTTTTGCTCAATTTGTCGAATGCGAGTTTGTAGCCAGTCACGAACCCCGTGGTGACAACCCTCGCTGACGGCAGCCTCGCGACGAGGCGTCGTACCGACATGTTGGAACCGTACGCGAAATAGGAAAATTCGCTGCTCGAGTCCATAGCTGTTATTGCCCTCGTGACAACTGCAGTGGGACATAACGCGAGGCAAGCCACCAGCAACGCCTTCCCGCAGGGCGGCGCGGTATTGGCGTCATACGTGCCTAAGAGAAGCGGAATCGTGACATGAATATACCGGAAGAAGCGACGCGGATGCTCATCGGCCCGCTTTCGGATTGGCGTGGCGAAAGAAAAGATGCGTTGACGCGCAAGTTCCCTTTCCGCGTGCCGCCCTTCGCCTTCCATACCCCATGCGTTCAAGCGGTCCCGCCATGGGTAACCCGTGAATCGGGCTGGAAGCAGTTCCAGCCCGGTGTGTACCACTCACTCAGGCTGCAGCGGCCGTACTCGCAACTTCAGTGGCGGCCGAGGGCGCGGCAACTTCGACAGGCGCCGACTGCACCGCAAGCTTCGGCGCGCGGGCTTTTCGGACAACCGGCAATTTCGCCGCTGCGCCATTCTTCGGTGCAGCTTTACGCGCCGGCGATGCCGCCGCCTTCACAGATACCTTCTTGACAGCCGCCTTCCTCGTTGCAGTGTTCTTTTTTGCAGCGGCCTTCTTCGCTGCCGGCCCCCTGGCCGTCTTCGCTGCGGGCTCAGCCTTTTCGATCAAGAACTTCGACCGGTCCTTCGCGCCAGCGAGCCATGCCGGTGCGATGCCGCGGCCGGACCACGTCGCGCCGGTTTTCGGGTCACGATATTTCGGCGGCTGCGGTCCACGCACGTAGTTACCTGCCTTAGGCGCCCTCACAGCAACAGCAGCAGCCGATTTCGGTGCCGCGCCTGCAATCAGGAACCGGGTTCGGTCCTTTGCATTTGCAATCCACGCGGGAGCACGACCATGGCCGGACCAGGTCGCGCCAGTTTTAGGATTGCGATATTTTGCTGCCGACGGGCCCTGCTTCGCTGCAACGGTCTTTCCCGGTTTGCGGCCTCGCCGCTTGCCGATAAATGCCTCAATGTCAGCAACCGTCACGGCATGCTTGTCCATCAGGCCGCGAATCTTCTCGAGTACCGCCGACGATTTCGTTGTCGCCAGCGATTCTGCTTGAGCCTGCAGCTTCGCGATTCTTGCCTGAATCGATTGGAGCGTCGTCATTCGTGCTTTTCCCTTGATAAGTTAGTTTTCCCACTATGCCACATCGGATGACGAATACAACGTTTTGTGTCGAATTAGTTTGCGCCAGATAGCGGGAAGCATGACTTTCTATTTCAAGATCGATAAGTCGTTTGACTATCGGCGTGAAAGCCTCGTCGCGTTCTTCGCCCCCTTCACACTCATTGAGCAGGTCCTTACCCGTTATCCGAAGCGGGAGAGAAGCAAACCTGCTGACACGCGCGATCGAGAACAATTCGCCATTCCTTTAATCGGAAGCCGCTCAACGTCTACGCGCCCTTTCGAAAGTGCCGATCATCGCATGATATAATTCGCACGCGAACTAAATCGCACAATTTTATCTGCGCGGAAATGAAACATCGCCTCGTCTATCTATTGAATGTCGGACAGCGCCGACTGCAACGGTGGTCGCAAGCGCGCGCTGCCGGCGGCGGCGTCACAGCAGCCCAGGCGGGACTGCTGTTTTTTTTGGGTGATCGCGACGGCGCGCTCATGAGCGAAGCCGCTGCTGCGCTGGATCTGGGCGCACCAGGCATGAGCGGTCTCGCTGACCGCACAGAAAAGGCAGGGTTGATCGAACGTCGGGCTGACGAGACCGATGGCCGGGTGTCGCGCCTGTGGTTGACAGAGGCAGGACGCACCGCGCGCCAAAAGTCGAAGCTTCGCATGAAGGACTTGAACGCCAGATTGACCGAAGGATTTACAGAAGCGGAGATCGACGTCGTGGCGCGGTGGCTGACCAGCCTGCAGACCAGGTTTCCACTCGCCGAAGACGGCGACGCGTAACCTCGACGGTGGCCGGTCAGCAAGGCCTTACTGCTGGGCAATCCTGGTGAAGTCCGGCTTGCGCTTCTCGACAAAGGCCGCGAATGCCTCCCTCGCCTCGGCGCTCGTCAGCCTCTCCTGAAACTTCGCGCTCTCGCTGTCCATTTGCGCAACCAGCGTCTCGGCTTCACGCATCAGCTTTTTCATGGCGCTCAGTGAACCGGCCGGCTTGGCGGCGATTCTTTCGGCCATCCTGCGTGCATCGTCGCGTAGTTGACCTCTTGCGCAGACCTTGTTGGCAAGGCCCCACGCGACGGCAGTTTGCGCGTCGAGCGGCTCGCCCAGCGCAAACATCTCGAAGGCTCGCACGTAGCCGACGCGCAGCGGAAGCAGGTAGCTGGACGCCGCCTCGGGGACGAGCGCGAGATTGACGAACGGAGTGATCAATTCTGCGTCTGGCGCGAGCAGAACGTAGTCGCAGTGCAGCAAAAGCGTGGTGCCGATACCGACCGCCTTGCCCTGGACCGCCGCGATGATGGGCACGCTCGACTTCGCGAGGGCATGCAAAAAGCGATGCACATGTCGCTCACCGGGCTCCTTACCCGATGCGATTGCTGCGAACTCGCCCACATCGTTGCCGGCGGTAAAGCTATCTCCGTCCCCTTGCATCAGCAATACGCGGACGTGGCTGTCATGCTCTGCGTTCTCGATGAGGTCTGCCAGCGTGCCATACATCTCATTCGTCAATGCATTCTTCTTGTCCGGTCGGGCAAGCATAATCGTCAGAATGCCGTCGGCTTGATCAACGTGAATTTCCGCGCTCATGGGTACTCTCCTGAAATTTAGTTTGCATGCGAAGTATATGGGTAGTTCGCATGCAAAGTAAACCTGGGAGTCGACGCGTGGATTGGGTGGCGGACCGGAATTCGACCAGGTACTCGATTCGCGACGTCCCGCCACTCGTCGCGCGTACGCATGCTCCTTAGCATTGAAGCATTACGAAACAGGCAAGCAACTAGAGGACTGAACATGCTTATTCTCACCGCCATTATCGTGATCGCCGGCGTGGCGATCTGGAGCGTCTACCGGCGTTTTCACCCGCGCGAAGACTGACACCATAACGGGCTGTTTCGCCGGCCCGGTCGCAGCAGCCCGCTACGCCGGCGGGCTTTTTTGTTTCCGCATTCAGAGCGGCGGCACCGATGAAAGAGACGTTTGCGAACCCTTCCTCGCTCAAAAAAATCCCCGAATCCGGTTCAGTGCCCTGACAAAATTACTGTATAAATGCACAGTTCCAGTGAATTCCGCAAAACGCAAACGCGTCGTCGTAGTGTGTGGGTCGCGCGGAGCCATCGAAAGCCATTTTTGAGTACCAAGGCATGCCAGATGATCGGCGCATAGCCCACATCGACATGGACGCATTCTTTGCGTCGTGTGAACTTTCGCAGTATCCCGAACTACGAGGCAAGGCCATGGTGGTTGCCGGTCGCCGCCCGGATGCGCCCCGAATGAAGCCGGACGGCACGCGCGAGTTCTCGCGGCTGCGTGACTATGTGGGCAGAGGCGTCCTGACGACTGCGACCTATGAGGCTCGCGCATTTGGCGTTCATTCCGGGATGCCCGCCATGAAGGCCGCACGGTTAGCGCCAGATGCGATCCTCCTTCCAGTGAACTTTGACCTCTACCGAACTTACTCGCGGCTGTTCAAAGATGCCGTCCGGTCAATCAGTCCGAGCATGGAAGACGTTGGAATCGACGAGGTCTACGCAGATGTTTCGCTCACGAGTGGCGATGCAGAGGTCATCGCGCGCAAGTTGAAGTCCGCGGTCTTCGAAGCAACCAATCTCACATGCTCCGTCGGAATCGCGCCAAACAAGCTGCTTGCAAAGCTGTGCTCCGATATGCAAAAGCCCGACGGCATCACAATCCTGACGCTAGAGGACGTGCAATCCAGGATTTGGCCAATGGCCGCAAACAAGATCAACGGTATCGGCCCCAAGGCAGCCGCCAAGCTTGCGTCTTTTGGAATAACGACGATCGGCGAGATCGCGGCGCGCGACGAGCGTTGGCTCATCGAGCACTTTGGACGAAGCTACGGGGCGTGGCTTCGCAGAGTCTCACACGGACTTGATGACAGGCCTGTGGTGACGTATAGCGAGCCCGTCTCGATGAGTCGCGAAACCACGTTCGAGCGCGACCTGCACGCTGTGCGGCACCGGCAGGAACTGGGCGCAGCTTTTACCCGCCTATGCGAACAGGTGGCACTCGATCTCCAGCGCAAGGGCTATTTGGCAAGGAAGGTCGGCATCAAGCTGCGCTTCAATGACTTCAAGACAGTAACACGTGACATAACGCTTCGTGAGCCCATTGACGACGCGAAAGCGTTGCGGCGCGCGGCGACTGAGTGCCTGAAACGAGTCGAGCTCGTCAAATCCATCAGGCTGCTGGGAGTCAAGGCCGGCAATCTCCAGGCCGCTGGAGAGGTTTCTGGTAACGAGTCGCCTCAATTCACACTGGACTTCTAGCCGGCAACGCGCTACGAGCGCGGTGTGCGAGGCGTGCGCGATGACTGCGCAGCCACTGGAGCGATTGCATCAACTGGCCGGATCCGATGCCAATGCAATCCGCGCCTTCTCCTCGGGACTATTCGACCTTGTCTATCCCCCTATCCGTCACGATGAGTTTGTCGTGCATGATATGCGTCTTGTCACGCGAACAGAACGTCACAACGCTGCTTAGTTCTTCGACCGCGGGTTGATTGGGCGATGGTGCGGGCGGTTTGCCTTTTTCGCGAACCTGGTGCGAGTCGTATACGGCGGCGAAATTCGCTTGCCGGGACCTGTCCGTCATTTTGTGGGCGGGGCATATCATGGGAGGTAAAAGTCATGGATATGCCGATGAAGAAGAAACGGAGAACGATAGCATCGCAGGCAGCGACCTCGTGGGCGCGCCGACGACCGTCCATATCGTCAAGGACGGCCTGCCGGTTCCGTACGGCCAATGACCCAATTGCTAAAAACATCATGAAGACTACTCGCACCATTTCGACAGTCGAAGTTCATACCGGCGGCGAAGCGTTCCGCATCGTCACCAGCGGATTGCCTCGCTTGCCCGGCGACACGATCGTGAAGCGTCGTGCGTGGCTGAAGGAAAACGCCGACGAAATCCGCACTGCGTTGATGTTCGAGCCGCGCGGTCACGCCGATATGTACGGTGGCTATCTGACCGAACCGGTCAGCCCGAGCGCCGACTTCGGCATCATCTTCCTCCACAACGAGGGCTATAGCGACCACTGCGGACATGGCGTGATCGCGCTGTCCACCGCAGCGGTCGAGCTTGGCTGGGTGCAACGCCGTGTTCCGGAAACGCGTGTCGGCATCGATGCTCCGTGTGGCTTTATCGAAGCATTCGTTCAGTGGGATGGCGAACACGCCGGCAACGTGCGATTCGTGAACGTCCCGTCGTTCATCTGGAAGCGGGATGTGACTGTCGAGACGCCGTCCTTTGGCACGGTGAAAGGCGACATTGCTTTCGGCGGCGCGTTTTACTTCTATACTGACGGTCAACCGCATGGCCTCGCCGTGCGCGAATCGTCGGTCGAGGAACTGATCCGCTTCGGCGCAGAGGTGAAGGAAGCCGCGAACCAGGCCTACCCTGTCGAGCATCCCGGGATCCCCGAAATCAATCACATTTACGGCACCATCATCGCCAACGCACCGCGGCACGAAGGCTCGACGCAAGCCAACTGCTGCGTGTTCGCGGACCGTGAAGTGGACCGCTCGCCGACCGGCTCCGGCACAGGTGGTCGCGTCGCCCAGTTGTACCTGCGCGGCAAACTCGGCAAAGGCGAGACCCTCGTGAACGAATCCATTATCGGCACGGTTTTCAAGGGACGCGTGCTCAGCGAGACGACCGTCGGCGACTTCGAGGCGGTGATTCCGGAAATCGAAGGCAAGGCGTTCGTGTGCGGCTTCGCGACCTGGATCGTGGACGAGCGCGACCCTCTGACTTACGGGTTCCTTGTCCGCTAGCCGCTTGCTCCTCGTGGTACCCTCTCGTGGCGCCCATTAGCGCGGAACGCTGTAAATGAGCGTCCGCGCTCTTTTGCGTATCGCAACACTCGAAATAACGCGCCGTTACGAAACTCGCACCGCCGTTGCACCTGTGTCCGGGCTCACCACCTACACTCCGAACCGTGCTTGCCGGAAACACGAGCGGCGCGAACACCAAAGGCGCGGGCGCGAGTGGCACAACAACGGCCGCTGGGGCGATTGAGCCGGCTCCAAAGCTAATATTTCACACAAGTGTTTATCATGAACGTCAATAATCGAATCAGAATGCTTGCCGCGGCTGCCACGTTAGGACTGGCGGCAGCCGGGACCGCACATGCCGCCGGCTGCCTGAAAGGCGCTGTCGTCGGCGGCGTAGCCGGACATTATGCGGGCCACCACGCCGTCGCCGGGGCCGTTGGCGGCTGCATCGTGGGGCATCACGTTGCGAAAAAGCATGCGGAGGAACGGGCCGCAGAACATGAAGCCGAGCGCGCCCAGAAGCTGAACACCTGATTCCCCGCCAGGCCTTTCGCTACAGCCGCCGGGGGCGCCTATTCAAGCTGTGATATCCTGGCGGCACGCGACTTGCGCTATATTCTGCTCAAGCGTTGCATTCAGAGCGAAGCACAACTAGAAATGGACGAACGAAAACGAGAAAGCATTGTGGCCTATCTGCGGCGTCGGATGGCCGAATTTGGTATTGAACCCGAAGATATCGCCGCATCAATTGCTGCAGACGCCGCGCAAATGCGCGCCGCACGTTACCGGGATGCGGCTGGCCACACGTGGGACGGCAAGGGCGACGCCCCGCGATGGGTGGTGCAGGCGACGAGCGCGGGGCAGTCGCTCGAGCATTTCGCGATCGGCGAGACGGCCGAACAGCAGCCAGTGAAAACCCCAAGCGTGGACTGGCGCCAGGACCCGTTTGCCGGCAGCCGCCTCGCAACGATCAGAACGGAACACTCCGGCGCCGCCTGAAAGCATCTTCGTTAGCTGCCCGCGGCGAGGCGTGAAAGAGAAACTTCAGTCGAATTCGACGTCGTTGTTATTGCGCAGTACGTCCAGTCGTCGAATTTGTTCCGGCAGAATCCGGCCCTGCGACAAGGCTGGAAGGTGATCGACATCGAAGAACTGAACGGCGTCGGTTTCGGCTCCGGATATTTCGCCCGCGCGCACGATTTCCCCCAGGAAAACCAGCTTCCAGATGTGAAACACGGAAGGCGGATGTCCGTGCTTGAGCATATCCCACACGGCCAGCAACCGGACGATGTTCACCGTGTATCCGCTCTCTTCACGAGCCTCTTTTGCCGCGTTTTCCGCGGGCGAAACGCCTATGTCGGCCCAGCCGCCGGGCAGGGACCACAAACCATCCACGGCCTCCCGCACGAGAAGGATTTGACCGGACGGATTGAAGACGGCACATCTGACATCGAGTTTGGGATTCGCGTATCCCGTTTCGAAAGCAAAGAGCGCGGCGACATCGCCCGTTTGCATGGACGCCATTTCCGCGAGCTGCTGATGTGCGATGCTGGCGATTTCCGTGTACCTTTCCTTGTCGAACGGGCTCGTCGCGTAGTGCAATCCCGATTGCGCAAGTGCCAGTAGCCGGCGCGCCTGTGCAAGGCGTGCTCTCAGCGATTGTTGTTCGGCAGGCGTGTGCATCGATACTGCCTCACCTTTTCGCCGCGGCTTCCTGATGCGCCTTCGCAAAGTCCGCCATGCTGTTGAAGCGAAAGGCGACGTTCGGCTGCCATCCCGGATTCATGGTCGCGCCAAAGCCCGGCTGCGAATAACGGCGGTAAATCCAGCACGACGCCAGACCAAACTCACTGGCAGGCTTGTGGTCGTGGAAAAGACTTTCGGCAGTGTGAAGGATTTTTGCCTTCTTGATGCCACGCTCGCCCAGCTTCTCGAGCATGTATTCGAAGTTTCGCGGCGATGGCTTGTACGAGCCGATACCTTCCGCAGTGAAAATTGCGTCGAACGCTACTTGCAACCTTGCGTTGCTCTGGTCCCTCGACAGCGGCACCCTGGCCCGTTCGATCAGAGGCTTGAGGCCGGCGAAGATGCCGCTTTCCCGGTCGATTAACGTGCCGTAGCAGTCAAAAGTCAGTGTGTCGAAGTCGGTCAATTCCACGACTACTCCTTTAGGAAGTGCGCGGCGGCAATCACATTATCCGCGCCCCGCTCCGACGGCGCGACTCAAACAATGGCAATCGATTGTATTCATAACAGGAAGCCAACATTTGGACTGTCAATCAGGCGATTGCCCTGTCGCGCGGAGCGCTTCGCTGCGTGCGGCGGCGGCATGCGAACGGGACGCGCGCGGCACTTGAATCGCGCGAACTTCAGACAGGTGCCGACGTCACCTCCGGCGTTCGCGTGGCATGCGTGGCCCGCTTCAACCGCGCCACGCCTTCGCGAATTTCATCCACGTTCGGCGCAGCAAACGAAAGGCGCAGCGACGCCGTGTCCGGCTCGTCAGCGAAAAACGCCTTGCCCGGAACAAAAATCACCTTGTTCGCAATTGCGTTCGGCAGGAGCGCATCGATCGACACACCCGGAATGCGCGCCCACACGAACATGCCGCCCTGGGGCTGATGAAACGCGATTTCGTCGCCGAATTGCGCGCGCAAACCATCGCAAAGCGCTGCGCATTTGCGCCGATACGCTTGCGTGATGTGCGGAAGATGCCGTTCGAGCGAACCTGCCTCCAGATAGTGCGCGGCGATCGCCTGGGTCCATGGCGTACTGCATAGGTCGACGGTCTGCTTGGCGATCACGCAGCGCCGCGTGATTTCGGCAGGCGCGACGGTCCAGCCAACGCGCAAGCCAGGCGCGACCACTTTCGAGAGACTGGAGAAATGCACGACCCAATCACGCGCACCGTGCACCTCGCTTGCCAGCGCCAGCATCGACGGCACCGCGTTGCCCGCGAAACGCAGATCGCCGTACGGATCGTCCTCGACGATCACGAAACGGTACTGGACGGCGAGACGCAAGAGCGCAAGGCGCCGCTCGCGCGTGAGCGTGGCCCCGGTGGGATTCGCGAAGGTCGGCACCGTGTACAGCAGCTTCGGTCGTGCAATCGCGCCCGAAGCGAGGCGCGCGGCGAGTTCGTCCACGTCGAGACCGTCGCCGTCTACCGGCACCGTCACCACACGCGCCTGCTGGAGCCGGAGCGCCTGCAGCGTGGCCGGATAGGCGGGCTGCTCCGTCAAGGCCGTGTCGCCCGGACCAAGCAGCACGCGCAACAAGAGATCGAGACCTTGCTGCGACCCTGTGGTGACGAGCAGCTCCTGCGGTGCGCAGGTCGCACCGCGGCGCGCCATCAACGCGAGCAACTGCGTTTTCAATTCGGGCAAGCCGTCGGTCGGCCCGTACTGAAGGCAGCGCGTGGGCGCCTGCCATGCCTCGCCCGCTGCCGCCTGCAGTCCGTCGGCATCGAACAGATCGCTGGCAGGATAGCCGCCCGCGAAGGAAATCATGCCTGGTTCTCCCAGGTACCTGAAAAGCTCGCGAATGGGCGAACCGGCGGGATGCTGGAAGGGCGCAGTGAAATCGTACATGGCGGACATGGAGTCGATGGCGGTTAAGCGCGGCGGCGGACAAGCTTCGATTGTGGTCAGATCACGGACTCACTTTTTGCGTAGCCCGACTACTCGCCGTCACACGACATTCTTTTCGACGATCGGCCGGTTTTCCAGTACCCGCGACCAGTCGAGCGAAGACAGATCGAGCGTCGTGTAGCGGCCGTTGAGGATCAGTTCGCTCACGCCGCGCCCGGTTGCCGGCCCCTGCTGCAGACCGTGCCCGCTGAAACCATTGGCAAACACGCAATTGTCGATGGCCGGGTGATAGCCAATGATGGCGTTCTGGTCGAGCACGTTGTACTCGTAATAGCCGGACCAGCAGTTCTCCACGCGCAGCGCCTCGAAGCCCGGCACGCGGTGCGCGAGCGTGGGCCAGATCACGTCGTCGAAGATGGCGTGATCGACTTCGTCGAGCGGCAGATCGTTCGGGTCGTTCTCCGCGCCCGGCGACGTTCCGGTGATGTATGTGTTGCCCTCGGGGCGGAAGTACACGCCGGACGGATCGATCAGCAACGGGCACGCGGCGAGCCGCGCCGGCGACGACACGTTGAAAATGCTGCGGCGGCGCGCATAAACCGGAATGTCGATGTCCATCATTTCCGCGAGCTTGCGCGCCCACGCGCCGGCTGCGTTCACGAGCGTGTCGCACGCGTGGCGTTCGCCGTCGCTCGCGATCACGTGCGTGACCTTGCGGCCACTACGCACGACGCCGGTCACATCGGCCGGCACATAGCGCGCGCCGAGCGACTGCGCCTTCTTGCGCAACGCCTGGACGAGGCCGTAGCCGTCGAACCAGCCCTCGCCGCTGCGGCCATACGCGCCGCTTGCGAGATCCTCGACGTTGAGCCAGGGAAACTTCGCGTGCAACGCATCGCGCGACATGAGTTCGATGTCCGCGCCAAGACGCGTTTGCAGCACGTGATTCTCGCGCAGCGTCGCAGCGCCCGCCTCGGTGGCGAGGAAAAGATAGCCGCCCTCGTGCAGATCGATCGACGGACGGCTGCCGTTCACTTCGAGCCGCTCGCCAATGCCGCGCAGAAACTCGATGCCGAACAGCGACATCTGGATCGACAACGGCGTGGAAAACTGCTGCCTGATCGATGCGGCAGAAAGCGCCGACGACGAGCGCGCATAGCTCGGGTCGCGCTCGAACACGGTAACGGCAACCGTTGGGTCGGATGCGCGCAGAAAATAGGCAATAGAACTACCGATTACCCCGCCGCCCACGATAACGACTTGAGAACTCACGACTTGCTCCAGATTGCGGATCACTGCGGCGCGCATGGATTGGGTTTGCGCGAATCGATCCATCGACCGGGTGCACGATACGCCCGGTCATGGCTGCTCAACTACGCCAAACGCGCTTATCCGACGTTGAAATCGATGCCCTGTGCGAGCGGCAGCGCCGACGAATAGTTGACCGTGTTGGTCGCGCGGCGCATATACGCCTTCCAGGCGTCGGAGCCCGACTCGCGCCCGCCGCCCGTTTCCTTTTCGCCGCCGAACGCGCCGCCGATCTCCGCGCCGCTCGGCCCGATGTTCACGTTCGCAATGCCGCAATCGCTGCCCGAGGCCGACGTGAAGCGCTCGCTCTCGCGCAGGTCTGTCGTGAATACGCACGACGAGAGGCCATGGTGGGCGGCGTTGTTCGCCTCGATGGCGTCGCCGAAGTCGCTGTACTTGAGGACGTAAAGAATCGGCGCGAAGGTTTCCTTCAGGACAACTTCGGTTTGCGACGGCATCTCGACGATCGCCGGGCGCACGTAGAAGCCCTTTTCGTTGCCCGCCACCGTGTGACGCTCGCCGCCGAACACCTTGCCGCCTTCGCGTTTCGCCTGCTCGAGCGCCGACTGCATACGGGCGAACGACTGCTCGTCGATGAGCGGCCCCATCAGCGTGCCCTGTTCCAGCGGATTGCCGATCACGACCTTGCCGTAAAGCGTCTTCAGGCGCTCGACTGCCTTGTCGTACACGCTCTCGTGCACGAAGAGGCGGCGCAGCGACGTGCAGCGCTGGCCGGCCGTGCCGACTGCCGAGAACAGAATACCGCGCAGCGCGAGTTCGAGGTCGGCGGTGGCGGAGACGATGCCCGCGTTGTTGCCGCCCAGTTCGAGCAGCGAGCGGCCGAAGCGGCGCGCGACTTCGACGCCGACGGTACGGCCCATTTCGGTGCTGCCCGTTGCGCTCACGATATTCGAGCGCGGATCCGCCACGAGTTTTGCCCCCACTTCGCGGCCGCCAACCACGAGGCTCGTGAGGCCTTCGGGCACATCGCCAAATTCCTTCAACACGTCCTGCATGATCTTGTCGACGGCTACCGCGGTGAGCGGCGTCTTTTCCGAAGGCTTCCAGACCACGGCGTTGCCGCACACGAGCGCGAGCGCGGCGTTCCACGACCACACGGCGACCGGGAAATTGAACGCGGAAATCACGGTGCACACGCCCATCGGATGCCATGTTTCCGCCATGCGGTGCCCGGGACGCTCCGAAGCAATCGTCAGACCGTAAAGCTGGCGCGAGAGGCCGACCGCGAAGTCGCAGATGTCGATCATTTCCTGCACTTCGCCCAGACCTTCCTGGAAAATCTTGCCGGTTTCCAGCGAGACGAGGCTGCCGAGCGCGCGCTTCTGCTCGCGCAGCCTGTTGCCGAGCAGGCGCACGAGTTCGCCGCGGCGCGGCGCGGGCACGTTGCGCCAGGTCTTGAACGCCTCCTGCGCCTTCGCGAGCACGGCGTCGACGTCGGCCGCCGACTGGCTCGCGACGCGGCCGATCAGTTCGCCGTTGATCGGCGAATGCACGGCGATGTCGCCCGCTTCCGCGAGCTGGGAAATACCGAGGTCCGAGAGGATGGAGGAGGCTTTCATAGGTAGAATCCCTTAAAATTTCCGATACGAAACATTGCTACTTTAGGAAACTATACACGCGCAATTTCCGCGCGACAACACGAAAATCCAAGGGAATTCCGCCATGCCCCAGGTCTCGCATCCGCTCGGCTTCCCGCCATGAAAATGGCAGGCGGCCGCCCTGCCGGCGCGCTATCGATTTCCTGTTGGAAACAATGCGTTGGGCGCCGACAGAAGCGGCGCCCAACAACGAAGCAACGGCGTTGCGGGTCAGTCCGCGGTTCGCGTCGTGACCGGCACCCACGCCACGTTCTTCACCTGATACAGCGTGGAACTCGGGCTCTTGAGGTCGCCTTGGGCATTGAACGCGATCTTGCCCGTAATGCCGTCGTAGTTCGTGGCCTTCAGCGCGGCGTTGAACTGCGCCGGATTCGCCGAGCCCGCCTTCTCCATTGCCGAAATGGCGACCCACGCTGCATCGTAGGCGAACGGCGCGTAGGCAAGCATGTCGATACCGTATTTCTGCTTGAATTTCGCCTCGAAGCCCTTGCCCTTGGGCAGCGTGCCGAGCGGCTGTCCGTATTCCCATACCGAAGCGCCATCGGCGGAATCGCCGGCGAGCTTGATGAAGTTCGCGTCCATGACGCCGCCGCCGGCGAGGAATTGCGCCTTCAGGCCAAGCTGGCGCATGCGCCTGACGATCATGGCGGCCTGCGCGTCGAGGCCGCCGAAGAACACGAGATCCGGATTCGTGCGCTTGATGCTCGTGAGCTGGGCGCTGAAATCGACGGCCTTGTCGTTCGTGAACTCGCGCGCGACGATCGTGCCGCCACTCGCCTTGACGGCCTTCTCGAACTCGTCGGCTTCGCCCTGGCCGAAGGCCGTGCGGTCATCGATGATGGCAATGCGCCGCGCCTTCGTCACCGTCGCCGCATAGTTGCCCGCGTTGCCGGCGTTTTGCGAGTCGGTGGCGATCACGCGGTAGATGGTCGGCGAGCCGCTTTGCGTGATGGCCGGATTCGTAGCGGCCGGCGTGATCATCGGAATGCCCGCCTTCGCGTAGATCTTCGAAGCCGGCAGCGTCGTGCCCGAATTGAAGTGGCCGATCACGACCGCCACGTTGTCGTCCACGAGTTGCTGCGCGACCTGCACGCCAATGCGCGGATCGCTCTGGTCATCCTGCGAATCGATCACGAACTTGACGGGCTTGCCGCCGATGGTGGGATGCGCGGCGTTGGCTTCGTCCACGGCCATCCGCACCCCGCTCTCGATGTCCTTGCCATACGCCGCGCCGCCGCCCGTGAGCGGGCTGGCCACGCCGATCTTCACGACCATTTCCTGCGCGCTCACCGCGCCGGCAATCAACATCAACGACGCTGCGATCGCGCAGCCACGACGAGAAGCGAGGAAACGAGGAGGCATGCGATATTCCTTCGGTATCTGGAGCCGGCACGTGATGCGTCCGAATGGTCACGCGGACCTTCGGCGCACAGGATTCGTCTTGCGCCGTCGCTGCAGGACGGCGGGACGTGAACGGATTGTCGGCAGCGGTTCCGGCGGCATCAAACGAAATCTAATCACCACGTAATGCGCTTCGCTCATCAAGCCCGCTCACGCGGGGGAATACGGCAACGCGTGACGCGGTCTCGCAGGCATTGGGAGATACCCGATGGCCCCGATATGCCCGCTTGTGCGTGGATGTCATCCGGTGAGCGGCTTGTGCGCCCGCCATGCCTTGCGCCGTCTGGGTCTGCGTCAGAAATCATCAACTTCCAGGCGGCCGACTTGCTTAGTCATACTTGTTAATCGCGGCATGGCGCAGCAAGCGTCGCGCGATACACAAATGTTATGATCGGAAACATAGAGTACGATGCGCGCACCCAGCGAATCCTCAGCGAATCCTCAGCGAATCCTCAGCGAACCCTCAACGAAGCATCAGCAAGCACCCCGAGTTCCCGAATGGAAACCCCGTCCCTCAAGCCCGCCGGGAACGCCTCGGCGGAGCTGGGCAAGCGCCTCAAGGCGGCCCGGCTGAAGCACGACTACACGCTAGAGACCGCCAGCCGCGTGTGCGGCGTGTCGCGCTCCACGCTCTCGAAGGTAGAGAACGGCGTCATGTCGCCGACGTTCGACGTGCTGCAGAAGATCGTTCACGGCCTGAAGATCGACCTGGGCGAACTGTTCGGCCAGGCGCCCAGGCCGCGCGCGAGCGGACGCCGCGCGCTCACCCGCAAGGGCGGCGGGCAGCAGCATTCGGCAGGCTGCTATCAGATGGAATTGCTGGCAACGGAACTCGCCCACAAGGCGATGCACCCGTTTCGCATCCGCGTGACGGCGCACTCGCTGGACGAGTTCACGGAATGGGGCCGGCATGAAGGCGAAGAATTTCTCTTCGTATTGAGCGGCTCGGTTTGCCTCTATTCCGAGCTTTACGCGCCGACGCATCTCGAAGCCGGTGACAGCCTCTATTTCGACAGCCGCACGGGGCATGCGGCCGTCTCCACGAGCGCAGAAGACGCGGAGGTCCTCTGGCTCATCAACGAACCGCACCCGGACACGCAGGACGGCGCGCCGGGCGTTTGATCCTTCATGCTTACGCAGCGTTCGCGGTCATTTTGAAGATGCCCGTGGCGTTGCCCGCATCGAAGCGCAAATCGGTTTGCCAGCGCCGCGAGACCTGATCGAACGTGCGCTTGCGCGTGATGAACTCGTAGAACGAGCCCGGCACCTCGCGCGACACGCGCCGGCCGTCGGCCGCGCGGAACTCGCGCGTCACGGTGTCGGCGCGATACGCCGTCTGGAACACGCGGCCCGAGCGCGAGGTCTCGACGCTGGGCTTCATCGGCCGCCCCTTGGCCTTCTCGTCGTCCGAAAGCCTGAATACGTCTTCCACCCGGTCGGTCGCGTGATTGAAGGCGTTGCCTTCCGTTGCGATCCACGCCATTTCCGCGGATTCCTGCAGCAATGTCTCGTAATCCGAAATAGATGGCACGTCGTGCTGGCGCGCGAATGCCCCGACGATCACGGGCAGCAGCTGCAGCGCGGCATCGAGCGGCAGCGAGCCGTCGCGTTCGAGCTCGGAGAGCTGCGCAATGGCCAGCGGCGTGAGCGGATCTTTCGACGCGCCCACCACGTTCGTCACGGCTTGCTGGAATGCCGCCGAAAAACGCTCGGGGTGCAGCTCGCTCACGAAGAATTGCGCGATCTCGTCGGGCGCGTCTTCGTGGGCGTAGGCGCGTCCCGTCATGCCGAGCTTGTCCAGCGGATAGCGGCCGTTCAGGCGAAAGCCGAGCGGACGCAGAATACGCGTGAACGCCGCTTCGCCGGGCGGCAGCGCGCCGTTGTGCGCCCAGCGCACCGTGCGCAGCGCGCCATGGTCGAAGTACACCGCGCCGCCCTGCGCCACCGTATCGTTCGTGTACGCACGGCCATTGGGCGAGCGCTCCAGCAGGTCTTCGAACAGCGCCATGTTCATTGCCTGGGCAAGTTCGGCGCGCGTGACGGTGCCGCTTTCCCAGTCTTCGAGCATCGAAGGAAAGTTCAGCGTCGCAAAGAGGGTCGCGGTTTTCTCGCGGCCAAGCAGCGCGGACAACAAGCGTTCTACGTTCGAATTGCGCATCACCAGTCTCACAGGAAAGGACCACCTGCCGCCTGGCAGTGGTCGTCAAACGGGCCTCTGGCCGTCGGTTTCGGCCAGCTATACGTGAAACGCATTATTCGAATGGTTGCGCACCGCGTAAAGCGAGATTAAATTGTCACTTGATGAGTTTCTGGAATCAACATGCGCAAGTTCAAGATCCCGAACATCGGCGCGCTGACGGCCTTCGAAGCCGCGGCGCGGCACGAGAGCTTCACGCACGCCGCCAGGGAGCTGTTCCTCACCGAAAGCGCGGTATCGCGCCAGATCGCCACGCTCGAGGCGAATCTCGGCGTGCGCCTTTTCGTGCGTGCCAAGCAGCGGGTCGTGCTCACGCGCGCGGGCCGGCTCTACAGCACCCAGGTGCGCCGTGCGCTCGAAAATCTGGATCGCGACACGCTCTCCATCATCGCGCACGGCAGCGGCGGCGGTTATCTGGAACTGGCCGTGCTGCCGACCTTCGCCTCCGAATGGCTGATTCCGCGCCTCAAGGACTTCTACGACCGCACGCCCGACGTGCGCGTGAACATGGGCGTGCGCACCGAGACGTTTTCGTTCGAGGAATCGCATTTCGAAGCCGCGATCCACTACGGCAAGCCAACCTGGCCCGGCACGTCGTCCGACTTTCTGTTCGGCGAGGAAGTGGTGCCCGTCTGTTCTCCGTCGCTGCTCGCGCGCCCCATCAAAAAGGCGCATGAACTGCTCGCCTACCCGCTGCTGCACTCCACCACGCGCCCCGACGCATGGACGCGCTGGTTCTCCGACCTCGGCGTGGAAGACAACGCCACCATGCACGGCGTGCGCTACGAGCTGCACACGATGCTGATCGCCGCGGCCGCCGCCGGACTCGGCGTGGCGCTGGTGCCGAAGTTCTTCGTGGCAGGCCAGCTCGAGCGGTTCGGCGTCGTCATTGCCTTCGAAGCCCCGGCTATTGCCGATGGCGGCTACTACTTCGTCTATCCCACCGAACTCAGCCACGGCAAGCCGCTGGAGATGTTCCGCGCGTGGCTGCTCGAACAGGCGAGCGCCTACAGCGCCTCGCAAGGCCTACGCTGATCTGCGGGTCGAACACGCAAGACATACGATCAGAAAAAAGTTTCCTATAGGAAATAGTTGGGTTAGCATCGGACGAAATCACTTCTTCGTCGCGAGACTGACATGGAAGACGTCGTCGTCATCGGTGCGGGCATCATCGGGGTCTGCGCCGCGCTCAATCTGGCGCAGCGCGGCATGCGTGTGCATATCGTCGACGGCGCGCCGCCCGGTTCGGGCTGCTCGTTCGGCAACGCGGGTCTGATCGCGGTCGATCATGTGGCGCCGCTCGCGAGCCCCGAAACGATGGCCGGCCTGCCCCGCATGCTGCTGCGCCGCGACGGCCCACTGCGTCTGCACAAACGCAGCCTGCCGCGCATGGCGCCATGGTTGCTGGAGTTCGCCGCCCAGGCGCAGCGCCCGCGCTACCGGCGCAATACGCGTGCGCTCGCAAGTCTCGTGACCGGCGCGGCGCAAGCCTGGCGTCGCCTGCTCGATCGGCACATCGCCGGCGACCTCTTTCGCGACATCGGCTCGCTTTACGTGTTCGAGCACCCCGTTGCGCGCGCAACGGAACGCGCGCAACTCGATCTGCTCGACCGGCACGGCGTGCGCTACGAAAATCTCACGGCCGGGCAGGTGCGGCGCGACTATCTACCCTCGCTCACGCCGCATATCAGCCATGCGCGCTACTTTCCCGGCATGGCTTCGGTCACGGATCCGCAGCAGGTCGTCGAGCGCGTTTTCGAGGCCGCGCTCGCAGCGGGCGCGAGATTCACGCGCGCTGCCGTCGATGCATTGCGCGCCCTGCCCGACGGCCGCATCGGCTTCATGCTCAACGGTGCGATGCACCCGGCCGCGAAGGTGCTGATCGCGGCCGGCTCGCGCAGCGCCGAACTCGCGCAGCAACTCGGCGCGAGGATTGAGCTGACCAACGAGCGCGGCTATCACGTCCAGCTCGGCGGGCCCTCACAAGAGACGTTGCGCGTGCCCGTGAGCTTCGTCGAGCGCGGCTTCACCTGCAACCCGATGGCGCAGGGCATCCGGCTTGCCGGCACCGTCGAACTCGGCGCGCGCGGCGCACCCGACTGGCGCCGCGCCGATCTGCTCGCCACGCAATTCCAGACGCTCTTTCCGGGCGCGGGCGCGGCGCAGGTCGCAAGCCGCTGGTACGGCGATCGCCCCACGCTGCCCGACTATCTGCCGATGATCGGCGAGATGCGCGGCGCGCGGAATGTATTCGTCGCGACAGGCCATCAGCATCTGGGCCTCACGCTCGGGCCGCTCAGCGGCGAACTCGTCGCACAATTGATGGCGCGCGAGACGCCTGCCGTCGATCTCGCGCCGTTTCGCATCGACCGCTTTTGAGGCCGGGGTCGGAACTCACGCGGCCACACCCACGCATCATTCATCAGGAGAGAAGATTCGATGGAGCCCATCGCGATTTACGACGCCGCCGCCACGGCGCGCCTGCTCGACTTCAGCACGCTGCTCGACGCCCTCGCCACGGCCGCGCAGGACCACGACGCGGGCCGCATTCACGCGCCCGTGCGCACGGGCGTGCCGCTCAAAGGCAACGGCGTCATGCTCTCGATGCCCGCCAGCGCCGACGACATCGCCATCCACAAGCTCGTGAGCGTGTGCCCGGCCAACACGGCGCTCGGCATGCCGACCATCTTCGGCGCGGTGACGGTGTGCAACGGCGCGACGGGGCAGCCGGAGTTCATCCTCGACGGCCCGACCGTGACGGGGCGGCGCACCGCGGCGCTCTCCATGCTGGGCGTGCGCGTCTTTCACCCCGGCGCGCCACGCGCCTTTCTGGTCATCGGCACCGGACAGCAGGCTCGTTTTCATGCCGAGGCGATCGGCCAGTTGTATCCGGCGGCGACGCTCTACGTGAAGGGCCGGACTGAGACGTCCGACGCGGCATTGCGCGCTCACCTCGCGCAGTCCGGCGTGCACGCGACGCCCGCGCGCGGCGCGGTGCCGGAAGAAGTCGACGTGGTCATCGCTGCAACCACGAGCAAGACGCCCGTGTACGACGCCTCGGCACGCGAGGACCGGCTCGTAATCGGCGTGGGCGCTTTCACGCCGGACGCCGCCGAAATCGCACCGGAAACGGTGCGCGCAAGCCGCGTGTTCGTGGACGATCTGGCCGCCGCGCGTGAAGAAGCCGGCGACCTGCTGCAGGCCGGCGTCGATTGGGCCAACGTGCGCACGATCGGCTCCGCCGTGGCGGAGGGCGCGAAGCATGACGGCGCGCCCGTTCTGTTCAAAACGGTCGGCAGCGGCGCGTGGGATCTCGCCGCGTGCCGCGTAGCGCGCGACGTGCGTTAGTCCGCCCTCCGCATGCGCGGACTGTGCATCGGCACGCCGGGACAGCCTGCACAACTCAGTCAACTCGACGCCCCGCGCATCGTCAACACGATGGGTGTCGAGACGGGCTGCGTCGCGCCGCAGTTCACGCTGGAGCGCGTCGATCACCCGAGCGCCAGGTAAATCGATGAGCCCGGCGCGGGCTTTCAAAGCCCGCGCCAGAGCTCACTAAAGCACTAAAGGGCTCAAAAAAGGGCTCAAAGAAGGGCCCACTAAAGGGCCCACAACCGGGCCCACAACCGCGCGCTCACAGCAACGCCACGACCTTCACGTCGCTGCGGTCGGCCGATGCCACGACCTTGCCGTCCACGCGGCGGAACATGAGCGTCACCGTATGCTTGCCCACGCGCAGATCGCCCACTTCGAGCCAGTCGATGCCTTCGGGCAGCATGGGCTGCTCGACGCGCACCTCGTTGCGCGCCGCGTCGATCGTCACGCCAAGACACGCTTCGAGCATCATGAACGGCGAACCCGCGGCCCACGCTTGCGGCAGACAGGCCACCGGATACGCCGTGGGCGGCTCGCCGCGCCGGCGCGGGAACCCGCAGAATAGCTCGGGCAAACGCATGTCGAACGTCACCGCCGCCTCGAACAGTGCCTGCAGCAAACGCACCGCCGCCGCCTTGCGGCCATAGCGCGCGAGACCGCGTGCGCACAGCGCGTTGTCGTGCGGCCAGACCGAGCCGTTGTGGTACGCCATGGGATTGAAACGCGCCTGTCCCGCTGCGAGCGTACGCACGCCCCAACCCGTATGGAACAGCGCCGATTCGAGCACTTCCGCCACGGCGCGGCCGCGCTCCTCTTCAGGCAGCCCGAAGGCGAGCAGATGACCCGCGTTCGACGCAAGCACGCGGCAAAGATCGCCGTGGCCATCGAGCGCAATGCCGTAGAACTCGGACTCCGGCATCCAGAACTTCTCTTCCACGCAGCGGCGGATTTTCGCGGCGCGCGCGGCATAGCGCGCCGCGTCTTCCACCTGGCCGCGATGCGTGGCAAAGCGCGACATCGTTTCGAACGCCGCGCTCGCGTACGCCTGCACTTCGACAAGCGCGATCGGGCCATCGGGGAAACGACCGTCCGCATGGAATACCGAGTCGTGGCTGTCCTTCCAGCCCTGGTTCGCGAGGCCGCCTTCCGATTCGCGCCGGTAGTCGAGCAGACCGAGTTTGTTGCGGTCGCACACACCTGCGACCCAGGCCGCGGCGCGTTCCAGCGCCGGCCACAATTCGTCGATCAGCGAGACGTCGCCCGTGCGTTCGACGTAAGCGCCCGCCAGCACGACGAAGAGCGGCGTGGTATCCACCCCGCCGTAGTAGAGCGCGAACGGCACTTCGCCCGTGGCGGCCATCTCGCTCTTGCGCATTTCGTGCATGATCTTGCCGACCGCCGCGTCGCGGAACGCCGAGTCCTCGCGCGCCTGATGTTCCGCGAGAAAACGCAGCACGCCGCGCGCGAGCGCGGGCGTGAGCCACAGCGTTTGCAGCGAGGTGATGACCGCGTCGCGGCCGAACGGCGTGGAGAACCACGGAATGCCGGCATAGGGATAAGGGCCGGTCGGCAGGTCGGTAGTGAGCAGACCGAGGTCGGCGATCGAGCGGTTGATCCACGCATTGAAGAGCGGATTGCTCGAACGCAGGTGCGCCGCCGCGCGGCGGCGTTCGCGCATCACGATATGCGAATCCACGAGCGCGGCGCGCTGCGCGGCGCGGCCCACGCGCTGCTCCTGCGAATCCGCGAGGCAATGCGGCGGCTGGAAGATGCCCGCGCTCTGCGTGCCGGGCGCGGCGCCAGGCAATGCCTCGACTTCGATCGCCACCGTGAGATAGACCGAGACGCAGGCCTGCGCGGGCAGATCGACCGTGAAGTCGGCACGATCGGCGAGGAGTTTGCTCGGCGTGGGCGAGAACTCGATACGCACGCGCCGCGCAACCTTGTCGAGCCCGATGTACTCGAGCCGCACCTCGCCGTCTTCCACGCGCGGCGGCATGAGCGTGCCGCGCTTTTCGCGCTTCAGGCCGCGCACTTCGAACATGTCGCGGAAGTCGCTCGCGAACGAGATGGAAAGCGGCACCACGGCGTCTTCGGTGCCGTAGTTCGTGAGTTCGATGGCCTCGGTCATCATCGTGCCGGAGAGCACGCGCTCGCGCTGCACGTGAATCACGCCTTCGGGCGTGGTGGCGCCGCCGAGCGGCGGCAGCGGACGATTGGTGAGGTGGGCCGTGAACACGGCGTTGTCGCTGCTCACGCTGCCCGAGAGCAGCGAGGGCACGCGGCCGCCGAAAGTGAGACGCAGCGACGAGAGCACGCGCGTGTCGTTGACGAACAGGCCGTCGTCGATGCCCGTGATGTCGCCGAGCGGATCGTTGACGATGAAGGTTCCGCCCGACTTCAGCACATGCTGGTCGGCGCTTGCGACCTCGGGCGTTTCGGGCGCGATGAATGCGCCGTCGGTTTCCCGGGTGTCCTGGTCGGGATGATCCACGCCGCTCGAGCGCGTGACGCCACCGAGTGTTTCAGGATCCTGCATTGCTTGCCTCCTGGGTCCCATGCAAAGGGTTGCGGTACGGTTCGCTTGCGGTCGATTGTAGTGGCTTCGGCGCACGCGTTGGCGGCGAATGCGCGAAGAATATGCGAGCGTACCGCGGGAAATCGGTGGCAAATCGCGGCGCGAGCAAGGAACGTGCGCGGAAAAAATTGCGGGCGCCGGCACGACCTAACGTGCGGGCGCCCGTGGAGGCAATGCGCTCGCGCGCCAGAAACGGCGCGCGCCTCGAGGGTCAGCGTTGCGAAATCGGCTTCGCTTCGCGCGGCGTTTCGCCGATGAACAGCTGGCGCGGACGGCCGATCTTCTGCTCGGGGTCGGCGATCATCTCG
>NZ_QEOL01000010.1 GCF_003096715.1 Paraburkholderia silvatlantica
GCACGCGTGTTGTAGTGCTTTTCGTAATACAGATAGAAGAGCGCGGTGATGAGGCTGAACAGCACGAACACTTCATAGAGGTTCGAAATGGGTATATGCCCGACGTCCGCGCCGATGAGGTAGGACTCGTACCACCGCACCATCAGGCCGACAAAGCCCATGAGCACCGCCGCCCACGCGAGCTTCGAGCCGATCGAGCCACCCGAGGGCGAGCGAGAGAGCAGGCCGATCCAGTAGAACAGCGTGGCGAGCACGAAGAGCGTGCTCATCCACAGGATGGCCGATTGGCTGGAGAGGAAATACTTCAGGAAAAACGTGCTGTCGGCGCGCTGCAAATCGCCCTGATACAGCTGGATGGTGAATAACGACAGCGGCGCGATCCAGACGATCAATAACCGCGCCGGCTTCCAGCGCCAGCCCAGCACGACAAGCGCCGGCGTCGCGCCGCCGAGCACGAGCTTGTCGTAGTCGTTCATGTACGCGTTGTAGCGCGACAAGGCCAGGCCCGCGCCCGCAACCATGGCAAGGGCAAACAGCCAGTCAAAGGCGTCGAGGCGACTCGGGAACGGGCGCCCGTCGTCCAGCACGCTCCTTTGATCCGCGCCGCGCGTGAGCCGAGGCCGACGCCGTGCCGCTGCTGGAGAGGGCACTGCGGCATCTGGAGAGCATGAGCCTGGTTTCATGGCATTCCCCATTCAGGAAGGACGTAGACGGAATGGCGTAGTGCATCCCGCCGGGCATAAAAAGGGTGCGCGCCCCGGGGGAGACGGCGCACCATGAAAGATGCCCGTTGAGGAGGCGGGCACCGAAGCCGTTGAGCGCAGCCGCGCCAGATTCAATTCCCTGCTCATTGATTGCCTGCCGGGCTGGCAGACACCTCCTCTTCCGGCGGAAACACCTCGACGTACGCCGCCACTGCGCGCATGTCCCGGTCCGACATGTTGGCGCACACGGCCTTCATGGGCGCGCCGCGAGGCCGAGTGTCGGTTTGCTGGAACACCTCGAGCTGTTTCACGACGTAGTCCGCGTGCTGGCCCGCGAGCCGGGGAAACTGATTCATCCCCTCGCCATGCGGTCCGTGGCACGCAATGCACGCCGCAACGCCCTTGTCAGGCAGGCCCGAATGATAGATTGCCTTGCCTTCACTGATGAGCGCGAGATCGCTCGCTTCGCCCAGAACCGCGGATTGCCCCGAGAAATACGTGGCAAGCTCGTCGATCTGTGTGTCGGTCAAATGCGTGAAGCCCCACATGAAACGCTGCGCATTCGGGTCGGTGCGCGAATGGCTCTTGAAGTCCGTCAGTTGATCGACCAGGTATTCCTTTCGCTGCCCGGCGAGCTTCGGAAAGGTAGGCGATACGGAAACGCCGTTCACGCCGTGACAGTTCGAGCACACCTGCAACGCGATGGTCTTGCCCGAAACCATCGGGTTGTCAACCTGCCGCGAATGCTCCAGATCCTGGCAGGCCGACCCGGCCAGCAGCATCCCTATGGAGACGATTTGCGCCATTTTTTTCATGTTGCCAACCTCCTTACTGCCATTTCTGTCGTGCTTGCGATCAGCGCAGAAACGCAGCCGCTTCGGCACGGCGCACCGGAAACAGCGCCCGGGACATCACCATGAAGCGGCCCACAGATAAATGAAGAGCGTGTCGTTGTCTCTCGCGTTACGCCCGGTGCCGTCGTAGTTGGACGTGGCGCCGAAGAACTTCGTGTAGTGCGTGTACTGCAAGCCTATTCGAATACGTTGATTCGGTATCCAGAATATTTCCGGCATCCAGCCCTGCGTGTTGGGGTGGAAGTTCGCACTGCCCGAGTAGGCCGCGCTGTCGGGACTACCTGTCGTATTGAAAAACGAAAGGCTGATGCCGTACTTGGCCTGATAGACGTACGATGCCTTGAGTCTCAGCGAATCGAGATTCCCCGACGTGCTGTCACTGAGCACGAAATTGTTCGGGTCGTGGATGTTCTCACGCACATAGCGCGCCTGTGCTGTGATCGTGTGCGGTTCGAGCAGGTACTCGTACTGCGCGTCCATGCCGTAATCCCGGTAGCGCGTCACGCCCTGCGTAAAGATCGGGAACTGGCTGGAGTCGTTCGGATAGATGTTCACGTTCAACAGGAACGCGCCAACCATCGCGCTATGCGGCCCCCAGTCTCGCGTCAGCGCAATGCGCGCGTACGGGTTGTAGCCGCGCAGATAGGTTTGTGGGTGAGCCGCATTCCCTTGCGCGTTGCCGTGACTCATGAACGACCAGATGCCGTCGGCCGTGCTGTACGCGGTCAGTTCGGCATAGACCGTCTTGTTCCAGTACAGGTATCCGCCGACGCCTGCCACCTGCGACGCCAGACTGCCTTCGATGACGGGCAGGTTGGGGATTTTGGCAACCGGACTGATCGTCGATGAAATGTACGGATAACCCCATGCCGGCGCGGAATTCCAGACGTCCTGCACGGTCGGATTGTTGTGCACCGTCACGCCGAGGATGAGATCGTTCGCCTCCCCGATGATCCGGTCCACAAACCGGAAGTCGGTATTGTCGGATCCCCAGTGGCCTTCCCATTTGTTCGTCACGCCATTCTGATGGTCATAGTTCGTATAGGTGAACTGCGCGAAGGCGCCGATCTTGTCGGTGATCTTGCCGGCGAGGAAAATGCTCGCAAAGTCGAATATAGGCAGACCGTTCTTCGTGTTGATGGGGTTGCCGCTCGAGTCGTTGTTGACCCTCGTCTGGCTCAGATCGCCAATTGCCATGGCTGCGATCGGGATCGTGCGTTCGCCGAGCGTGTAGCCGGTGAGCTTGAACATTCGCCCATATGGCGTGAGTTCCGGAAATTGCCCGCCGGCGTGGCAAGCCACACAACTTTGTCCGGTTTGGCGCGCGAAGATCGGCAGCGCGTATGCGGTGGTCGCCTGCAGCAATACCAGCATTGCGAAGGCGAGTATCCAGCCGCCGCGCAGCAAGCTGTGAAAGGCTGCATGGCCGACAAGGGCTCTTGTCATGGCGGCGTTCACGATGAACCTCTCGAACCTCACGCGATGACTTCATTGTGCAAACGCCCATTCGGGATCGGGATGGGTCAAGGTCCTCCTCTTGGGGTAGGCGTTTCGCTAGATGTCGCAGTGTGTCAATTGCCCGTTTGCCGTTCTCGCACAGCATTGAGCGACGCGGCTTTTTCGAAACGAAGCCGCGCATTTCAATCAATTCGGCATACTATTTAATTGGGTGAGCGTGTGAATGCGTGCGCTTGAGTGATACGCGCCAGCATCACGCAATTGACCTCACGGCACGATCCAGTCCCCATCGGCCACGAGCTTGATGTGATCCGGCCCGGCAAAGCGGACAATATAGCCGCCCTTGGACGCGAATGTCTGTCCCGGCGCCAACGTCAGGCGCGGATAGTACCCCGTCAGGATGCGGCGTTCGAGCATGTCCTGAATGCGCTCCACCAGGTAGTCCCTCACGAACGCATCGACCATATGGCTCAGCGTCTCAGCGAGCAGGCCGCAGGCAAGATAGGTGTCTGCCTGCACCTGGGGCGCCACCATCGGAATCTGCCTGATCGAAAACCAGCCGAACGCATAGTCGACGCGCACGCGCCGCCCTTCCGGCAAATCGAACGGGTACGCGAGGCGCGTGACGTCGCGCCAGTTTGCCGGCAAGGGGATGCTATCCAGCCCGCCCATGAGGCCCGACATGAACACGGTATGCGTCGCTGGAGGGATTCGCGCGAGCGCCGCGACGTCCGGTGGACGCAGCCATAGCACCAGCACGTCCGGCCGCGGTATCCCCTGCATGGCGTGCGCAACGCTCTCGCCGGGGGCAAGCGCGTGCTCCGACACCGCGATGCCGTGCGCCTTCAGTGCGGTGGCAAGCGCTTGCGCGCCGCGCTCGCCGTTGTCTCCGGCGCGATAGACCTGCCAGACGTGCGTTGGCGCACCCGCCTCTTTCGCGCCCGCCTCCTCGACAATGCGCGCCGCAATCAGGCCGCTTTCGAGCAGCACGCCTTTGGAGAAGTACACGGAATAGAAATCGTGATCGGCTTCGACCGGCACTTCCACGTTGGGAAAGAGGCACGGTAGAGCCTCCTGCTCGCAAAAGTCGTGAACCGGCGCCCAGTTCTTGCCTCCGATACCCGACACCACTGCGAACACAGGCTGCTGGGCGAGAAACCGCGTAAGCTGTTCACGCCAGGTGTCCGGCGGACCTTTGAGCTCCCACACGTGCAGTTCCCAGCGGCGATTCACCATGAACATCATCTTGCGCGACGAACGCAACGGCGGCACCGCGCCGAGTGGAAAGACGTTCTTGTCAGCGAAGTAGTGCGTGAGCACGTCGAGCATGCCCGCGCGCTTCACGGGGTCGGCATCGGGCGTGATGATGGTCGCGAAGTGCAGCACGGTATCGGTGATGCCCGGCGGCCTGCGCCGATCGAGGTGTTTCAGATAACCGATCAGCGCCTGCATATCGGTGTCGTTCAGCGCGTACTGCGGCATCAGGCTGCTCAGCGGCTTGCCTTCCGAGTCGATTCCCTCGCGAATGGCGCGCGCGATCGTCGCGTCCGTGTACGGTTCGCGTTCGGCGCGCATCCCTGGAACGTACGGCAAATCGACCTCTTCCGGGTTTTGTGCGCGCGGCTCGACGAGATAGCGCCAGGTGATCGGGGGGATGCTGCTGTTGCCTTCTTTGGAGCCCAGGCCACTGCGGCGATGGCAGTTCATACAGGCCGCGGCTGCGCCTTGCAGGTGCACGCCCCCGTCGTGCATTGCCTCGAGCGGTTCGCCCGAACTCAGGATGCCCTGCTGGTAGAGGGCCTCTCCCGCGCTGCCTGCTGTGGCCTGATGCGTGGCCTGCTGCGCCGCCGGTGCGCAACGCCCTTCGCCCACAGGCACGATCAGCGCGGCGAGCGACAGGGCGAGCGGCGCGCATGGAGCAAACCATCGCGCCGCAAGCGATGGTGCCCATGCGCGGCCTCCTGGCCCGCTTCCCGCGCGCTTCATGGTCAGGGCGACGGATGCCCGGGGCCAGGCAGCGCCGGCGAGGCATCGACATCGATTGAAACCGATTTGTGGTGCATCTGCGGCGGCGCGGGTCTCGTGAAGATTCCATCGTCCAGCGACGGATTGAGCGACACCTTGTCGATCGTCAGCTTGTCCCTCTTGTCGGACGCCACCGCGCCGCTCTCGATCTCGAGCGGTATTTGCAGCCCCTCGACGCTCCTGAAGCCGCTGTAACTCACCAGCACCACGACCGTTTGCCCGAGCGGGGTGCGCACCTGGTGGTCGATCTGTACGTCGAGAAATGTTTTAGCGTCGATCCACACATGGCGGGTCACGCCGGAAGGCAGCTTCGCGGCAAGACGATACGCATCGCGCCCGCCCACTTGATCCATGCCCTCCAGCGTGACGCTGACGCCCTTCGCTGCATGGTCGATCAAGAGCCCGTCGATCACCTGCTCGTCGCGCGCGGACGTCGCCTCATCCATCGAGTACGGCCGCGGCGTGGCGCTGCCCATGCCGTTCGGGCCCAGTTTCCACCCCTGCTTGCCGTCGAATACGCGCACGGACTTCTGGTTGTACACCGTGACCTCGAAGCGGGTCTTGTTCGGGCGCTTCATGGCAAGGACGAAAGGCAGATCGGGTGCGGGCGCATTGGCGCTATCCGCGTGGCCGGACCAGATCATGGTCTGGACTTTACGCCAGGCTTCGAGGCCGCCTCTCGCTTCGACGTTCTTCTCGACGATCTGATCCACGCTCAGATCCTGCGCGGGCATCTGCTCGCCCGCGAACACGGCCGCCGCAACACTGGCGGCGAGCACCCATACTGCGACTGGTTTCATGGCCGTCAACCTCATCGGGGCACCCAGCGGCTAGTGGCTTGCGCTTTGGCGTGGGCTCGGGTGCGCAGCGGCGTTCGCACTTGCATTGGGACGTGTGCCAGTGCTCGCAGCCGGGTGCGTCCCCGGGCTCAAGACCGGGTTCACGCCGACGACCGGCGCCGGGTGCGTCACTTTCGTCACCGTAAGCTGCGGCTTGGCAAAGAGCGTGTCGTCCGCCGGCTGGTTCACCGTGACCTTATCGACGATCAGCTTGTGCGTGCCTCGCGCGCCGACGACAACCGTCTCGAGCGTATGCGGCATGACGAGGCCGCCCTCCTTCCGGTAGTCGCGATAGAAGATGGCGACGTTGTGCATCTTGCCGTCGAGCTTGCGCGCGTCCCCGTCGCTCTTCAGTTCGAGAAAGCTGGACGCATCGATCCATATGCGGCGCGTCGTGTTGTCTTTCATCGTCAGCTTCAGCACATAGGCGCGGTGCCCTTCGACCATTTCCATGCCGAGCACGTCGATGCGCGTGCCCTTCGCCGCGTAGTCCACGAGCGGGCCATCCAGTTCGGCCCACGATGCGGCCGCCCTGGCCTCCGCGGGGCTGTAGGGCTCCACTTCGTTGCGGCCGAGGAACGGCCTGACCTTCCAGCCCTGCGCGCCGTCGTAGACCTGGAATGCCGTCTGGTCGTTGAAGCGGACCTCGATACGGCTCTTGCGCGGGCGCTTGAGCGTCATCGTGAAGGGCAGCTTCGTGTTCTTCGTGCCGCCCGCCTCGAGCTGCCCCGACATCGTCATCGTGTTGACCGCGTGCCACGCCTGCTGGCCGCCGCGCGCCGCGACGTTGCGGTCGACGATCTGTGCCGCGCTCATATGCGCCGCTCCCGCGGTCTGCGCGCTTGCCGCAGAAGACCCCGCAAGCGCTGCCGGAGCGCTTGCCAGAAGCGTCACCACCGACGCGCCCTGGATTGCCAGCGAAAGAAAGCGGTTCATCAGTCATCTCCTCAATATCTACGCCCCAAGAGCGGTTGCGCAATCATTGGACTATCAGCCCGTCAACGTGAAACGACCCCACGAAAACGTCAACGCGCTCTCCGGCCTTGATCACTCCGCCCTTGTTAGAAAACACCATCCAGTACTCCTGACCGGTTTCCAGCGGACCGCTCTGGCGCAGCGCGCCGACCTTGTCCATCACCGGGATCTCGAGCAACGCATGGCTCGTTCGCCCGAACATCACCGCCGTTGCGGTCTTTTCGCCAAGCGGCCGTGCCGCCACCGGGTCCGTCACGCGATAGCTGAAACGGATCAGGTTGCCCGACGCCGTGCGGCGCACGCTCAGGTGGTCGATGCCCTGCGCCAACTCGTAGTAGCCCTTCGCGCGCTGCGGCAGGTTCGCCGGCGAGTAGGGCGACTGCTTCACCGCGGCCGCGGCGGGCTTGTGCGCCGCGCTCGCGCTTTCCTCGGCCGCGGCCGGTTGAAGCCGGGCCACGGCGAGGCAGACACCACTGGCAATCAGCAGCGCCCGCGGCCACCGATGGCAACACCCGCTCATGGCAACGCCCCCAGCGTCTTCGGAGCCAGCGGTGCCGCCGGGGCGGTCGGCAGTGCAGGCGTACCTCCAGCGCCGCCGCTAGTCGCGGCGGCCGGCAAGATCCCCTGCAGCAAGCCGAGCAGCGTCGCCGGATTGTTCACCCCCAGCGCAAGCGGGTACGGCTGCGATGCAAGCACGCCAGGCCGCACGAACTCCACCGCGCCGATGTCGTAGCCACCCAGCTGCGGCCGCGGCGTGCCGAAGATGTCGTGGTTCGGCGAACCCGCCGCGGTGGCGTGGTTGACCGCCGGCGAGGTCCCCGGGATCGTGTAGTTGCCGAGCAGCACGTCGAGTTGCGCTCCTGTGCTCGCCTCGTTGAACAGCGACAGCGGACCGTATGACATGTTGATCCAGTTGTTGCCCTCGTCCGGCGTGGCCGACGGCAGCAGGCTGAACAACGGATTCGGCAGCACCGTGTCCGCAATGCCCGGGGGCACCGTGATGCCGATGCCGCCCGCTTCCGGCGGCACACGCGCACCGTTGCAGTACTGATGCACGACGGCCGGATTCGATCCGCTGTTGTTCGCGTTCGGATAGTCGCCGGCGTCGGTCAGGATCGAGTACCGCGGGTTCATCGTCAGACCGGACCCATGGTTCGAGGCTCCGGTATCGCCGAACGCGCCGATGTCCCAGTAGACCGCCTTCGGGTCGCAGTAGCCGGTGCCGTGTCCGGCCTGATTCAGCGACGGATTCAGCGTGACCACGTTCTGCAGCCCCGCGATGCCCGGATCCAGTCCTCCCACGGTGATGTAGAAGGTGCGGTTCTGCCAGAACAGGTCATTCGTCAGCACCGGGTTCGAGAACGTCGTGCAGCTCGGGTTGCCTGCCGGACACCTCACGTTCGGGCTCGTGAATGCCGCCACCAGGTTCTGCGTATGGCGCGCGGTCTCGAGCCCGGCCGGCTCGTACTGCGATGTCGTGGTCGGCTGGCACGTCGTTTCCGCTCCTGAAGTCGTGCAGTTCGGCGGTCCGACGTTGGCCTGGGTCGCAGCGGACGTATTGAACAGCACGCCGGCCGTAGCGGTCGTGTCGTTGGAGATGACCGTGTTGTTGATGAAGCTCACGGCCACCGCATCCTGCAGCGACACGCCACCGCCAGCCCAACCCGCCACGTTGTTCGCGATGATGTTGTTGGTGACCTTCACGCGATACCACCCGGAGCTGTTGTTCGGACTGCGTTGCACGTCGGTGCCGTTGACGCCCTGCAGACGCAGGCCGCCGCCCTTGCCGCTTTCCGCCGTGTTGCCGACGATCAGGTTGCCGTCGATCGTGATGTCCGGGCCCGCGCCGTCCGAAAGCTGCGGCGCGCAGTCGACGTCCGTGGTCGCGTTTTCGCAGAAGGTGCCGTCGGGCGGCACACCCTGAACGATCAGCCCGCCGCCGTACGTCGGCAGCGTCGGGTTGTTGCTCTGATTGAACAGGATCCAGTTGTGCGACAGGTCGCCGTTGTAGCTGAAGCCGAAGTGCGCGACACCGCCGCCATCTCCACTGCTGATGTTGCCGCAGACCCAGTTGTAGTTGAACCGGTAGTAGTCGGCGCCCGAGCAGAACGTCACCCCTCCGGCCGAAGACGGCGTGGTCGAATTGATCTCGTCGCCGTACGACGCGTTCGACGTGACCTGGTTGTTGTGCACGTTCACGTGGACGTTGTACTGGAACGGCAGCTGGGTCACGTTGTTCGCCGCGATGGTGCCGTCGGGCACTTCGACCTGGCCGATGATGATGCCGCCTGTGAGCGTCCCCGCGTTCGAGAAGACGCGGTTGTTCGACACCTCCGTATAGTGGTTCCAGCCATGCAGGTAGATGCCGCCGCCGCCTTGCGAGCTGTTCGTGAACGACATGCCGTCGATGCGCGACGGGTTGCACAGGAAGTTGCTCGGATAGTTATTGCAGTCCGCAGCACTGTTGGTGAGCGGCGTGCAGATACCATTCGCCACGCAGTTCTGGTCCTGTGTGAGCACACCGCCCACGAGCACGTCCTTCACACCCTTGCCGAGCACGGTGATCGCCGCGCCTTCGTACGCGCCCATCAGCGTCGGCTCGATCAGCGTCTCAGCGAGGTTGCCGTTGAGGTTGAAATCCCAGCCCGAAGTCGGCTCGAACGGGATCCCGTCGATCTTGCGCTGCATCGAGGCAAGGCAACTGTACGCGCCGGTCGGATCGTACGGATTGCTCGCCGAGATCAGCCCGCCGTTCAGCGCGTCGCCGAACAGGCACCCTACCTGCCGGCGCCACGGATCGAGCTTGCCCGACGGATGCGGGTTCGCATCCACCGTCACGGACGTTGCACCCACGCCTTGCAGCCGCACCGGCTTCCACATGAGGAGCATCTCCTTATAGGTGCCCGGCCCGACGACGATCATGTCGCCCGCTGTGGCATGATCGATCGCAGTCTGGATCGCATTGCCCGCCGTGTTCTCGCCGACCACGTAGGTCGGCGCCTTGCCGCCGATCGTAACGGTGACCGCGTCGATCGAACGCTTGCCGCTGGCCGCGGTGACGACGAGCTGGCCGCACTGGGTCGGCGTCGCCACGCCGCGCTGCTGGATCGTGCAGGCCGCATCGGGACCGAGCAGAGGCGGCACGATCACCGTGATCTTCGCGTCGCTCCACGATGTCACCGGCGCCGGGATGCCCGCGATCGTCACGACACCCCGTTGCTGGCCGAAACCGTAGTTGCGCGTGATGAACTTCTGGTTGAACGGCGCCTTGGCGGCACTCGGTCCCGTGTATGCGTGGTTCGGCACCTGCTGCGTGCCGACCGATGTGATCGTCAACGTCTTCAACGGCCCGCTGACCCACGGGCCCGCGCCGCCGTTGCTGCCCGCGGACGTGTTGCCGGGAATCGGGTCGCCCGTCACGGAGGCAATGCCCGGCGTGCCGTCCGGATAGGCGCAGTCCACCTGGTTATACCCGTCCGCGAAGGCCGCGACGGGCACCACCGGCGTATCCATGTACTGCGTCTGACCGGGCATGAAGGGAATCTCGTAGCAGAACTGGCTGTATGCCGGGTTGTAGAGGGGATCCTTGATGGTCTGGCCGGAATGCGCCGGGTCGGGCATGTACGGGTCGTTCATGCAAGCGACCATCATCGTCGGCGCGTAGCCCGTCGGGTTCGGCGGATTGACTTGCCAGGTCGAGTAGGTCAGCCCGTTGAAGATGCCCCACTGGTCCGAATAGGTGCGCGAGATTTCGTTGCCCGCGAAGTCCTTGAACGACACCGGAACGTTCGGTACAGCGAACTTCTCACCGAACTGCGGCGAATACGGATCGAACTCGGAGGAGAAGTCGTCCAGCATGAAGCCGGTGTAGTGCGCGGCCACGTGCGTCGAGCTGAAGATCCAGAACTTCGCGAGCACCGCGCTCTGGTCGGTGAGCTCCACCTCCTTGCGGTCGCACAGATTCCTCGATGCCCCCGCGAACGGCGCGACTTCCTGCGAGCCCGGGAACAGGCTGATGTAGTCCGGCACGATCCGCAGTTCGCCCACACAAGGCCAGAAGCGTTCGATGGACCCGGTGTCGCCTTCGCCGTGTGGGGTCGAGCCAAGATCCGTGGTCGGATTCTGGGCGTTGTTGCGGTTGTAAGTGGCGTTCATCGCGGCCTGGTCGGGCAGGATGAAGATGTCGCCGATCCCGCCGAACTGCTGCGTGACCGGCGCGATGTAGTTATCGCCGATCAGGATGTTCTTGTCCTCCTCCTTCACGAGTTCATAGCCCGGCGGCACGATGATCTCGACCACATACTTGCCCGGCGGCAGCATCTGCGTGCCGTCCTTCGTGGGATTCGCCTGGCAAATCGTGCAGTTGGTGCCGGTCGGCAGGCCGCTATGCGGGTCACGGCTCGTCACGCTCGGGAACTGGTACATGCCGTCGAACGGCGCCGGCTGAACCTGGTTGAACACGTGCATGCCGTCATAGCACTTGAACTGCGAATTGTTCGGCAGCGTCCGCTGCTGCGGGTCGAGCCACATCCTGGTGTTCTGCAGCGTGAAGAAGAACGGATCGCTGGTGCTCTGGCCCGGGCAGTTCATGTTCGGCACGCCGTCCGGACGGAAGCCCTGGGCCCAGTCGTCCCAGCTCGCGGTCTTCGTCGTGTCGACGAGCCTCAGGCTCGTGGAACCGTCCGCGGCGACGCCTTCCTGATACAGGTTCACCGTGACGTTCGGCACGTCGGGCGTCCACTTCGTATGAACCAGCAACGTTGGGTCATCGAACGGGCGCGTCGACGCATAGATGACTTCGCCCCGAATGCCGCCATTCTCGTTCGCCGCGTACTGCGTCTTGCCGAACTCGATGAACGAGCTCTGGCCCGAGAAGCCCTGCCAGCCCATGGTGGTCACCCACGGCGGATCGACCCTGCCGGTCGAAGGATTCGAGCCGGAGCGGTCGTTGCAGTCCGCGTCGTTGCAGTACACCGCGCCCGGCACTCGCAGGTTAGTTGGCAGATGGACCGATTCCAGCGTGTTCGCGTAGTTCGCGGCGATCGTCGATTTGCCGCCTCCCGGCGTGCCGTCGGGCGGACCGCCAGCATCGTAGACAACGTGCACACCGGTCTGCTTGAAGCGGGTCAGGTCGGTATCGACGACGTACCAGTTGAACAACGGGAACTCTTCGTTGAACGACGCATAGCCGTTCATGTCCGTGTTGTTGAAATCCGAATAGCTGCCGTCGCGGAACCGGATGTTGGTCGGCAGCAGCGCGAGGCCGGGCTTGCCCGGATCTCCCACGCCGTTGCCGTTCGTGTCGAGGAACGTGCGCGTGTACAGATTCGTCTGCCACTGCAGCACCGCGATATCGCCGGCATCCGTCACCGTGCCGCCTCCGAGCGTCACGGCCGATGCGAGCCCGTCGACGATCTGGTCGTTCCACTGGTCGAACACCGTGATGCGGGTAATGCCCGCGGGCAGCCCCGTGAAGCTGAACGTGCCGTCCGCGTTGCACTTCGTGAACGCGTAGTCTTCGCCGTCCGGATCGCCCACGCTCACATAGCACTGCGTGAAGCTCAACGGCTTGCGCGACTGGCTGCCGTAGAGATGCTCGTCAGGCGGACGACTATAGTGCAGGTTCGTCACCCGGCCCTTGAGCCCGTTGTTGCAGGTCGAGGTGGCGCACAGCAACGGCAGCCGTGCGTTGATGATCTTCGGGTTCGCAAACCCGATCGAGACATGGAAACCCGCGGGCCCGAACTCCTGGAAGTACGCCGGGCCACCGATCTTGATGAACGAGTCGTGGGCCTTCTGACCGTCCAGCGTGTTCGTCTGCAGCCACTCCTCGCCACGCGCGATACGGTCGGCAGCGGGCGTCGCGATAATGCCGTACCTACCCGGCATCAGGTTGGCGACGATGGCCTGGCCGACGAGCGGCGACAGCGTCTTGCCGTCCGACTCGTATTTCGGGCAGGTCGGAATCATGCCGACAAGGCCGTCCGGGTTCGTCGAAATCGGGCACGCATTGAGGTTGGTGACCGGATCGATCGTGCCCGCCAACGAATTGGACAGCGGCATATTGAACATATCGTAGGTCATCTGTCCGGTCGGGCTGCCGCTGCCGCCGGCGTCGTCCCACAGCTTGATCTCGAAGCCGCCGAGGCCCGGCTCGCGGGCCGAGCCGAACGTGTCGGTGCCGCCGCTCACGTCCACTTCGCCGTTCAGCGGTGCGTCGTCCTCGAACACGAACACCGAAACCTTCGCGGTCGGGAAGGGCGATTCCTCCAGCAACACATTGACCGAAGTCTGTCCGGCCGAGATCGGCGCGCCGCCCATGCCGTTGCCGCACTTGCCCGTGCCCGGCGCGAAATTCGCGACCGTCGGACAGTCTTTGGAAATATCGAACTGCCGTTGCGGACCGGAGGGGTTGGTCGGATCGACCGGCTGCGGAGCGCCGCCGCCGTTCGTGAACGAGTTGTAGGCGTTGCCCGGCAGGATCGAAATGTAATAGCGCTTCTTCGGATCGAGCGCCACCTGCGACGGATCCACCGGCACCTGTTGCGCGGCCGTTGTCCGGCACACGCCGTTGCCGATGTCGCACACAGCCGGTTTGTGGGTCTGGCTCGCCGGATCGTAAACCGTCTGGCCCGCTTCGCACGCGGCGACGCCGACACAGCCCGCGGCCACCACCGGCATGTAGCTCGTGTGGAAATTCGCGCCGAGACTCGGCACCGGCAGCGGCAGCGGCGGACACGTCGCCGGACGCGTAGGCGAGTTCACCTGGCAGGCCGGATCGATCTGGAAGGTACGGTCTTCCTCGATGATCCAGCGGTAGTCGCTGATCTTCACGGGGGTTTTACCCGGCTGCGTGCTGGGTGCATCCAGCACGTTGACGACGAGTCCGCTGCCGCCCTTGAACGTCACCGTCACGGTCGCCGTGTTGCTTGCCGTGTTCTGCGCATTCACCGCCTGGTACTGGAACGTCACGTTGGCGGACGCAGCGCTGCCCATTGGCGCCGTTGCCGGGCTGGCCGTGAACGAGCCGTCCGGATTCAGCGTGACGGAACCGCCCGTCGGCGTGCCGACCAGCGTCGCGGTGAGTTGGAGTCCATTCGGATCGCTGGCGTACGTGAGCACACCGGGCTCCGCGATCTGCAGCCGCGAGGCGATGTTGCTCGTATAGGCGGCATTGCCGGCCGTGGGCGGCCCGGACTGACACCCGTTGCCGGTCGTGCACGCCGTGAGCGTCACCGTCGCCGCGGCGTTCGGATTGCCGTTCGCCTGGTACTGGAAGCTGTCAGCCGTCGTGCCTGCATTCGGCGTGTACACGAACGTGCCGTCTGGGTTGAGCGTCAGCGCGCCGCCAGTGGGCGGGGTCTTCACCTGCACGCCATAGACATTGGAGTCCTTCGCTGCCACGCCTCTCGCCGGGTCGGACACGGTCAGCGTCTTGCCGGGAACGAAGAAGTACGTGGAACCGGTGACCGTCGCACTCGCTACGGCTGCCTGTGACGCCGCAGTAGCGTTGTTGATGCTGATGTAGCCCTGCATGCCGCCATCGCGCGCGTTGTTGGTCGATAGACTCAACTCGCGGTCGAACACCGGCAGCGCGGAGGTGCTTGCCGCCGGCATGTTGACCAGCGCGTCGTAAGTCTTGCCCGCCGCCATGAACACTTCCGACTGGATCCGCGGATTGCCGGGCAGCAAGTTACCGTCCTCGGCGATCAGCGCGAAGCCGGAAACCGGCGAGGTGCCGGTTTGTGCGCCGACCACCGCCGGCACGTGCATGCGCAGACCCGCATTGACAAAGCGAAGCATCACCGGACCGGTAGTCGCGGCGCTCGTCGCAGCGAACGTCGAAGCGCCCGGATTGGTGCGGTCGAACGAGACGCCGTTGATGAGGTAGTAACGCGGATCGTAGTTCACCGTGGGCGGATAGCAGGTGCCGAACGCGGTCGACTTCGAATCGCCACAGCCGCCCGGCTGGCCGGACCAGGCCATGGTTTCGCTAAAGCCCGGGGTCGCCACAGCCGCCGCGACCGCCGTGTTCTGCACCGGATCGATTTCGCTCAGCACGAGCGGCACGTCGGTGTCGTAGCTGACGCCGGGATACGCTTGCGCCGGCGTCGTGCCGTTGGCCGCCGTTCTCACCACCAGCACGCCATACAACCCCATCGGCCCCTGGATCGACGGATGCGTGCCCGACTCGATCAGGTAGGTGCCGGGGTTCAGGTTGTTCCACGAGAGCGGCGTGGTGCTCCCGTGCGCGACTTCAGTCGCGAACGACTGCACGCGGGCCACTTGTGTCGGCGGTGTGAAGGACGCGCCGCCGGGCGCGGCAGCGGCCGTTGGCCACGTGGTCGCGGTCTGCGTGGGGTGCGTCGGGCTCGGCATGCTCGTCGCCGTCGTGCCCAGACCCGCGCCCAGTTGCCCGACGATCACGAGCGAAGTCGGCACAGAGCCCGGCAAGTTGTTCGTGAGATTGATCGTGAGCTGCCCTGGCGGCACCGTGATCACCACGGGCGACCAGTTCGTTCCCGCCCCAGGGTTCGCGGCCGCGCACGCAGCAGGCGCAACTACCGCCGACGAGCACGTGTAGCCCCACATCGGCACGCTCTGCCCGTCAGGCATCACGGCAGTGGTGGCCTTCGCAGTCAGATTGACGGTCGCCTGGGCGCATGCCATTTCGCTTGCGCTCAACAGTACGAAAGCCGCAATCGATACCTTAAGCATACCTAACAGGTTTGCCGTGAGTATGGTGGATCTCATCGCCGTTCTCCCCGCCTCTAATTCGATTCGTCGATCAGGAACGCTTGTGGATCAACGAGCATCATCATCATCATTCCGCCAGGGAAGATGTTGTTCGTGGTGATCTCGCGCTCGTTGTGCGAGTGCCACATGAATGCAAAGCCGGCTTCCGTTTGCGGCGGATTCACCACTGTGCCGCTTGGCGGTGTCGTGCCCGTGGGCGCGGTCGCGCGGATCGTCGCATCCGGTCCCAGATAAGGGCTGCCGCCATACCAGAAGCCGTTGGTCAGCACGTGCGAGTCGGGCAATGTCACCGGGCCGCCGCTCCCCACCTTGCCGAACGGATGCGCTTCGAGCGCCTTGTTGTGATCCGCGCACCACTCGTAGTAGTTCGGCGCTGTGGGGTCTGCCGTGTAGTAGCCGTTTGCATCCGGGATGCAAACGCTGCCGTCGCCGGGATAATGCCCGTACACGTCCCAGTTCAGGCCCTTGCCCGTCCAGTAGAAGATCCCGTCCATCGCAAGGCCCGGCGTCGTGGTGGTCGTGAACAGCAGCGGGCCCGCGACCTTGGTTGCGTCCGTCTTCGCGAGCAGCATGTTGCCGTCGCGCGCGAGCACGCGCACGTGGTTGCCGTGCTCGTGGAACGGATGCTGCCATCGGCCCGTGCCGATAATACGCAGCAGGACCAGCTCGCCGGGGTGCATGTGCGGGTTGCCGTTGTACGGCTGATTCGGATACTGCGCCGCGTAGTTCGGGTCCATGTCGTCCGGCATCGAGCGTCCGTTCACCATGAAGTACGCCGGGTGATAGGGCTCCGTCTCCACGGTCATGCAGCCGGTCGGGCTCGTGCACGCGTTGCCTGCCTGCTGCTCCGCCTGGGCGTGAATGCGCGGATCCACTTCGGAAAACTGAAACAGATATTCGCGGTCGTAGCACGCTGCGCTGTGGTTGTAGGCTGCGGCGGCGTGGCGGAAATCGGGCTGGCCGTCCAGCAGCTTGCGCGTCCCCTGGATCGGGTTGCAGCCGGTCGGCACGGCGAGCGTGCCGGGCGACGAAGTCGGCAGCACGATGATCGCGCCATACAGGCCCATCTCGATCTGCAGATCGCCCTGCGTGCCGCTGTAGTAGGCGTGCGTGCCGGCTGTGGCGGCGACGAAGCTGTAGGTGACCGTGACGGTATGGGACGCCTCGCGCGTGAGCAGCCCCTGCACGCCGGTCGGCGTGCCGGAGCAGACCTTCGTTGTCGGATCGATGGCGCCCATGCAGACGTCGAAACCCGGAAAGAGAATCGACGTATTGCCCGCCGCCGCCGGCAGATTGTTGGTGAGCGTCACCGTGACGATGTCGCCCTGGTTGACGATCAGCGTGGGGCCGGGAATCTGCATGGTGGGACAGTTCGCACCGGCAATATTAGGCGGCGAAAATCCGGCCGGCGCGGTATTGCAGCCGTAGCCCCACGAATAAACGCTATTGCCGTCCGGCTGCGTGATGCGGTTCGCCTCGGCGCGCAGGTCGAAATGCGTGCCCGTGATGCCGGGCGCGGCCGCATGCACCTGCATGCAGAAGAGCGCAGCGAGCGCCGCCACGCCGAACCGTGCAAGCCGTCCGAGGCGCGCGAGGGTCGCGGTTCCTATGCGGTAAGTGATGTGTCCCACGGCTCTTCTCCTAAGTGCAGGACTTTCTGGCCGAGTCCATGGCGGGTCAGCCGTGAACGGTTTTCATCGAGTGCAAGAGGCGTCTCATAGCGTGCAGACCTTCGTCTTCGGGTCCACTGACCTGCAGATGTGCACCTCAGTCATCAGGCCTCCGAAGTTTTCCTGATCGTTCGCCAGATGATCCAGATTCGGCGTGTACAGGTAGAAGACCTGCCCTGACTGATACTTCGTCGTGTCGCTGGCGTCGAGAATCAGATCGAGCGACTCCCCGCCACCGAGCGTGATCGAGTTCGTGTAGTAGGTCATGTCGTTGCCAGCCATGTCCCGCAGCAGCCGTGCATTGACGGCAACCACGTGCATCGGAATGCCTAGCGACGCGAGCGTCTGATATTCGGTGACGTCGAGGTCGGAGATCCGCAGCAGTACCTTGCCCCCGACTGGAATATTGATCAGCGACGGCAGCGGTTGCGAGAAACGCGGCACGCCGTCCGACGCCGGCGTCGAAAGCGGACTCGGATTCACGGTGTCGGGATAGCTGCGGCCATTGAGCATGAAGAACTTGTCTTTCATGTCGGTGAACGGCTCCGGATTGAACGTCATGCCTACGAAGTGGAAGTTCGGATCGAAGCCATGAATCTGCACCGGATACTCGACGTCGTAGGCGGTCGAGCCGTCGCCGTCGTTGTAGGCGTAAAGCGTGGGCGTTCCGCTCAGGTTGTTCGCGTGCAGCACGCCGTTCTGCGCCGGCAGCGGCGTCGAGCACAGAATGTCGGTGCCGCACCGCGTGCGCAGATCCTGTTGCTGCAACACCAGCGACTGGTACAGCGACTGGCCTGCAGGCACCCGGTTCTGGCGCGGCCGCACGAAGATCTGGCCGACCATGCCCATCTGCAGGTGCTCCGGCGGCGTGATGTGGCAGTGCCAGAAGTAGGTGCCCGCATCCGGCGCGAGGTAGTAGTACGTGAAGCTCGCGCCGATGTTGATCGCAACCGACGCGTCCGGCACACCGTCATAGAACGACGAGGCATTCGGATAGCCGTGAAAGTGCACCGTGTGCTTCTCGAACAGGTCGGGACGCATGATCATGCCGACGTTGGTCAGCGTGAGGAAAAACTCGTCGTCCTCGTCGATCGCCATCATCGGCGCGGGCTCGTTGCCGTTCATCACGCCGATATCCATGATCGGCCGCGGGTCCACATGGCCGGTGAGCTGACCGGGCGGAACGGATTCCGGATCGGGCGTGAGACCGACCGCGCCGTTATAGGTCGGATCTGTTCTGGGGTCGCCGACGGTGTTGAACACCGAGGCGAACTGCGTGCCGGGCAGGCCCGCCTTGATATCGGCGAGACCGGACAGCGGCCCGAAAGCGAACAGATAGGTCTGCACGCCATTGGCCATCGTCGCGTAACCGTCGCCACCCGAGATCTGCTGGCACTTGATCGCACCGTTGACGACACCCGTCGATGCCGAAGTCTGGCCTGTGAAGGACGGTCCCGTGTAGGGCGGTTCGCCGGCGCCCGCTGCCAGCGCCGTCGGATGGGATGGCGTGGTCGGTGGGCATTGAACCATGAACGACTGGGAGAATGAGGGAATCGCAAACATCATGCATAGCACTGCTGCCATGCTGTTGCGACACATGCGGATGCTGAACATATGACCTCCGTCCTTGGGGTCAACCAGCGCGTTACGCGCTGTACGGCGCGTTCTACTGCCAATGCGGGCTCATGCAACCGTCACACTGGCCCGTATCAGGATTTTGGATTTGGGCAGCGGGACCTGCGATGGGTCACCTCCCTACACTTGCAGTAGGGCAAACCCAGCGCGTTGTGCAGTCGCGGTCCTGACGAACGATGGAGTGTGTCCTCGCCCACACAAGCGGTGTGTCACGCGGCGCTCGCGCGCTGAAAAGCGGTGCATGGTGCAGCGCAATTGCTTTCATTGATATTTCAATGGCGGCAATGCTTCGGCGCGTTACGGCGAGCGCGAGAGCGACCGGGCGTGGCCCGTTGAATAAATCTGAGGATTGAATCGTCGTTCTTATGTGCTCTTTGGCATATAGGGCGAACTTGCAGATGGGTACAATCCCGCGTATTCACGTCCGGCGCGAAAATGCGAAAACCGCAGACGCTCCCCGATTCCCGCGCTCAAACGGACGACACTCACCTCCTGGTTTCTTTACCGGCGAGGGACTTGGCGTGCCTGGCGTACTTGGCGGCGGGAGTAGGTCATGGATTATCTGGAAAAAAGGGCCGTGCTGAATCTCGTTGAGCGGAAAGATCACGCCCTTGAATTCGTCGGGCGCGACAACGAGAAGCGCACGTATCACCCGGCCATGTCGATGTGGTTGAAGCTGGGGCAGCTTCAGGTGGCGCAACAACTTGTCGAGCCCCTAGACGGAGACCGGCAACCGATACTATCCACTACGCTACACGGCGTGGCACACCTTGACGGGCAGGAGCTCTCGATCATTGGCGCCCCTGAGCAAGCGACGCGCACGCTCCAGGTGTCGTTCGAGGCCCGCGACGTCAGCACGGCTGACCGGCTTGGTTTGCGCGCGCTGGAAGACGAACTGGGTAATTCGTTGTCCGATGTGGCGCTCGGTACTGCCCGCCTGGGTTTCAATTCCGCCGACGACGAAACCGGAGAACTCGAGCAGTGGTGGCTCGCCTGCCACATCCCCCCCGCCTGTCTGCAAGTGCTTGCGCAGGCGATCTCGGAAGGCCAGCTCGGCGCGGTAGAGTTGGGGCTGGCAATGCGCCATATCTACACGGCCGAAAGTCCAGCGGCTAACCCAGCACGCCAGCCTCGGCTCTTTCTCCGGCCCAACGACAGCGACGACACGATCGAATGGCCGAATATCGCAACCGGCTTTGTCACCAACCTTCGGATCGACTTTGCAACGGCATCATTGCGCGGCACAGCGGCGAGTGGCGGCGAGGCCGCGGCGAAGCTCGTTGCGGATGCCGTGAACTCACTGGGACCGACGCTCCTTAATCTGCGGCTCACTGTGAGATGGATTGGCATCCTCATTGCCGTGTTGCTGTTCCTCGAGGTGCTCGAGCGGCTGCAGATCTGATCCAGTGAGTGTCTGGAGATCGCCCGCGATAACCGGCTCGGGCCTAGGGGTCAGAATGGCCCGGAAGGCCCATAGGGCGGAAGGCAGCCAGAGTCGAACTGACCCGGGAGCGGCTGACGCCCCCAACCAGGTTTGAAGCCTGGCCGTACCACCGGATACGAATGCCTTCCTTCGTCAAACCCAACCACCTGCAACCGCACGCACATATCGGTGTGTCTACAACCATTCGCGCATCCGGCTATCGTGCCGCAGCAGATGCGTATTGCGCTGAAAGCGAGTATATCCAACGCGGTCGAAGTACTCCAGAATCTGGATCGCGCGTTTGCGGCCCAATGCCGTGGCGTCGCGAAACGCCGCGGCATTCACCACGCCGCCCTGCTCCCCGGCAATCTGCGCGACAACACGCGCGAGCGCCTGCACCACGTCGCGATCGTAAAAGAGATCGCGCACGACCTGATACACCATACCAAGGCGCGCGAGCTTGCGCAGCAGCGCGCGCACCTTCTCCTCCGGCTGCCGTGTCTCGCGCGCGAGGTCCCGCACCCACGGCGGATCAAAACGCCCTTGCGCGAGCAGCGGCATGAGGCGCGCGGCTAGCGCTTCGTCATCGGCGTCGAGCGTCACCGCATGCGACGGCAAATGCAGCCACGGGCCACTGCGTGCCACGCGCCTCTCGCGCTCGAGCGCTTCAATCGCGGCGCGCCACACCGCATCGCTCACGAGCGGCGCCGCCATGCGGCGCAACCGTGCCGCGTCCGGCCCCTGCTCATCGGGCAAGCGTGCATGAAACTCGGCGAGCGCTTCGACAATGCGCTCGGTGAGCCGCGTCCAGTGCGCTTGTGCGATCACGGCGCCTTCGTCGCCGCGTCCTTGCGGTGCGATGGAAATCGCATCGGCGGGCAAAGCGAGCGCGGCATCGTCGTAACCGGTCAACTGCACCAAGACCGCGCGCGCAATGCCGCGCGGCGCTTCGTCGATTAGCGGTGCCAGGCTCGCTTCGTCGAGCCACGTGCGCAACGCGTCGAGCCATGCACGCCGTTCTGGCGTCCGGCGCCGCCGCGACGGGCCGAACGGATCGAGCACACGCCCGCCACCCACGGTATGGTTCGCCTGCGCGTTACGGACAATGAAGCGGTCTCCCGGCAACGCGTGCAACGGCGCATCGAACACGAGCTGTACGCGGGCAACCGCGCCCGGCGCGAGCGTTTCGCCTTCGAGCAACGCGACGTTCGCAACGCGATGCGTCGTGCCAAGATGCACATGAAGCGGCGCCCAGTGCTGCAACGTGATGCCCGCGTCGTCGAGCAACTGCAGTTCGACGTCGAGACGCACGGCCGGCTCGGCCAGCCGCGTATCGACGATCCAGTCGCCGCGCGCAATCTGCTCCTTGTCGATGCCCGCAAGATTGAGCGCGCAACGCTGACCTGCGTGCCCCGCGTCGCCGGCATGCACCGCGCGATTCTGCGCATGCAGGCCGCGCACGCGCACTGACGTGCCGGCGGGTGCGAGCACGAGCGTGTCACCCGCCTGTACGCGCCCGGCGAATACGGTGCCCGTCACCACCGTCCCCTGGCCCGTCAGCGTAAATACGCGATCCACTGCCAGGCGAAAGAGCCCGTCGTCTCTTCGCGCCCGCCATGTACTCGCGCGCTCGCGCAACCACGCGTCGAGGCGCGCCACGCCTTCGTCATGCGGCCGCGTGGCATGGGTCTCGAATACAGGCGCATCCGCAAGCATCGTGTTGGCAAGCCAGGCAGCGATTCCGGCACGCACGGCGGCAAGCCGCGCCGCATCCACGCGATCGCACTTGGTCAGCGCTATGGCGCCTTGCTGCACGCCCAGCAGTTGCAGAATGGCAAGATGCTCGCGCGTTTGCGGCATCACGCCGTCGTCGGCAGCAATCACGAGCAACGCGAAGTCGATGCCGCACGCACCCGCCGCCATCGTATGGACGAGCTTTTCGTGGCCGGGCACATCAATGAAGCCAAGCACGTCGCCGTTGGCGAGCGGCAGGTACGCGTAGCCCAGTTCGATCGAAATGCCGCGCGCCTTCTCTTCTTTCAGGCGGTCGGTGTCCACGCCGGTCAACGCGCGGACCAGCGTGGTCTTGCCGTGGTCGATGTGCCCCGCCGTGCCGACGATCACAGACGCAGCTCCGCGAATTGCGCCGCGAACGCCGCTTCGTCCGCGGGTTCGAGGCAGCGCAGGTCCAGACGCAGCGCGTCGTCGGCGATGCGGCCGATCACGGGCCGCGGCAGTTCGCGCAAGGCACGCTCGAGCTTGAGCAGCGCACGGCCACTGCCGCCCTTACCCGTATGGCGCACGACCAGCCCGCTGCTCGGCAGCACGTCCACGGGCAGCGCGCCACTGCCGATCTGGCTGAACATCGGCTCGACGCTCGCAGCATACGCTTCGCCTATGGCGCGCTGGAACGCGGGCAGCGCGCGCTCGGCAGCCTCTTGCATTTGCAAGGCCGGCCGTGTGAGAAGGCGCAGCGTAGTGAGCCGCTCCCGCAAGAACTCAGGCGCCTGATAGAGCCGCAACACCGGCTCCAGTGCAGCAAGCGTGAGCTTGCCGACCCGCAACGCGCGTTTGAGCGGATGCTTCTTGATCTTCGCGATGAATTCCTTGCGTCCGACGATCAGCCCTGCCTGCGGGCCGCCGAGCAGCTTGTCGCCGCTGAAGGTCACGAGGTCCGCGCCCGCTTCCACGGTCGCACGCACCGTGGGCTCTGCCGGCAAGCCCCACTGCGCGAGATCGACGAGCGTTCCGCTGCCCAGATCGACCGCTACGGGCAGACCGTGCTGACGCGCCAGCGGCGCGAGTTCATCGAGTTCGACAGTCTTTGTAAAGCCGCTGATCGCGTAGTTGCTGCAATGTACCTTCATCAGGAGCGCGGTGCGCGCGTTGATGGCCGCTTCGTAATCCTTGAGATGCGTGCGGTTCGTCGTGCCGATCTCGCGCAAGCGTGCGCCCGCCCGGCTCATGATGTCGGGAATGCGAAACGCGCCGCCGATCTCGACCAGTTCGCCGCGCGAAACGACGACTTCCTTGCGATTGGCGAGTGCGCTCAACAGCAGCAGCACGGCCGCCGCGTTGTTGTTCACGACGGTCGCGGCTTCGGCTCCCGTCAATTCGCAAATCAGCGAGTCGATCAGGTCGTCGCGGTCCCCGCGCTTGCCGCTGGCGAGATCGAATTCGAGATTTGCGGGTTGCGTGAGCGCCTGCGCCACGGCTTTGACGGCTTCTTCGGGCAGCAGCGCGCGGCCGAGATTCGTATGCAGCACGGTACCCGTGAGATTGAAGACCGGACGCAAGCGGCTCTGCGCGCGCGCGGACAACCGTTGCGTGGTCGCCGCGATGACGCGTTCGAGCGAAAATGGTTCGGCATCCTTGTTTTCATGCGCCAGCACGCCAGTTCGCACATCGCGGCGCCAGCCGTCCTGCGTGGCGCGTATCGCGTCGAGCACCTGGGTGCGTCCATATTGCGCTATCAGCGGCTGCGCTTGCTCCGAGGCAATCACGCGCTCGACCGCCGGCATTTTCGCGAGCAGCGCATGAAGGGCGTGCGCGTCGCGCTCCGCTGCTTGACCCACGGTTGCACTCATGGCGTACGCGGCTCCTTACTGGTCGCCAGGCACTTCGGGCCATAGCAACGGATTCGGGCTCGCGCGACGGTAGCCCGCATCGCTCATCAGCAGATCGAGCGTGAGGCTCGCCAGATCGTCGGCCAGCGGCTCGAAATCGAGCGCCTTCTCCTGATAGCCGATCTTGCGGTACGTATGGCATTCGTCGCACGATTCGGCCTTGAGTGCGGCATTGCCTCCCTCGATGCCGTGATACGCAATGCCCTTGGTCGAATTGCAGTTCGTGCACTTCACGCGCACCACATGCGCCTCGGTACCGCACAGGCCGCATTGTGCAAACCGATAGCCCTGATACACGCCGCCAATGCGCACGATGCTGGCAACGGGCGGCGACCCGCACACGGGGCATACGCCCGGTGCGTCGACATAGGGCACGTCGCGCACGTCGATACGGCTCGCGAGGTCGGTCCACACCACCTGCAGCGCGGCCATGATGAACGGGGCGGTGGCGGGCGCGACTTCTGTGTAGCGCTGTGCGAGAAGCGCATCGGCCTGGGCTTCCAGTTGCCCTTCGGTCATGGCGCGCAAGTCGCCAAGCACTTTGGCGAGCGCAGGCGCGACCGTTCCGGCCGCTTCGACCCGATCGGCGAGACGCAACAGCACGGCGTGCCATTGCGGATCACGCTCGCCGGAGAGCGCGGGCAGTATCGGCATGGAGTGATGCTGCGCGTTCGCAATGGCTTCGCGCGAAGGCATGGATGCGCTGCAATGTTCGAGCGCTTCCTGCTGCGCATCGACGAGCGCCGCCATGAGCCGCACGTAGCCGCCAATGGGATTGTGGTCCGCGAGATGCCGCAGGCGCACGGCGCGCGTACTGAAAAAGGCGACGCGCTCGGGTAGACGAATGCGCGGAATGGCCGAAGGATCGAGCGATTCGATTTGCTGCGGATCGAGAATGCGTTGCGTCACGACGGGTCTGCTCCAGAACGGCTTCACAAAGGAAAAAACCGCCGTGCCCTCACGGGCGCCGGCGGTTTGCCGCTCGCGCCGTCACTGCCTTAGCCACACGGCGCGGCAGGCGGCGCGCAGCCTGTGCGTTACTTGATGCTCTCGCGGAACCAGCGCGGATGATGCTTTCTCGCCCAGCCCCAGGTGACGTAACCGCGCGTCATCGCACCGATCGACCCCTTCACCCATATGGCGGCATAAATATGAATGATGATGCCGCAGATCAGCACGAATGCCGCTATCGCATGCACCAACGAAGAGAGCCGGATAATTTCGATCGGAAAGTAGATCGAAAAATATCGCCGCCAGATCACGATGCCGCTCAAGAGCAACAGCACGAGGCAAACCACCATCGCAAAGAATAACAGCTTCTGGCCCGCATTGTAGCGGCCGATTTCGGGCAGCCTGTCTTCGCGGTTGTTGAGCACGTCGCCCATCTGTTTCATCCACTGGATGTCGTCTTTGTCCAGATAGTTGTGATGCCAGAAGCGCAGCGCAAGGATCAGGAACGAGACGAACATCACCACGCCGATGAACGGGTGGAGAACGCGCGTCCACTGGCCGCCGCCGAGCACCGCGTACAAAAATGCCATGGCCGGGTGAAACATCGCGAGGCCCGATAGCGCGAGCAGAATGAAACAGATTGCAGTGATCCAGTGGTTGCTGCGCTCGTTGGGCGTGTAGCGCTCGATCAATTGCGGTTCATCGTCTTTCATCGCCGCGCTCCTCGGGTGGTTCGCCACGCATGCGCCGCGCCTCATCGCGCGCCGCGGCTTCGTCTTCAGCCGTCACTTCGTTCGGGCCAACCCGCGTGTAATGGAAGAAGCCGGCCAGTGCGGTGAACGCCATGATGGCGAGCCCAATCGGCTTGGCCACGCCCTTCCAGAGCCGCACCATCGGGCTGATGTGCGGATCCTGCGGCAGTCCGGCATAAAGCTGCGGCCGGTCTGCGTGATGCAGCACGTACATCACGTGCGTGCCGCTCACGCCCGGCGGGTCATAAAGCCCGGCGTTCTCGAAGCCGCGCTCCTTGAGGTCCACGATGCGCTCGGCCGCATGCTGCTTCATGTCTTCCTTGGTACCGAAGACGATCGCGCCGGTCGGACAGGTCTTCACGCACGCGGGCTCCTGTCCCACGGCCACGCGGTCCGAGCAGAGCGTGCACTTGTATACGCGGCGCTCGCTCGACATGCGAGGAATATTGAACGGGCAGCCGGTAATGCAATTGCCGCAGCCGATGCAGTTTTCCTGGTGGAAGTCGACGATGCCGTTCGTATACTGCACGATCGCGCCCGGCGCGGGACACGCCTTCAAACAACCCGGGTCTTCGCAATGCATGCAGCCGTCCTTGCGGATCAGCCATTCGAGGTTGCCCTGTTCGTTTTCGTATTCCGTGAAGCGCATCACGGTCCACGAGTGCTCGGTGAGATCGTGCGGATTGTCGTAGACGCCCGTATTGACGCCGATTTCGTCACGCAGATCGTTCCACTCCATGCACGCGGTCTGACACGCCTTGCAGCCGATGCATTTAGACACGTCGATGAGCTTCGCGACCGTGCCGGTAACCGGCTCGCGCACGCCGGGCGGCTCCGAGGTGGTCGCGGAAAGGCGTTTGACGTCAAGTGATTGCCATGCCATGTCGTCGTCCCCCTATGCCTTTTCGACCTTCACGAGGAACGACTTGAACTCGGGCGTCTGCGAATTGCCGTCGCCCACGGGCGGCGTGAGCGTATTCGTCAGATAGCCCGGGTGCGTGAGCCCCTTGAAGCCCCAGTGCAGCGGAACGCCAACCTGATGCACGGTCTTGCCTTCGATGGTCAGCGGTTTGATGCGCTTGGTGACCACCGCCACCGCGACCAGATAGCCACGATTGCTCGACACCTTCACGCGCTCGCCCGCCACCACGCCTACCTCCTTCGCGAGCGCCTCGCCAATCTCGACGAACTGCTGCGGCTGAATGATCGCGTTCAGCCGGGCGTGTTTCGTCCAGAAGTGGAAGTGCTCGGTGAGCCGGTACGTGGTCGCCACATGCGGGAACTGCTGCGCGGTTCCAAACGTCTTGCGGTCGTCGGGGAACACGCGCGCCGCCGGATTGCTCGTGGCGAGCGGGTTGTTCGGGTGGAACGGGTTATAGCCGAGCGGGTTCTCGAACGGTTCGTAATGCTCAGGGAACGGACCTTCGTTCATGCCGTCGCGGGCGAAGAAACGCGCCACGCCCTCGGGGTTCATGATGAACGGCCCCATGCCCTGATCGGGCGCTTCATCGACCTTGTAGTCGGGTATGTCCGCGCCCGTCCATGCGCTGCCGTTCCACGCAATCAGCTTGCGGGTGGGATCGAAGGGCTTGCCCGCCACGTCGCACGAGGCGCGGTTGTACAGCACGCGCCGGTTCGCGGGCCACGCCCAGGCCCAGTTGAGCGTCTGTCCGATGCCCGTGGGGTCGTCGTTGTCGCGCCGGCCCATCTGGTTGCCCGACTGGGTCCACGCGCCGCAGAAGATCCAGCAGCCGCTCGCGGTCGTGCCATCGTCCTTCAACTGGGCGAAGGCCGAGAGCTGCTCGCCCTTCTTCACGAGCACCCTGGTGGGATCTTTCGCGTCGGTCTGATCGGCGAGTGCGCGGCCGTTGTACTCCTTCGCCAGTTCTTCCGGCGTGGGACTCGCAGGATCCGAATACGGCCAGTCGAGCTTGACGATCGGATCTGGCAGCTTGCCGCCGTCCTTCTGATACGCGGCGCGCATGCGCAGGAACAGGCCCGACATGATCTCGAGGTCGCTCTTCGCCTCGCCCGGCGGCTCCGCGCCCTTCCAGTGCCATTGCAGCACACGGCTCGAACTCACGAGCGAGCCGTTTTCTTCCGCAAAGCACGTAGTGGGCAAACGGAACACTTCGGTTTGAATCGAAGTCGGATCGACGTCGTTATAGTCGCCATACTTCTTCCAGAACTCGGCAGTCTCGATGGCGAGCGGGTCCATGATGACGAGCCACTTGAGCTTGCTGAGCGCCGAGACGGTCTTGGCCTTGTTCGGGGAGGACGCCATGACGTTGAAGCCCTGGCAGATATAGCCGTTGACCTTGCCCTGATTCATCAACTCGATGGTCTGCAGCAGGTCGTACGGCTTGTCGAGCTTGGGCAGCCAGTCGTAGCCCCAGTTGTTGTCCTTGGTGGCCGCGTCGCCCCACCACGACTTCATGAAGCTCACGAAGAACGCGCCGTAATGCTGCCAGTAGCTGAGCTGGTTCGGCCGCATGGGCTGCGAGGCGCGCTTCTTGATGTAGTCGTCGTAGTCCTGCTCCGCTTCGAACGGCAGCGTCATGTAGCCCGTGAGCAGGTTCGACATGAGCCCGAGGTCGGTCAGCCCCTGGATGTTCGAGTGGCCGCGCAGCGCGTTCATGCCGCCGCCCGCAATGCCGATGTTGCCGAGCAGGAGCTGCACCATCGCGCCGGTGCGGATATTCTGCGAGCCGATCGAGTGATGGGTCCAGCCGAGCGCATACATGATCGTGGCCGCGCGGCCCGGCACGGCCGTGCTCGCCAGCATTTCGCATACCTTGAGGAATTTGTCCTTCGGCGTGCCGCACACTTTCTCGACCATCTCGGGCGTGTAGCGCGAGTAATGCTGCTTGAGCAACTGGTACACGCAGCGCGGATTCTGCAGCGTGTCGTCGGTCTTCACGAAGCCGTCGTCGCCAAGCTCGTAGTTCCACGACGACTTGTCCGGGTACGAATGCTTTTGCGCATCGTAGCCCGAAAAAATGCCGTCGTTGAATGCGAAGTCTTCGCGCACGATGAACGAGAAGTCCGTGTAGTTCTTCACGTACTCATGCTGGATCTTGTCGTTGGTGAGCAAATAGTTGATCACCGCGCCGAGGAAGGCGATGTCCGTGCCGGTGCGGATCGGCGCGTAGAAGTCCGCGACCGATGCCGTGCGCGTGAAGCGCGGGTCCACCACGATGAGCCGCGCACCACGGTGCGCCTTCGCCTCCGTGACCCACTTGAAGCCGCATGGGTGCGCCTCGGCTGCATTGCCGCCCATCACCAGAATCACGTCCGCATTGCGAATGTCGACCCAATGGTTCGTCATCGCTCCACGGCCAAACGTCGGGGCAAGACCTGCCACCGTCGGGCCGTGTCAGACACGCGCCTGGTTGTCGAATGCGAGCAGGCCCATGCTGCGGGCCACTTTGTGCGTGAGATAGCCGACTTCGTTGCTGCTTGCCGATGCAGCCAGCATGCCCGTGGTCAGCCAGCGGTTCACTGTCTTGCCGTCGGCGGTTTTCTCGACGAAGTTCGCATCGCGATCTTCCTTCATCAGCTTCGCGATACGGTCGAGCGCCTCATCCCACGACATGCGTTTCCACTCGTTCGAGCCGGCCGCCCGGTACTCGGGATATTTGAGGCGGCTCTCGCTATGAATGAAATCGATCAGGCTCGCGCCCTTCGGGCACAGCGTGCCGCGATTGACGGGGTGATCGGGATCGCCCTCGATATGGATGATGCTCGTCGTAGCATTCTTCGCGCCATCGCCGAGACCGTACATGAGGATCCCGCAACCAACCGAGCAGTACGGGCAGGTATTGCGGGTTTCAGTGGTGCGCGCCAGTTTGTATTGTCGGACCTCGGCAAGTGCGTTGTCGGGCGCGAAACCCATCAATGCAAGGCTGGAACCCGCCAGCGACGTTGCCGTGATCTTGAGGAACTGACGCCGGGACATCTGCAGCATGATTCGTCCTCGGCCTGGTTGTGAGTTTTTTCAGTATAAGACGTTTTGGGAGACGGATCGCACTGGATGCTCGCAAGCGCAACGCGCGGGCAGTGCGAGGCCGCCCGGGAACCACGCTTGCTAATATTGACTGGCGAATGCGCCATCTGTGTGACGAAAACGAACCACTGAAGCACCACTCCCGCGGGGCACTCCATCATGTCAACGCTTTCCACCGAACGACTGCAGTCCGCCGCGCGCAAGGAAGCTTCGTGGGTGGTGGGCGCGTTGCGCCAGTTCATCGCCAATCGCTGCCCGTCGCTCGCGGCGAGCATCGCGTTCTACTCGGCGTTTTCGCTCGCGCCCACCCTCGTGATGGTGATTGCCGTGGCCGGCTGGTTCTTCGGCGACGATGCCGCGCGCGGCGAACTCTTCCGCCAGGTCCACAACGTGCTCGGCGACGACGCGGCCGCGGGCATCACCACCATCGTGCAGAACGCGCACCGGGCGGGCGGCAAGGGCGGCGTCGCGGCGATCATCTCGCTCGCCCTGCTCGTGATCGGCGCGTCCGCAACCTTCTCCTCGCTCAATTCCGCGCTGAATATCGTCTGGCCGCCGGACGGGCAGCGTCCCTCCAGCGTGATGGCGCTCGTACGCGTGCGCCTCATTTCGTTCAGCCTCGTGCTGGGGGTCGCGTTCCTGCTGATCGTCTCGCTCGTGCTCGACACGGCCATTACGTTCGTCGGCCAGTGGCTCTGGGGCAATTCTCCTTATGTGATCATCGGCAACCTGATGCAGCTTGGCGTAGGGCTCGTGGTACTGGCCGTCGCATTCGGCGCCCTGCTGCGCTTCCTGCCCGACGCCAACGTGCGCTGGCGCGACGCGATGGTGGGCGGCGTCGTCGCGGCGGTGCTGTTTTCGGCGGGCAAAAAGCTGTTCGCGCTCTATCTCGCGCACGCAGGCATGGCAACGGCCTTCGGCGCAGCCGGCTCGCTCGCCGTGCTGCTCATGTGGCTCTATTTTTCAGCGGCGGTGCTCCTGCTCGGCGCGGAGTTCTCGGCCGCGCGCGGACGCCTGCACGACCCGCGCGGCGCGTGGGGTTTCCTTGAGGAAACGCCGCCCGGCAGCCGCGCCAAGCTGGCCTCGGTGCTCGCCGCCTCCACCATCGTCGCGCGACACGACACGAAGCGTGCGGAACGTCCCGCCGCAGCCCTGGCGCCATCGGCTGCGCCGATCGGAAACGGCGGCGCAGCCGCCACAGCAATGCCCGCGGCCTTGGCGGCCGCCGTTACGGCAGACAGATCGACACTATCGGAAACTCCGCTCGGCGCGATCGGGCGCGCGAGCGCGCATGGCGGCGCGTTCGGGAGGCTGAAATCGGGGCTACAGATCCGCCGTTCGGTCGTGCGCGTGGAGGACAGCGCCACCTACGCGGCCGCGCTCACGCTGGTCCACGCGGGCCGCACGGTCGCCGCCGCCGACCGCTATGTGAAGCGCCATCCCTGGCGTTCGGTGCTGTTCGTCGCGAGCGCGGCGCTCGCCATGACGGCCGCAGGCAGGCGTCGTCACTCCACCGCCGCCACGCCCATTGAAGCTGCTACCGAAGGTCGCAGCAAGGCGAAGAAATAACGGCTGTTTACGGAACTTTTATCAAAAACAACAATAATGCTCGATCAACAATCCAATATTTCCTAAAACGGCATAATGGACGGAGGCCCCGTCTGACAACGGATTCTGGCCGGTGTCAGGTTTTCGCTACAATCTTTATTTTTTCATTTCAGGTCGCCTGGCCTGCTGCGTTATTCTCCAACGCGCAACAACTACACAATCTTTGCGTGGAGAAAACAGAATGAAACGAGTCGCTCTCTCGACCCTCTCGCTGGCCCTCCTGGCCGCAGCCGGCACCGCGCACGCTCAAAGCAGCGTGACCCTCTATGGTGTGATCGACGAATCGATCCAGTGGGCCCACAACACGATGGACGCCAGCGGCAAGAACTCGAATCTGGTCGGCCTCGCCGGCGGCAACCTGTCGGGCAACCGCTGGGGCTTGAAGGGTACGGAAGATCTGGGCGGCGGCCTGAAGGCGATTTTCCAATTGGAAAACGGCTTTGACATCAACAACGGCACGCTCGGTCAGGGTGGCCTGATGTTCGGCCGTCAGGCATACGTCGGCCTGACGCACGAGCAATTTGGCACGGTGACGCTCGGCCGTCAGTACGACCCGCTCGTCGACATGGTTCAGCCGCTGACCGCCGACAACTACTTCGGCAGCACGTTTGCAACGCCGGGTGACGTCGACAACAACGACAACAGCTCGCGTACGAACAGCGGCATCAAGTACGTTTCGCCGGTTCTGCAAGGCTTCCAGTTCGAAGGCATGTATGCACTGGGCGGCGTTGCTGGCGCGACCGGTTCCGGCCAGAGCTGGGGCGGTGCAGCCACGTACGGCATCGGCTCGTTCAATGTTGCCGCAGGCTATTACAAGATGGACAACGGCTCGACGCTGGCGTCCCGCACGACGACGAAGGACGGCGTGAGCTCGGTGGGCTGGGCTTCGGGCGCAACGTCTGGCGCTGTGTTCGACAACCAGATTACGGCAGGCTACGCTTCGGCCAAATCGATCGGCACCGCTTCGATCGCCGCTCAGTACGTCGCAGGTCCGTTCACGTTCGGCGCACGTTACAGCAATGTCCAGTTCAAGTCGGACGGCTACTCGCAGTTTGAATCGACCCAGAAGTACAACATTGCTGCCGGCTTCCTCGGCTATCAGCTGAACCCGGCGCTGCTGCTCGGCCTCGGCTACACCTGGACGCACGGCTCGGGCGACACGTCGAACACCTACAACCAGGTTTCGCTCGGCGCAGACTACAACCTGTCGAAGCGCACCGACCTGTACGCTGTCGCGGCATGGCAGCACGCCAACGGCACGCAGCGCAACCCGGGCGACAGCACGACGCCCAGCACCACGTCGACCGCTGGCGCAGCCATCGGCTCGTACGGCTTCAACTCGGCTTCGAGCTCGCAGACCCTGGTCAGCCTGGGCATCCGCCACAAGTTCTAAGCAACGCTTTACTCCGGGCTTCGGCCCGGCGCCGGGACCGGCTGACGAGCCGTTCCGGCGAAGCGGGCGAGACCAGGCAGCTAAAAACTGCACGCTGCACAAACCAGCCTCGGGCGCATGTCCTGGCTGGTTTTTTTATGCCCATGGGGTTTTTGAAGCGATCCTCCACAGCTGTTCACGCAAGGCCGTCTGTGCGCACGGCCTTGCGCTCTTTACCGGCCTTTTCCACGCGTGAAAAGCTCAGCGCAGCCGTGCCAGCGCGGCTGTTGCATGCCACACGAATGCGTCGCTCAATGCCGTCGCCGCGCGCTGCGTGCTGCGCACGACATGGAGCGCGCTCGACAGCGCAGGCGTAAAGCGCTTCACGCTCACCCGCGCGCTCGCGTGCTGGGCCGTCAACGCGTCGACGAGCGCGATGCCCATTCCCGCTTCCACCATCGCCACGACGGATTGCGCGAGCGCCGCTTCGACGCCGGGCTCGCGCGCCACCCCGCATTCGGCAAAATGCCGGTCGATGGAGAGACGCGCCTCGCTCGCCGCGGCAAACGAAATAAAGCGTTCGCCCCCGCAGTCTTGCGCATGTATCACACGCTTGCGCGCGAGCCGGTGTCCGCGCGGCACGATGCAGCGCAGCGGCCATTCGCCCAGATACTCGAGACGCGCGCCGGGATGCGCGACGGCTTGCGCGGCAAAACCGAGATCGCAACGCTGTGCCGCCACGCGCTCGGCAATCCCGGCGGCTTCGCCAGTCAGCAGTTCGAAATCGACGCCTTCGTGCTCGCTCGCAAACGCCGCGGCCACGCGCGGCAGAAAGTCGGCGCAAAGATCCGCTGAAGCAGCGACACGCACGACACCGCGCCGTTGCGCGCGAATCTGCGCGGCCGCCTGAGCCACGCGCTCGAAACCGAAGAACGCGCGCTCGACTTCGTCTTGCAGCGTATGGGCCTCGACGGTCGGCAGCAAACGCCCCTGGCGCCGCTCGAAAAGCGCGAACCCCACCTTCGCTTCGAAGTCGGCAAGCAAGCGGCTCACCGCGGGCTGCGAAATGCCGAGCACCTGTGCCGCGCGCGTGACCGTGCGCCACTGCATCAACGCGCGAAACGCTTCCACCTGGCGCAAACTGAGGTCGGATACAAGCATAATACTTTGCTATGGATGTATGAATGGCCTGGTCTATACCACCCTACATGACGATAACTATGCCGTCATCCAAGGGATATCATACCGAATATCATCCATAACATTAGAACATAGCTGGTCAACACCATGGTGCATTGCATGCACCAAATGAAAAATCCCCGAGGGCTCGACGCCAACGGGGATTTTTTGGTACTGACGGGTAGCCGCTACCCGAAGGCCGCGGCTTCAAGCGCAATCAGCGCAATCAGGCTGCTGCTGCGTCCTTCAGCTTCTTCAGGGCGCGCGCCTTGATGCGGACCGATGCGGGCTTCGCCGGGAACCAGCGTTCTTCGCCCGTGAACGGATCCTTGCCGAAGCGCTTCTTCTTCGCCGGCACGGCCTGGACGACGATCTTCAGAAGGCCCGACAGCGTGAATTCGCCAGCGCCCTTCTTGTGGACCGAACCGAGGATCGTGTCTTCCAGCGCGGCGAGCACGGCCTTGGCAGCCTTCGGCTCGACGCCTGCACGCTCAGCGACGTGGGTAGCCAGCGAGGCCTTCGTGAAGGTGTCCTTGATCGGCGTCGGTGCGCCGGACGCCTTCACGGCGACCTTCTTAGCTGCGGCCGTCTTGGTGGCGGGCGCTTTCTTTGCGGCAACCTTCTTGGCCGGGGCAGCTGCCTTTTTTGCGGCCACTTTCTTTGCGGAAGTCGGCATGTTTCTCCTACCAGTGTTGGTCAGTGAATCGAAGAAGCACTGCGGAATGCACGTGCTTCAACGGCGGATTCTACATACGCGCAAGCGTTTTGCGTGAAGCTTTTGCATTGTCGTTACGATTTTGTTGCGCGGCGCTGACTCTCGATCACATTTTGACGCCTGTTTACAGGGGTAAACGTGCACCTGGCGCACCCGGATCACTGACGCACGGGGCGCTTCGGCCGGCACGATGCACCGGCCCGTTCGTCAGGAAAACGCCATACGTATCGCGTTTTTGCGTGATTTCGGCTGCCATGCCGGTGTCGCTGCGACGGCAAGATGCAGTCAAAGCGTGCGCAGCAGCGTGGCGAGCGACGTCAGCGCGGCGTCGATACGCTCGGCGTCGACCCCGCCGTAACCGAATAGAAAACCGCTCTGCACGGGCGCTTCGAGATGAAACGGCGCGAGCGGATGCAGGCCGATCGACGCGCGGCGCGCGGCCTGCGCCACGGCCGCGGCATCGAGCGGCGCGACGAGCCGCGCCGCGAGGTGCAACCCCGCCGTGTTTGGCGTGACAGGTTCGAGCCACGGCGCAAGCGGCCCGCATAGATGCGCGAGCAGCACGTCGCGGCGCTGCGCGTAGGTCTGATGCATGCGCCGCAAATGGCGCGCGAAATGGCCGTTGAGCATGAAGTCGGCGAGCGCCGTCTGCGTGAGCACGCAGCCGTGCGCATCGCCAATCTGCCGCGCGCGGGCGAGCGGCGCCGCCAGCGCGGCAGGCGGCACCATGTAGCCCACCCGCAACTCGGGGAACATGGTCTTCGAAAACGTGCCGACGTAGGCCACGAGGCCGGCGTTGTCGAGGCTTTTGAGCGGCTCCATCGAGCGGCCCTCGAAGCGGTATTCGCAGTCGTAGTCGTCTTCGATCACGAGCGCGCCGCTCGCCTGCGCCCATTCGAGCAGCGCGACGCGCCGCTCGAGACTCAGCGGCATGCCGAGCGGAAACTGGTGCGAGGGCGTCACGTAGACGAGCCGCGCCGCCTTAGGCAGCCGTGCGACGACGAGCCCGTCGCGATCCACCGGCACCGGCACGACCTTCGCGCCGAGCGCGGCAAAGACATCGCGCGCGGGCGGATAGCCCGGGTCCTCCACGACGACGACGTCGCCCGGTGTGAGCGTGACGCGCGCGAGCAGATCGAGCGCCTGCTGAGCGCCTTGCGTGACGATCACGTCCTGCCAGTTACCCTGCACCGCCCGGTTGAAAGCGAGATAGCGCGACACCGCAAGGCGCAGCTTCTCCTCGCCCGCCGGATCGCGATACATGCCGTAACCGCGCGCCTGCACGCGCAGCGCGTCGTTGATGCAGCGCCGCCAGATGTCGAACGGAAAACGCGACTTGTCGGTGACGCCGCCCGCGAAGTCGCAGGCGAGCCGCGTGTCGAGGCGCGGCAGCGAACCGTGCAACACCTCGGCTTGCGCCTGCCACCACGGCGTGGCCCGCGCCGCGCGCGGCGCCCCACCGGCACGCGCGATAGCGATGGCGGCGGTGGCCGCGCGTATCTGCGGATTCGGATGACCATGCTCGCGCGCGGGCAGGCGTTCGAGCGTTTCGGCCACGAATGTGCCCGAGCCGCGCCGCGAGTTCAGATAGCCTTCGGCGAGCAGCCGTTCGAATACGTCGAGCGTAGTCTTGCGCGAAACGCCGAGCTGCAAGGCGAGGTCGCGCGTGGACGGCAGGCGGGTGCCCCCGGCCAGGCGGCCATCGACGATGCTGTCGCGCAACTGGCGATAGATCTGGCCCGCGAGGTCGCGGCGGCCCGACACGGTGACGTGGAGTTCCATGATGACGCTGCAGGTAGCGCTCGACGGGGGTGAAAGTGGTCACCCGAAATATTGCCAGAATGGCTATGTGAACGCGCCAGCGTAACGCCTAAAGTGCCCCTGTGGTTACGCAATTCGCAAGTCCAAAGCATCGTTGTCGACCTCGCTGTCGACGACAGCGCCACGATATTCAACTCGACAGGTGAACGCTCATGCAGGCACGTCTGGATTTCTACAAGGCCAGCCCGGAAGGCACGAAGGCCATGATTGCGCTCGAAGAGCGCGCGAGCAAAAGCTCGATCGAAAAGCCACTCGCGGAACTGGTGCGTCTGCGTGCTTCGCAGATCAACGGCTGCGCATATTGCGTGGACATGCACACCGCGGATGCCCGCAAAGGCGGCGAAACCGATCGCCGGCTCGCCACCGTATCGGTGTGGCGCGAGACGCCGTTCTTCACCGAGCGCGAGCGCGCGGCGCTCGAATGGACCGAATCGGTCACGCTGCTCGCGCAAACGCACGTGCCCGACGAGGTTTGGGAACGCGTGAAGCCGCATTTCAGCGATCAGGAGATCGCCGACCTCACGTTGCTGATCATCGCGATCAACGGCTGGAACCGCATCGCGGTCACGTTCCGCAAGCTGCCGGCCTGAGTTCGAAGCAGCCAATCTGAAGCGGTAAACGCGCTGCTTCAGCTGCCGGAAATTAAGCGGCGGCTGCACGCGGCGCGTGTCCTGATCGATGAATGCTTTCCGATTGCGGCTCGCGCGTGCGCCGCTGGCAGTTTTTGCGCGGTTTTTGGCATGGTTGCGGGCCGCGGCGAGAATACAGTGATTTCCGCATCATCGGCACACCGTCGGCCCTTTTCGACAGTCCAACCTTGACCGGGAACACCACATGGCACTGCAGATCGGATTCCTCTCATTTCCGAACGTTCAACAGCTCGACCTGACGGGCCCGTACGACGTACTCGCCTCGATGCCGGACACCCGGGCGCGGCTCATCTGGAAGACGCTCGATCCGGTGCGCTCGAGCACCGGCCTCATGCTCACGCCCGACACGACCTTCGAGGACTGCCCGCCGCTCGACGTGATCTGCGTGCCTGGCGGCAGCGGCGTCTCCCAGCTGATTCCCGACGACGAGACGCTCGCGTTCCTGCGCCGCCAGGCGAGCACCGCGCGCTACGTCACCTCGGTTTGCACGGGTGCGCTCGTGCTCGGCGCGGCCGGGCTGCTGCGCGGGCGCCGCGCGACCACGCACTGGGCCTTCCACGAACTGCTGGAACCGCTCGGCGCGCTGCCCGTGAAAGCGCGCGTGGTGCGCGACGGTAACGTGCTGACCGGCGGCGGCATCACCGCGGGTATCGATTTCGCATTGACGCTCGCCGCCGAGCTGATCGGCGACGAAGCCGCCCAGGCGCTCCAGCTCGAGCTGGAGTACGCACCGGCGCCGCCGTTCGATGCGGGCGACCCCGCCAGCGCGCCGCGTGCGATCGTGCAAAGGTTGCGCGCGCAGACAGCCGCCTCGCTCGCCGAACGCGCGCGCGTAGTCGCGGCGGCAGCCGCGAAGCTCGGCGCCTGAACGCCCGGTGAGGCCGCCGGGGTAGCGGCCGCGGCTACCGGCAAGCCAGGGTCAGCGCTTGCTACCGCCTTTGGCGGGGATCGATTACATTGAGTGACAGTGACGGGCGCGCCGCAGCCGTGTGCGCCGGTCCTCCCATCCCTGGGCAAGTCGTTCAAACCAATCTTTAGGGGAATCAATGCGCTCCATCACCAGCAAGCTGACTCTCGCCGCGGCTAGCGCCGCATTCCTGATCGGCGCTGCCGCGCCGGCGTTCGCACAAACGGAAGCCAGCGCCCCCTCCGCGGCCGCGGCCATGGCCTCGCAACCGCTCACCAAGGAACAGAAGGCGCAAGCCAAGGCCCAGGCCAAAGCGCAGCGCAAGGCCGAACGCAAGGAGGCCCGCGCAAAGAACAACGCCGAGCTGAAGAAGCTGGAAGACGCGGGCTACAAGCCGGCGTTGAACGACCCGAACTATCCGCAGAATCTGCAGGACGCACAGAAGAAAGCTAACGCCGCTGCTGGCGCCAGCCAGTAATTCGCGTCAGCGGCTGTTTTAACCGGCTGTCTTGCCGGTTAAAACAGCCGTCATCATCAACTGCCCGCATCACCCGCAGCATGCTGCAGCGCTGCCCTTCCCCCGCCTGCGCGCTCGCCTGGCCCCGCCGTACACACTAAACGCTTCATCAGTCGAATGGCAGTACCATCCGCGAAGCGAATGCGCCGACTCGTTCGCAAGCTACAACATCGCCGCTTTTCGACGCTGCACGCGCTCGGCCAGATGCCATCGCAAGCCATGCCGCGTGCATGCCCACCATGGAGTCACCGCCGTGAATGCACCCCAGCCAGCCGCCAAAGCGAGCGCCGCGCCGCAGAAAAAGGGCATCCCTGTGGGCCTGATCGCGGGCGTGATCGCGCTCGTCGTCGTGCTGCTTTTGCCCCTGCCCGATAGCCTGCCGCCCGCCGGCCAGCGCATGCTCGCGATCCTCGCGTTCGCCGTGGTCGTGTGGCTCACCGAAGCGGTCTCGTACGAAGCGAGCGCCATCATCATCACCTCGCTCATGGCGTTTCTCGTGGGCACCGCGCCCACCATCGAAAACCCCGCTGTCGATTACGGCACCAACAAAGCCATCAGCATGGCGCTCGCGGGCTTCTCCAATTCCGCGCTCGCACTCGTGGCCGGCGCCCTCTTCATCTCGGCCGCGATGACCGTCACCGGTCTCGACCGGCGCATTGCGCTCGTCACGCTTTCGCTCATCGGCACCACCACGCGGCGCATTTTGATCGGCGCGGTCGCCGTGACCATCGTGCTCTCGCTCGTAGTGCCGAGCGCCACCGCGCGCAGTGCCTGCGTCGTGCCGATCATGGTGGGCGTGATCTCGGCGTTCGGAGTGGACAAGCGCTCGAACATCGCCGCGGGCATCATGATCGTGGTCGCGCAAGCCACGAGCATCTGGAACGTCGGCATCCAGACTGCCGCCGCGCAGAATCTGCTGACCGTGGGCTTCATGGACAAGATGCTCGGCGCACGCGTGACGTGGCTCGACTGGCTCGTCGCGGGCGCGCCCTGGGCGATCGTGATGTCGGCGGCGCTGCTGTTCATCGTCTTGAAGATGCTGCCGCCGGAGGCCGACGCCATCGCGGGCGGCAAGGAAGCCGTCGAAGCCTCGCTGCGCGAACTCGGCCCCATGACAGGCCCGCAAAAGCGCCTGCTCGGAGTTTCCATCGGCCTGCTGCTCTTCTGGGCGACCGAAGGCAAGCTGCATCCGTTCGACACCACCTCGGTCACCTACGTGGGGCTCGTGCTGCTGCTGTTGCCGCGCTTTGGCGTGATGGACTGGAAGACCGTGCAAAGCCGTATTCCGTGGGGCACGGTGATCGTGTTCGGCGTGGGCATCAGCCTCGGCACGGCGCTGCTCACGACGAAGGCGGGCCAATGGCTCGGCGACCTCGTCGCCCATCACACGGGGCTCGACACCGCCACGCCGTTCATGGCCTTCGCGATTCTCTCGGCCTTCCTCATCCTCATCCACCTCGGTTTTGCGAGCGCAACGGCGCTCACGTCCGCGATGCTGCCGATTCTCGTGTCCGTGCTGCAATCCATGCAGGGCGATTTCAACCGGCTCGGCCTCACCATGCTGCTCGGCTACGTCGTGAGCTTCGGCTTCATCCTGCCGATCAACGCGCCGCAAAACATGGTGTGCCTCGCCACCGAAACGTTCACGGCGAAGCAGTTCGCACGCGTGGGCATCGTGCTGACCGTCGTCGGCTACGTGTTGTTGCTGCTGTTCGCCGCGACGTGGTGGCGCTGGCTGGGCTGGATCTGAGCACTGCACCCGAACGCTGCACGGTCAACAAGGAGCCGCTCATGGAAGTCAAGATCGACGACGCACGGCGCTTCGCCACGGCCGTGCTCACGAACGTCTCGGTGCCCGAGGACATCGCCGCCGACGTGGCCGACCACCTGATCGAATCCGACCGCGTGGGCTACGCGAGCCACGGCCTTTCGATCCTGCCGAACTACAAGCGGGTGCTGGCCGCGGGTTTCGTCGCCGCCGACGGCCGCGCCGAGCGCATCGTGGACCGTGGCAGCCTGATCGGCTACGACGGCCACAGCGGCTTCGGCCAGCACGTTGGCAAGACCGTGATGGAAGACGCGATTGCTCGCGCGCGCGGGCATGGCCAGTGCATCGTGACGCTGCGCCACAGCCATCACCTGGGGCGCATGGGCCACTACGGCGAAATGGTCGCGGCGCAGGGCTACGTCCTGCTCGCGTTCACCAACGTGGTGAACCGCGCGCCGACCGTCGCGCCGTTCGGCGGACGCGAGCCTCGGCTCACGACCAACCCGCTGTGCTTCGCGGGCCCGCTGCCGGGCGGGCGGCCGCCCTTCGTCGTGGATATCGCCACGAGCGCCATTGCCGTGAACAAGGCGCGCGTGCTCGCCGAAAACGGCCTGCCGGCGCCCGACGCTTCGATGATCGACGCGAACGGCCAGCCGACCACCGACCCCAACGTGCTGTTCGCCGATCCGCCAGGCGCGCTGCTGCCGTTCGGCCTGCACAAGGGCTATGCACTGGGGCTCGTGGCGGAACTGCTCGCAGGCGTGCTCTCGGGCGGCGGCACGATCCATCCGGACAATCCGCGCAACGGCGTCGCCACCAACAATCTGTTCGCGCTGGTGCTCGATCCGCAGGTGGATTTCAATACGACGTGGCGCTCGCAGGAGGTCGAATCCTTCCTCGACTATTTGCTCAGCTGCCCGCCGCAGGATCCGGCCCTGCCGGTGCAGTACCCTGGCCAGTACGAGGCGGAAAATCGCGCGCGGCACATGCAGACGATCACGCTGCCCGACTCCGTGAGAAAGCCTTTCGCCGATATCGCAAACGAACTGGGCATCGCGCCGCTCGCGGCGGTCTGAAGCTGTCCAACGTGACGCTGTAAACGCAAAAAGCCGCGCGAGCCCTTCGGCACCCGCGCGGCCGTTTCATTCGTTGCGCCTACCTCACACGGCAACCGCGCCCACGTAGTTCTCGGCCATCGCCGTCGCGGCGGCGCGCGACGTGGTGACATGCTCCAGCTCGGCAACCTGCAGGCGCTGCTCGAACGGCGTGGCGTCGTCGAGGCGGTGCATCATGCGCGTCATCCAGTACGAAAAGTGTTCGGCTCGCCAGATGCGGCGCAGCGCCGTTTCGCTATAGCCGTCGAGCAGATCGGTGCGGCCTTCCTTGTAGAACGCCACGAGCGCCGCGGTCAGCACGCGCACGTCCGCCACCGCGAGATTGAGGCCCTTCGCGCCCGTAGGCGGCACGATATGCGCCGCGTCGCCCGCGAGGAAGAGTCGGCCATGCTGCATCGTGGTCGTGACGAAGCTGCGCATGCCCACGATGTTCTTCTGGAAGATCTTGCCTTCCACCACCTGGTGGCCTTCGCGCGAATCGACGCGCGCGTGCAGCTCGGCCCAGATGCGGTCGTCGGACCAGTTATCGACGTTGTCGTTCGGATCGCACTGGAAATACATGCGCTGCACGTTCGGCGAGCGCGTGCTGACGAGCGCGAAGCCGCGATCGTGGCGCGCGTAGATCAGCTCGTCGGACGTGGGCGGCGCCTCGACGAGAATGCCGAACCAGCCGAACGGGAACACGCGCTCGTAGTCCTGACGCAGCGCCGCCGGAATCGCGGCGCGCGACACGCCGTGGAAACCGTCGCAGCCGATCACGTAGTCGCAGTGCAGCTCGTGCTCCTCGCCTTCGTGCGTGAAGCGGATCGACGGCGTGCTGGTCTCGATGCCGTGAATCGACGTGTTCGAGACATGGAAGAAGAGCTTGCCGTCCGCAGCCGCGCGCGCGGCCACGAGGTCCTTGAGCACTTCGTGCTGCGCGTAGACGGTGATGGCTTTGCCCGTGAGACCGGTGAGATCGATGCGGCGGCGCTTGCCTTCGAACGCGAGTTCGAAGCCGTGATGCAGCGCGCCTTCGGCCTTCATGCGAGCGCCGACCCCCGCTTCGGTGAGCACGTCCATCGTGCCCTGCTCGAGCACGCCGGCGCGAATGGTCGATTCGATCTGCTCGCGGCCGCGCAGCTCCAGCACGACCGAGTCGATGCCGCGCAGATGCAGAAGATGGGAAAGAAGCAGGCCCGCGGGCCCGGCGCCGATGATGCCAACCTGAGTGCGCATGAGATGTCTCCTGATGCGGCGTTGCTTGAATTGATTTAGCGCAAGTTTCACCGCTGCACCCGTTATCGCGCAACGCGATATCGAGAATATGGACTATCCCGATTTCGAATAGCGGCGCAGCCGCCACCCGCCTCGCCAGCCCATTGTCCGGAACGGAACTTGCTGATCGACGCGCTTCGTCTGCGCCCAGGCTGGCGCGCCGGCGCGCTCCCCCGCCCATCAAAAACATCAAGGCCATGGCTTTCCCTTTCCGCTCCCGCACGCCCGCATCCGCCGCCGCGTCCCGCCCCGTCCCGTTTGCCGCCACGTTTGCCGCCACGCTCGCCGCTGCGTTGTGCCTCGCCTGGCCGCTCGCGCAAAGCGCCCAGGCCGCCGATGCCGCAGCCTCCGCAAGCGCGCCCGCCAATGCGCAGGAATTACAAACGCCCGCGCAATCGGCAAAGCCGCTTCGCTCTCAAGCGCAGCATGAGGCGGCAAAAGAGAGCCAGCCCGCCACGCCCGCCGATCTCTACGGCCGCCTCTATCACGACGTGCAGCTCGCGCAGATCTTCCCCGACAGCAAGACGTTCGCCGACATGCTGCCCAACGAGCGCCCGAGCCGGATCACGGCGGCCTACGAGCGCTGGCGCCAACAGCACGCGGGGGATCACGACAATGCCGCGCGCAAGGCCGCGCTCGCGCAGTTCGTGAACCAGGACTTCACGGCCCCGGCTCAAACCCAAGACCACTACGTTTCCGATCCGAACCAGGACGTCGTCGGCCACATCGACACGCTGTGGAACGTGCTGAGCCGCCGCCCCGACGCGAAGCCGAATCCGTATTCGTCGCTGCTGCCGCTGCCCTATGCGTACGTCGTGCCGGGCGGCCGCTTCAACGAGATCTACTACTGGGATTCGTACTTCATCATGCTCGGCCTGGAAGCCAGCGGCCGCCACGAACTCGCGCTCGACGAACTGAACAACTTCGCCGCGCTGATCGACCGCTACGGGCACATCGCGAACGGCAATCGCACCTATTACCTGAGCCGCTCGCAGCCGCCGTTTTTCGCGCAGATGGTGAGCCTCGTCGCGGAAAAAGACGGCGACGCCGTCTACGTCCATTACCTGCCTCAACTGCGCAAGGAGTACGACTACTGGATGGCCGGCGCGCAGACGCTCGAGCCCGGCCACGCCGCGCGCCACCTCGTGCGCCTGCCCGACGGCACGCTGCTCAACCGCTACTGGGACGCGCGCAACCGCCCGCGCGACGAGTCGTACCGCGAAGATATCCTCACCGCGCGGGCCACGCCGCAACGCGACGCCTCGGACCTCTGGCGCAACCTGCGGGCGGGCGCGGAAACGGGCTGGGACTACAGCTCGCGCTGGCTCGCCGACGCTCACACGCTTTCGAGCATCGACGTGACCTCGCTCGCGCCGGTGGACCTCAATTCGCTGATGGCGATCCTCGAACGCACGCTTGCGAAGGCCTACGGCCTGAAGGGCGACGCGCGCGAGGCCGAACGGATGACGAAGCGCGCGCAACAACGCGCCGACGCCATCGACCGCGTGCTCTGGGACCCGCAATTGCATGCGTACAGCGACTACGATTTCGCGCACCGCACGCTCACGCACCGGCTCACGGCGGCGACCGTCTATCCGCTCTATGCGGGTGTCGCGACGAAAGCCGAGGCGCAGGAAGTGGCCGCCGCAGTGCGCGCCGGCCTGCTGCGCCCCGGAGGCCTCGCCACCACCCAGGTCGCGACCGGCCAGCAATGGGACGAGCCGAACGGCTGGGCGCCGCTGCAGTATCTCGCCGTCATGGGGCTGCGCCGCTACGGCGAGCAGGACCTGGCGCAGGAAATCGCCACGCGCTGGATCGCCACGAATCTCGCCTGCTACACGCGCACGCACAAGCTCGTCGAGAAGTACGACGTGAGCGCGTCGGCCACGAAGGCATCGGCGGCGGGCGGCGGCGAATATCCGCTGCAGGACGGCTTTGGATGGACCAATGGCGTACTGCGCGTGCTGCTGCAGATGTATCCGCAGACAGGCGCCGTGCAAAGCGCGCCGGCCGCGTCCGGCGCGGCTGCGGCCAGCGCGCCCTGAGGCGGCGGCCGCCGCGGCGCACGCTGGCGGCGCGCGGCGTACACTTCTTGCGCTACCGGCGCGTAGTCATCATGTTGCACGTGTTGCAGGAGGAGCCCCCATGCGCAACGAAACGGCCTTTTTGTTCGACCTCGACGGCACGCTCGTCGACAGCGTGTATCAGCATGTCCTCGCATGGAAGGAAGCGCTCGACGCCGACGGCATCGAGCTTTCGGTGTGGCGCATTCACCGGCGTATCGGCATGAGCGGCGGGCTCTTCATGAACCAGTTGCTGCGCGAGACCCACGAGGCCATCTCGCCCGAGCGCATCGCACGCCTGCAAAAACTACACGCCGACGCCTACCGCCGCCACGCCGATCAGGTGCGCCCGCTGCCCGGCGCCCGCGCGCTGCTCGACGCCCTCAGCGCCGCACAGGTGCCCTGGGCGATCGCCACGAGCGGGCGGCTCGCCACGGCGTCCGTGAACTTGCAGGCGCTCGGCGTGGACCCGTCCGTCACGACCGTGATCACGCGCGACGAAGTGCGCCATGCGAAGCCCGACCCGGATCTTTTCGTCGCCGCGGCGCTGCGGCTGAACGTGCCGATCGAGCGCTGCCTCGTGGTGGGCGACAGCGTCTGGGACATGCTCGCGGCCCAGCGCTGCCGCGCGCTCGGCATCGGCCTGCAGTCGGGCGGCTACGGCACCGGGGAACTGGAGCGCGCGGGCGCGCTGCGCGTGTACGAGGATCCCGCCGATCTGCTCGGCCACCTCGACGAAGTCTGCGCTCGCGATTGAGCAGTTGATTGGCTGATCGAGCGGCCGATCGAGCCGCGGATCGGCCTGATCGCGCACGCTGCCGCACGCGGCGCGAAAATTGCGCAGTTCCCGGCTGTGCAGTGCAGCACCGCCGCTGCGCCGCCATGCCTCTGGCGCGCGTCAGGTACTGCATGTCGCGCGCCAGAGGCGTATGCTGACATAGGTCAATTCGACAACTCACCGGCCGGCTCCCGCCGCCTGCTGCGATGAACGACTCCGCCCCTGCCCCCGGAACTCCCAGCACGCCGCGCGTGACGGTGGTCGTCCTCACGCGCAATCACGTGCGTCAAACCATCGATACCGTCGCGCGCCTGACCGCCCTTCCCGAACACCCCGACGTCATCGTGGCCGACAACGGCTCCACCGATTCCACCGTCTCCCTGCTGGCGTCGCTCTTTCCGCAAGTGCGCATCGTTCAGGCGCTGGGCGACCGCGGCATGGCCGGTTTCAATCGCGCCGTGCTGCTCGCGCGCACCGACTATGTCGCGTGCTGCGACGACAGCACCTGGTTCGCGCCCGGCGCGCTCGCGCGCGCCGCGCAGCGGCTCGACGCTCACACGCAGGTGGCCGTGCTCAACGCGCGCGTGGTGAGCGGCGACGAGCGCGAAATTCACCCTGCCTGCCTGATGCTCGCCGCCACATCGCCGGGCGCGGAAGGCGAGGCCGGCCCGGCGCTCGCGAACTTCATGGCCGGCGCGTGCATTTTCCGCGCGGCCGTGTTCCGCGCGCTCGGCGGCTACGAGGAACGGCTTTCGCACGGCGGCGCCGAGGAGCTTGCAGCGCTCGACATGCTGTCGGCCGGCCACCAGATTGTTTATTGCGAGCAGGCGCTCGCACATCGCGAACCGCTTTACCGCTGGTTCACGCGCGCGCAGCAATGCGCGCTCGCGCGCAACACCGCCTGGGTGGCGTGGATGCGCCTGCCCGCGCGCGATGCGATCGCCGCGACCGGCCGCGCGCTCGCCGTGTTCGCGCGCCAGCGCTCGCTCGGGCCCGCCAGCGTGGCGCTGCTGCGCGGCGCGTTCTGGACGTTGCGCGCACGCCGTGTGGTGCCGCCGCACGTCGTGCTGCTCACCCGCCAGGTACGCCGCGCGGAACGCCACGTGCGCACAGGCATTCCGGCAATGGCCGAAAAGTACGACCGCTCGGGGCAGCGCGCGTGGTAAGCTGCGGCGCCCGCTGCGCGCGGGACGTCCATTCAGGAGGCCGGAGCCTGCCAAACTCGTGAACAGGCCCTATGACAGACCCGAGGACCATGACGACGCCCGACCCCGGCATCGCCCCGCACAACACCGCCGAAAGCCACCACGAACACCGCTTCGAGGCGCTCGTGGAGCCGATCGAGGACTACGCGATCTTCCTGCTCGACACGCGCGGCTACATCGTGAGCTGGAATCGCGGCGCGGCCCGCATCAAGGGCTATGAAGCGCACGAGATCATCGGCCAGCATTTCTCGCGTTTTTACACCGACGAAGCCAACGCGCATCACTGGCCCGATCACGAGCTGGAGCAGGCCGCGCTGCACGGACGCTTCAACGACGAAGGCTGGCGCGTGCGCAAGGACGGCTCGATGTTCTGGGCCAACGTCGTCATCACCGCGATGCGCGAGCGCGACGGCTCGCTCGCCGGCTTCGCCAAGATCACGCGCGACCTCACCGCCGAACGCCGCCAGGTCGAGGCGCTGCGCCTTTCCGAAGAGCGCTTTCGCCTGCTCGTGGAAAGCGCGAGCGACTACGCGATGTTCATGCTCGATCCGCAGGGCCACGTGGTGAGCTGGAACAGCGGCGCGACCAACCTGAAGGGCTACCGCCCGGCCGAGATCGTCGGCCAGCATTTTTCCGTGTTCTATCCGCCCGACGAGGTCGCCGCCGGTCAGCCCGAACGCGAGCTGCGCCGCGCGAGGGACTCGGGCCGGGTCGTGACCGAGGGCTGGCGCGTGCGCAAGGACGGCTCGATGTTCTGGGCCAACGTCACGCTCACCGCCGTGCATGACGGCCACGGCCGCCTCACGGGTTTCGCGAAGGTCACGCGCGACATGACCGAAAGCCGCCGCACCGACGAACTCGAACATTCGAGCGAGCAGATGAAGCAGTTCCTCGCCTTGCTCGCGCACGAACTGCGCAACCCGCTCGCGCCGGTGCGCAACGCGGTGGCGACGATGCGCCTCATGGATGCGCCGAGCCCCGACATCGAGCGCGCGCGCGACATGATCGAGCGCCAGATCGTGCACCTCACGCGGCTCGTGGACGATCTGCTCGACGTCGGGCGCATCACGTCGGGCAAGATCGAGTTGCGCGAGGCGCCGCTCGACCTGCGCGAAGTGGTCGAGCACGCCATCGACGCGGTGCAGCCCTTCACCTCGGCGCGCGGCCAGCACGTGGACGTGCAGATGCGCGACGAGACGCTCACCATGACGGGCGATCACACGCGCCTCGTGCAGGTGCTGCAGAACCTGCTGCACAACGCCTCGAAGTTCTCGCCCGACGGCAGCCGCATCGTCGTGACCGTGCGCGCCGCCGCGCGCGCCGTGCAGATCGAGGTGCGCGACGAAGGCCGCGGCCTGCGGCCCGGCACGCACGAGTCGATCTTCGGCCTCTTCAGCCAGGACCGTGCGGTGCCGGGGCCCACGGAAAACGGGCTCGGCATCGGCCTCATGCTGTGCCGCTCGCTCGTCGAGCTGCATGGCGGCACCATCTCCGCCAGGAGCGACGGGCCGGGCAAAGGCAGCACGTTCACGATCCGCCTGCCGTTCGCGCGCGAAACCGCGAGTGCCCTGCAGCAGCCGCCGCTCACGCCGGACACGGCCAAGCTTGCGGCACTGGCCGAAGCCGGCGTGCCGCCGCTGCGCGTGCTCGTGGTCGACGACAACCGCGATTCGGCCGACAGCCTCGCCATGCTGCTCGAACTCAAAGGGCACGATGTACGCGTGGCCTACAGCGCCGCCCATGCGCGCGAGGAGGTGGACGGCTTCACGCCCGACGCCGCGCTCATCGACATCGCCATGCCCGAGATCGACGGCTATGCGACGCTGCGCGCGTTGCGCGCGCTGCCGCCGCTCAAGCACACGCTGTTCGCGGCGATGACGGGTTTCGGCCAGGCCGCCGATATCGAACTCACGCGCGCGGCGGGCTTCGAGATGCATCTCGTGAAGCCCGTGGACGTGACGCTATTCGACGAGGTGCTCGCGCTCGCGGCGGCACGGCAAGGGCGCCGCCGCGCCTGAGACCGGTTTAAGGCGCCTTAAGGCACGACCGGCACGAACGGCCGGTATTCGACCTTGGGCCCGCGCACGACGACCGCCGTCGATTCCGGCACTTCGGCCCACACCTCGGGCCTGTCGCCGAGCGGCTCGGAGACGAGCAGATACGCATCGTCACCGGCCGCGACGATGCGCGGGTCGTCGGGATACAGTTCGCGCAGATGCCGGAACGCGGTAGTGTGAAAGAGCGAGCGGGAATTACGCTCGCTTGAATAGCGCGCGGCAACGATCTGCTCGCCGTCGCAAGCGCATACGGTCATATTGAGCGCCGGTTCGATGCCGTGCTTTTTCGCCGTGGCCTCCACGAAACCCGCCATGCGTTCGAGCGCCGTTACGGGATCGGTTTCGAGCCCGAACGTCATGGCCAGATAAAACATCGTTTCGGAATCGGTCGATCCTTCGAGCGCGTTAAAGCGCTCCGGATCGATCGCGACGAGCAGGTCGCGGCGCATGAGCGGATAGCTGCGAATGAGCCCGTTGTGCGCGAAGATCCAGCGCCGGTGGCGAAACGGATGGCAGTTCGTTTCCTGCACCGGCGTGTCGGTGGCCGCGCGAATATGCGCAATGAACATGGGCGCACGCACCGCGCGCGCGAGTTCGCGCAGGTTGCGGTCGTTCCAGGCCGGATGCACGCTGCGGTAGCGATACGGAATGTCGTGCGGGTCCTGAAACCAGCCCATTCCGAAGCCATCGCCATTTGTGGTGGTCGCGCCTTTGGTCGAATGCAGACTTTGATCGATCAGCGAATGGCGCGCATGAAACAGCACGGTTTCGAGCTGGACGGGATTCCCGCTATAAGCGAGCCAGCGGCACATGATGGTCTCCTTCGTTTGAGGACGCTTGTGCGCCGGCCCGTTCGAACGCGCCGCTAATTCGCGGCGCGCAGGTCGGCGATCGGCGTGAGAAAGCCGGTCAGGCCAGTCAGTATGATCTGCACCCCGATGCACAGGAGCAGAAACGACGACACGCGCATGGCCACGCGCGTACCTTCCACACCCAGGTACTGCGAAAGCCGTGCTGAGCGGCTATACACGTAATAGATCACGAGCATGACGAGCAGGGAGATCACGAGCGACGCGAAGCTCGAAAGCAGCCAGGCCGAAAGCTTGTGCGTGCGGTTGGCGTTCAGCGCAATGGCCGTGGCGATCGAACCGGGGCCCGTGGTGAGCGGAATCGTCAGCGGGAAAAAGACCTTGCCCGCAGCCGAACTCGGGCTCACGGGCTTAGGTGGAAGATCGACCGAGGGCGGTTCAGGCTCCGGCGCGTTGAGCATTTGCCAGCCGGCCACGGCCACGGCGAGGCCGCCGCCAATACGCAGCGCCTCCATCGAAATGCCGAAGAAATGCAGGATGGGCGTGCCGACAAAAAACGCCGCAACGAGCACGAAGAACGCGTTGACCGCCACGCGTTTGGCAAGCACGCGCCGCTCTTCGTCGGTAAGCGTTGCAGTGCGATCGAGAAAAACAAATGCACCGCTAAAGGGATTGATGATGCTGATAAGTCCGATAAAACCGAACAGGATGTCTGAAATCAGGCTCTCGATCATGGAGTCGATCCGTCAAGGGCATGCGCAAAAAGCGCGCCGGGCTGCGAGAAGTGTAGCCGGATCGGCGTGTGGCGTGCCCGATTGCTGCAAACGCAATGCAAACCCGATGTCCCGGATGCCAAAAAATGGCGCGTTGCACCAATATCTAAAGCAAGTCCTTCAGTATTTTTGACGGCTTTACGGGGCGCGTTCACAAGCATAGAGTGGTTTGCCTCGCACCCCGACGCGACGTTTCTTTTCTTCTCATATAAAAGAGGAGTTGCCATGTCACTGCGGTTGCTCGCTGCCTTGCCCTTTATCGGTATCCTGGTAGGGGTGCCGTTCGTCAATCGCACCGAGCCGCTCGTGCTCGGCATGCCGCTCGTGCTGGCGTGGATCGTCATGTGGGTCGTGCTGGCCGCGGCGATCATGGGGATCGTCTACCGGCTCGATCCGGCCAACCGGCTTTCGGGTGATGCAGATGCGGAGGTGCGGCCATGAGCGCCCTCCTCATCATCGCGGCGATGACCCTCGTCGCGCTCTACCTCGGCATGCGCGCCCGCCGCGGGCACGACATGAATCTCGAGCAGTGGGCCGTGGGCGGCCGCAGCTTCGGCACCGCGTTCGTGTTCCTGCTGATGGCGGGCGAGATCTACACGACCTTCACGTTCCTCGGCGGCAGCGGCTTCGCCTATGGCAAGGGCGCACCCGTCTACTACATCCTGGCTTACGGCACGCTTGCATACATCCTCTCGTACTGGATGCTGCCGCCCGTCTGGCGCTTCGCCAAGCAGCACCGGCTCGTCTCGCAGCCGCACTTCTTCGCGCGCAAGTATCAGAGCCCGGCGCTGGGCGTGCTGGTCGCGTGCGTGGGCGTGCTCGCGCTCGTGCCGTATCTCGTGCTGCAGCTCAAGGGCCTCGGCATCATCGTGACGACAGCCTCCTATGGCGCGATCTCCTCCACGGCGGCGGTCTGGATCGGCGCGGCTGTGGTCACGGCGTACGTGATCGTCTCGGGCGTGCGCGGCTGCGCGTGGAACTCGGTCGTGAAGGACACGATGATTCTCGCCATCGCCGTGTTCCTCGGCATTTACCTGCCGATTCACCACTATGGCAGCCTGAGCGAGATGTTCCGCGCCATCGACGCCGCCAAGCCCGGCTTCCTCACGTTCCCGGCGAGAGGCCAGAGCGTGACGTGGTTCCAGTCCACCGTGCTGCTCACGGCACTGGGCTTCTTCATGTGGCCGCACACCTTCATGTCGGTCTACACCGCGAAAAACGAGCGCATCTTCCGCCGCAACGCGATGATCCTGCCGCTCTATCAGCTCATTTTGCTGTTCGTGTTCTTCTGCGGCTTCGCGGCCGTGCTCAAGGTGCCGGGCCTCAAGGGTTCCGACATCGACCTCTCGCTGTTCCGTCTCGCGCTGCAGACGTTCGACCCGTGGTTCGTGGGCGTGATCGGCGCGGCGGGCGTGCTCACCGCACTCGTGCCGGGCTCGATGATCCTCACCACGGCTTCGACGCTGCTCGCCAACGACGTCTATCGCGGCGCACTCTCGACGAGCGCGGACGACGCGCAAGTCGCGAGGCTCGCGCGCATTTTCGTGCCGGTGATCGCGCTCGTGGCGGTCGGCTTCACGCTCAAGGGCGGCGACACCATCGTCGCGCTGCTGCTGATGGGTTATAACTTCGTCACGCAGCTGTTCCCGGCCATGGTGTGCAGCCTTTCCGCGCGCAATCGCGTGACGAAGCAAGGCGCGTTCTGCGGCATCGTGGCGGGCGTGCTCGTGGTGACCGTCACGACGCTCACGCATGTGAGCGTGGCTCAGCTGATTCCGTTCGCGCCGGATGCGTTCAAGGACATCAACATCGGCTTCCTCGCGCTGTTCGTGAACGTGATCGTGCTCGCCGTGGTGAGCATGGTGACGCAGCCGCGCACGCATGTCGATCATGAGCATGCACAGGCGCATTGACATCAGGTAACGCGGCAACCAGGCGGCCCAATCGGTACGATCCGGTTGGGCCGTTTTCCATTTATGCCGCCTTGCGCGCTTCGGCAATGCGCTGCGGCGCTTCGGGACGCGCATACAGACGCTCGAGATACGCCTGCAAACGCGGGAAGCCTTCCAGCAGTTGCACTTCGTTGGCCCAGTCCATCAGATACACCGTCACGCAGTCGGCGACCGAGAGCTTGTTGCCGACGATGAACTCGCGTCCTTCGAGGTGTTTCTCGAGAATGGCGGCCATCGTCCTGAACTCCTCTCGCGCAAGTTCGATATCGGCGGGACTGCGCTTTTCCGGCGGATAAAGGAACGAGTGCCGCGTGATTCTCCAGAGCGGCTGTTCCAGTTCGGTGACGGCGAACAGGGTCCAGCGATACGCCTGCGCCCGCTCGTCGAGCCCCGCGGGCAACAGCGCCTTCTGCGGATATTTATCCGCGAGATACAGCACGATTGCAGCCGATTCGGGAATCACGCGGTCGCCGTCGATCAACACAGGCACCTTGCCTGCGGGATTGATGCGCAGATATTCGGGCCGCCTGTGCTCGCCTTCGAGCAGATTGACCGAGATGAATTCGAAATCGGCGTCGACCTCCTTGAGGCCCCATAGCGCGCGTTGCGAACGCGTGCCGGCAAAACCGTAGAGTTTCATGACGCGGCTCCGTTCAGACACCGGGAATCGGCAGAACGGGCATCACTTCGACGCCCTCGCCCGGAAAAATCGAGAAATGCGGGTGCCCTTCGAACAGCTTCGCGGCCTCTTCGTGGGATGCGGCACGCAGCACGGTGTAGCCCGTTAGCGCGTTAGACATATCCGCGATGCCGTGCTCGCCAATCGACTTGGTCTTGCCGAGCGGACCGCCCATATCGACGATCGACGCCTTGTGCTTTTCGACCCACGCATGCCAGGCCGCAATGCCCTCTTTTTCCCTGGCATGCCGATCCGCATCGGAAAGCGCTGCCCATTCCTTCATGCGCGCGTTGCCTTTGGTGCCGAGAAAAACCGCGAGAAACAGTTTCTGATCGCTCATGTGTCCTCCGCCTGCTGGTCTGATTACGGATCTGAAAAACGGGTGTGAAAACGGGGCAACGTCGTGTCGCCCATCCGGCCTTGACAGCATAGGTTGATATCAACATAATTGCAACATGGCACGCGCAAAGAAACTTCCCTTCGAAACCACGCTATTGGTGCGCGATTGCTGCCTGTGTCTGCATATGCAGCGGGCGGCACGCAATCTCGCGCGCATTTTCGACGACGTGCTGCGCCCGCTCGATCTTACGAACGGACAGTTTTCGCTGTTGATGTCGCTGAACCGGCCGCATCCGCCGGGCATGAAAGAGGTGGCGTCGCTGCTGGCCATGGACCGCACCACGCTCACGGCCGCGCTCAAGCCGCTGGAGCGGCGCGGCCTCGTGGTCATCGAGCAGGACCCGGAAGACAAGCGCGGCCGTTTGCTGAGCCTCACTGACGAGGGGCATCGATTGCTCAACGCGGCGTTTCCGATCTGGCAGGAAACGCATGAGGAAATCGAAAAGGCGTTCGCCGAAGGCGAGGTCGACAAGCTGCGCGAGCACTTGCGCGCGCTTTCGTAGCCCTACCGCTTCGCCGCCCCATAAAGCTTCGAATCCGCAAACCCCTCCGCCGCGAGCACGCGCCCCACGAGAATGAGCGCCGTACGCTCGATATCCGTGGCCAGCACCTTCTGGGCGATATCCGCGAGCGTGCCCGTCACGCGTTCCTCGTCGGGCCAGCTCGCGCGATAGATCACCGCGACCGGGCAATCTTCGCCGTAGTGCGGCAGCAATTCCTCGACGATGCGCGCGATATGGCGCACGCCCAGGTGAATCGCGAGCGTCGCCTGGTGACGCGCGAGGTCGCCTAGCTGTTCGCCTTCGGGCATCGGCGTTTTCGTGGCGTAGCGCGTGAGAATGAGCGTCTGCGAAATGCCGGGCAGCGTGAGTTCGCTGCCGAGCGCCGCCGCGCATGCAGCGGCCGCAGTCACGCCGGGCACGACTTCATAAGGAATACCGAGCATACGCAGCCGCCGGATCTGCTCGCCGATGGCGCCATAGAGCGACGGGTCGCCCGAATGCACGCGCGCCACGTCGAAGCCCTGGGCATGCGCACTTTCCAGCAACGCGACGATCTCGTCGAGCGTGAGCGGCGCCGTATCCACGACCGTGTGCGCGCGGTGGCCTTCGAGCACCGCGGGCGGCACGAGCGAGCCCGCGTAGAGAATGACGGCGCAGCTGCGCACGAGGCGCTGGCCCTTCACGGTGATCAGTTCAGGATCGCCCGGCCCCGCGCCGATGAAGAAAACTGTCATGCGTGGAAACTCCGCTAAATAGGGTGCGCGAGCGCGTCGATTGCTTCTTGCGCCGACGCGAATTCACGTTGCGCGCCGGGCAGCGGCGGCCGCTGCATCATCACCACGGGCAGGCCCATTTCGCGCGCGACGGCGAGCTTCGCTTCGGTCGCGGCGCCGCCGCTGTTCTTGCTGACCACGACGTCGATGCACGCTTCGGTAAAGAGCGCGCGTTCGCCATCGGCGGTGAATGGCCCGCGCGCGTCGATGATGCGCGCGCGGGCGTGGCCGGGGTGCGCTTCGAGGCAGCGGATCGTCCAGTGCTGCTGCGGCGGCACGTCGTTCAGATGCGCAAGCGGCTCGCGCCCGAGCGTGAAGAGCGGGCGCGCGAACGGCGCGATCGCCTCGACTACGCCGGTCCAGCCGCTCACCATGCGCCAGTCGTCGGCGGGCTGCGCCTGCCACGGCGCACGCCGCAGCGCCCAGTACGGCACGCGTGCCGCCATGCATGCGCGCGCCGCGTTGGCGCTGATCTGCGCGGCATAGGGATGCGTGGCGTCGAAGACGAGTGCGATGTTTGCGTCGGCGAGAAAGCGCGCAAGCCCTTCTGCCCCGCCAAAGCCGCCCACCCGCACCGCGCAGGCAAGATCGGCGGGCACGCGGCCAAGGCCCGCGAGCGAGTACACGTGCTGCGGGCCCAGCGTGCGCGCGATCGCCAGCGCATCGCCCGTGCCGCCGAGCAGCAGGATGCGCGCCGTCATGGCTTGACGGCCTCGTAGAGCGTGACGGGCAAGGCCTGACGCCAGGTGTCGAAGCCGCCCAGCGGCTGCGCCTCGCCGATACCGATGCGCGTGAGCGTGCCGCCGTGCTGCGCGCGCCATGCCACGAGCGCCGCTTCGCTCTGCACCGTCACCGCGTTCGCGACGAGCCGCCCGCCGCTCGCGAGCGCCGCCCAGCACGCGTCCAGCACGCCGGGCGCGGTCACGCCGCCGCCGATGAAGACCGCGTCGGGCGCGGCGAGCCCTGCGAGCGCGTCGGGCGCGCGGCCCGCAACGAGTTGCAGACCCGGCACGCCCAACGCCGCGCGATTGTGCTCGATGAAGCGTTGACGCCCGGCGTGCGCCTCGATCGCGATCGCGCGGCAAGCGGCGTGCGAGCGCATCCACTCGATGCCGATCGAGCCGCTGCCCGCGCCCACGTCCCAGAGCAGCGCGCCGGGCGTCGGCGCGAGACGCGCGAGCGTGAGCGCGCGCACGTCGCGCTTCGTGATCTGGCCGTCGTGGCGATAGGCGTCGTCGGGAAGGCCCGGTGCGAGCGTCCAGCCGCGCGCGAGCGCTTGCGGACGATCGCTTGCGCATTCGAACGCAACGAGATTGAGCGCCGCGGCTTCTTCGACGTGCCACGCATCGGCGCGGCCTTCGATGCGCCGTTCGAGCGGGCCGCCCAGATGCTCGAACACGGCAAGACGCGTGGCGCCGAAGCCCGCTTCGGCGAGCCACGCGGCAAGCGCCGCGGGCGTGCGCCCATCCGCGCTCAGCGCGAGCACACGCGAGCGCGCGTAGAGATGACGGCGCAGCGCATCGAGCGGCCGGCCCACGAGCGAGACCATCGCCGTATCCTGCAAGGCCCACCCCTTGCGCGCCGCCGCGAGCGAAAGCGACGACGGCGCGGGCAGCACGCGCATTTCACCGGGCGCCACGCGGCGCGCGAGCGTCGCGCCCACGCCGAACAGCATGGGGTCGCCGCTCGCGAGCACGCATACGGTCTGATTCGACTCGCGGTACGCAAGCAGCGCCTGCACGCTGAACGGCTGCGGCCACGCTTCGCGCCGCGCACGCACGCGCGAGGGCAGCATCGCGAGATGGCGCTCGCCGCCCGTCACGATGGCCGCGCCGAACAGCGCGCGCCGCGCGTCGCGCCCGAGTCCCGCGTACCCATCGTCGCCGATGCCTACCACCGTCAGCCATGCCTGCGTGCCCTGCATTCGTTCTCCCGATGTTGCCTGCGTTATGGCCTGATTCTCTATGCCGCCGCGCGCCTGCGACCCGATTGCGGGGCGGCGCGAGCATGAAAACGGGCATAATACCGTGTCCGCCGGCGCCGTTAAGGCATTTAAGGGAACACAGCACTCTGTGGCCGCCCCCGCGACTGTGAGCAGCGAGACCGCATCCACCCGAGCCACTGGTATTACCGGGAAGGCCGATGCGGTCCACGACCTGCGAGCCAGGAGACCTGCCGGCCGAATGTTCGCGCGAAGCCATGTCGGGCGGGGTGTACCGATATCGCTGCCGTTTCCCGCCTGCCGTGCGGGCAGCGCGCCGCGCCAGCGTGATGCTTACCCGGTATTGCCTTGAAACACGAAACGAAGCCCGTCTCGCCCGCTGCTGCCCTGGCCGTGCTCCGCCCCTCGGCGTGCCCGGGGCTCGTGCGCGTGGTCCCGGCGCGCGACGGCGGCCTGTGCCGCATCCGTCTGCCTGGCGGCGTGCTGAGCGCCGCGCGTGCGCGCGCCCTCGCCGACGCTGCCTTGACGCACGCGAGCGGCGTGCTCGAACTGACCAATCGCGCGAACGTGCAGATTCGCGGCGTGCGCACGGGCGAGGAAGCCGCGTTGAGCGCCACGCTGATCGGCGCGGGTCTCGGCCCCGCCGGCATCGACGCCGCGAGCCCGGTCGAGCGCATGTGCGCCGCCGACGAGTTGCGCAACGTGATGCTGAGCCCACTTGCGGGCCTCGACCCGAACGCCTGGTGTGACACGACGGAAGTCGCCGCCGCACTCATCGACATGATGCAGCGCGAGCCGCGCTTCGCCGCGCTCTCACCGAAGTTCGCGCTTCAACTGGATGGCGGCGAGTGCATGGCGATGCTCGAGCATGCGCACGACATCTGGCTCGCCGCGCTGCCGCACGGCGCGACGGTGCGCTTCGCAGTGGGCCTCGTGGGATGCCCCACGGCGCAGCCAATCGGCATGCTCGCCGCCGAGGACGTTTGCGCATCGGTGCGTGCGCTGCTGCATGCGTTCCTCGATCTCGCGGGCACGGACGCAACGCGCATGCGCGACGTGCTGGCCGCACATTCGCTCGAGGCGTTGCTGCAACGCGCGCAACAACACGGCGATTTCACGCTGATGCATGACGACGCCGCGCTGCGCACATGGCATCGAGCGGCAAGCCCAGCCGACTTGCGCCTCGGCGCACACGCGCTGCACGCCGACGGCAGGGGCTACGTGGGCGCGCAGCCCGCACTCGGCCGTATCGACGCGCACACGCTGCGCGCCCTCGCCGCGCTCGCGGAAGATTCTGGCAATGCGACGCTGCGCGTGACGCCATGGCAAGGCGTGCTGCTGCCCGACGTGCGCGCGCGCACCATGCCCGCCGCACTCGAACGCCTGCGTGCGCTCGGCCTCGTCGTTTCGCGCACTGATCCACTCGCGCGCCTCATCGCCTGCACGGGTTCGACGGGATGCGCAAAAAGCCGCGCGGACACGAAGGCCGACGCCCAGCGCCTCGCCGCCTTGCTGCCGCCCGGCGCCGAAGCCCACCTCACCGGTTGCGAGCGCTCCTGCGCGGCCGCGCATCGCGCGCCGTTCACGCTGCTCGCCAGCGCCCCGGACCACTACGACCTGTACCAGCGCGACGACACCCAAAGCGGCTTCGGCCAGCGCTTTGGCCGGCTCGTCGCGCGCAACCTGACGATCGAAGCCGCTGCGCCCGCACTCGCGCAGCGGCCCCGGAGTGCCCAAGATGTCTGATTACATTCGCGACGGCCAGGCGATCTATCGCGAGTCGTTCGCGACGATCCGCGCCGAAGCCGACCTTTCGCGCATTCCCGCCGACCTCGAAAAACTCGCCGTGCGCGTGATTCACGCATGCGGCATGGTGGACGTCGTCGCCGACCTCGCGTTTTCCGCTGGCGCGGGCACGGCGGGCCGCAACGCGCTCGCGGGCGGAGCGCCGATTCTCTGCGACGCGAAGATGGTCGCTTATGGCGTGACGCGCGCGCGCCTGCCGGCGAACAACGCCGTGATCTGCACGCTCGACGATCCCGCCGTGCCCACGCTCGCCCGCGAGCTTGGCAACACGCGCTCGGCGGCCGCGCTCGAACTGTGGCGGCCGCACCTTGCGGGCAGCGTCGTGGCAATCGGCAACGCGCCCACCGCGCTCTTTCATCTGCTCGACATGATCGCCGCCGGCGCGCCGCGCCCCGCACTCATCCTCGGCTTTCCCGTCGGCTTTGTCGGCGCAGCCGAGTCCAAGGCGCAGCTTGCGGCCGAGCGTGACGGCGTGCCGTTCGTCGCCGTGCACGGCCGCCGTGGCGGCAGCGCGATGGCCGCCGCCGCCGTCAACGCACTCGCTTCGGAGACCGAATAAATGATCCGCAAAGGACGTCTGCACGGCATTGGGGTCGGCCCGGGCGACCCCGAACTGCTCACGCTCAAGGCGCTGCGCCTGCTCAAGGCGGCGCCCGTGGTCGCGTATTTCGTCGCGAAGGGCAAGAAAGGCAATGCGTTCGGCATTGTCGAAGCCCATCTCGAAGCGCAGCAGGAACGCCTGCCCCTCGTGTATCCCGTGACGACCGAAGCGCTCGAACCGCCGCTCTCGTACGAAGCGATCATCGCCGACTTCTACGACGGCGCGGCGCACATGCTGTCGCGCCATCTCGACGCCGGACGCGACGTGGCCGTGATCTGCGAAGGCGATCCGTTTTTCTATGGCTCGTACATGTATCTGCACGACCGCCTCGCCGCGCGCTACGAGGCTGAAGTCGTGCCGGGCGTGTGCTCGATGCTGGGCGGCGCGGCGGTGCTGGGCGTGCCGCTCGTCTACCGTAACCAGAGCCTCGCCGTGCTTTCGGGCGTGCTGCCCGAGGACGAATTGCGCCGGCGTCTGGCCGATGCGGACGCCGCCGTCATCATGAAGCTGGGCCGCAACTTCGACAAGGTGCGCCGCGTGCTGGGCGAACTGGGCCTCGCGCATCGCGCGCTGTATGTCGAGCGCGCAACGATGGCGAACCAGCGCATCGTCCCGCTCGACGACGTCGATCCGATGGCCTCGCCCTACTTCTCGCTGCTCGTGGTGCCGGGGGTGAAATGGCAGTCGTGACGCCGCCCGCCATCGTCATCCTCGGGCCCGGCGCGCTCGCCACGGCGCGGCGCGTGCAGGCGCGTTACGCGGGCGCACAGATCCATGCGCTGCAAGGCCGCGTGGCAGGCGACATCGCGTTCGGCGAGCTTGGCGCGCATTTGCGCGAATGCTACACGCGCGGCATGCCCATCGTCGCGCTGTGCGCGGCGGGCATCGTGATCCGCTGCCTTGCGCCGCTGCTCGCGAACAAGGGTGCGGAGCCGCCCGTGCTCGCACTCGCCGAAGACGGCAGCGCCGTCGTGCCGCTGCTCGGCGGACTGACCGGCGTGAACGTGATGGCGCGCGAAATTGGCGCCGCACTCACGGTTGCGCCCGCCATCACCACGAGCGGCGAATTGCGCTTCGGCACGTGCCTGCTCAATCCGCCTGCGGGCTATGCGCTTGCGAGCCTCGCGCAAGGCAAGCGCTTCGTCTCCGATTTGCTTGCGGGCGCAACGACTCGCGTCGATGGGCAAGCGCCGTGGCTCGAAAACGTCGATCTGCCGCTCGACGCCTCGGCCCGCCATGCCATACGCGTGAGCGCGCAAGCCTGGAACGGCAGCCCCGATGACCTCGTGATTCATCCGCGCAGCATCGTTGCCGCCGTGGGTGCGCCGCAAGAAGCGCTTGCCGAAAGCGTGCGCCATGCACTCGACGCGCGCGGCCTCGCGCCGCTCGCGCTCGCTGCGCTCGTCGCCCCGACTGCGTACACGTGCGATGCGTCGCTCGCGCAGGCGGCAACGGCACTCGGCGTGCCGCTGCGCTTCGTCGATAGCGGGGAGAACACCGCGCAAGCCACGCTCGCCGCCCTCGACCTCGCGGCAAACGTCGAGCGCTACGCGCCAAACGAAAACGGCGTCGCCCTCGCCTGTGCCGCCACGCCGCTCGACCCGCTCGCGCTGGGCCGCGCGCGCGGCAAGCTCACGGTGCTCGGTCTCGGTCCCGGCCGCGCCGATCTGCTCGCGCCCGCCGCGCGGGCCGCGCTCGACAGCGCCACCGACATCGTCGGCTACGCGACCTATGTGGAGATGGCGGGCCCGTTTCGCGCGGACCAGCAGCGCCACGCCACCGACAACCGCGAAGAACTGCAACGCGCGCGCCACGCGTTCGAGCTGGCGAGCGAGGGGCGGCGCGTGGCCGTGGTCTCGTCGGGCGACCCCGGTGTGTTCGCCATGGCGGCCGCCGTGCTCGAAGCGCTCGAAGGCTCGGACGACGCACGCTGGCATGCCGTCGAGCTGGCGATCGTGCCAGGCGTTTCCGCGGCGCTCGCCACGGCGGCGCAAGTCGGCGCGCCGCTCGGCCACGACTTCTGCATGCTTTCGCTTTCCGACAACCTGAAACCATGGGCGGTGATCGAAAAGCGCCTGCTGCATGCGGCGCAAGCCGATCTCGTGATGGCGTTCTACAACCCCATCTCGCGCGCGCGGCCCTGGCAGCTCGCGCGCGCACTGGACATCGTGCGCAGCGTGCGTGCGCCGCACACGCGCGTGGTGCTGGGGCGCGACGTGGGCCGCCCCGGCGAGACGCTGCGCGCCACGACGCTGGGCGAACTGCGCACGGCGGATGTCGATATGCGCACGATGGTGATCGTCGGGTCGTCGGCGACGCGCGGATTCGCCCGCGCCGACGGCAGCGAGTGGATTTATACGCCGCGCTGGTATCGCGAGGATGCCTAAGGAAAGCCGCGCTCACGCCTTCAGCGTGGGCAGCGAGTCGCGCGGATCGGGCGGCGCGCCCGCGAATTCGCGCGCCTTCACCTGGTTGCGCCCCGCCTGCTTCGCGGCGTAAAGCTCGGCGTCGGCGGCGCGCAGCAGCGCCTGCGCGCCCTCGCTCTTGTGCGGCACGCAGGTGGCGCAGCCAATGCTCACGGTCAGCGTGCCGTATTCGCTGTGCTCGTGCGCGATTCCCAGTGCCGCCACTTGCTGACGCACCCCTTCCGCGATTTTCACGGCGCCATCGAAAGGCGTAGCCGGCAGCACCACGGCGAACTCCTCGCCGCCGTAGCGCGCAACCATGTCCGTTGCGCGCCGGCAGGCCCCGCATATCGCGCGGGCCACGGCGGCGAGCACCTTATCGCCTTCGGCGTGCCCGTAGAAGTCGTTGAACAGCTTGAACCTGTCGATATCGACGAAGAGCACCGAGAGCGGTTCGCCCGCTCGTCTCGCATGCCGCCATTCGGTTTCGATCCGCAGATCGAGTGCGCGCCGGTTGTAGAGACTCGTGAGCGCATCGGTCACCGCGAGACGTTCGAATTCTTTTTGTGTGGCGAGCCGCGTGCGCATCGAAAATGCCAGCAGCCACGACGAAGCGGCAATCAGCGCGCCGAAAATCAACGCCATCGGCGCATAGATCCGCAGGCGGCGGCGCCAGGCGGCGAGCGCGCCGTCCACGGAAGGCGCGACGACCGCGATGAGCGACGTATGCGGCACGCGCTTGAACGTGTAGATGCGCTCGACCTTGTCCTCCTCGCCCGCGGCGATGAACGAGCCAGCGTTGCTGTTGAGCATCGGCTTGATGTAATCCAGCTCCCCGACCCGTGCGCCCACTTCGTAGTCCGAATAAGGGCGATGCGCGAGCATGGTCCCGTCGTCGAGCATGATGAACGCGCTGCCCTTGGGGTCGACGTCGATCCGGTCGAACAGTTGCTGAAAATACGCGAGCCGCAGCGTGAGCAGCACGACGCCGCCAAACGAGCCGTCGTATTCGTTCACGCGGCGCGACAGCGCAATCGAATACTGGCCTTCGCGCGCACGCGAGCGAATCGGGTCCGAAATATACATGCCGACCGAGCGCTCGTGCTGCGCCGTGAAATAGTCCCGGTCTGCGAGATTGACGCCGGGATACGCGCGGCCGTCCCGCGATTCGACGACATGGCCGCTCGCGTCGATGTAGAACGCATCGTCGAGATAGGTGCCGCCCGCCACGCGGCCGAACAGCAGCCTGCGGCGGATGTCGGGCGGCAGGCTTTGCGTGCGCGGATCGCGAGCGCTGTCGGCGGCATCGAGCAGCAGCAGATCGTAGATGCCGAAGTTCGCCTCCAGGTCGTTCGACATCAGCGAAACGAGCGCGGCAGAATTGTGCTGCGTGCTGGCGATGGCCTGCGTGCGCTGCTGCATCAAGCCCAACAGCACGATGACCACGATGGCCGCACCGACTAGCGAGCCCAGCGTGCCGACGATGAACGGATGGCTCCCGACCCACTGCATGAGCGCCCGGCTCCACCGGCGGGGGATTCGCAAACATCGTTTCCAGAGCTCCATGAGGCGTTCCCTCTTGCTCCGCAGTCAGGTTTGCTACGCTTGCCGGCCGATTACCGGTGGCATGCAGTATTCATCATACTGCCGCTCGCGAAATCGCTTTCGATTGGCGGCGCGCACTTAATTTCCCTGCCGCAGCGCCGTAAACCAGGTGAACCCGCGATGTCGATTCGCGACGCAAACGCCCACCGACCACCCTGCGCCGATGACCAACCTGACCACCGAAGCCCAAGCCGAAACCAGCGACGCCGCCACCGTAGTCGAAGCCGCCCCGCTCACGCCGGACGCCCTGCCGGTAGGCGAGCCGCTCGCCTGGCCGGTCGTCGATCGCGACGGCGCCTTGCTGCTCGATGCCGGGTCGGTGCTGGTGGGCGAAGCGGAGCGCGACTTCCTGTTTCAGCACTTCGCGCCGCATCGCGGCGACGTGGAAAGGCCCGGGGTTGCCCCGCAGAGCGCGGCGGCCACGGGCAATGCCGGCGATCCAGCCGCCACCACGCGCGCCATGCACCTGAACATCGGCGCGCTGATGGGCCTGCGCCCGCAAATGACCGCGAGCGGCGCGCCGATGCACCCGTGCCGCCTGATCGGCTTCGCGCCGAACGAGGCGCTCTTCGTGACGACCCCCTATGTCGATGGCCGACCCATCGCCGTCACGCCGGGCGAAAACGTGGAGATCGTCGCGATTGCGAGCCAGGCCGTCTATCGCTTCGTATGCACCGTGCATGCGTTCAGCCAGTCGCCTCTCGACTATCTCGTGCTGTCGAAGCCCGCCAACATCCGCCGTCTGCGCGAACGCCGCTCGATTCGCGTGCGCGCGCAATTTCCCGTGCGCTACGGCATCGGCGAGGAAGGCGCGGGTTATGACGGCGTGGCGCTCGCACGCGGGATCAGCGCGCTCGGGCTTTCGGTGAGCGCCGCGTGGGCGCTCGGCAAGCCTGGTGAGCGGCTGCGCGTGGCATTCCAGCTGCGTTCGGCCGACAACGATACGGCGATCGAAACCACGGCGGTCATCCGCAACGTGCAGGCGGAAGCGGGCGCCCCCGCGCCAGCGACGCTCGGCCTCGAACTCGACCGCCTCACGCCCGCCGAGCAGATGGCGATGAAAGTCTACGTGTTCGATCGTCAGGACGACGTGCTGTACTGGACCGGCAGCACGCGCTAACGCGCGTTCAGGCGAGCAGCGCCTGAGCGTCCAGGCACTCGCCGGCCCAGGCTCGCGCGAGCGCCTCGCAGCGCCCCAGGCGCAGCACCCCAAGTTCGCAATCGATCACCGTGACGTGGTCGGCGTAGCGTGGCCGCGCGGGCCACTGCGTCGTGCGGCCGTCACTGAACAGCCAGAGATGGCGCGCGCGCGCCGGATCGCGGCGCGCGGCGGTTTCGAGCACTTGCGCCGCGCGGCCGATACCTGCTTCGAGCGGCGTTCCGCCGCCCCCGCCGATCGGCTCGATCCAGCGCTCGTTCCACCAGCGCGGCACCGCGGGACCGAAGCGCGTTTCGGCGCCCGCGCCGCCGAAAGCGACCAGCGCCACTTCCACTCGCTCGGCGCGGGCGCGGTCGAACAGCGCGACCAGTAAACCCTTGGCGAGCGCAAGCTGGCCGCGCGCGAGCATGGATGCCGAGCAGTCCAGCACGAAGCAATGCAGCGTGCCGGTACCGGTCTTGCGTTTGGTGAAGCGAAAATGTTGCGACTGCAACGATCCCGCGCGTTTGGCCGCGAGCGTGGGCGGCCAGGCGATGCGATCGCCATGCTTCGCCGCTTGCGTGGGACCGCGTCCCGGGCCTTCTCGCCGTCGAGCGCCGCCCTGTGCGAAGGCGGCGGCCGGTACTCGACGGGTCAGCGTTTTTTTGCGGGCAGCGGGATCACGCCCTTCACCGTCTTCGCAGCGACGGGCTCGGGCGGCATCTCGCCCCAGTCAGAGTCCGATGTTGTTTCGGTGTACTTTTCTTCGCGTGAGGGCGCGGGAGCGGACGCGGGCGGCTGCGGCGCGGTGGAAGACGGCGCATCGGACCGCTGCGGCATGGCACGCCGACGATGCGCGAGCACGCAATCCGCGACCAGATCGACGTGATCCGGGCTCACCGATTCCGCGCCTTCGAACGCGGCCAGCGCACGCGCCGCGCGCAGCATCACGAGGTCGGCGCGCAGCCCGTCGACCGCGGCCTCGATGCAGCGCTGCGCCGCGCGCTCGTGCACGGCATCGCTCCAATCGAGCGTGGCGAGCGCCACGCGCGCCGCCGCGATGCGTGCGCCGAGCGCGCGCTGTTCGCTCTCGCGCGCCGCGCAAAACGCCTGCGGATCGGCGTCGAACGCGAGACGCGCCTTGACGATGCGTTGCCGTTGCGCCGCGTCATAAGGCGTGCCAAGTTCCACCATCAAGCCAAAGCGATCGAGCAGTTGCGGACGCAACTCCCCTTCTTCGGGATTCATCGTGCCCACCAGCACGAAATGCGCGTCGTGCGTGTGCGAGACGCCATCGCGCTCCACGGTGTTCACGCCGCTTGCCGCCGCGTCGAGCAGCACGTCGACGAGCGCGTCGGGCAGCAGGTTCACTTCGTCCACGTAAAGCACGCCGCCGTGCGCACGCGCGAGCAAGCCAGGCGCGAAGCGCACCGTGCTCTCGCGCAACGCCGCTTCGAGGTCTAGCGTGCCGATCAGCTTGTCCTCGCTCGCGCCGAGCGGCAGCGTGACGAACGCGCCTGCCGGCAAGAGCGCCGCGAGCGAGCGCGCCGCCGTGGATTTCGCCGTGCCGCGCGGCCCGCTCACCAGCACGCCGCCGATCGCGGGGTCGATGGCCGCGAGCAGCAGCGCGCGCTGCAACGGCGCCTGGCCGATCAGCGCGGTAAAGGGAAACGCGGGACGCGTGGCCGCAGCGCTCATGGTCCTGATCCTTCCAGATGCTGCCCGGCTTCGAGCAGACGGTGTTCGAGTTGTGCGCGATGCTCGCCCGGCTCCTGCCAGAGACCGCGCTGGATCGCTTCGAGCAGGCGCTCGCACACGGCATGCAGCGCGTGCGGATTGTGGCGCTCCATGAAGGCGCGCGTGTCGTCGTCGTGCACGTAAGCGTTCGCCACGAGCGCGTACTGATGGTCGCCCACCACGCGCGCGGTCGCGTCGTAGCCAAAAAGGTAATCGACGGTCGCCGCCATTTCCGCTGCGCCCTTGTAGCCGTGACGCTTCACGCCGTCGATCCACTTCGGGTTCACCACGCGCGAGCGGATCACACGCGCGATCTCCTCGTGCAGCGGCCGGATGCGCGGCGCGGCAGGGTTGCTATGGTCCGCGTGATAAAGCGCGGGCTGCGCCTGCGAGAAGTGCCGCGCCGCCGCCGCCATGCCACCCTGGAACTGGTAGTAGTCGTTCGAGTCGAGCAGGTCGTGCTCGCGGTTGTCCTGGTTCTGCAGCACCACGTCGAGCGTCGCGAGACGCGCGCGGAACGCATCGCCCGCCTCGTCGCCCGCGCTCTTTTGCGCGTAGGCGTAGCCGCCCCACGCCTGATACGCGTGCGCGAGATCGGCGTCGGTCTGCCACTGGCGCTGGTCGATCATCGACTGCAAGCCCGCGCCGTAAGCGCCGGGGCGCGCGCTGAACACGCGCCAGAGCGCCCGGCGGCGCGCCTCGTCGGCGGCCATGCCGTTCGCCACCAGCGCATCGCGCTCGCGCAGCACGCGTGCGCGCAGCGGGTTCTGGTGCTCCGGCTCGTCGAGATCGGCCACCGCCTGCACGGCGGCGTCGAACAGATGCATCACGTTAGGAAACGCGTCGCGGAAGAAGCCCGATACGCGCAGCGTCACGTCGATACGCGGCCGGTCCAGCGCCTCGACGGGCATGATCTCGAAGTCGGTCACGCGCTGGCTGCCAGCGGCCCATTTCGGCCGCACGCCGATCAGCGCGAACGCCTGGGCGATGTCGTCTCCGCCCGTGCGCATCGTCGCCGTGCCCCAGACCGAAAGCCCCACGGCCCTCGGGTAATCGCCGTGCTCCTGCAGGTGGCGCTCGATGAGCTGCTGCGCCGATTTCATGCCGAGCGCCCACGCCGCTTGTGTCGGGATGGCACGCGTATCGACCGAGTAGAAGTTGCGGCCGGTGGGCAGCACATCGGGACGGCCGCGCGAGGGCGAACCGCTGGGGCCCGGCGGCACGAAGCGGCCTTCGAAGCCACGCCGCAGCTGGCGCATTTCTTCGGGGCCGCAGGCGTCGAGGCGCGGCAGCACGTCGTCGCGCAGGCGCGCGAGCACTTGCGCCGCATGCGGCAGCGATGCGGCCTCCGTATCGCTTCGTTCGCCTGAGCAAATGCCCGCGATCAGCGTGGCGGCGAGCATTTCCAGGCGCTCGCGCGTGTCGCCCGCGTGACGCCATGGCATATCGCTGACAGCGGCTAGCTGCGGTGCACGCGGGCCCTGCCACGGCACAGCCCAATCGACCGTGGCCGGATCGACGAGGTGATCGATACGCAGGTCTCGCGCGAGCGCGTCGATGAGGCCGGCGTTCGCCCCTTGTCCGTCGCCGCATGCATAGCGCCCGAGCGCGAGCAGCGTGTCGCCCCGCTGCTGACCTTGCGGCGATTCGCCGAACGTATGCAGGCCGTCGCGAATCTGCGCTTCCTTCAGCTCGCAAAGGTAGGCGTCGGCGCGCGTGAGCAATTCGTCTTCGCCGGCCTGATCCTGCGGCGCGGCGACGCTCAATTCCTCGTGCAGCCGATGCTCGATGATCGTCGCGAGTATGGTCTTGCGCAGCAGTTTCGCGCGGCGCGGGTCCACCATCAATGCTTCGTAATACTCATCGACCTGACGTTCCAGGTCTTGCAGCGGCCCATAGTTTTCGGCGCGCGTGAGCGGCGGCATCAGGTGGTCGACGATCACGGCCTGGGCGCGGCGTTTGGCCTGGCTCCCCTCGCCCGGATCGTTGACGATGAACGGGTACAGATGCGGCAGCGGCCCGAGCGCCATGTCGGGCCAGCAGCTGTCGCCGAGCGCCACGCTCTTGCCCGGCAGCCACTCCAGGTTGCCGTGCTTGCCCACGTGCGCGATGGCGTCGATGCCGAACGTTTCGCGCAGCCAGAAATAAAACGCGAGATACGCGTGCGGCGGCACGAGTTCGGCGTCGTGGTAGTTCGCGTAGGTATCGTCGCCGCGCGAGCGCGAGGGCTGGATGCCGACGAACACCTGACCACAGCGCCACCCCGCAATCATGAAGCGGCCGCGGCGCACCGTGGGGTCGTCCTCCGGCGCGCCCCAGCGCGCGATCAGCGCGTTCTGCGCCTCGGCGGGCAACTGCGAGAAGCGCGCACGGTAGTCGTCGAGGGAAAGACTCTGCCATGCGGGGCGCAGCGCGCGCGTGTCGGGATCGTTCGTCACGCCCTGCGTGAGGATGCGCATGAGCGCGTCGCCGTCTGCAGGCAAATCGGCTACGCGGTAGCCTTCGTCGCGCAGCATGCGCAGGATGCCCACCACCGAGGCCGGCGTGTCGAGCCCTACGCCGTTGCCAATGCGCCCTTCGCTCATCGGATAGTTCGCGAGCACGAGCGCGAGCTTTTTTTCTTCGTTCGGCAGACTGCGCAGCCGGCACCAGCGGCGCGCGAGTTCGGCAACGAACGCCACACGCTCGAGGTCGGGCCGATAACGCACGACGTCGACCTGCGTCTCCTTGCAGTGGTACGCGAGGCCCTTGAAGCTGATCGCGCGCGTAATGACGCGGCCGTCCACTTCGGGCAGCGCGATATGCATGGCGATATCGCGCGAATTCAGGCCGTGATTGTCCTTGACCCAGTCTTCGCGATTGCCGCCGCTCAGGATCACCTGGAGCACGGGCGCGTCGCCGGCCAGCGCGAGCGGCTCGGGATCGTCCAGCGACGAAGCGGCAAACGCCGTGGTGTTCAGCACGAGCGAGACATCATGCTCGGCCGCCAGTTGATCGAGCACGTCGCGGCTCAAGCTGTCCTTGAGCGACGTGATCGCGAGCGGCAGCGGGTTCATGCCGCGCGCCAGCAGCGCGTCGATGAGCGCATCGAACGCGGCCGTGTTTGCGGCCTGCAAATGCGCCTTGTAAAACAGCAGCGCGACAACCGGCGCGCCGGGTTGCCAGCGCGCGCGCCATTCGTCGATGGTCGCGACGTCGCGCTGCGGGCAATAAAGCGCGGCGGCCGGCAGCGCAACGGGCGGCGCAGGCTCACTGCCCCAATCGAATGCGCGCCACGCGAGCGCGCGCAGGAACGATTCGGCATTGGCCGCGCCGCCTTCGCGCAAGTAACGCCAAAGCAGACGGCAAAACGCGGGCTCGGCGCGGCTCTTCGCGATGAGGTTGGGATCTTCCTGCAAGTCGCCGGAGAACATCGCGAGCAGTTGCCCGCGGCGCTGAGCGAGCGAGACGACCTGTTCGATGCCATATGGCCAGTACGTCTCGCCGCCCAGATGATCGACCACCACCACCCGCGCGTGCTGCAGGACGTCCTCGACGTAGAAGTCCACCGACGCGGGCTGGCGCAGATACGTGACGTTCGCGAGCCGCACGCCCGGAAAACCTGCGGGCAGGCGCGGCACGGCGCTCGCCAGCAGCGCGAGCGTCGTGTCCGCCGAACTGAGCACGACGATCTCGGCGGGCTGCTGGTCGATCCGGATAACGCCCTGGGTGTCGTCGACGAATCCGCCAGGCGTGGTGCGCAGCAAATGCATGGGACGGCCTCGTCTAGCTCGGCGCGTTCACTTCGCGTCCGCGGTCTGCAGGTTCGCCAATGCGCTATCGAAGGCCGCTTGCAGCGTCGCGCCATCGAGGTCTTCGCCGATCAGCACAAAGCGGCTCTCAAGCGGCTGCGCCGCGCTTTCCTGCGCGTTCCAGCGGCGGTCGAAATAGCTGTCGAAGCGGCGGCCCACGCCCTGGACCACGAGACGCATGGGCGCACCGGGCAGCGCGGCGAAACCCTTCACGCGATAGATCGTGTGCGCATCGACGAGTTGCTGCAGCGCTTCGATCACGGTCTCGCGCGAAGCCGCCGCGCCCGACACCACGACCGAATCGAACTCGTCGTGGTGATGATCGGGATCGTCGGCGGAACCGTGATGATCGTGCCGCAAATGAATGCTCTCCTCGGAGGCCGCCTCGAGCCCGAGCAGCGTAGGCAGATCGAGCTTGCCGTGCTGCGCGCGCACGATTTTCACCTGCGGCGGCAGTTCCTCGCGCAGCTCGGCGATGAGCGCGTCCTGGCCCGCAACGTCGAGCAGATCGGTCTTGTTGAGAATGACGAGGTCGGCGGCCGAAAGCTGGTCTTCGAACAGCTCATGCAGCGGCGATTCGTGATCGAGATTCGGGTCGGCGCGGCGCTGCGCGTCCACGGCCTGCGGGTTTTCGGCGAACTGGCCGCTCGCGGCGGCGGGGCCGTCCACCACGGTCACGACCGCGTCGACGGTGAACGCGTTGCGGATCGACGGCCAGTTGAACGCCTGCACGAGCGGCTTGGGCAGCGCGAGACCCGAGGTTTCGATCAGCACGTGATCGACATCGCCGCGGCGTTCGAGCAGTTTCTCCATCACAGGGAAGAACTCTTCCTGCACGGTGCAGCACAGGCAGCCGTTCGCGAGTTCGTAGAGCTGGCCTTGCGTTTCATTGCCGTTTTCGTCGCAGCCAATGCCGCAGCCACGCAAAATTTCGCCGTCGATACCGAGTTCGCCGAACTCGTTGACGATGACCGCGACGCGCAGGCCGCCCGCGTGCTGAAGAATGTGACGCAGCAGCGTGGTTTTACCGCTGCCGAGAAAACCCGTCACGATCGTGACCGGAATCTTGCGCATTTGCATGAAGTGCTCCTTCGGCGCCAGGCCGTATCGAGGGGCATGGTGCGTCGCGCCTGCCGTTCGTGCGGGTGTCGTGCTGCGCTCACGCGCGTATCCGTGGGGACGCCCTCACGCGCAACGATTCAAAAACCTGCAGGGGACGAACGGCCGGAAGCGCACCCGGGCCTCGCCCGGCTGACGCATGAAAATCACGGACCCGGCACCGCATCCCCGCAGCGCGAATCCCACGTATCTGGCCGGTATCCGGACTGACGAAACACCGCTTCGCCTTCCCGCGCGAGCGGCCTTGCGGCCGGCTTGCACAGTGGCTGGACTGCTCAAAGCATGGAAGCGGTTTGCGGCATTCTTGCGAACGCCGCGCTCGTTGTACCGTTGCGGGTGCAGTTCAGGTTGGCCATGCCCGAGGCGGGATGGCTCCCTGATTCCCGTTTAACTGCGCGTGCATGATGAATCGCGCGCGAGCACCAGAGTGCGTGCGAGTGTAGGCGCGGGGGGCCTGCGCGTCAAGGAAGGCGTGGGAAGCCGCAAAAGCGTGTGCTATCGTAGCGCGCATCCGGCGCCGGCCGGAACGCAACGCTTTTGCTCGTTTTGCCCTTGCGGTCACGCCTTCGATCGACGCTCTCGCCGTGAATCCTGCCGAAAATCGCGCCTCGCGCGCAGCCTCAGTCGAAGCCACGCTGGAACCCGCGCAGCGCGTGCCGCCGCTCGCGCTCGGCATCGGCTGCCGGCGCGGCGTGACGCTCGCGCAGGTCGAAGCCGCGGTGCGCGCCGCGCTCGGTGCGTGGCCGCTCGACAGCGTAGCGGCTGTGGCGACGCTCGACGCCAAAGCTGGCGAGCCGGGCTTGCGAGCGTTTTGCGCGGCACATGCGCTGCCGCTGCACACGTACACGCGGGAGCAGCTTGCCGCGACGCCCGCACTTGCGCCGCCCTCCGCGGCCGCGCAAGCGCAGTTCGGCGTGGACGGCGTGTGCGAACCCTGCGCGCGTCTTGCGGCGGGCGGCGCTCCGCTCGTACGCGGCAAGCTGGCGCTCGACGGTGTGACGGTCGCAATCGCAGGCTTGCCGCCAAACCACGCAAACGCGGACGCGAAAGCGCCGCAACCCACCCACTCCCGATGATGAAAACCGATCCCGAATCGCACCAACGCATGACGCAACGCCGCCGCGAGGGCCACGAGAAAAAGCAGGCCGCGGCGACGCACGAAAAAGGCCTGTTGATCGTCAATACCGGCAACGGCAAGGGCAAGAGCACAGCCGCATTCGGCATGGCGGTGCGCATGCTCGGCCATGGCATGAAGCTCGGTGTCGTGCAGTTCATCAAAGGCGCGCTGCACACGGCCGAACGCGACTTCCTCGGCAGCGTTGCGCACTGCGATTTCGTGACGATGGGCGACGGCTACACCTGGAACACGCAGAATCGCGACGGCGACATCGCGACCGCGCGCAAGGGCTGGAGCGAAGCGAAGCGCATGATCGAAAGCGGCGAGTACGCCATGGTGATCCTCGACGAACTCAACACGGTGCTCAAATACGAGTATCTGCCGCTCGACGAAGTGCTCGGCGTGATCGCGTCGCGCGCGCCGCACGTGCACGTGGTCGTGACGGGCCGCCATGCGCCCGACGCGCTGATCGAAGCCGCCGACCTCGTCACGGAAATGCGCCTCGTGAAGCATCCGTATCGCGAGCAAGGCGTGAAAGCGCAAAAGGGCGTGGAGTTTTAAGCGCATGAGCGCAACGGTTGCCTGCCCCGCGCTCTTCATCAGCGCACCCGCATCGGGCCAGGGCAAGACCACGCTCACGGCCGGCCTCGCGCGCCTGCACCGTCGCGCGGGCCGACGCGTGCGCGTCTTCAAGACCGGGCCGGATTTTCTCGACCCGATGATCCTCGCCCGCGCAAGCGGTGCGCCCGTGCTCTCGCTCGACCTGTGGATGGTGGGCAACGAAGCGTGCCGCGCCCTGCTCGCGCAGGCCGCGCGCGAAGCCGACCTGATCCTCATCGAAGGCGTGATGGGCCTGTTCGACGGCACGCCGAGCAGCGCCGATCTCGCGACCGATTTTGGCGTGCCGGTGGCCGCCATCGTCAGCGCGAAGTCGATGGCGCAGACCTTCGGCGCGATCGCGTTCGGTCTCGCGCGCTTTCGGCCGGAAGTGCCGTTTCATGGCGTGCTGGCGAACCGCGTGGGCTCGGCGCGCCACGCGCAGATGCTGCAGGAGGCATTGCCCGCCGAAGTGCGCTGGCTCGGGCAGGTAGCGAGCGAAGCGACGATGGCGCTGCCCGATCGCCATCTCGGCCTGCATCAGGCCGCGGAGATCGACGACCTCGACACGCGCATCGAACGCGCCGCCGACGCGCTTGCGCAAACCGCGCTCGCCGAATTGCCGCCTTCGGTGGAATTCGCCAATCCTTCGCATGACGAAGCGATTGCGCGCGAACTCGAAGGCCGTCATATCGCCATTGCGCGCGACGCCGCGTTCTCGTTTCTCTATCCGGCGAACATTGCATTGCTCGAGACGCTAGGCGCGCACGTGAGTTACTTTTCGCCGCTTGCGAACGAACCTGCGCCCGCGAGCGCCGATGCGATCTTTCTGCCCGGCGGCTATCCCGAGCTGCATGCCGCGCCGCTCGCGCACAGTACGCAGAGCGCGAATTCGTTGCGCGCGCATGTATCGGCGGGCAAACCGCTCGTCGCCGAATGCGGCGGCATGCTCTATCTGCTCGACGCACTGACCGACGTAGACGGCACGCGCACGCCGATGCTCGGTCTGCTGCCCGGCGAGGCGGTCATGCAAAAGCGCTTCGCGGCGCTCGGCATGCAGCAGCTCGACGGCGCGCATGGCGCACTGCGCGGACACACGTTTCACTACTCGCGCGTCGCCACGCCGCTTGCGCCCGCGCTCACGGCACGCCACGCCCAAACCGGCACGCCCGGCGAGGCGCTGTATCGGCACGGCTCGATCACGGCCACCTATATGCACGCTTACTGGCCCTCCAACCCGGCTTTTGCGGCCGCACTCTTCCATGGCACAGCCCTTTGACGAAGCCGAACGCGCGGCGGTCTACCGCGCGATTTACGAGCGCCGCGACATGCGGCACTTCGCGCCGGGCCCGATCGATCCCGCGACGCTCGCGCGTCTGCTCGACGCCGCGCATCACGCGCCGAGCGTAGGCTTCATGCAGCCGTGGCGCATCGTGCGCATCACGGACGCGTCGTTGCGCGAGCAACTGCACGCGACGGTCGAGCGCGAGCGCATCGCGACCGCCGATGCGCTGGGCAAGCGCCGCGACGAGTTCATGAAGCTCAAGGTGGAAGGCATGCGCGATTGCGCCGAGGTGCTCGTGGTCGCGCTGATGGATCGGCGCGAAGCCCATGTCTTCGGCCGCCGCACGCTGCCCGAGATGGACCTCGCCTCCGTGGCGTGCGCGATCCAGAACATGTGGCTCGCGGCGCGCGCCGAAGGACTGGGCATGGGCTGGGTGTCGATCTTCGACGTCGACGAGGTGCGCACCCTGCTCGCCATGCCGCCCGGCGCCAAGCCGGTGGCGATACTGTGCGTGGGCCAGGTCGACACGTTCTATCCGCAGCCGATGCTCGAAATGGAGAAATGGGCCAAACGCAAGCCGCTTGGCGAATGCGTGTTCGAAAACCGCTGGCCTCAGGACGAGGCGGCCAGCGCGCTGCAAGCGGCGCCGGATGCCACGCCCGGCGCCTGACACCGCTCACGCTTCGCGCGCGTAGCAGACGGCCTCGACGTTGTTGCCGTCGGGATCGATCAGGAATGCTGCGTAATAGTCGGGACTGTAGCCGGCACGCACGCCGGGTTCGCCATTGTCTTTCGCGCCTGCGCGCAGGCCCGCTTCATGAAAACCGGCGACCGCCGCGCGGGTCGCCGCCGCAAACGCCACGTGCACGCCGCGCGGCGCCGGCGCGGCGTCGGCGGATACGGCGTGCAGCCAGAGCCGGGGCTCGCCCGGCTGGCCGAGCCCCGCGTAGGTGTCGTCGCGCATGCACACCACGACGCCAAGCGGCGCAAGCAGCGCCTCGTAAAAACGCACGCTGCGTGCGAGATCCTGCACGCGCAATCCAATGTGATCGAACATGAGCGGCTCCCGTGACGTCTCTCGCGCAACCGTTGCGCCAGATTCGGGAGCCAGCATAGCGCCTTCGCATGCGGCGCGGCCTGGGAAAAGTTGCCCTGACCTACAGCGGCCTACTGCGCCCTACTGCGCATCGACGGGTGAGACGGAGAGCACTTCCGGCATGCCCGGCGCCCGATCCGCCGAGCCGGCGCCGGCCGGACGCTTCAGCTTGACGCGCCATTGCGGCGCGCCCGCGTACGGCAGCCGCGCCAGTGCGCCCGCCACGAGGTACGGCACCGCCTCGCGCGGGTCGGCGTTGCGGTCGCGCTTCACGGCGCTCACCTTGTACACCTCGCCGCCCTCGGGCAACGCGAAGAAACGCAGCGTCAGCGTATGCACGTAGGGCCGTCCGAACCACGGCAACGACGGCGCCTCGGCCGGCGTGCAGCCGGCGCCGCAGCCCGCGTCTACGACTTTCACCTCGGCAGGATGCGTATCCCACGCCACCGAGACGAGATAGCGCGCCGCCTCGGGCGCGCCTGCCCTGAAGCCGCGCTGCGCGAGACCGTCGCTCAGCAACGCCTCGTACGGGAGGATCTCGCCCGCCTCGGCCTGGGCGGGCGTTGGCGCAAAACGGTAAGCCACGGGTTGGCTGCTCGCAGCCGCGGCGGGCAGTGCGCCTGTGGCCGCGACGTCGGCGGTCACGCCCGCGCATCCGGCGAGGGCGGCGAGCACCGGCAGGAGACAGATCGACAGCAAGGTCTTCACGCAACACTCCATCGGGTTGCCGCCGGCGTGCAGCCAGCGGCATTCGGGTTATTCATGCGCAGCCGGAGCGGCCCGGTGCGGCTCAAACGGGCGCATCGAACGCGGGCAGCGACATCGTCAGGACGGTACCCTTGCCGGGTTCGCTCTCCAGCTGGACGTCGCCGCCATGGCGCGTCACGACCGTTTTCACGAACGCCATGCCGAGCCCCGCGCCGCTCACCTCGGGCCGCTGTTCCGCGTGAAAGCGCTGGAACGGCTGGAACAGCCGCGCCTGATCTTCGTGCGCGATACCGTAGCCCTGATCGCGAATCGAGCAGACCACGCGCGGCGGAACGTGGTCGTCCAGCGCGACGGTGCAGACGATGCGCGTATCCGCAGGACTGTACTTCACTGCGTTGTTCAGCACGTTCACGAGCGCGCGCGTCATGAGCGAGCGGTCGGCGTTGATCCAGCCCATCTGCTCGCCTTCGAACACCGTGTCGATCTGGATGCGTTTCGCGTGCGCCTGCGGCCACACTTCGTCGCTCGCGTCGATCACCAGCTCCGCGAGGCTCGTGGGCTCGAGCGCATACACCTGCGACTCGGCGCGCGCGAGTTGCACGAAGTCGTCGGCGAGCTCGAGCGAGCGGCGCGCGTAGCGCTCGATGCGCTCCATCACGCCACGCACCGGCTCGGAGCCGAGCGTGCCGCGCTCGCGCTCCGTCTCGACGAGCGCGACGATCGAGGCCTGCGGCGAGCGCATGTCGTGCGACAAGAGGCGCAGCGCGTCCTCGCGCTGGCGTTCGGCGTCGTGCAGCTCCGTCACGTCGACGAGACCCGCGATCCAGCCTACCGCCTGCCCCTGCGCGTTCGTACAGCGCGCGTAGCGCAGCAGGTAGTCGCTGCCGTCGCGCGCGCGCACTTCCACACCGCGCTCCATCAACTCCGCGAACTCGTCGCGCGCCGGGTCGAGCGGCGCAGGCCAATGCGCGTGCGCGAACGCCATCGCGTCGGGCGCCGGGTCGATCGGCTTGACGAGCGCGAGGTCGCCGAACACGTCCTGCATCCGGCGCCCTTGCGCGGCGCTCACCGCGAGGCGCTCGAGATACGCACGCGAAGCCTGATTCGCGATCAGCACGACACCGTGCAGATCGGCCACGAAAATCGGCTCCGGCACGGCATCGAGGCTGTCCCACACGAAGCGGCGCATGTCCTGCAGCCGCTGCGCGGCCTGCGCCATGAGCGCCATTTGCTGGGCGAGCGCGTCGCCGGCGAATTCGCGGCGCGGCGTGGGCGCCTCGGGCAGCAGGTAGGGCTCGTCGGCAAGCTGGCGCAGTTCCTTGCGCAGATAAGCCATCGTCATCTCGAGGCGGCGCCAGCTCCACGCCGGATAGACGATGAGCAGCGCGACGATCGCGGGCACCGGCGGGAGCCAGAGGCGCGCGTGCAGCATGCCCGCGCTCGCACCGAGCGACACGGCGATCAGGAGCGCGAGCAGCAGCAGCGTGCGCAGCGGCGAGAGCACGAGAAAGCCCGCCAGCAGCAGCACGAGCGGCACGAGCGAGGCAAGCACGACCATGAGCGGCGCCACGGGCTGGATGGCGCTGCCGTTGAGCAGCGTGTCGAGCACGATGGCGTGGATGTATAAGCCGGGCAGCGGCCCGAGCGTCCCCGACAGCGGCGTGGCGAAGCGGTCGTAGAGCCCCGAGGCCGTGACGCCGACGATCGCCACGCGCCCGCGCAACTGCTCGGGCGGCACGCGGCCATCGAGCACGTCGGCGAACGAGACCTTGTGGAAGGCCTGCGAATTCGCGCCGAACGGAATCAGGAAACGCGCCTCGCTGCCCGGCGCCGCCGCCTGCAGCACGTCATCGCGCCGCGCGGCGGCGGGCGTGCCGTGCACGAGCTTCACGACGCCGTTGCGCACCGCCCGCCAGACCGGCACCATCAGCTGCGGCCAGCGCTGCTGCGCGTCGCCTTCGAAGAGCGCGACGCTGCGCACGATGCCGTCGCTATCGACTTCGAGGTTGATATGGCCCATGCCGGCGACCGCCTGCGCGAGCGGCGCGACCGGGCGCACGGCCTCGCGGCGACCGGTGTCGTCGGCGGGAGTCAGCAGGATCGGGAGGAATGAAGGGCGCGCGCGCAGCGCCTGCGCAAAGTGCGCGTCGCCGGGCGACGATTCGGTAAACAGCACGTCGTAGACGACGGCCGCCGCGCCCGCTTTCGCGAGCTGATCGACGAGCCGCGCATGCAGCTCGCGCGGCCACGGCCAGCGCCCGAGCGCGGCGACGCTCGCGTTGTCGATCTCCACGAGCACGATGTCGGGCGACACCGGCAGCGTGCGCGCGGAAAGCAAGCGGTCATAGACCAGATGGTCTGCGCCGCTCGTCAGCCGCCAGAGCACGCAGAGCACGACCGCGGCCACGCCCGCGCAGCCCACGCCGGCCCATTCGAACAGGAAGCGTCGCCCGACGGAGCGGCCAAGGCGCGCGGGCGGCCTCACGCTCATGCGCGCCTGCGTCACCAGTCGAGCCTGAACGACTGGACCGGGCTCGCCTTCTGATAATAGTGGCCGTTGTCGAACTGCTCGGCGATCACCGTCCAGTAGTAGACGCCCTTCGGCAGGTCGCGCACGACCGCGTCGCCCGCCGCGATATCGGTACGGTCGATGAGCGGCGCGCGCAGATCGGACGTCGTGCTGAGCACAAAGCGAAAGCGCGTGTTCGGCGCATTGCGGTCGATGAACCAGCGGAACGCGAAGTCGCGCGAGCCTTCGATGCGGCCGGCGCTCGTGCCGAGCGCGACGCGCCGGCGCTCGAACGCATACGACGCCGGCATGCCTTCGAGACCGCGCGCGTCGATGGCGGAAATGCGTACGAAGTAGGTGCCGTCGTCGAGATTGGCAAACGACACGTGCGGATCGGCGCTGCGCTTGTCGCGAATCATGTCGAGCAGGCCCGCGTCGCGGCCGATTTGCACGCGCCAGGCGCTCGCACCCGCTAATGGCGCGATTTCGAAGGCGACGTCTTCGTCGTCCTGCACTTTGGACGGATGCAGCAATTCGGGCGCGTCGAGCAGCGCGACGGGCGCGCCCGCCGGCTGGCCCGTGAGCGTGAGGTTACCGTGATGCGCGGCGACGAGTTGCTCCGAGGCGGCGAGCGGCGTGCCCGGCGCCGGCGGCCGTGCTCGAGCGCCGTGGCGGTTGCGGGCCGGCGAGTCGGCATCCACGCCCACCGCGCCGTCCAGCACCTCCACGGCAGTCGCGCCCTTGTCGCCGTCGTAGCTCACGCGAAACTGCGTGCCGCGCACGCCGGCCACCACGGAAGGCGAGCGGATCTGGAAGCGATCGTCCTTCTTCGTGGCATGCGTGACCTCGCTGCTCACCTCGCCATGACGGAGATCGACGATGCGGTCGGTCGCGCCCGTGAGCGCCGTTTGACGCAGCGTGGCAAGGTCAAGCGAAGTATCGGGCGGCAGCGCGATATGCGAGCCGTCGGCCAGTTCGAGCGTGGCGAAACCGTTGTGGCCGGTCTGCACGCGGTCGCCTTCGACGAGGCTCGAGCCGACCGTGAGCGGCAGGAGCGGGCCGGCGCGGAACGCATGCTGCACGGGACCGTTCGCGGCAACCACCTTCGCGCTCAGGCCGTCCTGGCGCAGCAGCGCGACCGGCACGCGCAGCGTCGTGCCCGGCCGAAGGTGGCGCGGCTCGCTCACATGATTGAGGCTCGCGAGCTTCTTCCAGTCGGCGGGATTGCGCAGGTAACGCGTGGCGATGTCGTAGAGCGAGTCGCCAGAGCGCGCGACGTAGGTGGTCATCTCGGGCGGCTGCGCCGAAGCGTCCTCGCGCGCCGCGACGCCGCGGGGCAGTGCAAGGAACGCAAGCGCGACGGCGAGGAACGGCGCCGCGGTGGCGCGCACCGCACGCGCGCCCCTCACGCGTTGTCCCCCTCGATACGCTCGAGCCGGTAACCGTAGCCGTAGATCGGCGTGAGGCGATAGCCGTTTTCGGGACGCAGGCCGAGCTTCGAGCGCAGCATGGAAACGTGCGTGTCCATCGTGCGCGAAGGAATGTCGTCGGACTGCTTCCAGATCACGTCGAGAATGTGCGCGCGCGACAGCGGGCGGCTCAGGTGCTGAAACAGCAGCAGCGCGAGATCGAACTCCTTCTGCGTGAGCGCGACGCTGCGACCGCTCACCGAAGCCTGGCGCGACTTCAGGTCGAACTCGTACTCGCCGAAGATTTCCTTGAACGCCGGCGTGTGCATCTGATAGGCGCGGCGCAACAGCGAATTGACGCGGGCGATCAGCACCGGCGCCGAGACAGGCTTGACGACATAGTCGTCGGCGCCGGCGTTGAGCATTTGCGCGATGTCGGCCTCGCGGCTGCGGCTCGTCATGAAGAGCACCGGCAGGCGTGTGGAGAGGTTCCGCCGCACCCAGTGCAGCACTTCGTCGCCCGCCATGTCGGGCACGTTCCAGTCGAGCACGAGCAGATCGAACGTCTGCCGCCGAAGCTGCCTGACGAGCTCGCCGCCCTTGGCGAACGCGTGGCAGGCGTGGCCCGCCGCGCTCAAGGCCTGGCAGACGAACTCTGTCTGCGCTGCATCGTCATCCAGTACTGCAACTCTCATAGCACCCCGCAACCAGGTTTGTTCTTCATCGTCCCAGGATGGACTGCCTCCCTGCCGCACCGCGCGCCTACCGGGACCATCGTCTGGCGGGCTCTGGCGCGCGCGCCGGCGCCGCGTCGTCGGCCACCCGCCCTGGCCCTGGCGGCACGCGGAACCCGCCGTGCAGCAAAGCCCGCTACTCTCGCCGCATCTCGAAAAAAATGGGAGCGCGAGGCCACGCTCGACTTCGGGGCACAGATCGCTCTCATGTTAACCGCTCATGGTAGTCGAATTTGCCTTCGTTCGAACCGGCCGCGGCCGCCTCGCCCGCGGCCGGCGGCGAATCCGCGAGCAGCGCGGTCAGCTGGGAGCGCACGTGCTCCCATGCCGCGTGGGCATAGTCGGGCTGCAAGGCCGCGTGCGACTGCGCCGTCACGAACACGCGCAACACCGTGGACGAACACTGTGACAGGCGCCCGGCCGCGCCGAAACGCGAAAGGCGCAGCGCTTCGCTGAGCCATGGGAGTTCGGCCGCGCAGGAATCCGCGTAGGCCTCCATCGCGGCGCGCGCATGGCGGTCGCGCGCGAGGTCGAGCTCGATGCGGTCGAACTCGCGGCCGCCTTCGGGACCGTCCGCGCGCGAGCCCGGTGGAAAACGCATACGGCCGAATCGGAAAAACATGTAGCCCCCGTGAAGACAAGCAGGCAGAGCAGCAGAAGTGTGAAGCGGCCAGGCGATTTTTCGCGGACGCAACAACGCCGCGCCGCTAGCCATGCGCAAAGCGGCAAAAAGGATGCATTCAGAAGTGTGGAAAAAAAATGTGGCGACGGCCGCGTGCTGCGCACTGCGTGGTCTCCGGATTCCGCCCCCGGAGTCGGACCGCCAGCGCAGTCATCGTCGTGCGCGGCGCGAGCCCCGCTGCCAGCGTCACCGCCCGACGCTATCAGCGGGCCGCAGCCGCCTCCCTGCACGACGAGGCACGTGCCGCCATCGCCACGTCCACCTCAAAGCACTGGTTTTCCCAGCGTTATCCGGCGAACTCGGGTTCGCTCTGACTTCCTCTTGCTGACTGCGTCGCCAGGTCCCGAGCGCGCCAGCCCCCGTAGCAGAAATCCGTTGCCAGCGGCGCATGCGCGAAGCTCGCATGACGCTGGCGGCGCGCGGCCGTGCTTGCACTCGCCGCGACGACGTATTCTCACCTGGGCGCCACGAATTTACTGTCAGGGATTGTTAAATCTGTCAGTCCCGGCGATAAGCGCTGATCAACCCGGCGGAGGGCATGCCTTGGGCGCCGGCTCCAGCGAGCCAGCGTAACGCGGCGCGACTCTCAAGCGCCCTAATTGCTGTGCAATCCTAAGTCATTGCCGGAAGACAGCAGCGGCGGGATCCCCGCCATGGAGATCCCGCCGCTGCAGCGAAGCAACACGGTATGCGTCAGTGTTCGGTTTGCCGCTCGCCGCCCCGTTCGCCACCCTGGCTGGGAGCATGGCCGCCCTGAGGCGGCGCGGCCGGCCGCCCCTGCGGCTGTTGAGGTGCGGGCCCCGGCGCACGCATGCCGCCCTGCGGCTGGGGCGGCGGCTGACGGGCATAACCCTGCGCGGGCGGGCCCGCCGGCGGGCGGCCGCCGAACGGCTGCTGCTCGGGAGGGTGCCCCGCCTCGTGGGGACGCATGGTGCCCGGCGGCTCCACGTTGCCGGGCACGCGTGGCGGTTCTGCATTGCCGGGCGGCCGTCCGGCGCCCTGCGGCGGCATGTAGCCCGGCGCACGCGGCGCCTCGGGGTTGCCAGGCGGCCGTTGCGCTCCGGGCGGCGGTGCGCCGTGCATCGGCTCATTGGGCTCCGGCGGGCGCTCGCCGCCGCCAGGCGCGATCGCGGCCGGACGGCCCGGCGCGCCATGCCACGCCGGCGCTGCGGGCGGGCGGCCGCGTTCAGGCGGCGGCACGTGCTCCCAGCGCCGCTGTTCGCCATACCATGGCCGGTCGCGATAGAAGCTGCCCCAGTAGGCGCCGAGCGAGAACGTCACGATCGGCAGTCCGATCGCCGCGCCATAGTTGGTGAGCGGCACGTAGGCGCCCTGATACGGATAACTCAGATAACCGCCGTAGACCCAGCCGCGCAGACCGGGCACAGTGACGTCGCACCACGAAAAGTCGCTCACGCAGCCCATCACGGTGACGGGCTGGCCAGGTCCGAGTTCGGCAACCACGGGATAGTCGCCCGAAGGCCCGGCGTACAGATCCACCGGTTCGCTCGTGTAGGCCGCGGATTGCGCACTGGCGTCGGACGACGCGAGCACGAGGCCGGTTGCGACGCACGCGCTGGCTAGCGCAGGTACGAGCGCGCGCAGGCGCGTGTTGAGGCGCTTGGACATCGTTTCTCCCTGTTCCTGCTCGTTTTGTTTTTCGGTGCGCAATTACCGTGCCCGGCCCACGCTGTTTCGAGGCTACTCGTTCTCCTCGAAGTAATGCCCAAACTTCACTTGCTTGGTGCGGATATAACGTTCGTTTTCCTCGCGCATCGGGATCGCGAGCGCCACGCGCTCGATCACCGGGAGGCCGTGCTGCCTGAGCGTATCGAACTTCTTCGGATTGTTGCTCATCAGGCGCACCGACGACACTTTCAACAGCCGCAGGATCGCCGCCGCCGAATCGTATTCGCGCGCGTCGTCGGGCAGACCGAGGTCGAGATTCGCCTCGACGGTATCGCGGCCCTGCTGCTGCAACTGGTACGCACGGATCTTGTTCGACAGGCCGATGCCCCGGCCTTCGTGGCCACGCAGGTAAAGCAGCACGCCACGGCCTTCGGCCGCGATGTAGCGCAGCGCGAGGTCGAGCTGCTCGCCGCAGTCGCAGCGGTAGGAACCGAACACGTCGCCGGTCAGGCATTCGGAGTGGAGCCGCGTCAGCGTGGGCTCGCCGCTGCCGACGTCGCCCATGACGAGCGCGAGATGCTCGGCGCCGCCGTCCTTCACCCGGTAGACATAGGACTCGAACGTGCCGTAGCGGGTCGGCAGCGTGGCGGTCGCGTCAAGCACGACGCATTCGTTGGCGTTATCGCCGTCCGCACAGGACGACTCAGGAGGCGTAGGCATGATTCTCGAGCAGAAAACTGGCAAAACCGGCAAGGGGCCGGGTTGGGGTTCGGAACCGGAGTTTACCGCCATTTGCTCCGCCCCGCCGCCAGCCCCATAGGAGGCGGCCAGGCCCGTGCCGCATGCCCTCGGCATAAATGGTGCGACCCCGCGCATACCCCAACGACGTACGGCACGCCAGCCGCCTATACTGAAATGGCTTTCCAATGGCTTGACGGGCGATACGCCCGGCTTGCCGCGCCGCGCAATGACTGGACAACCAGAAGGACGAAGAGGGGTCGCCCTATGACAAGCGTTGCACAGGTACTCAAATCGAAGCCGGAACAGGTGGTGTACACGATCGAAGCCTCCGATTCCGTCTACAACGCAATCCGCCTCATGGCCGAAAAGCAGATTGGCGCGCTGCTCGTGACCGACGGTCCAGCGATCGCCGGCATCGTCACCGAGCGTGACTACGCGCGCAAGATCGTGCTGATGGACCGGTCTTCGAAAACGACCGCCGTGCGCGAGATCATGAGCACGCACGTGCGCTTCGTCCAACCGGAGCAGACCACCTACGACTGCATGGCGCTCATGACCGAGCGGCGCATGCGTCACCTGCCCGTCATGGACGGCGGCAAGCTCGTGGGGATGGTGTCGATCGGCGACCTGGTGAAGGAAATCATCGCCGAGCAGAAGTTCACGATCGAGCAACTCGAGCACTACATCACCGGCGGGACTGGCGCCTGACGTAGCGCTCCGGTCTATCCCAAACCGCCAGACGTGAAAAAACGCCCAATCCCGGCGGGGTTGGGCGAAGCCACCTTCCGGCGGCGGAGGTTCCACGCATGAAAAATCGCGCGGCGGTTTGCGCGCGCGGCGTGCGACAAAGGCGGAACGGTGTCCGCCTTCGCCGGTATCGGTTGGAAGCTTTGCTGGCCGGGGCGCTGCAGGGTGCGTATCAGGCGTGTTCGAAGCGCCCGGGCACCGGCTTGCTGCCCGCTTAGTTGCCGAAGTAGACCGACTGCGACGGGCGCACCGTGGCCGGCTGGCCCGACTGCGCCGAACCCGAGGTCGACGGGCCATAACCGCTCGTGTCGGCTGCCGGCGCTTGTTGCGCCAGGCCTTCCTGCCGGCTCACGCGGGCTTCGGCGGCCTGGATGTCGCTCGGGTACGTCGCGTCGTTGGCGGTAGCCGGGTTGTAGCCGGCCTTCTCGAGCTGGATCAATTCGGACTTCACCTCGGCGCGCGTGACCGGACCGTTGCCTTGCACCTGGGCAAACGAAAGGGCCGGAGCAGCCACGAGGGCGGCGACGAATGCAGCCTGGATCAGGGTAGTACGGGACTTCATGTTCATTACCTCCATCACTTGTTTTATGCCGGCGGCGGTGTCTGCTTGCATCGCCGAACCAGTGACTTCAGTCTATTGAGACATGAGATCAGGGTAAACCCGTATTTTGAGAAAATACACTTTCAACCACGGCAACAATGCCGCGCGCATGCGATGTCCCCCGAGCGCCTTGCGGCGCGGCGCTTCCCGCGGATTCCGCCGGGGCGCCCGAGCCAGTCAAAGCGGGGCGACGCTGCCGTCCAGCAGCTTGCGCGGGCCGCTCACGAACCGGCTGCCCAGTTCGTAGAAGCGCAGCGGCCGGTCCATCTCCCGCGAGAGCCCGATGCGCGTCGTCACACCCACGGGCCGCCCAGGTTCGTCCACGCGGCCAATCCAGAGTCCGTGCCCGCGGCACAAGTCGACGCCATCGAAAGCCGCCGCAATGCCGAACGCCTGTGAGAGCCGTCCCGGCCCGCGCGCGAGATCGCGCAGCGGGACGCCGGGGCGCAGCGCCTCCATCGCGGCGATGCCTTCGAGCGGCTCCAGTGCACGAAACAGGATGCCCGCGCCCACGTCCGCGGCTTCGCTCGACATGTTGAACATCCAGGCACTGCCGTAGGTCAGCCGCACGTGGGCATGACCGCGCTCGAGGAACATCGCGGCGTTATAGGGCCGGCGGCCGATGTAGGCGTAGCTCGTGGAGTCGCCCACGGGATACGCTTCGACTTCCACGAGCCGCCCTGCCATGCGGCCGCGCGCGAGGTCGCGCACGAGATATTTGCCGACCATGAAGCGCGCCAGCTCGGCGGTGTCGAGCGGCAGGTCGTCGCGCTGCAGTGGCAGGATCGTCATCGTCATCGAAGCGTTCTCGGGGTGGCCGGCTCGGGCATCGCGGTTTCGCGGACCGGCAGAGTGTAGCGCCGGCCGCGCCCAGCTACTGCCGATCTACTGCCTGACCACGTGCGGTCGGCCATTGCGCTACCATCGTCCGCATATCCGCGCGAACGGTTCGCGCTACCTCATGATCCGGCGCCTGTCGTTCGACGATTCGTCGCGACCCGACAAGCGCCACCGAAGGAGCCGCACGATGAACGAACAAAGCGCGATCCAATTCCTCTCGACCGTGCGCAAGCCCCTGCTTACGCTGCACAAGGCGATTCTCGACCACGAGCGCAAGGAGTACGAACGCGAGTTCGGACCCGTCACGCCGGCGGCCTTCCTGCAGGTGCTCATCAATGGCTCGGGCTTTCGCTGGCTCATGCCGCTCTCGACGGTGATCGCCAACGTCGACGAAACGCTCGACGCCAAGGACGCGGGCCCAGACGATCGCATCGGCGCGGCGCAAGGCGTGGCCGCGCTCTTTTCCGGCGAGGAATCGGCGGAGTTCTACGAGCGTTATCAGGCGTTGCTGCAGGCGAGCCCCGAGATCCTGCATTTGCACGGAACGGTGGCGCCGCTGCTGAACGCCCTGAAGAACTGAGTGCGTTTCAGGCGCGCGGCGCCTTGCGAGGCGCCGCGGCCACCGTTGCCTCGGCTGCCGCGCTGCCGCGCCTGGCGCTGGCGGCGGAAAGGCGCCGCCAAAGCGTCGTCTTGCTGATGCCGAGCATCTCGCACGCACGGTCGCGATCGCCATTGCAGGCGTCGAGGACGGCGCGGATTTCATCGGCTTCGGTATGGAGGCTGCGCTCGCGCAAGGTGAGCGCGCCCTCTCCTGCTGTCCCCGCGGCGTCACGCGCCGCGCGGCGGGACTCGAACACCTCCGGCGCGATCGAGCGCAGGACGTCGGGCGTCAGCACATCCTCTTCCGAATCGGCCAGCTCCACCACCATCCGCTCGACCACGTTCTGCAGCTCGCGCACGTTGCCGGGCCATGCGTGCCGCGCGAGCGCGCCGCTCACGAGCGCAAGCGTGCGCGCGGCGTCTTCGGGCGTGCGGATGCGCACGGCCACGCGCGGCTCGCGGCGCGAGGCCTGGAACAGCAGTTCTGCCGCCAGCAAGACGATATCGGCCCCGCGCTCGCGCAACGGAGGGATGGCGAGATTGAGAATGTTCAGGCGATAGAAGAGATCCGCGCGAAACTCGCCCGCTTCGATCTGCTCGGTGAGCGCGCGGTGCGTGGCGGCGACCACGCGCACGTCCACGCGTGTGGGCTCCGTGGCGCCGAGGCGCACCACCTCGCGCTCCTGCAGCACACGCAGCAGGCGGCTCTGCAAGGGCAACGGCATCTCGCCGATTTCATCGAGAAAGAGCGTGCCGCGGTGCGCCGCCTCGATGAGCCCCACCTTGCCGCCGCGCCGCGCGCCCGTAAACGCGCCCTCCTCGTAGCCGAACAGCTCGCTCTCCAGCAGCGCCTCGGGAAACGCACCGCAATTCATCGCGACGAACGGAAAGTCGCGCCGCGGACTCTCGCGATGAATGCCCTGCGCGATCATCTCCTTGCCGGTGCCGCTTTCACCGCGGATCAGCACCGTGGCGTCCGACTTCGCATAGCGCCGCGCGAGCTGGCGCACGCGCTCGATGCCAGGCGTCGCGCCGCTCAGGTCGTCCAGCCGGTAGCGCGCGACGAACTGCTGCATGCGCTGACGCGAGCGCAGCGTGCGGTCGAGCCGCTCCACCGCGCGCGACTCCTGGAACGTGAGCACGGCGCCCGTCGTCACGCCATTGTCGACGAGCGGCCCGCGGTGCACGACATAACTCACGCCGCGCACCGTCTCGAGCGATTCGCCATCGGCGTCTGGCAGCGCGAAGGCAATGTCGGGCGCGAGCGACGCGAGCGGCTGTCCTGCAGCCGCCGCCGGATCGATGCCGAGCACGGCGGCGAGACGCTGGTTGATCGCCTCCACGCGGCCGCGCGCGTCGAGCGCGACCACCCCGTCGCGCAGATGTTGCAGCACGCTGTCGAGGCGCTGGCGGCGCTGCGTCTCGCGCCAGGTGGCTTGCACGAGATCCAGCGCGTTGTCGAAAGCCGCGCGCACCGAGGGCCGCGAGTAGACGAAAAACGGCACGAGCCCGAGCCGGGCCGCAAGGTCGTTGACGAGGCCCGGCCCCACGACCGCGCCCACGCCGCGATCGCGCAGGTCGAGCACGCAGGCCTCGGCGTCCTGGACCGTGCGGTACTGGCCGAATACCACGTCGATGCCATAGGCGCTGACAAAGCGCCGCACCTCCACGGGCGTCTCGCCATAGGTGACGAGCGCGACGAGATCGGCCTCGCGCCGCGCGCGGGCGAGCGCCTGCATCACGTCGAAGCCGGTAGGCTGCACGAGCACCACGGGCAGGTCGATTCGCGCCTTCAGGTAGGTGCCGTTCGAGCCCGCCGCCACCACCACGTCGGGCCGCTGGTTCGGCCCCGCTGCGGCGATTTCGGCCACCGCTTCCTCGAAGCCGCGCGGCACCACGCGCAGGTCCGCGATCTCGTCGTATTCGCGGGCGATGTCGCGAAACAGGTCGCGCAGGCGGCTGATGCCCATGGCCCACACGCGCGGGCGGATGACGGAAGAAGCGGGAGCGGGAAAGCGGTTCATGATGTCCAACGTTACGGTCCTCGTGTCTGGCGCCCGGCCGAGGCGGCCAGTGCAGCCGAAAGCCGGCCGTCAGCCAGTTTTCGCATTATCGCCCGTCGATTTCATTTTTGAAATTGCAGTTTCATCCCGGAAATCAGGGCCGGCTACCGGCACGCGCGATTGAGGCGCAAAATCAACGGGTTAGCCTCCATGCGCGGAGCTGGCACGCTACCTGCAGTATGGGTCGGCGACTCAATTGGAGACATCCCACATGAACAATCGATTCCCCGCAAGCGCCGGCGCGAAATTCCGCGCAGCCGTGGCCGCCGAACAACCGCTGCAAGTCGTCGGCGCCATCACCGCGTATGCGGCCAGGCTCGCGCAGGCGACCGGCTTCAAGGCCGTTTATCTCTCGGGCGGCGGCGTGGCCGCCAACTCGCTCGGCGTGCCGGACCTCGGCATCAGCACCATGGACGACGTGCTGATCGACGCCCGCCGCATCACCGACGCCGTGGACATTCCGCTGATGGTCGACATCGACACCGGCTGGGGAGGCGCCTTCAACATCGCGCGCACGATCAAGTCGTTCATCAAGGCGGGCGTGGCAGCCGTGCACCTCGAGGACCAGGTGGGCCAGAAGCGCTGCGGCCATCGCCCGAACAAGGAAGTCGTGCCGGCCGGCGAGATGGTGGACCGCGTGAAGGCCGCCGTGGACGCGCGCACCGACGACGGCTTCGTGATCATGGCCCGCACCGACGCGGCCGCCGTGGAAGGCATCGATGCCGCGATCGAGCGCGCCGTGGCCTACGTGGAAGCAGGCGCGGACATGATCTTCCCCGAAGCGATGAAGACGCTCGACGACTACCGCCGTTTCCGCGCCGCCGTGAAGGTGCCGATTCTCGCCAATCTCACGGAATTCGGCTCGACGCCGTTCTTCACGACCGAAGAACTCAGGAGCGCGAACGTGGATATCGCGCTCTACTGCTGCGGCGCGTATCGTGCGATGAACGCCGCCGCGCTGAACTTCTACGAGACCGTCAAGCGCGACGGCACGCAAAAGGCCGCCGTCCCGACGATGCAGTCGCGCGAGGACCTCTACACGTACCTCGGCTATCACGCGTACGAAGACAAGCTCGACGCGCTCTTTGCCGCGAAGAAGTAAATCCGGCCATACCGTTCACCGATACATAGAGAGAGGAAGACACCATGAGCGAAGCAGAAAACACCACGCAAGCCGCCGGCGGTTTCAAGCCGAAGAAGTCCGTTGCGCTCTCGGGCGTGGCGGCGGGCAACACGGCGCTGTGCACCGTGGGCCGCACCGGCAACGACCTGCACTATCGCGGCTACGACATTCTCGATCTCGCCACCGCGTGCGAATTCGAAGAAGTCGCCTACCTGCTCGTGCACGGCAAGCTGCCGAACACGGCCGAACTGGCCGGCTACAAGGCCAGGCTCAAGGCGCTGCGCGGCCTGCCCGCCAACGTGAAGACGGCGCTCGAAGCCGTGCCCGCCTCGGCGCACCCGATGGACGTGATGCGCACGGGCGTCTCGATTCTCGGCACCGTGCTGCCCGAGAAGGACGACCACAACCTGCCGGGCGCGCGCGACATCGCCGACCGCCTGATGGCCTCGCTCGGCTCGATGCTGCTGTACTGGTATCACTTTTCGCACAACGGCAAACGCATCGAAGTCGAAACCGACGACGACTCGATCGGCGGCCACTTCCTGCACCTGCTGCACGGCCGCGTGCCGTCGAAGTCGTGGGTGGACGCGATGCACGTGTCGCTCAACCTGTATGCCGAGCACGAGTTCAACGCCTCGACGTTCACGGGCCGCGTGATCGCGGGCACGGGCTCGGACATCTACTCGGCCATCACGGGCGCGATCGGCGCGCTGCGCGGTCCGAAGCACGGCGGCGCGAACGAAGTCGCGTTCGAGATCCAGTCGCGCTACGAAAACGCCGACGACGCGCAAGCCGATATCCGTGCGCGCGTGGAAAAGAAGGAAGTCGTGATCGGCTTCGGCCACCCGGTGTACACGATCTCGGACCCGCGCAACAAGGTCATCAAGGAAATCGCCAAGAAGCTCTCGAAGGAGCAGTCGAACATGAAGCTGTTCGACATCGCCGAGCGCCTCGAATCGACAATGTGGGAAGTCAAGAAGATGTTCCCGAACCTCGACTGGTTCAGCGCGGTGTCGTATCACATGATGGGCGTGCCGACCGCCATGTTCACGCCGATCTTCGTGATCGCGCGCACGGCCGGATGGAGCGCGCACATCATCGAGCAGCGCATCGACAACAAGATCATCCGCCCGAGCGCGAATTACACGGGTCCGGAGAATCTGAAGTTCACGCCGATCAGCAAGCGCTGACGCGCGCCGGATCAGCCACACCAGCCGCCCGGACGGACTATGACGTTCGGACGACTGGGAGACGGCGGCGCGCGCGTATAGAGTGAGGACATTCGCTCACGGCGCGCGCTGCCGCCGCCAACCCACTCCCTCTTTGGTCCCCCAAGCCGTGAATACCGCCTACCGCAAGTCCCTCGCCGGCACCCGGCTCGATTACTTCGACGCGCGCGAAGCCGTCGAGGCCATCCAGCCCGGCGCCTACGACACGCTGCCGTACACCTCGCGCGTGCTCGCCGAAAACCTCGTGCGCCGCTGCGACCCGGCCACGCTCACCGCGTCGCTCGAGCAACTCATCGAACGCAGGCGCGACCTCGACTTTCCGTGGTTCCCCGCGCGCGTGGTCTGCCACGACATCCTCGGGCAAACCGCGCTCGTCGATCTCGCGGGCCTTCGCGACGCCATTGCCGACCAGGGCGGCGACCCTGCCAAGGTGAATCCGGTCGTGCCCGTGCAGCTGATCGTCGACCACTCGCTCGCCGTGGAATGCGGCGGCTTCGACCCGGACGCGTTCAGGAAGAACCGCGCGATCGAAGACCGACGTAATGAGGACCGCTTCGACTTCATCAACTGGACGAAGAAGGCATTCAAGAACGTCGACGTAATTCCGCCGGGCAACGGCATCATGCACCAGATCAATCTGGAGAAGATGTCGCCCGTGATCCAGGCACGCGAAGGCGTGGCGTTTCCCGACACCTGCGTGGGCACCGACAGCCACACGCCGCATGTGGATGCGCTCGGTGTGATCGCCATCGGCGTGGGCGGCCTCGAAGCCGAGAACGTCATGCTCGGCCGCGCCTCGTGGATGCGCCTGCCCGATATCGTCGGCGTGGAGCTCACGGGCAAGCGCCAGCCCGGCATCACCGCCACCGACATCGTGCTCGCCCTCACCGAATTCCTGCGCAAGGAAAAGGTCGTGGGCGCGTACCTGGAGTTCCGCGGCGAGGGCGCATCGAGCCTCACGCTCGGCGACCGCGCCACGATCTCCAACATGGCCCCCGAATACGGCGCCACCGCTGCGATGTTCTTCATCGACAACCAGACGCTCGACTATCTGCGCCTCACAGGACGCGAAGAAGAGCAGGTCAGGCTCGTCGAAACCTATGCGAAGACCGCGGGCCTCTGGGCCGACACGCTCGCTCACGCGCAATACGAGCGCACGCTCACGTTCGATCTTTCGAGCGTGGTGCGCAACATGGCTGGCCCGTCGAACCCGCACAAGCGTCTGCCCACGTCCGCTCTCGCGGAGCGCGGCATTGCGGGCAAGTGGGAAGAAACGCCGGGCCAGATGCCCGACGGCGCGGTCATCATCGCCGCCATCACGAGCTGCACGAACACGAGCAACCCGCGCAACGTGATCGCCGCCGCCCTGCTGGCGCGCAACGCGAACGCGCGCGGCCTCGCGCGCAAGCCGTGGGTGAAAAGCTCGCTCGCACCGGGTTCCAAGGCCGTCGAGCTTTACCTCGAGGAAGCCAACCTGCTGCCGGATCTGCAAAAACTCGGCTTCGGCATCGTCGCGTTTGCCTGCACCACGTGTAACGGCATGTCGGGCGCGCTCGACCCGAAGATCCAGCAGGAGATCATCGACCGCGACCTGTACGCAACCGCCGTGCTCTCGGGCAACCGCAACTTCGACGGCCGCATTCACCCGTATGCGAAGCAGGCATTCCTCGCCTCGCCGCCGCTCGTCGTCGCGTACGCGATCGCGGGCACGATCCGGTTCGACATCGAGCGCGATCCGCTCGGCACGGACAAGGACGGCAAGCCTGTGTACCTCAAGGACCTCTGGCCGACCGATGAAGAGATCGACGCCATCGTCGCGAAGAGCGTGAAGCCCGAACAGTTCCGCAAGGTGTACGAGCCGATGTTCGCGGTTACGGCGGCAAGCGGCGAAACGACCGACCCGCTCTACGACTGGCGCGCGCAAAGCACGTATATTCGCCGTCCGCCGTACTGGGAAGGCGCGCTGGCCGGTGAGCGCACGTTGAAGGGCCTGCGCCCGCTCGCGGTGCTCGGCGACAACATCACGACGGACCACCTCTCGCCTTCAAACGCCATCCTGCCGAACAGCGCAGCGGGCGAGTACCTCGCGAAAATGGGCCTGCCCGAAGAGGACTTCAACTCGTACGCGACGCACCGCGGCGACCACCTCACGGCACAGCGCGCAACCTTCGCGAACCCCACGCTCATCAACGAGATGGCCGTGGTGGACGGCGCGGTGAAGAAGGGCTCGCTTGCGCGCATCGAGCCGGAAGGCAAGGTCACGCGCATGTGGGAAGCCATCGAAACCTACATGGAACGCAAGCAGCCGCTCATCATCATTGCGGGCGCGGACTACGGCCAGGGCTCGTCGCGCGACTGGGCGGCCAAGGGCGTGCGTCTCGCGGGTGTGGAAGTGATCGTGGCTGAAGGCTTCGAGCGCATTCACCGCACGAACCTGATCGGCATGGGCGTGCTGCCGCTGGAGTTCAAGGCGGGCACGAACCGCACGACGCTCGGCATCGACGGCACGGAAACCTATGACGTGATCGGCGAGCGCACGCCGCGCGCCGATCTCACGCTCGTGATTCGCCGCAGGAACGGCGAGCGCGTGGAGGTGCCGGTTACCTGCCGGCTCGATACGGCCGAAGAAGTGTCGATCTACGAAGCAGGCGGCGTGCTGCAGCGTTTCGCGCAGGACTTCCTCGAATCGTCACAGGCAGCGGCATAAACGGGAAACGGGCGGCGCAGCGGTCGCACGCGCGCCGCCCTTCGTTTCAGGACAACATATGGCACACGTACCCCAGATCAAGATTCCCGCCACCTATATCCGCGGCGGCACCAGCAAAGGCGTGTTCTTCCGCCTCCAGGATCTGCCCGCTTCGGCGCAGCAGCCCGGCGTTGCGCGCGACAAGCTGCTCATGCGCGTGATCGGCAGCCCCGACCCGTACGGCAAGCAGATCGACGGCATGGGCGGGGCGACGTCGAGCACGAGCAAGACCGTGATTCTGGCCAAAAGCAGCAAGCCCGACCACGACGTCGACTACCTGTTCGGCCAGGTCGCCATCGACCGGGCCTTTGTGGACTGGAGCGGCAACTGCGGCAATCTCTCCGCCGCCGTGGGCCCGTTCGCGATCAGCGGCGGCCTCGTCGACCCGAGCCGCGTGCCCGACAACGGCGTGGCGACCGTGCGCATCTGGCAGGCCAACATCGGCAAGACCATCATCGCGCACGTGCCGATGACGAACGGCCACGTGCAGGAGACGGGCGACTTCGAACTGGACGGCGTGACCTTCCCCGCCGCCGAAGTGCAGCTTGAATTCCTCGACCCGGCCGCCGAGGAAGAAGGCGCGGGCGGCGCGATGTTTCCCACCGGCAATCTCGTGGACGACCTCGAAGTACCGGGCGTGGGCACGCTCAAGGCCACGATGATCAATGCGGGCATTCCGACGATCTTCGTGAACGCCGAGGCCATCGGCTACACGGGCACGGAATTGCAGGACGCGATCAACAGCGACGCGCAGGCACTCGAGAAGTTCGAGACGATCCGCGCGCACGGCGCGCTGCGCATGGGACTCATCCAGCACCTCGACGAGATCGCCACGCGCCAGCACACGCCGAAAATCGCTTTCGTGGCAAAGCCCGCGGGCTATACGGCGTCGAGCGGCAAGCAAGTGGAAGCCGGCGATGTAGACCTGCTGGTGCGCGCCATGTCGATGGGCAAGCTCCACCACGCCATGATGGGCACGGCGGCCGTGGCGATCGGCACCGCGGCGGCCATTCCCGGCACGCTCGTGAATCTCGCGGCGGGCGGCGGCGAACGCAGTGCGGTGCGCTTCGGGCATCCGTCGGGCACGCTGCGCGTGGGCGCCGAGGCGCGTCAGGAAAACGGCGAATGGACGGTCACGAAGGCCATCATGAGCCGCAGCGCGCGCGTGCTGATGGAAGGATGGGTGCGGGTGCCGGGGGACGCGTTTTAAGGTGCGCTTTCAAGAAGTGCGCGGTTTGCGGTGATGAAAAAACCGCCCTGACGTTGCGATGCGTCAGGGCGGTTTTGCTTTAGCACAATGTTTTTCCAACTAGACAACAGGACCGGCCTTGGAAACATCGAAATTCGCATCATTTGATGCTAAATTCTATGCCTGCACATTGAGAGGTAACTGCCATGCGCACCACCATCGCTCTCGACGACGACTTGATCGCCAAAGCCCAGGCCTATACCGGTCTGGAAGAAAAGACGGCGCTCGTGCGCGAAGCCCTCAAAGCCCTTATCCAACGCGAGGCCGCGAGACGGCTGGCGAACCTTGGCGGCAGTCAGCCCGGCATCGTGGCCGCGCCGCGCCGCCGGACGGATGCCGAATGATTCTGGTCGACACCTCGATCTGGATCGACCATTTCAACGCCGCCGATCCCCTATTGATGGGCCTGCTCGTAGACGAGCGCGTGCTTACGCACGCTTACGTGATCGGGGAAATCTCGCTTGGCAGCCTGCGCGAGCGCGATGTCGTCCTCGGCGCGTTGCGCGACTTGCCAGCCGTACCCATCGCCACGCCGGAAGAAACGTTCTACCTGATCGAGCAAGCAAACCTGTCCAGACGCGGCATCGGCTACGTCGACACGAGTCTGCTTGCTTCGGCCCGCCTGCAACCGGGCGTCACGATCTGGACCCGTGACAAGCGGCTTGGAAAGGTTGCCGGCGAACTCGGTCTCGCCGCGCAGATCTGACACCCGGAACGCGCCGCCTTCAGCCCTGCGGCGGCGACGGCAAATACGGCATCGGGTCCACCGGCTTGCCATCGCGGCGCACCTCGAACAGCACCGCCACGCGGTCATTGTTCTCGCTGCCCATCTCGGCGATCTGCTGGCCCTGATGCACCATGTCGCCGGTCTTCACGAGCAGACGGCGGTTGTGCGAGTAAGCCGTGAGGAAGTCCTTGTTGTGCTGGACGATGATCAGGCTACCGTATTCGTTCAGGCCCGTGCCCGCGTACATGACTTTGCCGTCTGCTGCGGCGATCACGGGGTCGCCGGCCTTGCCCGCGATCTCGATGCCGCGCGTCGCGCCCGGCGCGAACGGTTCGACCACGCGGCCATGCGCGGGCCAAACGAGCGCCACGCTGTTGGCGTGGCGCGCCATTTCGGCGGCAACCTGGCGGCTTCCTGCCGTATTCGCGGCTGCGCTCGCGGTGGAGTTCGCCGTTGCGCCGCCAGCTGGCGGCGCGGCCACCTGAACAGTGATCGTCTGCTTCGAAACCAGCTTGATCGACTGGCCTGCGCGTAGATGACCGTTCGGCTTCAGGTGATTCCAGGCGGCCAGATCCCTGACCGAAACACTGTGCTTTTGCGCGATGCGCTGCAACGTGTCGCCGCGGCGCACGCGCACGTACGTCGTTTTCGTGACGACGCGCGTGACGGACGCACTCGCCGCCTGTTGTTGTGCGCTGCTGGCATCGGCGCTCGCCGCGTCGGAGGCCGGGATCGCCGTTGCCGCCGTGTCGGGCTGCGGCTGTTGTTGCGGTTGCTGCTGGTTCATGCTGGCGCAGCCGCCCAGCAGGGCCGCCAGCCCCAATGCGGCCCAAAACCCCTTGAGACCGCGTTGGCCGATACGATCGTCTTCGAACATTGTTCTCTCCTGCGGTGCTTGCAGCCGCGCGATGCAGCGAGGTGGATGCCCGGGACGGTCTGCCGCGGATGCCGCGCTCCCGCCCCCTCATGACACTCCGGCTCGCCTGCGCCGGCCGCTTCGATCTGCGTCTAAATTGACCGCATCTCGAACCATAAACATTCAACGCACGCGATCGTCGATTTAACGAACGAGCGTGCCATCTCAAATTCGATCCGGCATTGTAAAGCGCAACGCCACGAAATCAGCCCAGGGAGAACACTTTGAAACAAATGTTAATTAGCCGAATTCCTGCTCCGTGGAGGCAAGGGCAACGCGCCAGAAGCAACTGCCCCAAATCCGCGTCACGGCGACGTTCGCCGCGGCGGTATGATCGCGCCCCTTCCCTGCCATATCGGCACACGCCCCCAGAAACTTGAACGGCACACCGACGGCGCCCGCTGAAAGGTATTTGAAATTACGTTAACATCGGCGATGTCAACGTAAACCCGCATATGGCGGGAACCCTCGCGTATTCCTCAGGTCTTTTTCTGCGTTTGTCGTGCGGCCGCCCCGGTAACCACTTTCACGGTTTCCCGCGCGAGGCGCCGCGCGCACCTCGCGCGAATTCCTGATTTTTCATGCAGGTACTTTCAGCATCTGCCTGCCCGCCGGCCCGTTTTGCATCGTCGGCTGCTTCAAGCGCCCCATGCCGGCCCGGCCTGCTGCCCCAACATGTCAAAGTCATCCAACCGTCTAGTCGAACTCGATTTCTTCCGCGGCCTCGTCCTGCTGATCATCGTCGTCGATCACATCGGCGGCAGCATCGTCTCGCGCGTCACGCTGCACGCCTACGCGCTGTGCGACGCGGCCGAGGTCTTCGTCTTCCTCGGCGGCTTCGCCACGGCCACAGCATGGGCCGCGCTGTGCGCACGCCGCACCGAGGCCGCGGCGCGGCAGCGCTTCATCAGGCGCGCGTTCGAGATCTACCGCGCGTTCGTCGTGACGGCGCTGTTGATGCTGCTCGTCACGGCGATTCTCGTTGCGTGCAACGTCGATGCGCCCAACCTCGCCACCACCGATCTCGACGATCTCACGCTCGCGCCCGCGGCCGCGTTGCGCGACATCGTGCTGCTGCGCCGCCAGCCGTATCTGGCCGGCGTGCTGCCGATGTATGCGTGCTTCGCCCTCGCCGCCCCGCTCGCATTGCCGCTCGCGCGCACGCGGCCGGGGCTGCTGCTGGCCGTGAGCCTCGCGCTCTGGGGCGTTGCGCCGTACCTGGCGCCGTGGTTGCCGCACGTCGAAGACGTGCAATGGGATTTCAACCCGTTCGGCTGGCAGTTGATGTTCGTGCTCGGCGTGATCGCGCACGCGCAGCCCGTGTTCCAGCGGGTGAGCGCGCACCGTTTCGGCACGCTCGTGACCCTCGCTGCACTCGCCGTCGTGGCAGGCGCCGCGATCTATCGCCTGCAGCTCGGCAACGTCGCGCTCGACGGCGACTTCAAGCGCAACCTCGCATGGTTTCGCGTGCTCAACTTCCTTGGCATCGCGTGGCTCACGGCGCATGTCATCCGCCTCGGCTGGGCGAAGCGCGTGGCGCATGCGCTGCCCTGGGTGGGCCTCGTCGGCCGCAAGGGGATGCTCTCGTTCGTGGCCGGCGCCGTGATTTCGCTCACGGTCGACTCGGTGCTCTACTGGTACACCGACGGCTATCTGAACGTGCCGCTCGGCCTCTGCGCCGACGCCGTCGCGATCACCACGCTGCTGCTCGTCGCGCGCGCGTCCGACCCGCTCAGGCGGCTGCTGCCTTCGCGCGCCAAAGCTTCCGCCTGAAGCGACGGCGCGGCTTCCCAGGCCATGCCGCGCGCAGGCACGCCGATCACGGCTTCCGGTGCGCACGAGCGGCTGCTAGCATGATGACCCCGCGCCGCCGGCGCGCCACCGCCCACGATGTCCCTGCCATGCGCAGACTCCTTCGCACCGCGCTGCTCCCGCTCGCTCTTTCTTGCGCGGCGTTCGTCATGCCGGCGGCGCCCGCCGCGGCGAGCACGGTCGTCGTCCGCACGTTCCACGCCGCGGCGCTCAACCGCGACTGGCCCTACGTGGTGTACCTGCCGAACGGCTATCGCGCCGACCAGGGCCGCTACCCGGTGCTCTATCTCCTGCATGGCAACAACGGCGAGCCGATGGACTGGGTCACGCAAGGCCAGCTCCAGATCGCCGCCGACACGCTGATCGCCCGTCACGAGATCCCGCCCGTGGTGATCGTGATGCCGCAAGGCGGCACGGACTGGTACGTCGACCGCAAGGAGAAGATGGAGACGGCGTTTTTCCAGGATCTGCTGCCCGAGATCGAGTCGCACTTCGCGGTGGACGACGCGCGCGACGGCCGCGCAATCGGCGGTGTCTCGATGGGCGGGTTCGGCGCGCTGCGCTACACGCTGAAGCACCCCGACATGTTCTGCGGCGCGCTGCTGCTTTCCCCGGCAGTCTATGCGGGCGACCCGCCGCCGGGTTCGGCGGCGCGTCACGTGGGGGTGTTCGGCGACCCTCAGTTCGATGCGCAGATCTGGCGCACACTCAACTATCCGGCGCTATGGAAGCCGTATTTCGCGCGGCCCTGGCGCGTGCCGTTCTTCATCGCCGCCGGCGACGACGACCTCGTGATCCAGGCCGAGTCGTCACTGCTCTACACGCGGCTGCGCGAGGCGGGCAACCCGGCGGCGCTGCGCATCGTGGACGGCGGCCACGTGTGGCCTGTGTGGCGCGAATTGCTGCCCGCCGCGCTCAAGTACACGCTCGCCTGCTTCCGTTGAGCGAGGCGCGCGGCGCGCCTCGCCGCGACCCGGGCGTCACTCCGCCCAGTTCACCCAAAGCACCATCAGCACGGTCATGAGCGCCGGGCCGATGAAGATGCCGATCAGCCCGAAGGTCGTCGCCCCGCCCAGAATGCCGAACAGCACGAGCAGAAACGGCAGGCGCGTGGAATTGCCGATCAGCACGGGCCGCACGAAATGCTCGGCGACGAACACAACCACGAATCCCCACACCGCAAGCGCAGCCGCCGCGATCAGCGAACCCTGGATGACGAGCCACAGCGCCGCGCCGCAGAACACGATGGGCGCGCAAAACGGCAACATGGCCGCGATGGCGGTGACCGTGCCGAGCAGCGCTGCATGCGGTACGCCGGTCGCGATATAGGCGGCGGCCAGCAGCACGCCCTCGCCCAGCCCCACGACCACGAGCCCCGTGACCGTGGCGCGCACGGCGGCGGCCATGCGCTGCAGAAGCTGTGCGCCGTCGGCGCCGAAGGCGCGGCGCGCGCCGCGCATCACCGTCGCCGAAAGACGCGGACCGGCCCGGAAGATCACGAACAGCGTGACGAGCATGAAGCCGAACGTCATCGTGGCGTGGGCGGCGCGCGCACCGAAGTGGCGGCCGAACGAGGTGATGGTGTCGCCGTGCAGGCTCTTCATCGCCGGGGACGCCTTGAGCGGCTGGGCGAGATTGGCCTGCCACCAGTCGCTCACCTGGCGGCTGCCGACCGGCAGATGCGCAACGAAGTCGGGTACTGGCACGCCGTTCTCCTGGGCGTCGCGCAGCCAGAGGTAAAGCTCGTGAGCCTCGCCGCCGGCCTGAATGGCCGTGACGGCGATCGGCAGGAGCACGAGCAGGCCGATTGCGGCAGTGAGCAGCGTGGCGATCAGCGTCTTGCGGCCCTTGAACCATGCGCGGCGCTCGATCGCCTGATAGGTGGGCCACAGGACGATGGCAAAGACGCTCGCCCAGGCCACGGCGGGCAGGAACTCGCGCACGATCCACAGCGCCAGCAAGACGAGCGTCGCGTAGAGCACCGCAGAGGTGACGCGCTGGATTTTCTGCTCGTTTGCGGAGTTCGGAGCAGGCGGACGATGAATCATGTAACCTCGTGAAAATTCAAAAAACAGGTGCTCGGGTTTTGTGGCTGCGCAGCCGAAGGGCAAGCAGCCAACGCGATGCAGCAAATCAATCCAGCCGGGCCAGTCTTCCCTCAGATTCACATCGGCCCCGGCCGTTCCGTCCCCACCCTGGAACGCCCTCCAGGCGCCCGCTTTGGGGCCGCTCGATGTCGCGCCAAGTACAACAGTGCGTTGCACAAATCGGAGATGTCGACCCCCAATCCGCCGCAAACCCCCACTCCTTCGTTGATCGCAACGTGTCGCAGGGCGATTGTTGCTGATAATGGAATGGTGTTTCAACGGCGACAGAATGGCACTTGTCAGCGCGCAGGACTACATTCGCGGCACCACACTTACGGAGCCGACAATGAAGAAAAAAGCGTGTCTCTCGCTTGACGGAGCCAACGGTGAGCGCATCGAAATACTCGAGCAGACGGATACGGCGCTGGTGATCCGCTGGGTCGAACCCGGTCGCTGCCATTATGGCGAACAGCGCTGGCGCCGCCGCTCGGCGCATTCTTCGGGCACCTGCGCCGTGTCGCGCCGCAAGATCCGCCGCGGCGACGCCGTGTTCAAGCCGGCCGAACGTCCCGCGCCGCTGAACGCCTCGGTCATGATCGCCGCCGAAGTGTTCGGCGCCCTCATCGGCGCCGAACTGCCGAAATAAACACGCCAACGTCGCCGAGGCGCCCTCAGCGAGGCGCGAGCGAGATCGCCCGCGCGGCATGGCGCGGCGCGACGCCCGCCGAGGCGGCACACAACGCCGCCACGCGCGCGAGCACATCGGCGTCGAAGGCCGCCGCGCGCGGGCCCGAGCGGTCCACATGCAGGAGCAATTGCTCGCTCGCCGAGACGGGCGAGGCGAGCGCATCGTCGAGATCGCCCGCGAACATCTCCAGATACAGGCGCACACGTTTCGCGTCGTGCTCGATCACCCGGACGTCGACGCGCACCGGCGCGCCCTCCTTGATCTCGTGGAGATAGTTCAGGTGCGCTTCCAGCGTGTACATCGACCGCCCGCGCGCCTCGCGCGCAGCCGCGTCGAGCCCGATGGCATCGAGCAGCGTGTCGGTCGCATAGCTGTAGATCAGCATGTAGAACGCGTCGCGCAGATGGCCGTTGTAATCGACCCACTCTGCCCGCACCGTGTCGCGGTAGACCACGGGCGCCGTTTCGTTCGTCATCCAGTCTCCTCCCCCGTCTCCACATTCGGTGCCCGCACACAGGCGCGAGCAGTGTAACCGCAGACCCGCGTCGTCCGCCTCGACGCCGGCAGGCTCCGGCGCCGCCGCATGCGTGCTCGCGCCGCCGTGCACGCGGCGCGCCGCTGCGGTAAGGTTGAACGGTCGCGGCACAGCCGCGGCGCAGTAGACCCCGTTCCAACGCCCTTCAACCGCCGCCTCCCGCGCGGCGCTCCGCGAGGCCCGGCCATGGCAGAAAACACGCCCCCGCTTCCGTTTCCCCCGCAGCAGTTCTCCCTCGACGTGATGCTCGAGAAGTACGCCAAAGGCGACGAGCAGACCGCCGACGACATCTACCGCCGCGTCGCGCGCGGCGTCGCGCAGGTCGAGCCGCCCGCGCTGCGCGCCGAGGTCGAGGCGCGCTTCGTCGACAATCTGCGCCACGGCGCGCTGGGCGCGGGGCGGATCATGAGCGCGGCGGGCGCCGGCATCGAAGCCACGCTGATCAACTGCTTCGTGCAGCCTGTGGGCGACAGCATCCAGGGCGTGGACGGCGAAGGGCGCCCCGGCATCTACGTCGCGCTGCTGCAGGCCGCCGAAACCATGCGGCGCGGCGGCGGCGTGGGCTACAACTTTTCGGCGATCCGCCCGCGCGGCGCGCACGTGAAGTCGACGGGATCGAGCGCATCGGGGCCGTGCAGCTACATCGACGTGTTCGACGCCTCGTGCCGCACCGTGGAAAGCGCGGGCGCACGGCGCGGCGCGCAGATGGCCGTGCTCGACTGCGATCACCCCGACCTGCCCGAATTCATCGAGGCCAAGCATTCGAAGGGGCGCTGGAACAACTTCAACGTCTCGGTCGCGGTGACTGACGAATTCATGCGCGCCGTGGAAAACGACGCGCCCTGGCAGCTCGTGCACCGCGCCGAGCCCTCGCCCGCGCTGCGCGCCTCGGGCGACCTGCAGCGCCGCGACGACGGCCTGTGGGTCTACGCCGAAACGCGCGCCCGCGCGCTGTGGGATGCGATCATGCGCTCGACCTACGACGTGGCCGAGCCGGGCGTGGTGTTCATCTCGCGCATGAACGAGGACAACAACCTGCGCGCGCTCGAATCCATCCGCGCGACCAACCCGTGCGGCGAGCAGCCTTTGCCCGCCTACGGTTGCTGCAACCTCGGACCGCTCGACCTCACGCGCTTCGTGATCGACCCGTTCGCGCAAATGCGCGGCGGCAAGGCGGATTTCGACTGGAATCAACTCGCCGAACGCACGGGCACCCAGGTACGCTTTCTCGACGACGTGCTCGACGCCACGCTCTGGCCGCTGCCCGAGCAGCAGGCGGAGGCGGCGGCCAAGCGGCGTATCGGCGTGGGCTTCACGGGACTCGGCGACACGCTCGTGATGCTCGGCATCCGCTACAACTCGCCCGAAGGCTGCGAATTCGGCGCGCGCGTGGGGCGCACGATGCGCGACGCCGCCTATCGCGCCTCCGTCGAACTCGCGCGCGAGCGCGGCGCGTTTGCGCTCTTCGACGCGAGGACCTACCTCGAAGAAGGCACCTTTGCCTCGCGCCTGCCCGACGACCTCAAGGCCGAGATCCGCGCGCACGGCATCCGCAACAGCCATCTGCTTTCCATCGCGCCCACGGGCACGGTGAGCCTCGCGTTCGCCGACAACGTCTCGAACGGCATCGAGCCCGCGTTCTCGTGGACCTACCAGCGCACGCGCCGCATGGCCGACGGCAGCCGCGAAACGTTCAACGTCGAAGACCACGCGTGGCGTGTGTTCCGCGAGTTGGGCGGCGACGTGAGCGCACTGCCCGCCTGCTTCGTGAGCGCGCTGGAAATGAGCGCGCAGGATCACGTGGCGATGATGGCGGCCGTGCAGCCGTATGTCGACACGTCGATCTCGAAGACCGTCAACGTGCCAGCCGACTATCCGTTCGAAGACTTCGAAAACCTCTATCTCGACGCATGGCGGCGCGGCCTCAAGGGACTCGCGACCTACCGCCCCAACGAGACGCTCGGCGCGGTGCTGCAAACGCTGCCCCCCGATGCGACGGCGACGGCCGACGATGCGCTCGGCGACGCCCTGCTCGACCCGCTGCGCGTGGCGATCGACCATCGGCCCAAGGGCGAGTTGCCCGCCGTGATCGAGAAGATCGAGTACATCACGCAGACGGGCAAGGTGTCGCTCTACGTGGCGGTGTCATTTCTCGAAGTGACGGGCCAGGTGGGCGGCGAAGCCGTGACGATCGAGCGGCCTATCGAATTCTTCATTCCCGTGGGCCAGCGCGACGAGCAGCAGCAATGGATCACGGCAACCATGCGTTCGCTCTCGCTCGCGGCGCGAGGCGGTTTCGTCGCGCGCAATCTGCAGGATTTGCGCAAGGTGTCGTGGGATCGCGGCCAGGTGCGCTATGGCGAGACGCAGCGTCTGGACGGCCGGCGCATTCCGCTGTGGCACGACTCCGAGGTCGCGGCCATCGCCTATGCGATCCAGCAGATCCTGCATCGGCGCGGCTTTCTCGATGCCGAGGGACGTCAGGTGCCGTCACGCCTCCTCGCGCAGCGGCGTGACGGTGCGCTGGCCGCGCAATTCACCGGCAACGCGCGGGCCGGCGCGGAACAACCCGGCGACCCGGTGCTGGAGGGCGACAACGCGCTGCCCGCCGATACCCAGCACGCGTTTGCTCACGCGATGCTCGGCCGCAAGTGCGGGTCGTGCGGGGCGAATGCGGTGATCCGCAAAGACGGGTGCGACTTCTGCACGGCGTGTGGGGAGATTGGGACTTGCGGTTGAGATTGGGCGCTCTGGCCCGGGGCTGCGGTGTGAGCCGCCGCGTAAAATGAAATATCCGCCGCATAAAATGAAATGCCCAACCGCATAAAATGAACTATTGCATTTCGTGTAATGTTCAAGCGAATGTCCGTCCCGCGCCCGCCTGCTACGCAGGCGGGCGCTTTTAAATCGGCTTCCATCTCATCCGTTGTCACCGTTGCCGCCCATGCGACCGCAGATGCCACGCACCGTGCTTGGTTAGGCTTTTCAGGATTGGTGAGCTGTGCCAACCCTGATCAGAGGATCGGCCCGAGGCGATATCCCGCGGTCTCCCGAGATGCCTCGCGCGTCATGGTCAAACCGTCATCTGCACGATTTTCCTGAACGGGATCGTGTCCCATGTGGACTCCCGACAACGCCGTCGCCGGACAAAGTGGCTGCGCTGTGATCCGAGGAGAGCGTCGCCCGGTCTGGATGCATCGGGGCTCTACTGGAAGGTCAAGGCCGGATCTCTGGAGATGGCTTCTGCGATGCCCGCGAGCGACACGCTGCGCGTCTGGTTCTCGACTGCACCTCGGCTCACTGGCTAAGACATCTCTTGGGCAAAACGCTCGTAATTGATGAAAGATCCCGCTGCTGATCGCGGGAGCTGCTTGGTCGCGAGTCCATGCTGACATCCGCAGGTTATCGCCAGGCCGACCTCTCCCAGTTGCGCGAAATCAAGCTGAGCAGCTTCACGCTGCGATCCTCAAACGATGCGCCACAGCCAGAGCAGCAGTTCACACGTTGAGAAGATTGAGCTGCCCGCCGCCCACTTTTCACAGTGAAAAGTGGGCGTGAGTCATGGGTATACCGTTCTCTTCTTCGTATTTCACTCGTCTTTTGCGTCCGACTCCAATGCATCTCGAACGGCGAGGCTGTATTCGAGCATTGCGATGGTACGATCCATTTCCTGAAGCAACATCCAGCTCAGAAAATTCATAAAATAGAAGGCCGGGATGATAAATACCAAGATTCGAATAAGATTTTCAGAGTGCGACCATAAGGTACTTGCCACGCCTACGAAAGTCGCAATAGCCGGAAACAGTCCCACTTTATCTATCGCACCAGCAAGCAACGCACCGCGCCTTTCGAACGAATTTCGCGCATGTTTGTACTGTGCCAGCTCAAAAGCCACGGCGTTGCGGTTGCAGGCCAGCAACATGTTTACCAGCGGCAAGTCTGTCTGAGAGTCGCCTTTGGCTGCAGAAAGCAACGATGAATAGGGAGCTTTCCGCAGCCGATTCAAAAAGGGTAGCGCTCCACCGATTCCGATAAACGATGCCGCTATCAAAAGCAACCCAAGCAAGGCACTGGCTGCAAAAAATGCGTCGCGGACAGTGTCCCTTTCGGTTATCCAGCTCAACAATACAAGCACGAGAAGTGCGGCGAGTATTGCGATCGCATGCTCCCTCAACGCGGTCGCGGCATTTTCGAACCACCGCTCCGCATCAGTCCTGTCCCCCTCGGGTCTTTTGCGCGTGGTCATCTTCGCCACGATCTCTCGTACTTCTGCGACATCCTCTTCCCGGACGAACGGATATTTGCCTCGTTCCACGAATACTCCTCTTTTGGTTCTCAACGGCCAGTCGTGACAAGACGGGGGCTCCAACCGCCACTGCATGAATGTGCTCCATTCCCGGGAGCCTGTTCCACGTAGGTTGGGGAGACCTTATACCGCCCTCGTCGCGGCGACCAAAGCTGGCAAGAGAGCTATGCAGGCTCCGTTTGATAGCAGTCGAGCGGCTGTGACGAGGACGGCTCATACCGTTACATCGGCAAAAAGTAGTGCCGGCGACTTCAGTGTGTTTGCCCCTATTGGCGGAGTAGACATTGATGACCATGCACCTTGCATGTCCCACTAAACGTCCCCGAGTCAGATAACCCACCTCCGTGCACTTCCCCACACCCGCTCACGTCCATCCCGTTGGCTCGCCCGTCATTGGCAGCGGCACTGCGCACCGGCCCGCAAACTCAGTCTCTTGAATGATGCTGAGCATTGATGCGCGCGCATTCAGAGCCGCACTCAACAACGTTGCGCAGCCGGACTTCTCGACGGGTTTCTTTGTCCCCACCGGGGCGCAAGTTACGCGAGGTTTCGACTTCTCTGTCAAGGGGCAGATTGCCCCGGGCCTTAGAGTCACGGCCGGCTATACCTATTCCGACCCACAGGTGCCGAATTCGTTTAGCAGTCAAATTGCACGGCATACGGGGAATGTCTGGCTGTATTACGACGTACAGGGAGAGCGTTTCCACGGATTGGGAGGCGGTGTCGGGGTAACCGCCAGTAGCCGCGTGCAATACGTCGATACGACCGGTTTGCTGTCGCCTGCAGGCACCACTTTTACCGTACCCGGACAAGCGCAGACTGATATGACGCTTTGCCGCCCCCGACGATCTGCCAATCGGCGTTGTCACCTCGCTTTTCGGCGGATCATGCGTCGTGTGGCTGGTACGTACCGAGATGGATAGTTCGGCGACCTGTCCGCGCGGCAGAGTAGTGAAAGTCAAAAAGGGCAACTACGCACAGCCGTCAAGTCCCGCCTTGATAATGTCTGCAGGCAACTGTTTGCCGATGAAGACGATCCTGGTTTCCCGGATGTCATTGGGCGACCACGCCTTACCGAAATCGGCGCCGAAGATCATATGGACCCCGTGGAAGACCAGGCGCCGGTCCAGTCCTGCGATATTTAACACACCCTTATAGCGCAGCATCGACGCACCGTATATAGACACGATCGTGCCGAAGAATGCATCGAGCTTCTCCTGATCGAGAGGCGTCGTATTGCGATACACGAACGACATAACGTCGTCGTCGTGCGTGTGTGTCACGTCTTCGAGAAAGTATGGCTCGATTTCGATGATTGCATCAAGGTCGAAGCTTCGGATATCCAGAAGTTGGGAGACATCGGTCGTACCAAAATGTGAGTCCTTATGGGCGCACGAGGATTCATCTGCCTCAATCGCTGCATCAGTGCGTACGTTTGCGCCTCCCCCACCAGGTCCGCCTTCGATACGAGTATGCGATCGGCGAAGCCGACCTGCTCCTGCGCTTCGTGGTGCTCGTCGAGCTGGCTTGCGCCATGACACGCTGTAGTTCGGCGGCTGAGTGCATGGAAAACCTCTGGTGGTAAAGTTGTCGAAAATGGTATGTTATAACATTGCATTAATGTTGCGCTAGGACGAATGGACCGTGTTCTCCTCTCGGATTTAGGAAGCCTTGAAGCCTCGGCCGTTGGCTGTTTAGTCACCACATTGACAATGCCCGTCGGATTCATCATCCCGGTGAGAACGGCGTCTGCCCCTTTGATGACCTCCACTTGCTCGACCGCGGCAATCGGCAAGCCGAGCGAATTCGCACCTTCCGACGGGGTCCTTTGATGACTCGCACCCCGCAACTTGAGGCCCCGTCCACTTTTACGCATCCTCTTGTCTGAGCCAAACAGTCATCAAAGAAGCGGCGCTAAAACTTCCGCTGACGTACGACGGCCGAGCCGCAACTCGGCCGCCCCTGGTTGACCTTCAGGCTTCGCTTTCAGCGAGCTTGTCCAACGAAGCGATCGCGCCTTCATTTGCCAGCAGCGCGCGCTTGCGGACATAGCGCATGATGCTGGTCGCGCCGTAACGGGACCCGCCCATGCCCGACTTCTTGAACGCGGTTTTCTCGCCGTCGAACATCATCACGCGCGGCAGTTCCGTGTCGTTGATGCTGACGCCACCCGCCTCCATCTTCGTCGCGAAGTCACCCGCAGTGTGCGTGTCCGGACCGAACACTGCGCCGCTCAGACCAAACATCGAGTCGTTCATCAAACGCTCGGCTTCGGCGTCGTCGTGAAAACGCATGACGGGCACGACCGGGCCGAACGTCTCTTCGGTCATCAGGGTCATCGTGTGGTCGACGTTCGTCACGATGGTCGGGTCGAGCCACACGGCGCCATTGCTCAGCTCGCTCTTGCCGCCGAGCACGATCGAAGCGCCCTTGCTCACGGCATCGTCAAGTTGGGCATCGATTGTCGCCGCCTGCTTTTCGAAGATCATCGGGCCGTAGTGACCGCCATCGCCGGCCGCGACGCTGCGCTTCAACGCAGCGGCCTGCCGGCTCAGCTCCGCGACCAGCGCGTCGTATAGCGAGTCATGCGCATACACCCGTTCGATCGCGTAGCATACCTGCCCTGAGTTATACAGTGCGCTGCGCAGAATGCAGGTCGCCGCGCGCTCGACATCGGAGCCTGCGAGCACAACTGCCGCGTCCTTGCCGCCCAGTTCGAGGAACGCCGGAATAAACGCTTGCGCCGCAGCCGCCGCGATCTTCTGGCCTGTCGGCACGCTGCCCGTGAACACCACGGCATCCGATTGCGTGACGATTGCCGCGCCCGTTTGCGCGCCGCCTGTCACGAGCGTGATGATATTCGCGAGTTCTGGCACCGCCGCGATAGTCCGGCGCAGCGGCTCAATGAAGCGCGGCGTCACTTCGCTCGGCTTGATGACGACAGCGGCGCCCGCGACCAGCGCGGGAATCGCATCGATGAACGATAAGACGAGCGGGAAATTCCACGGACTGATGACGCCGACCACCGGATAGGCTGCATACGTGACCTTGAACACGATGTCCGGATGCGCGTCAAGCTTGCGGAACGGCGTAGCGAGCACGTTCGGCGCGTGCTCGCAGAAACCGTGAATGAAGTGGATCACCGCCCCCAGTTCTTCCGCTGAAATACGGTGGCGCGCCGTATCGACGGAAAGCGCTGCGACTACGTCGGCACCATTCTTTTCAAGTTCGTCGGCCCAGGCGAGCAAGGCCTTCGTGCGATACGCGAGGCCGCCCTGCGCCCATGCGTGTTGTGCTTCGCGAGCAGCGGATACAGCGGCGCCGATGCGCGCTGCGTCCATGTCGTCGATCTGATAGTCGAGCTCGCCGGTGCGAGGGTTGCGAACTGCGATAGACGTCATCGTGTTTCCTTTCGTTGCGTGGTGTTGCCCGCGGAGGCGGGACATTCGGGCATCGCAGGTCATGTGACGAACACACGACCTGTTTGACGATGACCGATGCTAGCAACGCAAAAGAAACGCGAACATCATGCGCCGGGCGATCCTGCCGAATTCCTACATCAAAATGCGTCGCGCAAATCCAGGCTGCGCATCAGCGTTGTTCGGGCGGCGTCTTGTCCGCGATGTCACTGACGGCTTGTCGCGCGATTTCGCGCACGCGGTCTTTGCCGTTCTGCTCATCGGCGTCGCTCAAAGTTGCCGGCCTGCGGTCGATCGGACTGGCGAGACGACGCGCGTCTTTCGGCGCAAAACCGAAGTAGTCGCGAAATGCCGCGGTAAAACTGGTCTGGTGCTGATACCCCACCGCGAGCGCCACCTGACCCACCGGCTGACGTTCGTCCACCAGTAGATGCAGCGCATGGTTCATGCGACAACGATGCCCGTAGTCGAAGATCGTCATGCCGTAGAGAAACTTGAACCCGCGTTTCAGCTTGGATGCGTTGGTGCCTACCACGCGCGCCAATTCGGGAATGGTAGGCGCGCGCCGCAAATCTTCCACGATCAATTCGCGCGCCTTCTCGATTAGACGCAGATCACGCGCCGAAAGCGTTTCGCCCGGTTTGTCGGCATTCAGATGCGCGAGCCACATCTCGATGCACGCACACAGAATCTCCGTGCACTTGCCTTCGAGATACAGCATCTGCCGCGCGCCACGGTACGGCGATGCAAGCAGCTGTTCAGCAATATGCAGCGCTTCGACGCTGAACGGCATCTGGCGGTTATAGATCTGGTCGAAGCCAACTGTGGCCAGTTCCGCGCGGATGCGATCCGCTTCGCCGCCGAGCGACCGCAGGAGCCGGTCGAAGTACCGCTGCGTGACATAGAGGCCGACTGACTGCCAAGGCCCTGGCCCACACGTGACCTGGTAGCGCACGTCCGCGCCTTGCCGGCATACCAGCAGATTGGGCGCGTTCACCTGCAGATTGCCGGTGTCGGAAAAGTCCACGCTCGCAGGGCCTGACAACGAGAAGTGAAATTCGACGAAGGACTCGGGCAGCACGCTTTCCGAGCGGCTATGCGCGTAATTACAGTCCGACACGACAATGAAGATTTCGTCGCGAATGCTCGCCATGCGCCACGCACCCTCTTGCGCATCGCCCGGTACCGGCACGATAGCGCCGTAGAGCCCGAATTCGGACACGCTGATGCAGTCCGGCCGGGTGCGCAGCGCGTCGAACGCTTCAGTGAGTCGCGATTGCGGCCCAGCAAGCGACGTGCGAAAAAGACCCAAGGGCGTTGCGGAAATCGTCGGCATATCGGGCTCCAAAGTCAGATAAGCAGGTGAGCTGACCCCGCGATTCAGCGAACAATCCAGGGAACGAGCCGACGAATCGCAGACCCCATCATTATTGACCCGCCAAAATAAGTCTGCCCTTAGTGACTCTCCCTAGCCGACAGCGCAAAGCGCCGACGCTGAAAATAAAAAACCGCTTTGCCTAGATCGACGCCCCGATAGCTCACGTGCCCTCGAATTGGCACAGGTATAAGTAGCCGATGCTGGCAACCCGCATGCGGCATCGGCCGCGACGAGCGATTACCCACGATTACCCAAGACTACCGACGAGATTTACCCCACGATGAGACATTACCTCTCCCGACTGCGGGCACGCGACGAACTCCTGACCGTGACGCGCGAAGTCGATCCGCGCTACGAAGTGGCCGCTGTCGCGCGCCGCCTGCAGCAGGAAACCACGCGGCCCGTGCTGTTCGAGAACGTGCGCGGCAGCCGTCTGCCCGTCCTGCTGAACCTCTATACCGATCACGACCGGCTGCGCGAGATCATTCGCTGCGAAGAGGAAGAGACATTCTGCGCGCGCCTCACGCGCGCGATTACACTCGCGGCGGAACTCGACACGCCATTTGAACGCGTCGCGCCGCCCGCGGACTGGATAACCGGCAAGCTCTCTGACCTGCCGATTCTCACACATCACGAGCGCGATGGTGCACCGTACATCACAGCAGGCGTGTTCCTCGCGAAAGACCCGGACAGCGGCCGCAGCAACCTGTCGTTCCATCGCTCAATGGTGGTGTCGGACGACGAACTGCGCATCCGACTCGGCAGCAGCCATGATCTCGCACAGTTCCAGTTGCGCGCGGAAGCGCGCGGCGAAGCCCTGGAAGCCGTGATCCTGCTCGGCGCCGATCCCGAAATTTTCATGAGCGCGTGTGTGTCGTTGCCGCCGGACGCCGACGAACTGAGGCTCGCCGCCACGATGCGCGGCGGCCCCATCGCCGTGCGCCCCGCTTTCACAGTCGGTCTCGACGTGCCGGCTTCGGCGGAGATCGTCATCGAAGGGCGCATTCTGCCGAACGTGAAACGACCGGAAGGCCCGTTCGGCGAGTTCATGGGTTACTACGTCGAGGTGGGCGACAACCACGTGTTCGAAGTCACGCACGTCGGCTGGCGTGAAGGCGCGGTCTACCAAGGGCTCATCTGTGGGTCCGACGAGGACCTGCGTCCGCTCGAAGCTGCCACCGCCGCGCGCATCTACAAGGCGATCACCGGCCAGGTGCGCGGCGTGCTCGACGTGAGTTGCCGACCTACGGTGATGAACACCATCATTAAGCTCGACAAGCAATACGAAGGGCACGCGCAGCATGCTCTGCTGGCCGCACTCGGCTCGCACCTCGACTACAACAAGCTCGTGGTCGTGGTCGACAAAGACGTCGATATCTACAACATGGACGAGGTGATGTGGGCGTTCCTCACACGTGGCCGCGCCGACACGCGCACGATGGTGGTTCACGACGTGCCGGGCTTCTATCGCGACCCGCATAAGGACCATTGGGGCCGCCTCGCGCTCGACGCAACGAAGCCGTGGGGACGCGAAGCCGAGTTCGAGCGCAAGTCGATTCCAGGCGTGCAGCAAATCGTACTCGACGACTATCTGCCGCATTTTTCGCGTTCAATGTCATGAGCACCGGCACTTCCGCTCTCCATGAAGAAGTGCGTGCGCAGGAAAAGCGCGTCGTCGTCGCGATCACCGGGGCGACCGGCGCGGTCTACGGCGTGCGGCTACTCGAAGCGCTGCGCGCATCGGGTGTCGTCACCCACCTGGTCGTCTCGCGCGCGGGCTGGATGACCCTCGCCGATGAAACCGGATTGGATCGCGCCGCGCTGCGCGACGCGGCAGACGTCTGTCACGATCAGAACGAAGTCGGCGCAAGCATCGCCAGCGGGTCGTTCCAGCACGACGGCATGGTGGTCGCGCCATGTTCCATGAAAACGCTGGCCGCGGTCGCGTATGGATTCGACGACAATCTCGTCGCACGCGCAGCGAGCGTCACGCTGAAAGAGCGGCGCAAGCTCGTGCTGCTGGCGCGCGAGACGCCTCTGACGCTCGCGCATCTGCGCAACATGACGCTCGTCACCGAGATGGGCGCCGTCGTCATGCCGCCGATGCCCGCGTTCTATGCGAAGCCGGACGGCATCGACGCGATGATCGATTACACGGTGATGCGGGTGCTCGACCAGTTGGGCATCGCGTCGGACAAACCGTACGCGCGCTGGCAGGGACTCGCGGCGTCGCTCGCGGCACGCTGATCACATGCACAACGGGCTCGCAAGCGGGTGCCACAAATAAAAAGGCCCAGACATAGCGTTCTGGGCCTTCTGCTTTATTGCCGGTAATCTCCGCGTTCCACCGTTCCGGTGCGGCGAACATGTCGCGCCGGAATGAGGTTAGGCGCTTGCAGCCACCGCCTTCGACTTCCTGCTGTTGCTACCGCGCTTCTTGCGCGCCGCCATCGAAAGTAGCGTGACCAGTACAAAGAGCGCCGTGACGAGCTTGAGATCGGAGGGCTGGAAGCCAATTGCGAGCACAACCGAGATCAACTGGAAGTAGATAATCGAACCGAGGATCGGCGCGAGCACCTGGCGCAGCATCGAACGGTTGCCCACCACCGCTTCACCGAGCAGCAGCGCGGCCAGGCCGTTCACGAGCACGCCAAAGCCCATGTTGACGTCGGCGAAACCCTGGTTCTGCGCGAGCATCGCACCACCGAGCGCAGCGAACAGATTCGCGAGACCTAGGCCCACCAGCGTATAGACTTTCACGTTGATGCCCTGTGCTTTGGCCATCGAAGGGCTGGAGCCGATGGCACGCATTGCGAGCCCGTGCTGCGTGCCGAGGAACCACAGCACGCCCACGCCAACCACCGTGTCGATCACGACCAGCATGACAATGCGCGGCAAGTAACCGCCGCCTGCATCGGGCAGCCACGAGAAAACGCTGGAGTACGCGAACAGCGCCGAATTCGGCTGACCCATCACGCGAATATTCACTGAATACAGCATCGACAACACCAGAATGCCGCACAGCAGTGTGTTGATCTTCGCCTTTTCGTGAATATAGCCCGTAAGCACCCCCGCGACGAAACCGGCGAGCGCACCGCCAAGCAGCGCCATGACCGGATCGAAGCCGATCATCAGCAGCTTCGCGCACACACATGCGCCGAACGGAAATGCGCCTTCGCCCGTCATGTCCGAGAAGTTCAGAATGCGGAACGGTATCATGATGGCCACGGCAATCAACGCATACGTCAACCCCTGCATCATGCCGACCGGCACCAGACCGATAAAACCACTGATCAGATTCATGCGTTCACCGTGTGTGCCATTGCTGGCTCTTCATTGAAGGTTGCCATGAGCTTTTCCATCGTCATGGCGCGCTTCGCGTCGCCCGTCAAATCGCCGACGATACGCCCGTCGCGCATCATCACGAGGCGGTTGCCATAGTCCAGCGCGTGCTGCATATTGTGCGTGACCATCAGCGTGGTGAGGCCAGCTTCGCGCACCACCTGTTCAGTGACGCGCATCACGATCGCGGCAGTGCGCGGATCGAGCGCCGCGGTGTGCTCGTCTAGCAGCAACAGTTGTGGACGCTGCAGCACCGCCATCAGCAACGAAAGCGCCTGACGCTGTCCGCCCGAGAGCAGCGAGGCCTTGGCCTTCATGCGTTTTTCCAGGCCCAGATCGAACGAGGCCATCCGCTCGCGGAACGCCTCCGATTGCACCCGCGTCAGACCTCGTCCAAATCCACGCTTGAGGCCACGCAGATTCGCGACCGCCAGATTTTCCTCGAGGCTAAGCGCCGTGGCCGTGCCAATCGACGGATCCTGGAACACGCGCGAGATGTACTTCGCGCGCTCATGTGTAGGCAGCGACGTGATCGCGGTGCCGTCGATGGTGATGACGCCCGAGTCGGGCATCACTTCGCCAGCCAGCATGTTCAGAAATGTGGATTTGCCGGCGCCGTTGCCGCCCACCACGACGGCGAAGTCACCCGCCTGTAACTTGAGCGACACGTCGGTCAGCGCGATCCGCTCGTCGACGGTGCCGGGATGGAAGGTCTTGCTTATCTGCTCCACCGACAGCATCGGTATGTGTTTCTCGCGCATGGTCATCACTTTGGCTGACGGATGGTCTTTCAGTCGATGAAGCATTTGCAGTCCTTGAACGACGCGGGCACGGTCAGGCCGATCTTCGTAAACTGGTTGCGGCTGATCTGGGTAACGTAATCCGCTTTGGCGGGGAGCATGACGGGCATCGCGCTGGTCTTGTCGCCCTTTAGTACGCGTACGGCCACGCGAGCCGCGTTCGCGCCGACCGACTGCAACGAGACGGCGTAGGAAGCCGTCGCCATGCCTTTCTTGATCGCCTCAGTTTCGGAACTGATCACGGGCACCTTCATGCGCTGCATGCTCGCCGCCACGGCGGGTATCGCTGATTGCACAAGATTCGAACCGGTGATGTACACGAAGCCGACGCCGTTGAGCATCTGTGCGCGCTGCGTGATGTCGTTCACGCTATCCACGCTGACCGGCTTGAATTCAAGGCCAGCGCGTTTCGCGGCGGCTTCGAGCGCGTGCGTCGTGACCACGTCGTTTGCTTCACCGGGGTTGTACAGCGTGCCGAACGACTTGACGCCCGGCAGCAGTTTCTTCGCGAAGGCCAGCACGGCGTCGAAGTCCTGCAGGTCGGACGAGCCGTTGAAGCGGTCGCTGCCGTGCTGCCAGTTCGGCGTGAGGCCGGCGGCGACCGGATCGGTCACTTCGGTGAAGACGAGCGGAATTGCCGGGTTGGCCACCGCCGAGCGTGCCACCTGCGAAACAGAGGTCGTGACGGTCAGGATCAGCGCCGGGTTCTTCGCGAGAATCTGCGAAAACATTTGCGGCATCAGCGCCTGCGTGAAGTTCGCGTCGCTGTACACATAATTGACGTTCTTGCCCTCTACGTAGCCCTCGTGCGCCATCTCGTCCTTGAAGCCCTGAATCGTCATGGCCAGCGAAGGGTGTGGCCCGAGATTGGCAATGCCGATCGTGGCGGGCGTGCCCGGCTGCGCGAGTGTCGAGCCCGGCGCGGCAAGCAGGCCGGACAGTGCTGCGATGCCCGCGATCGCAGCAAGGATGGCGCGCCGGGCAGCCGGCTGGCGACGGGCGGTGCTGATTGAACCCTTCATTGCAGATTTCCGTAGCTTAAGTGGGGTAGCGAATTTGTAGCATTGAAGCCGCGAGCGAATTTATTCCGGCTCTGGCTTATGCCGTTTCGCTAAAAGTTGGTCCGCTTTGCCTAGTTTTGCGCGCGCGTCAGCACAATCTGCGCGGCACGTTCGCCGCTCGCACAGGCGCCCGTCAACAGCGCCTGAGAGGTCCAGTCGCCGCAGTACACCACCGGCCGCGCTACGTTGCGCGCGGGGTCCTCCTGCCAGCGCCAGAACGCCTGCAGACGCGCGCCGTAGCCCGGCGCGAACACCGGCAGCTTGCGCGGTATCCACTGTGTCACAACCGCGCTCACATGGCGGTCGAAATCCGGAATGCGCGCGCGCAGTTCGTCGCGCAGCAGTACGTCGAGGTTGCCCGTCAAGCCGCGGCGCTCGGCTTCGTAGGCAGCTTCCGGCGTCAGTTGGCAATAAATTTGCGTGAGCGGGCGACCGCCCGCGGGCGACGCCGGCAACTGCTGGAACGTCGAAATGCGGCTGGGCGATCCCCGCGGCGCGAACTGCATCAGCGGCGCAAGCGGCTTCGAAAAGCCGTAATGGACGACGCCGAGCGTGTTGTACCGCACCGCCTCGAGCATCTCGCGCTCTTCGCGCTGCGGGTTGCAGATCAGCGCGCCCGCAAGCGAGCCCTCGGTTGCGCACACCACGTGGTCGGCGCTCAGCACCGTCCCGTCACGCAGCGTCACGGCGAACCGCTGTCCCCGTGCGCTCGCTCCCCCGGAAGCGGCCGTTGCGTCACCGCGGCCTGGCGCGCTGAGATCCTGCACTGCCTCGATCGAGATGACGGCCGCGTTCGTCCGCACATCCAGCTGCGCCGCGAGTGCCTGGCATACGCCGCCCATGCCGCCTCTGAGTGTGTAGACCGTGTCTTCGCCGATCAGATGCGGCACGGTACTCCGATAGAACAGCGCGGACAGCGTTTCCGGGTTGAAGCTGCGGGTGGAGCGAAACACCGGCTCGACCATGTTGGAAAGCGCCTGCGGTCCGATTGCGTCGCGCACGTATTGCGCAAGCGTCTGTAGATCGGCGGCCGGGTCAACGGCCATGGCGCTCATCGCCCAGTCCGGGTCGACGCGGCTGCGCTGCGCGCGCATCCTGAGCGCGTGCCCGACAAGCGCGACGCGCTCCAGCAAAGGTAGACCGGGCGTACCCAGCGAACGCACCGAAGGCATTAGCTCAATCGTATGGCTGCCGCCAGCCGAGACGCATTGCGCCGTCAGGTGGCGCAGCGGAATCAGCATGTCCTGAAGCGCCAGATCCGCGATCAACCGGTTGAATGCGCGTCCGAACGGATACACAAGACGCGCGCCGCTATTGAACGCAATATCGCCGACACGCCGGTCGCCCATGCGTCCGCCGACTACCTCGTTCGCCTCCAGCACGGTTACGCGCAGACCCGCGCGATCCAGGCGGTAAGCCGCAGTCAAGCCGGTGATGCCCGCACCAACGACGATCGCGCTGCCCCGCGCGCCGCGCGGCACGGTCCCGGCGCGCGACGCATGCTGATGCGCCGGCGCGGACGGGCGTGTCGCACTCGGGTCCGACCCAAGTGTTTGAATTGCTTTCATGAGCCTAAAAAAAGTATGGGGGTTTACACAATCCGTTTGAAGGGCATCGGCCGACTCACGCACCGCAACACCTCACGCGAGCGGCTTGCCGACCGAACGCGGCACGCGCAATTCGATCAGCCTGACGCCCGGCGCGGCCAGTGCGGCGTCGAGCGCGGGCGCGAACGCGGCCGTCTCGTCGACCGCCCAGCTCTTCACGCCGAATGCGCCCGCGAACGCGGCGAAATCGATGTTGCCGAGTTCGGTGCCCGCCGTGCGCCCGAAAAGCCGCCGCTGCGCGGCGTCGATGGCCCCGTACGCGCGGTTGTTCACGACCAGCACGAGCAGCGAGACGCCGAGCCGCACAGCCGTTTCCAGCTCTTCCGCGTGCATCATCAGGCAGCCGTCGCCGGCTATCGCGACAATCTGACGTCCGGGCTCCAGCACCAGCGCCGCGCCGATCGCGGCAGCAAGCCCGTAGCCCATCGCACCACTTTTCGGACCCAACTGGGTTCCCGGACGGTGGTGCGTTAGATAGCGTTGCGGCCAGATCGCATATGAGCCCGCGCCCGAAGTCACGATAGCGTTGTCAGCAAGCGCGGCGTCGAGCGTTGCATACACGGCGCGCAGATCGAGCGGGCCTTCGCAGTATCCGCTCGCGATATGCGCAAGCCGCTCTGCGCGCAACGTGCGCATCCACTCGTGACGGGCGTCGAACGCGTGCGAGTCGCACCACGGGACCACGTCCTCGCTCGCTTCCCGCCAGGAGTCGACTGCCGCGTTGCATTCCGCCAGCATCGCGATATCTGCCTGATAGACGGCGTTCAACTCACCCGCGTCGGCGTGTATATGGACGAGGCGCTGGGCGTGACCGCGCTGCTGAGCATCGGGTGCGATCAGCGCATAACCCTTGAAACCCTCGCCCAGTGTGTTCAGTTCACCGAGACGACCGTTCAGCACAATCAGCAGATCGGCTTCGCTCACGCGTTGCGCGAGCTGCGGGTCGATTCCGATGCCGATCTCGCCGACAAACACGGCGTCGTCATGATCCAGCAGATCCCGGCGCCGGTACGTTGTCGCGACCGGCACGAGATGCTGGCAGGCGAGTCTCGCGAGCGTTTTCAGCGATTCGGGCTGCCAGCCCGTTCCGCCCGCGATCATCAACGGACGCTGCGCCGTTTGCAGCATGGCGCGCAAACGCTCCATGTCGCCGCGCGCAATTGACGGCGCGAGCAATTGCGGCCTTGGCGGAATGACGGGCTTCGCGTGAGCGTGTGCCACGTCCTCCGGCAAAACCAGCACCACGGGTCCGCGCCGCCCGCTCATCGCCACATGCCACGCACGGGCGAACATCTCGCCGATGCGCTCGGGTGCGTCGATCAGACCCACCCATTTGGCAAGCGGACCGAACACGCGCTGGAAGTCGTCCGGATTGAGCATCGCCTCACGGCCGGAGATTGCCTGGCTCCCCTGCCCGACGATCAGGATCATCGGCGCACTATCCGTGTACGCCGTATGGACGGCCAGCGTGGTGTTCAACGCGCCGGGCGCGCGAGCGGCAAGACAGATGCCAGGCTGGTCGCGCAGTTGCCCGATCGCCTGGGCAGCGTAGGCCATGCCGGCCTCGTGGCGGAAACTCGCCAGCGCGATATGCGGCATGTGGAGGGCGAGTGCATCGACGATTTCGAGAATGCCTTCCCCGGGAATGAAGGTGACGGCGGGCACGCCGTAGGCGCCGAGCACTTCGGCGACGATCCGGGCACCGCTCACCCGGTCGGCATGACCGCCGGCTACGTGTCCTGACTGGCACGTGTCTGGGGGCTGCGATGAAGGCTGCACTGAACCTGTTGCCTGTTCACGACTCATGTGAATTGCGACTCCTCTGGCGGGACACGGTTCGCCGCGTCCTTGAACGCGACGAGCGCGGGGCCTCGTTTCATGTCTACTTCATTCGCGTCTGCTTCGGCGCAAGCCCGGCGCGACCGGGCCGCCCACGCTTCATCACCATTAGAACCGGTGAAAAATGCCCGCAGTAATTGCCACCTGCCGTTTGGTCGACGACGCACCGCCCGAACCGCTGGCATATTCGATATTAGCGTGCTGTGCATCGCCGGCTGCCAGCTGGAATATGCCGTCCAGGTAGAGCGCCGTGCGCTTGGACAGGAAGTAGTTGTTGATGAGCGAAAACTGGTGGTATTGCGGTTTGAAGTTGGTCGGTTGGATCGTGCCGGTGGTGTACACGTAGTCGAACGCGGCCTGATAGTCGGGCGCGAAGAAGTGACTCACATTGGCCTCGATGTTGGTGTAGCTCGCGCGGCCATGCGTGAGACCCAGTTGCGCGACGCCAAGATCATCATAACGGCTATGCGTGACGACAAGGCTCGCAAACGTCGTCTTCGTGAACGCATACTGGCCGCCCGCCCCGTAGATTTCCATACTGGACGGCGAGATCGCATACGAAAACGTCGGCGATTTGGCCGAAATCGACGCGAACAACGAGGTGTTCCACAGGCCTTCGCTCGAGGCCGATGCGGGGTGATTCATCCGCATGTAGGCCGCGGAGAGCTTCACAGGGCCTTGCGCGTAATTCACGCCTGCGCCGATCGCGCTCTGATTGCCGAAGCTCCCGGCCACGCCGCCGAAGCTGTACATCAAGCCCGCCTGCAAGCCCCGATACGACGGCGACACATACTTCACCGCGTTATTGGTGCGGAACTGGTAGTTGAAGTTGTTGTTATCGCCGATAGTCGCCGTGTAGCCGTTCCACATCAGCGGCGACGAATACTGCGCGAGCCAGTCCTGCGTCAGATCGTACTGGCGGCCGAAGGTCAAGGAGCCAAAGCGATCGTCGGTCAAACCTACGTATGCCTGACGGCCAAATTCGCGGCCCCCTTGCGCCGCCGAGCCGGTGTTCGGGTTGAAACCGCCTTCGAGCACGAAGATCGTCTTCGTGCCGCCACCGAGGTCCTCGACGCCCCGGACGCCCCAACGGCTCGGACCGTTCGCCGTGCCGATCGATGCGCCCTTCAGCGAGTTGTTGGAGTAGATCAGACCCGACATCACCACGCCATACAGCGTGACGCTGGAACTCGGCGCGCTCTGCGCGTGGGCGGCAGCCGCAAGGGAGAGGAGCAGCGCCGTAGTACAGATACGTTTCATCTCGAAGGTCCGTGGAGGGATCGATGGTTTGTGGGAAGTTCTGCTTCGTAGGATGTTGGGCACGTCCGTAACGCAACGCGCTTGCCACAGCGAAGACTAGAAAGGGCACAAACCAGTGACAACGCCCTCAAAATAGTTAGACCCGTTTTCCTTCAATTCTGAATCGCTTCACTAGAGCGCGACGCCTTACTCTGTTGTTCGCGCGCGCCGTGGCGAGCCGTTGCGATTCTTTGCAGGCCGGCATTCCGGCGGCCTGGCTCATTCAATAACATGGACTCCCCTGCAAAGGGACTTCGCCAGCGGCTTCAATTATTAGGCATTCGGAACTGTTTATTTTGACGCCGTGGGCCGAACGGAACGGCTCGATCAGAATGAGTTCGTTTCGACGGTGCGAAGACATCGCCGGTTGTCCCTCCCCACTCTCACATTGTCTTTCTATCAAGCAAATACGTTATGAAACTGCTCAGCGAGTGTGTTCAACGGTTCGGCAAACGCCGTGGCATGGCAACCGCGTTGTTGTCGATGGCACTCGGCCTTGGCACCATCCTGCCCACCGCCACACATGCACAAACCGTCTCCCCCGCACCCATTGTTGTGGGTATCGCCAACTTCGGCCCGCACCCGGCGCTGTCGCGCACCATTCAGGGCTTCAAGGACGAAATGCAAGCTCATGGCTACGTGGAAAATAAAACTGTGCGCTACGTTTACAGCGACGCGAACTTCACGCCGAGCCTGATTCCTCAGACCCTCGCGCAGATCGTCGCGCAGCACCCTTCCGTGATCCTGACCATCACGACGCCGGTTGCGCAGGCCGCCGTGCGCAACGTTAGCGACACGGGTACGCCGCTGGTGTTCTCGCAGGTGACGGACCCGGTGAAGGCAGGCATCGTGCCCGACTGGCAGCACGGCAGCGCCCGCATCAACGGCACCTCGAGCGTCACCGACTACAATGCCGTGCTCGATTTCGCGAAAAAGGTCTTTCCTATGGCGAAGAAATTTGGCGTGCTGTACAACTCCGGCGAAGTCAACGATGTCGCCGCCATTGCGAGTCTGAAGGAGGCTGCGGCAAAGGCAGGCCTCGATATGGTCGCGACCTCGGCGGATTCCTCCGTCGACGTGCCGCAACGCGCCGGCACGCTGCAAGGCATCGACTTCTTCTATGCGATCGGCTCCAGCCTGGTCCAGTCTTCGTTGCCAGCGGTCGCCTCGGTCACCGACCATATGCATGTGCCGATTCTCAGCGCCGAGCATGAACTGATCCGCAAGGGCGACATTATTGCCGTCGCCTATGCGCCGTCCTATGAATCGCAAGGGGCACACGCCGCGGATATGGCGCTGCAAATGATCAAGGGCGTCAAGCCGTCGGCGATGCCCGTATATCGCGCTGTGCCCGCCGACTACAAGGCTTTGATCAACCGCCGAAAGATGGCCGCGCTCAACCTGCCGATTCCCGCCGCGCTCGACGCGTGCAACTGCTTCGTCAACTGATTCATGACACTCCACTCGCTTCCCGACAACCAGGCCGCGAGCGACGCGCGCGAGCTCCGCCCGCGTCGTCGCACGATTCACGGCGTAAGCATCGGCATCCTGATGCTCGACACCGGCTTTCAGCGCTTGCCCGGCGACATCGGCCACGGCGCGACTTGGTCCTTTCCCGTTCAATACGGCCTCGTAACGGGGGTCACTGGCCCGCAGGTCATGGCGGCCACAAGCGGCGAAGAGAAGGCGGCTGTGCCTCTCATCGAACGCTTCGTCGAAGCTGCGCTGCAGCTCGTCGATCTCGGCGTGGACGGCATCACGACGAGTTGCGGCTTTCTCGTGGCCTTCCAGCAGGCGTTGACTGAACGCTGCGCCGTGCCAGTCGCTACCTCCGCGCTGCTGCAGATTCCGTCGGTCGCCATGCTGTTGCCGAAGCGGCAGCGCGTGGGCGTCCTCACCGCGCGCGCCGCTTCGCTGACGCCTCGACATCTGCTTGCCGCGAACGCGCCGACCGATCTGCCGGTGGCTGGTTTGCGCGAAGACAGCCAGTTCTTTCGCAACAATCTGGAGAATGCGCCGACGGTGAACTTCGACGAACAGGCCGCCGATCTGCTCGAATGCGCTGAGCGTTTGTTGTCCGCGCATCCGGAAACCGGCGCGATCATCAGCGAATGCAGCAACTTCGCGCCTTACTCTGCGTTGATCAGCGAACGGTTCGGCGTGCCGGTGTTCGATATCGTGACGATGGTCGAATGGTTTCAGGCGGGGTTGCGGCCCAAGCGCTTTCAGGCCTCGTTTCAGGCAGCCTTGTAGGCAACGAACTTCGAAAAGAAGTCAGCCGTGCGAGCGAGGACTCGCACGGCCTTCACGGCGGATCTCGAATCTGCCGGTTCTACAACATTGATCTCAAGCTCACGGTAGCGTCGGCGAGCAAGGCAGGATCAAGCGGCTTGGCGGACGCGATGAGCCGCTTCGCAGCGGCCATCTCACGACCAGCATTGATTGCTACGACCCCGCGCAAGCGCTGCGTTTCGTCGAACGCGAACAGGCAGAACGGACCCTGTTGCGCATCGCCACGCCCGATCACCGTGTGCAACGCCTCAATCGTGCCGAGCGTCTGGATATTGCAATCGAACTGATCGGACCACAGCCACGGCCACTCCGCGTACTCCTGCGTGTCGCCAAGCATGTTGGCCGCCGCAACCACAGGTTGATTCTCTGCGACCTGCCACGATTCGATGCGAACGTGCCGCCCGAGCAACGGGTTGAAATGCATCGTCACTTCACCGGCAGCGAAAATACGCGGGTCGGACGTGCGGCATTGCGTGTCCACAACGATGCCGCTTTTCACTTCAAGTCCCGCGTCGCCCGCGAGTTCGACATTCGGCAGCACGCCGATACCCACCACGACGAGATCGGCCGTAAGCGTGCCACGATCCGTTTCGATCAACGCCCGGCCATTCTCGTAGCCGATGGCTACCGGCGTCTCGCCGAGTCGCAGCACCACGCCGCACCGCGTATGAAGTTGCGCGACGAAGCGCGACGCCGCCTGCGGCAGCGACCGTTGCAGCAGCACAGGCGCCGGTTCGATTACCGTCGCCTCGCAGCCTGCTTGCCTCACGGCGGCGGCCACTTCGAGCCCGATAAAGCCGCCGCCGAGGATGGCAACCCGTCTGCCGGGCGCGAGCGCGGCGCGCAACGCCAGTGAGTCGGCCAGCGTCCGTACGTAGTACAGCGCAATTCGCTCATCCACTGTGCCCGAAAACTCACGCACGCGCGAGCCGGTTGCGAGCAGCAATCTGTCGTAGCCGAGCGCGCTACCGTCGGACAGTCGCACTGCGTTGCGAACCCGGTCAATCGACTCGACGGTCGTGGACAGCCGCAACTCGATATCCTGCGCGGCGTACCAGTCCGGCTCGCGAACGAACGCCTTCTGCTCGCCTCCTTCCACGATCAGCGCGTCTTTCGACAGCACAGGGCGATCATAGGGCGCATGCGGCTCCGCGCCGATCATCACGATGCGCGCGCCGGGATCGCGCTCGCGCAGCGTTTGCGCGGCGCGCCGCGCGGCATGTCCCGCCCCGACAATCACATGCCGCTCAGTCGACATGAACTTCCACCCGCGAATCGACGATACGGATCGGGAACGCGCGCACCGGTTCCGTGACCGGTGCGCAGCGCGGCGCGCCTGAACGAATGTCGATGAGCCCCTGATGCAGCGGACATTCGACGCAACCGTCTTCCACGTAGCCGTCCGACAGCCGCGCATGACCATGCGAACACAGATCGTTCAGCGCGAACACTTCGTCGCCGAGCCTGAATATCGCGATCTGCCGGTTGCCGGCCACGACCGCCGCCGGCTCGCCTTCGGTGAAATCGTCGAGCGTGCCGATGGCCTGCCAGTTCTCGAGTGCCTGTTCCATATTCGCTCCTTCAGATCGGCGTAGCGAGCAGCGTCTGCACGCGCGACGTGTCGTAGACCACGCGCTTGCTCTGATAGCGCAAACCTTCCGGCGTACGCACGACGCGGTCGTAATACTTGCCTGCCTGATACACGTCGGTTTCGCCGTTGGAGCGCGTTTGCACCACCACGTAGCTACTTTCCGTTTCGATCACGCCGTCCTTCTCGCTCATCACCGTCAGGCCTGATGTCATATGACGGTACGTGTGTTCCTCAAAAATATTCGCGTTGCGCAGCGACACCACGCGGTCGCGCAGCATGCGCTGGTTCGTGCAGTGAATGATGCCAATAGGCAAACCCATGTCAGCGTTTTCCTTCGGTACGATCTCGTACGTGCAGTCTTCGGTGAACAACGTGGGCCATGCTTCCAGCCGGTCGTTGTCCAGATTGCTGATGTACTGGCTCTGCAGCATATGCAACTCGAACCACAGTTTCATCGCTTCCATGTGCGTCCTCTGCTCAATAGCCCATCAATTTCTGATACCCGACCCAGAAGCGGCGGATCAGACTTTCAGTGATCACCGTGTCCTGCTGCTCCGGGTTGCCGCGCGACATTTCGATCACCGAAGTCGCATCGCCGTCGCGGATCGTGCCGCGTTGAACGAGTTCAGTCGCCTCGGTATCTTCCATGGAGATATACCCCGCCGGTCCCACCAGATTTGCCTGCTTGATGCGCAGCGCCCGCAGTTCCGGCGTGTCGTCCGCGTAGCCGAAAAAGTGGAAAATCAGCTCGAAATTGTTCGGGTCTTTCGGCAACAACTGGCGCGCCACCAGCGTGTTGTGGATCTGCTGGATCACGAGCTGCGGGAAGATCGGCTGGATATGGTTGGTCGTGTCTTCTTCGTACTCGGAAATATGACCAAGCACCGTGTCGTCTTCGAGCGAGAAGCCTTCGTCCATGGAACGGATGTTCTGCTGCTTGTAAGCCGCCGAGGTGTCCTCGCCCGTCTTGGTGACCGTGATGATGCTATGCAGGCCGTGTGTCGCGTCCGGAATGGAACGCGCTTTCATGCCGACACGGAAGATGTTGAAGGTCGTATGGAACAGATGAAGCATGCTCGCGTGATACGGGTCTTTCACGTTCTCGAAGTACAGCTTCCAGTTCGACTTCGAATACTGACGCGTGCAGCCGAGGTATTCGATCGGCTTGTGAAAGATGCGGTCGATCCACGGCCGCATTTCCGCGCCGAGATACTCGGGCAATGGCGCGACTTCGTCGCTGAACGTCGCGAACACAACACCGCGATAACTGTCCACACGCAGCTTGCGCAGGCTGTGGTTCTTAGGATCGAAGTCGGCCGGCATCCCGCTCATGCCTTTCTGCCCGCGGCGGAACGGCACGCCCAGCAAGTTGCCGCTGTTATCGAAGCTCCACTGGTGGTACACGCAGGTATGCGAGGTGGCGTTGCCGCGCGCCTGGCGACACACCGACGCGCCACGGTGCGCGCAGCGATTCACCCACGCCGAGAGCGAGCCATCGTCGCCGCGCGTGACGACAACCGGCGTGTCGCCCACGAAGGTGCTCTTGAAGTCGCCCGCATTCGGAATCTCCGCTTCGAGTGCGACGAAATTCCACGTCGGGCCGCGATAAATCCGTTCCTGCTCGCGCTCGTACACCGCTTGCGAGCTGAATACCTTGTACGGTACGCGCGAGCCGTCGTCGTGCGGAAACACGACATGATCGGACTCCATGTCCTTGACTATACGAACGGGCGTTTCGGCTATTTCCATGCTGATGACTCCGCTAGATTGCTGGGTGCTGCCTGTATGAGGGAACCGCCGTTGGCAGACTTGCTTTTTTGACGTCTGTTGAATTATTTTTGGAGATCCAAAATGGCGGGGCTATCCGCTTCTGGCAGTTGCCTGGTGAACTGTCCGATTCAGGCAGCTTTTTGAACGAAGTCCGTTTCGCGCAGCACGAGGTCTCTTATCTTTCCGTCATGAGCCGTACCGACTTCCGCCCCCATGCGCTCCGAGACCATCGCCTGTTCGAGTCGAAAGACCTGGACGAGACGCGCGAACTGATCTCCCGCGTGATGCAGCCGCATTCGCTCGTGCCGTTCGGCGACGGCGGCGGCCATTCCCACATGGATTTCGTGAAGCTCGGCCGGCTTGGCATTGGTACGATCGGCTTCGGCAGCGGCATGCAGGTAGATGTCGAAGCGGTGGACGGCTATTACCTGCTGATGTTCTGCGTGTCCGGCTATGCAGAGGTCAAGGCCTCCGGCCGCACCATTCATGTCGACGACAGGCAGGGCGTGATCCGCGCGCCTGGCGAGCCGTTCAGCGCGAAACTTTCGCCACAATGCGAGCAGCTCGTGCTGCGCATCGATCCCGTCGCGCTACCGGCAGACGTCGCGCTCGGTACCGAACGCAACGGCGCACTGATGCATTTTGCGAGCGGCGCGATGCGCGCCTGGCAAGAGCAGTTGAAGCTGATTGCCAGTTCGCCGGATCTGCTGGCCAGTGCGTGCGGCAACGCCCACGTAGGCGAACATGTCGAATCGCTGCTGGTCAATCTGCTCGCGGCGGGCTCCACCGAGTGGGACGCCTCGTTTTCATCCTCGCCGCGTAAAACGGCAACGCCCGGCTTCGTGCGCCGCGCGGAAGACCTAATGATCGCTAGCCTCGGCTCGCCGATGCAACTGGCCGATCTCGCCGAAGCGGCCGGCGTGCCGGTACGCACGCTATGCGACGGCTTCATGCGCTTTCGCCAGACCAGCCCGATGCAGTATCTGCGGCAGGTCCGGTTGGAGCGCGCGCGAGAGACCATTCTGGCGACGTCGGCGGAAGTACGGATTGCGCACATTGCACTGGACTGTGGCTTCACCCACTTCGGCCGCTTCGCGCAGAGTTACAAGGAACGCTTCGGCGAGTCGCCTTCGCAGACTGGGCGGCTGAGGTAGTCGGGTGGGTCAGTCGACAGGGTTAGTCGGTGCCCCTGGTGCGCTCCGAGCCGCGCAACTGCCGCGCGTCTTTCGGCGCGAAGCCGTAAAAGTCGCGGAACGAGGTCGTAAAGCTCGTTTGATGCTGGTATCCAACCGCCGCCGCCACCTGCCCCACCGATTGCCGTTCGTCCACCAGCAATCGCAGCGCCTCCTGCATGCGACCGCGCAGGCTGTACTCAAAGACCGTCACGCCATGCAGCAACTTGAATGCGCGCTTGAGCTTCGACGCGTTGGTGCCCACCGCGCGCGCAAGATCGGGAATGGTCATGTTCTTCTGCAAGTCCGCGTCGATCAGCGTGCGAGCACGTTCCATTAGCATCAGGTCGCGCGAGGACAGGATCACATCCTGCGCGCCGTCGCGCAAACTGTCGATCCATGCGCCCACGCTTGCGTACAGGATCTCCGTGCATTTCGCCTCGACGAACAGCAGGTCGCGCACACCTTCATGCGGGCTGGCGAGTAGTTGTTCAATGGCTTGCACCGCGTCCAACGCGAGGCGCATCTGGACGTTATAGAGTTCGTCGTCCTTAACGGCGGCGAGGCGCGCGCGGATCGTTTCGCCTTCCACGCCGAGTGCCTCGATGAGCCGCGCGAAATAGCGCGACGACACGTACAGGCCCAGCGCGCGACGCGGTCCTTGCGGACAGGTGATCTGATAGCGCAGCCCCGCGCCCTGGTAGCAGAGAATGAAGTTTGGCGCCCCGACCTGCACGGAGTCGCCATCCTGGCCGCCACCCACGCCGACGCTGGCGGGACCGGTCACGAGGTAGTGGAACTCGACGAAACCTTCGGGCGGCACGCTTTCCGTGCGGGCGCACGCGTGGTCACACTCGGACACCGCTACGAAAATCTCGTCCCGAATCGAGATCATCTTCCACGTGCCTTCGTCGACGTCGCCCGGCACCTCAACGCTGCGGCCGTACAGCCCCATGGCAGGGGCGCGGACACAGCGCGGATCGTCGTGCAGGCGGCGGTATGCTTCGGTGAGCGATGCACCTGGTTGCGCCAGCGCGGTACGAAACAGCCCGCAGCGCGCGTCGTCGCCCGGCTCGCTCGTCGGCTGCTTAGGCCTGGCGGCGGCCGAAAGAGCAGGCAACGGGGGAAGTCGGTCCATGAGAGCGGCGGCGCGGTCGCAACGTTGTACAGGATATCTTCGATTCTAGCGAGCCCACCCGCGCCGCCAATAATCGCATGGCGCCCGTGCAACAGCGCCTGCGGTTCCACATCTGAAAAAGAGCGGATTGCCTACGTTATGCACCCGATTGCCTGGCCTGCTGCACGCGCGTAGGCGTCACCGCCCGTCCGCAGTGCCTCAGCGCAAACCGTAGGCGTTTGCGGCGAGGTGTTCGCTGACATATCCGAGTCGCACATCTCGCGCGACCTTTTCCCGCTCGCGCTCGTGCGCGGCGCCGATACCCGCGCCGCCTGGCAAGTCCAGACACAGGCGCCGCCCGCGCGGCACGGTTTGCAGTCCCATCGCGGCCATCGGCGTGCCATCGTCGAGCGTGACCGCGCCGGGCGCGCCGGGACCGCCGCCGTCGCGGCCACGTGCCGCGTGGACGATGCGGTCGTACATGCCGAAGAACTGGAACGGCGCGCCATCCACGCTGGCGATTTCAAGGCGTTGGCCGAGCCCGCCGCGCCAGCGTCCAGGGCCGCCGCTATCGGGCCGCAATTCCTTGCGCCAGATCACGACCGGATACATGGATTCGACGATCTCGCAGGCAATCGCCCGCACGCCGCTCGGAAACGCGGTGCCCGACATGCCGTCGTCGCCGGCGCGGGCGCCCGAACCGCCACTATTGAAAAAGAGCGTCTCGAACGCGCGCGGCTGATCCAGCGCGGTCGCATCCGGTAACGCCTCGCCTGCCGCCATCCACGCCGCCGCGCCGCCGCGGAGTTGCGCGCCCCATACGCACGACGCGCCTTCGGCTGGCACGCGTTCAGGCAGCACGCCCGCCAACGCACCGAATACGACGTCCGGCAGGAACTGCCCGATGATGTGACGCGCGCACACCGGCCACGGACGCTGCACGTTGAGGATCGAACCTTCCGGTGCGGTGATGTCGAGCGGCTCCAGTGAGCCCGCGTTGTTCGGCACCTCCGGCGCGACCGCCGCGCGTACACCGAACGCTGCATACGCGCGCGTATAGTTCAGCACGACGTTGATGCCGCGATGGCTGGTGGGGGAAGTTCCGGCGAAATCGACGCCGACCCGACCGTTGCGCACCTCGAGTGTCGCGACGAGATCGACCGGTGTGTCAAATCCGTCGATCCGCATCGCGTACGGATAACGCCCTTCCGGCAGCTTTGCGATAGCCTGCTGCATTGCTGCGCGCGAACAGTCGATTATCGCGTCGGACACGTGAACCATGTCAGTCTGGCCGAACTCGTCGAGCATCGCCACGAGGCGCGCTGCGCTCGCCTCGTTGGCACTGACATACGAGAGGATGTCGCCTTCTACTTCGTCAGGCGTGCGCACGTTCGCGCGAATGATCTCGATCAGGTCGCTGTTGATGACGCCCGCGCGGGCTAGCGGTAGACGTGGAATGCACAGCCCCTCCTCGAAAACCGAGCGGCCGTCCGGCCCTTGTCCGATCCCGCCGATATCGACCTGATGGCACGTGCACGCGAAAAAGCCGATGACGTGTTCGCCGCGAAATACCGGCGAGACGACTGTCACGTCATGCAAGTGACCCGATGCGAGCCACGGATCGTTGGTGATGAAATGGTCGCCGGGACGCATCGTGTCGACCGGAAACACCTGCACGAAATGGCCGACGGCAGCCGCCATCGAATTGACGTGGCCCGGCGTGCCGGTGACCGCCTGCGCGACCAGACGCGCGCGCGAGTCGAATACGCCGGCGGACAGGTCGCCGGCTTCGCGCACGGTCGGGCTGAACGCGGTGCGCATCAGCAGCCGCGCCTGCTCTTCCACGACAGCGATGAGCCGGTTCCAGATCACTTGCAAACGGATAGGGTCGAGCATGTCCTGCCCGATGTCGCGCGGTGCGTTCATACGCTTTCCTTCACGGTGGCTTGGCGTTCGAGCAACAGATGGCCGGTCGCATCGACGCGTGCGCTGAAATTGGGCGGTACGCTCACTGTCGTCTCGCGATCAACGATAACGGCCGGGCCGCGCACAAACGCGCCCCGCGCGAGGTCGTCGCGACGATAGAAGCGCGAGGCGACACGCTCGCGCAGCGACTGGTCGAGCACGAGGCGTTCAGCGGTGGGAGTGGGTTCGGTTGCGGCTGTGGCGCTCGATGCATCGGGCGTTCGCTTCGCACTTGCGTGACTGGGCAATGCTGTGCGGCGCGGCGCGCTGAGGCGCATGCTCCAGCCGAGCATTTCAATCGGCGCGCGCGGCACAAGCCGCCCGAAGCGAGCCAGATACGCTGCTTCAAACCGTTCGCGCAACAACGCATGTGCACCGGCGTCGAGCCGCGCGGCGCCCAGCGCGACCTGCAATTCATGACCCTGACCGCGATATCGCATCGATACGGTGACTTTGGCGCTGCACATGCCAACTGGCACGACCTTGCCGACGATCGTCGCGGCCTCTGCTTCTAGCGTATCGAGCAGCGCATTGATCGCAGCGACGTCGACCTGTGCGAGCGGCTCGATACGGCTCCGGACAGCGTCGAACGCCACCGGTGCGAGCAGAAAGCCAAACGCGGAACCGACGCCCGCCGCAGTGGGAATCACCACACGACCAATACCCAGTTTGTCCGCTAGCCGCGCCGCATGGAGCGGCGCCGAGCCGCCGAACGCAATCAATGTGCGGCCCGCGACCGACTTGCCGAGTTCGATCGCATGTTCGCGCGCCGCGCAGGCCATGGCCTCGTCGGCGATTTCGCTGACGGCGTAGGCAGCGGCATCCGCGTCGACGTTGAGTGGCCCGGCGATGTCCGCCTCCAGCGCACGGCGCGCGGCATCCTGATCGAGCGCGAGCGTGCCGGCGGCGAACCAGGCGGGATCGAGCCGGCCTGCGAACAGATGCGCATCGGTGAGCGTGGGGCGCTCGCCGCCCTGGCCATAGCATGCAGGGCCAGGCACCGAGCCTGCGCTCACCGGCCCCACCTGCACGCGGCCGAGCGAATCGACGCGCGCAATCGAGCCACCGCCAGCGCCGATCTCGCACAACTCGACCACCGGAATGCGCAGCGGAATGCCACTGCCCGGTTTGAAGCGATAAAGCCGCGCCACTTCGAGTGAGCGCGACATATGCGGGCGGCCGTCGTCGATGAAACACAGCTTCGCCGTGGTGCCGCCGATGTCGAGCGACAACACCTGCGACAGGCCCAGTGTCTCGCTCACCTGCGCGGCCATCAGTGCGCCGCCCGCCGGGCCCGATTCGAGCAGCCGTACGGGTAGACGGCAGGCGGTTTCGACATCGCACAGACTGCCGTCGGACGTCATCAGCAAAAGCGGCGCGCGAATCAACATACTGGCAAGCGCGTCCGCGAGTCTCTCCAGATAGGACTGCATCAATGGACGGACATATGCATTCACGACGGTGGTCGAGAAGCGCTCGAATTCACGAACTTCCGGCGACACGTCAGACGACAGGCTGATCGACAGCCGGGGCAGCCGCCGCGCGAGCCAGCGCGCTGCCTGCTGCTCGTGGCAGGGGTTGCGATAGCCATGCATGAAGCCGATGGCGATGCTTTCAATCGAGCGAGCGTCGAGCGACTGCGCAATCGCCCCCAGCGCCCTCATATCAAGCGCCTGCAGTTCTTCGCCTTGAGCGCTCATCCGGCCGGCAATCGTGAAACGCAGGTCGCGGTCAATCAGTGGCTCGGGTTGTCGCACGCGCAGATCGTAGTGATCGGCGCGCGCCTCAAAGCCAGTTTCGATGACGTCGCGGAAACCTTCTGTGGTGAGCAGCGCCGTGCGCGCGCCACGCCGCTCGATGACCGCATTCGTGGCAAGCGTCGTGCCGTGAATAATCGCGCCGAGATCGGCAGCGGCGACGCCGCTCTCGCGCAGCAAATGGGCGATGCCTTCGAGCACTGCGCGCTCGGGCGCATCGGGCGTGGTGAGGCGTTTATGGGTAGTACGGTGGCCGCCGGCTTCGAGCACGAAGTCCGTGAACGTGCCGCCTATGTCGACACCGAGGCGCGGTTTCAGCAATGACGCGCCTGCTTCTGCAGATTGAATCATGACGTTTTTCAGGCAAGTGACGGGCGCGTTTCGATGCGCAACCAGAGCCTGAACGATACCTGGAACAAGTCACGGCGGCGTTGGATATCGGAAGCCTATTGTTCGATACTGGCCGGGAGCGGCGCTCAGATCACGACGCTAGCGTTAGACGTCAATTCCACACTGAACGTGAAGCGGCTCCCATCCATCTCGATGGTGGCCACATGTTGCCTTCAGAGTTTCGATCGCCGGTGACTCGAAAGATGCGCTATTAGTCAACGGCTTGGCCATTCGCCTGATCCTGTTCGCATTCAAATCGGACGAGTCTTAGTTGTGGAGAAGGTAGCGATCCAAGGCGTCGGATATTTGGTTTCGAGCCAAAGTTGCGCCGAGTCGCCACGCAACCGCGTCGAACCGCTCGCACTCTTCCGTTTCTGGTTCACTTGGCGATGTCAAACGTGCCGCGCCGTCATGAGCTTGGTGCGGTCAGCCATACTCACCGGGCACGATCCATACGCCTAGCTGCAGGCGACTTCACGGATCGCCCCGTAGCCCGATTGCGGAGCTACCTGGAACAGTTGAAACAGAGCGGCGAGTCGCTTCCCACATGTTGCGGCAGGCCAAACAAGAGCGTCATCGCCAGGAACGCCGGCGTCGACCGCGACCTCTTTCATCGGAGCATTGAAGCAGCGACGATGCTGGAGACGTTCGTGCACCTGAACCGGCGTAGATAGATTCGATTTTCCGGCACTCCTACGGCGAGCAAAAGCTTGCACCACATGCAATACTCACAGCGCGGTTCGGTTATTCCGAAATCGCCGCGCCTTACTGGGTAAGGCTTTGCGCCCGTTTTGGAGGAAATTTCACTTTATGGGGAAAAATGCGGTGAATATTTCACTTTATGCGGTCGGTTGATTTCAATTTATGGTGAATGGTCCCATCGTACGTCATTGATTTTATTGAAAACATAATTTCATTTTATGGTGTAGCCTACAGTTGCGGTGTGAGCCGCCGCATGAAATGAAATATCCGCCGCATAAAATGAACTATTGCATTTCGTGTAATGTTCAAGCGAATGTCCGTCCCGCGCCCGCCTGCTACGCAGGCGGGCGCTTTAAAATCGGCTTCCATCTCATCCGTTGTCACCGTTGCCGCCCATGCGACCGCAGATGCCACGCACCGTGCTTGATTAGGGAAGGTCTGCACAACACGTTCTCAGAGCCGATCTTTTCTCACGTCGGGCGTATTGGCTGCAGCGCCTGCTATCAGGTTGGCCGCCCGACTTTTGAAGCATGAGGGCCTTCGTTTGCCGAGACTGACTGCCTGATGCCCCGGGCGTTTCACGCTTTGCTTAAAGCCTTGCGCGCCATCCAGAGGTTGCCCAGCGCAAACAGTATCGTGATCTGCGCGGTGTTCTTCACCAATCCTCGGTAGCGGGTCACGTGCCTGAATTTCACGAGCCGCGACGAATGGAATATCTGGGCGCTTCGTGGACTAGCGGGCGGGCACCGGGTGAAAGGAGGACCCCTTGGTACAAACCAGGGCGAGAGGATGCTGGCCCTGGCCCGTCAGGGACTCGGCATCGTGCGGTTATCCGAGTATCACGTGGCCGGGGATCTGCGCGCCGGAAAGTTGCTTCGGCTGTTGGGTGAATACGAGGAGTCGGAGGCGGATCCAATATGCCTGACGTATCAGTCGCGACGGAATCTGAGTCCTGCCATCCGTTGCTTTCGCGATTTCATGATCGAAAAGTTCGCGGGGCCCAATCCATGGTGCACTGAGGCGCTCGTATGATTCCGGGCGGAGCGGCACGAGATCGTCGCGGCATCCGGCATCTCTTCTACTTTCCTTGCGCCGAGCTATTTCATGGAGCCATTGCAGAACGTGCTCGACGAGCACGCGCTCCAATTCACTCCCACCGATTTACGGACGAGCGGCAATGACCTTCAATTCAACAACCATCCCGGGCTTCGGTAGTGCCTGAACCGCGATCGTCGTACGGGCTGGCCCCGTTTCAATCTGGAAATGTTCCGCATAGATCCGGTTAAATGCCGGGAAGTCGGCCATATCGGTTAGAAAGGCGGTCACATCAAGGCACTTGTCGAAGCCCGAGCCATATTCCTGGAGCAATGCGTCCAGTTTGTCGAGAACGACTTTGGTTTGTATTGCCGCATCAGTCTTTATCTGTCCGTCAATCTGCTCTACTCCCGCGATGCTGTTGTCGGGCAGGCGCGCACTGATACCTGAAACAAAGATCAGATTTCCAAAAATCTTCACCGCGGGATAATTACCAAGCGGTGCTACTTTCTTCCCGGCTGCCATCATGCCTCCAGATACAATGGATTGGTGCTGACTTATTCGTGAGCGCGTCGTTAGAACATGTCCGTCCGCGACTTCTCCTCGCGGACGGTACCGGGACGCGCGTGTGTCCGCCCCGGAAACATTTCTCTGCAGCGGTTGCCAATGGGGCGCACATAAATCCGGCATAACCGCGCAACGGATCGCTTCGCCTCTGGCCAATAGCGCAAGCTGCCAATAAACGGAGGCGGCGCCGCGACGCTTCGCCAACCGGTGGACTGGCGTGGTTCCTTCTCTTAGGACACGCACTGGAACAGCGACCCGAACACGGACGCTGGCCGGCTCTCGTCCTTTCGTTTCCCACTTGCGCTGGCGGTACGCTCGAAAAAGAGCGTACGACGAGCTTCTGCGCCAAGCACTGAGTTCCCTCGTTCCCGTTCTGGCCTGAAGAAATACCCGCAGCGATGACCTGGCCGCGTTCTCTCCATCGCCATTATTCCGGTGCTCCCCGATGCTTCGCTACCGCCATCGAGGTAATGGGAATCAACGGTAGCAGCCATACAACCGCACATGCCACGGCCATCAGCATCGCGACTCCGAACAGCGACGTTTGGAGCGCATGTACGAGCGCCACACGCGCCGACGCCAGCACCGCCGCGCCATCGAGGCCCGCGCGATCGACCTGCGCGGCGAAGTGTGCCGCTGCCTGCGTCGACATGAGCGTTTGCGGATCCTGCAACGCAACGATCCAATGCTCCGGCAACGCAGATGTCTGCGCCGTCAAGACACGCTCGAGCCCTGATCTATACAGATGGCGCGCCGTCGTCCCCGCCACGGCCGTACCCAGCATGCCCCCCACCATCCGCGCCGACTGGATCAGCGCCGTGGCGATGCCGAGGCGCGTTTTCCCCGCGACCTGCTGCACGAATACGGTCAGGTTGGGCATCACGAATCCGATTCCGACGCCTGCCATCACCATCGCGGCGATGAACGGCACGCTCGCGCTGCTGGCACCGACAGAAGCAATAGCCGCGCAGGACACGCCCAGAAGGCCAAAGCCGAAATACAGCAAGAGGTTCGGCTTCTCCAGCCGGGTCACGATGCGGGTATTGGTAATGGTGCCCACCGTGATGCAGACGACCATCGGTGTGACGACGATGCCGGCCTTGCCGGCGTCGAGACCCAGACCGCCCTGCAACAGCAGCGGCACATAAAAGAGCAGCACGAACATCGCGACGCCCATCAGCAGCGACAGCACGAGCAGCACGACTGTCGCGCGATCCTTCAGCAAACCGGGCGGAATAACCGGATTGAGCGCGCGCCGCTCTTGCCGCACGAGCAATCCCATCGACAGCACGGCCACCGCTGCGTACAGCCCCGCATGCGCGTTTGCGCCACCGACTGCCTCGACGAGGAGCTGAAGCGAGCCCAGCGCGACTGTAACCAGGCATGCGCCCTGCCAGTCCGCGTTCAACCGTTCGAACCTGACATGCCGGATATGCGGCAGATGCCTCGCTGCAAGATAAAGACTCACAACGCCAACCGGTATGTTGACGAGAAACGCGGAGCGCCACCCATGATGCTGGCTCAGAAAGCCGCCGAGCGACGGCCCGATGGCATTGGCCAGACCAAAGGCGCTCGAGAACAGGACCTGCCAGCGCAGCCGCACCACCGGATCGGGAAAGAGGTCAGGTATGGAGGCAAAGCAGGTTCCGACCAGCATGCCGCCGCCTATCCCTTGCAATGCCCGGCACGCAATCAGCATCGGCATCGTCTGCGCAAAACCGCACAGCGCGGACGCGACGGTGAAGAGTACGATCGCAATGACGATGAGAGGCTTTCTTCCTAGCCAGTCTCCGAGGCGCCCGAAAATCGGCACGGTAATCACCGAAGTCAGCAGGTAGGAGGTAGCGACCCACTCATACAGATCGAAGCGACGCAGATCTGCGACGATAGACGGCAAAGCCGTGCCGACCACCGTCTGGTCGATCGCGACCATCATGACCACGCTCGATAGTCCCAGCATCGCAAGCAGTGACTGCCGGAACGACCGGATACTTTGACCGGTCGATACGCCGTCCTCCCGGACGCTGCCACGAGTCATGCTCATTGCGGCCCCTGCAGCGCTCCCCGCAATCTGACCGTGTTGCGGCTCACGTGCTTCTCCCATGCGATCCCCGCCAGAACAATATCCTGTAACCCGATGCCCACGGCCTTGTAGACGATAACGTCGTCGTCGCGAACCCGCCCTTTCGCACGTCCGGCGAGAACGTCGCCGAGCTCGACTGTATCCGCCCAGTTGAACGTGCCCGGTTTCGCGAGAACCAGGTCGCCCGCCTCCTCGCGCGCCTGATCTCGCAACTCGACGACGATTCGCGAAGCACGCGCGATCAGCGCGTCATCGAGTTCGCGCGTATGAGGCAGGCTCGAGCCAATGGCAGCGACGAGCGTGCCTTCGGTCACCGTTGTCCCGTCGAACAGCGCGCCCGTCGCGCGGGTCGCCGTCACGACGACATCGGCGCCAGGGACCGCGTCCGCTGGATCGGCAACGACGGACTTGACACCACGCGACGCGCCCACGGCATTGACCTCAGCCGCAAGCTCCTGCGTTCCCTCCAGCCCGACGATACGAAATGATCTGAGATCCGTATGTGTGGCCAATGCCAGCGCGTGCGCCCGTCCCTGGACTCCGGTGCCGAAAATGGCCGCGGTAGTCGCCTGTTTTCGCGCAAGCGCGCGGACGGCCACCACCGTCGTCGCAGCCGTGCGAAGACGCGTGATCGAATTCGCCTCCAGCGTCGCCAGCAGACTGCCGTCGACTGTCGAGAACAGAACAATCGAGAAGTTGAATTGTCCGGATAGCGTCGAATAGACTTTAGCGCCGGCAACACCCAACTCCGGCACCACCGCGCCCAACGTCGAGAGTTTTACGCCGCCCGCCTCGGTGCGGACCCGTCTCTGCACGGCCGCGTCGCCGCTGGCGAGCCCTCGAAATCCCCGCTCCAGTGCCGGGATCGCATCGTCGATGTTGATCAGTTCGTCGATCTGCGCATCCGTCAAATGAATCATGAAGCCTACCTTTTTCAGCCGGAATATGCGTGGCGGACAACCGCACTTCGTTCACCACTACGTTTTGTTTGGGCGACGCTCGAAGTAGCCAGGTGCGCGCCAGCAATCACGGCGCGCGTGAAGCAATCACCTGTTAGCAACGTTCACGCCCGGGTGTTCGCGAGCGCCTCGGCGTCGTGCTGAAAAGTGAAACTGTCCGCGTACAGATGATTGATGCTCGCCCCTTTCTCGAGAAAGTGACGCCGGGCATCGTTGATCATCGCCGGAGAGCCGCACAGATAAACAGAATGTTCGGACAGGTCCGCAAAATCCTCGCAGACCGCGTGTTGCACGTAGCCCTGTCTTCCCGCCCACCCATTGCCGGGACGGGAGAGCACCGGAACATACTGGAACTCATAGAGACGCGCGCCCCATTGCTGGATCTCGTCGTGCAGATAGAGGTCCGCCTCGGTGCGTGCGCCCCAGTAGAGCCACACTGGAGGGCAGTCCGGATCATCCATGAGCGACTCCAGGATCGCCTTGACCGGCGCCAGCCCGGTTCCCGTCACGACCATCAGAAGCGGACGATAGTCCTCCGCGTGAAAGCGGAAGCTGCCCAGTGGCAGTTCCACGTCCAGCCGGTCCCCGGCCTTCAGGGACGACAGCATGTTGTCGGTAAACCGGCCGCCCGGAACCCGCCGGATATGAAAATCAAGCACAGGCCCGGCAGTCGCCGAAGCCATCGAAAAGCTCCTGCGTTCGCCGTCGCCCAGCAGGACGTTCATGTACTGTCCGGGATTGAACGTCAGTTTCACCTGCTCAGGCAGCTCGATCGCCAGGCGTCGAACGTCCGGCCCCAACTGGCTGACGTCGACCACACGCGCTTCGATCTCCGCCGGCGCCGAGGCATCCCCTCCCACGTGCACCGCAGCGATTACCATGTCGCTGCTTGCCCGCGCCTGGCAGGCAAGCATGAAGCCGGCATCGGCCTCCTCCTGCGAGATGCCGAACGGGAACTCTTCATATTCGTGCGTTCCGCTGACAACCTTCACACGACACGTTCCGCATCCGCCCAGTTGGCAATCGTGAGGAATTGCAATCCCCGCACTCGTCGCGGCCTGCAGCAGCGACTCGTCGGCACGGGCCTCGAATCGCTCACCGGTCCCCGCTATTTCTATCTGATAGACCATCTTGCAATCTCTAACGAAACAATGGAGCAGCCTGCCACTGGGCGGCAGACGAAATTACTTCTTGATGTCGGCGTCTACAAGGACACGATGTCCGCTGGCTGAAAGCAGATCGTGCAACGCCTGCAGGGCCGCCAGGCCGCACTGCGTATCCTGCTCGCCATTACCGCCGCTCAGCCCCACTCCGCCAATCACCCGATCGTCAACCACGATCGGAAAGCCACCGACAAAAGCAGCAAAGCGGCCCTCGAAACTCAGCTGAATGCCAAACGCCTCGTTGCCCGGCAGCGCAGGGCCATTTGGAGCCTTGGTAAAGAGATGGGTCGAGCGCTTATGGCCTGCTGCCGTGAACGCCTTGTTCCATGCGATCTGCGGCCCTGTGATGCGTGCGTCGTCCAACCTCTCCAGGACGATTGGATATCCACCGTCATCCACAATGCAGACCGTCTCGGCTACGTTGATCGCGTTGGCTTTCTCCAGTGCTGCGCGCGCCATCGCACGCGCCTCGGCCAGCTCAAGCTTGAAAGAGCTCTTCATGATGCATTTTCCGATTTGAATTGGTTGTCGCCGCAGCGAACCACCGTTCGAGGTACCAGATCACAGCCCGCGGTAGACGGTCTTGATCTGGGTGTAGAACTCGAGCCCGGCACGTCCCGATTCCCGGAACGTGGACGTGCTCGACCGCTTCAGGCCACCAAACGGCGCATTGATCACATTGCCGGTGGTAGTACGGTTGATCTTGACAGTACCCGCTTCGATCTCGTCGGCGAACCGGTGCATGTAGCGTGGATTTGAGGTGGCGATAGCGGCTGACAGGCCGTACTCCGTATCGTTCGCCTTGGCGATCGCATCGTCGTAGCTCGACACGGAGACGATGGCGAGCACGGGCCCGAAGATTTCCTCGCGGTAAATGCGCGCGCTTTCCGGAACATCCGTGAATACCGCGGGCGTGACGTAGTAGCCATGCTCGAAGCTCTCGCCCGTCAGTTGCTCGCCTCCGACCAGATGTGTCGACTGTTCCTTGCCGGACGCGACATATCCGAGCACGGTCTCAAGCTGCTTGCGGTTAGCCAGAGGACCAAGATCCATGCCGGGAGTCAGGCCACTGCCGATCTTGAGATTCTTCACCCGTTCAACAAGCCTGGCCGTGAATGTTTCGCGCACCGACTCCATCACGAGGATCCGGCTCGTGCCGGTACAAGCTTGTCCACTCAACGACAGCCCGCCCTTGACTGCGAGATCCACAGCGCGGTCAAGATCCGCGTCCTCCATCACAATCAGCGGATTCTTGCCGCCTAGCTCCATCTGCGTGCGCGTGGTGATCGGCACGGACCGGTGGATATGTTCACCTGCGGCCGTTGACCCGGTGAAAGAGATCGCACGCACGACCGGCGACTCAGTGATCGCAGCACCGACATCCGACGCACGCCCGGTGATGAAGTTGAGCACGCCAGCGGGAATACCCGCGTGAGCGAACGCTTCCGCCAGCCGGTAGCCGATCAACGGAGCGTCTGACGACGGCTTGAAAATCACCGTGTTCCCGGCCATCAGCGCAGGCGCTATCTTGCGGGCCGGAATTGAAATCGGGAAGTTCCACGGCGTGATGACAGTAACCACGCCCAGCGGCTCGCGCTGCGTGAATACATGCTGGTCCGGGTCGTCGCTCGGAAACGTCTCCCCGGTAAATGACTGCGTTTCGACCGCGTAAAAACGCAGTACCTGGGCGGAGCGGAGAATTTCGTCCCGGCTTTGCGCGAGTGGCTTGCCCTCTTCGCGCGTCAGTTCCTGCGCGAACGCATCCACGTGTCCCTCGAGCCAGTCCGCCGCCTTGTTGACGATCTTTGCCCGCGCTGTGACCGACGTGCGGCGCCATTGCGGGAAGGCCGCCGACGCGGCCTGAATCGCCGCCTGCGCATCCGCGACCACCGACGCCTGAAATTGACCGACGACATCGCGCGTATCGGCCGGATTGATATTCGCGAAGGTCTGCCCGCTGACGCTGTCGGTCCACTCTCCCGCGATCAGGTTCTTGAATACAGTTGCGGATTCGTTCATCACACATCCTCTTTTACGCGGCGGCAACTTCACTGCCGCCGTACGAACAGAACAACCGGGCCGTAGCATCCGGTCCCGACAGGTTCAGGCGGCGAGTCCGAGTTCCGGCAGCGGGATTTCCTTCTCGACATAGTCGTAATAAAGCGCCGTCGTGTAGAGCAGGCGCATCTGCGCGCCGATTTCGCAGATCTTTAGACAGCGCTGCTGGAGTTCCACCGTGTTCGCGTTCTCGAGCACAATCTGGTAGCCACGTTCGCCGTGGATCTCATCCGACACGATGTGCAGGTCGAAGAATTCCACCTCCTCGTCCGTGAACTGGTACTTCTCGCGCAGCGTCGGCGTCTGCTTGCGGTAGATGGACGGCACCTGCGATTCGAGACCGACTACGAGCGCAGCAACGGCGACGACCGGATCCTCTCGCATGGCAACCGAATAGCACCAGGCCTGCAGGCCACGCGTGGTCGGCGACATGTTGTCGGGATTGATCACGCGCTCACGCGTCGTACCGCACGCCTCGGCAAAGCGGATCAGCAGGTCGGTATGGCGATCGCCGCCGATTTCTTCCTCGTACATGTTGGCCAGCAGAAAATCCTTGGCCTCAGTCATGTGATCGGGAGTTCGCGCGTAAAGATAGCCAAGGTAGTCGGCGAACGGACCCACATAGTGATAGTGGTTCTCCGCCCAGCGGGCGAGGTGCGCGCGGGTGAGCTTGCCGCTCGCCCACGCGATGCTGAACGGCGCCTTGTTGGCGCTCTTGCCCTTGATCGCTTCTTCAAGCGCCTTACGGAAATCGTCTCGATTCAACAATTCGGCCATTTCTCTGCTCCTGATCTTGGTGGGAACGACGTCCGCAGTGCGTGGCCTGTGGCCCGAACAGCAGACAGTGGACATAGAATAGAACAAACATAAGAATACTGTATACTTAAAACTTTTAGCGTTTACCCGGATCAGCATCCGCCTAATTCCTGTATATCCCCGCTGGCGCTGGATTCGGCGAAAATCTCGAGAACCGCGCGGACACGCTCAATGATAGCGAATTCATCGCGCGTTCTGCGATAAAAGTATACAATGTACCAACGACCTGAGAGAAGTGGCGCTGCAATGTCATGCGCCGAAGGTCCGGGACTCATCAGATGGAAAGGAAGAGACAGTAATGCCTATGGTCACATTTCACCGGGACGGACAGACCTACCGGGACGAAGTCAAGGAACACACCAACCTGGTCGTCCGCGCCGGGATCAAGCAGTTTCCCTTCCCGCATCTGCGGTACGAGTGCGGCATGGGGAAGTGCTCCAAATGCGCATGCGTCGTCCGCGCCGGCGGCGAACATCTTCCGCCGCCCAACTGGAAGGAAAAGAAGCAGCTCGGCGAGCGACTTGAACAAGGCTATCGTCTCGCCTGCCAACTCTGGATCGAGCACGACATCGAGCTCGAACAAGCGGACATGGAGACAACATGAACGAGATCACAATCAAGCCGGTCAGCTACGTAATTCTCACCAGCAAACCGGGGCAATACCGGACCGAAGCTACCGGCAAGCTCACTCCGACCGAGGCCTGGGACTATGTGTATTGCGGGCGCCACCTCGCCACCTTCGTTATCGCGACTCTTTATGGTGAGGCGCGAATTCGCGTCGTCGACGAATCTGACGACCTGGTCGTCAATGACATGCCAGTCCGGTTTCTCGAAAAGTTCTGCGACCGCGACACTGCCCTTGAGGCACTCCATGTCCTCGTCGGCAAACGCAACTCCGAAGCGCAATTGCTGAGGCGTTTGGACATGCCCGCGCCGTGACCTTTCGCAACGATTCAATTGATTGAATATACAGGCTCTCTGAATGATCCAGATCACTTTCCTTACAAACGGCAACAAGTGCGTCAGCGCTCCTGCCAATAGCAATCTGCTTCGTGTTTCCCTGCGCGAAAAAGGTGGAATCCCTTTCAAATGCGGTGGCGGCCTTTGTGGAACGTGCAAGTGCAGGGTAGAACAGGGCATTGAGAATACCGATGCCGTGAAAGACAAGGAAAGGCGCCACCTTAGCGCAGCCGAAATCGCGGCAGGCTACCGTATGGCCTGCCAAACATTCGTCAATGGGGACGTTGGCATATCATGGTGACATCGAAGTTGACCCTCGAGCCACTGGGCTCTCTACCCGAGAACCAGCGTCGCCTGCTGCTGGATATTGGGCCCCGCTGGGGAGAGGATATTCTCGGCCACCGGCAGACAGTCATCGATTGCTATACCCCGCTCGTTGCCAGCGCGCCTAAGGATGGAATCGTGGTTGAACGCGACGTGCGCTACGGTCCGCACGAGCGTCACTTGCTCGATATATTTCTGCCCGCCGAGAATCAGGCAGAAGGACGCGGCTCGACGGCAACCCGAAAACTGGATGCAATCGTATTCGTGCACGGCGGCGCCTTTGTTCGAGGGAACAAGAGCGTCAACGGAGAGATATACGACAACGTCTGCTATTGGTTCGCATCTCAGGGGCTGGCCGCCATCAATGTCGAGTACCGGCTTGCCGGCGCCGCGCCGTATCCTGGAGGGGCCGAGGATGTCAGTTGCGCCCTGGCGTACGTCCATGAGAATGCAAACAGTTTCAATATCGATCCCGGTCGCATCTTCGTGGTCGGTCATTCGGCAGGAGGTGCGCATGCCGCCACCTGCCTGTTCGATCCTGCCGTCACGGACAACTCGCTGCCACCGCCCGTCGCTGGACTCGTATTGATCAGCGCACGGCTTGTCGCTGATGTTCGCGCGGGCAATCCAAACGCGAATCCCGTGCGGACCTACTTCGGCGACGACGAGGAACTCTACCCTGCACGATCGCCGCTGACACATGTGGAGCGGTCAACCACGCCGCTGATGATCGCCGTAGCCGAATTTGAAAACCCCTACCTCGACGAGTATGGCGCGCAGTTCTTTCTCGAAGCCCTACGCCATCGCGGTGTCCCGCCACGCTTCATCCAGATGCGGGGGCACAACCATACCTCGATCGTTGCGCACTTCAATTCCGGCGAGGAATACCTTGGACGGGAGATTCTGCATTTCATCGCGACTGTGACCCGTTCCGGGGAATCATAAATTCTTTTTCGGGGTGTCTGGGGCCGAGGGGCTCTATAGCCCCCTTTTGGTATACGACTTACCCGAAAAACCGCTGGCAATGTCCCGAAAGCCGCCAATGGACAGGGCCTCCGCCCCTCCGTCACTGTGTACCGTCTACAAAAAACCGGGAGTGCGCTAAAATCCTTTATGAGCGTGGTTCGCACGCCAACCCGCATCGACGAGTGTAAAAAATACCTATGAGTATCCGGTCGGAAATTTCAGGCACGACGGCAGACTCTCGCGAGCCGTCTAGTTCCAGTCCCATCCTTCACCGCCAGCTCTCCGAACTGGTAACAGCACGTATCAGGGACTCCATTACCACGGGGGCGTATGGTCCAGGCGCGCGCCTGATCGAAGGCCGTATCGCTGAAGAACTGAACGTGTCACGTGTGCCTGTGCGGGAAGCGTTGCGCGCCCTTGCCGCGGAGGGTCTGGTGGAAGTGCGGCCTCGCCTCGGAGCAGTCGTTGCATCGCTTGACCCCGCGTCTGCCCGCGAGATGGTGCAGATCCGGGCCACGCTTGAAGGACTGAACGCTCGGCTGGCCGCTGAGCATTGCACACCGGAGCTCGCCCGCAAGGTCACCGATGTGCTGGCCGAAGGCAACGCGAAGGTGGCAGCCGGAGAAACGGAGAAACTGCTAGAGCTCAATGCCAGATTTCACGACCTTCTTTACGCAGCCGGCGCCAATACGATGCTCGCGGATCTGATGCGAACCTTGCGTGATCGAACGCGGATGCTATTCGTGAATGCGACGCAAGACGAGATCCGGCAGACGTGGGAAGAACACGCGGCCATTTTGCGTGCCGTCCAGTCGGGCGACGCCGCACTGGCCGCCCTGCTGGCAGAGCGGCACGTCATCCGAGCGGCACAACATTACCTCGACAAGCTCTCCAAATAGCGCCGCGCCGATTTCCAAGTACCTGGACGCGGCAGACGTCAATGAGTCGGGAGTTAACGTCGGTGCCGCATTCATGCATTACAGTGGCTGGTTTGCCTTAGCCAAGCCCGGTCTCGTCAAAAGCGATGGCGCATGCCGATGGCGATGGTTGCCTGCTCATTGGTGGTAGAAGCCGAGAGAAACTGGCTGACTTGAGCAAACTTGGCAGAGCCAAGTGCCCGCTGCCCGGCGCCCATCATATACACATCGGTCCGTTTGGACAGCGCATAGTCGAGGATCAGATTTACCTGTTCGTAACGTGGATGGATACCGCCTGCGTCTGCCAATCCGTTCGTGTAGACAAATGCGCCGCCCAGCAGCAACGCAGGCGTAAAGCGGTATGAGGCGTTCAGCTCGTAGTTCTGGAAACGCACATTCTCACCTTCGAATCCCCCCTTGAAGGTCGACTGGGTGAATGCCCCACCCACCTTGGCGGCGCCGACCGCATAACTCGCACCAACGCCAAAAACTTCATAAGCGTCAGCCGCGAGTGCATAGCTGCCAGTGGCACTATTCGACGTTGTCCAGAAGGTGCCGCTCGCGAGGGCGCTGGGATGATCAACGTGCGTGAACGCGGCGCCAGCATAAAGACCACCCTGCTGGTAATGCGCCCCAAGGCTCCACACACTATCGGAGGCAATGGATCCCGGCTGACCGCCAGGGGCGTACAGAGCGGTGAACTGGGCGCCTCCCAGCGTTGGGCTCGTGTACTTGACGGTATTGTTCACGCGGAACCCACGGTTGGTGTTGTCGTTGTCGCCGGGATGCTCGAAGAGAACACTCCACTGGTCTGTGGTAACGGGTGAAATCTGTTCGACCATTTCCTCATACTGCCGGCCAAGAGTCACACTGCCATAACGATCACTGGCAAGCCCGACGTAGGCCTGCCGGCCGAACGCGAGGCCACCCTGCCCCAATGTGCCGTTTGCGATTGAATAGCCGCTCTCCAGCACGAAGACCGCGTGCAACCCGTTGCCCAAATCCTCGCTGCCGCGCAATCCCCATCGGGAGCCTTGGGTAATGCCACTCATCATCTGCCAGGTTTGACCGCCTTTCTGATTGGTGGTGAACGTTAATCCCCCATCGATAATGCCGTATAACGTCACGCTCGACTGCGCATGCGCCACGCTCGTCAGGACTGAAGCTGCGGACAGGGTAAGCATGACCTTTATTTTCGTATTCATACTTCGTTTTCCTTATTATATTGGGGGAGGATAAATGGATTTTTGAGGCTATGCGGTACTTCAACTGTGTGACTTCGGAGAAATCGCGGCGGCGCTGAACCGTTGCCCCGCTTCAAACGGCGCGGGGATTCAGACTGCTCACCAGAGAACAATCGCGACGAGGGTCGACACCAGCAATCCGGTCAGGACAGGAATCATGAGGTGACGTACAGCCTGCAGCACCGGAACTCGAGCGAAGCTGGCTACTGCCGCTAACGCGGACCATGCCGTCATGGTTTTGCCCGTCCAGACCGATCCCATCTGGCCGATGGCCGCGAGAGTGGAAACGTCAAGGCCCACCGCCCGCCCAAGCGCTCCCGACAGTGCGCCTGTCAACGGAAGCCCGGCGAATCCAGAGCCATCGATGCCGGTGACCATACCCGCGAGCAATATGCCGTATGAGACAAAGAATTTGTCATGCGGGATCAAATGCTCCCCGGCTTTCACGAGGTCCGCCAGCAGTCCAGGTGCAGGTACGCCCGCCGGAAGTCCGAGGATTGGCGCAGCCGTACCGGCGACACCGATGAAAAAGAATCCCGCAATAGGCAAGACTGAACTCATGGCGCGAAACGAGAATACGAAGCCTTCGGTGATGTGTTCGGAGGTGCGCCGGCAGACGGAACGGTAATCGCGGGCTGCAGCGACCGCGACCATGAGGAGCCCCGCAACGCCACCCACAAGGGCTGCTGCCGCATTGCCGCTGGCGCCCTTGAATCCGGGTATCACATGCGGAAGGACCATGTAGGCCACGATGCTCAAAAACGATACAGGGATCACGATGGCAAAAAGCCGGGACCAGCGCTCTTGCGTCGGCGTCAGAAGATCACGGGGCGCAACTCCAACGGGGCGAGATGTCGAGCCACCGTGGCCGCCGTCACCCACTGATGCGTGCTGCGGTTTGTTACGACGGATGCGCGCACGGCCGCCCTTCGTTGACAATAGCGTCGAGTTGGCGGTGACCTCGAGTGATTCCCAGCGTTCCAAATTCCGCACATCCGGCGCCTCGATGTACCGGCGAATCCTGACGTAGGCAATCAGAAACGCTACTACGCCGGTCACGAGCGAAAGGACCAACGCCTTGTCTGCGACCAGCGGCATCGGTACCGCCGCCGCTTTAGCACTTATGCCAGGAGCAACCTTGATCACGTAATCGGACGACAGCGCTGTTCCGAGCCCTGCAATTCCAATGCACATAGCGGCACCGAGCGGAGGTACACCGGCGTAGATCGCGGCTGGCAGCAGAATGCCCGCTATGAGAGGCACTGCCGGCGTCGGCCAGAAGAACAGCGACAGCACATAACTCACAAAGCCAAGGACGAAATACCCGACGTGACCGTTCACCATCAACGCCTTGAATGGCTGCACCATCCTGACGTCCGCGTTAATGCTTTTCAGTGCATTAAGCAATGCGGTCATCAGGGAGATGACCAAAAAGATGTTGAACAGCTCCCGAGCCGCAGTCAACGGCGCGAAGAACACGGCTTCGAGTGCCGTCGAGAAGTGTCCCGAAAAGGCGAATACTGTCGCAAACGTTGCGAGGATTGCCGGCGCGACCACGTTTGCCCTGCACACGAGCGTAACAATGATCGCGATCACCCCACAAAGATAAACCCAATGCGTCAAGCCAAGTACAACAGGCGATTCCATTGCATCTCCCGGAGCGCGCATACGCGCGCGGAGTAACGTTTGAAAGGTGTGTAACTGTTGGTATACTATATTCCATCAAAAAAGCCGACAACCGATAAAATCATGCAGGTTTACCCGTATCGATCGTGCTTTTTTGTGAATTATTTATATCGTATACAATTTAGGATTGGCAATGATCAATGGCGGTGCGGGCTCCAAACAGCCCAACGTACGCTCAAGCTTCCTTTTGTGAACCAGAGGAAGCCGATGGGACAGCAAGGTATGCGACACCCCACTAGCGCCATGCCGGTTGATGGTCTGATATCTGCGGAAACGACAGTCGGATCGTCGGAATACTGAACAATGTGATCGATCAGGACCATCGAAACATCACGTGAGAACGGATGTGATGCTCGGCTACACACGGTTCGGCAGTGCTGCGACCGCGATTTCAGGCATCTGGTTGATGCGTCGCGTTCGCAAGCGCAATTCGATTCGCCCTCTCGGACTCGAAGATACCGCCGCGCCCGCTGCCTGGAATGCCGTCCTTTTCAATCGGGAAGGTATCCTCACTTGTCAGAATTGACTCGACCTGGCCACCTGTGTGCACCAAGCCCAGCGCGCACTGTACTGGTCACGGTGATGAAAATAGTCTTCGTAAAATATCGATCCAGCTTCGGAGGAGCTGGGGATCGTTGATTACGTCTCTTCGATGCGTGCGACGCTCGATGCGATTGGATACAACGAGCAACGCGCAGAATAGTTGCGCCAACCAGCCGCGTCCAGGAGCCGGGACGAACCGGCGGAACATCGTCGATACTGAATCGATTGCTTTGCCGCCTGGGCCCCAAAGAAATGAGATCCTCGGAGAGCGCCAGGCAGCCGCCTGGATAGGAATACCGGTGAGTGTCCTCGAGCGCTTACGGGACCTGGGCCAGTTCCCTATGCGTCATCATCTTTCATTCCGATACGGTTATCATCGGCCAGATCTGATGGCATTCAGGAACCGCCTGATCGATCGTAGCCGCCAATCGCACAGGCGGCTTTACCCGATCAGGTGATTAGTCTGAGTCAGATGTTGCGCACGTTACGGCTCCATAGCGTGGAACATAAGGCGCAACTCCTTATCGGCTACCTGAATGGAGATCTGTCGTATTTGGGCAGAACAGAGTAGCTGCAGGCGACTTCACGGATCGCCCCGTAGCCCGATTGCGGAGCTACCTGGAACAGTTGAAACAAAGCGGCGAGTCGCTTCCCACGTGTTACGGAAGGCCAAACAAGAGCGTCATCGCCAGGAACGCTGGCGTCGACCGCGACCTCTTTCATCGCAGCATTGAAGCAGCGAGGATGCTGGAGACGTTCGTGACGCTTCAACGCGTCACCCGGAAGCGTCCCCGTCGCCCTGCTCGGCCAGCATGCGCAACGCGGCCTTTTCCGCGTTCAACACGTGCTGGCGGGCCAGTTGCTGCGCCTCGTCCGCGTCGCGGGCCTTCAGCGCCTTGTGAAGCTTGTCGATTTCGCGCAGGCTGCTCGGCAGCCGGTCGGGATGCATCAGCGACGTCGCGCGCAGCAGATTCACGCGCGAGTAGAGGCTGTTGAGAATTTCCTTCACGAGATGGTTGCCGCAGTTGTCGAGCAGCACGTCGTAGAGCGCCGCCTTGGCCTTGAGCACGCCGTCCTGGTCCTGCGCCGTCGCCTGGGCGCGCAGCCTCTTCGCGGCCTCGCCGAACTGTGCGATGGCGTCGTCGCTGGCAAGCCGCGCGAATTCGTGCGCCGCAAATCCCTCCAGCAAGGCGCGCAGCGCATAGAGTTCGACGGCCTCGGCACGCGACATCACCGCGACCACGGGCCCCTTGTGCGGCACGTTGCGCACGAGCTTTTCGGCCTCCAGCTTGCGCAGCGCCTCGCGCACGGAAGTCCGGCTCACGCCCAGCGTTTCGCAAAGCTCGCGCTCGATCAGACGCGCGCCCGGAGCGAAGCGCCCGCTCATGATCGCCTGCCGCAGCACGTTTTCGACCTGGTGACGCAGCGTCTCAGGCCGGATCAACCCCATATCAGTCGACATTATTGTCTTCCCGTCCGACAAAAATCCAACCCGTATGATACTTCATGGCCGCCCGTTTCAAGCGTTTGGCGCGCATCCGGTTCGTGCTGTCGTCTGGGCCCGACGGGTCAGGGCGTCGCCGCCAGACGCTGTTTCGCCAGCGCCGCCTCGAGCAGCGGCGCGCCGAGTTCCGCGCCATGAATGCCCGTGGTGCTGACGACCTCGAGCAGTTCCATCAGCTCTTCCGCGGTCGCACCGTAGCGCAGCGCGTTGCGCATGTGCAGCTTGAGCCCCGGCACGTATAGATGCGTCGACGACGCGTCGAACGCGCAATACATGAATTCCTTGACCTTCGGGCTCAGCACGCCCGTACGCCACGGCACCGACGAAAACGCCACATACGCCTCGAAGAAATCGGGATCGAATTCGAGCAGCCCTTCCCATGTCGGATGCCAATAGCCGCGATTCTTTTCGAATGCTTCCTTCAGCGCGCGGCGGCGTTCGTCGAGCGGCGCGGGTCCCGCGCGCAGCCCTTCTTCTTCGAGCACTTCGAGCAGGACGGGCACGCCGACATTGCTCGTATGGATGCCAATCGTGCTGATCAGCTCCAGCACTTCCATCAGTTCTTCGCGCGTCGCGCCGAATGCGAGCGCGCGCTCCAGATGATGCGCGACACCGGGCCCGTATAGCTGCGTGGCGCACGCGTCGGCGGCAAGCGCGATGAAGGCGCGTACTTTATCGTCGAGATGGTTTCTGCGCTGCGGCACCGCGCAGAGCTGAACGTAGGCATCGACGAAGCCCGCATCGAGACGAAGCATGCTGTCCCATGCGGCGTTCCAGCCGCCGTGCACGCGCATGAAATCGTCCTTGATCTGCTGCGGCTTGCGTGGCTCGCGCGCCGGCTGGTCTCCCTGCTTCATTGCGTCGTTCCTTGTGATGGCGATGGTCAAACCTCTGCACGCGGAACGCGGCCCGCGCCGCGTTCCGCGATTTGCATCAGCGTGCGTCGAGCCCCTTCGGGTAGTCGGCCTCCGACACTTCTTCCTGCCACATCGACTTGCCGATCGACGTGGCGATATGGACCATGTAGCTGCCGTCGCTCGCGCCGTGCCAGTGGCGCTCGTTGGGTCCGATGAACACGATGTCGCCCTGGCGGATTTCCTGCGGCGCCTCGCCGTCCTTGCAGATCCAGCCCTTGCCCGCCGTCACCTGCAGCACCTGGCCGTGTTCGTGCGTGTGCCAGTAGGTGCGGCCGCGCGGCGCGAAGAACACGGTGTTGATCGTCACGCCATCGGTCGCCGGCATCACGGGGTCGGCCCACACCGTCCCCGAGAACGTTTCGCCGCGCTGCTCCGACATCTTGCCTTCCGCCCTGCCGTGAAAAACCTTCATGATTGCCTCTCCTCTTCTCGTCAAACTTTCCGCTTTCCGTCGAACAGCCGCACGCCGCCCGAAACGTCGCCGATCGCATCGACGACGCGGTTGCTGATCACGTCGCCATAGCCGAGCGCCGTGCCAAGGCCGAAGCTCGCGAGCGGTCCCGACGCGTTGAGCGACACCACGCCCAGTTCGCGCACGCGATCGACATAGAGCACGACATCCTTCGTCATGAGCTTGCCCGTCAGGCCGCCTTCCAGATAATCGCCGTCGACGATCTTCGGAAAGCGATTGAGCGTCGCGAAGTTCACGCCGCTGCTGCTGTTGAGCACGTCTAGCAGCAGATGCAGGTCGAGCCCCGCCTTCTTGCCGGCCACCATCACCTCCGCGCTCGCCGCGAGGCTCACCGCATTGAGGAAGTTGTTCAGCAGCTTGGTCGTGTGGCCCGCGCCGCTTTCGCCCATGTGCGCGACCTTGGTGGCGATCGGCGCGAACGCCCATTGGAGCGCTTCGACGGCGCTCGCCTGGCCGCCCACCATCAGCGTGAGCGTGCCCTTCTCCGCCGCGGCCGCGCCGCCCGAAATGCCCGCGTCGACATACTGCACGCCGCCTTGCGCGAAGCGCTGCGCGAGCCGTATGGTCGAACTCGCGGCCGCCGTGCTCAGGTCGACCACGATCTGCCCCGCGCGGCAGTGCGCCAGCACGCCGCCCTCGCCTTCGACCACGGCCTCGACCACCTTGCTGTCCGGCAGTGACAGCATCACGACGTCGGCGAACTTCATGACGTCCGCTATCGTGGACGCGGGCTGAGCGCCCGCCGCCTCCACGCGAGCGGGCACGGTGTCGTAGCCGAGCACTGCGATGCCCGCATCGACGAGGCGCCGCGTCATGCGGCCGCCCATGTTGCCGAGGCCGATGAATCCGATCCGTTCCTTGTTCATTTCCACTCTTCCCTTCCAGTCAGGTCATTCGTCAAAAATCGACATCCTTCGTTTCCGGTCCCATCAGCGCGCCGACGGCGCCGATCAGACCGCCGAGGCACAGCAGCACCACCGAGGTCAGCCGCAACGGCATGAACGCGCTGAGCCAGTCCATGTAGAACGCGTAGAACGACGGGATGATCACCGAGAGGCTGAAGCCCACGCCGAAGCCCGTTGCGCGCACATCGGTGACGAACCGTTCGTTGATGTACGTGACGATCACGCCCCACGGCGACGTGACGAGCACGGCGAGCACGCAGACCAGCCCGATGATCGCCGCGAGCGACAGCCCGTCGACGTTCGCGAGCACATACAGCAGTGCCGCGCCGACCGTCGCGATCAGCGGACCGACGATCGCGAAAAAGCGCCGCCGGCCGATCACCTGCGCGAGCATGCCCGAGCCGATGTAGCTGAAGAACAGCACGAAATAGGTGATCATCAGCGTGAACGTCATCTGGAAGCCGGACAGATGCAGCGTCTTCACGAGCAGCCCCGTGGGCAGGAAGATCGTGATGATGTTCTGCGTGAGCCAGAAACCCGTCATCATGACCAGCACCTGAAGCAGGTTGCGTCCGCTCTTGCCGCGCAACAGGTCCGTCAGCGGCAGCTTTTCGGGCTGATCGGCCTTCTCGGCGGCTTCGCTCTTCCAGATCTCCGATTCGGCGACCTTGTGCACGTAGTACATTGCCAGCGCGCCCGCAAGCACGGCGCCCAGCACGAACGGAATGCGCCAGCCCCATTGCGCATACGGCGAGTGCATGCCGCTGAGCGGAAAGAACCAGAACATCAGCATCGCGACCAGATTGATCGACACATACGCGGCGGGAAAGCCCGCGATGATGAAGCCGCCCACGAAGCCGCGCTGCTCCTTCTTCGAATACTCGATGGCAAGCGGCATCGCACCCGTGTAGCCGCCGCCGAGAAAGATGCCGTCGACGAAGCGCAACAGCACGAGCGCCCAGTACGACACGATGCCGATGCTTTCGTAACCCGGCAGCAGCGCGATCAGCAGCGTAACGACGCCGAAGCCCGACACCGACCAGATCGACGCCTTGCGGCGGCCGATGCGGTCCGCCACCATCCCGAACAGCAGCGCGCCGATCGGACGCCCCAGCAGCGTCGTGATGAACACCAGCGACGCGAGAATCGTCTCCATCCCGCCCGACAGATGCGGCGGCTGGAAAAACGCCAGCACCGGCGACAGTACGACGACGGGCAGGTAAATATCGAACATGTCGATGTACTCGGAGAAGAACGCGCCTTTGATGGCGTTGCGTCTTTTCGTTTCGATCGTCTGCTCGCCTTCGGACTGTACGACGTCATTCGCGGTCAGTGTCTTCATCGTTGTCTCCTGTTGTCGACCGGAGTCGGTGCTCTCGCGCCCGCTCCGGCCGCATGCAAGTTCGTTGCATTGATTGCCCGCATCGCGCGGTGCGTGGTCTGCGTAGGTTGATGTTGCGCCGTGCGCCCTGCTGCCGGCGCATGCCGGCGCGGCGTGCGCCGCTATGTCAAACCGTCGAAGTCTCCGCTTCGTACGCCTTGATCGCGTCCGTCGCCACGCGGAACGCGGCCAGCGCCAGCGGCACGCCGCAGTAGATGGCCGCCTGCATCAGCACCGCGCGGATTTCTTCCTTCGTCACGCCGTTGCGCAGCGCGCCCTTCACGTGCACGGACAGTTCGTGATGCTGGCTCATCGCCGTGAGCATGCCGAGGTTCAGCAGGCTGCGCGTCTTGAAGGGCAGCGTCTTGTCGCCCCAGATGTCGCCCCAGCAGCACTCCGTGACGTACTTCTGCATCGGCCGGTTGAAGTCGTCGGCATTGGCCCACGACTTCTCCACGTGCGCCGCGCCAAGCACTTCCTTGCGGTTTTCAAAGCCTTTGTCGAAACGTTCGTTGCTGTCCATCTTCAAGGTCCTCCCAGTTGCCCGATTCGTTCAGTTGCTCCACGCATGCCGATTGCCAGACGCGATGATTGTCCGACAATCAAAACGCGCAAAATTTTTTGGCGCGCCTGCGGCTCAGGTCCGCCCGCGCGCCGCTCAATCCGCGCCGTACCCGACCAGCGCCTTCGTTTCCAGGTATTCGCGCAAGCCCGCTTCGCCCCACTCGCGGCCGTTGCCCGAGCGCTTGTAGCCTCCGAACGGCGCGTTGAAATCGGCGGGCGGATAGTTCAGATGCACGCCGCCGGCACGCAACGCACGGCCCACCTTGCGGGCGCGCGCGATGTCGCCCGATTGCACGTACGCGGCAAGACCGTACTCGGTGCCGTTGGCAATCGCGATGGCTTCCTCTTCGCTGTCGTAAGGCATCATCGAGAGCACCGGTCCGAAGATTTCCTCGCGCGCGATCGTCATGTCGGGCGTGACGTCGGCGAAGATGGTCGGCTGCGCGTAATAGCCTTTTTCGATGCCGGCGGGCAACCCCGTGCCGCCCGTCACGAGCCGCGCGCCTTCGTCGATGCCCTTCTGGATCAACGTCTGCACGCGCTCGAACTGGTTGCGGTTGACGAGCGGCCCGAGCTGCGTGGACGGCTCTTCGGTCGGCCCTACCCGGTATGACTGTGCCGCGCGCTTCGCGATCTGCACGGCATCGCTCATCAGCTGGCGCGGCACCAGCATGCGCGTGGGAATCGAGCACGACTGGCCCGAGTTCGTGAAGCACGCGGCAACGCCGCGCTTCACGGCCTCTTCGAGGTCGACGTCATCGAGCAGGATGTTCGCGGACTTGCCGCCCAGTTCCTGCGCCACGCGCTTGACCGTCGGCGCGGCCGACTGCGCGACCAGCACGCCTGCGCGAGTCGAACCCGTGAACGACACCATATCGATATCCGGGTGCGCAGCAATCGCCTCGCCGACACCCGGCCCGTCGCCGTTCACGAGATTGAACACGCCCGCGGGCAGTTGCGCTTCGTCCAGGACTTCGGCGAACAGCAATGCGCTAAGCGGCGAATATTCGCTGGGCTTGAGCACCATCGTGCAACCGGCCGCCAGCGCCGGCGCGATCTTCACGACGATCTGGTTCACGGGCCAATTCCACGGCGTGATCAGTCCGCACACGCCGATCGCTTCGAGCACGACACGCGTGTTGCCGCGCTGCTCTTCGAATTCGAAACGCTCGAGCACGTCGATCAGCGCGTTCAGGTGCGCCGGGCCGCGCGCTGCCTGGCCGCTGCGCGCGAACGCGATAGGCGCGCCCATCTCGCGGCGCATCGCCTGCGCGAATTCTTCATAGCGGCGCTCGTAAATGCCGAGCACGCGCCGCAGCATCGCGACGCGCCCGGCTACGCTCGTCGCGGACCACGCGGGAAACGCGCGGCGCGCAGCGGCCACGGCGCGATCGACGTCTTGCGCGTTGCCGAGGGCGAGGCGCTCGAACGGCGCTTCTGTGGACGGATCGACGACGTCGAACCATCGGGGGGACGCGGGCTCGACCCAGCGTCCATCGATATAGAACTGCGCTGCATGTGACATGGCAGGCTCCAAAGCAGAAAGATCAGGACGCGTCGCCATCGAGCAGGCGGTACATTTCGGTGTGGTCGGTCGCGGGCGTCGAACGTTGCGCGGCTTCGTCCCACATTGCCGTGCAGGTCATGCCGAGCGTCATGGGATAGCCGACCGACTGCGCGAGCGCGCGGGCGATCTTCAGATCCTTGTTCATCAATTGCAGCGCGAAGCCGGAGGCGAACGTGCCGCTCAGCATGAACGGCTTCACCTTGTTCTCCGAGGTATTGCTGCGTCCCGACGATGCGTTCAGCACGTCCGTCATCACGTCCGGCTCGATGCCGAAGCGTTGCGCGACGTGCAGTGCCTCGACCGTGGCGGCCAGTCCCGCCGCCGACACGTAGTTGTTCAGCGCCTTGGCCGCATGCCCCGCGCCCGCGCCGCCGATGTGCAGAATGCTCTTGCCCATCGCCTCGAGCACGGGCTTGCATCGCACGAGCTCCTCCGCGCTGCCGCCGACGAGAATCGCCAGCGTGCCCTCCTTCGCTTTCTTCACGCCGCCCGACACGGGCGCATCGAGATACGCGAGGCCGCGCTCTTCGAGCACCGAGCCGAGCTTGCGCGAGCGTCCGGGCTCCGACGAACTCATGTCGATCACGACGGCGCCTTTCGCGAGCCGGCTTGCCCAGCCATCCGCGCCGCCGCCGAGCAGCACGCTTTCGACGATGGCCGAATTCGGCAGCATCGTGATCAACGCGTCGAGCGACGCAGCATTGTCCTTGCCCAGACGCTGCGCGCCCGTTTGCGCAGCGAGCGCGTCGGCGCGCGCGGCGTCGGCGTCGTCGATGAAGAGGCCGAAGCCGGCGTTGACGAGACATTGCACCATCGGCGCGCCCATCATGCCGAGCCCGATGAAACCGATTCGCTGAGGTTGTGTCATGACGTCGATCTCCTAGCGCAACGCGGAAAACGCGGTCGGAGTGAGGAAATGGTTCTCGACGCGCTCGACGATCGGCTTCTCCGCTTCGGTGGCGGAGCGCTTCGCGATCCATTCGGCGTCGGTCTGAAACGCGTTCCACTTCTGCTCGCGCTCGGCGAGGCTTTTCCATTTCAGCATGTACGTGAGTGCGTGATTGCTGGGGCCGATCAGCGTGGTCCAGAAGCCGATCTGCTCGATGCCATACTTTTCGAAAAAGCCCAGCGTGGTGGACGTGAAACGGTCGAGCAAGGCCGGCAGGCGGGTCGGCGCGCAATGATAGATGCGCATTTCAACGATCATGGGATTCTCCGTGGTGAAGTTTGGGGCTCGCATGTTTTGGGCTCGCATGGCGAGCCACCCGGGCGGCTCAGTCCGCGAGTCCGTCGACGGACGACCAGCGCTCGACGTACTTGACGAGTTCCGTCATGTCGCGTGCGCTGCCGTCCTGCATCGCGGCGTAATTCCATACCTGGCGCGCGACGCTGCCCACCCACATCGGCACGCCGAGCGCCTGGCATTCGTCGACGGCAAGACCGATGTCCTTGCAGACGCTGCCGACGGGAAAGCCGAAATCGAACGTACGCGGCAGCACGTGCTTCGGAAACTTGTCGAGCGTCGCGCCGTTCTTGCCGCTGCCCGCATTGATCACCGACATCATGACGTCCGGATCCAGGCCGCCGCGCAGGCCCGCGACGAACGCCTCGGACGTGATCGCGAACGCCGTGGACGACAGCATGTTGTTGAGCAGCTTCAGCAACTGCCCTTGCCCGGGCCTGTCGCCCACGACGAAGACCTTGCCCAGCACGTCGAACAGGCCGCGCACTGCTTCGAGCGCGGCGGGATTGCCCGCCGCCATGATCGCGAGCGTGCCCTTCGTTGCGCCCGCCGCACCGCCGCTCACCGGCGCGTCGACGGTTTCGATTCCCTTGGCCAGCAGCCCATCGGCGACTTCTTTTTCGATGCGCGAGCCGACCGTCGAAAGATCGACCAGGATCTTGATCGCACCGCCATCGACCAGGCCTGCGTCGCCGAGCGCGACCTGCTTGAATATCGCGGGCGTGGGCAGGCTCGTGAACACGGTATGCGCGTTGTCTGCCACTTCGCGCACCGATGCGGCCGCTCGCGCGCCCAGCGCCTCCAGTTCCGCAACGGCCGCCTGATCGCGGTCGTACACGATCAGGGCGTGACCGGCTTCGATCAGCCGCCGCGCCATCGGCCGGCCCATCGTGCCGACGCCGACGAAACCGAGCAGGCGACCGCTCCGTTGACTTGATGCCTGACTACTCGACATGACAATCCTCGTAAATTAAAGCGTCTCTGTTAATCCAAGCCCCGGGCGCGCGTGAGACGCACCACGGCGCCCGCATCGGGCTCGGCATCGAACTTCCATAGCGCGTCGGCGAGCGGCCCCGCATCGACGCCCGAGCGGCCATAGGCCGCGAGCCGATGCAGCTTGTCCGCCAGCTCGACGTTGGCGAGCGGCGCGGCGAGACTGCCGCGCGCCGCCTGCACGCGATGCGACAGGCGCTCGCCCGAGCGCAGCACGATCGTCACTTGCGCCGATTCCACGGGCCACGCAGCGTTATCGACGAAGCGCAGCCGGCTCGCCAATGCGCGCAGCGACGCATCGGCGACTGCCGCATCGGTGAACTCGTCGAGTCCCGCCTTGCCGCGCGACAGCGCCACGGCCACGGCATGCTGCGCGCTGACCTGCGATTCGCGGCCCGTACGCACGCCCGGCCGGTCGGTGCGCTCGCGCAGCAGCGGATGCCCCGTGAGCTCGATCTCTTCGATATCGTCGATGGACCAGCGCGCGTCGCGACGCAGATCGAGGCACGCGTCGATCACCGGATTGAGCACCACGCCGCACGGATACGGCTTGTAGGTGTTCTTCAGCAGCGCCCACTCGCGCCCGAGGTCTTGCGTGAGCGCATGCCAGTGCGGTTTCGAGGCCGTCACGCGCAGAAAGCCGCGTTCGCCTTCGAGCGGCGCGACGGGGCCGGAAAAGCCGTCTTCGGCGAGCAGCGCCGACAGCAGCCCGTTGCGCGCCGCGTTGCCGACACTGATGCTCTTCGACATCGTGCCGAGCGTTTCGACGAGGCCGCCCGTCTGAGCGGACGCATTGCCGAGCGCCCACACGATGGCCTCCTCACCGAGTCCGCGCGCCTTCGCAACAGCCGCAGCCGCGCCGAACACGCCGCACGTCGACGTGATGTGCCAGCCGCGCTGATAGTGCTCGGGCGACACCGCGTCAGCGATGCGGCATTCCACTTCCACACCGATCACGAACGCGAGCAGCATCGCCTCGCCGCTCATCGCGTGCGACTCGGCGAGCGCGAACAGCGCGGCGGCAACGGGCGCCGTGGGATGGAGGATGGTCGGGATATGCGTGTCGTCGAAGTCGTAGACGTTCGCGCTCATCGCGTTGAGCGCGGCCGCGTTCAGCATGTCCGTACGTTCGCTGCGGCCGACGAGCGTCGCGTCGTTGCCGGCGCGAAAGCGGCCATAGACGGACACGGCCTTGTCGAGTGTCGGATCATGCGAGCCTGCCAGCGCGACGGCGAAGTAATTGACGAGCGAGCGTTTCGCTTCGCCGCGCACGGCGGCGGGCACGTCGCGCCACTGCGTGCCGGCCACGAAGCGCGCGAGCGCGCGGGTCAGTGCGCCGTTTTGCAGCGCGCGTGCGTCGATGGGATCAGCCTGCAAGCCAGCCTCCTTCGATCGGCATCATCGCGCCCGTGATCTGGCTGGCCGCCGGCCCGCACAGAAACACGACCATCTCGCCCACGTGCGCCGCCTCGACGAGTTCGCCAGTCGGCTGCTTGCCTTTGAGGAATTCGCGCACCGCGTCGCTGCGGTTCAGGCCTCGCTCGTCCATCAATGCGTGGATGCGGCCGTCGATGTTCGGCGTGAGCACCGAGCCCGGACAGATCGCGTTACAGGTGATGCCCTGACTCAACGTTTCGATCGCCACCGAGCGCGTGAGCCCGAGCAGCGCCGTTTTGGTCGTCACGTAATCGACGCGATTGGCGACGGCGCGCGCGCCGTACACCGACGTCATGTTGAAGATGCGCCCCCAGCCGCGTTCGCGCATGCCGGGCAGCACCAGTTGGATCGCGCGGAACGCGGCCGTGAGGTTGACGGCGAGCGCATGGTTCCAGTGATCGAGCGGTAACGCTTCGATGGCCGCGAAATGCCGGACGACGGCATTGTTGACCAGCACGTCGAGCGCGCGCACCCTTTCCTGCGCCGCGCCGATCAGCGCATCGACGCCGGCTGGCGTCGCGAGATCGGCTTGCACATAGGCCACGTTCACGTCGAACGCATCCTCCAGCTCGTCGGTCGTGCGCATCATCTGCCCCGGCGTTTCGAGCCCGTGCAATACGAGGTCGCATCCCGCGCCCGCCAGCGCCCGCGCCATCGCGAGACCGAGGCCGTTCGACGAACCCGTGACGAGCGCGCTCTTGCCTTTCAGGATCATCTTGCCGCCCCGTTCAGCGTGCTTCTGCATCGAGCCGCACGATCCAGCCCTCCGTCTCGCGGTCGTGCGACGGATAGCGCGTCAGCACGGCGGGATCGTGGCCGGGAACCACATGGTTCGGCGAGCTCGCCAGCCGGTGGGCGGCTTCGTAGCCTTCGATCATGTCGCCGACGTTGTAGACGACGGGGAACGGCCGATGCTCCTGCATGTTCGCATAGAAGTGCGAAGCGTCCGACGCCAGCACGACCCAGCCGCGCTGCGTATGCACGCGCACGATCTGCAGGCCGTTCGTATGTCCGCCGACCCAGTGCACGCTCAATCCCGGCGCGATCTCCGAGGCGCCGTCATGGAACTGCACGCGCCCTTCGAACAGGCGGCCGACCATCGACTTCACGTCCTCGGGTTCGAACGGGTGACTCAGTGCGTGATGACACATGCAGCGGCCCGTGCAATACGCCATCTCCCGGTCCTGGAGGTGATAACGCGCGCGCGGGAACAGCGAGTGATTGCCCGCGTGGTCGTAATGCATGTGCGTGATGATGACGTCTTCGACGTCGCCGGCGCGAATGCCGATCTGCTTGAGCCCGTGCTCGACCGTGTTCGTGATCGTGCGGCCGCGCTTGTCGGCCATCGCCTGGTCGAAACCCGTATCGACGATGAACGTGCGCGTGGGGCCCACCACGGCCCAGACGAAGTAATCGAGCGGCATCGGCACGTCATGGGAGTCGCCGCCGATAAAGTTGTCGCCTGAGCGGCGCTCGAAATGCGCGTACTTGACTGCGTAGATCTGGTAGTTCTCAGCGGGCGATGACATGTCTCATGTGTCCTTTAGTCTGGTAATCCGTTTGGAAATCCGTGCGGCGTCCTTCACTCCGCCGCGGCCCTCGCGCCGCCTTGCAGCGCTTGTTCGCTCGCGGCGTCGGCAGCGATCGCTTCGAGCGAGCGTTGCTTCGTTTCCACCCCGAGCACGCCGACGATCAGCGCCTGTATCAGCAGCGTGCCGACGATCAGCGTCAGCACGCCCGATATGCCGAAGCGCATGAACGCACCCGCCACCGCATACGGCACGACAATGCTGACCGCGCGGCCCACCGTGTTGGCCAGCCCCGAGCCGCGCAGCCGCAGCTCCGTCGGGAACAACTCCGGCACATACGTGGCGACGCTGAACGACGACAGCACGTAGATGCCCGCCGTGATCGCAAAGCCCAGCGCCGTGATCGCCACCGCCGATTGCGCGAACGGATAGGCGATGCCAAAGCCCGCGCAGACGAGCGAAAACAGGACAATGCCCCACTTCCGGCCAACGCGCTCGGCGAGGACGAATGCGATGAGCGAACCCACGGGACCGCCCGCGAACATCAGCGCCGTGATGCCGAGCGAATTCGATACGCTGTGTCCCTGCTTCACGAGGAACGTCGGTATCCAGCTGACGAAAGCGTAGTTGACGGTGAAGAGCGCGACGAGAACCGTGATGGCCGTGATCGTGCGCGTGAGCAGCCGGCGCGAGAACAGATCGCCGAGCCGGCCCGAATCGTCGGCATCGCTCGCATGGAACTCGCGCGTGAGGGACGCCGTGCCGCTCGCCGGACGGTCCACGGGGCTGCCGCACGCCGCCTCGATGCGCTCGACGATTTGCCGCGCTTCGCCGGCGCGTCCGCGCGATGCGAGCCAGCGCGGCGATTCCGGCATCGACTTGCGCAGGAACCATACGAACAGCGCGCCGCATCCCGCGATCGCGAACATCCAGCGCCAGCCGTACTGCGGGACGATCAGCCAGCCGAGGAAGGTCGAGAGAAACAGCGACGTGTTGATGATGAGATTGAGGATCGTGCCAAAGCGGCCGCGCCAGCTGGCGGGAATGAATTCGCTGAGCGTGCCGTATCCGACGACGATTTCCGCGCCCATGCCGATCCCCATCACGAGACGGAAAAAGATCAGCCAGTCGATCGACGGCGCGAGCGCCGCGGCAATCGACGCGAAGCCGTAAATGCCGAGGTTGAACTGATAGCAGAAGCGGCGGCCGAACCGGTCGCCGAGTACGCCGGAGAGCCACGCGCCCGTCATCATGCCGATGAAGGTGACGGAGACGAACGTCGCGTTCTGACCCAGCGTGGACTCGCCGCTGTGAACCATCGCTGCAAGCACCGTGCCGGCAATGTAAATGTCGAACGAATCGAAGTACATGCCGGCCGCGATCAGCCCCAGCAGGCGCCAATGGAAGCCTGACAGGGGAAGTCTGTCCAGGCGCCCTCCAATGCTGGCATCCATCTGCATGGTGCTGTCTCCGTAAGGTTGGCTTATTTGGCCGGCTCGCGGCCGCCTTCTCCAGACGGCAGACCGTCCGCTTGTCGACGGATTATATTCCTGTCATACAATCCGTCAAGCAGACTATTTACGGAGGGGCCGGTGAGGGCGCCGTTCACTGGATCCGTTTTTGGTGCCACTCACGGGCGTGGCGTCCCCCCTGTTTTCCCTTCGCCCCCGAGATAGCCCGCAAACCCCTGCGCCAGTGCATTCGCCTCGCCGCTGCGCAAGAGCCTTAGCACCTGCGATTCATAAGGATTGCTAGACAGCTGGCGGAATACCACGCGCCCGCCGCCCGTAGCCCCGAGCGCGGCGGGTACGAGCGCGACGCCCATGCCGAACTCCACCATCGTCACGACGGTTTGCCAGAGCCGCGCTTCGTGGCGAATCTGCGGGCTGAATCCGGCCTCCACGCAAGTCGCGATGATCTGGTCGTGATAATGCGGCGACACCGAGCGCGGGAACAGGATGAACGGTTCGCGCGCGAGCGCGCCAAGTTCGATGCGGCGCCTGCGCGCAAGCCGATGCCCTTGCGGTAGACAGCATAGAAACGGCTCGGAAAACAGCCGCTCCGACTGCACCTCGGCCGGAAAGCGCCCCCAATGCGCGAAGCCGAGATCGATCTGCAGGCGCTGGAGCGCGTGCACCTGCTCGGCCGTGTTCATCTCGCGCAGCACTACTTCCACGGCGGGATGCTCGGCCTCGAAACGCCGCACCGCTTCCGGCAGCCCGCGATACAGCATCGAATTGACGAAACCGATGCGCAGCCGCCCCGCCAGCCCGTGCGCGGAGCGCGCCGCGATGCGCCGCACTTCGTCGGCCTGCTCCAGCAGCCGCCGCGCCTCTTCGAGCAGCACATTGCCGGCGTTGGTCAGCGCGACGGCCTTGTTGGTGCGTTCGAGCAGTTGCACGCCTAGCTGCTCCTCGAACTTGCGGATGTCGAAGCTCAGCGCCGGCTGCGAAATGAAGAGCCGGCGCGCCGCGCGCCCGAAGTGCAGCTCTTCGGCCACCGCCACGAAATAGCGCAGTTGCTTGAGTTCCATGGAGGGCTCCTTCGGCGTTCCATCGATAGATGGGACTTATCGTACATGACATCGGTTGTATTGGACGGTTATCGAAGCCGTGCCTAAGCTACGCCGAATCGCAACGTAAAACAGCATGGAGACAGCACACGATGAGCGATCGCCCCGCCTTTGCCACCCAGGCCGCGCCGGCCCCGCAGGCCCCCGCGGCAAGCGGCTCGGCCAACATCCCCGACAGCCGCGGCATCAACTTCTACACGAGCGACCCCGGCTTTGCGCCCCTTTTGCGCAGCTATCTCGGCGAGGCTGCATTCGGCGCAATCGAAACTCGCCTCGTCGCGCTCGGTCAGCGCGCCTCCGAAGAGCTCGACGCGCTCGCGCTAGTCGCCGACAAGCACCCGCCCACGCTCGAACAGCGCACGCGCAGCGGCGCAGCGATCCAGCGCATCGACAAGCATCCCGACTACGTGGCGCTCGAACGCGTCGCTTACGCGGAGCTTGGCTTCGCGGCCATGAGCCATCGCGCGAACGCACCCGCGCCGCTCGTCAAATACGCGCTCACCTATTTGTTCGTGCAGGCCGAGTTCGGCCTGTGCTGCCCGGTGAGCATGACCGACTCGCTCACGCGCACGCTGCGCCGCTTCGGCTCGCCTGAACTGGTTGCGCGCTATTTGCCGATGCTCGCCTCGCAGGACTTCGACACGCTCTACCAGGGCGCGATGTTCATGACCGAGCAGGCAGCGGGCTCGGACGTCGCGCGGATCGCCACCCGCGCCACGCGTGAGCGCGACGCAAATGGCGAAGACGTGTGGCGTCTATACGGCGACAAGTGGTTCTGCTCGAACGCCGACGCCGATCTCGCGATGGTGCTCGCGCGCCCCGACGACGCGCCGCCCGGCATCAAGGGCCTCGCGCTCTTCCTGCTGCCGAAGACGCTCCCCGGCGGCACGCGCAACGCCTATCGCATCGTGCGCCTGAAGGACAAGCTCGGCAGCCGCTCGATGGCGAGCGGTGAAATCGTGCTGGAAGGCGCGCAGGCGTATCTGATCGGCGAGGTGGGTCGCGGCTTTCATCAGATGGCGGACATGATCAACATGTCGCGGCTGTCGAACGGCGTGCGCGCGGCAGGCCTCATGCGCCGCGCCGTGACCGAGGCGCTGCACGTGGCGCGCAACCGCGAGGCGTTCGGCCGCAAGCTCATCGAAATGCCGCTGATGCAGCGTCAATTGCTCAAGATGATGCTGCCCGCCGAACAGGCGCGCTCGATGTTCATGCGCATTGCTACGCTGCTCGCACGTGCCGATACGGGCGACGAACTCGCGGCGAAGTGCGTGCGCATCCTCACGCCGCTCATCAAGTTCCGCGCCTGCCGCGACGCGCGCCGCGTCACCGGCGACGCCATGGAAGTGCGCGGCGGCGCGGGCTATATCGAGGAGTGGAGCGATCCGCGCCTCGTGCGCGACGCGCATCTGGGCTCGATCTGGGAAGGCACGAGCAATATCGTCGCGCTCGACGTCGCGCGTGCGGCGAAGCGCGAAGGCGCGTTCGAGGCGCTGACGCAGCACGTGCATGCGGAGCTGGCGCAAAGCGGTCTGCCCAGGACAAGTACCGCACTTCTGCGCGACGTGTTCGACCGCGCGGGCGCGGCGCTCGCGAGCGTGGCCGAATGCGGCCGCGACGAATCGGTGCGCCAGGCCGCGAGCGCGCTCTATCACGCCACGACGGCGGCCCTCATGGCCTGCGAAGCCGCGCAGATTTCGCACGACGCCCCGGACTACCGGCGCCTCGCATTCGCGCACCTGCTCGTGCGCCACAAGCTGCTGCCGCGCGACCCGCTCGCGCTCGACGAACGCGGCGAACACGCCGCGACGCTGCGCGCGCTCGTGGACGAACGAGCGCTGACGCTCGAGCAGGCCATGCAACTGATTCCTGCACACCGGGGCGGCGCGCAATGAGCACAACAAAGGAGTCCGCAGCAACCACGGTGAACGGCGCGCTGCACGGACTGCGCGTAATCGATCTGAGCCGCGTGCTGGGCGGTCCGTACTGCACCCAGACGCTCGCCGATCACGGCGCCGAGGTCATCAAGCTCGAGCCGCCCGACGGCGACGAAACGCGCGGCTGGGGCCCGCCCTTCGTCGGCGATACGGCGTCGTACTACGTTGGCGTGAACCGCAACAAGCAGGGCATCGCCGTCGATCTCTCGCGCGAAGAGGGCCGCGCGATTCTGTGGCAGCTGCTCGAAGGCGCGGACGTGCTGGTCGAAAACTTCAAGCCGGGCACGCTCGCGCGCTGGGGCATGGACTACGAGCGCGATCTGCGCCCGCGTTTTCCTCGCCTGATTCACTGTGCGATTTCGGGCTTCGGTCCGGACGGCCCGCTCGGCGGCCTGCCGGGCTACGACGCCGTGATTCAGGCGATGGCGGGCCTGATGAGCGTGAACGGCGAGCACGACGGGCCCGCGCTGCGCATCGGCCTGCCGATTGTGGACATGGTCACGGGTCTGAACGCGCTTGCCGGCATTCTGCTCGCGCTGGCAGAACGCGAAAAGAGCGGCCTCGGGCAGTCAGTGGATATCGCGCTTTACGACTGCGGCGTGTCGCTCCTGCATCCGCATTTACCGAACTATTTCGGCAACGGCCGCACGCCGCAGCGCAGCGGCAACGCGCACCCGAACATCGCGCCGTACGACAGCTACGCGACGCTCAGCGCGCCCATCTTCCTCGCGGTGGGTAACGACCGCCAGTTCGCAAAGCTCTGCGCGCACCTCGGCGTGCCCAGCCTCGCCGACGACCCGCGTTTCGCCGACAACCGCAGCCGCTGTGCGCATCGGCCGGAACTCAAGGCCGCGCTCGAAGCGCGGCTCACCGCGCACGACTGCGAGCCGCTCGCGCGCGACCTGATCCGCGCCGGCGTGCCGTGCGGCCCCGTGCAGACCGTCGACGCCGTGGCCGCGCACCCGCACACGCTGCACCGCCGAATGATCGTCGAGATGGAAGGCTATCGCGGCACGGGCGCGCCCGTGAAGCTCTCGCGCACACCGCCGACCTATCGCACGCGAGCGCCCGCGCTCGGCGCCGACACGCGCGCCGTGATGGACGCGCTGGGTATCGACGCCGATACCCAGCAACGGCTTATCGAAGCCGGCATTGTCAAGGATACCGAAACGACGCAAAACGCCTAGCATTCCATCCGACCTCAACGGAATACAGACCGCGGAATACAGACCGGCCCAAGCCGGCTCACCCCGATCAAGGAGACATGCATGACCCGCACCGGCACCACCCCTGCGCGCCAGCCCGCCCGCGCTTCGCTCGCCGCATTTGTCGGCACCACCATCGAGTGGTACGACTTTTATATCTATGCCACCGCTTCGGCGCTCATCTTCGGCAAGCTGTTCTTCCCCTCCCACGAGCCGTTCTACAGCACGCTCGCGTCGTTCGGCACCTTCGCCGTGGGCTTCTTCGCGCGCCCCTTCGGCGGGCTCGTGTTCGGGCATCTGGGCGACCGGATCGGCCGCAAGAAGGCGCTCGTCGCGACACTGTCGATTATGGGCGTCGGCACCGTGGGCATCGGCTTTTTGCCGACCTATGCGAGCGCCGGCGCGCTCGCCCCGGCGCTCCTCGTGCTGCTGCGCGTGGCGCAAGGCATTGCGATCGGCGGCGAATGGGGCGGCGCGGTGCTCATGGCGGGCGAGCACGCGCCGAGAGAAAAGCGCACGTTTCTCGCCTCGTTTGCACAACTCGGCAGCCCGGCCGGCCTGATTCTCGCGCTGCTGGTGTTTCGCGGCATCGCGCAGCTCGACCGGGACGCGCTCTTTTCCTGGGGCTGGCGCTTGCCGTTCATCGCGAGCGCGGTACTGCTCGTGGTGGGCCTCTTGATCCGCTCGGGCGTAGGCGAGTCGCCGGAATTCGAGGCGATCAGGACGCAGCGCCGCACTGCCGCGATGCCAATCGTCGAAGTGCTGCGCGATTCGTGGCGCGCCGTGCTGCTATGTCTCGGCGCGAATGTGATCGGCGTGGCGGGTGCGTGGTTCGTCAACACCTTCATGCTCAACTACACCACGCAAACGCTCGGGCTCGACCGCGGGCTGATTCTCGACTGCCTGTTCGTCGTCGCGTTCATCCAGCTTTTTACCCAGCTCTTTTCCGGCTGGTTTGCCCAGCGCGTGGGCACCGGGCGGTTCCTCGTGCTGGCCGCCGCGCTGGCCATGATTTCGCCTTATCCGATGTTCGTGCTCGTCTCCACCGGCCGGCCGGTCGCCATCGTGGTCGGCATTGCGATTGCCGTGATGTGCATGTGCAGTTCGTACGCGGTGATGGCGGGCTTCATGACGAACGCGTTCCCGGTGCGCATTCGCTACTCGGCTATTTCGATATCCTACCAATGTTGCGCGGCGCTCGCGGGCGGTCTCACGCCGCTCGTCGGCACGCTGCTCGCGCATGATTATCCAGGCCAGTGGTGGCCGCTGGCCCTGTTCTACAGCACGCTTGCGGCCATTTCGCTCGTGTGTATCGCGGTGCTGCAGCGCAAGCAGTCGTCGGCCACGCAAGGCGATGCGGCGCTCGCCTTGCAGGATTAACGCTCTGCTACCCGGCCGCCGCAATGGCCTCGATCAGCCCGTTCAGCGCAACGCGCCATGCTTCGCTGTTCGGGCCTTCGGTCAGCAGCGCGCCAATCACCTCCCGATGCAACGCATCGCGTTGCGAGCCAGCCGGCAAAATATCGCCGAAGCCCGCCAGCGACTGTGCGAGCGGTTCGCGGCCGCCCTCGCCTGCTTCGCGCGTCAAGGCGCGCAAGAGGTCTTGTGCCGCTTCGGGCACGGCCGCGATCATGAGCATGCGCTCTTCCCAGATCACGAAGCGGGCGAGCCGCGCAAGCAGGCTCTCCGTTGCGGCGCCGCCTGCGACGTTCGCGGTCGCGGCAAAGGCCGGCGTCGTGTCGAGCCATTCGATGAGGCGCGCGCCTTCCATCGGCCTCGCGATGCCATAGCCTTGCGCGCCGTCCACGCCGAGAATGGCGAGCGCGCGAAGGAGGTCGAGCGTATCGACGCCTTCGGCAAGCACGCGTCTTCCCAGCGAATGACCGAGGCGCGTCAACTGGAAGATCACGCGCAGCGTATTGAGCGCGTCGCCGCCGCTCACCTTCACCATCTCGCGGTCGAGCTTGATCCAGTCGAACGGCAATTCCCGCAGACGCGTGAGGCCGCTATGCCCGGCACCGAGATCGTCCTGCGCGAGCAGCACGCCCAGCTCCCGGAACTTCGCGAGAATGGCGCGCTGCCCCTGGCTCAGCGACAGGGCTTCGTTCTCCAGAACTTCCAGCGTGAGCCGCGCGGCCGGGCAACGGTGCGCGGCCAGCGCGGTGCGGGCGGCTTCGAAATAGCGGATGTCGTTGAGTGCCGCCGGCGGCAAGTTGATCGAGACATCGAGGTCGCGGCCCTGGGCGCACCAGCGTTCGCGGTCGGCGAGCGCCTGGTCGATGCCGCGTGCGAAGAGCGCGAGCAGATCGTCGGAGGAGAGCGCCGAGAGAAACTCGTCGGGCACGAGCAGACGCTCGCCGTCGCGCAGACGCGCCAGCGCTTCGACCTTGGCCGCCTTGCCCGTTGCGAGGCTGAGCAGCGGCTGATAGTGCATTTCCAGCGCGCCGGTGCGCACAAGCGCTGCCCAATGCTGGCGCACGCTCACCGGCACCGCGGCGCCGAGGCCGTCGCTGGCGGAGATGCGCATCGCGGCGCAACCGAGCAGTGTTTGCAGCAAATCGACGAAGGCCACCTGATCGGGCCCGACGAAGCCACCCGGAAACGCGCTGTACAAACTCAGCACGGCGAGCGGCGGCTTCCCGGGCGCCGCCAGCGGTATCGCCACCGAAGAGCGCACGCCTTCGCGCGCGGCGAGATCGCGCCACAGCGCGACGAGCGGATCGGTCTGGTAGTTGACCACGCGCTCGGGCTTGCCGCTGCGCCACGCGCGCCCAATGCCCCCCTGCCCTTGCGGATGATCGGCGCGCACGCTGATTTCCTGATTGTGCGCGGCGAGCACGTTGAGCATGCCGCCTTCCGTCTTGCCGCCCGCGCCGGCCTCGAAGTGAAAAATGCCCGCTTCATCGGGGCGGCCGATGGTGCAGGCGCTCACTTCGTCGTGCGCCGCCAGTGCGGCGATCACCTGGTCGATGAAATTCGTGTAGCTGCCCGCTTCCCACACAAGGCGCGTGATGCGCAACAGCACTTCCTGCTGCGAGTCCTGGACGGCCTGATACGCCTTGAGTTGCCACGCGAGGTCGGCAGTCAGCCGGCGCGCGTAGAGCGAGAGTTGTTGCGTGCTCACCGTGCGGCCAATGTCCGCGTAGATCAGCTCCTGAAGAATGCCGCGGCTGCGCACGAGTTCTTCCTTGTCGAGCCCGACAATGGCGTGAATGCGGCCAATGCGCTGCGCCATGTCCTCGTGCTCGCGGGCGCTCAGGCCGACACTGGCGAGAGCAAGAAGATTCTGGATCTGCCGCGCCTTGAGGTGCGCGAGTTCCGCAGCCGAAAGCATTTCGAGGATGCGGCGGGATTTGGGCAAGCGGCCCAGCTCCTCGTAGAACCGGTTCACCACGTGGGCCGCGTGCTCGTGCAGCGCGCCAATCAGCGTTTTCATTTTTGAGCCTTCGATATCACCGCCCTGGCGTCACAGCCCAGATCGGCAAACTGGGCCGGGTGGCGCGCCAGGTTCATGGCCATAGTGGTCATTAGCGGCCGCTCGGACAGCGAATGTGGCTCGCACAGAAGGAATGATACGTCATGCGCCGCCGGCGTCCGCGCACGGCGCGCATACACGAGGCGGCGGACGCGGGCGCTAAAAGCCCCCCGACGCCCGCCTTCAAAGCGGAGTGAGCAGCGCCTCGCCCGCGAAGTGCCGCGCCGCGTTTTCGGCGAAGTGACGCAGCGTGGCGAAGCGCACGTCGGGCGACGCGCCGGCCACGTGCGGCGTGAGCACGATGTTCTCTAACCCGACGAGCGCAGCGGGCGGCTGCGGCTCGCCCTCGTAGACGTCGAGCCCCGCGCCGCCCAGCGTCCCCGCCTTCAGGGCGAGGGCAAGCGCGGCCGTATCGACCACGCTGCCGCGCGACACGTTGACGAGAAAACCCTGCGGCCCCAGCGCGTCGATCACGGCGCGGTCGATCAGATGCTTCGTTTGCGCGCCACCCGGCGTCGCGATCACGAGAAAGTCGCTCCATTGCGCGAGCGCCGTCACACTCTCGAAGTGGCGCGCCTCTACGCCTTCGCGCGGCTTGCGGTTGTGATAGCCGAGTTCCATGCCGAAGCCCGCGGCGCGTCGCGCGACCTTCTCGCCGATATGCCCGTAGCCGACAATGCCGAGCCGCCGCCCAGAAACCGTGGGACGCATGGGCAGCGCGTCGCGCCAGACACCCGTGCGGCAGGCGGCATCGAACTGCGGCACGGCTCGCACGGCCGCGAGCAGCAGCGCGAGCGCATGGTCGGCCACACAGTCGGCGTTGACGCCCGCGCCATTGCACAGCGCAATGCCGCGCTCGCGGGCGTGGTCGAGCGCGATATTTTCGTAACCGGCGCCAAGCGCGCCCGCCAGTTCGAGCGCGGGCATGCAGTCGATTTCGTCCGCGGTGAGGCCCGTCGTGCCGTTGGTGAGCACCACGCGCACGTCCTTGCCGCGCTGCGCGACCGCTTTGGCGCGCGCATCGGCATCGGGCGCGTAGATCACGTCGAATTGTTCGCCAAACCCGGCGAGCTCTTCATCGGCAAGCCGTATCAGGATCAGCAGGCATGGCTTCATGGTCGTGTCGCCCTTCCGTCATTGTTTCGATATGCGAATTGAATGCCGCAACGCCCGCGCGCAGACTTCACACGGCCGTCACATAGCGCGGGGGCAACGCCTCGACGCGCGGCGCGGCCGCCGCCGCTGCCGCGTCGCGCGCCCGGCGCATCTGGTCGGCAGGGCTCATGCCAAAGAGGCGCTTGAACTCGCGGCTGAACTGCGACGCGCTTTCGTAGCCCACGCGCGTGGCCGCCGCGCTCACGGTCAGGCCGTCGTGCGTGATCAGGAGGCGCGCATGATGCAGGCGCGTGGTCTTCACGTACTGCATGGGCGACGTCGAGGTGACGGCCTTGAAGTGCGCATGAAAGACGGCAAGGCTCATGCCCGCCTCGGAGGCAAGCGTTTCGACGTCGAGATCGCCGCGGTAGTCGGTGTGAATGCGCCGCAGCGCCTTCGCAATACGCCCGAAGTGATGCTGATGCGTGAGCGCCGCGCGAATCGCGTCGCCCTGCTCGCCCATGAGCACGCGGTAGCAGATCTCGCGCACGATCGAAGGGCCGAGAATGCGCGCCTCGTACGGCTGCGCGAGCGCTTCGAGCAAGCGCAGCACGGCGTTCGAGAGCGTGGCGTCGAGCGGCGTGGCGTAGATGCCCGAGGGTTCGGACACGGCGCGGCGCGGGTCGTCGAGCGCCATGAGCAGTTCGGCGACGGTCGTGAGATCGACGCGGATCGAAATGGCGAGAATCGGCTTTTCGGGGCTCGCCTCGGTCTCGCACTCGAACGGCATCGGCACCGAGAGGACCAGGTATTGCTGGGCGTCGTAGATGAACACCTGATCGCCGAGAAAGCCGCGCTTGCGCCCCTGGCAGACGATGAAAATGCTCGGTTCGTACATGACCGGCTGGCGCGGATGGCTTTCGCTGCCGCGGTAGAGCCGCACGCCTTCGACCGCCGTGGCGTGCACGCCGTCGCCCTGCGTGAGTTGCATGAGCAGGTCGACCGTGCGCGCCTGCGTGGCGGCCGCCGGCGCGATGGCCGCCGCGGCGAGGGTTTTGACGTAGCCCATATCGGTTGTGCCCCAAAAGATGAAGTCAGGCAGAGAAACAGGCTTGCCAATCTATCACCGAACCCGTGGATCTGCTGCGCGCCAGGAGAATCAGGCAAGCCTTCGATAGCTTCAGGTATTCCCTGGGTAGGTCCCGATCCTTACGATGGGAACCCTGCCGCAACCCCCAGGCACCAGAGGAGAGCCAACCCATGTACCCAACCTACGGATACGCCGCCCGCGACGCCGCCTCGCCGCTCGCCCCGTTCGAATTCCAGCGCCGCGACCTGCGCGAACTCGACGTCCGTATCGACGTGCTGTTCTGCGGCGTGTGCCACTCCGACCTGCACCAGGCGCGCGACGAATGGCGCAACACGATTTACCCGGTGGTCCCGGGCCACGAAATCGTCGGCCGCGTGACCGAAACCGGCAAGGGCGTCACGAAGTACAAGGTGGGCGAACTCGTTGGCGTGGGCTGTCTCGTCGACTCGTGCCGCACCTGCCCGAGCTGCGCCGAAGGCCTCGAACAGTATTGCGAGAACGGCTGGGTCGGCACCTATAACGGCGCCGACCGCGTGAGCGGCGACATCACCTACGGCGGCTACTCCACGCAGCTCGTGGTGGACGAAGCGTTCGTGCTGCGCGTGCCGGAAAACCTCGATGCCGCCGCAGCCGCGCCGCTGCTGTGCGCGGGCATCACCACGTACTCGCCGCTGCGCACGTGGGGCGCGGGCCCCGGCAAGAAAGTCGGCATCGTGGGTCTCGGCGGCCTCGGCCATATGGGCGTGAAGCTCGCGCATGCCATGGGCGCGCACGTGGTGCTGTTCACCACGTCGCCCTCGAAGATCGAAGACGGCAAGCGGCTCGGCGCGGACGAAGTGGTGATCTCGAAAGACCCGGAGCAGATGAAGGCGCACGCCAACAGCTTCGACCTGATCGTGAACACCGTGGCCGCGCAGCACGACCTCAACCCGTTCATCGAGCTGCTGCGCCGTGACGGCACGATGACGCTGGTGGGCGCGCCCGAGCACGATCACCCGTCGCCGCAAGTGTTCAACCTGATCATGAAGCGCCGCCGTCTGGCGGGCTCGCTGATCGGCGGCATTGCAGAAACCCAGGAAATGCTGGACTTCTGCGGCAAGCATGGCATTACGTCGGATATCGAAATGATCAAGATGCAGGACATCAACAACGCCTATGAGCGCATGCTCAAGAGCGATGTGAAGTACCGCTTCGTGATCGACCTCGATTCGCTGCGCAAGTAACGCGCACGCCGCGCAGGCAACAAGACCCGCGCATCCTGACGTAACGCCCTGCCCCGCCGGGCCATCCCCTTCCGGATGGCCCGCCAGCCCTTCCCCTTCGAGGCCTCCTTTTTTGGCCTCCCGTAGTCGAGCCGGCGCCCGCGTGCGCCGCCATCCAATCGTCATCGCCGTTTAACCGCTGAGCGTCGCTTTCCGCGAGACGCCCGCACCGCGAAGCGCTTTCGTCGCGACGCGGCTCACCCTTTTTCTGCAGCAGCGCGGATTTCGTTCAAGCCTCAAGCCCATTCTCAGGAGCTCGCCCGTGATCGACCGCATCCAGGCGATGCGCACGTTCGTGCGCATCGTCGACACCAATAGTTTCACCAAGGCCGCGCAGTCGCTCGATATGCCGCGCGCCAGCGCCACCACGCTGATGCAGAACCTCGAATCGCTGCTCGGCACGCAATTGCTCGTGCGCACGACGCGGCGCCTTTCGCTCACGCCCGAAGGCGCCGCGTACTACGAACGCGCCTCGCAGATCCTCGCCGACATCGACGATGCCGAGGCGAGCGTGCGCCAGTCGCCCGGCGCGATCGGCGGCCGCTTGCGCGTGGAGATGCCGGGCCTCATCGCCAACGCGATCGTGCTACCCGCGCTCGACGCCTTCCACGCGCGCTATCCGCAGATCGAGCTCGCGATCGGCGTGAGCCTGCGCAACGTCGATCTCGTCGGCGAAGGCGTGGATTGCAGCATCCAGCTCGGCGAACTGCCCGACTCGGGACTCGCTGCGCGGCGTCTCGGCGTGCTGGAGCACGTGACCTGCGCGAGCCCCGCGTACCTCGAGCGGCACGGCGCGCCGCAAACGCTCGACGATCTCGCGCAGCATCCGGTCGTCAACTTCCTCTCGCCGCTCACGGGCCGCCCGTTCGAGTTCGACTTCGAGGTGGACGGCAGTCCGACCAAGGTAAAGGTGGATGGGTTCGTGCATGTCTCAGACGAGTTCGCCTACCTTACCTGCGGTCTGCAGGGCTACGGCCTCATCCAGCCGCCGCTGCTCGCGGCGCAGCCGTACCTCGACAGCGGTGCGCTGCAAGAGGTGCTGCCGCAGTGGAAGCCGCTGCCCACGCCAGTATCGGTGGCGTTCGTGAAGTCGCGCCAGCTGTCGCCGCGCGTGCGCGTATTCGTCGACTGGCTCGCGGAGCTGTTCGAGGACGCGGGCGCGATCAACCGCGATCTCTCGCGGGTGAGGCAGCTGCTGGAGGGGCTGCAGCCGGCGACGGCCTGACGCCAGCGCCTTCAGCGCGGCCGGGCAAGCGCCATGCCCCGCCGCGCGTGAAACCGCGCGACCGTCTCATAAGGCAGCCAGGCATCCGCCTGATACGGCGCGATGCCCGACGGATTGTGGAACCAGACGCCGCCGTCGCCGCGCCCGTGCAGCAGGATCAGGTGGCCGCCCTGGCCGGGGTGCGTCCGCTCGGGGTAGCGGATCTCGGGGCTCACGGACACGATGGCGAGCGTATCGGCATTGATGCGCGCGGCGCTCGCCTCGATGCCCTCGTCGGTCATCACCTCCACGCGCACGCCGAACGCGGCCTCCACCCATCCGGCGAACGGGCGGTAGATCAACCCGTCCACGCCGCCATCTTCGCGCACGCGATACACGCCGTGCCGCAACGCCTCTTCGAGCATCTGCGCGCGCGGCGCATGCGCGACGCCCCAGTAGTCGAGCGCCGATTCGAGGCAGGTCAGGCCGCACAGACGCCTGGCCCAGAAGCGATAGGCGTCGGCCTCGGTGAAGCCGCTCGCGCGCCAGTGCGGGTCCTCGCACGGGTCGGCGCCGCGCTCGACGATGGGTGCCACCCAGTCGGCGCTGCCCCACTGGCTGTAATACGGCACGCCTTCATGCCGCCATGTCCCTTCGTTGCGCACATCGTCCAAGCGATACCCCTCTACGCAGTATGGTTGATCTTTCGCGCGCGAGCGCACGGCGTTCAAAATCGTGCATCTTCGCAGCCGCGCGTCGTCCCCGCAATGCCGCGAATATCGCAAGCTGGGTGTAAACGAAGCCGGATAGACGCTTACATTCCCGTTTTTCGGCGCCGCATTACATTTAGCTAAAATAGCGCCGCCATTGGCGTTTTATGCGTTTAGAATATCGTGCTCCCGTGCGCAGGCCGCGCGAGGTCCGGTTGTACCGGCCCCGCGGCGCCACGGCATGATCAATCAGAAACTGAATCCACGAATTCCCCCTTTGAGCAGTATGTCGAACGTTGCATACACAACCGACTCAGCCTCGGTGGCGGAGCGCGTACGCGAGTTGATGAGCCGTCACGGCATCGGCAAGCGTCAGCAAACTACCGAGCTGTGCCGGATTCTTGACCTGAGCTTTTCACAGGGGCACCGCAAGCTGCGCGGCAACAGCCCGTGGACGCTCGCGCAGATCAAGAAAGTGGCCGAAGCGTTCGGCGAACCCGCGGGCCAGTTGTTCGGCGCGCAGTTGCTCGACCCCGGCATGGTCGGGGCGAGCGCTCAGGAGGCGATACTCTGCGTGAGCGCCGCCGAACTGCCATGCACCGCGTGGATCGGCGCGCCGGTCGAGGCGGGCAGCCGCCCCGATTTCGTCGCCTATGAAAAGCAGGGCCAGTGGCGCGTGGTGCGCCCGGACGGCGCGCTCTACCAGAACGCACGGGAAGTCCACAAGATCGAGATCTACCCGCGCCGCGCCGAGTCTGACAAACCGCTCATCGCCGTCGTGGACGACGACCGCTCCTCCGCCGACAACCTGCGCGACTACCTCGAACACAGCGGCTACACGGCGCTCGCGCTCTACGGCCTCGCGGCATTCAACGAAGCGCTCGAGAACAACGTGTTCGACGGCGTGGTGATCGACTGGCTGTTCGGCAGCCAGACCGCCGCCGAGGCGATCCGCAGCGTGCGCGCCTCCGAAAACCCCGACGCGCCTATCTTCGTGCTCACCGGCGAACTGCTGACCGGCAAGGCCAGCGAGTCGGAGATCAGTCTGGTCGTGCGTCATTACAACGTCGCGTGCTATGAAAAACCGGCGCGCATGGCGATTCTTGTCGCTGATCTTTCGAAGCGGCTCAATCGAGGGTGAGGGGTGCCTGGCGCGGGGCGTTGTTGTGCTGGTTTCTTGCCGCTTTGGCCTTTTCTTGAATTCGCGTCCCGACGCGAATTCAAGAAAAGGCCAAAGCGCCAGGAGGCACAGTCAAGCCGCCGCCCGCGGCACACTCAACGCCCGCTGCAGCGCCGCACGCAGCACCTCATAATGCACCGGCTTCGTAAGCCGATCAAAAAACAGCGCACCCTCGCCGCCCAGCGCGTCCTCAGGCAGCGCCGCAAGTCCCGCCACATCGGCGCTCACCGCAATCACGCGCGGCTGCGCAAGCACGTCCTGCGCGGTTTCGAGCCCCGCCACGAAGTCGTAGCCGTCGCGCCCCGGCATATGCAGGTCGAGCAGCACCACGTCGCACGCCTCGCGCGCGAGCAGCGCGAGCGCGCTGTCGGCGTCGCCGGCCGCGAGCGCGCGGTAGCCCATGTGCGCGACCATCTCGCACAGCGAATCGCGCACGAGCGGGTTGTCGTCGACCACCAGCACCTGCGGCACCGTCCGCGCGGACAGCGCCGCTTCGGCCACGGCCGCGGGCGCCGGCGGCTCGACTGGCGTGACAGGGATGCGCACAGTGAAGGTCGTGCCTTTGCCCACGCGGCTTTGCGTCTCGATCGTGCCGCCGAACAGTTCGACGAGGCCGCGCACGATCGCAAGCCCCATCCCCGCGCCCTCGTAGCGCCGCGAGCGCGACGTGTCGAGCTGCGTGAACTCCTTGAAGATGAGCGGAATCTGGTCCGGCGCCACGCCAGGCCCCGTGTCGCCGACGACGATCACGAGCGTGTCGCCGCCACCGGGCTTCGGCGCGCCTTCCTCGTCCTGCGACGGCCGCGCGTCCCTCGCGGGCGCCTGCAGCCAGAACTCGAGCCGCACCTTGCCACGCTCCGTGTAGCGGATCGCATTCGTGACGAGGTTGCCGGCGATCTGGCGAATACGATGCGGGTCGGCCACCACGCGCCGCTGCGCTCCCACCCACGCATGCTCGAACACAAGCCCGCGCGAGCTCGCCGCCTGCTCGTTCTCGTCGACGATCGACTGCAGCAGTTCGCGCGGCTCGAACTCTTCCTGCCGCAATTCGAGCTTGCCCGCGCCGAGACGCGCGTAATCGGTCAAGTCCTTCGTCTGCGCTTCGAGCTGGCGCGCGGCGGTCTCGAGGCGCTGTATCACTTTGCAGTCGGCTTCCGAATGCGAGTTGAAGCCGAGCAGTTCGATCGACGAAACGATCGCGTGCAGCGGCGTGCGCAGTTCGTGGCTGATCATGCCGAGGAAGGCGTCCTTCGCCATGCTCGCCTCGCGCGCGGCGCGGCTCGCCTGGTGCTCGGCTTCGAGCGCCGCGCGCTGCTGGTGCAGCAGGCGCGTGCGCCGGTAGCCGTTCATCACGAGCAGCACGCCCGCTGCCGCCGAAAGCACGAGCAGCACGAGCCCGGACGCGAATAGTTCGCGGCGTTTGGCGATGAAGTCGTGCCGGATCGCTTCGCGCTCGGTCACGTCGGCGAAACGCCGGTTCAGCGCCAGATCGGTCACCTGGGTCCAGTGCAGGTCGAGCGCCATGAGCATCGGCGCCGCGCGTTCCGGGTTGTCCGCGAGCGTGGCGATTTCCGCGTCGAATGGTGCGATCGTCGCGTAGAGAATAGCGAGATCGGCGTCCTGGCGCTGCTTCAGGCCCGGCGTCGAGTCGAGCGAGAGCGTCGAGCCCTTCATCACATTGAGCTTCGACTGCAGCACCTCATAGCGCAGCCGCACCTTGTCGAGATCGCGGTCGATGCCATCAGCGAACATCAGCAACTGGCTCTCGAAGCGCGCATAGGCGATCTGGAGCTGCGCGGCGTCCCAGTACAGGCCGTCGTAATTGCTCGTGATGCGCTGCACGACCTGCGGATTGAGCAGGTTCGCATAGAGCAGGTAGCCGACTGCCACCACGGGCGGCGCGAGCGCCGCCATCCAGATGATCGCCTGCAGCAGGCGTCGCAAGGGACGTTGTATCACCCGCTACTCACCGCTTGATCGTCATCGACTTGATCTGCCACGCGAACTTCGCGTCGCCAGCCGGGCCGTCGAGCTCGAGCGGATGCTGGTCGCGTGGGTAGATCAGAAACAGCGGGCCGAAATCGCTCACCTTCAGCCGCTGGCCGTTCATCGCATAGGCGACCACCACGCCGTAGCGCGCGGCGTCGGCAACGGGCACGACGCAGGTGTAGTCGTCGAGCGTGTGGATCTCGATCTGGCTGCCGTAGGCGCCCACGGCCTTGAGCACGTCCGAAAGCAGCGGGCCCGTGAAGGTCGAGCGCGGCGTCCACGTCGTGGCCGTCGTGATCGAATGGGCGGGCAGCGCGAGCAACTGCGCCTCGCTGAAGTGATATGCCGTGTGGGACGCGTTGTTGGTCACGCGCACCTCGCCATCGACGTCGAGCGAGAGCGAACTCACAGAACCCGCCGCCTGCGCCGAGGGTGCAAAAAACGGCGCCGCGCCCGCCAGCGCGAACCCCGCCACGGCGGCCCAACGCCGCCGCCAGCCTGGCCATCCCATCCAATGCCACATCTTGCCCGAGCCCTTTCGCGCGATGATTCGCGTCGTTGTCGTGTGTCTTCGTGCAGCGGCTGCGCCGCTTTTCCTGCTGCTTTTCCCGCGATTTCCCGCAACCTCCACGCGCCATGCCAGCAGGCGCGGGGGAGCATAGGCATAATATCGTCAAACATTGGACTGACCATAGCCGTCTTTTTCCCGTATTCCGCTATCGGAAACGCGCGTTGCGCATTCGCCGCGCATTCGCCGCGCTTTTGCCGATTACGCGTTTCGTCACCCATTTCAACCCATGGATAAACCTGTCGTTCCGCTCACCTACGAACAGCTCGATCACTGGGTCGAGACGCTGCAACCGGCGCTGATCGCGGAGGAATTCGACCTCGTGGTCGGCATCCTGCGCGGCGGAGCGCCGCTCGCGCTGATGGTTTCGCACGCAACGGGCGCGGGTGTCGCCTTCCTGCGCTACGACCGCGCCACGCGCGAAGTGCGCTGGGACTCCACGTTGCCGCTGCCCGAACCGGGCTCGAAAGTGCTGCTCTGCGAGGACATCGCGGGCCGCGGCCATACCCTTGTGGACTGCATCGCGTTCCTGAGCGAGCACGGGCTCGTCGTGCGCACGCTCACCGGCGCCTACGACGACCTCAGCCGTTTGCGCCCCGATTATTCGATCGACGCAAGCGGTTATTTCGCGCTCTTCCCGTGGGAGCGCCAGGCCTACACCGACCGCTATCGCGCCGACTGGATCCGCGAGGGCGAAGGCGAAGGCACGCGCATGGCCGACGACCACGAGTACGCCGTCTACGCGATCGATCTCGACGGTGTCCTGCTCCCCGATATTCCCGTCTCGCGCTACGACGAAGACCTCGTCGCCGCGCTCGCCGAGCGCGATGAGCTGGTGCCGTTCGAGCGCTTGCCCGGCATCGACATCAAACGCACGCGCGCGATCATCACGGGCCGTCCGGAGATCGACCGCGAACGCACGCTCGCCTGGCTCGAACGCCACGGCTTCGGGCACCTCGAACTGATCATGCGCGCGCCGGACGCGCACGACGACACGGCCGCGGCCGTGGCTGCGCACAAGGCCGCGGCGGCGATCCGCAGCGGCGTCACGCACTTCATCGAGAGCGATCCGGTGCAGGCCATCCTGATCGCCCAGACCGCGCCGCTCCTGCGCGTAATCTGGTGGAACGCCCAGGCGCGCACGGGCACGCTGATCGGCGCCTCGGCCTGGAGCTGAGCGAGCAGCGCTCAGACGCCGCCGCGCTGGCCCTCGATGAACCGCGCGGCGCGCGGCGACGCCACCACGATCAGTTTCATGGCCGCACGCGTCGCGCCGACAAAAAGTTTGCGCGCGGCGCGCTCGTCGAATGACTCGAAGTCCACCTCGGTCAGGATCACGCACGGCGCGGACTGTCCCTTGAAGCGGTAGATCGAATCGAGCAGCACGTCGCCCTCGCGGTACTGCGGATTGCCGAACAGGTCGTATTGACCCGTGAAGCTGCGCAGCCGGTGCGGGCCGAGCTGATCGAGCGCCGTGAACAGCGAATGCTCGCGCCCGCGATAGGAAAGCACGACGATGTCCTGCTTGCGAAAGCCGAGCGAGAGCGCCTGCGTGATCGCGCGTTTGGTCGCCAGAACGACGCCCGGCTCAGCGCCGGGTTCGTTTTCATGCTCGTCCCAGCTCGCCACCGTCACGTCGGAGCCGTCGAACGGACTCCCCGCAGCGAGCTGCGCGATGGCGGGCACGGTCGGTCCGGCCACGTCGCGCAGAAACGCGAGGATGTCGCGCGGGCTGCGGTAGTTCGTGTTCTCGCGCAGCACGGTCCAGCCCGCCAGCGCGAGCGGCTCGCGCACGTACAGGTTTTGCAGCGGATCTTCCAGCCACCACCATGCCGCGTCCGGCCGCAGCAGACGCGCGAGTGCGCCGACCCACGGCTGCTGGAAGTCCTGCCCTTCGTCGATGATCAGCACATCGAACTGCCAGCGCCCGGCAATCGGCATCTCGCCGAAGCGCCGCACGAGGTCGTCGAACGCGCCAGGGCTCCCGAAGTCGGGCACGTGGCCGCCGTCACGCGCGACCCAGTCGCACAGCTGATGATAGGTCGCCACCTTCGCCCCCGGCGGCGCAAGCTGCGCGATGTGATCCGCGAGCGGCCGGTTGAAACACACGTAGAGCGTGCGTGCGCCGCGCGCCACCGCGTCCTTCATGACCTGCACGGCCAGTTGCGTCTTGCCCGAGCCCGCCGTGCCGATCACGCGCAGCCGGAACGGGGCGAATTCGAGCCGCCGCGCCCATGTAGCGAGCCCGCCCGCGAGCCGCGTGACGAGCGTGCCGGCCGCGCCAAGCAGCGCGCTGGTGTCGGGCGTGAGCGACAGCTCGTCGGCGAGGAAGTGATGGATCTTCGCGGCGCACGGCAGGCGCGGCTCGTCGGCGGGCATGGCTTCGAGCACGATGGCGGCGAGCTGCGTCTTGCGCGTGGCGTCGACGATCCGCGCGGGATTCACGCCCGCGATGGCGGGCTCGCGCACCACGTGGTCCGGGCAGTAGAACAGCTCTTCGAGCACATAGGTGCCCGCGCCGAACGTGGCGGTGAAGCGCCGGTGCAGCCCTTCGACCGTGCGCGCCAGCGCGATCGCCACGTTGCGCTCGGTTTGCATGTACGCCTTGACGAGCCCGCCCGGCGTTTCGCGCAAAAAACCCGTTTTCTGTTCGACGATCATCACGCGCCCGGCCGGACTGACGATCACGAAATCGGCCTCGCCGAAGACCGAAAACCCTTCGGAAAGCCGCGTCCAGTGCACGCCGTGATAGACGGTGTAGCCGTTCGGCAAACCGCGCGCGAGCGCGGCGAGCGTTTCGCGCTCGCGCGCGGCGGCGCCGGTGGCTTCGAGATGCTGCCAGTCGTCGGGGACAATACGGGCCATGGGCGAGTCTCGGGCGAAGGTTGAGGTTCGTGGCGGCCGCGCTGGCAATCGAGGGAGCGGTGCCGCACGAAGCGGGCGCGGCGGCGGAACTCCCGGCGCCGCGCAGCGCCTATTCTACGAAATGCCTGGCTGCACAAAAAACCGCGCGAGAATCGTGTATCGTGGCGACCTGCGCCAGGCTTGACCCTTTTTCCCCTTGCAAGGAGTACGCGCCAGATGATCACGATCTGGGGACGCGCCAATTCGGTGAATGTCCAGAAAGTCCTGTGGTGTTGCGATGAGCTCGTGCTGCCGTTCCAGCGCATCGACGCGGGCGGTCCGTTCGGCCATCTCAACGAGCCTTCCTATCTCGCCATGAATCCGAACGGCAAGATCCCGACGATCACCGACGGCACGTTCGTGCTGTGGGAGTCGAACGCGATCCTGCGCTATCTGGCGATGGAGTATGGCCCCTCGAGCCTGCTCTACCCGACCGACCCGAAGGTACGCGCCGCGATCGAGCGCTGGCTCGACTGGTCGATCGGCACGCTCGCGCCCGCCGAGCGCCCCGTGTTCCTCGCGCTCGTGCGCACGCCGCCCGAACAGCGCGACACGGCGAAGATCGCCGCCGATTTCGATCAGTTGACGCCGCTTTGGAGGCTGCTCGACCACCATCTGCAAGGCCGCTTCTTCCTGGAAAACGAGCGCTTCTCGCTCGCCGACATCGTGCTCGGCGCGTACGCGCGGCGTTGGTTCGGGCTCGAAGGCGTGGAGCGCGAGCCGCTGCCGAATCTCGAGCGCTGGTATCAGCGCATCGCGCAGCGCCAGGGTTTCCGCAAGTACATCGATCTGCCGCTCACCTGAGCCGTCGCGCCATGGCGGCGCGGGCGGCCGGGCGGCGCGCCCCGTATAATCGCAGGCATGAAGACAGCAAAACCGTCCCCGGACGCCCCGGGCTTGCACAGCGGCACGCACGGCGAGGTGCACGATCACGGCCACGCCCGCTCGCACGGCGGCGTAGAGCGCGCTTCGGTCGAGTCCGCGCTCGCGATGGCCGAGGCCTATTGCCGCGAGCGCGGCGAAAAGCTCACGCCGATCCGCCGCAAGGTGCTGGAGTTGCTGCTCGCCTCGGGACGCGCGACCAAGGCGTATTCCCTGCTCGACGAAATGCGCCAGATCCATCCGGGTTCGGCGCCGCCCACGGTCTACCGGGCGCTCGACTTCCTGCTGTCGGCGGGACTCATCCACCGCATCGAGTCGATCAACGCGTTCGCCGTGTGCCACGACCTCACGCAGTGTCAGCACGGCATTCTCGTGGTGTGCCAGCAGTGCGGCAACGTCACCGAGCTGCACGAGCCCAAGCTGCGCCAGGCGTTGGTCGCGCAGATCGAGGCCGCGGGCTACCGGCTCGCCGGCGACGGCATCGAACTCAAGGGTCTCTGCGCGCAATGCCAGGAGAGTCAGGCGAATTCGGCCGTCAAGACTGCACAGCCGGGCGCCGCCGGCACGCCCGAAGCCGCCGCGCAGTCCTCGTCCGTTATCGTCCGTTAGCTAGCCGTCTTTGCCCGCCGTTCAGCGCAGGCAACAGTTCCGCATGCGCCGCATGCCGCGGCGCTTCAGTCCATCTGCGCCCGCACCTTTCCCGCCGTGCCACGCGCGCCGCGTCACAGCGACTGGCGCGCGTCGATCGCGTCGCTCAGCAGCGTCACCAGATCTTCCGGCCGGGCCGGCTTGGTCATGAAGTGCTGGAAGCCCTCGCCGATGCTGCGCAAACGCCAGCTTTCGTCGGTATGGCCCGTGAGCGCGACCGCAACGGTCGGGGCGTGATCGCCGCGAATTTCGTAGTCGCGCAGACGCTGGATCAGGTAGAAGCCGTCCATGGCCGGCAGGTCGAGATCGCAGACCACGGCGTCGGGGTGCAGGCTCAGGGCCGCTTCGACGCCCGTTTCGGCGTCTTCGACCGCCACGACATGCGCACCCTCCGCCTCGAGCAGCGAAGTCAGTGACGCCCGGCTGTGCGGGTCGTCTTCGACCAGGACGATGGTCGTCCGGTCGAGCTTGTGTACTGCATTCATTGTTTGCTTACATGCCTTTCTGTCTGTCAGGCCGAGTGCCGCAAGGCTACGAGCCCGGAGTCACGCCGGGCCCACGGCAACGCGGGCCGTCCTGATAGAGCAATCTTGATGCCGTCCGGTTCCTGCGTGCCGCGCGAGCGCTCATCCGCGCCGCGCACGATAGCCGCATCACAAGACAGCCCGATGACGGCCTCGCTCGTGCTTTGCCGCCCTGTTTTGCGCTCTGCTTCGGGCCCTGCCGCGAAGCGCCGAGGCCCTTGACTCTGCCGGTTTGTGCATAGGCTTCGAGTGCGCGCCGGCGCGCCAGTTCATGCTCGACGACAGGGGTGGCCCTGCAGCACCGGATTGAAGATGCGCAAGTACGGCGCGGCTTCCTCGCCTGCGGGCCGGGCGCGCGAGGAGCCAGGCCGAGCGCGTCGAGTTTCGATGCGTGTCGGGTAAGACCTGCTGGCAGCGATTGAAAAATCAACAGAAGCAGGCCGCCGCCGCACGCAGCCTGCGCGAGCGCGGGAAGAAGCAGGAGAAGAACGCAGACCGGACCTCGACCGGGGAACATCCGCGCGGCACAGCGCACGGACCGTGCCGCAAAGGTCACGGAGCGTACCACGGCGCAAGTCGGCCGCTAATCGGTATCGATGCCGGTAGCGGCGCGTGCGTCGATGCGCTTTGGCCCCACGCCCTCGGTGATGAGCGCGACCGCATGGCGCGCGATCGCCTCGACCCCGACGTGAGGCTGCCGCGCATCGCCGCGCCACATCTGGCTGGTGGCGAGCGGGAGCAGCGTGAGACCCATCAGCGACTGGAACAGCAGCGAAGGCTCCAGCGCCGCGTTGAGCCGGCCCTCGCGCTGCCAGCGCGCAATTGCCATGTGAGCCTGTTCCTGGTGCTCGCGGCCGAGGCGCTCGAGCATGCGCTGGCGCAGCACGCCGCCCTCGCTGATGACGTCGCGCACCCACAGCGGCGGAAACCACGGATTGCGCTGCCCCAGCGCCACGAAGCGCTGCACCAGCGCGGTGAGCGCCGCCACGGGATCGTCGGGATGCTCCGCGAAGACGTCGCCAAGCGCCTCGCGCAGCGGCACGAAACGCTCGTCGATCAGCACGTCGATCAGCTGATCGCGCGTCCTGAAGTAGTAATGGACCATCGCGGGCGTCACGCCTGCCTCGCGGGCGATGGCGGCAAGCGAGGTGTCAAGGATGCCCCGGCGCGCAAACAACGCAAGTGCGGCTTCGATCAGACGCGCGCGCTGTTCCGCCCCGCCCACGCCGCCGCTCGGCCGGCCGGGACGACGTCCGGCGCCCCGGCCTGGCGTGCCGCCTGCGCTGTCGAGGGTGGATTCTGGCACTTTCATAGGCGTTTTATCGGGTAACGAAATGAATTTTGACCAACTGGAATAATTATCCTAATATTAACCTCCGAATTAATTAATTTCAAGACAGATGGCCATGATGGAATCCAGCACGAAACACCCTGTGCCCGCTACGGCGAGGGCTGGCGCTCGCGCGAAAGCGGCGGCGCCGGCGTCGGGCCCGGCGGCTGCCGATGCCGGCGGCGACCCGCGGGGCGGCCATCCGCGGGGCGGCCACCCGCCGATCCGGCTGCTGTTTCCGGCGCTCCTGCTCGTCATGCTGCTGGCCGCGCTCGACCAGACCATCGTCTCGACGGCGCTGCCCACCATCGTCGGCGAGCTGGGCGGGCTCGACCGGCTCTCGTGGGTCGTCACGGCCTACCTGCTCACCTCGACGATCGTCGTGCCGCTCTACGGAAAGTTCGGCGACCTGTTCGGGCGCAAGGTCGTGCTGCAGGCCGCCATCGTGATCTTCCTGATCGGTTCGGCACTTTGCGGCGTGGCGCAGGACATGGAGCAGCTCATCGTGCTGCGCGCCCTGCAGGGCATCGGCGGCGGGGGCCTGATGGTCGTGACGATGGCCGCCATCGGCGATGTGATCCCGCCCGCGCAGCGCGGCAAGTATCAGGGCATGTTCGGCGGCGTATTCGGTATCGCCACGGTGATCGGGCCGCTGCTCGGCGGCTTTCTCGTCGAGCATCTGTCGTGGCGCTGGATTTTCTACATCAACTTGCCGTTAGGCGCGATCGCGCTCGTGGTGATCGGCGCGGTGTTCAAGCCGCGCGCCGCGCACGTGAAGCACGTGATCGACTACATGGGCGCGGGCTGGCTCGCCGCCGCCCTCACCTGCCTGATCCTTTTCACGAGCGAGGGCGGCTCGCTGCTGCCGTGGACGTCCCCCACGCTCTGGCTCACGCTGCTGCTCGGCATCGTCGCCGTGGCGGGCTTCATCCACGAGGAAAAGCACGCCGCCGAACCCATCATGCCGCTCGAACTCTTTCGCGAGCGCACTTTCGTGCTCGCGAGCCTGATCGGCTTCATCGTGGGCGTGTCGCTGTTCGGTTCGGTCACCTTCCTGCCGCTCTATCTGCAGGTGGTGAAGGGCTCGACGCCTTCGCAGGCCGGCATGCAGATGCTGCCGATGATGGGCGGCGTACTCGTCATGTCGATCATCACGGGCCGCATCATCAGCAAGGTCGGCAAGTACCGCATGTTCCCGATCGCGGGCACGGCGCTCGTGGCCGTGGCGATGACGCTGCTCGCGCGCCTGCAGATCGATACGCCCATTCACCTCATGTATCTTTACATGGGCCTGCTCGGCTGTGGCCTCGGCATGGTGATGCAGGTGCTGATCCTCGCCGTGCAGAACGCCGTGGAGTTTCGCCACATGGGCGTGGCCACGTCGGGCGCGACGCTGTTCCGCTCGATTGGCGGCTCGGTCGGGGTGGCCGCGTTCGGCGCCGTGTTCTCGCATGGGCTGCACGCGCGGCTAGAAAAGGGGCTTGCCGCCGGCGTGGAGTTGCCCCAACCGCTCACGCCCGACGTGATCCGCCATTTGCCGCCCACGCTGCACGCGCAGTATCTCGATGCATTCGCCGGCGCGCTCCACACGGTTTATCTCGCGGCTGCGGTCGTGGTGGTGTTTTCGTTCGCGCTGTCGTGGCTGTTGCGCGACGTGCCGCTGCGCAAGCAGCATTGAGCGCGTTTCCCCTGCTGTTTCCCCTGCTGTTTTCCCTGCTGTTTTCCCTGCCGTTTCCCCTCCGGCCGGCGGCTCCCCGCTGGCCGTTCCTGTGCCTCGCGAACTGGCGTCACCTCGGCCCGATGTGGCCAGTTCGGAATCTTTTCGCGCCACTATTACATTTTCCACACATTTAATTACAGTTAGCTAAAATCGCGGGCATCGCGCGCCGGGACCCGGCGGCACGCGTTGCAACTCCCACGACGGCTGCGCGACGGCCGCTCGCCACAAAACACACAAACCAGGAGAACACCCGCCCATGGACGTCCAGATCGACCCAACCACGCTATCCGCGCAAGACACGAGGCGACGCGTATTCGCCATCGTCGGCGCCTCGTCGGGCAATCTCGTCGAGTGGTTCGACTTCTACATCTACTCGTTCTGCGCGCTCTATTTCGCGCCCGCGTTCTTCCCGAGCGGCAACACCACCACGCAGTTGCTCAACACCGCCGGCGTGTTCGCCGCAGGCTTCCTCATGCGGCCCATCGGCGGCTGGCTGTTCGGCCGCATCGCCGACCGCCATGGCCGGCGCAGCGCGATGATGATCTCGGTGCTCATGATGTGCGGCGGCTCGCTCGTGATCGCCATGCTGCCCACCTACGCGCAGATCGGCGCGTTCGCCCCGTTCCTGCTACTCGTCGCGCGGCTCTTCCAGGGGCTTTCGGTGGGCGGCGAATACGGCACGAGCGCGACCTACATGAGCGAGGTCGCGCTCAAGGGCCGGCGCGGCTTCTTCGCGTCGTTCCAGTACGTCACGCTGATCGGCGGCCAGCTCTGCGCGCTCCTCGTGCTCGTGATCCTGCAGCAAACGCTGTCCACCGAAGAACTGAAGGCCTGGGGCTGGCGCATTCCGTTCGTGGTCGGCGCATGCGCCGCGCTGATCTCGCTCTATCTGCGCAAATCGCTCGACGAAACCTCGACGAGCGAGTCGCGCCACAAACGCGATGCGGGCACGATACGCGGCGTGTGGCAGCACAAGGGCGCGTTCCTCACGGTGGTCGGCTTCACGGCAGGCGGCTCGCTGATCTTCTACACGTTCACGACCTACATGCAGAAGTACCTCGTGAACACGGCCGGCATGCACGCGAAAACCGCCAGCAACGTGATGACCTGCGCGCTCTTCGTCTACATGCTGATGCAGCCGGTGTTCGGCGCGCTGTCCGACAAGATCGGCCGCCGCACGTCGATGATCCTGTTCGGCGCCTTCGCGGTGATCGGCACGGTGCCGCTCATGCATGCGCTCAAGGACGTATCGAGCCCGGTGGCCGCGTTCGCGCTGATCACGGTGGCGCTCGCGATCGTCAGCTTCTACACGTCGATCAGCGGCCTCATCAAGGCCGAGATGTTTCCGCCCGAAGTGCGCGCGATGGGCGTGGGCCTCTCGTACGCGGTAGCCAACGCGCTGTTCGGCGGCTCGGCCGAATACGTCGCGCTGTGGTTCAAGTCGGCCGGCAGCGAGTCCACGTTCTACTGGTACGTGACCGCCCTGTGCGCGATTTCGCTGATCGTGTCGTGGCGCATGCGCGATCCGTCGAAGGAAGGCTATCTGCGTCACGAACCGTGATACGCGGGCGCGGCGGCTTCATGCAGGCTGCGCCACCCGCTCCATCGCACGCTGCAATGTTTCGTAGACCTTCGGACGATTGCACTGCGAAACATTGAAGCGCAGAAAATCGCTCGCGCTGCGCGACACGCTGAACACGTTGCCCGGCGCGAGCACCACGCCTTCCACCAGCGCCTCGCGCGCGATCTGCGCGGCGTCCAGTCCGTCCGGCAATTGCGCCCATACGAAGAGTCCCGCCTGTGGACGCGTCCACGCGCTCAGGCCCAGCGCCGCGAGCCGTTGCAGCGTTTCGCCCATGGCGTCGGCGAGCTTCGCGCGCAAGCCGTCCAGGTGCCGCCGATACGTGCCGTCCACGAGCAGGCGGTGCACGAGTTCCGCCACCATCTCCCCATTGCCGAACGAGACCGCGAGCTTGAGATCCACGAGCGGCTCGATCCAGTCTGCGCGCGCCGCGATGAAACCGCAGCGCGCGGCTGCCGACATCGTCTTCGAAAAGCTGCCGATCGTCACCACGCGCGCGAGCCCGTCGAAGGCCGCGAGGCGCGGCGCGGGCTCGATCTCGAAGTCGGCGAAGATGTCGTCCTCGACGATCAGGAGGTCGTGTTGCTCCGCGAGCTTGAGCAGGCGATGCGCGACGGCGGGCGCGAGCGTCGCGCCAGTGGGGTTGTGGACCGCCGAGTTCGTCACGTAAAGGCGCGGGCGCGATTCGGCCAGCGCGCGCTCGAACGCGGCGAGATCGGGGCCCGTCGGCGTGTACGGCACGCCGACCACGCGTACGCGATGCGCGCGCAGCAGCGCCTGGAAATTGAAGTAGCACGGATCGTCCACGAGCACGGTGTCGCCCGGCTCCAGCAGAAAGCGGCACAGCAGGTCGAGCGCCTGGGTGCCGCCGTCGGTCAGCACGATCTGCCCGGGCGCGGCCTCCACGCCGTGCTGGCCGAGCCGCCATGCCAGCTGCTGACGCAGCGCCGGCAAGCCGGGAGGCGACGCGTAATCGGTGAGCGGCGCGCGCGGGTCGCGTGCGAGGGCGCGCAGCGCGCGCCGCACGGCGTCCTGCGGCAGCCACGAGGCGGGCAGCCAGCCGCAGCCGGGCCGCAGCGCGTCGGCCTCGGTCTGCAGCGACTGGCGCGTGAGCCAGAGCGGATCGATCTCGCGGTCGAGCTGCGGCCCGAGCGCGGCGAGCGCGAGCGGCGGCGCGTGCCCGGCCACGAAAAATCCAGCGCCGCGCCGCGCGGCGAGCACGCCTTCGGCGACGAGGCGCTCGTAGGCCTCCACCACCGTCGAATTCGACACGCCAAGCTGCTCGCTCATCGCCCGGATGGACGGCACGCGCGCGCCCGCAGCCAGCGAGCGCGCGGCAATGCGCTCGCGCAGCGCCTGCATCACCCGCTCGACACGCGTCATGGGCAGGGCTTGTGTCCTCGCTCTGTCTTTCATCTGTACTGCTCCGTGTTCAATACAGTTTGAACAAATTGTACTGATCTGTAGCTTACCCTCGAGCGGTGCGGCACGCATCATCATGAAGATCGATCCCCGATGTTTTCCCTCGACGAAACCCCATGCGCAAAACGCTCGATTCCACTACCGACGGCTGGCTCTGCGGCCTCGCAGGCGTCCTCATCTTCAGCGGATCGCTGCCCGCCACGCGGCTCGCCGTGCTCGGCCTCGACCCGGTGTTCCTTACCGTCGCGCGGGCGAGCATCGCAGGCGGCCTTGGCGCGCTGCTGCTTCTCGGGCTGCGCGCGGCGCGGCCGGCGCGCGCCGAGTTCTGGCCGCTCGTCATCGTTGCGCTCGGCGTGGTGGTCGGCTTTCCGCTCCTGACGGCGCTCGCGCTCCAGCACGTGAGTTCGGCACACGCCATCGTGTTCGTCGGCCTGCTGCCGCTCGCCACGGCCATATTCGGCGTGCTGCGGGCGAGCGAGCGTCCGCAGCCGGCCTTCTGGATCTTTTCCGCGGTGGGGAGCGCCGCCGTGGTGGCATTCGCGCTGCGCCACGGCATCGACGCCTCGCCGCTTGGCGACACGCTCATGCTCGGCGCGATCGTCGTGTGCGGGCTCGGCTATGCGGAAGGCGCGCGGCTCTCGCGGCGCCTGGGCGGCTGGCAGGTGATCTGCTGGGCACTCGTGATCTCGCTGCCCGTGATGGCGCCGCTCGCGTGGTGGCTGCGGCCCGCGTCGTTCGCCGCGGTGGGCGCGGCCTCGTGGTGGGGGTTCGCCTATGTGTCGCTCTTCAGCATGCTGATCGGCTTCGTCTTCTGGTACCGCGGGCTCGCGCTCGGCGGCATTGCGGGCGTCGGGCAGTTGCAGTTGCTGCAGCCGTTCTTCGGCTTCGTGCTCGCGGCGCTGCTGCTGCACGAGTCCGTGCCGCCCGCGATGATCGCCGTCACCGCCGTGGTGATCGCGTGCGTGGCAGGCGCGCGGCGCTTCGGGCGCGCGAGCGGCGCTTCCGCTGTCGCGAATCGCGCGGGCACGCAGCGCGTCTAGGTCGGGATTTTTGGCGCGCTTCAAAAGCGCGCCGGCGCGAGGCATAGTGAGGGATGCAAACCTCCTTCGTGCCTCGCTTTAATCGATGAACCCGCATTCCGACGCGCACGTGCGCGACGCCACCGCCGACGACTTTCCCGCCATCGCCGCGATCTACGCACACCACGTGCTGCACGGCACGGCGTCGTTCGAGGAGACGCCGCCTTCGCTCGACGAACTCCTGCGCCGCCACGCCGCCGTGCGCGAACACGGCCTGCCCTGGCTCGTCGCCGAAATCGACGGCCGCGTGACGGGCTACTGCTACGCCACGCCCTACCGGCCGCGTCCGGCGTACCGCTTCACGATCGAAGACTCGATTTATATCGACGAGGCTTTTCGCGGCCGCGGGCTCGGCCACACGCTGCTCAACGCGCTGATCGAGCGCTGCGAGGCCGGCCCGTGGCGGCAGATGATCGCCGTGGTCGCCGACCCGCGCGGCGGTTCGCTCAAACTGCACGAGCGGCTGGGCTTCGCGCTGACCGGCACGCTGCGCGGCGTGGGCTTCAAACACGGCGAGTGGCGCGACACCGCGCTCATGCAGCGCACGCTCGGGCCGGGCGCTCATACGCCGCCCAAGGGCTGATGCGTCTCCCTTAAAGGCGATTCGGCGCGGCACGCGCTCGCCGCGCGCGAAACGCCGCTCGTACAATACGTCCTTTCGCCACGGAGCCAGACCCAAGGCTCCGAAGACAAGGACCGATTCGCCATGCAAGCCCTCCTCGAACATCTGCACCCGTCCAACTGGAGCTTCCTGTGGGACGCGCTCTCCGCGCTTGCGCTGCGCTTGTGCGCGGCCTTTGCGATCCTCTGGTTCGGCTGGTGGCTCTCCCGGCGCGTGGGCAACTGGATCAAGCGGCGCGGCGGCGGCATCGACCCCACGCTGCGCCCCATCGTGCGCGACACCGCCGTGTGGGGCGTGCGCCTCGTCGCCGTGATCGGCGCGCTTTCGCAGATCGGCATCCAGACCGCCAGCATCGTCGCAGTGCTCGGCGCGGCCGGTCTCGCCATCGGCCTCGCGCTGCAGGGCACGCTGCAGAACATCGCGGCCGGCATCATGCTGTTGCTGCTGCGGCCGTTCAAGGTGGGCGACTATATCGACGGCAGCGCCGGCGCCAGCGTCGCGGGCACCGTCGAGGAAGTGAACCTCTTCACCACGCGTCTCACGAAACCGGACGGCATTTGCGAATACGTGCCGAACAGCGCGTTGTGGAGCAATTCGATCCGCAACTACAGCCGCAATCCCACGCGCCGGCTCGACCTCGAAGTGGAAGTATCGGTGCGCGACGACGTGACCCGCGCGATCGACGCCCTGCGCGCGCTCGCCGCCGCCGACCCGCGCGTGCTGGCCTCTCCCGCGCCTCAAGTGATGGTGGCGCGCTTCGACGACAGCACCGCCGTGCTCAACATTCGTGTGTGGTCGAACATCGACACATTCTGGGAGATGCGCTGGGAGCTGTCGCGCCAGGTGCGCCAGGTGCTCAACGACGCGCACTGCTCGCTGCCCCTGCGCACGCGCGAGCTGCACATCGTGCAGACGCAACCGGCGGAATCCGAACAACCGGCGCAGCCGACGCAACAAGCGCAGCAGCAATGAACGCGTATGCGCGCCGCCTGCGCGGCTATGCCGGAGGGCTCGCGCCGCACGGCTACCTGGCCGTGCTGCTGGTGATCGACGGCCTGCTGCTGGTGCGCCCGGTCGCGCAGAAAGCGCTCGAACACGCGCGCGGCAGCTGGTTCGACGACTGGATCACGCTCATCAACGCGTTCGGCGTGCTCGCGCTGCCCCAGGCACTCGTTGCGACCGGCCTCACGATGATGTCGTTCGGCATCGCGCTGCGCGCGCGCGTGGCGTGGGTGCTGTCACTGGTGCTGCTCGCCGGCGCTGCCAGCATCTGCCTGTGGGGCGACTATCGCAGCCACGCGCTCGCCGGCTTCTCGCTCGCACTCGCCTGCGCTCTCATCTATTACTGGCGCCACTTCGATCGCGCGAGCGTCGCCGCGGGATCGTTGTTCGCATTCCTGAGCATTGGCTCGTTGGTCGTCTATGCGGTGTTCGGCTCGCTGTATCTCGGCGGCGATTTCGAACCGCCTATCGGCAATCTCGTCACGGCGTTCTACTTCTCGATCGTGTCGATGTCCACGGTCGGCTACGGCGATATCGTGCCGCGCTCGGACACCGCGCGGCTTTTCACGGCCTCGATCATCGTGCTCGGCATCACCGTGTTCGCGACGTCGATCAGCGCCGTGATCGGGCCCGTGATCGGCGGCCATTTGAAACGCATCGTGAAGGGAGGCATTTCCAACGTGACCCGCAAGAACCACTATCTGATCGTCGGCGCGTCGCCGCTCGCGCATAGCGTATACGCGGGGCTCATCAAGCGCGGCTACGCGGCGACCGTGATCGTCGCGCCGAACACCCCGCACAATTATCCGCCGCAGGCCGATCTCATCGTCGGCGATGCGAGCGACACCGCCACGCTGCACAGCGCGGGCGCCGAAACCGCACTCGCCGCGCTCGCGCTGCGCTCGGACGACGCCGAGAACGCCTTCGTGATTCTCGCCATCAAGGAGATTGCGCCGAAGGTGCGCACCGTGGCGCTCGTCAACGACAGCCGCAACCTGCAGCGGCTGCGTCTTTTGCAGCCGGATATGGTGTTCTCGCCGCAGCTGCTCGCGGGCGAACTGCTCGCGCGCACGCTCAACAACGAAACCATCGACAACACGCTGGTCGAGCAATTGCTGTTCGGCAAGAGCGCGGGCGGCGCGGCGTAAGCGTCTTGTCGCCGCGTCCTACCGGTCCGGCGGCGGCAGGCGCCGGAACAGCGTGGGATAGTCGATCACGAGCCCATCTTCGTCCACGCGCAGGTTCGCCGTGAAGTCGCGAAAGATGCCCTCGTAGCGATACTCGCGGTCGCGCTCGATGCACACATAGGCCTGCTCGGCGGGCTTGGGCTCCAGTTCGGGCGCGGCGATGTACGCCACGCGGATCGGCTGGCGCTCGCCGCGCGCGAGACCCAGACGCCGGATCGGCAGCGTGTTCGTATACGGCGTCGCGGCGATGTCGATATCGATGCAGCCGTTGAGCGCTTCCAGCGCGCTCCCCTCGCCGTCGGTCCAATGGCCCTTGCCGTCGCTGTGGAGCACGAGCGAACGGCCGCCCATCACGCGAAACGCCGCCCAACGCACGCGCCAGTGCGCATCGCACTCGATGGCGTAGCACAGGCCGTAAGCATTGCCGTAGCGCTCGCCGATGACCACGCTTTCCGCGCGGATCGTGTCGCCTTCCTCGCCAAACTTCGGGCCGCAATGCGCATCGAACGCCAGATGCTCGATGCCCTCGCCCGTCTCGGATGCCCAACGCACTTCACGCATCGCTCGCCCCCTGTTTCTGGATGACCACCGGAACCGCCGTGCGCATATCGTAACCCGGCGACAAACAGCAACTATCCACTCACGCGCATGCGCGCGACGGTCTGCATCGCCTATGCTCGCACGGGGGCCGCACCCGCACGCCACGCCTTCGTCATGTCGGCCCGATTTTCCGCCGCTTCCGGCGCCACTCCCCGGTCCACCGATACCGCCGCCATTGGCGCGCTTTTGCGCAGCCTCACATTGCCACACCCCATGCGGCTGCGCGGTGTATTGACGCAGCGCAATACCCTGCGCACGCCCCCTCTGCCCAACGAGCGCTTAATCTAAATTGATCTGTATCAATGCGTTAGCGCATGTTTTCGTCTCGTTGATATTGACGGCTGCGACACGCTGGCGCACGTCGCAGCGCAGCAAAACCTTCGCCGTTCCCCTACGCTTACGTCCATCGCACGAGCAGCGCAGCGCCCCCACTGCCACGCCGTGCAACGTTTCTTCCGCGCTTTTCCCGGCAAGCAAGCAACAGGCACGCACATGCACACGTCACTTTCCGCCTTCGACCTGGCCCGGCTGCAGTTCGCCTTCACCGTTTCATTTCATATCGTCTTTCCGGCGCTCTCCATCGGCCTCGCGAGCTTCATCGCCGTGCTCGAAGCCTGCTGGCTCAAATCGCGCCAACCGTTCTACAAGGACCTCTGCCTGTTCTGGTCGAAGGTCTTCGCCGTGGCCTTCGGCATGGGCGTCGTGTCTGGCGTCGTCATGAGCTACGAGTTCGGCACCAACTGGTCGGGCTTTTCGTCGTTCGCGGGCCCCATCACCGGACCGCTGCTGATGTACGAAGTCATGACCGCGTTCTTTCTCGAAGCGGGTTTCCTCGGCATCATGCTGTTCGGCTGGAACCGCGTGAGCCCGCGCGCCCACTTCGGCGCGACGCTGATGGTCGCCATCGGCACGCTCATTTCCACGTTCTGGATCCTCGCCTCGAATAGCTGGATGCAGACGCCGCAAGGCTTCAAGGTCGTCGATGGCCACGTCGTGCCGGTGGACTGGTTCAAGGTCATCTTCAATCCGTCCTTCCCGTACCGTCTCGCGCACATGGCGATCGCCGCGTTCATCGTGGCGGCGCTCGTGGTGGCTGCGAGCGGCGCATGGCATCTGCTCAAGGGACGGCGCGACCCCGCCATCAAGAAGATGTTTTCGATGGCGCTCGGCCTGCTGCTCGTGCTCGCGCCGGTGCAGGCCTTCGTGGGCGATGCGCACGGCCTGAATACGCGCGAATATCAGCCCGCCAAGATCGCCGCGATCGAAGGCATTTGGGACACGGAACAGGGCGGCACTGCGCTCAATCTGTTCGGCATTCCCGACATGCAGGCCGAGACGACGCGCTACGCCGTTTCCATTCCGCACCTGGGCAGCCTGATCCTCACGCATAGCTGGGACGGCGAGATCAAGGGACTCAAGTCCTTCCCCGCCGACGAGCGGCCCAATTCGACGCTGTTGTTCTGGAGCTTCCGCGTCATGGTCGGCTTAGGCATCCTGATGATTCTGCTCGGCGTGACCGGCTGGGTGCTGCGCCGCCGCGGCACGCTCTACGAATCGCGCGGTTTCCAGCGCTTCGTGCTCGCCATGGGACCGACGGGCTTCATCACGCTGCTCGCAGGCTGGGTCACCACCGAAGCCGGCCGTCAGCCCTGGGTGGTCTATGGCGTGATGCGCACGGCGCAAGCGGTGTCGCCGCTCACGACGCAACAGGTGGGCGTTTCGCTGATGGCGTTCGTGGCGGTGTACTTCCTCGTGTTCGGCACGGGCATTTACTACCTGCTCAAGCTTCTGCGCAAAGGTCCTGCGCTGCCCGAGACCCAGGCACATCCTCCCCAGGCGCCGCGTGAACCGCGCGTGGCCCACCCTGCGCTCGCGGCGAGCCAGACCGCGCGCCGCCCCATGTCCGCCGCCGATCAGCTGATCGACGCCTGAGGCTCCCGCATTCATCGTTACGAGGCTAGCAAGCAAATGGATGTCACCGTCATCTGGGCCGCGATTATCGCGCTCGGCGTTCTTCTCTACGTGGTGCTGGACGGCTTCGATCTCGGCATCGGCATCGTGTTTCCGCTCTTTCCCGACGAGGATGAGCGCGATCTCATGATGAATACGGTCGCCCCCGTGTGGGACGGCAACGAGACCTGGCTCGTGCTCGGCGGCGCGGGGCTGTTCGCCGTGTTCCCCGTGGTGTACTCGACCGTGCTTTCCGCGCTCTACCTGCCGCTCGTGTTCATGCTTGCGTGCCTGATCTTCCGCGGCGTGTCATTCGAGATTCGCGCCAAGGCCAATCGCACGAAGCATTTGTGGGACCTCGCGTTCATTGGCGGCTCGACGGGCGCGGCGTTTTTCCAGGGCATCGCGCTCGGCGCGTTCCTGCAAGGCATTCCGATGGACGGCGGCCGGTTCGCCGGCGACGCCTTCGGCTGGCTCACGCCCTTCAGCCTGCTCTCGGGTTTCGGGCTCGTCGCGACCTATGCGCTGCTCGGCTGCTGCTGGCTCGTCGCGAAGACCGAGGGCGACCTGCAGCGCCGCCTGCGCAAGCTCGTCTGGCCGCTCACGGTCATGCTGCTCGGCTTCATCGCGCTCGTGAGCCTGTGGACGCCGCTGCAGGACCCGGCCATCGCCGAACGCTGGTTCCGCTCTGGCCTCTTCTGGCGTCTCGCGCCGGTGCCGATGCTCGTGCTCGCCTGCGCCGCGTGGATGCGCTGGGCCGTGCATGCGCGCCATCACAGGACGCCCTTCATCGCGGCCATCGGGCTCGTGCTGCTCGGCTACGCGGGCCTGCTCGTGAGCCTGTGGCCCTACGCGATTCCGCAGGGCCTCACGCTCTGGGAGGCCGCCGCGCCGCGCGAGAGCCAGATGTTCACGCTCGCGGGCGCAGCGTTCATTCTGCCGATCATCCTCGCCTACACGATGCTCGGTTACTGGGTCTTTAGAGGCAAGGTGCGTCATGGCGACACCCATCACTACCACTAAGACAGCGCGCCGCGCGCTGCCCGGCTGGCTCTGGTTCGGACTCCTCTGGTGTGCGGGCGTGGGCGCGGCCGTGTCGCTCGGGTTCGTGTTCAAGGTCTTCATGAACCTCACGCTGTTCGCCGTGAAGTGAGTTGCACGAGCGTGCCCGATTTCACGGCGCCGCGTTAGACTGTAGGCTCTTTGTTACCCGTGCGAAAACTTCATGCAACAGATGACCTTCATGGAATGCGTCAAGCGCGCATGGGCCAGCGCCTGGCAGGCCGCCGTGCAAATGCCGGTTCTCCTTGCGGGGACGTTTGTGATCTATGCGGCGCTCGGCTGGTTCGGCCTCGCCGGACGGCCCGTGCCGGCCGAAGGCGCGGCGCCCTCCGGCGGGCTCGTTTTGCTCGGCAATCTCGCCTCGCTCCTGAATTCGCTTCTCTACCTCTGGTTCACGCTCAAGATTTCGCGCTTCGTGCTGCTCGGCGAGCGCAGCGCGCCGCTCATGCCGGCCGGAGCCAAACCGTTCCTGCGCATTTTTGCGGTCGGCCTCATTCTGGCGGTCGCGCTCGGCGCATTCGCGCTGTTGCTCTGGGTCGTGCTGCGGCCTCAGTACCAGGGCGGTGCGGCGTTCCTCTTTCTGGTGGTCATTGCGATCTGGATGTTCGTGGCGGTGCGCCTCTCGCTGCTCTTTCCGGCGCTCGCCGTCGGCAGCCCGATCGCCTTCGGCGCCGCCTGGCGCGACAGCCGCGGACACTTCTGGAGCCTTTTTGGTGTCACCTTCGTCGCCGCGCTGCCCATTGCAGTGTGCGGCCTGCTGGTGCTGATCGGGATGGGCCTCGCGGGCGTCACGCCTGAAATCGTGCGGCAGCCGGGTTGGCTCACTGCGCTCGCCATTGCCCAGAGCATCGGCAATATCGTGTTCGCGCTGCTCACCACCACGGCGCTCGCCTGGCTTTATCGACGTTACGCGCAGGCCCTCGTCTCGCCTGCCGCGCGGTAGTCTGCACGACCTCTCGCTACCAGATGCCGGGCACGAAACGATAACGCACGCGCGCCAGATACTCGCGGTAGCCGGGCAAATTCTCCGCGAGCGTGCGCTCCTCCCGCACCGCTCGATAGCCGATCCCCACGACCATAATGGGCACGCAGGCAAGGCCCCACCACGAACCGAGCATGAGCGGCGTGCCGGCGAGAAAGAGCAGCGCGAAACCATACATCGGGTGACGTACATAGGCATACGGGCCGGTGTCGCTGACCGTATGTCCGCGTTCGCTCTGAATCTTCACCACGGGCGCTGCAAAGCGGTTCGCCGCGAAGACGGCGCGCGTCGCGTAGATATCGACGAAGATGAAGACGGCGCCGAGCACGCTGAGCCACAGCGGCACGCGCGACCAGCCCATGCGCACGGCGTCGATTCCCATCAGGCACAGCCACGCGCAAAAGCCCACCGAAACGCACAGCATGAACACGCGGTCCCACGGCTGCTGCGTGCGTTGCGCGAACGGCGCGAGCCGCTCGACGAGGAGCCCCGGATCTTCGCGCCCGAGCCACAGGCCAATCCACACGCCGCACAACGCCCACTCGATGAGCCACAACCACGCCGCCGTCCACGCCAGCGTGCCCGCCGAAACGAACAACAGCACGCCCATCAACCCGAACCAGACCACGACTTGCACGAACAGCTTCGCCATCAGCGCTTTCGTCATTTTCAGCTCAGTCACGATGCCCTCCTTGCGCGCGGGGACGCCGACTCGCGTTTGCTCGCGCCTACTGTGTGGCGCTGTGCGACGTCATGCGCGCATAGAGCGCGTCGGCGTCGATACGCTGCGCCGCGTCGCCGTGCGCGAGATCGATGCCGAAGCGTTCGCACAGACACTGCGCGAGTTCCGCTCCATTTGCGAGCGTACGCTCCTCGCTCACCTGGCCTTGGGCGTCGCGCTCGGTAAAGCGCTCGTTGAACAGGATCGCGCGGCCGCCTTCGCGCGCGATGCACGCGATCAGGCTGAACGTGAAAAAGGACTCGGGCGACGCCGACGTGTACCAGTTCGCCACTTCGTAATCGACCCACTCCGCCGGCGTCAATTCGAAGCGATAGAGATCGAACCACTTCTCGCCATCGTGTAATTGCAGCTTGCGCTCGTTGGCGGACAACGTCACGATGCGCGCCGGTTCGTGCGGCGTCGGCTGCTCCGCATCCGTCGAGAACGAGAGCGGCGCGCGCAGCGTCGCGGCACCGAAGCCCCCGTCGACGAGCCACGCATCGCCCTCCACCTCCACCCGCAGCAGCATATGCGTGCGCGGCGTGCGCGCGTCGGGTTCACGCCCGTACAGCACACGTGCGGCGAGCGGGGTCACCTCAAAGCCCAGTTGCATGAGCACGTGCGCGAGCAAGGTGTTGTGCTCGAAGCAATAGCCGCCGCGGCGCTGCGTCACGAGTTTCGCGACGACGTCCGGGAGCTTGATCGACACACGCCGCCCCGCCAGCGGATCGAGATTCTCGAAGGGAATGGCAAGCGGGTGCAGACGGTGCAGTTCGCGCAGCACGGCGAGCGTCGCGGCGCGCGGACCGTGGTAGCCGATGCGGGCGAAGTACGCATCGAGATCGAGTTCGTAGCGTGTCGTGAGGTCTGTCATGAAGCCTGCTTCTTTGAAGAGTGGTTTGGTGAAACGTAGGCTCACGCCTTTGATGATAAGCGACTTCACTGGTCTGACCGATTAGCCGGAAACTGACTATCTGTAATGTCGCATGGCACCAAAGACAGCAAATCGCAAGCATTGTGCTGACGCAGCGTAAGTCAATTGCGAATCATTCTCGTTTTTGTTGACGCTTGCATTCGCTGTTAGTACGATGGCGCGGTCTGGAGATGTCGGGTATTCAGCGGTTTGCGAATCACAAACGCCAATGCGCTCAATCCAGCAAACCTTTCAATAAGTAAGGAATACGATGAAATCGACCCGAACCGTCCGCGTGCCTGCGCTAGCCTGCTCGCGCAGCGCAGGGCCGGTCCGCCCGGTGCGTCGGCGCACACCGGCGTTGCGCGCCATTGCCGCGCTGGCCGCAAGTGCGACTTTCGCGTGCGGCGCCGCCCGCGCACAGAGCAATGCGAACCCCGACGCCGCCCCTGAAGCACCGGAAGCCGACCTCGCCATTCAGGCGCAGCCGTCGAACTTCTGGACCGGCTTCTGGACGCGCCAGACCCTGCTCGGCGACATGGGCGGACTGCGGCCGTGGCTCGGCAAGTACGGCGTGACCTTCCAGCTCACGGAAACGAGCGAGTACCTCGCGAACCTGCGCGGCGGCCTCAAGACCGGCGGCGCATACGACGGCCTCACGACGGCGACCGTGCAGGTCGACACCAGCAAGGCGCTCGGCATTCCGGGTGGTCTGTTCAACGTGAGCGGCCTGCAGATTCACGGCACCAACCTGAGCACGTCGAACCTCGGCACGCTGAATACCGCAAGCGGCATCGAAGCGACGCCGGCCACGCGCCTCTGGGAACTGTGGTATCAGCAATCGTTCCTCGACAAGCGCCTCGACGTGAAGATCGGTCAGCAGAGTCTCGACCAGGAATTCATCACGAGCCAGTATGCGGCACTCTTCATCAACACGATGTTCGGCTGGCCGGCGCTGCCATCGTACGACATGCCCTCCGGCGGCCCGGCCTATCCGCTCGCCGGTCTTGGCGTGCGCGTGCGCGGGCAGATCACGCCTTCGTTGACGGCGCTCGCAGGCGTGTTCGCGGGCGATCCGCTCGGCAACGATCCGAACAACCTTAGTGGTACGAACTTCAATCTGCACAACGGCACGTTGTGGATCGGCGAACTGCAGTACGCCATCAACCAGCCGTCCGAAGGCCAGCTCGTCAGCGCGGACAATCGCAGCCTGCCTGGCACCTACAAGCTGGGCTTCTGGTACAACACCAACTCGTTCGCCGATCAGCGCTTCGACAACACAGGGCTTTCGCTCGCGAATCCGGCTTCGACCGGCGTCCCGGCGCAGCACCGGGGCAACTACAGCTTCTATGCAGTGGCCGATCAGATGATCTGGCGTCCCGACCCGGACGAGCCGCGCAGCATCGGCGTATTCGCACGCGTGATGGGCGCGCCCGGCGACCGCAATCTCGTGAGCCTCGCAGCCAACGTAGGCATTGTGATGAAGGCGCCGTTCAAGGGCCGCGACAACGACAGCGTGGGGCTCGCCGCCACCTACATCAAGGTCGGCAACAACGTGCACAACCTCGACCTCGACCAGCAGATGTTCACCGGCGGTCCTTACGGCGTGCGCACGCAGGAAACGGCGCTCGAAGCGACCTATCAGTATCAGGTCACGCCGTGGTGGATTCTCCAGGCCGATGCGCAATACACGTTCAACGCGGGCGCCGGCCAGAATCCGCAGGACCCGACCGCGCCGCTGCGCAACACGTTCGTGGTGGGCGTGCGAACCAACATCACGTTCTAAGCCCGACCAGGCGCAACCGACCCATGTACAACCCCAAGTCCTCGCGCGTTCCCTGCCGCACGCGCTGCGGCCGCGCGAGGCACGGAGATTCAGTATGAAACACGCTACGCGCACGCTCCTGCAATGCACGGTCCACGCGGTCCGCTCGGCGCTTGCGCTTGCCGCCGCGGCGGCGCTCGCCGGCGCGCCGCTCGCCGCACACGCCGACCCGCAGGGCCTGCTCGAGACCGTCAAGCACCACACCACGCTCATCAACACCGTGCCCGACAACGGCGACCAGAACCCGTACGCGATCTTCGTTGCGCCGGTTTCCTCCGGCACGGTGAAAGAAGGCGACGTGCTGGTCGACAACTTCAACAACGCGGCCAACCTGCAGGGCACCGGCAGCACCATCATCGACTATCACCCCGATACGAAGCAGATGTCGCTGTTCGCGACGATTCCGCGCGATCTCAAGGAATGCCCGGGCGGCGTCGGCCTTTCGACTGCGATGACGATGCTCAAGTCGGGCTGGGTCATCGTGGGGAGCACGCCGAGCAACGACGGCACCACCGGCACCAAGGGCGCGGGCTGCATGATCGTACTCGACAGCAGCGGCAAGATTGCCAAGGTCATCAGCAGTCCGAACATCAATGACCCGTGGGGCAACATGGCCGTGGTCGACAACGGCGACCACGCCACGCTGTTCGTGAGCAATGCGGGCTTCGGCGTGGGCGGCGCGGACGGCAATCCGCCTGTGTTCAAGCAGGCCACGGTGCTGCGCCTCGATCTCGACATCCCGAGCGGCCAGACGCCGGTCGTGAAGCGCGAAACCGTGGTGGCGAGCGGCTTCGGCGCGCAGGCGGACAAGGGCGTGTTCCTCGTCGGCCCGACTGGCCTCGCGCTTTCGGCGGACAACAAGCGGCTCTACGTGTCCGACGCGATCGGCAACCGCATCAACGTGATCGAAGACCCGCTCACGCGCGACACGAGCGCGGGCGTGGGCCGCCAGCTCACCGCCGACGGCCTGTTGCACCGTCCGCTCGCCATGGTCACCACGCCGCAGGGCCACCTGCTCGTGACGAATGCCCTGAACGGCCAGGTCGTCGAGATCGACCCGGCCGCGGCGAAACAGCTATACGCGCGCTGGATCGATACCGACAAGGCGCAAACTCCCCCGGGCAACGGCGACCTTTTCGGCATCGCGCTGACCCCGGCAGCCGACGGCTTCTACTACGTGGAAGACGACGTGAACACTCTCGTGCTGGCTAAATAATCATGTCCTCCGACAATCCCTCCAGCCCACCCTCGCGCCCCGCGCGGCGCGGCTTTCTGAAAGCCGGTGCCGTGCTTGGTGCGAGCCTCGGCGCAGGCGCGGCTACAAGCGGCCTCGCCCAGGCCGCCGAGGCGAAGCACCATGCGATGCCCGCCGACCCGATGCTCGCCGTCGAGCCGTTCTACGGCGCGCACCAGGGCGGCATCGTGACGCCGCAACAGGCACACACGTATGTCGCGGCCTTCGACCTCACGACGACCTCGCGCGACGACGTCATCGACCTGCTGCGCAAGTGGACCGAGTCCGCGGCGCGCATGAGCCAGGCGCAGCCGGCGGCCTCGCTGGACGGCACGGGCGACGACCACCCCGCGCCCGACTCCGGCGACGTGCTGGGCCTCGGCCCGGCGGGCCTCACGGTCACCTTCGGCTTCGGCCCCGGCCTCTTCGCGTCGCAGGACAAGGACCGCTATGGTCTCGCGCACAAGCGCCCCGCCGCGCTCGTCGATCTGCCGCGTTTCAACGGCGACCAGCTGATCGCGCAAAAGACCGGCGGCGACCTCTTCGTGCAGGCGTGCGCCAACGACGCGCAAGTCGCCTTCCACGCCGTACGCCAGCTCGCGCGCCAGGGCTATGGCATCCTGACGATGCGCTGGGGCCAGGCGGGCTTTCTCTCGGGCCCGCGCGCACAGACGCCGCGCAACCTCATGGGCTTCAAGGACGGCACGAACAACCCGCCGACCACGGACCCGAAGGCGATGAACCAGTTCGTCTGGGCCACCGCCGCCGATGCGCCGTGGATGCAGGGCGGCACCTACACCGTGGTGCGCCGCATCCGTATCACGCTGGAACACTGGGACCAGATGGAACTGGGCTTCCAGGAACAGGTGTTCGGCCGCCACAAGTACAGCGGCGCGCCTCTGGGCCAGAAGAAGGAATTCGACAACGTCGATCTCGACGCGCAAGACAAGGACGGCAATCCGCTGATTCCCGAGAACTCGCACGTACGGCTCTCGAACCGCGCGTCGAACAATGGCGCGCAGATCCTGCGCCGCTCGTATTCGTATAACGACAGCACGGACTTCTATATCGAGCGCTGGCCGCCGTGGCGCCAGGAAACCGAATACGACGCGGGCCTCATCTTCATCGCTCACCAGGGCGACCCGCGTACGGGCTTCATCCCGATCAACGAAAAGCTCGCGAAGTTCGACATGATGAACCAGTTCACGACGCACGTGGGCAGCGCGATCTTCGCGTGCCCGCCCGGTGCGAAGGCGGGCTCGTTCATCGGCGCGGAGCTGTTCAGTGCCTGAAACTCATCGATAACACGGATAACGAAGCAATATGAAAATTTCCCTGATGCGCACACCGCTGCGCGCCGCCGCCCTTTCGCTCGCGCTTTCGAGCATGCTCCCGCTCGCCGCCCACGCCGCGTCGATCACGCTCTACAACGCACAGCACGAGCAGGTCGCGAACCAGCTTGCGAAGGACTTCGAGCAGCAGACCGGCATCGACGTGAAGGTCCGCAGCGGCGAAGGTCCCGCGCTCGCGGCGCAGCTCGTCGCCGAAGGCGGGAAGACGCCCGCCGACGTCTACTTCACGGAGAACTCGCCCGAATTGATGCTGCTGGAAGAAAAGGGCCTGCTCGCCCCCGTGCAGCAAGCGACGCTCGCGGCCGTGCCCGCGCGCTTCAACTCGCCGCAAGGACAATGGGTGGGCGTGACCGCGCGCGAAAACGTGCTCGCGTACAACACGGCCAAGGTGCAGCCCGCGCAATTGCCGAAGTCGATTTTCGATCTCGCCAAACCCGAATGGAAGGGCAAGGTCGGCATCGCGCCGAGCGACGCCGACTTCCTGCCGCTCGTCGACGCCGTGCTCGCCGTGAAGGGCGAAGCCGCCACGCTCGACTGGCTCAAAGGTCTGAAGACCAACTCGCAGATCTTCGACGACGACGAAGGCGTGGTCGCTGCCGTGAACCGCGGCGCGGTCGCCACCGGCATCATCAACAACTATTACTGGGACCGCCTGCATGCCGAAATCGGCGACAAGAAAACACAGAGCGCGGTCGCGCATTTCGCCGATGGCGACGTGGGCGCACTCGTCAATGTTTCGGGTGCCGCCGTGACGAAGTCCGCGCACAATGTGGACGGTGCGCAGAAGTTCCTCGCCTACCTCGTGAGCGAGCGCGCGCAGAAGCTGATGGCGCAGGACCACATCAGCTTCGAGTACCCGCTGCGCCCCGGCGTGGCGAGCGATCCCATCAACAAGCCGTTCGACCAGTTGAAGCCGCCCGCGCTGACCATCCAGCAGCTCGGCGACGACAGCCAGGCGGGCAAGCTGCTGCGCCAGGCCGGCCTGCTGTAACCGGTATGGAGTTCGAAGCAAGATCGTGAGTGAAGCCGTTACTGCGGCGCAGGCCGTGCCGAAGTCTTCTCAAGCGGATGTCGCTGGGGTGCCGCCCCAACGCACGCGGCGGCGTGCGCCTCGCGCGCTTTTCGCCGCCGCCGCGCTCGGCCCGCTGCTGGTGCTGCTGCCGCTCGCTCTGACGTTCTGGCGCGCGCTATCCTTTGGTCTCGCCGACGCCGCCGAGCTGATCTTCCGGCCGCTGGTAGGCGAGCTGCTCGTCAACACGCTTTCGATCACCGTTTCGGCCACGCTCGCTTGCGCGGCGCTTGGCACTGCGGTGGCCTGGCTCGTCGAGCGCACCGACGTGCCGGGGCGGCGCGCCTGGGCGCTCCTCGCCGCCGCGCCGCTCGCCATGCCCGCGTTTGTCACGAGCTACGCGTGGGTCTCCCTGAGCCTCGATTTGCAGGACTTTCTCGGCGCGTTCATTGTCATCACGACGGCCTATTTCCCGCTCGTCTACCTGCCCGTGGCCGCCGCGCTGCGCGGCCTCGACCCCGCGCTGGAAGAATCGGCGCGCGCGCTCGGCTGCAACCGCTGGGCCGTTTTCGTACGCGTCGTGCTGCCGCAATTGCGGCCCGCGCTGTTCGGCTCGATGCTGCTCGTCGCGCTCGGCGTGCTCTCCGAATTCGGCGCATTTACGCTGCTGCGCTTTCGCACGTTCACCACCGAGATCTATGCGGAGTACCGCACGAGCTTCGACGGCGGGGGCGCCTCGCTGCTGGCCTGCGTGCTGATCCTGCTCTGCCTCGTGTGTCTCGTGCTCGAGTTTCGCGTGCGTGGACGTTCGCGCTATGAGCGCGTGGATCGCGGCGCGCGCCGCGCGAGCGCGCGACATGCGCTCGGCCGCTGGCGCTGGCCCGTCGCGGCGGGTTTCGTCGCGCTCAATGTGGCGACGCTCGGCGTGCCGCTCGCGATGATCGGCTACTGGCTCACGCAGCCCGGCGCGGCAGCGATCACGCCCGCCGATGTCTCGCCTGAGTTGCTGGTTTCAACCACCTTCGCCTCGCTGCGCCTCGGCCTCACCGCCGCGTTTTTCACCGTACTGCTCGCGCTGCCGCTCGCGTACCTGCTTGCGCGCTATCCCGGCCGCGCCGCCACCTTTCTCGAACGCACGGCCTTCATCGCGCAGGGCGTGCCCAGTCTCGTCATCGCGCTGGCCATCGTCTCGCTCGCGGTGCGCGCGCTCGAACCGCTCTACCAGGGCACCACCCTGCTGATTACGGCGTACGCGATCCTCTGTCTGCCCCTTGCGCTCGTCAGCGTGCGCGCGGCGCTCATGCAAGCGCAGCAGCGCCTCGAAGAGACGGCGCGCGCGCTCGGCCTGGGATGGTTTGCAACGCTGCGCCGCGTCGTGCTGCCGCTCGCGGGTCCCGGCCTCGGCGCCGCGGCCTCGATGGTGTTCATCTCGGTGGTCACCGAACTGAACGCCACGCTGCTGCTCGCGCCGATCGGCACACACACGCTCGCCACGCAGGTCTGGACCGATACCTCGACCCTCGCATTCGCGGCCGCCGCGCCCTATGCCGCGCTGCTCACCGCGCTTTCGCTCGCCGCTTCCGGCCTGCTGTTCGCGTTTGCCGGCCGTTCCGCGCTCCCGGGCCATGCGACGGTCAACGTGCCGGTCGATACGATCAACGCGCCGCCCGACGACGCCTGAGCCTCACTGAGTCCCATGAGCACACTTCGCATTTCCGGCCTCCAGAAGGCCTTCGACGGCCATCCGGTCCTGCACGGCATCGATCTTTCCGTGCGCTCGGGCTCGCTCGTCGCACTGCTCGGACCTTCGGGCAGCGGCAAGACCACGCTGCTGCGCGTGTTGTGCGGCTTCGAGCGCGCCGACGCCGGCACGATCGAGATCGACGGCCGCCGCGTCGCAGGCGACCGGCTGCATCTGCCGACCGAGCAGCGTCATATCGGCTACGTGCCGCAAGAAGGCGCGCTCTTTCCGCACCTCACTGTCGCCGAGAACATCGTGTTCGGCCTGCCGCGTGCGCAGCGGCGCGCGCGCCATCGCGTGGCCGAATTGCTCGAACTCGTCGGTCTTCCGCAATCCTATGCGTCGCGCGCGCCGCAACAACTCTCGGGTGGCCAGCAGCAACGCGTGGCGCTTGCCCGCGCGCTCGCGCCCTCACCCGGCCTCGTGATGCTCGACGAGCCGTTCTCGTCGCTCGACGCCGCGCTGCGCATCGAAACGCGCGAAGCCGTGGCGCGCGCGCTGGCCGCCGCAGGCGCGACCGCCGTGCTCGTCACGCACGACCAGGCCGAGGCGCTTTCGCTCGGCCACGAGGTCGCCGTGCTGTGGCGAGGCAAGCTGTTGCAGAGCGGGCCGCCGCAAACGCTCTATCGCCGCCCGGCCACGCGCGAACTCGCGGCCTTCATCGGCGAGGCGGTGCTGCTGCCGGGTAACGTCGCCAACGGGCGAGCGCATTGCGTGCTCGGCGCGCTGCCGATCCAGCAAGACCAGCATGCGCAAGAAGGCGCCGTGGACGTGATGCTGCGCCCTGAGCAGATCGACGTGCTGCCCGAATCCGCGCAATCCGGCGGCGCGCTGGAAGCCGTGGTGCGCGCCGTCACCTTCCAGGGTCAGGACGCCGCGCTCACGCTGCAGCTGATCGATGCGCACGCAACGGTCCGCGCGCGCGTGCCAGGCTATCGCACGCCTCGCGAAGGCGAGCGCGTGCGGCTTGCGGTGGGCGGCGAAGTGAGCGTCTACCCGCGCTGACGCGGCACCGAAAGGTCCTGCACCATCTGCTGCGCGAGATAATCGCAAGTCGGCCGGTTCGACTTGACGCTGCGCGCCACCACGATTTCCAGCGGCTCGATCTTCGGCAGGCCCTGCGCCTCGCCGAGGATCGCGAAGCGCGCCGGCACGCTGCAACGCGTGAGCGCGACGATCGCAATGCCCGCCTCCACCGTCGCCGTCAAACCCATCAAACTCGCGCTGCTATACGCGGCGCGGTAGCGGATGTGCGCGCCGTCGAGCGCCGCCACGGTATGCGCGCGCGCCACGCTGCCATGCTCGTAGAGCCCCACCGGCAGCGGCGACATGGCCAGCGGCGCGGGGTCGGTGGCGGACCCGACCCAGACCATCTCCTCGGCGCGCACGAACTCGCCGCGCATCTTGCGGTCGCGCGTGACGAACGCGATATCGATCTTGTTGTCCGCCAGCATCGGCCCAAGCGCGACGCTCTGCGCGCAGACGATCTCGATCTCCACGTGCGGGTAGAGAGTCGAAAAACGCCGCAACACCGGCGAAAGCAGCGACGCCATATAGTCGTCGGGCGCGCCGAGCACCACGCGCCCCGTCACCTCGGGCCGCACGAGCGCGGCCCACGCCTCCTCCTGCAGGTCGAGCGCGCGCCGCGCATATTCGAGCAGCGTGTTGCCGGGGCGCGTGAGCGCGAGATTGCGCGTGTCGCGCGTGAATAGCGTGGTGCCGAGCATCTGCTCGAGCCGCTTGATCTGCATGCTCACGGCCGCCTGCGATCGATGCACGGCCACAGCGCCCTTCGTGAAGCTGCCCGCATCCGCCACGGCGGCGAAGGTGCGCAGCAAATCGATATCGAATTCGGGGTTCATATGCGGCCGGGGAAACGATTTATAAGCTGCGTTGATGGAATTCTTCAATTTAATTCGTTTGCCCGCGCTCCGCAACTGGCGAATACTGAGCCTGTCTCCAACCCGCTTTCGATTCCCCCGCTCCGGCCATGCAACCCGAACATCACGGCAACCGCCAGCAAGGCGTCCTCATGCTCGCGGGCGGCGGCCTCCTGATGGGCACGATCGGCGTGTTCGTCGAGGAGGCGCGCCTCGGCGCCCTCACGCTCGTATTCTTCCGCTGCTTTTTCGGCATGCTCGCGCTCGCCGGGTACTGCGCATACAAAGGCTGGCTCTCGCCGCGGCAGTTCACGCGCCGCACGCTCGCGCTCGCGGTGATTTCAGGTGTGCTGATGGTCACGCAGTGGGTCGCTTTCTTCGACGCGATCCATCGCACGAGCATTGCCGTTTCGACGGTCGTGTTCCATGTGCAGCCGTTCTGGGTCGTGCTGATGGGCGCGGCGCTCTTTCACGAGCGGCTCGGCGCCGACCGGCTGGGCTGGATCGGCATTGCGTTCGTGGGGCTCGTGCTTGCTTCCGGCGTGCTCGTGGAGACCCACGTGGCCGATCGCACGAGCTACATGATCGGCATTGGCGAGTCGCTGGGCGGCTCGGTGCTCTATGCGAGCGTCACGCTGATCGCCAAGAGCCTGCGCAACTTTCGCCCGCATCTGCTCACGCTTACGCAATGTGTGGTGGGTTCCGTGTGCCTGCCGCTCATCGCGCCGCTTTTTGCGCCGCTCGAACTCGCGCATATTTCCGCCACGCAGTGGGGATGGCTAGTCGGCATGGGGGTGTTGCACACCGGGCTTTCTTACGTGCTGATCTATGGCGCGCTGCCGATGTTGACGACACCCGTGATCGCCGTGCTGCTGTTCGTGTATCCGCTCACCGCGATCGCCGTCGACGCGATCGTCTACGGTCGTGCGCTGAGCGTGCCCCAGCTTGCGGGCATGGCGCTGATCGTGGCGGCGAGCCTCGGGGTCAATCTCGGCTGGCGCCTGCTGCCGCCGAGGCTCGTGAAGGCGCGGCGCTAACCGACGCGCCGCATAGGGGGTCAGGAGGGCAGCGTTTGACCCTTCGTTTCCGGCGCGAACGGAATGATCAGGAGCCCGAGCACGAAGGCCAGCGCCGTGAGCGCGACCGGCACGCCGAGCGTGTGCATATGCAGCACGGCCGCGCCCAGCAGGAAGTTCACGCCCGCGCCCACGAAGCGGCCAAACGACGTGCAGAACGCGAACGCCGTCGCGCGTACACGCGTTTCGAACTGTTCGGGCAGCCAGAGGCTGAACAGCGCGAAGTTGCCGCCAAAGAAGCCCAGCACGAAGAGCAGCGCGATGAACGGCACGAGTCCGTTCTCCAGGTAGAACGCCCAGCCGAAGCTCGCCGCGATCGTCACGGCCATGCCCGCGAAATAGACGGCGAGCGTCCACTTGCGGCCGATGCGCTCGGCCATGGGCGGCAGTGCGAGGCACCCAAGAATCGTGCCGATCGACAGGATGCCCGTGGCGATGGAAGCGGTGCGGATCGCCTCGGCCTTGTTCGCGCCCGCCTTCGTCGCCAGCTGGATCACCGCGGACGGCTCATAAACCGCGCCTGCCCACAACCCGATGATCGCGATCGTCAGCAACGCGCACGCAACCACGGTACGCAGGCGATACACGTCGCCGAAGATTTCACGCAGCGGGCTGCCGCGATGCACGTGGCTCGCCTCCGACTTCTGCCACTTGGCCGGTTCCTCCACGCGCGTGAGCACGAGAATGGCCACCACCACCGGCAACGCACCCGTGAGGAACATGGCGCGCCAGCCGAAGTGCACGCCGACCGTGTAGTTGAGCGCGGCCGCAATGAAGAAGCCCGCGTAATACCCGGTCTGCAGGTAGCCCGCGCCCATCTTGCGGCGGTCTTCGGGCCAGGATTCGGCCACGTAAGTGCCCGCGAGCGCCCACTCGCCGCCGATCCCCACGCCCGCCAGAAAGCGGTAGATGCCGAGCGACCACACGCTCTGCGCGGTGGCCGAAAGCCCCGTGAAGATCGCAAACATGAAGATGGTGCCGGCCAGCACGCGCGTGCGGCCGAAGCGGTCTGCGAGCGGCCCCCAGATGAACGACAGCCCCCAGCCCACGAGGAAGAGCGCGAACAGGATCGAGCCGGCAAGCCCGACGTTCGCCGCGCTCGCCTCGTAGCCCGAACGCGGCAACAGTTCCGTGAGCGCGGGCGTGAGCACGAGTGCGTAGATGAACGAGTCCATCCCGTCGAGCGTCCAGCCGGCCCAGGCGCCCCAGAAACCGGCGATCTGCGACCGGTTGAGCGGTGTCTTGGTGCGAGTTCGCCGCGCGGACTCGGTGATCGAATTCATGATGCTCCTCTCTCCTTTGATGCCTCGCCAGCCCGCGCAGCACGATGCGCACGCACGCCGCGAAACGCGGAAATGCAGGCCGCGGCAATGCCGGCCCTCTTCAGGAACTCCCTGTCAGCCCCCGTTCTTCTTACCCGTCTATAGTGAAACCGGTGTTGCTGTGTTGCGGGTTTTCGAGGCTTTCGCCTTGGTCGTTTTATATATAATATTTGATCTCATGAGCGACGCAACGAATGGTTTTCCCCTGGAAGGCGCTGCTGCGCCCCGCACCAGCACCTCGCGCATGATCGCCGACGCCCTGCGCAGCGCGATCGTCGAGGGCAAGCTCGCGCCCGACGCGCCGTTGCGCCAGGACGCGATCGCGCGGCATTTTTCGGTTAGTGCGATCCCCGTGCGCGAGGCGCTGCGCCAGCTCGCGAGCGAGGGCTGGGCGAAGATCGAGGTCAACAAGGGCGCGAGCGTGGCCTCGCTCTCCGCGGACGAGGCGCGCGAAATCTATGAAATCCGCTCCGCGCTCGAAAGCCTCGCGCTCGGCCTCGCCATTCCGAATCACACGGGCGCCACGCTGCGCGACGTGAGCGCGCTGGCCGCCGCCGCGAAGCGCGAGCGCGATCCGTCGCTCTATGTCGCGCGCAACGAGGCCTTTCATATGAGCCTCTACGCGCCCGCCGGCCGCCCGCAGCTGATGGAGATGCTCACCGCGCTGCATCGTCGCGGCGAACGTTATCTGCGCCTGAAATTCGGCTTTCCCGAATACAAGGGCGAATCCGATAGCGAGCACACCGAAATTCTCGCCGCCGTCAAGCGCGGCGACGTGCCCGCCGCGCAAAAGCTCGTGGCCGAGCACCTGCTCGGCACGGGCGAACTCATCTACCGTTTCCTGACCGAGCGCGCCGCGCTGCCCGCGGCGGCAACCTCAGCGCCGTCTTCGGCACACACTGCCGCCGCGAAGCCGCGCGCCGCCTCTTCCCGCTCACGGAGCCGAACTGCCGATGAAGCCTCAAGCTGATACGCCAACCTCGCCCGACCTCGCGCCGCGTTCGTGGACCACGCGCCGCGACGAGAAGGCCCGCCGCCTCGCCGCCGTTTCGGGCTGGCTCGAAGACGGCGTCCTGCCCGCCTCGCGCATGACCGATGCGCTCGAACTGCTGATCCGCCCGGGCGACCGCGTCGCGCTCGAAGGCGACAACCAGAAGCAGGCCGACTTCCTCTCGCGCGCGCTCGCCAAGGCCGATCCGGCCAAGGTCAACAACGTTCATCTGCTGATTTCGAGCATCAGCCGCCCCGAGCACCTCACGCTATTCGAGCGCGGCATTGCGCACCGCGTGGACTTCGCGTTCGCGGGGCCGCAGAGCCTGCGCGTCGCGCAACTGCTCGAAGACGGGCAGCTCGAAGTGGGCGCGATCCATACCTATGTCGAGCTGTACGCGCGCATGTTTGTCGACCTGATTCCCCAGGTCGCGCTGCTGTGCGCCGAAAAAGCCGACCGCCACGGCAATCTCTACACCGGCCCGAACACCGAAGACACCCCGACCATCGCCGAAGCCGCTGCGTTCAGCCAGGGCATCGTGATCGTTCAGGTTAACGAAATTGTCGATGAACTGCCGCGCGTGGACATTCCCGGTTCCTGGGTCGACGTGGTCGTGCAGGCCGACCGGCCGTTCGCGGTCGAGCCGCTGTTTACGCGCGATCCGCGCCACATCGGCGACTTGCAGGTGCTCACCGCGATGATGGTCATCAAGGGCATTTACGCGCCCTATGGCATCGCCGCGCTCAATCACGGTATTGGTTTCGACACCGCCGCGATCGAGTTGCTGCTGCCCACGTACGGTGAGTCGCTCGGCCTGAAAGGCAAGATCTGCCGCAACTGGACGCTCAATCCGCACCCCACGCTCATTCCCGCCATCGAATCGGGCTGGGTGGAAAGCGTGCATTGCTTCGGCAGCGAAGTGGGCATGGAAGCCTATATCGCCGCGCGGCCCGATGTGTTCTTTACCGGCAGCGACGGCAGCCTGCGCTCGAACCGCGTGCTGTGCCAACTCGCGGGGCAATATGCCGTGGATCTCTTCATCGGCTCGACGCTGCAGATCGACGCGGACGCGAATTCGTCCACCGTCACGCGCGGCCGGCTCGCGGGCTTTGGCGGCGCGCCGAACATGGGCCACGATCCGCGCGGCCGGCGCCATGCGAGCGAAGCCTGGCTCAAGCTGCTCAAGGATAACGGCCCCGTTTCGCGCGGCCACAAGCTCGTGGTGCAACTGGCGGAAACGTGGAAGAAAGGCGGCGAGCCGACTTTCGTCGACGAACTCGACGCCATCGCCGTGGGCCAGAAAAGCGGCATGCCCGTCGCGCCCGTGATGATCTACGGCGACGACGTGAGCCATGTCGTGACCGAAGAGGGCATTGCGCACCTGCATCGCGCGGAGGGCATCGACGAGCGCCGCGCCGCGCTCGCGGCCGTGGCGGGGGTGACGCCCATCGGCCTGCGCGCGCAGCAGCAGAAAACCGACGAACTGCGCCGGCGCGGCATCGTGCAGTTCCCCGAGGATCTCGGCATCTTGCGCGGCGAGGCCAAGCGCTCGCTGCTCGCGGCGCGCAGCATCGACGATCTGGTGACGTGGTCGGGTGGGCTTTATACGCCGCCCGCCCGTTTCCGCAGCTGGTAAGCGCGATGCGTACGCTTGCTCTTACGGCGCTTGCCGAGGGCTCGGCGGGTCTCGCGCGGCGTGCCGCGTACGCCGGCGACGCGCGGCTCGCCTCCTCCGACGCGCAGCTCGCCCGCTTCGCCCGCGACGCGCTGATCGAAGAGGCGCGCCTCACGCCCAAGCCCGCGCTCGTGGACGCGCGCGGTAGTGGCGCGCACGACGATCTCGATCTGGCGACGATGCTGCGTTCGGCGCACGCGCTCGAACCCACGTTCGCAGCGCTCGCGCGCGCTTCGCGCGGGGCCGCGCCCGGCACGGCGCTGCGCACCGATCTCGCGCGCATCGGCCGCGCCGGCGAAGCCGCCATGATGCGCGCGACGCAAGGCAGCAACGCGCATCGCGGCGCGATCTGGATTGTCGGGCTGCTGGTGGCGGGCGCAGCGATCGTGCATACACCGCAAGGCAGCGACAGCGAGTGTGTGCACGCGGCGCACATCTGCGAAACGGCCGCGCAGATCGCGCGCTTCGACGACCTGCTCGCGCAGCCCGCGCAGAGCAACGGCGAGCGCGTGCGTCAGCGCTACCACGTAGGCGGCGCGCGCAGCGAAGCGCAAGAAAGCTTTCCGCACGTCGTGCGCGTGGGCCTGCCCGCCCTGCACGCCGCACGCGCGCAAGGCCGCGAAGAAGCCCACGCGCGCGTGGACGCCCTGCTCGCGATCATGGCCTCGCTCGACGACACCTGCGTGCTGCATCGCGCGGGGCTCGCCGGGCGCGAGGCCGCGCAAACGGGCGCGCAGCGCGTGCGCGACGCTGGCGGCCTCGCCACGCAAGCCGGCCGCGCCGCGTTCGACGCGCTCGAACGCGGCCTGCTCGCACTCAACGCATCGCCGGGTGGCGCGGCCGATCTGCTCGCCGCGACGCTTTTCATCGACAGACTGCTTCAGCACCGCATGGGCGGGAGGACGGTTTCATGGAACAACTGACATTCGACTATCCGGCGCAGCGCGCCGTGACGACGCGCGCCCACGTGGGCGTGGTGGGCTCGGGCGATCTCGAAGTGCTGCTGCAGCCCGCGAGCGACATGCAGGCGCGCGTGGTCGTGCATACGAGCGTGGACGGCTATAGCCACATCTGGAAGAGCGTGCTCGACCGTTTCTTCACGCGCTACGACGGCGCGGCGCTCATCGAGATCAACGACTTCGGCGCCACGCCCGGCGTGGTGGCGCTGCGGCTTGCGGAAGCCGTGGAAGCCGCGCAGGAGGCGCAGTCATGAGCAGCACGAATCCCCTGATGCCGGCCACGCTGCTGCGCGAGAGCTTCATCGAATTGAGCGCGCGCGAACGCGCGGCCGCCGTGCTGGACGCGGGCACGTTCCGCGAGCTTCTCGGGCCGTTCGACCGTATCGAATCGCCGTGGCTGCCGTTGCAGGGCATCGTCTGCCAGGCCGACGACGGTGCCGTGATCGCACGCGGCACCATCGACGGCGAGCCCGCCGTCGTCGCCGCGATCGAATCGGCCTTCCAGGGCGGCAGCATCGGCGAAGTGTCGGGCAGCAAGATCGCCGCCGCACTCGAGCTGGCGCTCGCCGACTGCGAGCGCGGCAAGATCGTGCGGCCCGTCATCCTGTTCGAGACCGGTGGCGTGCGCTTGCAGGAGGCCAATCTCGGCCTCGCCGTGATTGCGGAGATCCAGTCGGCCATCGTCGCGTTGCGCGCGCACGTGAACGTGGTCGGCGTGATCGCGGGCATGGTGGGCTGTTTTGGCGGCATGTCGCTCGCGGCCGCCCTGTGTTCGACGCTCGTGATGACGAAGCAGGGCCGCCTCGGCATGAACGGTCCGGAGGTGATCGAGCAGGAAGCCGGCATCGAGGAACTCGATTCGAGCGACCGCCGCCACGTGTGGCAATTGATCGGCGGCGAGCAGCGCGCGCGGACAGGTTTCGCCGATGCGCTCGTCGAAGACGCCGTGGACGACGTGCGCGCTGCCGTGCGCGCAGCGTTTGCACAAGGCGCGCCGCACACGCCGCGCTCGGCGGATGTGGATGCCACACTCGCGAAACTCGCGCAGATCGATCCCGCGAGCGTCACCCCTGAAACGATGCGTGCGGTCTTCACCGCTTCGCCCCTGAACCCGAGCGGAGAAAACGCATGAACGACACGACGACGAGCCGGGGCTCACGCTGGCTGCGCGCCCTCGCGGGCGCGGACATGCAGGGCGCGTGTGTGCAATACGCCGATGCGCCGCTCGGCAACGAAACCGCGCGCTTCATCACCGTCGCCCCCGATCCCGCGAACCGCTTTCCACGCGCGCGAGAGAACGTGGTGGGCCTCGAACAAGGCTGGCGTCTCGCGAAGGCCGTGCGCGAAGCGATGACCGAAGACGCCGCGAGCGGCATGCGCCGCCCCATCATCGCGATCGTGGATGTGAAGAGCCAGGCTTACGGCTATCGGGAGGAGATGCTCGGCATTCACCTCGCCTGCGCCTCGGCCGTGGACGCCTACGCAAGCGCGCGCCTCGCGGGGCATCCCGTCGTGGCGCTGATCGTCGGGCCCGCCATGTCGGGCGCGTTTCTCGCGCACGGCTATCAGGCCAATCGCATCGTCGCGCTCGACGCGCCCGGCACCATGGTCCACGCCATGGGCAAGGAAGCGGCGGCGCGCGTCACGCGGCGCAGCGTCGAGGACCTCGACGAGCTGGGCGAAAAGATCGTGCCGATGTCGTATTCGATGGCATCGTTCGCGAAGCTCGGTCTCCTCGACGAGTTGATCGAGGGCGTCGATGCGGACGCGCCGGGCGAAGCGCAGATCGCACGCGTGCGCGACGTGCTCGCACAGAAGGTGCGGGAAGCACGCGGCGACAGGAGCGGGCTTGCGCATCGACTGCGGGGTGAATCGGCGCAGCGTACGCGCGCGGCGTCGATCGAGGTGCGCAAGCGCCTCGCGCAACAGTGGGACGCCAGCTGATGCACGTGTGCGCCGCCCTGCCGTTCGCTGTCGATGCGCCGCGCGTGGACGATGCGCGCTGGCGCGCGCACGACCTGCTTCGCATCGCGCACCATACACCATCGGGCGACGAACCGGACTGGGTACGCGCAGCGCTTGCCCGCGCGCCCTGGGTGGTCGTGCGGCGCACGCGCGCGGCGGCGGGCTTCGTGGCGGTAGGCGTGCGCGGCAGCGTTCGCCCGGAGCGTTTCGGTACATGGCTCCATACTGAGGACATCGAATCATCCTTCGCTCCGGAGGATTTGCCCGGAGTCGAGCCGCTTCGCACACGGCGCGCACTGCCCGCGTTCATCGCGCTCGCCGCCCTGCGCACAAGCGCTGCGCCGCTGCGCAATTACGTTTGGGGCCCGACGGGCAGCGCCGGCTTCGAACTCGCTACCGGCGTTCCCACACTCACGGCATCGAGCGATCTCGACATCCTGATTCGCCTGCCGCAGCGCGTCTCACGCGCGGCCATCGACGCGCTGGCGCAAACGCTCGCGCAAGCCGCCAGCCGCTGCGGCACACGCATCGATGCACAACTCGAAACGCCCGCAGGCGGCGTCGCGCTCGCCGAGCTCGCGGCGCACAAGCCGCGCGTGCTGGCGCGCGCGTCCAGCGGCGCGCAACTCGTCGCCGACCCGTGGCAAGCGGCATGACGCTCGCCCTGCTCTTTCCAGGCCAGGGCGCGCAAAGCGCTGGCTTCCTCCACAAGCTGCCGCAGCACGACGCCGTGCGGGCGACGCTCGACGAGGCGTCGGCGGCACTCGGCTTCGACGTCCTCACGCTCGACAGCGACGGCGCCTTGCGCTCCACGGTTGCCGTGCAGATCGGCCTCACGGTCGCGGGCGTCGCCGTGGCGCGCGCGCTTGCGCACGAAGGACTCGCGCCGCAATTCAGCGCAGGGCTTTCCGTGGGCGCTTATGCGGCTGCGGTAAGCTGCGAGGCTCTCGCGTTTGGCGACGCGCTGCACATGGTGCGCAAACGCGCCGAGCTGATGGAAAACGCGTGGCCCTCGGGCTATGGCCTCACGGCCGTCGCGGGGCTGACCGAGACGCAGGTGGAAACGATCGCCGATGCGCATGCACGCGAAGGCGGCGAGCGAGTGTACGTGGCGAACGTCAACGCGCCGCGCCAGATCGTCCTGGCCGGCGCCGACAGCGCGCTCGAAGCCTTCGCGGCCCGCGCGCTCGCCGCGGGTGCGCGCAAGGCGCAACGGCTCGCCGTGGCTGTTCCTTCGCATTGCGAACTATTGTCCGACGCCGCCGAAATGCTCACCGAGTGGGCACGCGACATACCACTTCGCGCGCCGCGCGGCGTCTATATCGACAATCGCGGCGGCAGGCCGCTCTACAGCGCCGACGCCATCCGTGCCGATCTCGCCACCAACATGCGCTACACGGTGCGCTGGTACGACGCGCTCACGGTCGTGATCGAGTCGGGCGCGAGCGTGCTGGTCGAAGCGCCGCCCGGCCAGGTGCTCACGGACATCGCGCGCGAGCACTATCCCGAGGTGACCGCGCTCGCGGGCTCGGGTTTGCCGCTGGAGCGCCTCGTCGCGATCGTGCGGCGCCGGCTCGGCGCGGACGCCTGATTGCTGCGCGCCAATGGCGACTTGGCGTTTATGCGCATAAATTCTTATTTGATTTTTAGCGCAAAGTGACTCCCGCGCGCGCGGCAAGCGAATCGAAGATCGGTGATTTATCGTCGATTTGGTAGCGATCTTGCCGCCTATTTCCGCAAAACCGGCGTTATCACACGAAACGTGAGATTCACGCGCTCGCCGCTCACCGCAGGCTCCTTCGGCACGCGATGCCGCCATTGCGCCTGGGTCTTTCCCCGCATCACGAGCAGGCTGCCGCTCGTCAGCCGAAAAGAACGCACCACGCCCGTCGCGTTGTGGCGCAAGTCGAAGCGCCGCGTCGCACCGAGGCTCAGCGAGGCGATCACCGGCTCGGAGCCGAGTTCGGGTTCGTGATCCGCGTGCCAGCCCATGCTGTCCGCGCCCGTGCGGTAGCGGTTGAGCAGCACGCTGTTGAAGCGCACGCCGCAAAGCGTCGAGATGGCGTCACGCAGCGCGGCGACCTGACTGCTCCACGGCTGCGGAATGTTTCGGATGCCTGAATAGACGTACACCGCGCCTTCGTCGCCCTGCCAGGCCGTGAGGCGCGGCTGGTCCACCCAGCCGCCGGGCGTGCGAATGCGTTCCTGGCGCCAGTCGGCCTCGGCGATGATGCGCGCAAGCGCCTCGGCGGCCGCCTCTGGCGCGAGCCACGACGGATGCCAGGCCACGTCTGGGGCAGGCGTATCGTCGAAAAGATCGAACATCGGGAATGCTTCTATCGAGCGGGAAAACACGCAGTTTCGCACGGCGCGGACCCGGCCGCCTCGCGTCCTCGCGTCCTCGCGTCCTCGCGTCCTCGCGTCCTCGCGTCCTCGCGTCCTCGCGTCCTCGCGTCCCGCAGGATAGCGAATCAATCGAAACTGCAGACAAACGAATCAGGTGAGCAGCGCGATGTAGAACACCGCCGCGCCGATGAGCGCGCCGACGAAGCAGAAGCCTTCGGCGGGTTCGTCGGTGGTGCGGGATCGCAGCCAGGCACCCAGCACGCCGAACATGCCCGCAATACCGAGCGCGACGAACACCATCACGACGTCGAATAACGCGCTTCGGCCAATTTCGAGAATATCGATGTGCTTGACCGCGATATACAGCGCGATGGCCATGATCGAGAGAACGACCATCGGCAGCATGACATGGCTGCCCTCGTACCCGACGTGACGACCATGCAAACCCTCATGCAGTCCATGCGCGACCGGCCGGATTCCTTTCATGATCGTCTCCCCCAGAGCGCCCGAAACCGCACGGGCCTCATTTCGAGCATAGTCCATCGCAGGGGCCGATTCAATGGACGTTTAATAGCGTGCGCCCGGCCCCACGAGAACATAGTGCGACGAACAGGATCGCGCTGGCAATCCAGGGAAATGCCGCACCGCCACACGCCTAGCCTGTCAAGCATCGAGGCCTATGCATACACGCATGCATGTATGTCCATGCGTAATCATGCATAATCGCCAGGCTCTTTCATGCCGCATTGCAGCATGCGCATCCGGAAACCGCCGCTGCCGAACGGCACGAAGTCTGCTGCGCCGGTAAAATGCAGCGCAGCCTACCTGTCCTGACCCGTCCACCGGTCGGCTTCGACGGTTGGGTTTTGCTGCGGCGCGCCGTACCCGGCGCGCCAGCCCACGCCGGTCCGCTCCCATCCGTTTGCGCCGCCATGCCCCGACTCTCGTTTCTTGTCCGCTTCATTGCCATCGGCGTGCTCCTGCATGCTTATGTCGGCTTTCGCCTGATTCCCGACCTGCCGGTGCCCGCCGCCGGCAAATGGCTCGCCGTGCTGTGGCTCGTCCTCTCGGTGCTGTTCATTCCGCCCGGCATGCTCGCACGGAGCTTCAGGCGCCAGCCGCTCGGCGACCGCCTCGCCTGGATCGGCATGCTCGCCATGGGCTTCTTCTCGTCGCTGCTGATGCTGACCGTCGCGCGCGACATCGCACTCGCCTCGGCCATGACCGTGGAGGCGCTGTGGCCCAAGGCCATCGATCTCGCCGGCTGGCGCACCGTGAGCGCCGCCGCGGTGATCGTGCTCGCGTTTCTCTCCTCCGGGTTCGGCTTCTTCAACGCCCGGCGGCGCGCGCGCGTGCGCAACGTCGAGGTGCCGATTCGCGGTCTGCCCGCGGCGCTCGACGGCTTCACCATCGTGCAACTGAGCGACATCCACGTCGGGCCGACGATCAAGCACGGTTACGTCGATGCCATCGTGCGCGCCGTGAACCAGCTCGATGCCGACGTGGTCGCCATCACGGGCGACGTGGTGGACGGCAGCGTGGCGCATCTCGCCGACCATACCGCGCCGCTCGGCAAGCTCAACGCGCATCACGGCGTGTATCTCGTGACCGGCAACCACGAGTACTACTCGGGCGCGGACGCCTGGATTGCCGAGTTCCGCCGCATCGGCCTCACGGTGCTGATGAACCAGCATGTGGTGATCGAGCGCGGCGGCGCGCGCCTCGTGCTGGCCGGCGTGACCGACTACACGGGCGGCCAGTTCGATCCCGCGCACCGCAGCGATCCGGCGCAAGCGCTGCGCGGCGCGCCCGCCGACGTCAACACGCGCGTCCTGCTCGCGCACCAGCCGCGCACGGCCCACGCCGCCCTCGACGCGGGCTTCACGCTGCAACTCTCCGGCCACACGCATGGCGGCCAGATCTTCCCGTGGAATTTTCTCGTGCGGCTGCAGCAGCCGTTCACGGCGGGCCTCGAAAAGCTCGGCAGCCTGTGGGTCTACACGAGCCGCGGCACGGGCTACTGGGGGCCGCCCAAGCGCCTTGGCGCGCCTTCGGAAATCACGCGCGTGCGGCTGGTGGGCACACGGTAACCCACCGGGCGCGCCGCGCCCGACGGCCCGCGCCGCCTTGCCGGTATCATCGGACGGTGCCGCCGATTGTCCGTCCCGCCGCTTTAACTGGAATTCATCGCACATGGAAGGCAACAAGCACCTTCACCAGACATCGTTCTATTTGCTGCTGTTCGCGGTGTCCATTGCGCTTTGCTTCATCCTCGCGCCGTTCTTCAGCACGGTGCTCTGGGGCGCCATACTCGCATTGATCTTCCAGCCCGTGCAGCGCCGGCTCGTCGCGCGCCTCGGGCGGCGGCGCAACGTTGCCGCGCTCATTACGCTCACCATCTGCCTCGTCATCGTGATCTTTCCGCTCACGCTGGTGACGGCCACGCTGGTGCAGCAGGTCGCCTTAGCGTATCAGCAGGTGCGCAGCGGCAGCCTCGACTTCGGCGCGTACTTCACGCAGATCGTCCATGCCATGCCCGAGTCGATTCAGAACCTGCTCGCGCGCTACGACCTCATGGATCTTCCGGGACTGCAGCAGCGCCTTTCGGCGGGCGCCGCGCAGATCAGCCAGTTCGTCGCTACGCGTGCGCTCTCCTTCGGGCAGAACACGCTGCAATTCCTGGTGAGCTTCGGCGTGATGCTCTATCTGTTCTTCTTCCTCGTGCGCGACGGCCGCGAAATTTCGCGGCTCGTGCGCGACGCCATTCCGCTCGACGAGCAGCACAAGCTGCATCTCATGCGCAAGTTCACGACAGTGATCCGTGCAACGGTGAAGGGCAACGTGGCGGTGGCGGTCGTGCAGGGCAGCCTGGGCGGCATCGCGCTCTGGGTGCTCGGCATTCAGGGCGCGCTGCTGTGGGGCTTCGTGATGATGCTGCTCTCGCTGTTGCCAGCCGTGGGTGCGGCGCTGGTGTGGGGGCCCATTGCGATCTACTTCCTCTCGACGGGCGCGGTGGCGAAGGGCGTCGGGCTGATCGTCTTCGGCTCCGTCGTGATCGGCACCGTGGACAACGTGCTGCGCCCCGTGCTCGTGGGCAAGGACACGCGGCTGCCCGACTGGGTCGTGCTGATCTCGACGCTCGGCGGCATTTCGCTCATCGGCATCAACGGCTTCGTGATCGGGCCGCTCGTCGCTGCGCTGTTCATCAGTTGCTGGGACTTGCTGCGCAAGGACCAGCACAACATCGAAAACGAAAGCGCGCCCGTGGAAGACGAGCCCGTGTAAGCGCCGCTTCAGGGCTGCCTGATGGCTGCATCAGGGCGATACGTGCAGCGGCAAGCCGGCGCGGCCCTGGCGTGCGATACCGGCAATGGGCGCTTCGGGCGCGTCGGCGCCGTCCACGGCCACCGAAAACCCGAACGTGTTGACGCCGTCCGCACTGCGCACGAACACCGTGCCGCCGTGCATTTCCGCGACGGCCTTGACGATCGAGAGTCCGAGTCCGTGGTTTTCGTGGCTGTTCGAGCGCGCCTCCTGGAGGCGGTAGAAGCGGTCGAAGATGTGCTCGCGCGTCACCGGATCGAGCGGCTCGCCGGGATTCGAAACGGCAATCTCGACGTGACCGTTCTGCGGCGCGACCGTGGCGCGCAGCGTCGTGCCGGGCTGCGAATGCTGGATCGCGTTGACGAACAGGTTGCTCATAGCGCGGCCGATCAGCGACGTATTCACCCATGCGCGCGCATCGCCTTGCACTTGCACGCGCAGCTGCGCCTCTTCGAGCGGCATTTCCAGAAAATCGAGCATGCGTTCGATCTCCGAGCGCAACGACACTTCCGCGAGGTCCGTCGCGCGTTCGCCGCGATCGCTGCGCGAGAGGAACAGCATGTCGTTCACGATCACGCGCAATCGTTCGAATTCCTCAAGATTCGACTGCAGTGTCTGTTGCAGCTGTTCGACCGAACGGTCACGCGTAAGCGCCACCTGGGTCTGGCCGATCAGGATGCTCACCGGTGTGCGCAGCTCGTGCGCCACGTCGGCGTTGAACGATTCGAGGCGCTCGTAGGCCTTGTCGAGACGCTCCAGCGCGCCGTTGAACGACGTGGCGAGTTCGTGCAGCTCCTCGGGCAGTTCGTCCGCGTGCAGACGCTGGCGCCGGTTCGACGGGCTCAACTGCGAGGCCTCGCGCGAGAGGCGCGTGAGCGGCGCAAGTCCGAAGCGCGTCACCGCGCGGCTCAGCAGCGCGACCGCGATGGTGGAAAGCGCGATCAGCACGCCGAGCGCAATGCCGAAGCGCCGCAGCATGCCTTCGGTGCGCACGCAGTCGCTGCCGACCACGAGTTTCACCTGGGGGCGGTCACCGCTCGCGGGCACGATGAAGGTCGTCGTAATGATGTCGTAGCTGCAGCCGGGCGGGCGCACGAGCACATGATTCGGGCCCACATCGCCGGTGACCTTGCCGACGATGGGCGTACCGAAACGAAAGCGCGGATCCGGGCCTTCGACGTAGTAATGCATGCGGCTATCCGCTGGCGAGAGATCGCGCAGCTTTTCCTGCACGAAGGCCCACTTCTGCACGTCCGGTGCATGCGAAACGATCAGGCTCGCAATGCGCGCGCGCGTGTCGAGCGTTTCGCGCAACTCGTTGAAGAGCTGACGCTGCATCAGGAAGAAGAGGCCCGCACCCGTGAGCGTGAACACGATGAGCGACACCGCTGCGAACATCGCCGAAAGCCGCAGCGAGATCGAGCGTTTCATGACGTCTGGCCTCCTTCCTCGCGCACTTCGAGCACGTAGCCCATGCCGCGTATGGTGTGCAGCAGTTTCGCCGCGTGCGGGCCGTCGAGCTTGGCCCGCAGCCGCTTGATCGCCGTTTCCACCACGTTCGCGTTGCTTTCGAAATTCACGTCCCAGACCAGCTCGGTGATGAGCGTCTTGGAGAGAATCTCGCCGCGCCGCCGCGCGAGCACCGAAAGCAGCTGGAACTCCTTCGCCGTGAGATCGAGGCGCACGCCGTCGCGCGTCGCGCGGCGGCTGATGAGGTCCACCTGCAGATCGCCCACCGATATCAGCGTGGATTCCTGCGTGCGTGCGCGCCGCGTGAGCGCGCGCAGCCGCTCGACGAGTTCGAGGAACGAGAACGGCTTGGTGAGATAGTCGTCGGCGCCGTCGCGCAGGCCGTGCACGCGGTCGTCCACGCGGTCGCGCGCCGTCAGCATGATGACCGGCGTGTCCTTCTTCGTGCGCACGGCGCGCAGCACGCCGAAGCCGTCGAGCTTCGGCAGCATGACGTCGAGCACGATCACGTCGAAGTCGTATTCCGTGGCCATCCAGGCGCCTTCCTCGCCGTCCATGGCGACGTCCACGACCCAGCCCTGCTCCGTGAGCCCGCTGCGCAAGTAGTCCACGACCTTGCGCTCGTCTTCGATTACCAGTACTTTCATGCCCGCCCTCCTCTTCGCGCGCTGCCCTGGCGGTGCCGGCCGACGGATTCGCGACCGCCGTTGCGCGCTTTTATCTACCCTGGTGTGGGCTCGCTCAAGCCCTCTTGTATGCCCCGCTTTCAGCCCTTGCCTGCGGCCTGGCTTCCGCCCTCGGCCTTCGGCACTTCGCGGCACGTGCCCGCGCCGCATGCCATCTCGCGATCGCCGGCGCTCCAGCCGCCGCCCAGCGCCTTCGCGAGAAAAACCACCGTGGCGACCTGCTGGCCGTGAATCTGCACTTCCTGGCGCTCGCTGGCGAGCAACTGCTGCTCCGCATTGAGCACGTCGATGAACGCGACGAGCCCGCCCTGATAGCGGTCGTTGGCGAGATCGAAGGCCTTGCGTGCGTCGTCCACGGCCGCCTGGCCGTCGCTCGAAGCGCGTTCCAGCACCGAAAGGCCCGTTACCGCATTTTGCACCTCCTGGAACGCGGTGAGCACGGTCTGACGATAAGACGCCTGCGCCGACTCGTAGCCGGCCTGCGCGAAATCCACGCCCGCCGCGCGCTTGCCGCCGTCGAACAGCACCTCGCTGGCCGTCGCGCCCACCGACCACATCAGGCTCGGCACGGAGAAAAGGCCGCCAAAACGCGTCGATTCCCAGCCGAAAGTGGGCGACAGCGTGATGTCCGGGAAGTACGCGGAGCGCGCCACGCCGATCTGCGCATTGGCCGCGGCCATCGCACGCTCGGCCGAGGCCACGTCGGGCCGCCGCTGCAGCAGCTCGCTCGGCAGCCCGGTGGGAAGCGCCGGCACCGGCAGCGGCGTGACCTTCTGCGCAAGCGTGAATTCGGGCGCGGACTTGCCGACCAGCACGGCAATGGCGTTCTGCTCCTGCTGCCGCTGGTTTTCGAGCAGATGCACCTGGGTTTGCGTTGCCGAGAGCTGGGCTTTTTGCTGCAGCAGCTCCAGACCCGAAACCGCGCCGAGATCGTGCTGCGCGGTCACGAAATCGAGCGCCTTTTGCTGCAGTTGCGCCGAGCGGTTCACCACGTCGATCTCGTTGTCGAGTTCGCGCATGGCGAAATAGTCGGTGGCGAGTTCGGCGGTGAGCACGAGGCGCGCGTTGGCGAGATCGTCGCCGGCCTGCTGCGTCGACGCCTGCGCCGACTCCACCATGCGCCGGATGCGCCCGAACAGATCCAGCTCGTAGCTCACGGTCGCGCCGATGTTGACCTGGTTCTGCACGGTCGACGTGTTGGGCGTCGCGTAGTTCGTGAGCGGCCGGTTCGCGGAAATGCGCTCGCGCGCGAGCCCCGCGTCGAGCCCGACCTGCGGGCTTTGCTGCGACGACACCGAAGCGAGCGTGGCGCGTGCCTGCGCGTAGTGCGCGACGGCCACGCGCAGCGTCTGATTTTCGGCGAGCGCCGCGGTTTCCAGACCGTCGAGCTCGGGGTTGTCGAAGGACTTCCACCATTGCGGATCGAGCGGCGCATGCGAAGGCTGCGCCGCGTGCCAGTACGAATCGGCGGAATCGACGCGCCACGCTGCGGGGCTTTGCGTTTGCGGCGCGCGGTAGTCGGGCCCCACCGTGCAGGCCGCGAGACCGATCGCGCCGAGCGCCGTGAACCAGACTAGCGGCCGTGGCCGCATGTTTCGCTGCATCGTCACGTCGCGCTCCGCCTGGCGGCCTCGCGTGCCGCTTCGGTCTTGTTCGGCGCGACCACGACGACGCTGTCGCCTTCCGCAATCGAATCGCTCGGGTTGAGCACGACGCGATCGGTCGGCGCGAGCCCGCGGCTGATTTCGAGCGTCTGCCCGAGGTCCTGCGCGATTTCCACCGCCTTGAGCCTGACCTTGCCATCCGCATCGACGACCGCGAGACGCGGGCCTTCCGAGCGGAACAGCAGCGTGTTGCCCGGCACCGTGAGCAAGCCCTTCGAATCGGTCTGCAAGGCGGCCTGCACATACGCGCCCGGCAGCAGCTTGCCGTCGCGATTGGGCAGCGAGATTTCGGCCTCCAGCGTGCGCGTGGCCACGTTGATGGCCTGCGCCGTGCGCGTGACGGTGCCGTCGAACGTGACGCCCGGCAATTCCTGCTCGGTCACGCTCACATGCTGGCCAACCGCCACCTGCTGCGCATAGGTCTGCGGCACGTCGAGATAGAGGCGCAGCGGGTCGGACTGCGCAATCGAAAAGAGCGCGTGCCCCGCACCGCCATTGCCCGCGTTCACGAGGTCGCCGATATCGACATTGCGCTGCGTGATGACGCCGGTAATCGGCGCGACGATGCGCTGAAACGATTTCATCTCCGTGAGGCGGCGCACGTTCGCATCGGCGGCGGCAAGATTCGCCTGGCCCGTGTTGAATGCGCCCTGGCGGTCGTCGAGTTCCTGCTGCGAGACCGCATCGCGCTGGCGCAGTTGCTGCGCGCGATCGAACGAGGTCTTCGCGAGCGCGAGCGTCGAGGCGGCCTGATCGCGCTGTGCCTGCGCCTGGGCGAGTTCCTGGTCGATCTCGGGCGTATCGATCTCCGCGAGCAACTGCCCTTGTTGCACGTGCGCGCCGATATCGGCGTACCAGCGCCGTACGTAGCCGTTCGCGCGCGAGTAGATCGGCGCTTCGACATAGCCGCGCAGCGTGCCGGGCAGCACGATGCGGCCGTCCGCGCCCGCCGGCACCGGTTGCACGACGCTCACGTACTGCTTGGCGTTCTGCTTCGTGACATCGGCGAGATGGTGCGCGTTCATGAGGTTCGAGACGATCGTGCGCGTCGCGCCCGCAGCGAGCAGCAGCGCGACCACGATCACCGCGAAGCGTGCGCGCTTGCCGGCCTGGCCGCGCGCCGGCAAGTCCATGCCCTGCTCGCCGCCGACCGTGATGTCGAGAGATGAATGGTGCTGAGGTTCGTTCATGTCTTCGGCCACTTTTGACTTAACGGGTATTGCCTCGTGCACCGCGGCGCTGCGCCTCGCGCTCGCGTTTCGCGGCGGCGCGGTGGGCGAGCCGCGTATGCACGGTCGCAAACATCAGGGGTACGAATAATAGCGTGGAGACCGTAGCGAACAGCAGGCCGCCGATCACCGCGCGCCCGAGCGGCGCGTTCTGTTCCGCGCCTTCGCCGAGGCCGAGCGCCATCGGCACCATGCCGATCATCATGGCGAACGCCGTCATGAGCACGGGGCGGATGCGGGTGGCGCCCGCTTCGAGTGCGGCGGCGAGCGGCGTAGCACCGGCAGACAGACGCTGGCGCGCGAACGAGACCACGAGAATGCTGTTCGCCGTCGCGACGCCCACGGTCATGATCGCTCCAGTGAGCGCCGGCACGCTCAGGTGCGTGCCGGTGATGAACAGCATCCACGCAATGCCGGCGAGCGCGGCGGGCAGCGCGCTGATGATGATGAGCGGATCGGCCCACGACTGGAAGTTCACGACGATCAGCAGATACACGAGCACGACCGCCATCGCAATGCCGACGCCCAGCCCCACGTACGACGAACGCATCGTGCCGATCTGGCCGCGCATGGTGATGGTCGTGCCGCGCGGCGCGTGCGCCTGTGCGTGCCGGATGATGTCGTTGATGTTCACGCCGACGGAACCCAGGTCGCTGCCCTCCACGCTCACGAGCAGGTCGATCACGGGGCGGATGTTGTAGTGCGTGATGATCGCGGGCCCGTTATGTGGCCTGAGCTGAACGAGATTGCTCACCAGTTGCAGCGGCGCATTGGCGTTCGTGCCACGTGCGGAAACCGGCGTGCCCATCAGTTCGTTCATCGACGTTTCGCGGTACTGCGGCGTTTGCACCGTGAGCGGATATTCCACACCGTTTTGCGGGCTCACCCAGAATGCGGGCGAAGTCTGCGTGCTGCCCGAGAGCGCGATCAGCACGTCCTGCGCAACGTTTTGCGGACTCAGGTTCAACTGCTGCATGCGCGAGCGGTCCATTGCAAGCGTGAGCGCGGGCTCGTCGTTGCGCTGCTCGATGTGAGCATCCACGGCACCCGGCAGTTGCCGCACCTGCTTGAGCAGCGTGCTCGCCAGCGCCATGTCCTGGTTCAGGTTCGCGCCCACCACCTGCACGTCGATCGCCGCGGGCTGACCGAAGTTCAGAATCTGCGTGATGATGTCCGCGGGCTGGAAGAAGAACTCGACACCCGGAAACCGTTGCGGGAGCAACGCACGCAGTTTGTCGATATAAATGCGCGAGGGATCGTGATCGGGCTTCAGCGCGATCTGGATTTCGCCATCGAGCGTGCCCATCGTCCCCGCATTGCTGTACGAGAGATTGATACCGCTATAGGGCAGCCCGAGATTATCGACGATCGTCTCGAGTTGATCGGGCGGCACCACGTCGCGAACCACCTGCTCCACCTGGTCGGCAAGGCGCGCGGTTTCCTCGATGCGAAAGCCCGTTGGCGCGCGCATGTGCAGGCGAATGTTGCCGGCATCGACAGAGGGAAAAAAGTCGCGGCCAAGGAAGAACACAAGGAAGAGCGAAAGCAGACAAAACGCGAGGAAACTGCCGCCAAAGACCTTGCGGCGCGAGAGCAGCAGGCTCAACAGCGCGATGTAATTGGCGCGCACGCGCTCGAACGCATGATTGAAACGCCAATGGATGCGCGAGAAGAACGAACCTTGCGCGCGCTGCGCATGCGCGGCGGGATCGTGACCCTCGAAGAGCAGCATGGCGAGCGTCGGGACGAGCGTGCGCGAGAGGATGTACGACGCGATCATCGCGAACACCACGGCTTGCGCGAGCGGCACGAACAGAAAGCGCGCCACGCCGGTGAGGAAGAACATCGGCACGAACACGATACAGATACACAGCGTCGAAACGAGCGCGGGCACGGCGATTTCGCCCGCACCTTCGAGAATGCCGTCGTGCAGTTTCGCGCCCAGATGGAGGTGCCGCTCGATGTTCTCGATCGTGACCGTTGCGTCGTCAACCAGAATGCCGACCGCGAGCGCGAGGCCGCCGAGCGTCATGATGTTGATGGTTTCGCCAAGCGCATAGAGTGCGATGATCGAAGAAAGAATCGACAGCGGAATCGACACGGCGATGATGAGCGTGCTGCGCCAGTTGCCGAGAAAGAGCAGGATCATCGCCGCCGTGAGCGCGGCCGCGATGAGCGCTTCGCGCACCACGCCCTGTACGGCAGCGGAAACGAATACGGACTGGTCGAAGAGCGGCTTGACGACGAGGTCGGCAGGCAGTGTGTCGCGCGCCTTGGGCAACAGGTCCTTGAGCGCGCCCACCACCTGCAGCGTCGACGCGTCGCCGCTCTTGAGGATCGACATCAGCACGCCGCGCTGGCCGTCCTGGCGCACGACGTTGGTCTGCGGCGTGAAGCCGTCGCGCACGTGCGCCACGTCGCCGAGATAGGTGGTCGCGCCGTTGACCGTTTGCACGGGAATGCGGTTCAGGCCCGCGATCGTATCGGGCGATGCATTGGTGTCCACACGATATTCGGTCTGCCCGAGCTTGGCCGTCCCCGTCGGCAGAATGAGGTTCTGCGCGTTGACCGCATTGACGATATCGGCGGGCGTGAGGCCCTTCGAAATGAGCGCGCGCGTGTCGAGATCCACGGAGATCACGCGCGTCTTGCCTCCATACGGGTAAGGCACCTGCGCGCCGGGAATCGTAATGAGCTGCGGGCGCAGGAAGTTCATCGCGATGTCGGCGAGCGCCTGCTCGCTCATCGACTTGCTGGAAAGGCCGAGCTGGATCACCGGAATGCTCGAGGCCGAATAGCTGATGACGAGCGGAGGCGTAGCGCCGGGCGGCATCTGCTTCACCTGCGCCTGTTCCGATGCAACGGCTTGCGCGATCGCCGTTTGCAGGCTCGCGCCCGGCTGCAGGAACAGCTTGATGATGGCGATGCCCGGCAGCGATTGCGACTCGATGTGCTCGATGTTGCTCACCGTGGTCGTGAGACTGCGCTCGTTGACCGAGGTGATGCGGTCGGCCATATCCTGAGCGGAAAAGCCGGTATATGACCAGATGATGCTGATAACAGGGATGTTGATGTTCGGCAGCACGTCGGTGGCCATCGACATGAGCACGAAGGGCGTGGCCAGCACGATCAGGATGGCCATCACGATGAACGTGTACGGCCGCTTCAGCGCGAGATTGACAATCCACATGTCGGTGTTTCGGACAATTCAGGCGAGGGTTTGAGACGGGGGACGCATTCATCCAGCGAGTGCCGCATCATAGGCAATGGCGGTGGCAAGTCGCTGTCGCCAATATGGCGAAATTGACAGGCAATGCGAGAGACGCGCGAAAAGGCACGGGAACGCAGACAGATCGCCGCTGCAGCGTCGCGTAGCGCCCGGAATCCGCAGCCGCGAAACGCGCCGTAACACGCTCGCGCTTCGCGAAGACTTCTTTAACTGCTTCAGTTCACAAGACGCAGCCGCTCCAGGTCGTGCGTGTTGCGATCGCGGCCGCTGCGCGCACGCGTCCCTCGCGGGCCCGCGTGTGCATCCACTTCGCGAAGCGGCGCGTCGCATGTGGCAAGCGCAGTCTCCTGCTCGGCAAGGACGAGCGGCACCTTCTCGCGCAAAAACTCGACGAAGGTGCGGATCTTCGCGTCCAGATAGCGGCGTGAAGCGTACAGCGCGTAGATGTTGAGCTTTTGCAACGTGTGCGTGGGCAGCACGCGCACCAGCGTACCGTCGGCGAGACCGGGCAGCGCCACCGGCACCGGCAGCGGGCCGATGCCCATGCCTTCGCGTATGGCGAGCGCAAGCGCTTCGGGATTGTTGACCTGGAACGGCGTCACACCCGTATGCCGGAAGGTCTCGCCAAGCGGCCCCTCGGAAACCCATTGGCCGGCCGGCAGGCTCGCATCGGTGAGGTGCAGACAGGTATGCGCCTCGAGGTCATCGAACGATTGCGGCTCGCCGCGCGTGCGCAAGTATGCAGGCGATGCGCAGAGGATGGCAGCGGTGCTGCCCAGATGCTGCGAGATCAGCGCGGAGTCCTCGAGATCGGCGGCCACCACGACCGCCACGTCGAAGCCCTCCTCGATGATGTCGGGCATCTGCTGCGCGATGGTGAGATCGACCGACACCTCCGGCAAATGCTGTTGATAACGCGCGATGAGCGGCATGACATAGTGCTGCCCGAAACTCGTGCCGCCGTACACGCGCAGTTTGCCCGAGGGATTCGCGTGCGCAGCAGCGGCTTCGGCCTCGGCCTGCTCGACGTCGGCAAGAATCCGCTTGCAGCTCTGGAAGTAGCGCTCGCCCGCTTCGGTCAGCGACATGCGCCGCGTGGTCCGGTTAAGAAGCCGCGTGCGCAGCCGCGACTCCAGGTCGGTGACCGCGCGCGAGACCTGCGCGGTCGTCATCGTTTCGCTCGCCGCAGCGCGCGTGAAGCTGCCGGACTCCACCACTCGCACGAAGACCCGCATATTGCGCAGCGTATCCATCAGAAACTCCCGTTCATTCGGCCTGCCATTCCCATCTCCATACGAATGGGAGTAGTTTCGCCCACGAGCCGTGGCCTGATCCTGACTCGAACATGACAGCGCGGACAGCTTGGCGCAAAGCCCCGTCCCGCGTATGATCCACGAGCCTCCGATGTACCTCGATACATCCGCCACGCCTTGCGCGAGAGCCGCATGGCGTGCGGCCGCCCTGCGCTTTCATGACAAAACGATGACTCTCGAATTCGCCCTGCGCCTTCTCGCGGCGTTCGCCTGCGGCGTCGCCATCGGCCTGGAACGCCAGATTCGCCAACGCACGGCCGGTCTGCGCACGATCACGCTCGTGGCAAGCGGCGCATGCCTGTTCGTCACGCTCGGCGTGCTGACCGGCAATGGCTCGACCGGCGTGACGCAAATCGCGGCCTATGTCGTCTCTGGCGTAGGTTTTCTGGGCGGCGGCGTGATCATGCGCGAGAAGGGCTCGATTCAGGGCATCAATACCGCGGCGACGCTTTGGTGTTCGGCGGCCGTGGGCGTGCTGTGCGGAGCGGGCCATTACGGCCCGGCGGTGGCCGGCACCGCCGTCGTGCTGCTCACGAATACCGTGCTGCGCGAGGTGAGCCGCATCATCAACGCGTCCCCCGTTTCGAACGCGGATCTCGTGCGCGCTTATGTGCTTACGGTGGTTTGCCGCGAAGAGGACGAAATCCATATCCGCACGCTGCTTTCGAATTCTTTGTACTCCACACCGCTCTCATTCCAGAGCCTCACGAGCGAGGACCTGGCCGGCGATCCGCCGCGCCTGCGCGTGACGGCAACGATGCGCCTGCATCCGAAGTACCAGTCGAAGCTGGAGCTCATGGCGAGCCGCCTGAGCATGGAAAAAGGCGTTTCCAGCGTGAGCTGGACCGCCGCGGAACCCGAAATCGCGCCCGAGTGAGGCTTGCGCGTTGCATCGACCGGCATTTCTTACGAATACATTTCTAATTCGTTGCGTTTTTTAAAACTATCGGCGGCAGTTTTCAAAAACTGTTAATTCTGGCCGCGTTTCATGGACGCGTATTCGCCCTTGGACTAAGCTCCACTCACCGTGATTCTTTCACGCCAACAAGGGGAGTCTATTCATATGCAACACGGCATCATTGCCTGGCTCATCATCGGCGCAATCGCAGGCTGGCTCGCTGGCGTTCTCGTCAAAGGCGGCGGCTTCGGATTATTCGTCGATATCATCGTCGGCATTGTCGGCGCGTTCATCGGCGGTTGGCTTGCCGGTGTGCTCGGCATTCATATCGGCGCTGGCATCATCAGCTCGATCATTACCGCCATTGTCGGCGCGGTCATTCTGCTCTTCATCATCCGCCTCGTGCGACGAGCGTAGCGAAATCGCGGCATCAATGAAAAACGGGAGCACCGTTGCTGGTGCTCCCGTTTTGTTTTGTGTGCTTCGAAACAGCGAACGCCTTGAGCCTTATACGTTCGCGGCGAGTCCGCCCGTCGCTTCGGGCAGCATCGATCCCGTTTGATTGAAGCGCAGATGCATTTCATACGCGCGCGCGAGATCGTGCGGCGTCTGGCCGCCAATCCTGAGTGCGTCGCGATAATAGTCGCGCAGCAGGTCGCGATAGAGCGGATGCGCGCAACGCTCTATCACAAGGTTCGCACGTTCGCGCGGCGCGAGTCCGCGCAGGTCCGCGAGGCCCTGCTCGGTGACGATCACATCGACGTCGTGCTCGTTGTGATCGACGTGCGGCACCATTGGCACGATGCTGGAAATGCGGCCGTCCTTCGCAATTGCCTTGGTCGCGAAGATCGCGCACGACGCATTGCGCGCGAAATCGCCCGAGCCGCCGATACCGTTCATCATGTGCGTGCCGCCCACGTGCGTGGAATTCACGTTGCCGTAGATGTCGCATTCGAGCGCGGTGTTCAGCGCAATCAAGCCGAGGCGGCGAATCACTTCGGGATGGTTGCTGACTTCCTGCGGACGCAGCACGAGCTTGTCGCGATAGCGGTCGAGTTCGGCGAGCACCTGAGCCTGGCGCTGCGCGGAGAGCGTCATCGAGGCGCCCGAGGCGAACACCATCTTGCCGGAATCGATCAGGTCGAAAGTCGAGTCCTGCAATACTTCAGAGTACATCGTCAGCGCTTCGAACGGTGAATCCACGAAGCCCGAAAGCACCGCGTTCGCGATCGTGCCGATGCCGGCCTGCAGCGGCGGCAGTTGCGCGCTCATGCGGCCGTGCTTCACTTCATGCTGCAGGAATTCGATGAGGTGGCCGGCAATGCGCGCGGTTTCTTCGTCGGCGGGCAGCACGGTCGAGGGGCTGTCCGCCTCGTTCGTGATGACGATGGCGGCGATCTTCTCCGGCGGAATTTCGATAGCGGTCGTACCCACACGGTCCTGCGGACGTATGATCGGCAGCGGATCGCGATGCGGGCGGCGACCAGGAATCCACACGTCGTGCAGGCCTTCGAGCGCGAGCGGCTGTGCAAGGTTGATCTCGACGATGACCTTCTCAGCGAGAATCGCGAAGCTCGCCGAATTACCGACCGAAGTGGTGGGCACGATCGCGCCGCTTTCCGTGATCGCGGCGGCTTCGATGATCGCGAGATCGAGTTTGCCGAGCAGGTTCGCGCGCAGCATCTCCACGGTTTCCGAAAGATGCTGGTCGACGAACATCACTTCGCCGCAGTTGATCGCCTTGCGCAGCGTCGCGTCCACCTGAAACGGCAGACGACGCTCGAGCACACCCGCTTCGGTCAGCATGCGATCGACGTCGTGGCCGAGCGAGGCGCCCGTCATCAGCGTAATACGCAGCGGCTCTTTCTCTTCGCGCGCACGGCGCGCCAGCTCGAGCGGCACGGCCTTCGTGTCGCCCGCGCGCGTAAAGCCGCTCGCGCCAACGCGCATGCCGTTGCGCACGAGTTGGGCCGCCTCGGCAGCCGAAGTGATTTTCCCGCGCAAGGCGGCACAACGAATACGGTCTTCGTACATCAAAGTCTCCACAAATTCTCTGATCGCCTGGTGCTTATTTTCAGGTCTTGCATCGGCGGTCGTGCACTGCGAGTTTCACAAAACACTGTTGCAGTGTTTTGCGCAGCCACAATGCGCAAAGCCGCGGCGCCCGGATGAAGGCGTCGCGGCACAGGATCTCAGCGTGCGCCTGCACATGGCTGGCATGCTCTCGATCTCAGCTACCGAAATAAATATTGCAGAAGCTGACCGGGCCGACGCATTCATCCTTCTTTGCCGGCCTTGCGATTTCGCGGTGGGCGGGCGCTTGCGCTACCTGCGGGGCAGCGGACTGCGCGACCTGCTGAGGGACGCTCGCTGCCGGTGCTTCGTTCTGTGCATAAGCAGCGGCGGCGGCAAACAGCGAACAGGCAACAACAGCGATCTTCAGGGACTTCATTTTACTCTCCAGTGCTAATGGGTACTGCGAAGCAGTGATGTGACTATATGACTCAGGATGGAATTGATTAAGCGGGTGGGGTGGAAGGCATATTTCCAGACTGCAGCAAGATCGGGCGGGGCCGCTTTTCATTGCGTTTTCAACGACCTGAGCAGCCCACGCGTGCGGCGTGTGCGGCGTGCCAGCGGCCCGAGCGGCGCATCGCGGTCTAGCAGCGCGCTGCGGATGAAGTGCAGATGACTCAGCAGCCGTTGCACGTCGTGCCGCCTTTCCCGCTCGTGATGCACCGTCGCGAGTGCCTCCTGTGCGATCCATGTCGCGGCGCGCACGGCGCTGAGCGCGCGATCGAGCGCGATGCCGTCCGGGCTCTTGAAGAGATGTGCGATGTCTTCCTGTACGCGCGCGAGAGCCGCGGGCCAGCGCGCGTCATGGAGGTCGAGCCAGTCCGCCGCGTGCGCCTCGTTGCGCAGATCGACCACGGCGTGCCCGACTTCGAGCGTCACGAGCATCCAGCGCAGCGCGCGCCGGTGCGCCTGGCGGCGCCCGTTCAGCAAGAGCCTCAATTGGTGCATCAGGTCGTGCGTGCCGGACTGGAAGCGCTGCCCGAGGCCAACCAGTTCCTCATGACAGGCCTGCACGACCTGGCCGCGCAACGACACGCACATGCGCTCGATGAGCCAGTTCATGTGCGGCGGAAACACCACCGCGAAAGCGAGCGAGGCGACCAGCATTGCGGCAACGACGGCGATGCCGTTGTTGACCAGCAGGTCCGGCGTGTAGACGATCACGTTGTCCGGGCCAGCCAGCAGGCAGAAGAACACCGAGAAGCCGACGCCATAGCCCGCTATGCGCGAGCGCGTGGCGAGAAAAGCGCCGATCGCGAGAACCGGAACGAGTGTCGAGCAGAGCAACGGAAAGCCATCGACATTGGGATAGACGTAGCAGGTGAAGAGATACCCCGTCACGGCGGCGAAGCCCGCGCCGACCGCCATCTGCACCGCCATGCGCGATGCGTTCGGCGACGACGAGGTGAGTGCGCACGTGAGCGCGGCTGCGATCATCGCGAGGCCGCCGCTCGGCCAGTCGGTCTCGACCCAGAACCAGCCCAGCGCCGCCACTACCACGGCCGTGCGCACGAAGGTAAATGCCACCACGTACCAGCTCGTGCGGGGCACGTAGCGCGCTGCGCGCGGCTCCTGCGCGGGACGCGCTTCCATGAGCGATACCCACGTGCGGCTGTAGCGCACGATCTCGGTCGTGAAGCGATAGATGAGTTCGGCCGATGTGTCGAAGTCGGGCAGTGCATCGGGCAGCTTGTGTTCGAGCGGCCGCCGCGTCTCGCGCACATGACGCGGCAGCGTGCGCTGGAAGGCGTCGAGCCCATCGGCGAGCCGCCGTGCATAGGCGCGATCGCCTTCGTTGCGGCGCGGCCGCTGAGCCAGTAGCGCGGCAAGCTCGCCGAAGTATGGCGCGAGCGGCGCGATCGCCGCATCGTACCAATGCAGCCTTTTGAGCAACTGACGCAACGCGTGCAGCCGCGCGCAGGCATCCATGAACTCGGAATTCAGGCGCGAGAGCAGGCCGCTGCGCGAGCGCATCGTCGGGTCTTCGAAAAATGAGAAAGCGCGCGTGGCCTCAAAGCCGACGACATCGTCGACGAGACTCGCAAATCGCCCTTCGAATGCGCCCCTTTCGAGCCGCCCAGCCAACACCGCCGCAGCGAACGCAGTAAAATTCAGATAACGTGAGCGCAGAGTGCGATCGAGCAACGAGCCTGACTGTCGGAGCACGATCACCGCGCTGACCATGCCCGAGCAGAGAATGCCAACGGCCACTTCGGCGCCGCGGCCAAGTGCGGCGAGGAAAAGACCGTTGGGCTGCATCACGAGCGGAATGCCGATCAGCGCTGCCGTATAGCCGGCGAGCACGAAACCGTACCAGCGAAAATGGCGATTCCTCATGGCGGCGGCCGTACATGCGGCAACCCACCCCGTCATCCCGAGTATGTAGAGCTCGGGCTGCTGGACGAACACGGCGCCCAGCACGACCGCCGCGACCATTCCGACCGCAGTGCCGACTATGCGATAAAAACTCTTGGCGAACACCATGCCCGAGAGCGGTTGCATCAGGACGAACACCGTCGTCATCGCGATGCGAGGCTGCGGCAGGTCCAGCAGCATGGAGATGCCCATGGCGAGCAGGCCGGCCGCGACCGTTTTCAGCAGATGAATCCAGATCGCGCCGTCGCTGGCCTGCCAGTCGCGCAACGCCCGTCTGGCCGCGCGCCATATGATTCCCGCGCGCCGACGCGAGTCGAACGCTCGATGTATCGCAGGCTGGCGGCTCATGACAAACGCTCGGGCTGTTTCGAAGACAGGGGCCGATTGTAGGAGCGTCATTGCGCCGCATTAATGGGACGCGCGGGGAACCTCCGTTCCAGATCACTCAACAATGGCGCGCCCCGAGAGGCGGACAATATCGTTTCTGCACCGAACAAGAAGGTCTGATGGATACGTTACAAAATATGCGCGTGTTCGTGCGCGTCGTGGAAGCGGGCAGCTTCACGGCCGCAGCTCAGTCGCTGGATTCGACCACCGGCGCAATGTCGCGCGCGGTGTCGGAGCTCGAAGCGCATTTGCGCACCCGCCTGCTCAACCGCTCGACACGCCGGCTTGCGCTCACACCCGCCGGCGAGCGTTATCTCAAGCGCTGCTCGCAGATTCTCGCGGACGTCGACAGCGCGGAAGAGGAAGCGAGCTGCGCGCACGAACGCCCGGCCGGGGCGTTGCGCATGCACAGCTTCGCGAGTATTGGCCAGCAGTACGTGCTGCCGGCAATTTCGCGCTATCGCGCGCTTCATCCCGAAGTCACCGTGGAACTGACGCTCTCGCAACGGATGCCGGATCTTTTCGAGGGTAGCAGTGACGTCTCGGTGGTTACAGCGTCATCGCTGCCGAATTCCGATCTCGTTTCGCACCAGCTAGGGTCGACGTATAGCATTCTGTGCGCGTCGCCTGGGTATGTGCGTACGCACGGTGCGCCGCGCACACCCGCCGATCTCTCGCATCACGACTGCCTGATTCTCAAGTCGCCTGCGTTCCCGGCGCATGAGTGGACGCTCGAAGGGCCCGAGGGCAGCGTCGAGATGCAAGTGGACGGACCAGTGCAGGTGAATATCGCAGAATCGCTCGCGGTGGCGATACGCGAGGGGATGGGGATCGGGATGCTGCCGGTCTACTCGGCAATCGAAGGACTGCGTAACGGTACGCTCGTGCGCGTGCTGCCGCAGCACAAGCTGCAAAAGACGAACGTGTACGCGCTCTATCCGTCGCGCAAGTTCGTCGACGCGAAAACCAGGACGTGGGTGGAATTCTTGCGCGCGCATGTCCCGCAAGTCATCGAGCGCGACCTGGCGCTGCTTGAAGAACTGACTCAAGAGCAGCTTGTGGACGTCGCAGAAGAGGTTGCCTCGGCGAAGGACGCTGCGGTCGCAGCTGTTGCTCAGAAAGCGACGCAATAGGCCTGTGCTTGCGGAAGCGGATTAATGCAAAAAGCCGTCCACTGGACGGCTTTTTGTGTTTCCGGCATCGGAAGCCCAAACGCCAGAACCCCGGTTCTCTTCAGGAGAGACCGGGGTTCTGGACGGTACAGCATAGGGAGCCTGACGATTACCTACTTTCACACGGGCAATCCGCACTATCATCGGCGTGGAGTCGTTTCACGGTCCTGTTCGGGATGGGAAGGGGTGGGACCGACTCGCTATGGTCATCAGGCATGACGGGTTGCCGCGTCGCTGGTCAGCGCCGCAGCCAATCGGGAAGAAGCGTAAAGAGGTTTGTTGCTGAATTGGGGTTGCGTTGTTTCTGGCACAACACGGATCCCTCAACCGTATGCCGAAACATACCTGTTATAGGATCAAGCCTTACGGGCAATTAGTATCAGTTAGCTCAGTGCATTACTGCACGTGCACACCTGACCTATCAACGTCCTGGTCTCG